>CAWBBS010000001.1:0-13007 GCA_963787115.1 uncultured Solirubrobacteraceae bacterium
GGGGGCGGCCGAGGCCGGTTCCGCGGCTTCTTCGGGTCTGAGGAGGCTTCGGCGGCTGCCGCGCCGCTTGCCGGGGCGGAGCCGGGGCTCGATGCGGGCGCCTGGCGCTCTTCTTCCGCGGCTTGGCGGCGGCGCATTGCTTGGGCCTTGCGCCTGCGCGTGCAGGCCTTCTTGTCCGAGGACGGCTTGGCTGTACCGGTGCGCCGCGGAACGCGGGCGGGCACGCTCGTGTGCCTCAGCGCCGGCGTGGTCAGGCGGGCCCGGCGTGCTCCGGCGGGCGCCGCGAGCGCGCTCATGCCCAGCACCGCGAGGGCGAGCATGAGCAGGCAGAGGCCGATGGCCGGAAGCCTTCGGGCGGGCAGCATGGGCGAGACTTCCTTCTGGTTCTTGGCGCGGCCGGGCAAATGTGCGCCCGGGCTATCTGAGAGGACATATCGGCCGCCCGCCGGCCTGATGTCGCTCAGGGCGCAGATCTCGACGGATATGTGTCGAGCCCGGGCTCGGCCGGCCGGCCGTGCTGCTGCTAGGCGTCCAGCGACTGCTGCAGCTTCTCGAGCACCCGCACGACCCGCAGGCCGCTCTGGCCGTCCGAGCGGGGCGTGGCGCCTGTGCGGATGCAGTCGATGAAGTGCTCGCACTCGATCCGCAGGGGCTCGAGGTTCGGCGATGCGCGGGGAGAAGGTGTCGCCCGAGCGCGCGATGTACTCGCCCCAGGAGCTCGAGTCCTCGTCAAAGCCCTTGTCGTAGATCGTGAGCTTGCCCTCGATCAGCATGTCGTCGAAGGTCGCCATCCGCCGCGAGCCGACGACGGTGATGCGCCGCTCCTTGTGGGGGTCGAGCCAGGACAGGTGCAGGTGCGAGACGATGCCGGAGGGGAAGCGCAGGTAGCAGAAGACCACGTCCTGGACGCCCTCGCGCACGTAGGAGGCGCCCTGCGCGACGCACTCCACGGGCTCCTCGCCGATCAGGTGCAGCGCGACCGAGACGTCGTGGGCGCCGAGGCTCCAGAGCGCGTTCTCATCCGCGCGCAGCTTGCCGAGGTTCAGGCGGTTGCCGTAGATGTAGTAGAGGTCGCCGAGCTCCTGCGAGTCGATCAGCTCCTTCAGGCGCGCGACCGCGGGGTGGTACTCGAGCAGGTGGCCGACCATCAGGATCGTGCCGGCCTGCGCGGCGGCGTCGACCGCGCGCTGGGCGTCCGCGGCGTTCGATCGCCAGCGGCTTCTCCACGAAGCAGTGCTTGCCGGCCTGCGCCACCGCGACGGCGAGCTCCGCGTGCGTCGGCACCGGGGTGGCCAGCACGACGGCGTCAAGGCTCTCGTCCGCGAGCAGGTCGCCGATCTCGCGCGGTGGTGCGGGCGCCGGGGAACGAGCGCGCGAGCTTCTCCCTGGCGGGCTCTGAGGCGTCGCACAGCCAGCTCACCTCGCAGCCGGGGATGGCCGCGAAGTTGCGCGCGAGGTTCGGGCCCCAGTAGCCGAGGCCGACGACGCCGACGCGGACGATGTCCTGCTCGCTCACAGCGCCCCGATCGCCTGCACGCAGCGCTCGGCCGCGTGGCCGTCGCCGTAGAGCTCCGGATGCTCGGCGGGCGGCGCGCGCTCCAGGGCGCTGCGAGGGCCGCGCCGGCGTCGAGGTCCACGAGCGTGTTCCAGCCCGCGGCCACGGTCTCGACCCACTCGGTGTTGGCACGGAGGGTCACGCAGGGCACCCTGGCAAGGTACGCCTCCTTCTGGACGCCTCCGGAGTCGGTGAGCACCGCGCGCGCGCTTCTCAGCAGGGCGCTGAACTCGATGTAGCCCGAGCGGCTCGGTGAGCTCGACGCCGGGCAGCGTCCTTGAGTCGTGGCCGAGCAGGCCGGCGTCGCTGCAGGCGGGCGCGGGTGCGCGGGTGCACCGGGAACACGACGGGCCCGGGGAGCGCCGTGATGAGGTCGACCAGGCGCGCCAGGCGCTCGGGGTCATCGACGTTGCCGGCGCGGTGGGCGGTCAGCAGCAGGTGGGTGCCGCCGGGCAGGCCGTGCTCGGCAAGGACGCTGGCGGTGGCCTGCTCGCCGGCGCTCGACCAGCGGCGTGCCACGTCGACCATCACGTCTCCGACCACCTCGACCCTGCCGGCGACGGACTCGGCGCGCAGGTTCTCGGCTGCCACCTCGGAGGAGCACAGCAGCAGCTCGGAGGCGTGGTCGGTCAGCACGCGGCTGAGCTCCTCGGGCATCGAGCGGTCGAACGAGCGCATGCCCGCCTCGATGTGGATCACCGGTATCCGGGCCTGGGCGGAGGCGAGGGCGCCGGCGAGCGTGGAGTTGGTGTCCCCGTAGACGAGGGTCGCGTCCGGGGCGATGCTCATCCAGCAGCGGCTCGAGCGCGGCGAGCATGCGGGCGGTCTGGGAGGTGTTGCTGCCGCCGGCGATCCCGAGCTCGCGGTCGGGCCTTGCCAGGCCGAGCTCGGCGAAGAAGACCGCCGAGAGGGCGTCGTCGTGGTGCTGGCCGGTGTGCACGAGGATCTCCTCGTGCTGCTCGCGCAGCGGGCCGGACACGGCCGCGGCCTTGATGAACTGGGGCCTGTTGCCCACGACCGTGAGGATGCGCACGCCTCGCAGCCTATGCGCTCGCCCGGAGCGGCGAGCGCACAGGCCGCGCCAGATCAGCCGTTGTAGCTGGTCTGCACCGCGGAGAGCGTCGCGTTGACCGCGTCGAGCGGACACCGGCGTGCCCGAGGAGGCCGCGGTGTAGCAGTTCAGCGTGGCCGTGCTCGCCGCCGATGGGGAGCCGACGGCGATCTGCAGCGGTATCTCGCCGGAGGCGCCGTAGCTGCCCGTGCGAGAGTCGGCCAGGTCGCTCGTGAACGTCGCGGACTGGCTGGCGGAGCCGTCGGTGAGGCGTGCACCTGACCGAGCCGTAGCCGCCGCTGCGGAGGCGAGGTCGACCTGCACGCTGGAGTTGACCAGGAAGTTGCCGGCGGGCAGGCCCTTGGCGCGATCGTCGCGGGGTTGGCGGAGCCGTTGGTGGTGATGTAGATCGGGGTGGCGCCCTGCTGGGTGTAGAAGCCGGCGACGGCCCCGTTTTTCCCGGCCGGCCCCGTGGGGCCGGTTTTGCCGGTCGCGCCGGTTTTTCCGGTCGCGCCGTTGAGGCCGTTCTTGCCGTTGGCGCCGTGCAGGTGCCTTCAGGACGCTCGGCCTGATCTGCCGGGTGGAGTTGATCAGGTAGTGCTTGGCCGCCACCGCCGTGCCGCCCATGGCGAACACGAGCGCCATCGTCGCCGCGACGTTCGCGTAGGTGATGTGCCTGCGTATCGATGAGAGCATGCTCCGTGGTCTCCTTGCCGTTGGCTTGTGCGCTTGGTGCGCTCGTCGCACCAACACCGCGTCGGCGGAGAACGATGCGCCGCGGACCGCAGCGATTCACGGGGCGAGAACATCTCGCCCCGTGACTGGCGAGGGGACTGCGGGGCCTAGGCTGCGGCGGCGATGACGGAGGTGCTCCAGTCGATCACCGACGTGGGGCGCACCACATGGCGGTTCAGGCCGAGCTCCTTGGGGTCAAGCCCGAGCGCGAGGCCCACCAGCTGCGGCAGGTGCAGCACCGGCATGTCCAGGTCGCGGCCGACCACCTTCTGGGCCAGCGGCTGCTGCAGGTCCAGGTTCAGGTGGCAGAGCGGGCACGGCGTCACCAGGCAGTCGGCGTCGGCGTCCATCGCGTCGCCGAGGTGGCGCCCGGTCTGCTTCAGGGAGGCCTCCTTGTTCATGGTGATGATCGGGAAGCCGCAGCACTTGCGCGCGCCGGCGTAGTCGATGACCGTGCCGCCGAGGGCGTCGATGACCATGTCGAGGTAGTGGTCGCGGGGCAGCTCGTTGTTGATGCCGAGGCGCTCGCGGGGGCGGACGATGTAGCAGCCGTAGAAGGGGCCGACCTTGAGGTTCGTCAGCGGCCGCTTGACCTTCTGGCGCAGGCGTGTCCAGGCCGATCTCCTCGACGAGCATCCAGAGGAAGTTCTTGTTCGTCAGGCCCTTCTCGTAGGTCAGGCCCTCGCTCGCGAGCGTCTGGTTGACGTGGTCGCGGTACTCGGCGTTGGCGTCCAGGCGTTCCTGGCACTCGCTCTGCGCGCCCTGGCAGGTCGAGCAGATGTTCATCATCATCGAGGCGCCCTCGACCTGCTGGGCGAGCGCGAAGGTGCGGGCGTTCAGCGTGTCCGCGAGCTCCTGGTTGTGCTCGGCGATGACGCCGGCGCCGGTGCAGCAGGCGCGGTCCAGCGGGACGAGCTCGAGGTCGAGCAGCGGCGCGACCTTCGCCATCGATCCGTGAAGCTCTGGGGTGAAGCCGCGGCTTACGCAGCCGGGCCAGTAGGCGACCTTCATCAGGTGGTGCTCCCTTCGGGGCTCGCCGGCTCCGCGGGGGCTGCCCCGTCGGCTGCCGCGGAGGTGGCGGCGACCGCCGCCGTCTCCTGCTCTTCATCCTCGCCGGCTATGTAGAGGTTCAGCTCATAGCGCTCGGGCTTGCTCTCGATCTTCTCGTAGATCGCCTGCACGTTCTTCAGGTCGGCGGGCGGGATCTTGTGCGGTTTCAGGGCGCCCATCGGCGTGACCTTGCCGCGCAGGACGGCCTTCAGGATCGCCGGCAGCGAGCTGAGGAGCTCTTTGCCCGCGGCGGGGTGGAATTTCCCGAATTTCGAGTTGCCGCCATAGGAGCGCGGGAGCAGCTCGGCCTCCCACAGCAGGCCGTTTTCCTTGACCAGCGTCGCGAACGCGTGCTCGTGGCGCTCGCCGTTGTTCTGGTCGACGATGTCGAAGTCGCCGGTGGCGACGCGGCGCAGGCGCATGATCTGGCCCATCGGGTTGACGTCCTTCGGGCAGGCCTGCACGCACTTGAAGCAGTGGGTGCAGTCGAAGATGCCCTGGGGGTCCTGGGAGAGGTCGTTCAGGCGCTCGAAGTGCTCATCGTCGCGGGGGTCGCCGACGAAGCGGTAGGCCTTCGCGAGGGCGGCGGGGCCGATGAAGCCGGGGTCGACCTCCATCGCCAGGCAGTCCGACACGCAGGCGCCGCACTGGATGCAGGCCATCGTCTGGGTCACGTCGACCATCGACTCGCGCGGGACGATGTACTCGCGCTCGGGGACGGGCTCCTTGGCGAGCAGCCACGGCGTGACGCGCTGGATCTTTTTCCAGTGGACGGCGTCCATGTCGACGATCAGGTCCTTGATGACGGGCATGTTGCCCATCGGCTCGATCTCGATCACGCCGTCCTTGCCGGTCAGCTTCGCGGCGTCAAGGTGCGTGTGGCACGCCAGCGAGGGCTCGCCGTTGACGCGCACGCCGCAGGAGCCGCAGATCGCCTGGCGGCAGGAGCAGCGGATGCCGATCGAGCCGTCGTTTTTGTCGCGCGCCTGCAGGATGCCCTCGAGCACGGAGCGGTGCGGCTCGAGCTCGACCGTGTGCTCGTCCCAGTAGGGGGCGTCGCCGGACTCCGGGTCGTAGCGGCGCAGCCGCAGTGTGAACTTCTCGGGGGGCCTGTCGTGGGTTTCAGCCATCGCTTGAGCTCCTGCTGGTCAGTGGGGTGGTGGGGCGGGCGGAGATCATCAGTATTTCCTGACCTCCGGCTGCCACTGGGTGAACGTCACCGGCGAGTAGCTGACGACGGGCTTCTCGTCCTCGAGCGTGATGTTGATGTGCTTGATCCACTCCTCATCGTTGCGCTCGGGGTAGTCCGTGCGGTACTGCGCTCCGCGCGACTCCTTGCGCTCGATGGCGGCGATGACCGTCGTTTCGGCGCAGTCGATCATGAAGCCGAGCTCGATCGCGCCGAGGACGTCCTGGTTGAAGACGGTGCCGCGGTCGTCGATCCACGCGTTGTCGGTTTCCTCGCGCAGGCGGCCGATCGTCTCGAGCGCGAGCGTCAGGCCCTCCTCGTCGCGGAAGACGGCGGCGTATTTGTTCATCAGTTCCCCGAGCTCGCTCTTGATCTCCGAGACGCGCCTGCCCTCGCGGGGGCGCGCGATGATCGAGTCGATGCGCGCGGCGTCCTCGCGGAGCTGGGCGCCGTTGCCGGAGCTGGGCATCGACATCGAGGCCGCGCGGTCGGCGGCGTGTTCGCCGGCCCTGCGGCCGAAGATCAGCGTGTCGAGCAGCGAGTTGGCGCCGAGGCGGTTGCCGCCGTGGACCGAGACGCAGGCGACCTCGCCCGCGGCGTAGAGGCCCTCGATCGGCGTGCAGCCGTCGATGTCGGTCTTGACGCCGCCCATGATGTAGTGCTGGCCCGGGCGGATCATGATCGGTTCGCGGGTGATGTCCACGCCGGCGAAGTCGCGGCCGAGGTTGACGATCTCGCGCAGCGCCTCGAGCGTGCGCTTGCGCGGGACGACCGTGACGTCGAGGTAGATGCCGGCTCCGTCGGGGCCGACGCCGCGGCCCTCGTTGATCTCGATCTGCTCGGCGCGCGAGACGACGTCGCGGGAGGCGAGCTCCATCTTGTTCGGAGCCGATTTCTCCATGAACCGTTCGCCGTTGGCGTTCAGCAGGTGCGCGCCCTCGCCGCGGGCGCCCTCGGTGATCAGCATCCCGGTCTCGACCAGGCAGGTGGGGTGGTACTGGACCATCTCCATGTCCATCAGCGGCGCGCCGATGCGGTAGGCGAGGGAGATGCCGTCGCCGGTGACGATCAGCCCGTTGGTGGTCGGCTTGTATGCCTGACCCGATCCGCCGCAGGCGAGGATCACGTTCTTGGCCGTGAAGACCTCCATGCGCCCGCTGCGCACATCCCGGGCGACGACGCCGGTGCAGCGGCCGTCCTCGTCGGTGATGAGGGAGGTCGTGAACCACTCCTCATAGCGCTCGACGGTCTCGTGGTGCTTCATCAGCTGCTCGTAGAGGACATGCAGCAGTGCCTGGCCGGTGATGTCGGCGACGTAGGCGGTGCGCTTCATCGAGGCGCCGCCGAAGGCGCGCAGGTCGAGCTCGCCCTTGTCGTTGCGGTGGAAGGTCACGCCCATGTGCTCGAGGTGCATGACCTCGGTGGGTGCCTCCGAGCACATCACCTCGATCGCGTCCTGGTCTCCGAGGAAGTCCGAGCCCTTGACGGTGTCGTAAGCGTGCGAGCGCCAGTCGTCATCCACGCTGATCGCGGCGTTGATGCCTCCGGCGGCTGCGACCGAGTGGGAGCGGACCGGGTGGACCTTGCTCATGATCGCCACGCTCGCGCCCTTCTCTGCGGCGGCGAGGGCCGCGCGCTGGCCGGCAAGGCCGGCCCCGATGATCAAGACGTCGTGTGCTGGCATGGCTCCGTTTGGGTCGCGTTCAGGGGCGGGGGTCGAGCGGAACTCTATTACTCCGGAGCCCTCGGGGACCCTCTCCCTGCCGCCGGAGCGGTGCTCACATCAGGGTATTTCCGGCTCCGATCAGGTGGCCGGGCGCAGCGCGCGGCGGACCTCTGCGAGCGTCACGACGCCCTGCAGCACGCCGTCGCTGTCGACGGCGACCATCGCTCCCATGCGGCCGAGGCCCTCGGATCCGAGCAGCGATTCGAGCGGTGCCTGCGGGCCGATCTGCACGGGCGTGTCCTGCTCGATGATGTCCGATACCTCCAGGGCCGGCCGGCCCGCGGCGATCTCGCTTTCGAGCCGCTGCTGGCGCACGATCCCGAGGAAGTGGCGGGTCGGGTCGACGACCGCGAACCAGGGCCAGCGGTAGCGCAGGAAGAACTGCTCGTGGGCGTCGATCAGCTTCTCATCCGACGGGATCGTCACCGGGGCGCGGTCCATGATGTCCCCGACGGTGATGTGCTGGATGCGCCTTCCGAGCGCGCCCTGGACCACCGCCGCGCCGGCGGCCTGGTAGAGGATGAAGGCGAGCACCAGCGTCAGCAGTCCCAGCGAGGAGCCGCCGCTGGCGAAGGACCAGATGCCCACCAGGCCGAGCAGGATCGCAAAGCCCTGGCCGGAGCGGCCGGTGGCGAGCGTCGCGCGGTTGCGGTCGCCGGTGCGCCACCAGATGACCGCGCGGGCGATGCGCCCGCCGTCGAGCGGGAAGGCGGGTACGACGTTGAATACGAACAGCATCGCGTTGATGAACGCGAGCCAGCCGACCAGCGCCAGGAGCGGTGTGGCCACGGCTCCGCCTTCGCTGGTCAGGCCGAGCGCTCCGGCATGGCCGCTTCCGGGGATGAGTGCCGCCGCGCCCACGCACAGGGCGAGCAGGATGAAGGTGACGATCGGCCCTGCGGCGGCGACCTTGAGTTCCTCGCCGGCGGACTGCGGCTCGCGGCTCATCTGCGAGAGGCCGCCGAAGAACCACAGGTCGATGCCCACGATCGGTATCCCGATCCTGCGCGCCGCGAGCGCGTGACCGAGCTCATGCAGGACCAGTGAGGCGAAGTAGCCGAGCGCCCCTGCGACCGCCACCGCATATGCGGTGCTCTGTGACCCGCCGAGGACTTCATGGAAGTAGCCCGAGAGCCAGTAGATGAGGAAGAACAGGACGATGAACCAGCTCATGCTGACGCTGATGCGGATCCCGAAGATCCTCGCGAGCTGCAGGTTCGTGCGCTTGGGCATCATTCGAATGGTAGGCGCGCGGCGGCGGCCCGTGGTGTTCTTAGTTACTAGACGAGCGCGCGGCCGCGGGCGATGATCGTCTCGAAGTCGCTGCCGGCGGGCAGCGTCCCGTACTCGAGGCCGCCGTCGCGGTCCAGGCGGGAGGCGCAGAACGCGTCGGCGACGGCGGCGGGGGAATTGCGGACCAGCAGCGAGCCCTCAAGACACAGCGCCATGCTTTCCACCACTCGCCGCGCACGCGCCTCGAGCGTCTCCGGTGATGTGAACTGGGCCTTCAGGTCGCTGATGCGCGCGTCAAGGCGAGCGTCGGCGCCCTGGGCGAGGTCGATCTCGTCGAAGAAGACCTCCAGCGAGCGCGGGGTGCGGGCGAGCGCGCGCAGCACGTCGAGCGCCATCACGTTCCCCGAGCCCTCCCAGATCGAGGAGATCGGCGCCTCGCGGTAGAGACGGGGCATCCCGGACTCCTCGACGTATCCGACGCCGCCGAGGCACTCCATCGCCTCGAAGGCGTGGTTGGGGACGCGCTTGCAGGACCAGTACTTGCCGACCGCCGTCGCCAGGCGCTTGAAGAGCTGCGCGTCGCTGGACTGCTCTCCCGCGAGCGCGTCGGCGTGTGCTTCGTCGTAGGCGCGCGCCAGGCGCATCGCCAGCACCGTCGTGGCCTCGGACTCCAGGCACAGGTCGGCGAGGACGTTGCGCATCAGCGGCTGGTCGATCAGGGTCTTGCCGAACGCGCTCCGGTGCGCTGTGTGGTGCGTCGCCTGCTACCACCGCCTGGCGCATGCCGGCGGCGGCGCCGTAGACACAGTCAAGTCGGGTGTGGCCGACCATCTCGATGATGGTCCGCACGCCGTGCCCCGGCTCGCCGATCATGCGGGCCCACGTGCCGGCCAGCTCGATCTCCGAGGAGGCATTGGAGTGGTTGCCGAGCTTGTCCTTCAGCCTCTGGATGCGGATCTCGTTGCGGGAGCCGTCGGGTGTGATGCGCGGCATCAGGAAGCAGGACAGCCCCTCGTCCGCCTGTGCCAGCACGAGGAAGACGTCGGACATCGGCGCCGAGCAGAACCACTTGTGGCCGGTGAGTTCGTACTCGCCGCCGGGCCCGCCCGCACCGAGCGCGCGGGCGACCGTCGTGTTCGCCCGCACGTCTGATCCGCCCTGCTTCTCGGTCATCGCCATGCCGGCGATCGCCGAGCCCTTCTCGCGCGCGTCGATCAGGCGCGGGTCATAGGTGTTGGCTGTGACAAGGGGCTCCCATTCGGCGGCGACCTCGGGCTCATCGCGCAGAGCGGGGACGACGGCGAAGGTCATGGTGATCGGGCACGCATAGCCCGGCTCGGCCTGGACAGCCGTCATATACAGAGCGGCGCGCGCCGCGTGAGCGGCCGGGTCGCTGCTTCGCCACGGCAGCGCGTGGATTTCATTCTCCACGCCCATCTTCATCAGTTTGTGCCAGGCGGGGTGGAACTCCACCTCGTCGATCCTGTTGCCGTAGCGGTCGAAGGTCCGAAGGATCGGCTTGTTCTCGTTCGCCAGCCGGCACCACTCCTGCTGGGGCTCGCCGCCGACGAAGCGGCCGAGCTCCGCGGCACGCTCTGTAACCCAGCCGGCTCCCTCGCGCTCGGTCCCCTCGACGAGCGGCGTGTTCGTCGAGAACACGTCGACCCCCTCGAGTGGGGGCGGCTGGTTGAACACGGTGTGCGTCTTGAAGCGCGCGCCCCGGTCCTGTGCCTCTGACACCGCTGCAGCCATCACAGCGGAGTTAAGCAGAGATCGCCCGGCGTGTCATCAGCGGTTTCCCCGCCTGTCCGCCCCGGCCGATCCGGCCGCGATAGCATCGCCGTATAGCCGCCCTCGCCCGACGGCTATGACACCCCACAGGCCGCGCGCCTTCCCCTGACCAGCGGCGCGCGCCAGACCGAGAGGAATCCCCTTCCAATGGCCAAGATCAAGGTTTTGAATCCCGTCGTGGAGCTTGACGGCGACGAGATGACACGGATCATCTGGGCGTTCATCAAGGAGCAGCTGATAGTTCCTTACCTGGACGTCGACCTCAAGTACTACGACCTCGGGATCGAGAGCCGGGACGCCAGCGGGGACGCGGTAACCGTCGAATCCGCCGAGGCGATCAAGAAGTACGGCGTGGGCGTGAAGTGCGCCACCATCACGCCGGATGAGGCCCGGGTCAAGGAGTTCGGACTGAAGGAGATGTACCGCTCGCCGAACGGGACGATCCGCAACATCCTCGGCGGCGTCATCTTCCGCGAGCCGATCGTGATCTCTAACGTCCCGCGGCTGGTGCCGGGCTGGACCAAGCCGATCGTGATCGGCCGTCACGCCTTCGGAGATCAGTACCGGGCCACCGACCTCGTCGTCCCCGGCGCGGGCAAGCTCACGCTCACCTACACCCCCACCGGCGAGGGCGAGCCGATCGAGCTCGACGTCTATGACTTCCCGAGCAGCGGCATCGCCATGGCGATGTACAACCTCGACGACTCGATCAGGGATTTCGCGCGCGCCTCGCTGCGCTACGGCCTGGACCGCAACTACCCGGTGTACCTGTCCACGAAGAACACGATCCTCAAGCGCTACGACGGCCGGTTCAAAGACATCTTCGAGGAGGTCTATGAGGCGGAGTTCAAGGCTGACTTCGAGGCCGCCGGGATCACCTATGAACACAGGCTGATCGATGACATGGTCGCCGCCGCCCTGAAGTGGGAAGGCGGCTATGTGTGGGCCTGCAAGAACTACGACGGCGATGTGCAGTCCGACACCGTCGCGCAGGGCTACGGCTCACTCGGCCTCATGACGAGCGTGCTGATGACCGCCGACGGCAAGACCGTCGAGGCCGAGGCGGCCCACGGCACCGTCACCCGCCACTACCGCATGCACCAGCGGGGCGAGCCGACGTCCACGAACCCGATCGCCTCGATCTTCGCGTGGACGCGGGGACTTGACGCACGCGGGCGCATGGACGGCACACCCGAGGTCTCGGAGTTCGCCCACAGGCTGGAGGATGTGTGCATCAAAACCGTTGAAAGCGGCAAGATGACCAAGGACCTCGCGCTGCTGATCGGCCCCGATCAGCCTTGGCAGACGACGCAGGAGTTCCTTGCGTCAATCGATGAGAACCTGCGCAGCGCGAGCGCCTGAGGGCCCGCGCCGCCAACAGCCGGATACCCGTCAAAGCAGTGACCATTAGGAGATGAATCCGTGAGCAAACCAGTACGTGTCACCGTCACCGGCGCAGCCGGCCAGATCGGCTACGCCATCGTCTTTCGAATTGCCAGCGGCCAGCTCCTCGGCCCCGACGTCGAGGTTGACCTGCGCCTGCTCGAGATCCCGCCCGCGATGGGTGCGCTCGAGGGTGTCGCGATGGAGCTCGTGGACTGCGCGTTCCCGCTGCTGAAGGGGATCGACCTGCACGACCATCCCGCCGACGCCTTCGACGGCACCAGCGTCGCGCTGCTCGTCGGCTCGCGCCCGCGCACGAAGGGCATGGAGCGCGCGGAGCTGCTGAGCGCCAACGGTGAGATCTTCACCGTTCAGGGCAAGGCCCTGAACTCGGTTGCCGCCTCGGACGTGAAGGTCCTGGTCGTCGGCAACCCGGCGAACACCAACTGCCTGATCGCCATGAACAACGCGCCGGACATCCCGAACGAGCGCTTCACATCCATGATGCGCCTCGACCACAACCGCGCGGTCGCCCAGCTCGCGACCAAGCTCGAGATCCCGGTCACCGACGTCAGCCAGATGGGTGTGTGGGGCAACCACTCGCCGACGATGTATCCCGACCTCTTCCACGCTGAGGTGGGAGGCAGGCTCGCCGCGGGCGCGGTCGACGATCAGGCATGGATCGAAAACGACTTCCTGCCCAACGTCGGCAAACGCGGCGCGGCCATCATCGAGGCGCGCGGCGCCTCCTCGGCTGCGTCGGCTGCGAACGCCGCTATCGACCACGTCTACGACTGGGTCAACGGCACCGACGGAGGATGGGTCTCGATGGGAGTTCCCTCGGACGGCTCCTACGGCATCCCCGAGGGTCTCATCAGCGGCTTCCCGTGCACGTGCGCGGGCGGTGAGTACTCGATCGTCCAGGGCATCGAGCTCGACGACTTCTCACGCGGCAAGATCGACGCCTCGGTCGCCGAGCTCGTGGGCGAGCGCGACACGGTCGCGGAACAGGGGCTGATCTAGGACCGCCGGCACTTCGCTGAAGATGCAAAGAGGGGGTGCCATCCGGCACCCCCTCTTTTGTTACCAAGCCGGCGCCGTCTTCACGGCACGGTGGGCGGGTGATCGATCAGCCCTTGGGGTACCAGCCCCTGCCCTGCTTCTCCACCTTGTTCTCGGCCTCGAGACCGGGAAGGACGCGGTAGAGGTAGTTCTGCTTGATTCCCATCTTGGCCGCGAGCTCGGGGATCGTGATCCCCGGCTGGCCCTGCACGAAGGCGAGGGCCTCGGCGGC
>CAWBBS010000002.1:0-16620 GCA_963787115.1 uncultured Solirubrobacteraceae bacterium
CCGATGCTTCTTGACCGCATCCTGGAGACGTGTAGCTACCGGTTCCGCAACGTGGTTTGCCCCAACAAAGACAGGGTTGCGAGTATTACCGCAGCGAAGTTTCATGGCGGTGAGGACACGGATTGGTCCGTGCTGGAATGCTCCCTGCTGCCAAGTGGCGAAGTGAAATGCGCGATGAGCTGTTTGCTGCGTGGTCGCCCCCGGGCCCGCCGGCGTCGACGCCGCGGCCGTGGCGGCCGGGTACCTTGGGGCCATCTTCGACGGCCGGTACATGTACTTTGCGCTCCAGGACAGCAGCGGGCTCGTCGCGCGCTACGACACGACAGCCGACCTCGACGGGAGCGCCTCGTGGGCCAGCTTCGCCACGTCCGCGCTGTCGGCGACGTCCGGAAGCCTGCGCGGGGGCACGTTCGACGGGCGGTACGTCTACTTCGCGCCGGACCTATCGCAGCCGACGGATGGAGGGGCCAGCGCGCCTACCGGCGCGGTGACGCGGCTCGACACGCGCGCGACGTTCACCGACGCAGCCTCGTGGGCGACGTTCAATCTGACCGGCGTCCAGGCGGCCGCAAGCGGCTTCTCGGGGGCGATCTTCGACGGCCGGTACGTCTACTTCGTCCCGGCGAGCGCGAACGGGAGCGTGCGGCCTTGCGTCGTTGCGCGGTACGACACGACCGGCGACTTCGCCGCGGCCGGATCGTGGGCCGCCTTCGACACGTCGCCGCTCAACTCGGACCCGAGCTTTTACACGTGGGCCTTCTCGGGCGGCACCTTCGACGGGCGCTACGTCTACTTCATGCCCACAGGCGCGTCGCAGGGGGTGCTCCTGCGCTTCGACACGCAGGACGCGTTCGGGGACATGGCGTCGTGGGAGACGCTCACGCTCTCGACCGTTGACTCGACCGCATCCGCCTTCAATGGTGCCGTGTTCGACGGCGAGTTCGTGTACCTCATGCCGCAGGGCTACGAGGATGCCCTCCGCTTCCACGCGCGCCCGCCCGGCGGGCCGACCGTGGACGGCGGCGGCTCCTTCTTCTGAGCGCCGGAAATCAGCCGACCGCGCGCCGCCCCATGATGCCATCCGTCTCCTGGTGCCGCTCGACATGGCCCCTTCAACTCCAGCGAATTGTGAGCGATGTCGTGTAGACGGCTTGCCCGTGCGCGTCTCCTTGTCGATGGACGTCGTCGATGTCCATGCACGAAGTCCTCGCGCCGGCCAGGAGAAGCGCTCGCTCGCAAAAGCCTTTTGACGCGAAGACCACGAATTGCACGAGGCCCGCTGGCACCCCCGCGCGGGTTCCGCGGACCTCGTGGGGTCCAACCACCCGCGTCTCCGATTTGCCAAACTCGAAGTAGATGCTCGAGATGCGTGGCCCCCATAAGGCGACGCTCTGGTTCGAAACGACGCGCAGCAGCGATCGATACATGACGTTCATCGCAGCGGAGGCGTGATAAGCACCGACGTCTTTCCTGTGCTCGGTGAAAGCGACGCCGCGAAGACGCGCAGCGGTCGCATGCAGCACCGCGCAAGGGTATGCGTCGTACCACTCGGATGAGACGAAGCGCTGCGTCAGGAACTTCCGCATAGCCTCGGATGCGATCGCGTCAATGGCCGCTTTTCTGCCTCCCGCGAGGTTGGCGTCCAGGTAATCCAGGTCGCCGATGTAGCCATTTCCCTTCTGGCGGAACGGGCCCTCCCCCGGGAGGAAGGGCGACGACCACGGGGCCGCGAACAGGGGGTCGAGCACGGTCGTCATGGACGAACGCGAAGTGTACCGCAGAAGCTCCAGCCGCCAGCCCTGCTCGGCGAGGCTGTTGCTCGAGCGCCGGCGTGCCCTGCTGACGAGACGAGGCTCGTTGCAGAGGCGCGCCGGGCGGGGCGGTCGGGACGAGCCGGCCGCGCCCGCGCGCCGTGACGTCGAGGGTTCAACCCTCTCTTCTTACACTCGATGTTCGCCCGCCTGCTGCCGACGGACGCTCCGACGCGACCGTCGGCGGAGGCCACCGATGACCGCGGCGAACGCCGCCCCGATCGGCAAGAACGCCCCGGTGCCCGAGCCGCTCCCGACGGCCGCGACCGAGCATGACGTCTTCGTCTTGACCGTGTCCGTCGTCGTGCAGTCGCCGCCCTCGCAGCTCGTGGTCGACGTGGTCGTCACGGTGGCGTTGATCTGCGAGGTCAGCATCGAGTTGAGCGCCGCGACGCACTGGCCAATGTTGCCGGCGCTCACGTAGTTGCCGTCGCAGAAGATCGCGCCGCCGCTGCTCTCACACTGCGTCGTGCATGTGCTCGACTGCTGGGCCTCGCACTGCTGGTAGCTGCTCGCCTGGCACGTCTCCTGGCACTGGGCGTTCGCTGTCGCGGCGCATGACCCGGTGCAGTCGGCGTTGCACTTGGTCGCGCAGGTGGCGGTTGTCGGCACGCTCACGCAGGTCGTTGTGCACTGGTCGCTGCAACACGCGCCACAGGAGGCCGTGCATTCGGCCATCGACGAGTCGGCGGGATCCTGCGCGACATCTTCGCATCTGGCGCGCGGCCGATAGCGGTGCTCGACTCGCTGCGCTTCGGCGAGCCGTCCGGAACCCGCTCGCGCTACCTGCTCGACGGGGCGGTCGCGGGGATCGGGCACTACGGCAACTCGATCGGCGTGCCGACGGTCGGCGGCGAGGTCTACTTCGAGGCTCCCTATGAGCAGAACTGCCTGGTCAACGCGATGGCCCTCGGGCTCGCGCCCCGCGAGCGGCTGACGCGCGCCGCGGCGGCCGGGCCCGGCAACGTGCTGGTGCTGTTCGGCGCCTCCACCGGTCGCGACGGCATCGGCGGGGCCTCCGTGCTCGCCTCGGCCGAGCTCGGCCACGAGGACGAGGGCGCCGACAAGCGCCCCACCGTCCAGGTCGGAGACCCGTTCGAGGAGAAGAAGCTCCTTGAGTGCTCGCTGGAACTGCTCGACCGTGGCCTGCTTGTCTCGCTGCAGGACCTCGGCGCGGCCGGCCTGACCTCCTCCGCCTCGGAGATGGCATCCAAGGGCGAGGTCGGGATCGACATCGACATCTCGGCGATCCCCCTGCGCGAGCAGGGGATGGAGCCCTTCGAGATCATGGTCAGCGAGTCGCAGGAGCGGATGCTCTGCGTGGTCGAGCCCGCGAACGTGGACGCCGTGATCGCGATCTGCGAGCGCTGGGAGGTCTCGGGAGCGGCGATAGGGACCGTCACCGACAACGGCAGGATGCGGGTCCTGCGCGCAGGCGAGCTGCTCGGCGACATGCCGGTCAGGGCGCTGGTGGACGACTGCCCGCTCTATGACCTCGCGCCCGAGCGCCCCGCCAGCCCCATCTACCCGACGCCCGAGTCCACGCTCGACAGCGGCGCGGGCGCCGCGAGCAGCCTGCTCGCGCTGCTCGCGAGCCCCAACATCGCCTCGCGCCGTCCGCTGTTCGAGCAGTACGACTCGATCGTGCAGTCGCGCACCGTCAGGCGCCCGGAGCAGGCGGACGCCGCGGTGCTCGCGCTCCCCGGCGGCGGGGCGCTGGCGGTGAGCATCGACTGCAACGGCAGGCGCGTCGCGGCCGACCCCTACCGCGGAGCGATGGAGGCCGTCCTGGAGTGCGCGGCGAACCTTGCCTGCGTCGGCGCCGAGCCGCTCGGCACCACCAACAACCTGAACTTCGGCAACCCGGAGAAGCCTCACATCGCCTGGCAGCTGACCGAAGCGGTCCGCGGGGTGGGGGAGGCATGCCGTGCTCTGCAGGCGCCGATCGTGGGTGGCAACGTCTCCCTCTACAACGAGGGCGCGACCGGGCCGATCTACCCCACGCCCGTGATCGGCATGGTCGGCCGCATGCCAGACGTCCGGAGCGCCGGCCGGATCGCCTTCCAGAACGAGGGCGATCTGATCGCGCTCGCCGGACCCTTCCGTCCATCCCTGGACGCGAGCGAGCTCGCCAAGCTCCACGGGCAGGCGCTGCCCGACGGCCTGCCCGAGTTCGACCTGCAGGAGATCCGCCTCGCCCAGGGAGCCGTCAGGGACGCAGTCCGCGCCGGCGCGCTCTCCAGCGCCCACGACATCGCAGAGGGCGGCGTCGCGGTCGCTCTCGCGGAGTGCTGCCTCGCAGCCGGACTGGGCGCCACCATCGAGCTCGGCTCCGAGCCCGCCCACGGCGAACTGTTCGGCGAGGGCCCCGGCGGATTCGTGCTCAGCGGCCCGGCCGACGCCCTGGCCGCGCTCGGCCGGGTGACGGCCGTGCGGATGATCGGCACCGTCGGGGGATCGGCGCTCACGATCTCCGCCGCCGGCATAGACCTTCCTCTCCAGGACCTCGCGGCCGCCCACAGCCGCCTGGCGGAGCTGTTCTCGTGAGGCCCGCCAAGTCACCGGGCGCCGCCCTGCTAGCTTGTAAACGTGATGCGTGACGGACCGCGCGATGAGTGCGGAGTTTTCGGACTGTACGCGCCAGGTCACGAGGTGTCGCGTCTGTCCTACTTCGCGCTGTACGCGCTACAGCACCGCGGACAGGAGTCTGCGGGGATCGCCGCGGCCGACCGCGGCGGGCACATCATCACCCGCAGGGAGCTCGGGCTCGTCAACCAGGTCTTCACCGAGAACGACCTGCGCACGCTCGCGGGCGAGCTCGCGATCGGTCACGTGCGCTACTCCACGACCGGCTCGAACGCGTGGGAGAACTCCCAGCCGGTCCAGCGCTCGGAGGGCACCAACGGCTCGCGCCGCGAGGTTGCGCTCGCCCACAACGGCAACCTGATCAACGCCGTCGAACTTCACGACGAGCTCGCCGAGCGCGGAGTCACCTTCAGCTCCACCTCCGACTCGGAGATCATCGCGGCGCTCATCGCCACCCATCCGGCCGAGAGGGTGGAGGACGCGATCGCCGACGTGCTGCCCAGGCTCCGCGGCGCCTTCTCGATCGTCGTGATGACCAAGGACAGGGTCGTGGCGTTCCGCGACCCTCACGGCCTGCGCCCGCTGGTGCTCGGGTCCCTTCCGGCCGGGCCGGGTGACCGCGACGGCCCGGAGCGCTGGTGCGTGGCGAGCGAGTCGTGCGCGTTCGACATCATCGGCGCCAAGCTCGTCCGCGACATCGAGCCCGGCGAGATGGTGACGCTCGGCGAGGAGGGCCTGCAGAGCCGGATGGTTTCCCCGGGCGGCAGGCGCGCCTTCTGCGTCTTCGAGTACATCTACTTCGCACGCCCGGACTCGCGAATGAACGACACCGTCCTGCAGGTCGCACGCGGGCGCATGGGCGAGATCCTCTGGCGCGAGGCTCCGGTCGAGGCCGACCTGGTGATCGCCGTGCCGGACTCCGGCAACCCGGCCGCCAGGGGACTTGCGCGAGCCGCCGGCCTGCCCCAGGACGACGGCTTCGTCAAGAACCGCTACGTCGCCCGCACCTTCATCCAGCCGGGCCAGGAGCTGCGCAAGCATGGTCTGCGGCTGAAGTTCAACCCGCTGCCGGACGTGATCGCGGGCAAGCGGCTGGTCGTCGTCGACGACTCGATCGTCCGCGGCAACACCACCAGGCAGATCGTCCAGATGCTCCGTGACGCGGGCGCCGCCGAGATCCACATGCGCATCTCCGCCCCGCCGATCAAGAACCCCTGCCACTACGGGATCGACATGTCCACGCGCGAGGAGATGATCGCCCACAACCGCACCACCGACGAGGTCGCGCAGGAGCTCGGATGCGACTCTCTGCACTACCTGTCGATGGCCGGCGTCTACGAGGCGGTGGGCGCCACCCGCGACACGCACTGCGACGCCTGCTTCACCGGCGAGTACCCGCTGGCCGGAAGCGACGGCGCCGCCGGCAAGTACTCGCTCGAGGAGGGGCAGCCGGAGGGCCCGGCGCCCCTGCTCCGCGTCTAGAGCGGCTCAGCCCTTGGTGGCCTGGAAGCTTTCCTGGCCATCGCACGTCGTGCTGGGAGTGAACACGGACTTGACGCTCCCCTGGAAGACCGGCGTGGCGCCGGCGAAGGTGTAGAAGTTGCCTTTGATGGTCGCGGTGGCGAACGTCCTGTGGGTGCTGATCGAGGAGTAGGTGACCGTCGCCTTCAGCGCGCCGGATTTGGAGATGGGCGCGGCTTTCGTGCTCGAGTGGATCGGCCCGAAGCCCCCCTGGCAATACGCGGGCGGGTAGGCGAGGCTCACGGTGGCGCTCTTGCCGTCGGATGCGACCTTGACCTTGATCGGGTCCTGGCGGACCAGGCCGCTGTAGGTGGCGCCCTTCACAGGCGTCAGGCGGACGGACACGGCGAGCGCCGGAGCGGACACGAGTGCGAGCGCCGGCACGGCGAGCAGGAGCAGGTTCATTGGCGACCTGGACATCGGATCTCCTTCGCTTTGCTGTGGCCCGGCCGCGCCGGGCGGTGACCCGCGGAATCTACTAGCCGAGGTGGTCCTCCCGCGCTCCGGACGCGTCGCTGTAGCGGTTGTTGTACGGATGGCTTCTTATCGACCGGCCCCTCGCGTCCGACTGGGCGAGGCCGAGGGCCGTGAGGACGACGGCTGTCAGGACGATGGCGATCAGCATGGGTGCTTGCTCCCGGGTCGTGGTTGGCGACCCTCTCCGTCCTCATCTCTGATTCAACGAGCGCGGGGGACACTCCTCTGTGACGTTGCTCACAGCTATCGTCCGGCCCGCGTGAGCGAGCCCTTCCCCATCGCTGTGCTGGTGTCCGGAGAGGGCACGAACCTGCAGGCGCTGCTTGACAGCGTTCACGGCCGCGACGCCGAGGTCGTCGCCGTCGCATCCAGCCTGCCCGGCGCGAGGGCGCTGGAGAGGGCGCAGGCGAGCGGCGTGCCGAGCGCCGTGTTCGAGCGCGCGCAGTTCCCGGACCGGCGCGCGCGCGATCAGGCGCTGGCGGCGTGGGTCAGAGAGCGCGGGGCGCGCGTGGTCGTGCTCGCCGGCTACATGGAGCTGCTCGGTCAGGAGTTCCTAGACGCCTTTCCCGAGGGTGTCATCAACGTTCACCCGTCGCTGCTGCCCGCCTTCCCGGGGCTGGCCGCGATCGAGCAGGCTCTGGACTACGGCGTGAAGGTGTTCGGCGTCACGGTCCATTACGTCGACGGTGGCATGGACACCGGGCCGGTGATCCTGCAGGGCGCCGTCGAGATTCCGGACGCGAGCGATCCGGGCGAGGTGCTGGCTGCGCTGCGGCCGCTGGAGCATTCGCTGCTCTCGCGTGCGGTCGTGCTCGCGGCCCGTGGCCGTCTGCACCCGGACCCTGAGAACCCGCGCCGGATAGCGGTCGGTCCGGGCGAGGGATAGGCTCTTGGCATGAGCAGCCAGGGCGAGGTGGTCGGCGAGCGCTCCGGCGGCGTGCAGGGCGCCGCGCCGGGTGAGGTGCGCGTGGTGCGCGCCCTGCTCTCCGTCTCGGACAAGCAGGGGATCGTCGAGTTCGCAGCCGGCCTGCGCGAGCAGGGGGTCGAGATCATCTCGACCGGAGGCACCGCGGCGGCACTTTCGAAGGCGGGCCTCCAGGTGCGGGCGATCGAGGACTTCACGGGTTTCCCGGAGGTGATGGACGGCCGCGTCAAGACCCTGCACCCGCGCCTGTATGCCGGCCTGCTGGCAAGGCGCGACGAGCAGGAGCATCTCAGCGCCGCCGCCGGGCTCGAGATCGAGCAGGTGGACCTCGTGTGCGTGAACCTCTACCCCTTCGAGCAGACCGTTGCCCGCGGCGACGCCTCGGAGGCCGAGGTGATCGAGAACATCGACATCGGCGGCCCGACGATGATCCGGGCGGCCGCGAAGAACAGCGACTTCGCGGCCGTGGTCGTCGACCCCGCCGACTATCAGACCGTCCTCGAGGAGCTCTCCGCCTCGGGCGGAAGGCTGTCGCTCGAGACCCGCAACCGGCTCGCGGCGAAGGCGTTCGCGTGCACCGCGCGCTATGACGCCGCGATCGCCGGGTGGTTCGCCCGGCGCACATTCGAGGGCTTTCCGCCGATGCGCTTTGAGGCCTACGAGAAGCAGAGCGACCTGCGCTACGGCGAGAACCCTCACCAGAGCGCCGCGTACTACGCGCGGGTTGGCACCGGCGCGCACCTGCTGCAGGGCGTGGAGCAGCTGCACGGCAAGGAGCTGTCGTTCAACAACCTGCTCGACCTCAGCGCCGCCCGCGAGCTCGTGGAGGAGTTCTCAGAGCCGGCCTGCGCGATCGTCAAGCACAACAACCCGTGTGGCTGCGCGGTCGGGCCGACCGGGCAGCTCGCCTACGAGCGCGCATTCGCCTGCGACCCGCAGAGCGCATACGGCGGCGTCATAGCCGTCAACCGGCCCGTGGACACAGCCTTCGCCCACGAGCTCTCCGGACAGTTCATCGAGGTCCTGCTCGCCCCCGGCTTCGATGCCGGCGCGCTCGAGGTCCTCCAGGCCAAGAAGAACGTGCGCCTGCTCGAGCTGCGCGAGTGGCCGGAGCCGGCGCAGGACCTCGAGTCCAAGGCCGTGATGGGCGGGCAGCTGCTCCAGAGCCGGGACATCGTCAGCGAGTCGCGCGAGCAGATGCGCGTGCTCAGCTCCCGGGAGCCGACCGAGCAGGAGTGGGAGGACATGCTCTTCGCATGGCGCATCGCGCGCCACGTCCGCTCCAACGCGATCGTTATCGCCGCGGGCGGGGCCACCATCGGCATCGGCGCCGGTCAGATGAGCAGGGTCGACGCGGTGCGGATCGCGGTCGAGAAGGCGCGCACGTTCCGGCCGGACCTGCTGGCCGGATCCTCGATGGCCTCCGACGCGTTCTTCCCGTTCGCGGACGGGCCCGCGATCGCGATCGAGGCCGGCACGAGCGCGATCATCCAGCCCGGCGGCTCGGTGCGCGACGAGGAGGTCGTGGCAGCCGCCGACGAGGCGGGGGTCGCGATGGTCGCGACCGATCGCCGTCACTTCCGCCACTAGCACCGGCGGCCATGGAGCACCGATGGGGTTCCCGCAGCGGGGGGACTTGACAGAACGGAGGTAACGATATATCGTGATCGTACTTCGATAGCTCAAGATAGGAACAAGATATGTTTTCGCAATCACCTGGTCCAACCACAGACCCCCGCTCCGGAAGGGGCGGGCGACACTCCCACCGTTGCCGCACGTTCGCCTACGGGCCGCGCGGCGAGTTCGGCGGACCTCCCTTCGGCGGCCACGGACACGGTGGACCTCGAGGCCGGGGCCGCAAGGCCCGCCGGGGAGACATCCGCACCGCGGCGCTTCTGCTGCTGGCGGAGGAGCCCCGCAACGGCTACCAGATCATGCAGGAGGTCCAGGAGCGCAGCGGCGGCCTCTGGAGCCCGAGCCCCGGCTCGGTCTACCCGGCCCTCGCACAGCTCGAGGACGAGGGGCTGATCCGCTCAGAGGAGGAGGACGGGCGCAAGCACTACGCGCTCACCGACTCCGGCCGCAAGCTCGTCGATGAGCGCCCGGCCGACCGGCCCGCTCCGTGGGAGCAGCTCGGCGGCGACGGTGCCGCCGGCGAGGCCCAGCAGCTCGGGAGGCTGATCCGAGAGGTCGGCTTCGCGTTCGCCCAGATCATGAAGACCGGCAGTGAGGCCCAGATGGCCCGTGCGCGTGAGGTGCTCAGCGCCACCCGCAGGGACCTCTACAAGATCCTCGCCGACGGAGATCTGGACGCGGACAGCCAGGCCTAGCTGACCGATGCAGGCGGCGGGGGTGGATCTCCGCCTCCGCCGCCTGCGCCGGGAGCGGGGTCGGCGTATTCCTCGTGGCCGAGTGAGATGAGCCACCGCCGCAGATGGCGGTGGACCTCTTCCGCGCCGACGAGCTCCTCGCCGTCCAGCTCGAGCTCGCGCGGGTGCAGCAGGAATGGGTGGGACTGGGTCCCGCCCATTCCGCCGTGTGAGCCGACCAGCTCCTCGAACGCCGCGACCTCGTCCTGGACGGTCCAGTAGGTGCTGTTCACGACGATGTCCGGGCAGTGCTCGAAGCCGTGGGTGCGCAGGACGTGCCTCCCGGCCCGCGGCCCGAACGGCTCGAGCGGGTCCTCTCCCTCGACGCGGTCCTCCTCGAGGAAGTTGGTGCCGTTCGCCCCTATCGCCAGGGCGCCGTGTGCCTCCGAGCGCACCAGCAGGAAGCCGATCCCGGGGTGCTCGCGCAGGGAGCCCATCAGGGCCGGATACAGCTCGGATATGCGCTCCACGCTGAGTCGCCCGGGCTCGCGGGGGAAGGAGATCAGCCCCAGGCACCCCGACGCCATCACGACCACCTCCGGCGGTTCTTCGCCCGCCTCGACGTCGGTGTCCGCGCCCAGGTGCACCTCCTCGTCCTCGCCCTTCAGGCCCGAGGCTCGCCTGACGGCTCCCGACAGGTGCGAGCTGCCGGCCGAGACCTCGGTCAGCGACGCCCCGATGAACCCGAGCGCCTCGCTCGGGTTGCCCTCGAGGCCGGCCACGTGCTTGGAGGTCGCCTCATGCACCAGGTCCTCCAGCGACAGCCCGTAGCGGTCGAGGAACGTCGCGCCCTGCGACTGGCCGTGGTCGGAGAGGACAACGAAGTGGTAGGGGCGAGGGGCGTCGCGGGCGGCCGCCGCGATGCGCGCGATCTGGTGGTCGACCTGGCGCAGGACCGCCAGCGTCTCCGGCCGCTCGATGCCCGAATGGTGGGCTACCTCGTCGTAGCCGAGGAACGTGGTGTAGGCGACCGGGCGCCCCGCATACATGTCCGCGATGATCGAGGTGACCTGCAGGTCGCGCTGGATCACCGTCGCCCAGGCGCGCACCAGCGCGTAGCTGAAGGAGCGGTGGATGCGCGGGACGACGTCCAGGCGGCGCTGGTGGTGGGCGCTCCAGAGCTCGCTGCAGACCTCGCGCACGACGAGCGCGATCGTGCGGATCACGGTGTAGGGGTTGGCGAAGTAGGCGAAGTAGTCCTGGCCGATGCGCCCGCCCCTGTCGCGTTTCAGGACGGTGCTCATCGTCAGCTGGGTGTGGGGTGCGTCGCCGGAGAGGATGTTCGCCCTGCTGGCGCCGTCCGCGAACAGCAGCCCGCGGCCGTTGGACCGGCGGCGCTCGATCTCCATCGCGTCGCGCGGGTGGTTGGTGACGATCGCCGCGCCGCGGTCCTTCTCCCACCACCGGAACGCCGGCATGTCCTCGTTGCTCCCGTGCAGCAGCCCCGCCTGGCACGCGCCCGTCTGCGAGGACCAGTCCGTTTCCCACTCGGTGAGGTCGTGCGATCCCTCGCGCACCCACCGCGCCAGCGTAGGCGCGCTGCCGTCGCGGATCGCGCGCGCGAGCACGTCGTGGGCGAGTCCGTCGATCTCGAGGAAGAACAGGCCCGGCACGTCTAGGTTCTCGGCCTTCGCGACCCGCCGCTGGTATCTGCGCACGACGTTCCGGTACCAGAAGCCCTCGTCGTCGATCGCCAGCAGCGAGGAGGCGGCGGTGTTGACGATCGTGATCGCCAGCGCGACCAGGATCCCTTTCCCGAGGCTCGTCACTTCGAAGCCGGGGCTGATCGCGCTGACCAGCAGCACGATCGCGCCGTTGACGACGACCACGCCGAGGCCGAGCGTGAGGACCGTGAGCGGGAGCGCGAACGTCAGGATCAGCGGCCAGAGCAGCGCGTTGATCAGGGCGATCAGCGCCGCCGCTGCGAGCGCCGCCGCCGTGCTCGTCACGTGCACCGTGTTCGTGAACGCGCCCAGCAGGCCCAGCGTCGCGGCGGACAGCAGCCAGATGATGAGCACGCGCATCACAGGACGCCGGCGGGGCGGGTCTCCCGCCCCCTCCCGCCCCATCGCGTTGGCCCTGTCTGCCTTTTCGCCGCTCATCCGCCGTCTCTCCTCAGCCGGCGTCGGCCGGACGGCTGGAATCTACCTGCTCGGCCTCGGTGCGCTCGCCCGGCTGCAGGATGCGCACCTGCACCTGCGGCGCGCGTTCGGCCGCGAGCGCGGCGAACTCCTTCGCCGGCGCCTGCGGATCGGAGGGCCGCAGCGAGGCGGCGGGCAGGGCCAGCGTGCCCCAGTGGATCGGGATCGCCAGCCGCGGGGCGATGATCGCGGCGGCCCTGGCGGCGCGCTCCGGGTTCAGGTGCCCGGGGCCCAGGGTGGGGCCCCAGCCGGACACCGGCAGCAGGGCGACGTCGATCGTCCCGGCCATCTGCGCCATCTCGTCGAACAGGTCGGTGTCGCCCGCGAAGTAGACGGCCTGGGTCCCGGCCGCGATGAAGCCGATGCTGTCGGCGCGGGTGCCGTAACGCCAGCGCCTGCCCTCGTGGACGGCGGGTGTCGCGGTGATGCTCACCCCGGCGAGCGCCGTGCGTCCGCCGGGCGCGAGCTCCATCACGTTGCGAAGGCCCTGCGAGCGCAGCCACGCTCCCGCGCCGGTCGGAGCGATCACGAGCGTCTCTGGCTCCAGTGACCTCAGCGAGCGCACATCGGCGTGGTCGGCGTGCAGGTGCGAGAGCAGCACCGCGTCGATGCCCTCGCCCGCGTCGCGGGCGACAGGTTCGGATACGCGCACGAGCGGGCCGACCCGCCGTCCCATCACGGGGTCGGTGAGCAGCCGCACCCCGTCGAGCTCGATCAGCGTCGTGGCGTGGCCGTGCCACGTCAGAGCCAGCGGTCTGCCCGGCGCCGGCTCTGAGGATTGGCTCATGCGAGGTGGTTGCTCATGGGTGGGCTCGTATCTAACATGGTCGGCGTCGATGTTGGGAGCAAAGCTCACAGGCGGTCTCCTTGCGCTGGTGCTCGTGCTCGCGCTCGTGCCCGGCGCGGCGCCCGCATCGGAAGGCTGGTGGTCGCCGCCGCAGAAGCTGACCTGGTTCTGGCAGCTGCAGGGGAAGATCAACATGAACGAGCCCGTCGCGGCGTACGACGTCGACGGCTTCGAAACCACAGCCGCCCAGGTCGCGGCCCTGCACGCCCAGGGCAAGCACGTGATCTGTTACATCGACGTCGGTACCGCCGAGAACTTCAGGCCCGACTACAAGCAGTTCCCGCCGTCGGTGCTCGGCAAGTCCAACGGCTGGCCGGGTGAGAAGTGGATCGACATCCGCCAGCTGCCGGTGATCGAGCCGATCATGACCGCGCGTTTTCAGATGTGCCGGGAAAAGGGCTTTGACGCGGTCGAGCCCGACAACATCGAAGCGTTCTCCAACGAAAGCGGCTTCCCGGTCACCGCGGCCGACCAGCTGACCTACAACGAGTGGGTCGCCGGCGAGGTGCACGCGCTCGGCATGGCCGTGCTCCAGAAGAACGACGGCGAACAGACACCCCAGCTTCGCTCCTACTTCGACGGCGCGCTCACAGAGCAGTGCAACCAGTACTCCGAATGCCCGCTGTTCCAGCCCTACCTGCAGGAAGGCAAGCCGGTGCTGAACGCCGAGTACAAACTCGCGCCGAAGCGCTTCTGTGCATCGGACAACGCGGCGGGCATCATGGGCGCGCGCTTCAACCTCGCGCTCAACGGCAGGGCCTTCAAGCCCTGCTGGTAGGCGCCGGCGCTCAGAGGCCGGTTTCGGCCTTCAGCCGGCCCGAGTGCACAGCGTCTGCGAGGGCGCTGTAGTCGCGTTCGTTCTGCTCCGCGTAGGCGCGAGAGAAGGCGAGGATCGCGCGGTCGAAGGTGTCGCTCTTGCCGAGATAGGAGGCGATCGCGATGCGGTCGCCGCTGCGGGCGTGGGCGCGGGCGAGGGTCCAGCCGCAGAGCCGCCCGTAGGCGCTCATCCCCTGCGGGATCATCTGGTCGACTTCCGCCGAGGCCTTCCAGTCCTTCAGCTGCCGGCCGTAGAAGTCGCGTTCGCGTCCGTCCATGCCGGACTCGACGTGCAGCCAGCCGAGGAAGATGTCGCTCGCGGCCTGCATCAGCCTCTGCCCCGCGACGACGCGCTCGCCGCTGTTGGAGAACTCGCTCGGCCCGAGGAACTCCTCGAGCACCGAGGGCTGCGCCTCCTTCATCTGCAGGAACAGCGGGTCCTGCCCGTCGCGTCCCAGCAGCAGCGCTATCCAGGCGCGGGTCCCGACGCTGCCGACGCCGACGACCTTGCGCGCGAAGTCAACGATGCGGAACTCCTCGAGCAGGGCGCGCCGGTCGTGCTCCAGGGACTCGCGGTAGGTGCGCAGCAGTTCGTGCAGGCCGTCGGTGAGTTCCTCGCGCTCTTTCCCGGTGACCAGATCCGTGGCCGGCATGATCAGAGGAGGTTCGGCGACGATCCGGGGCTCGCCGTCCACCATGTGCGTCAGTTTGGAGAAGGCCGCCATGCTGTCCTTGGTCTGGGCCTTCACGAGCGCTTTCTCGGTGCGCTTGACGGTCTTGGGCTGGAGCTGCGAGCCGTATTCCTTGAGCACTTTCTCGATCTCAAGGCGCGCGTACCAGACCTCGAGGTTTTTCATCCCCGCGAACTCGGTCATCGTTTTCCGGTACGCGCCCACCGTGTCCAGCAGGATCCTGTCCTGCTCCTTGACGCTGTATTCGTTGCTCTGGGCCGCGATCAGCACGCTCGCCGCGAGGCGCTTGACATCCCACTCCCACGGTCCGGGAAGCGTCTCGTCGAAGTCGTTCAGGTCAAACAGGAGCCGGCGCTCGGGCGAGGCGAAGACGCCGAAGTTCGACATGTGCGCGTCCCCGCAGCACTGGACCTGGAGCCCCGAGCGCGGCGTCGCGGTGAGGTCGCTCGCCATGATCATCGCCGCGCCGCGGTAGAACGCGAAGGGCGAGGAGAGCATGCGTCCGTAGCGGATCGGCACCAGCTCCGGCACGCGCGTCTCGGCCTGCTGTTCAAGCAGCGTCACCGGGTCGGGCCTGTGCGGCCCGGGCTCGAAGACGCCATGGCTCTTGCGCGGAACCTCCTGGCGCGCGGCTTTGCCGCGGGCCACCCGCTCGGCGCTGGTCAGATGGGGGACGGCACCCGCGATGCCGTCGGTCTGTTCAGTGGCCATCAGAGCACTCCTCAGCTTCGCTCGGGCTCGCCGAGCACGACCAGGCCGTGGATGGCGATGAGGAAGATCGCGAACACTCCGAGCGCCCACCAGGGGTGTGCGCCGCCCACGTTCAGCAGGGCACCGATGGCGCCGACGCTGGCCGCGATGAGTCCGATCACGCGGCCGTATGTCCCGCCGCCGAAGAGCGAGAAGGCGGCCGTCAGCTGGATGATCCCGAGGACGATCGTGATCCAGCCCCACGTGTGCAGACCTGAGAAGACGTATGAGGTGTCGGCCGCGTAGAAGTGCGAGTTGCCGACAGCGGCGATGCCGTAGAAGAGGTCGATGATCCCGGCGATCATCAGGAGGATGGCTATGAACACCGCGCTTCCTGCGCCTCTCATGGTGCGTCCTTTCGGGCTCGGGGCCTGCCGCTGAGCCGGATCGTGGATTAGGACCTCTGCTACCCATACCCTACGTCCATGGGAGCCCCGGCGCCACCCCCGCGCGTGTGAGCGCGCTGGACACCGAGCTGGCGCTGGTCGGCCTCGCCGCCATGCTCGCGCCCGTGACCCTGTTCCTGTCGGTACTCGCGCTGGTGGTGGGTGAGAGGCCCCTGCGCACGGGCCTGTGGTTCTACGTGGGCGCGTTCGGGATGACGCTGATCATCGGCGTGATCGCCGCCTTCGTGCTCGGCAACGCCGCCGCCTCGTCCAGGCCCGACACCCCCAAAACGTGGGTCGCGATCATCGACGTGCTCGCGAGCGTCGCCGTGCTCGTGGCCGTCGTGCGCCTGCTGCGCCGGCCATGGGACCACGGCCGGGTCGAAGCGATGATCGAGCGGATGAGCCGGGTCGCCGCCTCGCCCTTCATCGCGATCGTCGCCGCCGGCGCCACGCTCGCCAACCCCGGGGCGATGATGCCCATTGCGCTGAAGGACATCTCTGAGACGAACCCGAGCACCGGCCAGTACATCGGCGAGTGGGTCGTGTTCGCCCTCATCTCGCTGCTGCCGCTCTCGATCGCGCTGTTCGCGCTCGCGGTCGCACCCGAGCCGACCAGCCGGGTGCTCCATGCGGCGCGGGCGTGGCTAGAGCGCCACGCCAGGACGATCGCCGCCGCCATCCTGTTCCTGCTCGCCGGGATCCTGATGCGCAACGGCGTCTCCGGGCTCACCGGCTGAGAGCCGCGAACCGTCCCCGGACAGGAGGCCGATCAGCTCGCGGCTCAGGTTCACACTCGGTCCGCCGACCAGCTCCCAGGCACGTGCGATCCCGATCAGGAAGCAGACGTTCACAAGAATGCAGATCGTGCTCAGGTCGCCGCTGCTGTCCGGGTGTGCCCCGAGTTTGATGCCCGCGATCAACTGGAACACGAACACCGTAAGCAGCCCGAGCAGGAAGGTGAAGTCCAGGATCCGCACCCGCCCCGCGCGCCAGGCCGGCACGACGCGCAGGAGAGCGGCGGACACGAACAGCAGCCCGAGGATCGCGACCACCGTCGCAATGGTGCCGGCATTGGCCCCGGGGATCAGGGAGAACAGCGCGACCGTCAGCGCATTGGTGAAGGCCGTCAGCGTCGCGGCCGCGCGAATACTGTGAGCGTAGGAGGCCTCGGGTCCGAGGGCGCGGTCCTGCGCGACCGACATCGCCACGAACAGCAGGCCGATCAGGGCTCCCGCCACGCCGGCCGCGGCCAGGAAGAACTCGTGCGCTGACGCGGTCGTCATGTGCGCCCTATAC
>CAWBBS010000003.1:0-29165 GCA_963787115.1 uncultured Solirubrobacteraceae bacterium
TCGGGGCGCCGATCGAACCGGGACCTCACCGACCCGAACGGTCGCCGCTCCAGCTGCGCCACGCCCCGACGCAGCGTGGATCTCCCACATGGCCTGGCGCTATCGTCGACTGGATGCGCCGCGCCCTTCGGAGATCCTCGCCGAGCTCGACCGGCTGCTCGAGCCCGAGCGCTTTGACGACTACTGCGTCAACGGCCTGCAGGTGCCGGGCCCCGCGACGATCGAGAGGCTGGCCACAGGCGTCTCGGCCAACCTCGCGCTGTTCGAGCGCGCAGCCGCCGAGCACGCCGATCTGCTGCTCGTCCACCACGGGCTGTTCTGGGGCAACGGCGTCGCCGCCATCGACGAGGCGCTCGGCCGGCGCCTGCGGATCCTGTTCGAGAACGACATCGCGCTCGCGGCCGAGCACCTGCCGCTGGACGCGCATCCGCAGTTCGGGAACAACGCCCTGCTCGCGCGCGAACTCGGCGGATGGGGCGATGAGCCCTTCGCCCTCCACCGCGGGCAGGCGATCGGCTTCCTCACCCACCTCGGGGAGGAGGGGGTGCCGATTGACGAGCTGCTGGCGGGGTCGCGCACGTGACCGGCCGGGACCCCCAGCTGCTGGGGGCGGGGCCGGAGCAGATCCGCAGGCTGGCGATCGTCTCCGGTGCCGGCGCCGACCATCTGCAGGAGGCGCGTCAGGCCGGGGCCGACGCGCTGCTGACGGGCGAGGTGTCCGAGCGATCGCCCGCGACCGCGAGCGAGGCGGGGCTGTATCTGATCGCGGCGGGCCATCACGCGACCGAGACACTTGGGGTCCGGCACCTCGGAGAGCACCTGGCCGAGCGGTATGGGCTCGCGCACGTCTTCATCGACGTGCCGAACCCTGTCTAACCCCAGTCCACGACAGGCCTGCAGGGACTAAGATCCCCCTGCTACTTCGCAGTTTGATCCTCGAGGAGGGAAACCCTGATGGAGGCAACCGCCACCGCATCCAAGACGATTGCCGACATGGTCGTGCACTCGGCGAACCAGTTCGGCGAGAAACCGGCTGTCCGCTACAAGAAGGACGGCAGCTGGCACGACGTCAGCTACTCCGAGCTGCAGGGGATCGTCGACGAGATCGGGCTGGGCCTGATCGAGATAGGGATCGAACCCGGCGAGCGTGTCTCCATCCTGGCCAACACGCGCCCGGAGTGGACCTACGCCGACATGGCGATCACCTCCGCGGGCGGCGTGGTGGTGCCGATCTACCCGACCAACGCACCCGAGGAGTGCGAATGGGTGATCTCCGACTCGGCAGCGATCGCCATCGTCGCCGAGGACGAGGATCAGCTGAAGAAGCTCGTCGAGATCCGTGAGAAGGTGCCCGCGCTGCGCACGGTCATCCTGATCGACTCGGCCGACGCCGGCAGCGAGAGCGCACGCGCCCTCGGCGCGATCACGCTCGACGAGGTCCGCGAGCGCGGCCGCGCCCGCAGCCTCGAGGAGCTCACCGCGCGACGCGAGGCCGTGAAGCTCGAGGACCCCTACACCTTCATCTACACCTCCGGCACCACCGGCCCGCCGAAGGGCTGCGTGCTGACGCACGGCAACTACCGCTCGGTCGTGGACATGGTCGACAACGCCGCCGAACTCGAAGGCGAAGAGACGATCTACCTCTACCTTCCTCTCGCCCATGCCTACGCGCTGCTGATCCAGCTCCTGTCGCTGCACCTCGGTGCGACGCTCGCCTACTTCGGCGGCGACACCAAACAGATCGTGCCGGAGATCATGGAGGTCAAACCGACCTACCTGCCGTCGGTGCCGCGCATCTTCGAGAAGATCTACACGCTCGCGCGCGGCGCGATCGACGCCAAACCGCCGGAGGAGCGCAGGGCGGCGGACGAAGCGATCGCCCTCGGGGTGCAGGTCCGCAAGATGATCGCGGCCGGCGAAGAGATCCCCGAGCAGCTGCGCGTGCCGTTCGAGAAGGCCGACGAGGAGCTGTTCGCGAACGTGCGCGCCATCTTCGGAGGCCGCTGCAAGCGCGCCACGAGCGGTGCAGCCCCGATCGCCCGCGAGATCCTGGAATTCTTCTACGCCTGCGGGATCGTGGTGCTCGAGGGCTACGGCATGACGGAGACCGCCACCGCCGCGACCTTCTCGACCGAGAGAGAATTCCGCTTCGGCACCGTCGGCCGCGCGCTGCCGGGTGCCGAGATCCGGATCGCCGAGGACGGGGAGATCCTGATCAAGGGCCCGAACATCTTCCGGGGCTACCACAACCACGCGCCCACGAGCTTCGGCGACATCGAGGACGGCTGGCTTCACACCGGCGACCTCGGGTCCCTCGACGAGGACGGCTACCTCTCGATCACCGGCCGCAAGAAGGACATCATCATCACCGCGGGCGGCAAGAACCTCACGCCGGCGAACATGGAGAACGACCTGAAGCAGTGCCGCTGGATCTCACAGGCCGTGATGTATGGCGACAGGCGCCCCTACCCGGTCGTCCTGGTCACGCTCGACGAGGAGGAGATCCCGATCTTCGCCAGCCAGCACGACCTGCCCCAGGACATCCCCTCGCTGGCGCGCGATCCTAAGGTCCGCGAGCTGATCCAGGCCGAGATCGACAGGGCGAATGAGAAATACGCCCAGGTCGAGCAGGTCAAGAAGTTCGTGATCCTGGACCACGACCTGACGCAGGCGACGGGCGAGTTGACGCCGACGCTGAAGGTCAAGCGCAACGTGGTGAACGAGAAGTACGCCGACATGTTCGACGCCCTCTACTCGGGCTGACGCTCGGGCGGCCTCTCAGCTGCGAACATGGGGGGCCAATGAGGAGCGATCCGTCAGATACAGGTGGGCTTTTCGTCGGCCGGCGGCCGGGCACGGCGCCGACCCACTATGCGGCGCCGCCCGAGCGGGGCGGCGAGACGCGCCAGCGCATGGACTCCTCGCTGGCCAACGTCCTGTTCGCGGGCATGGTCTTCGTCAGCCTGCTGTGCTGGGGGCCGATCCCGATCGCCTGCCTGTGGGTCGGGTCCCAGACCGAGTACCTCTCCAACAGCGCCAGCATCGGCATCCTGTCCGCATTCATAGCCCTGGGCGTGCTGCTGTTCGGCGCGCTGATGGTGCTCAAGCGCCTGGACAACGCCTGGATCCTCGTGCGCCGCGCCGCCGGCCATGACCAGCGCACGGGGGCGCTCGGGCGCATCTTCGGCGTGACCGCGGCCATCTGCGGGATCGTGTTCGCGTTCTGGTTCGTGGTCATCCACGGGCCCGGCTCGGTCACCGTCTCGGGCAACGGGAACAAATGAGCGAGCGGTTCCGTCCGGGCCGCCGCGCCCGCGCCGGCGTGAGCCACTGCTAGAAAGTCCATACCGTGGGTCTGCTCGACTACTACAGACAGTTCGAAGGGCTCTCCGAGGAGGAGGTCAACAAGGGGCTGCGCGAGGAGGCCGCCGAGCGCAAACGCAAAGCCCTCACCCGGGTGGAGACGCTCGACCTCTCGCAGACCACCTGGCCTGAGCTCCCCCACCCCCGGATCGTCAACGCGATCACCTTCGTCGCAAGGCGCGGCATGCACCGCTACCCGCACCTCGCGGGCACCGACCTGCGCCACACGCTCGCCGAGCGCCACGGCGTCGAGCCCGGCCGCCTGATCCTCGGCAACGGCGCGGCCGAGCTGCTCAGCGCCGCGACCCGGGCCCTGCTCGAGCCGGGCCAGCAGCTGCTCACGCTGTGGCCGTCCTACCCGCTGTATCCGATCATGGCCAGGCGCGCCCACGGCCAGGCCGTGCGCGTCAGCGGCGGGGTCGACGAGCTGCTGCTCGCGGCGCAGGAGCCGCTGGTGCGGGCGATCGTGATCGCGAGCCCCAACGACCCCACCGGCGAGCTGCTGCCGGCCGGCGAGCTCGAGCGCCTGCTCGCCGGCCTGCCGGATGGCGTGGCGGTGCTGCTGGACGAGGCGCTGGTCGAGTTCGCGGACGCCCAGCCGACGAGCTCCTCGCTGGAGCTGCTGGAGCACAGCCCGCGCCTCTTGGTGTTCAGGAGCTTCTCGAAGGCGTGGGGCCTTGCAGGCCTGCGCATCGGCTACGCCGTCGGCGGCCCGGGATCTGAGAGCCTGCTGGCGGAGCTCGACCCCGATCTCGGCGTGTCAGAGCTCTCGCAGGCCGGCGCGCTGGAGGCCCTGCGGACCTGCAGCGAGCTGACCCAGCAGCGGGTCGGGGACATCTGCCGCGAGCGCCCGCGCCTGACCGGCGCTCTGCGCGAGCGCGGCTTTGACGTCACCGAGAGCCAGGCCAACTTCGTCTGGGCGGCGCACCCCGCGATCACCGGCAGCGAGCTGTCGGCCCGGCTCGCCCAGGCCGGGATCCTCGTCGCGGCCGGGGACGCGCTCGGAGAGCCCGCGCGCGTGCGCATCGCCGTGCACTCCGCCGGCGCCGTCGATCGCCTCCTGAACGCCGTCGACAAAGCCCTCTAGAAGCTTGCCGGGCAGAGCCCGGCGGGATCCTTCTCAGCCGGCCGTGCCGGCCTGGCGCAGCAGCGCGCCGGTGGTGCCCTCGAGGATCTTGCGCCAGGCGCTGTTGGTCTCGTTCTGCTGGTCGAAGTGTTCGACGACCTTGCGCACGCGCTTGACCGAGATGTCAAGGCCGTGCCGCTCGGCGACCGCCTGGTAGCGGTCGATTTCCCCGGCCAGCTGCTTGGTGACCGACTCGAAGCCGTGACGGGCGATCTCCACGCGCGAGGTGAAGCTCATCATCGAGGTCTGGAACATCAGTTCGTCGGTCGGCTCGGGCTCGATCAGCACGATGTCGACGCCGGGGTAGCGGGCCTCCCAGCCTTTCTTGAGTTCGTGAAGGCGCTGGTGGGCGACGAGCTTGAAGGTCTGGTAGCCGATCTGGGCGAAGCCCATGTCGGAGATGCGCCGCGCCCGCTTGCCCCGCAGCGTGCTGACCGTCGCGGAGAAGTCGTTGATGAAGGGCACGATCGGGTTGATCACGACCACCAGCTTCGCCCCCGCCTGCACGGCGATGTCGAGGTTGGTGGTGGAGACGATGCCGCCGTCGATCAGCTCGCGGTCGCGCACCCGCACCGGCGCGTAGACCATCGGCAGCGCTCCGGAGGCCCTCACGGCGGTCGAGATCGGCACGTCCTCCGAGCCGTCGACGCCGAACACGACGCGCTCGCAGGTGTCGAGGTCCGTCGCCGTCAGATACAGCTCGCAGCTGAGGTCCCCGAAGTTGTCGGTGCGGCCCGGTTCGCTGAGGACCTCGTGCAGGTAGCTCTCGATGCCGGCGCCCGTGTAGAGGCCCGAGGGCAGGCCGTCGGCCAGGCCCATCGCGATGTCCATCAGCGAGATGCCGCCGGGCTGTGCGATCAGCTGGCGCGCCTGCGCCAGCATCATCAGCGGCAGCATCGCGCCCTTGCGCGCGAACTCGAGCAGGTTGGGGCGCAGCAGGTCTCCGAGATGCACGTCCTTGAACGGCGGTTTGCCCTGGTTGGTGACGACCCGCATCATCTCCTCGGGTGTCACGCCGTTGGCCGTCATCGCGGCGATGAACGCGCCCGCGGAGGTGCCGACGTAGACATCGAAGTTGGTGACGGTGCTGTTGACCGCCAGCAGGTCGAGCGCGCGCAGCGCGCCGATCTCATACACGCCGCCCGTGAAGCCGCCGCCGCCGAGCACGAGCGCGGTCTTATCGCGCCTGGGCCTGCGCCGACGATCAACCGAGGCCGGCCTTCCGACGCCGCGCGGAGCGGTTTTGCGCCCGTTGGACTTGGCTTTAGCGCCCGGTTCCAACTTGACAACCTTGCCCATTGGTCAACATTCTATTGGCGCGTGGCACATACCTTCATCGCAAAGCTTCGCCCTCTTTTGTGCGGGTTGTTACTGAGTGTGGCCGTGGCAGCCCCCGCAGAGGCCCAACCCGTGTCGCTCGAAGCCCTCCAGAGCGACCTCGGCGCCCAGCTCGCGCACGCCGGCCCGCACGACGGAGCCTACGCATACGACCTGACGACCGGACAGGTGCTGTTCTCCGGCCGCGCGAGCAGCATGCGCCCGCCGGCGTCGGTCGAGAAGCTCTACACCGCCACCACCGCGCTCGAGCAGCTCGGGCCGAACGCGCAGCTGAGCACCACCGTCTACGGCGTCGGCCACATGGCGCCCGGCGGCGTGTGGGAAGGCAACATCTACCTGCGCGGCGGCGGGGACCCGACCTTCGGCAGCTCCTCCTTCATCCGCGCCCACTACGGCGCCGGCGCGAGTGTCAGCGCGCTCGCCCAGCAGCTCGTGAAGGTCGACGGCATCCACCGCATCACCGGCTCGGTCGACGGCGATGAGTCATTCCTTGACTCGCTGCGCGGCGAGCCCTCGAGCGACTATGGATACGACCCCTTCCTGGAAGGCACCCTCAGCGGCCTGGCCTTCAACCGCGGCGAAACCGGGCACGAAAAGGGCACGCACGCGCCGGCGGCATTCGCCGCGCGGCGGCTGTGGGCCGCGCTGCACGCGGACGGCGTCGCCATGCACGGCGCGATCGGCGCGGCCGTCACGCCGCCGGGAGCGACCGCGCTGGCGGTCGTGCAGTCGCCCACGGTCGCCCAGCTGATCGGCCTGATGCTGCCGCCGTCTGACAACTTCTTCGCCGAGACCCTGGTCAAGGACCTCGGCGCGCTGAAGGGCGGCGCCGGCACCACCGCCGCCGGCGCGGCGGTCGTGGCCTCCACGATCGCGGCGGACTTCGGCCTGCACCCCCGCGTCGTGGACGGCTCCGGGCTGTCGCCGGCGGACAGGACCTCGCCCCTGCAGGTCGCGAGCCTGCTGATCGCGCTGGCGCCGACGCCGATCGGGCCGGCGCTGCGGGCGGACATGGCCGTGGCGGGCCGCTCCGGGACGCTCGAACTGCGGATGCGCCACACCGCGGCCGAAGGCAAATGCCAGGCCAAGACCGGGACGCTGACGGGCGTCTCGAACCTCGCCGGCTACTGCACCGACGTCAGCGGGCACACGATCGTGTTCGCCGTCTTCAACGACGGGATCTCGGTCGAAGAGGCCCACACGGTGCAGGACCACATCGCGATCAGCCTCGCCAATTACTGATCGAGCAGCTCCCGCAGGCCGGCCTCGTCGAGCACCTTCACGCCCAGGCGCTCCGCCTTCTCCAGCTTTGAGCCGGCGCTGTCGCCGGCGATCACGAAGTCCGTCTTGCCCGACACCGAGCCCGTGACGCGACCGCCGGCGGCCATGATCCGCTCTGTGGCCTGCTCTCGCGACCATTCGGGCAGTGTCCCTGTCAGGACAAGGGTGCGGCCCGCGAGAGGCCCCTGTGAGGGCGCAGGGCCCTCCTCGTGGAAGCACAGCCCCAGTGAGCGCAGGTCCTCGATCAGGCTGCGCATGCGCTCGTCCTCGAGCTGGGCCCGGATCGAGTGCGCCATCTTCTCGCCGATCCCCGCGATCTGCTCGAGCTGCTCGGGGGTGGCGGCGAGCAGCGTGTCGATGTCGCGCATCGCCTGGGCGATGTTGCGGCCCGTCACCTCCCCCACCTCCTCGATGCCGAGCGCGAACAGCACGCGGGCGAACGGGCGCTCCTTGGATGCCTCGATCGCGGCCAGCAGGTTGCGCGCCGAGACCTCGCCGTAGCCCTCGAGCTCGAGCAGCTGCTCCTCGGTGAGCCGGTAGATGTCGCCGGCGGTCCTGACGAGGCCTCGCTCCTGCAGGTTCGCGACCTGCTTCTCCCCGAGCCCGTCGATGTCCATCGCGCCGCGGGAGACGAAGTGCTTGAGCAGCTGCCAGGCGCGCGCGGGGCAGTCGGGGTTCGGGCACTGCGTGTAGACGCCCTCGGGCGGTTTGACCGTCGGGGTGTCGCAGAACGGGCAGCGCTCGGGCGGGCGCGGCAGCGGCGGGCGGTCCGGGCGCTCGGCCACGTGGGGCGCCGGCGAGACGACCTGCGGGATCACGTCTCCGGCGCGGACCACGATCACGTCCTCGCCCTCGCGCAGGTCCTTGCGCACGATGTCCTGCTCGTTGTGGAGCGTCGCCATCCCGATCCGCACGCCGCCGACGGCGACCGGCCTGAGCACCGCATACGGGCGCAGGTCCCCGAACTTGCCGACGTTCCACATCACCTTCTCCAGGTGCGTGACCGCGGTCGTGGGCGGGAACTTCCACGCCACCGCCCAGCGGGGATCGCGCCCGACCGACCCGAGCCGGCGCTGCAGGGCGAGGTCGTCGACCTTGATCACGACGCCGTCGATCTCGAAGTCGAGCTCGCCCCTGCGCCGCTCCCAGTCAAGGCACTGGCGGATCACCTCCTCCTCATCGCCGATCACGCGGATGCCGCGGTTCACGCGGAAGCCGTGATCGCGCAGCCACTCCAGCGCCTGCGAGTGGCGCTCGAAGCTGAGGCCGTCTGTGACGCCCACCTGGTAGCACCAGATCGACAGCGGCCGCCTGGCGGCGTCCGCCGGGTCGAGCTGGCGGATCGTGCCGGCGGCGGAGTTGCGCGGGTTCATGAACGTCGACTCGCCCGCTTCGGCGCGGCGCTCGTTCAGGGCCGTGAAGTCCGCGAGCGACATGTAGACCTCCCCGCGCACCTCGAGCAGCGGGGGAGCATCCTCGACCCGCAGCGGGACCGCGCCGATCGTGCGCAGGTTGTGCGTGACGTCCTCGCCGACCTCGCCGTTGCCGCGCGTCGCGCCCCGCTCGAGCACGCCGTCGCGGTAGAGCAGGCTCATCGCCAGCCCGTCGATCTTCGGCTCGACCACGAAGCTGAAGCCGGGGTCCGAGATGCCCTCGCGCGCGAGGTGAGAGCGCATGCGCTCGACCCATGCGCGCAGCTCGTCCTCCGAGCGCACGTTCCCGAGCGAGAGCATCGGCTCAAGGTGGGTGACCTTCTCAAGGCGCCCGACCGGCTCTCCGCCGACGCGCTGGGTCGGGGAGTCCGGCGTCAGCAGCTCGGGATGCTCGCGCTCGATCGCCCGCAGCTCGTCGAGCAGCGCGTCGTAGACGTCGTCCCCGATCTCGGGGTCATCAAGGACGTAGTAGCGGCGCGAGTGGTATTCGAGCTGCTCGCGCAGCTCCTTGGCCCGGCGCCGTATATCGGCGGACGTGCCGCCGGCCCCCCCGCTCACGGGGCGGCGTCGCGCGCGACCGGTGCGAGCAGATCCTCCAGATCGAAGCGCCGCAGCGCCTCGAGACTCGGACGGTCGGTCAGGTCGAAGTGCAGCGGCGTGACGGCGATCCTGCCCGCCGCCACGGCCGCGAGATCGGTCCCCGGCTCGTCGTGGAAGCCCGGGTCGGCGCCGTAGATCCAGTAGCGCCTGCGTCCCTGCTCCTCGGTGTCCAGCTTCAGCTCGTCCCGGTAGATCCGCTTTCCGAGGATCGCGACCTCCACGCCGGAGGGCTCGCCCGCGGGGACGTTGATGTTCAGGAGCGTGCCCTTCGGGAGCGGGACGTCCTCTATGCGCGCCACCAGCCGCGCCACGAACGCCGCCGCCACGTCGAAGCCGAAGCCGCCGTCGAAGCGGTAGTCGAGCGCGCCGGCGCCGGACTGCTGGGAGACGGCGATCGCCGGCAGGCCCAGCACGATCCCCTCCAGCGCCGCGGCGACGGTACCGGAGTAGGTGATGTCGTCCCCGAGGTTGGCGCCGTGGTTGATGCCGGCCACGATCAGGTCCGGCGTGAAGTCCTGCACCGTGCCGAGGCTCGCGAGCCGGACGCAGTCGACCGGCGTGCCGTCGGTCGCGTAGCCCACCGAGCCGTCGCCGAACGGGACCTCGGCGACCCACAGGGGCCGGCGGGTGGTGATCGAGCGCGCCATCGCCGAGCGGTTGCCGTCGGGGGCGATCACGCACAGGCGCACGCCCTCGAGCTCCGCCAGGGCGCGCCGCAGGGCCAGCAGGCCGTCGGCCTCGATGCCGTCGTCGTTTGTGAGCAGGACATTGAGCATGGCGCTCTTCTCAGCATAGGGGCCGCCGCGGCCACCTGGTGAGGAGCCTGTTACCGGCCGCTCACAGCTCCGGCACCCTACGGATAGGCGACGGACACCAGCGCGAGCGCATGCGCGGGCGCCGTGCGGCCCGCGTGCGAGCGCGGGCGGCCCTGCAGCAGCTCGCGGAACTCCTCCGTGGTGCCGATCCCAGCGGCGACGTCGAGCATCGTCCCCACGAGCACGCGCACCATGTGGCGCAGGAACATGTCCGCCTCGATCCAGAACTCGAGCACGTCCCCCTCCACCGTCCACTGCGAGCGGCGCACGTCGCAGCGGAACCAGCTGTGTTCGGTTTCGGTCGGCGTGAAGGCCGTGAAGTCGTGCCTGCCCGCCACGGCCTGCGCGCACTCGCGAAGGACCGCTATGTCCAGCGCCCCTGGCCACCAGAAGGCGCTCTCGCGCTGGAAGACGCTGCGGGTGCGGCGGGCGAGCACCCGGTAGCAGTAGGTCCTGCCGGTGGCGTCCCTGCGAGCGTCAAATGACTCATCCACGGGCTCGCAGGCGAGCACCGCCACGTCGGAGGGCAGCAGGCCGTTCATGCGCAGCGGGTCGAGCGCCTCGTGGGCGTAGCTGGCGACCTGGCCCCATGCGTGCACGCCCGCGTCGGTGCGGCCCGCGACGGAGAGTTTCAGCGGCGCGCCGTCGTGCCCGCTGTCGCCGAGGATCGTGTGCAGGACGCGTTCGAGCTCGCCCTGCACGGTGCGCTTGTCCGGCTGGCGGGCCCAGCCTGCGAAGCCAGCGCCGTCGTACTCGATCGTGAGCTTGCTCTTCACGGCCTCGCGGCGAGGGCGCCGCGCCGGCTAGACGAGCTCGATGAAGACCATCTCGGTCGAGTCGCTGCGCCTCGGCCCGAGCTTCAGGATCCTGGTGTAGCCGCCCGGGCGCTCGACGTAGCGCGGGCCCGACCTCGGTGAAGAGCTTGTGGACCGCGAACTTGTCCTGGGAGAGCGTCGAGAGCGCCTGCCGGCGGGCGTGCAGGTCGCCCCGCTTGGCCAGCGTGATCAGTTTCTCGATCTCCGGTTTGACCGCCTTGGCCTTGGCTTCGGTGGTCTTGATCCGCTCGTGCTCGATCAGCTCCTTGCTGAGGTTCATGAGCAGGGACTTGCGATGCGCGGTGTCGCGGCTGAGCTTGTGTCGTGTCTTCTTGTGTCTCATGGCCTTGAGGAGTGTAGTTGGCTTGCGCGCGCGCCGGCGCACCGGTGCGCCGGGCGACCCGGCGGATGCCGTGCCGCCCGGTCTCGCGCGCCGGTCAGTCAGCGCGGAGGTTCAGGCCCCTGGCGTGGAGGGTTTCGATGACCTCGTCGATCGACTTTTTGCCGAAGTTCGGGATCGCGTTCAGCTCCGCCTCGGACTTCGAGATCAGGTCGCCGACGGTCTGGATGCCGGCGCGCTTGAGGCAGTTGTATGAGCGCACGCCGAGCTCGAGCTCCTCGATCAGGATGCCGTACTCCTCGCCCTGCAGAGCGGCCTGAGGGCCACCCGCGACGGCGAGGCCGTGCCCGTCGAGCTGGCCGCCCGGGGTGGCGCGGAGCTCCTGGATGCGGTCGGCGTCGGTGAAGATCGCCAGCTGCGAGATCAGCAGCTCGGCCGCCTCGCGCAGCGCGGCCTGCGGGTCGATCGACCCGTCGGTCTCGATGTCGAGCGTGAGCTTGTCGAAGTCCGTCTTCTGGCCGACACGCGCCTGCTCGACCGCGTAGGCGACGCGGCGGACCGGCGAGAAGATCGAGTCGATCGGGATCACGCCGATCGGCTGGTCCGCCGACTTGTTCTCCTCGGCGGGGCGGTAGCCGCGGCCGCGGCCGATCGTCATGTACAGCTCGAGCTTGGTTTTCTTCTCGAGCGTCGCGACGTGCAGGTCAGGGTTCAGGATCTCGACTCCGGCGGGGAGGTCGATGTCCTTCGCGGTGATCTCTCCCGGGCCGGTGACGACCAGCGGAGCCTCGACCTCGCTCGCGTCCGAGTGCATGCGGCAGACGACGCCCTTGAGGTTCAGCACGATGTCGGTCACGTCCTCCTTGACACCGGTGATCGTCGAGAACTCGTGCGCGACGCCCTCGATGCGGACGCTCGTGACGGCGGCGCCTGAGAGGGATGAGAGCAGTACGCGGCGCAGCGAGTTGCCGAAGGTGTAGCCGAAGCCGCGATCGAGGGGCTCGATCGTGAACGTGCCGCGGTTCTGCTCCACCGACTCGCTTGTGATCCGGGGGATTTGGAAGTCGAGCATGAGAGTCCTAACGTCGTTTTGATGTCGCACCGGCGTCGCCCGGACGCCGGCTCTGGAGCCCCGCCGCCCGGTTGGGCGACGACGCGGGCATGTGCCCTACTACTTCGAGTACAGCTCGACGATGAGCTGCTCCTGCACCGGCGCGGCGACCTCGCGCCGCTCCGGCTTGCGCAGCACCTTGGCCGAGAGCGACTCGTGGTCGGCCTGGAGCCACGCGGGAATCTGTCCGGTGAGCTCCGTCGCGTCCCTGACGACCTGGGTCGCCGGGGTCTCAGACTTGATGGTGATCACGTCACCGGGGCGCACCTGGTAGCTCGGGATGTCGACACGGCGGCCGTTGACCGTCCAGTGGCCGTGACGTATCAGCTGCCGGGACTGCCGGCGCGACGCGGCGAAGCCGAGCCGCACGAGGACGTTGTCCAGGCGGCACTCGAGCAGCGCGAGCAGGTTCTCGCCCGTGATGCCGGGCTGGCGGGAGGCCTTGACGTAGTAGCCGTGGAACTGGCGCTCGAGGACGCCGTAGTAGCGGCGCGCCTTCTGCTTCTCGCGCAGCTGGACCCGGTACTCGCTCTGTTTCATGCGGCCGCGGCCGTGCTCTCCCGGCGGGTAGGAGCGTCGCTCGACCCCGCACTTGTCGGTGAGGCAGCGCTCGCCCTTCAGGAAGAGCTTCTGGCCCTCGCGGCGGCACTGCTTGCACTGCGGGCTTGTGTCTCTTGCCATTCCCTAAACCCTCCGCCGCTTGCGTGGGCGGCAGCCGTTGTGAGCCTGCGGGGTCACGTCCTTCACGCCCGTGACCTCGAGGCCGGCGGCCTGGAGCGAGCGGATCGCGGTCTCGCGGCCGGAGCCGGGACCCTTGACGTAGACCTCCACCTTCTGGAGCCCCTGCTCGAGGCCCTTGCGTGCGGCCGCGTCAGCCGTGACCTGCGCGGCGAACGGGGTCGACTTGCGCGAGCCCTTGAAGCCCGCGCCACCGGCCGACTCCCAGGCGATCACGTTGCCGTGAATGTCGGTGAGGGAGACGATGGTGTTGTTGAAAGATGTCTTGATGTGGGCCTGGCCGACGGGGATGTTCTTTTTCGGCTTGCGGCGCCCACGGGCGCGTTTGGGTGCGGGGGGCACTACTTCTTACCCGCTTTCTTCTTGCCCGCGACCTGCATGCGCTTGGGTCCCTTGCGGGTGCGCGCGTTGGTCTTGGTCTTCTGTCCGCGGACCGGCAGGCCGCGGCGGTGGCGCAGCCCTCGGTAGCAGCCGATCTCCTGAAGGCGCTTGATGTCCTGCGAGCGCTCGCGCCGCAGGTCGCCCTCGACCGTGAGGTTCTCGTCGATCGTGTCGCGAAGCTTGGTGACCTCGTCCTCGGTGAGGTCGCGGATGTAGGTGTCGGGGTTGATCCCGACCTGCTCGAGAAGCTTGGCCGACGTCGAGCGGCCGACGCCGTAGATGTACGTGAGGCCGATTTCCGAGCGCTTGTTCAGCGGCAGGTTGACTCCAGCGATTCGTGCCACTACCGGATCACCCCTGACGCTGCTTGTGACGCTTGTTCTGGCAAATGACCAGCACCACCCCGTGGCGGCGGATGATCTTGCACTTCTCGCACATCGGCTTGACCGACGGTCTTACCTTCATGATCCCTTTCGGCTGTGTTCCGGCGACTCGGCTCTGGCTGCCGTTGCGGCTGCCGCTACCGGGTCGTGGACATGCCTCTGCGCAGGCGAAATGCCTGGCGCTCGGGCAGGACTCAGCATGGTAGCAAGTTCGCCGCAGCGGGAGCGATGTCCCGCCGTTATCAGCTGGAGCCGACGCCTCCGGCGAGCGTGGCGGGGGTGCGCTCCTCCGGCGGCAGGTGCCACGGCGTCAGTATCCGGGGCCCGTCGGCGGTGATCGCGATCGTGAACTCGAAGTGCGCGGCCCGCGAGCCGTCCTGGGAGAAGATCGCCCAGCCGTCCGAGCCCATCCTCACGGCCTCCCGGCCGCGGGTGGTCATCGGCTCCACGGCCAGGACCATGCCCTCCTCGAGCACCGGGCCCTTGCCGGGCTTGCCGTAGTTGGGCACCTGCGGGTCCTCGTGCATGCTGCGCCCCACCCCGTGCCCGATCAGCGAGCGCACGACGGCGAGCCCCGCGCCCTCGGCGGTGCGCTGGATCGCACTGGACAGGTCGCCCATGCGGTTGCCGGGCACGCACTGGGCCGCGCCGGCGTGCAGCGCCGCCTCGGTGGCGCGCAGCAGCTCGCGGTCCCCCTTTGAGATCTCCCCCACCGGGAACGTCCGTGCCGCGTCCGCGACCCAGCCGTCGAAGGTCACGCCGACGTCGATCGAGATGATGTCGCCCTCGGCGAGCTTGTAGGAGCCGGGGATCCCGTGCACGATCATCTCGTTCGGGGAGGAGCAGATCGAGCCGGGGAAGCCGCGGTAGCCCTTGAAGGTGGGCTCGGCGCCCTGCGAGCGGATGAACCTCTCGGCGATCCTGTCGAGCTCGCCCGTCGTGATGCCGGGACGAACGCTGTCTGCCATGAGATCGAGGGTCGCCGCCAGGATCGCTCCCGAGCGCGCCATCTTCTCGATCTCCTCTCCGGACTTCTTGATGATCACCCGGGGAGCTTAGCTGGAGCGGCTAGAGGGTCTCCTCCAGGCGCAGCGTGGCGACCGTCGCGCGGATGTGCGCGTGCACCTCGTCCGCGCTGCGGCAGCCGTCGAAGCGGCGCAGCAGGCCGGCGGTGTCGTAGTAGTCGATCAGGGGCTCGGTCTGCGTGTGGTAGACCTGCAGCCGGCGGCGGATCGTCTCCTCCTGGTCATCGTCGCGCTGGATCAGCCGCGCGCCGTCCTGGTCGCAGACGCCCTCGTGCTTGGGCGGGTCGAAGTCGACGTGGTAGATGTGCGTCGGGTTCTTCACGCACACGCGCCTGCCCGCGAGCCGGCGGACGAGTTCGTCGTCGGGCACGTCGATCAGCAGAGCGGCCGTGAGGTGCCGCTCAAGGCCCCCCAGCGCGGAGGCGAGCGCGTCGGCCTGGCCGAGGTTGCGGGGGAAGCCGTCGAGCAGGAAGCCGTCGCGCGCGTCGCCGGCGGCGACGCGGTCGGTGATCATGCCGACGATGACCTCGTCGGGGACGAGCTCGCCGGCCTCCATGTAGCGCTTGGCCTGCTTGCCGAGCTCGGTGCCCTCGGCGACCTGCGCCCGCAGGATGTCGCCGGTGGAGATGTGCGGCAGGCTGAAGTCGTCGCGCAGGCGGTCGGCCTGCGTCCCCTTGCCGGCTCCCGGCGGGCCCACGAGTATCAGGTTCAGCTCAGACAAGAGGAGTGCAGCCTAACTGCTCGCACGCCACTTTGGGTGCGGGTTCTCGCTGTGCAACTCCGGGGTGGAGCCGCAGTGCTTACTTCAGGAAGCCCTCGTAGCTGCGCATCATCAGCTGCGCCTCGAGCTGCTTCATCGTTTCCAGCGCCACGCCGATCACGATCAGGATCGAGGTGCCCCCGAAGCTGAACTGCTCGTGCGTGCGCGCGAACAGGATCGCCGGGAGCGCGGCGACGGCGGCCAGGAACAGTGCGCCGGGGAAGGTCAGCCTCGCCAGGATTCGGTCGAGGAATTCAGCGGTCGGGCGGCCCGGGCGAACGCCGGGAATGAAGCCGCCGTACTTCTTCAGGTTCTCGGCCTGGTCGACCGGATTGAACGTGACGGCCGTGTAGAAGTAGGTGAAGATGATGATGAAGATGGACTCGCCCAGGACGTAGTGCCAGCCGTTGGGCGTGAAGAAGTCCGAGATCGACTGCCCCCATTTCGTTTTCACGAGCTGCCCGACGGTCGGCGGGAACGCCATGATGCTGGCGGCGAAGATCACCGGGATGACGCCGGCCATGTTGACGCGCAGAGGCAGGTAGGTCTGCCCGCCCTCGGTCATGCGCCGTCCGATCACGCGCTTGGCGTACTGCACCGGGATCCGCCGCTGGCCTTCCTGGACGAACACGATCGCCGCGACGACCACGAGCACCAGGAACGGGGCCATGACCTTGAAGACCTGGTCCTGGCTGGTCCACCAGGTGTTGATGGCGGACGGGATGCGCGAGACGATCGAGGCGAAGATCAGCAGCGAGATGCCGTTGCCGATGCCGCGCTGGGTGATGAGCTCGCCGATCCACATCAGCAGAACACAGCCCGCGGTCAGGCACACCACGATCAGGAACACGTGCGGCGCGTCGAAGTGCTTGACGACCGATTCGCCGGCTTTCGCCTGCAGCGAGTGGAACAGGAACACGTAGCCGATCGACTGCGCGAACGCGAGGCCCACCGTCAGGTAGCGCGTGTACTGGGTGATCCGCGCCTGCCCGACCTCGCCTTCCTTGGAGAGCTTCTCCAGCGAGGGCACCGCGACCTGCAGCAGCTGCAGGATGATCGACGAGGTGATGTAGGGCATGATGCCCAGCGCGAAGATCGCGAGTTTCGCAAGGCCCCCTCCGGAGAAGAGGTTCAGGTAGCTGAGGATCCCGCCGCCGCCGAAGGATTTCTGCAGGTTGTCGACCGCCGTCAGGTTGACCCCTGGCACCGGCACGTGCGAACCGAAGCGGTAGATCAGCAGCATCACCGCGGTGAAGAGGATCTTCTTGCGGATGTCCGCAACCTGGAATGCGTTCAGGATGGTCGAGAGCATGGGCTTATCTCGCCTGGCGCGGACGGTGTGCCCGTGCGATGGCGGAGCCGGGGATTCTAATGGATGCGCATCGGGGCGCAGCCGGTTTCACGACCGGCCGCTTCTCTAGCCCTCGACGAGAGTGCAGGTTCCGCCGGCCGCCTCGATCTGCTCACGCGCGCTGGCGCTGAAAGCATGGGCGTGGACGGTGAGAGGCTTGCTCAGCTCGCCCTTGGCGAGGACCTTGACGGGAATGTCCCGCCGCGTCGCCAGGCCGTTGGCCTTCATGAGCTCGATCGTGACCTCGGTGCCGGCCTCGAAGCGCGACTCCAGCGACGCGATGTTCACGGGCTGGGTGTGCGTGCGGAACATCTCGAAGGGCATCGACTTCTTCATGTGCGGCCCGCGCAGCTTTCGCATGCGCATGTGGATCGGCATCTGGCCACCTTCGAAGGCGGCGCGGCGCTTGGAGCCCGAGCGTGAGCCCGCGCCCTTCTGCCCGCGGCCGGAGGTCTTGCCGGTGCCGGAGCCTTCGCCGCGTCCGATGCGCTTGCGGGGACGGCGGCTGCCGGGGGCGGGAGCGAGGCTGTGCAGCCCGATGCGCTCCTCCTGCGGCTCATCTTTCTTGGCGGGGCTCATGATGGCTTCTCCTCGACCTCGACCAGGTGGCGGACGGCGTGCAGCATGCCTCGCGACTGCTCGGTGTCGTTGACGGTGACGGTGTGGCCGATGCGGCGCAGGCCGAGCGAGCGCAGCGTGTCGAGCTGTTTCTGGTTCGCGCCGTTCTTGGAGCGGCGCTGGGTGACCGTTACCTCGCCCATCAGGCCGAGGCTCCCTCCGCGGCGGGCGCAGCGGTCTCGGCGACGGCGGCCTCGCCGTTCGCGGAGATGACGTCCGTCGCGGCGTCCTGGTTGCTGGAGAGGCCGAGCACCTTGCTGATGCTCAGGCCGCGCAGCTGGGCGACCTCCTCGGGCGTGCGCAGGCCGCGCAGGCCGGCGACCGTCGCCTTGACGAGGTTGATCGGGTTCTGGGTGCCGAGGCTCTTGGAGAGGATGTCGTGGATGCCGGCGAGCTCGAGCACCGCGCGCACGCCACCGCCGGCGATGACGCCGGTACCGGGGGATGCGGGCTTCAGGAGCACGCGGCCTGAGCCGAAGATCCCCGTCGTCTGGTGGGTGATGGTGCTGCCGTGCTTGGGCACGCGGAAGAGGTCCTTCTTCGCGCGCTCCACGCCCTTCTGGATCGCGAGCGGGACCTCGTTGGCCTTGCCGTAGCCGATGCCGACGACTTCGCGTTCGTCGCCGACGACCACGAGGGCCGTGAAGGAGAAGCGGCGGCCGCCCTTGACGACCTTCGCGACACGGTTGATCTCGACCACGCGCTCCTGGAGGTCCAGGCCGGCGGGATTGACTGAGCGATCTATGGAAATTGACATAAGGGGTTAGGAGGGTAGCGGTAGAGGGCCCGAGGGCACGCTAGACGGCTATCCCGCCCTCTCGGATGGCGTCTGCAAATGCCTGCACGTGGCCGTGGTAGCGGTATCCGCCGCGGTCGAAGACGGCCTCGGTGATCCCGGCTGCCTTTGCGCGCTCGGCCAGCAGCGCGCCGGCGCGGGCCGTGCGCTCGCCTTTGGCGATCGAGCGCAGCTCCGGCTCGTACCAGTTGACCGCCGCCAGCGTGGTGGCGGAGATGTCGTCGATGAGCTGCGCGGACAGGCCGCGGTTTGAGCGGAAGACCGAGATCCTCGGGCGCTGCGCGGTTCCGGACACCTTCGCCCTGACCCTGCGGCGGCGCTTGAGGCGGCGCTTCTCCTTCGTGATGACGGTCATGCTCGCTTTCCGACCTTTCGCTGGACGTGCTCGCCCTCGTAGCGGATGCCCTTGCCCTTGTAGGGCTCCGGCGGGCGCTGCTTGCGGATGATCGCGGCAGTCTCGCCGACGAGCTGCTTGGAGATGCCCTTGACGACGACGCGCGTCGGCTGGGGCACTTCGAATTCGATCCCGTCCGGTGCGGGGATCGGGACGGGGTGTGAGTAGCCGACGGCAAGCTCGAGGTTCTTGCCCTTCAGCTGTGCGCGGTAGCCGACGCCCTGGATCTCAAGGCGCTTCTCGTAGCCTGCGGTGACGCCCTGGACCATGTTGGCCACGAGCGTGCGCGTGAGCCCGTGGAGCGCGCGGTGTTCGCCGCGGTCGGTCGGGCGCGTGACGAGCACCTGATCGCCCTCCTGGACGACCTCGATGTCCCGGTGCACGCGCTCAGAGAGCTCGCCTTTGGGGCCCTTGACGTGCACGGACTCCGGCTCGATCGAGACGGTCACGCCCGAGGGTACGGGGATCGGCTGTCTACCAATTCGCGACATGAGCCAGCCTCACCACACCTGGGCGAGAACCTCGCCCCCGACGCCCGCTGCGCGAGCGTCGTGACCGGTCATCACGCCATGGGAGGTGGAGATGATCGAGGTGCCCATGCCTCCGAGCACCTTCGGGATGTGCTTCGCGTCGACGTACGTGCGGCGGCCGGGGCGCGAGACGCGCCGAAGGCCCGAGATCGCCGAGCGGCGGTCGTCGGTGTACTTCAGGCGGATCTGGATCAGCTGGCCGGCGGCCCCGTCGTGCGCGGGGATGACCGTCCATGAGTCGATGTAACCCTGCTCGTCGAGGATCCGAGCGAGCTCGGCCTTTACTTTGGAGGCCGGGACCTCGACGGTCTCGTGCGCGGCACGGATCGCGTTGCGCACGCGCGTCAGGAAGTCGGCTATGGGATCGGTCATTGACATGTTGTTAGCTCCGTACGCCTGCTACCAGGACGACTTGGTCATCCCGGGAATCTGGCCGTTGTGGGCGAGCTCGCGAAGACAGATGCGGCACACGCCGAACTTCTTGTAGACCGCGCGAGGCCTGCCGCAGCGGGTGCAGCGAGTATAGGCCTGTGTCGGGTACTTCGGGGGGCGTGCCTGTTTGACGCGCTGAGATGTCTTGGCCATCAGTCCTTGCTCTCCTTCTCGGTGTTCGCCGCGTCATCATCGGGCGCGTCGCTCTTCTCGGCTTTGTCCTGCTCGTCCTTGGGAGCCTCGGCGGCTTCCTCGGCGGCGGCCTCGGCGGTGATCTCCTCGGCGGCCTCCTCGACGGCGACCTCCTCGGCGGCCTCCTCGGCTGCGACCTCGGCGACGATCTCCTCGGCTATCTCCTCGGCGACGATCTCCTCCACGAGCTCCTCGACGATCTCCTCCGCCACGGCCTCGGCGACGATCTCCTCGACGACGGCCTCGGCGATGGCGCCGGCGACGAGCTCGTCGGCCAGGCCCTCGGCGACGATCTCCTCGGCGAGCTCCTCGGCGACGATCTCCACGGCGGCGACCTCCTCGGCAACCTCCTCGGCGATGATCTCCTCGGCTATCTCCTCGGCGACGGCCTCCTCGACGATCTCCTCCGCGACGGCCTCGGCGGCGAGGTCCTCTGCGGCGGCCTGCTGCTTGGCGGCTTTGGCTGCGAGGGCCTCCTCTTCGGCGGCCGCGTCGGCGACGGGGTCATAGCCCTTGGGCCGGCCCTGCGGCGAGAACGGCATCCCGAAGGCGGCGAGAAGCGCGTACGCCTCGACGTCGCTGTGGGCGCTGGTGGTGATCGTGATGTCCATCCCGCGGATCATGTCGATCGCGTCGTAGTCGATCTCGGGGAAGATGATCTGCTCCTTGACGCCCATCGAGTAGTTGCCGCGGCCGTCGAAGGAGCGGGAGTTCAGCCCGCGGAAGTCGCGGATCCTCGGGATCGCGATCGAGATCAGCCGGTCCAGGAACTCATAGGCGCGCTCGGCGCGCAGCGTCACGGTCACGCCCACGGGCATGCCCTCGCGCAGTTTGAATGCGGCGATCGACTTGCGGGCGCGGCGCACGTTCGGCTGCTGCCCGGCGATCGTGGCGAGCTGCTCGGTGGCGGCCTTCAGGACTTTGGAGTCCTGCTTGGCGAGGCCGACACCCATGTTCAGGGTGATCTTCTCGATCTTGGGGGCCTGCATCACCGAGGTGTAGCCGAAGCGCTCGATCAGCCCGGGGCGGATCTCGCTCAGGTAACGCTCCTTCAGGCGTGCGGGCGGTGCGATGTCAGTGCTCGTGCTCACGTGATCAGTCCAGTCTCGCGCCGGTGTTCTTCGCCACGCGGATGCGCTGGCCGTTCTCGCGCAGGATCCCGACGCGCGTGCGCTGGCCCTTGGAGTCGAGGAGCATCACGTTGGAGACGTGGATGGGTCCCTCGCGCTCGATGACGCCGCCGAGCTGGGCTTCGCTCTGGGCGCCGGAGACCTGCTGCGGGCGGGTGTGGCGCTTGATCATGTTCAGGTGCTCGACGTAGACGCGCTGGCGGTCCGGGTCCACGCGCAGGACGCGGCCGTTCTTGCCGCGGTCCTTGCCCGAGATCACCTCGACCCTGTCGCCGGAGCGGATCTTCATCGAGGGCGCCTTCTTGCGCTTGGCGGCGGCGCGGGCCATCACAGCACCTCCGGCGCGAGCGAGACGATCTTCATGAAGTTGCGGTCGCGGAGTTCGCGGGCGACGGGGCCGAACACGCGGGTTCCGCGCGGGTTGTTCTGGTCGTCGATGATGACCGCCGCGTTCTCGTCGAAGGCGATGTAGGTGCCGTCGTCGCGGCCGATCGGCTTCTTGGTGCGCACGACGACAGCCGTGACGACCTCGCCCTTTTTGACGGCGCCCTGGGGGTTGGCCTGCTTGACCGTCGCGGTGATGACGTCCCCCACGTAGGCGTAGCGGCGCTTGGATCCGCCCTTGACGCGGATGCAGAGGATCTCGCGGGCGCCCGAGTTGTCGGCGACGCGAAGACGTGTCTCGTTCTGGATCATCTGGCCCTCTCCACGACGTCGACGAGCGCCCAGCGCTTGGTGCGCGACAGTGGCCGGCTCTCGATCACGCGCACGATGTCGCCCTCGTGGGCGTCGTTGTTCTCATCGTGGACGTGGACGGTGCTGGAGCTGCGGACGATCTTCTCGTAGCGGCGGTGACGGCGTGCGACGTCGATGCGCACGGTGATCGTCTTCTGCGCCTTGTCGGAGACGACGACGCCGCGCAGGACGCGGCGGGTGCCCTCGACGGCGGCGTGCACGGGCGCGAGCGGCTCGGCGGCCGGAGCGGCGGCGCGGCGCTCCGCCGCTTTGGCGCGTTCGCTCAGCCTGCGGGCGCGGCGGCTGACTGCCTTCAGGCGCCGCTCGGCGACGCGCTCGGCGTGACGCTCCTCGGGAGTGCGGGCCGGACGTGCCTCCCCGCTCTTGCCCGAGCGCTTGCGGCGGCGGGCCTCCTTGGGGTGCAGCTGCTCGACGGGCTCGGCGGGAGCGTGCGGCTCCTCGGCCTCGGCGGCCTCCTGCGAGTCCTCCGCGGCGGCGGGCTCGGCAGCCTCGGGCTCAGCGGCCTCGGGCGCGGCGGCCTCAGGCTCAGCGGCCTCGGGTGCCTGCTCGGCCTGCACCTCGGGTGCCTGCTCGTCCTGGGGGGTCTCGTTCTCTGTCTCGTCAGCCATTTTGGTCCATTCGCCTTAGTCTGTGATCCTCAGTTTGCCCGGGCGGTGAGCTCGCGCTCACGCACCACGGTCAGTGCCCTGGCCAGGTCGCGCCGCGCGCGTCCCAGTCCGGCCGTGTCGTCCAGTTCGCCGGTGGCGTTGGAGAAGCGCAGGCCGAAGACCTCTTTGCGCAGCTCCGCGACGCGCTTTGCCAGCTCGCTGTCGTCAAGATCTCTTATCTCACTCGTCTTCATCGCCGATCAGTCCTCGCGCAGAACGAACTTGGACTTGACGGGAAGCTTGTGCGCCGCGAGCCTGATCGCTTCGCGTGCGAGCGGCTCGGACACGCCGGCGAGCTCGAACATCACGCGACCCGGCTTGACGACCGCGACCCAGCCTTCGGGCGAGCCCTTTCCGGATCCCATGCGGGTCTCGGCGGGCTTCTTGGTCACGGGCTTGTCCGGGAAGACGTTGATCCACACCTTGCCGCCACGCTTGATCTTGCGGGTCATCGCGACACGAGCAGCCTCGATCTGGCGGTTGGTGAGCCAGCCGCCCTCGAGCGCCTTCAGTCCGTACTCGCCGAACTGGACGTGCAGCTGCCCGCGCGAGTTGCCGCGACGATGGCCACGGTGCTGCTTGCGGTGCTTCACGCGCTTGGGAGAGAGCATCAGCGGCCACCTCCGCCGGGAGCTCCACCGGGCCTGGGGCCTCGGCCGCCACCGCCGCCGCCGCGGACGCGAACCTCCGCGCCCGCCGCCGGGACCGCCTGCTCCACCGGGGCCGCGTCCGCGACCGCCGCCCGGGCCTCCGGGACCGCCGCCGCTGCGACCACCCGGTCCGCCACGCCCGCGTCCGCGGCCCTCGCGCCCGTCGCGTCCACCGCGGCTGTCGCGGTCGTTGCTCGGCGGGGCCGGTGCGGTCATGTCGGTGAGGTCGGCGCCGGTGTAGCCCTCGGGCATGATTTCGCCCTTGTTGACCCAGCACTTCACGCCGATGCGGCCGAAGGTGGTGCGGGCCTCGTAGAAGCCGTAGTCGATGTCGGCGCGCATCGTGTGCAGCGGCACGCGGCCGTCTGAGTAGCTTTCGGTGCGGGCCATCTCCGCGCCGCCGAGGCGGCCGGCGACCTGGACCTTGACGCCCTTGGCACCCGAGCGCATGGCGCTGGTGAGCGCGCGCTTCATCGCGCGCCGGAAGGCGACCCTGTTCTGGAGCTGCTCGGCGATCGACTGGGCGACGAGCTTGGCGTCGAGCTCGGGGCGCTTGATCTCAAGGATGTTGACCTTGATCTGCTTGCCGGTGAGCTTGTGCAGGTCGCGGCGCAGCGCGTCGACTTCGGTGCCGGACTTGCCGATCACGATGCCGGGACGGGCCGTGTGGATGTTGACCTCGAGCTCGTTCGCGTCCTTGCGGATCGTGATGTCCGAGAGTCCGGCGTGCGCGAGCTTGCTGATGATGTGCTCGCGGACCTTGACGTCCTCGGCGAGGTACTCGGCGAAGTGGCGCTCGTTGTACCAGTTCGACTTCCAGTCGTGGATGTAGCCCACGCGCATTGCCTCTGGATGAACCTTCTGTCCCATGCTCTCGTCTCTCAGCCGTTCTTTTTGGACCCGGGCTCAGGCCGCGGGGTCAGCGTTATCGTCAGGTGGCTCGTGCGCTTGCGGATCGGAGCTGCCCGGCCCATTGCGCGCGGCCGGAAGCGCTTGATCGTCGGTCCTTCGTCTGCGTACGCCTCACGGACGATCAGATCGTCCTCGAGCAGTTCATGGTTGCTCTCGGCGTTCGCCACGGCCGACTCGAGCAGCTTGCTCCAGGCGCCCGCCACCTCACGAGGCGTGAAGGCGAGGATAGCGCGTGCCTCCTGCACGGACTTCCCGGGCAGGTGCCGGCAGACCATGCGGGCCTTGCGTGCGGAGGTGCGCACGTAGCGGGCGTGGGCGCGCACGACGCGGCGGCGAGCAGTTTTGGTTCCGGCTTTGGCCGCGCGGGGTTTGGCGGCAGCGGCGGCTTTGCCCTCGCCCTCGGCGGCGGGCGCTTTGGCTTTCTTGGCGGCGGCTTTTTTCGCGGGGGCCTTCTTCTCCGCGGCGGGCTCCGCAGCCTCGGCCTCGCCGTCCGTGTCGGCCGGTGCCTTCGCGGCGGCTTTTTTCGCTTTGGCGGCTTTCGCTTTCGGTTTGGCCTCGGCCTGCTCCGCGACGGCCTCTGCGGGCGCGTCGGTCTCGCTCGCCTTGACCTCAGCCTCGTCCGGAGCGTCCTTCTCGGGCTCTGATTTTGCGTCGGGGCTCATCGGACCTTCCCGGAGCCGGCGTGCCCGCGGAAGGTGCGGGTCGGCGCAAACTCGCCGAGCTTGTGGCCGACCATGGACTCGCTGATGAAGACCGGGACGTGCTTCTTGCCGTCGTGGACCGCGATCGTGTGACCCACCATCTCGGGGAAGATCGTCGACGCGCGGGACCAGGTCCGGAGCATTTTTTTGTTGTTCTCGGCGTTGAGGGCTTCGATCCGCGCCATCAGGCGCTCTTCAACCCACGGGCCCTTCTTGCTGGAGCGGCTCATCGCTGCTTGCCCTTCCCGCGGCGACGGCCGCGCACGATGTATCGGCTGGAGGTCTTGTTGCGTTTGCGCGTGCGGTAGCCGAGCGTCGGCACACCCCAGGGCGTCACGGGGTGGCGCCCTGCTGTGGTCGAGCCCTCGCCGCCTCCGTGCGGGTGGTCGACGGGGTTCATGGCGACACCGCGGGTCTGGGGCCGCACGCCCATGTGGCGCTTGCGGCCGGCCTTTCCGACCTTCACGTTCTGGTGCTCGGAGTTCCCGATCGTGCCCACGGTCGCGCGGCACTCCGCGCGCACCATGCGCATCTCACCGGAGGGAAGGCGCAGGGTGGCCATGTCGCCGTCCTTCGCCATCAGCTGGGCGGACGCACCGGCGGAGCGGGCCATCTGGCCGCCGCGTCCGGGCTGGAGCTCGATGTTGTGGACGACCGTGCCGACGGGCATGCGCGAGAGCTCCATGCAGTTGCCGACCGCGATGTCAGCGCCCTCACCGGAGGCGACCATCATGCCGACGGTCAGGCGCTGGGGGGCGAGGATGTAGCGCTTCTCGCCGTCCACGTAGTGCAGCAGCGCGATGTAAGCCGAGCGGTTGGGGTCGTACTCGATGGCCGCGACTTTCGCGGGCACGCCGTCCTTGCGGCGCTTGAAGTCGATGCGCCTGTAGGCGCGCTTGGCCCCGCCGCCGCGGTGGCGCGAGGTCTTGCGGCCGTGGGCGTTGCGCCCGCCGCTCTTCTTCAGGCCTTCGATCAGGGTCTTCTCGGGCTTGGACTTCGTGACCTCCGCGAAGTCCGGGTAGGAGACGAACCTCATCCCCGGGCTGGTCGGCTTGGGCTTGCGAATCGCCATCGTCTGCTCCTAGCCCTCGAGGGCGGCCAGGCCCTGGAATATCGGGATGCTCTCGCCGGGCTGGACCTGGACGATCGCCTTCTTCCAATTGCGCGTGCGTCCCTTGGAGACACCGCGGCGCTTGGGCTTTGACTTCACGCTCATCGTCCGGACCTCGACGACGTGCACGTCGAAGAGCTCCTGGATCGCCTGGCGGATCTGCGTCTTGTGCGCGTCGGGGTGGACGCGGAAGGTGTAGCGGTCGGCGGCCGAGAGAACGTAGGACTTCTCGGACACGACCGGGCGGATGATCACCTGTGTGGCCTCCATCTAGCTCTCCTCCCCTGAGCGCGGCGCGCCGGTGCGAGCCTGCAGCGCCGCGAGCGCGGACTCGGATACGACCAGTGAGGCCGCGGCGAGCAGCTCGGTCACGCCGACGTTCTCGGCGGTGAGCACGGCGACCCGCTTGAGGTTGCGGAAGGACAGCGCGGCATCGGACTCCTCGGCGCTCAGGACGACCAGCGTCGGGCGGGGCTGGCCCCAGTCCTCGAGCAGGTCGAGTGCCTGGCTGGTCTTCGGAGCAGCGAACACGGAGGTGTCCAGGATCGCGATCGATCCGCGCTCGGCGTGCAGGGAGAGGCCGGCGCGGAATGCGGCGCGCTGCTCCTTGCGGTTGACCTTGAAGGTGTAGGAGCGGGGCTGGGGGCCGAAGACGGTGCCTCCACCGGTCCAGATCGGGGAGCGGTTGGAGCCGGCGCGGGCGCGGCCCGTGCCCTTCTGGCGCCAGGGCTTGGCTCCGCCTCCGGAGACCATCCCGCGCGTCTTGGTCGCGGCGGTGCCGCGGCGGCGGGCAGCCTGCTCGGCGCGCACGCTCTGGTGAACGAGGGGGCCGGAGAAGCGGGCGCCGAACGCGCCGTCGTCGAGCTTGACCTTCTTGGTTGCGCCGAGCACGGGAGCGTCAGGCATCGGTCCGGACCTCCACGATCGAGCCGGAGGGCCCGGGAACCGAGCCGCGCACGAGCAGGAGGTTCTCCTTGCCGTCGACGGCGATTACCTCAAGGCCCTTCTGGGTCACGCGCTTGTTGCCCATCTGGCCGGGGCCGCGGATGCCCTTCATCACGCGGGCGGGCCATGCGGACGCGCCGATCGAGCCCGGGGCGCGCACGTTGTGCGAGCCGTGGGACTTGGGGCCGCTGGCGAAGTTGTGGCGCTTGATCGTGCCCTGGAAGCCCTTGCCCTTGGACACGCCTGAGATCTTCACGCGGTTGCCGGCCTCGAAGGCCTCGACGGTGACGGAGGCGCCGAGCTCGAGGCCCTCGCCCTCTCCGCGGAACTCGACGAGGGTGCGCATCGGCGGCGCGTCCGCCTTCTTCAGGTGGCCGAGCTCGGGGCGGGAGATGTGCTTCTCCTTGCTGAGGCCGAACGCGAGCTGCACGGCCTGGTAGCCGTCGCGCTCGGGCGTGCGGATTGCGGTGACCGGGCACGGGCCCGCCTCCAGGACGGTCACGCGTGCGACGCTTCCGTCTTCCTGGAAGACCTGGGTCATTCCGAGCTTCTTGGCGAGGATCGATGGCATGGGGTTGGTGTGCTGTTTCTCTTTGGGGAAGGTGGCGCGAGGCTCAGGTGGCCAGGCGGATCTCGATGTCGACGCCCGCCGGGAGGTGGTCGAGGCGCTGCAGCGAGTCGACCGTCTTGGGGGTCGGCTGGTGGATGTCGATCAGACGCTTGTGCGTGCGGATCTCGAAGTGCTCGCGCGAGTCCTTGTCCTTGAAGGGCGAGCGGATCACGCAATAGACGTTCTTCTCGGTCGGCAGCGGCACCGGCCCGGAGACGGTGGCCCCGGTGCGGGTGGCCGTCTCGACGATCTCCTTCGCCGCCGACTCGATGGCGGAGGTGTCGTACGCCTTCAGGCGGATGCGGATCTTGTTCTGGTTGGCGGCTGCCATGGAAGTGTCTCTCTGCTCGGTCTTCTGTCTGGGTCTGATGTTTGACTGCTGTTGCTTCGTGCTGCTCCGGCGTGAATCACGCCGCGAGGCGCTGGTGTCTGCCACCTGAGGCCCTGAACCCAGAGCGGCGAGCGAAAGAGCGGTCCCCGGACTTGAGGATCCGCTCTCATGCTCCCCGCTCAGGTGCGGCGGGCGTCTTAGTCGTATCGGACTGCCAATGTGCGCGTCGGCCCCGGTGGTCAGCGGCTGGACGCGCGGGTGCTACTCAATGATCTCCGTGACCACTCCCGAGCCGACCGTGCGACCGCCCTCTCGGATGGCGAAACGCAGTCCCTGGTCCATGGCGATCGGCTGGATCAGCTCGATCTCCATCTGGACGTTGTCGCCCGGCATGACCATCTCGACGCCGTCGGGCAGCTTCGCCACGCCGGTCACGTCGGTGGTCCGGAAGTAGAACTGCGGCCTGTAGCCGGTGAAGAACGGCGTGTGACGGCCACCCTCCTCCTTCTTCAGGACGTAGACCTCAGCCTTGTACTTGGTGTGAGGCGTGATCGAACCCGGCTTGCAGAGAACCTGCCCGCGCTCGATCTCCTCGCGCTTGGTGCCTCGGAGCAGGCAGCCGACGTTGTCGCCGGCCTGGCCCTGGTCGAGGATCTTGCGGAACATCTCCACGCCGGTGACGACGGTGGAGGTCGTGTCGTGGACGCCCACGACCTCGACGGTGTCGCCGGTGTTGACGATCCCCTGCTCGATGCGGCCGGTGGCCACCGTGCCTCGGCCGGTGATCGAGAAGACATCCTCGACCGGCATCAGGAACGGCTTGTCGAGCTCGCGGACGGGCTCGGGGATGTAGGAGTCCAGGGCCTCGGCGAGGTCCAGGATCTTCTGCTTGTAGTCAGCGTCGCCTTCGAGCGCCTTCAGAGCCGAGCCCGTGATGAACGGAATGTCGTCACCGGGGAAGTCGTACTCGGACAGGAGCTCGCGGACCTCGACCTCGACGAGTTCAAGGAGCTCGTCGTCGTCGACCATGTCGGCCTTGTTCAGGAACACGACGATGTACGGCACGCCGACCTGGCGGGCGAGCAGGATGTGCTCGCGCGTCTGCGGCATGGGGCCGTCGGCGGCGGAGACCACGAGGATCGCGCCGTCCATCTGGGCGGCGCCCGTGATCATGTTCTTGACGTAGTCGGCGTGGCCGGGGCAGTCGACGTGCGCGTAGTGGCGCTTGTCGGTCTGGTACTCGACATGGGAGGTGGCGATCGTGATCCCGCGTTCCTTCTCCTCGGGCGCGTTGTCGATCTCCTCGAAGCTGCGGGCCTCTGCGCCCCCATGCTCAGCCAGCACCGTGGTGATGGCAGCGGTCAGCGTCGTCTTGCCATGGTCGATGTGACCGATGGTCCCGACGTTGACGTGCGGCTTGTCGCGCTCGAACTTCTCCTTCGCCACTTTTTGTTCGCTCCTATATCGACTTGTATGTTCGCCTCTATGGGGGCGAACCTCAGAAATCTATCTAACTGCGCCTTTTTCTGACTGCTGGTGCTCTCCGGGTC
>CAWBBS010000004.1:0-335725 GCA_963787115.1 uncultured Solirubrobacteraceae bacterium
AGGAACTGGATGAGGTCAAGGGCCTGCTGGCCAAGGGGCAGAGGTCGGCGTGCTCTCGTTTGCGGAGATCACCAAGGCGTCGCCGAGATCGACCTGGACGAGTCCGACGTCGAAGAGCTGCACGGGTTCCTCGAGCACTCGAGATCGAGCTCGTCGAGGACATCGACCCGGCGATCGCGGCCTCCGCTCAGGTCGAGCGCGCCCCGACAAACGCGGCCGTCGCAAAGCCAAAGCGGCGCTGGACCTCAAGCCGGACATGACCACCGATTCGCTGCAGCTGTTCCTGAAGGACATCGGCAAGGTCCGCCTGCTGACCGCCCAGGAGGAGGTCGATCTCCGCCAAGCGCATCGAGCGCGGCGACCTCGACGCCAAGCAGAAGATGGTCGAGTCGAACCTCCGCCTCGTCGTGTCGATGCCAAGACTACCGCAACCAGGGACTGCCGTTCCTCGATCTGATCCAGGAGGGAACGCTCGGGCTCGTGAGGGCCGCCGAGAAGTTCGACTACCGCAAGGGATTCAAGTTCTCGACCTACGCGACGTGGTGGATCCGCCAGGCGATCGCGCGTGCGCTCGCCGACAAGGCGCGGACGATCCGCATCCCGGTGCACGTGGTGGAGAAGCTCAACAAGATCGGCCGCGCCGAGCGCAAGCTCGTCACCGAGCTCGGCCGCGAGCCCACGGCGGACGAGATCGCCGAGGTCACGGGCATCGACCCGGAGGAGGTCGACTCGATCAAGCGCTCGGCCCAGGCCCCGGTATCGCTCGAGAAGCCCGTCGGCGACGAGGAGGAGTCCGAGTTCGGCCAGTTCATCGCCGACGAGCGCGCCGAGTCCCCTACGAGAGGGCCGCCGAGATCCTCACGAAGGAGGCCTGCGCGAGGCGCTGGAGAACCTCTCCTACCGCGAACGCCGCGTTCTCGAGCTCCGCTATGGGCTCGGAGGCGAGCACCCCCGCACGCTCGACGAGGTCGGGCGCACGTTCAACGTGACCGCGAGCGCATTCGCCAGATCGAGAACCAGTCCCTGAAGAAGCTCCAGAGCCTTGCCGAGGCCCAGAAGCTTCGCGACGTGGCCTGAGCGAAACGCGGCTTTGTCGGGCCGCGGGGCGCCGCGCTAAAGGCGCCGGGCGCCCGATGCCGACAAGGAGGACATGTTCGATGTTCAGGAGGCTCTCAGGGAGCTTGTGGAGAAAGAAGGTCGGACCTTCACCTGAAGGTCGGCTCGGCGGCGCTGTTCCGCGTCAACGGCGAGCTCAAGCTCGACCCGGCGCCGGCCCAGCTCACCGCGCAGGACACTGAAGGTGCGCTGCACCGCTCCTGCACGACCCCGCGAAGCTCGAAGAGTTCCCCAGGAGACGAGGTCGACTTCTCCTACGAAGTCGAGAATGTCGCGCGCTACCGGATCAATGCGTTCCAGCAGCGCGGCGTGATCTCGCTGGTCTGCCGCGCGATTCCCCACCGCATCGCTCGATCGAGGAACTCTCGCTGCCGCCGATGCGTCCGCGAACTCGCCGAGGAGGAGCGCGGGATCGTGCTGCTGACCGGCACGACCGGTTCGGGAAAGTCGACGACGCTGGCCGCGATGATCGACCGCATCAACCACACGATGGGCAAGCACATCGTGACGATCGAGGACCCGATCGAGTTCGTGCACGCCGACAAAGGCTCGGCCATCAACCAGCGTGAGGTCGGGATGGACACGGCCTCGTTCAAGCGTGCGCTGCGGCGCGTGCTGCGCCAGGACCCGGACGTGATCCTGGTCGGCGAGATGCGCGACGAGGAGACGGTCCAGACCGCCCTCTCGGCGGCCGAGACCGGCCACCTCGTGCTCTCGACCATCCACACGGTGGATGCGACCGAGTCCATCAACCGCATGCTCGATTCTTCCCGCCCACCAGCACGGTCAGGCGCGGAGCATGATCGCCGGCACCGTCCGTGGGGTCATCTCCCAGAGGCTCGTGCCCGGAGCCGACGGCGGCCGGGTGGCCGTCTGCGAGATCCTGCGCATGACCGGGCGGGTCAGGGACATGATCATGGACCCCGCGCCAGACGGGCAAGCTCGTCGAGGTCATCACCTCCGGCGCCTACTACGGGATGCAGACCTTCGACCAGGCCCTCTACGGCCACGTGAAGGCCGGGCGCGTCACGTTCGAGGACGCGATGCACGTCGCCCAGCCCCCACGACTTCAAGCTGCTGATGCAGTCCGAGGGCCGGCGAGGCACGACGATGGAGGACGTCGCGGCAGCCGAGAGCAAGCGGACCGCGCCGTCTAGCCCATCGCTGAACGCCGCCTAGCAGTCCACTTCAGTTGGTAAAGTAAAGGGCGGAATGGCCGTCGATGAGACATGCCCCGTCTGTGCAACCGCGGAAATCGTGTGCGGGAAGTGGACGCTGCTGCTGGTGAGGGACCTCTCGGAGGGGCGCTCGCGCTTCTGCGAGCTTGAACGCTCGCTCGCCGGGATCAGCCCGCGGACCCTCTCGCTGCGCCTGAGGGCGCTCGAGGAGGAGGGCATCGTCGAGCGCCACACCTTCCCGGAGGTGCCCCCGCGCGTCGAGTATGCGTTGACCGAGAAGGGGCTGGCGCTTCTGCCGATCATCGAGGACATGCGCGCGTACGGCGAACAGTGGCTGGGCGGCGCCTGCGCCGACAGCACCGCCGCGCAGGCCCTCGCCGTCGCCTGAGCGCCGCGCCGCGGCTGCAAGAGACGCTGCGCCGGCAGGAGCGGGGCCAGGGAGCGCGAACTCAGCGCACCATGCATTCAATCGGGCTTCAGACCGCGCTGGTCGACTTCATCGAGGGCGCCGCAGGCCATCTGCAGGCGGAGATCACCGCCGGGGCGGAGGTCCCATTCGAGCTCGAGCAGCAGGCCGGCCGCCGCGGCTCATCGGGCCCGTCGCTCTACTGCTACAGGCCGCTGACGGGCGAGTTCATCATCGCCCGCGAGGCATCCCTGCAGCGCATGCCCAGCCACCAGGAGGCCGCCCGGCTGCTGGCCGGCTTCGACGGGCTCGAACGGTATCTGGCCGGCGCCGGAGCCGAGATCGCGCGCATCGCTCGGCTCGGTGCCGTCCGTGCGGCGCTGTGTGCGCTGCTGTGTGACGTCTTCGCCGAGCAGACCGACTTCCAGCTCCGGCCCGAGCGGCTGCGCGAGGCTCTCGAGCGCCTGGAGCTCGCGGCCGAGGCCGGCAGCGGCGAGGTCACGCTTGTCGCGACCCTGCACGGGATGACTATCGCCTCCCCCGAGCTCGCCCTCACCAAGGGGCTGACGATCGCGCGGCCCCAGGCGCTGGCCGGGCTCCCACCCGCGCTCCTCGGCTCCGCCGATGACGGGGAGGACCACCTCGTCGTGGTCCTGGGCGCAGGCGAGGAGGACACCGCGCGCGCGCCTCTCACGCGGCCGCGAGGTGCTCCAGGATCTGCTGCGCGCGCTGCGGCTGTTCGGCGACGGAAGGGTGACACTCGGCGCGCTCGCGTACTCGCGGGTCGGCGCCGGCGCGTGGAGCCCGCTCGCTCTGGGAGCGGGCGGCAGGCCGCACGGCATGCTCCTCGTCACCGCCGAGCAGGAGGACGAGCTGCGCGCGTTCTGCAATCTGGTCTCGCGGCGGGCACCGCACCGCAACGAGGTTGCATGGGCGCTGCGGCGCTTCGAGCTCGGATGCGAGCGCGAGAGCGCTCAGGAGGCACTGACCGATCACCTGCTTGCGCTGCGGGCGCTGCTCGAGCCCGAGGGCCCCGCCAGCGGGCTGATGCCCGGGCGGCTGGCCGCGCTGTGCGCCACCCCCGAGAGCCGCATGGCGCTGACGGCGCGCGCGACCGAGGCGCTGGCGCTCGAGCGCTCGATCATCGCCGGCACCGACGCCGCTGCATACCGGCGCGAGCGCGCTCGCCGAGAACATCGCCGACCACCTGCGCGCGCTGCTGCGCGATGTCATCTGCGGTCATCTGGACGCCGATCTGGTGGGCCTGGCGGACGAAATCCTGCTGGAGGAGCTCGAGGTGCCCGAGCCCGAGGAAGAGCCCGAGCACCAGCCCGAGCCGGTGCACGTGCTCTCAGGCGAAGAGATATTCGGAGATCCTGGCGAGGCCCAGGAGATCCTGGATATCTTCATCTAGAAGCGGCACCAGAACCGGCCGCGACTCGCCGAGTTCGCGCGAGAGCCGCGCGACCGTGGCCCGGTCACGCGACACGAGCACATCGAAGTCGGCGAGGTTCCTCGCCACGCGCCCCGCCAGATCCTCACCGAGCTTTCCCGCCAGCACTCCGGCGACCTCCTCGACCGAGCGGCCGCCGAGCCCGTCGCCGTGCACGCGGTTGAACACGAGCTCCCGCGCCCCATCCCCGCGGAGGCGAGCCGGTCGGCGAGGTAGTGCGCCTCCCGCGCCGGCTCCGGCTCCGGGGAGGTGATGATCAGGAAGGCGGTCTCCGGGTCGCGCAGCAGCCGCGAGACGCTTCGCGTGCGATCCCCGAATCCGTCCAGGACCCCCGACATGGTGCGGAAGAACGTCGACAGGTCGCCGAGCATGTCCACGCCGGTGACGCGGGCGAAGATCGAGAACACGAGCGCCGTGCCGCGGCCGAACAGCCGCGCGGTGAGACCGCCGGGTGCCAGGAACACCTGCAGCGCGCGGCCTTCGAGAAAGCCGAGCAGGCGCCCGGGCGCTTCCAGGAAGTCCAGCGCGTTGCGCGAGGGCGGCGTGTCGAGCACGATCACGTCGAAGTCATGCTCCTCATAGAGCTCATAGAGCTTCGCGATGGCGCTCAGCTCGTGTGATCCGGCGACGGCGGTCGAGAGCTCGCCGTAGACGGGATTGGAGAGGATTTCCTGGCGCGAGGCATCATCGGGGGCGAGGCGCTCGATGATCTCGTCGAATGTGCGCTTGGCGTCGAGCATCATCGCCCACAGCTCGCCCTCGATGTGAACCGAGCCGTCGGTGTGGATTCGGCGCGGCTCGCCGGAGAGCTCGCTGAGGCCCAGCGCCGACGCCAGCCGCTTGGCGGGATCGATCGTCACGACCGCGACCTTCTTGCCCTGCATCGCTATGCCGAGCGCGAGCGCCGCCGATGTCGTGGTCTTCCCGACACCGCCCGCGCCCACGCAGATGAGGACCCGCTTCTCGCGCAGGCGCGCCCCCAGCCCCTGTTCGTCGCGATCGGCCATGCCGGGATCGTAGTTCCCATGCAGGAATCGACACTCCTCATGCGAATACCCACCGGACGGCTTTACCCCGCAATCGAGCATCGGAGCCACCGTGCAAGGCAAGGCCAAGGTCATCGCGTTCGCCAACCAGAAGGGCGGCGTGGCCAAGACGACTACGACACTCAACCTGGCGGCCGCCTTCGCGGAGGAGGGCCACCGCGTGCTGTGTGTCGACATGGACCCCCAGGGGAACCTGACGATGTCGCAGGGCATCGACCCGGACTCGCTCGAGAAATCGATGTACGACGTGCTGGTCCACAAAACGTCGATTCGCGAGGTCATCCGCCGCCGCGAGATAGACGTGGCGTGCGCGTCGATCGATCTCGCCGGTGCGGAGATCGCGATGTCGACGATGATCGGGCGCGAGCGCTCGCTGCAGAAGGCCTTCCAGCCGATTCTCGAGGACTACGACTTCATCTGCATCGACACCCCGCCGAGCCTCGGGCTGCTCACCATCAACGCTCTGACGGCCGCCGACAAGGTGATTGTCCCCGTCCAGTGCGAGTATCTATCGATGCGTGGGCTCATCCAGCTCCAGAACACACTCGCGATGATTCGCGAGAACCTCAACCCCGACGTCGACATCGAGGGCATCCTGCCCACGCTCGTGGACTCGCGCACGATCCACGCCAAGGAGGCGATCGAGATCCTCGAGGAAAACTTCGGCGACCGCGTGTTCGCATCACGCATCCGCAAGACGGTCCGCTTTGCGGAGGCCCCGGTGAAGGGGATGTCGGTCCTGAAGTACGAGCCCGACGGTGTCGCGGCCCAGTCCTACCGTCAACTCGCGCAGGAGGTTCTCAGCCATGGCCAATCCTAACCGCGCGAGCATGCGCGAAGGGCCTCTCGCCGCCCTCTTCCGCAAGACCGACGAGCCCGGCGCCGAGCCCCCCGAGCGTGCAGCAGTAGCGCCCGAGGCGCCCGAGCAGCCGGCTCCCGCCGTGCACCCCCGCGAGAGCGGGCTCCCGCACCCGGCGCTGAGCGCCTCGCCGCCGGCTGCCGAGGAGCAGACCCGCATCCCCACCCCGCAGGAGCGCCTGCGGCACGCCTTCTCCTCGGACATCCCCGAGAACATCATGGACCGGCCCGCGACACACGCGGGACGGGCCGAGTACGCCCGCGAGGAGCCCTCCCCCTGGGGCGCGCCCGTCGCGGGACAGCCCGTGATCCGCGTCGTCGGCGTGGGCGGTGCCGGCGTCAACGCCGTCAACCGCATGGTCGAGGCCGAGGTCGAGGGCATCGAGTTCCTCGCCATCAACACCGACCTGCAGTCGCTGCAGCAGTCGACGGCCGACCTCACGCTCCACATCGGTGAGGAGCTGACCCGGGGCCGCGGCTCCGGCTCGGACGCGAACGTCGGCCGCCAGGCCGCGATGGAAGACTACGACCGCATCAAGGCGCTGCTGAAGGGCTCGGACATGGTCTTCATCACCGCCGGCTCAGGTGGAGGCACCGGCACCGGCGCGGCCCCGATCATCGCCCGCATCTGCCGCGAGCTGGGGTCTCTCACGGTCGCGATCGTGACCAAGCCGTTCGGCTTCGAGGGGACCAAACGCTCCGAGCAGGCCGACCGCGGCGTGGCCGCGCTCGCCGAAGAGGTCGACACCCTGATCGTCGTGCCGAACAACCGGCTACTGAGCGTGCTCGACAAGCAGACGGCGATGGTCGAGGCCTTCCGCGTGGCCGACGACGTGCTGCGCCAGGGCGTGCAGGGGATTTCGGATCTCGTGACGCTCCCGGGACTGATCAACCTCGACTTCGCCGACGTGCGCACGATCATGAGCGAGGCCGGCAACGCGCTGCTCGGGATCGGCATGGGCATGGGCGAGAACCGCGCGACCGAGGCGGCCGTGCAGGCCGTGTCCTCGCCGCTGCTGGAAACCTCGATGGAGGGAGCGCGCTCGATTCTCCTCTCGATCACCGGCGGCACCAACCTCTCGCTGTGGGAGGTCAACGAGGCGGCCAAGTCGGTGTCCGAGGCGGCGCATCCCGACGCGAACATCATCTTCGGCGCAATGGTCGACGAGAAGCTCGACGACCAGGTGTGGGTCACCGTCGTGGCCACCGGCTACGGCGACGAGGGCCGGCGCAAGAGCCTGCGCCGCCTGCGCGAGCCCGCCGGCGGCGAGGTGACCGTTCAGCGCTCAGCTCCCGCGCGGCCGCGCCGCGGCGGCGAAGAGCTCGAGATACCCGAGTTCATCCCCGGCATCTGAAGGCGCGGCGCCGGCGCGTCGCCCGCGGGCACGCCTGTGCTATCGCTCTGGCATGTCCGCACCTCATAAGGGAGTAGTGGCGGCGGGGCACCCGCTGACGGCGCAGGCGGGCGCGAGGGTCCTGCGCGAGGGCGGCAACGCCGTCGACGCGGCTGCGGCGGCGATGGCGACGTCGTTCGTCTGCGAGCCTCTGCTCACGGGCCTCGGAGCCGGGGGATACATGCTCGTGGCCGGGCCCGACGCCGAGCCGGTCGTGCTCGACTTCTTCGCCTCGGCGCCGACCCGGGACGCATCCCGCGCGGGCGCGGAGCTGCACGCGGTCGAGGTCTCCTTCGGCGATGCCAGCCAGGTGTTCCACGGCGGGCCGGCCTCCTGCGCCGTGTATGGGGTGCCCGCGGGCCTGTGCGATGCGGTCGCCAAATGGGGCACCGCGCGGCTCGAGGACCTGCTCGAGCCGGCCGCGGCGCTCGCGGGGGAGGGCGTGGCCCTGAATGCCGGCCAGGCATACGTGGCGGAGATCCTCACGGGCCTTCTGACCTCGACGCCGGAGTGCGCGGCGCTGTGGGCGCCGCAGGGGCGGATCCTGCGGGAGGGGCAGGTGATCGTCAACCCGGAACTCGGCGACGCGCTGCGGCGGCTCGCCGCAGACGGCCCCGAGCCGTTCTACACGGGCGACATCGCACACGCGGTCACAGCCTGGCTCGACGCCCGAGGGGCTTCGATGACGGCCGCCGACCTCGCCGCCTACGAGGCGATCGAGCGGGCGCCCGTGCGGATGCCCTACCGGGACCGCGAGATCCTCACGAACCCGCCGCCGTCGGCCGGGGGCATACTGATCGCCTACGCGCTCGCCCTGCTCGCCCGCGGGCCGGCGCCGCCGTCGCTCGGCGGCATCGTCGATGCGATGGCACACGCGCAGTCCGAGCGCACCCCTGAGTTCCTCGAGGGTCTCGCGCAGGAGGGCTTCCTGGAGCGGTTCCTCACCGCCCACCTGGGGTCGACGACCCACATCTCGGTGATAGACGCCGGCGGCAGGGCGTGCGCGGTCACCTGCACCAACGGCGAGGGCTCGGCGGTCGTGGTGCCCGGGACCGGGCTGCACCTGAACAACATGATGGGCGAGGAGGACCTGAACCCGCACGGCTTTCACCTGCACCCCGCCGGCCGCCGCCTGCCGAGCATGATGGCGCCGACCGTCGTGATGCGCGGGGGAGAGGTCGAGCTCGTGCTGGGCAGCGCCGGCTCGAACCGCATCCGCTCGGCGATCCTGCAGACGATCGTCGCTGTCGTCGACCATGGTGCCGGAGCCCAGGAGGCGGTGGACGCGCCGCGTCTGCATTTCGAGGACGGCGTCCTGTTCGCAGAGCCGGGGATCGACCTGGACGCTCTCGCCCCCGGCCTGCGCACCGTCCCGTTCAGCGCCCGCAACCTCTTCTTCGGTGGCGTGCAGGCGGTGCTCCAGCGCGAGGGCGCACTCTCCGGCGGCGGCGATCCCCGCCGCGGGGGAGTGGCGGTGGCGGCGTGAGACTTCGGCTCCCGCTGGCCGGCGCCGCCGCGCTCGCGCTCGCGCTGACGGGCTGCGGCGGCGTCAAACCCGGTGACCTGTTCCTGGTGACCAGGACCAACACCTCCACGCATTCGACGCTGACGATGCTGGTCAACGAAGAAGGCGGCCTGCACTGCAACGGCGGGCGCGAACTGAAAATCAGCGATCCGGCGCTGGTTGAGGCGAGGGGGCTGCAGGAAGAACTCCATGAAGCGGCCGCCGCGAACAGGTACCTGCCGCCGCGCGCGGGCTCGGTGTTCACCTACAAATACCGCGAGGAATCGGGGACGCTGACGTTCTCGGACAACTCGGCCGGCCAGTCCGGAGCGATGCACCAGCTGCAGCTGTTCATCCTGCAGACCGCGCAGCAGCTGTGCGGGATCTCCGGCTAGCCGAAGCGGACCTTGCCGTTCGAGCGGGCCCTGGCCTGCGCGCGCTCGATGAGATCCAGGCGCTCCAGCGCAGCCCGCAGCAGCTGCGCCAGCAACCGCAGGCGCTCGCTCTCCGAGCGCAGCTCGAGCAGAGCCTGCTTGGCGTCAAGGTCGAACTCGACGGTCCCGGCCATGCTGTAGGAGTCAAGCTCCGCGAGCTCGGCGTCCTCGAGCTCCCGGTCGGTCGCCTGCATCACGAGGTCCCGGTAGAGCTCTCGGGCATCCTGGCCCGTCTCCAGCGGCGCATCGGCGTCGGGCTCCGCGTCGTCCAGGAACTCGACGAGGCCCGCGGGGTAGGCGAGCTCGTGCTGGCGCTCGACCAGGCGGAAGGGACGCGTGCCACGCACGACGATGTTCAGGCGCCCGTCGGGCATGCGCTCGAGGACCTCCTCGATCTCGCATGCGCACCCGACCTGCTTGAGCTCGTCGTCCGAGAGCCACACGATGCCGAACTCGCTCTCCGGGGAGCCGGGCTCGGCATCAAGGACGTGCTCGACCATCTGGCGGTAGCGGTCCTCGAAGATGTGCAGCGGCACGCTCTCGGTTGGCAGCGCGACGATGCCGAGCGGGAACAGCGGGAAGTCTCTGGATGACTGCTCGAGCATCGCCTGAGAGTTTAGGACCAGGGCCGCTCGGGCCCCGCGTCGCTACGGGTGCTTGTGGGCGGCGAGCAGCAGGTTGTAGAAGATCGCCGCGGGCAGGCGCGACTCGAGCAGGCCCTGGTCGACCCTCTGCAGGAAGAGGTAGCCGCGGTAGGCATACATTTTCCACGCCCACGGCACCTCGTTCGGCTCCGCCGTCGCCTCGAGCGTGCGGTTGGTCCAGCCGAACCAGTTGGCCAGCAGCTCCTCGCCGGTGACCCTGACGTCGACGAGTCCGGCGCCCCTGGCCACGCTCTCCAGTTCCCCGGGAGCGAACGCGTGCACGTCGACGACGCGCTCGAGCGCCTCATCCGCGTGCTCGTCGCCGTCGGCCGAGGCCGGCCCCGCGCCGATGGCCATGCGCCAGGCGGGGGCGATCGCGCCGGCCAGACGCTTGGGGTAGCCCGCGAGCCGGTCGCCGTAGCGCGAGGGCTCGCCGGCGAACAGCACCGTGCCCCCGGGCGCGAGCACGCGCTCGAACTCCGAGAACGCCTGCGCGAGGTCGGGAATGTGGTGAAGGACGGCATGTCCGAAGACGAGATCGAAGCTCTCGTCCTCGAACGGCAGGTGCTCGGCGTCGGCGGGTTCGGTGCGCACATCCAGCCCGAGCCGCTGCGCGTTATCGGACAGCGTGCTCAGCATCCCGGGCGAGATGTCGCTGCACGTCGCCTCGCCGATCAGGCCGGCGCGCATCAGGTTGAGCGTGAAGTAGCCGGTGCCGGCGCCGATCTCGAGCGTGCGCTCGAAACGGCGCGGCTCGCTGCCGAGCGCCTTGCGGACCTTGGAGCTGACCTGCCCGGCGCCGATGTCGCCGAAGTCGATGCCCCACTTGGAGTCGTAGTGGTGCGCCGCCACGTCGTGGTAGCGGGTGTTGGCATCGCGGATCTGCTCGGCGCTCAGCGTGGGGGACACGCCAGGCACCATATACTCGCGCGGCTGGCACCGCGCCGCGCACCCTGCGCCGCAGACCAGCCGAGAGCACCTTGACAGCGACCCTCTACGTCCAACGAGACCAGCCCGACGGCGTGCCGCCGCTCTCCCTCACCGGGGAGCGGACGCTGCCCGACGTGCCGGAGGAGAACTACTGGTACCGCCGCCACCTCGTCGTCTACGAGTGGATCTCACAGCGCGTGCGCGGCGAGCGGGTGATCGACATGGCCTGCGGGGAGGGCTACGGGTCCGACGTTCTCGCACGGACGGCGGCCTCCGTGGTCGGGGTCGACGGCAACCCCGAGGCGCATGAGCACGCGCGGCTGCGCTACCCGAGGGAGAACCTGCGCTTCGAGCGCGGCCTTGTCGAAACCTGGGGCGAGAGCGCCGACGCGCTCGTGTTCCTGCAGACGATCGAGCATCTGCAGGACCCGCTGGGCACCCTCGCGCACTTCCGCGAGCTTGTCGGCGAGAACGGGACCGTCTACGTCTCGACCCCGAACGTGCTGACGCTCGCGCCAAAGGGACAGCCGAGATCGGGCAACCCGTGGCATGTCCACGAGTACCGCCACTCCGAGTTCGAGCAGCTATGCCGAACCGAGTTCAGCCACGTCGAGATGCTCGGGCTCTTTCATGCGCGCAAGCTGCGGGCGCATGAGATCGCCCTGCGGCTCGGGTGGGACCGCGTGCACGGCGCACTGGGGATCACGAGCCGCTTCTATGACCGCTTCACGCCGGCGATAGGCGTCGGCGACTTCGCCCTGCGCCCCTGCGGCCGCGCGAACATGGACCGCGCCCTGGACTTCCTCGCCGTGTGCCGGCCGTGAGCGCTCAGCACACCGACGGCGCCCTCTCGATCGTTCTTCACACCCACATGCCCTACGTCGAGGGCTACGGGACCTGGCCGTTCGGGGAGGAGTGGCTGTGGGAGGCGATGGCCGGCTGCTATCTGCCCCTCGCAGACCTGCTCGACGAGGGAGCCCCGCTGACGCTGTCGCTGACGCCGGTGCTGTGCGACCAGCTCGAAGCGCCCGCCGTCGCGGACCGCTTCGAGGAGTTCGTTCAGCAGGTGCGCCGCGAGACGCACCTGCGGGATGCAGCCGGCCTTCGCGCCGTGGGGCGCGAGGCGCTCGCCGCCGAGGTGGATCGCTCCTGGGGCGACTATCAGTGGGCGTCCGAGCGCCTGCGATCCAGGGGCGGGGACCTGCTCGCGGCCCTGGCGCCGCACGCCCAGTGGACATCCTCCGCCACGCACGCGATCCTGCCGCTGCTGGCGACCGACACGGGCGTTCGCCTGCAGGTGGAGAGCGGCGTGGCCTCTCACCGCAGGCGCTTCTCCGCACACTGGCACGGCGGCTTCTGGCTGCCGGAGTGCGCATATGCCCCCTGGCTCGAGCGCGCCCTTGAGGATGCGGGCGTGAGCGCCGTGTGCGTCGAGCTGACCACCCGGCTCGGCCTCGGCGCCGATGAGCACCTGCGGCCGATTGCGACGGAGTCCGGCGTGCTGCTGGTCCCGGTGGACCGGGCCACGATGTCGCTGGTGTGGAGCGAGGAGGGGTACCCCTCGGCCGGCGCGTATCGCGACTACCACCACCACACCTCCTTCGAGCACAAGCCGTGGAGCAACTCCGGGGAAGCCTACGACCGCGCGGCGGCGGTCGAGCTCGCCCGCACCCACGCCGCCGACTTCGTGGCCCGCTCGATCGAGCGGCTGCGCGGCGCCGCCGCTCGCGGGGCCGGCGGCAGGTCCGGCCCGCTGCTGGTGTGCGCGCTGGACACCGAGCTGCTCGGCCACTGGTGGTATGAGGGCATCACGTGGCTGAGAGCGGTCGTGGCGGAGTGCGACGCGCAGGGGCTCGAGCTGGTGCGCCTGGATGAGGGCCTCTCGCGCAGCGACCCGGCGGACGCGGGCCCCGGCACTCCGGTCGGAGGGCGCCTGGGCCACGAGGAGTGGGCGCCGAGCAGCTGGGGCAGGGGCGGCGGCCTGTCGACCTGGTCCGCGCCGCCGGTCGCAGACATGGCATTCGCCGCGAGGGCCGCGGAGCTGCGCGTCCTCGCCGCCCGTTCGCGGGCCGGCGACGGCGCCGTGCGTGAGCTGCTCGCGCTGCAGTCCAGCGACTGGGCCTTCCTGGTGTCCGAGGGCCTCGCGCCGCCGTATGGGCGCGAGCGCTTCGACGGCCACTTGGACGCCCTGCGCCAGGCGCTGATCCAGGGCCGGGCCGAGGAGTCGCCGGGCCCGCGCAACCTTGCGGTCGACGCGCTCGCGGCGACGCTCGCCGCCCCCTGAGCCCTACTCCCAGCGCATTGAGCGCGGGGCCTCGCGCCGCCTGATGATGCGCGCAGGCACACCGGCGACGACGGAGTTCGCGGGGATCGCTTTGGTGACGACGGTGCTGGTGCCGATGACGCTGTTGTCCCCGACCGTTGCGCCGCGCAGGATGCAGGCGCCGTATCCGATCCAGACGTTGTGCCCGACGCGCACGTCGCGCTTGTAGATGCCCTGCTCGCGGATCGGGCGCTCGACCTCCACAACGCCGTGGTCGAAGTCGATCAGCATCACGCGGTCGGCGATTATGCACTCTCGCCCGATCGAGACATGCTGGAAGGACGTGATCGTGCACTCCTGCCCGAGCACGCTCTTGGCCCCGATGCTGACTTCGCCCTCATGCGCCCGGATCTTGCAGCCGTGCCCGATCCATGCCCAGCGGCCGATCCGCAGCGTCGCCTCCGGGCCTATCTCGAGCGTGACGTCGGGGCAGATGAAGCAGATGCCGTCGGTCTGCAGCCGCCCGCGGTAGCGAAGCTTCAGGCGAGCCCAGCGCGCTATCAGCCTCGCGTAGTCGAGGCTGAACATGCGGTTGGCCCGCATGAAGCGCAGCAGCACGAGCGGTCCGCCGTGCGGCGGCGCCGGCGCCCGCCTGATGGACGCGGCGAGTTCGGCGCGCGATCCGGCGGCTGCGGCGGGGTCGGCGAGGATCTCCATCTGCACCGGATCGTAAGGGACCGCCCGCCCTGCGCGGCCCCTGCGATGATGCGCGCTCGATGACCGAGGCAACTCTCGCCCAGCGACTGCTCGACGGCGACCGCCGTGCTCTGGCACGCGCGATCACACTCGTGGAGGACGACCGCCCCGAGGGATGGGAGCTCGTGCGCGAGGTCTACCCGCACACCGGCAAGGCCGAGGTCGTCGGCTTCACCGGGCCTCCGGGCGTCGGCAAGTCGACCCTGATCGGCGCCCTGACGGCGGCGCGGCGGGCCGCCGGCAGGACGGTGGGCGTGCTCTCGATCGATCCGTCCTCACCGTTCACCAAGGGAGCGCTGCTGGGGGACAGGATCCGGCTCTCCGAGCATTTCCTTGACCGCGGCGTGTTCATCCGCTCCATGGCCAACAGGGGCGCTCTCGGGGGCCTCTCCGAGGCGGCGCTGCAGGCGGCACTGCTGCTGGACGCGGCCGGACGGCAGGACGTGTTCGTCGAGACCGTCGGCGTCGGCCAGGCGGAGATCGACATCATCGATCACGCCGACACGATCGTGCTCGTGCTGATGCCGGGCTCGGGCGATTCGATACAGGCGCTGAAGGCGGGGGTGATGGAGATCCCCGACGTGATCGTTATCAACAAGGCCGACCACCCGCTCACCGACACCATGGTGCGGGAGATCCGCGGCGTGCTGTCGCTCGCGAACCTCGATCGCACGCCCGAGCAGGTGCGTGCGAGCTGGAGGGTGCCGATCATCAAGACCGAGGCCAATCGCGGGATCGGAATCGACGAGCTCGTCGAGAGCCTGCAGGCCCACCGCGCGCACATCATCGACGCCGGCGAGCTGCAGGAGCGCCGCCGGCGCAACCTGCGCGCCGAGGTGCTCGCGATCGCCGCCGCACGCATGCGCAGACTGCTCGAGGAGGAACTCAGCGGCGACTCGGAGTTCCAGCACCTGCTCGAGGAGGTCGTGCAGCGGCGCCTTGACCCCGCCAGCGCCGCCGCGGCGCTGCTCGAGCGCTCGGCGTCCGCGGGCCGCTAGGCCCCGAGCGCGCGGGCGATCACCATCTGCTGGATCTCGTCCGTTCCCTCACCGATGGTGAGGATCTTCGCGTCGCGGTAGAAGCGGCAGACCGGGTACTCCTCGATGAAGCCGTAGCCGCCGTGTATCTGAACGGCCTCCTCCGAGCAGCGCACGGCCAGGCGCCCGGTCTTGAGCTTCGCCTGTGCGGCGGTCAGCGTGAAGTTGCGCCCGGCGTCCTTCTCCAGTGCCGCCTTGTGGACGAGCAGGCGTGCCGCGGCGATCTCGGTCGCCATGTCAGCGAGCTTGCCCTGGATCGCCTGGAAGCGCGAGATCGGCTGTCCGAAGGCCCGGCGCTCCTTGGCGTACTTCAGGGCCTCGTCCAGCGCTCCCTGGGCCAGGCCGACCCCCATCGCGGCGACGCCGATGCGGCCGATGTCCAGGATGTGCAGGAACTGCTTGAAGCCCGCGCCAATGGGGCCCAGCAGGTTCTCCTGCGGCACCCGGCAGTCGCTGAAGGAGAGGGGGCGGGTGTCCGACGCGTTCCAGCCCATCTTGCGGTAGGGCTCGCCCTGCTCATAGCCCGGCGTGCCGTTGGGGACGATGATGTTGGAGATCTCGCGGCGGCCGCTGGAATCCTCGCCCGTGACGGCGGTGATGGCGACCATCCCGGAGATGTCGGTGCCCGCATTGGTGATGAACTGCTTCGCGCCGTCGATGACGAACTCGCCGTCCTGCAGCCGCGCCCGCGTGCGGGTGTTGCCGGCGTCCGAGCCGGCATCGGGCTCGGTGAGCCCGAACGCCCCGAGCCGTTCGCCCGAGCACAGCTTCGGCATCCACTCGAGCTTCTGCTCCTCGGTGCCGTACAGGTAGACCGGCTGCGTGCCAAGCGAGGTGTGGGCGCACAGCGTGATGGCGACGGAGGAGTCGACCCGAGTGAGCTCCTCGACCGTGAGCGCGTAGGCCAGCGTGTCGCCGCCCGCGCCGCCGTACTCCTGCGGGAAGGGGATTCCCATCAGGTTCAGCTCGCCGAGCTTGCGCACGATCTCGTACGGGAAGGACTTCGTGCGGTCGAGCTCCTCGGCGACCGGGGCGACCTCGCCCTCGGCGAATTCCCTGACGGTGCGGCGGATCAGCTCGTGGTCTGCGGAGAGGTCGAAGTTCATGGCGCGGGCATTCTCACAGGTTGTGTGTCATAGCATTGCCCCGAGTGAGCACCGCGCGCCTGATACGGGACGTGCTCAGGCCCGGCGAGACGCACAGCTACGGCCCGCACCGATCCCAGCGAGCCGACCTGCATCTGCCGCAGGGGCCCGGCCCGCACCCCGTGATGATCGTCATCCACGGCGGCGCGTGGCGCCACCGCTACGGGCGGATCGTCATGCGTCCGCTGGCGGCCGACCTTGCCCGCAGAGGCTGGGCGGCGTGGAACATCGAGTACCGCCGTGTCGGGGGCGGCGGCGGATGGCCAGAGACGTTCGCGGACGTTGCGGCGGCCATCGACTACCTGTCCACCCTGGACGCCCCGATCGACCTCGAGCGGGTTTCGGTGCTCGGCCATTCCGCGGGCGGCCATCTGGCGCTGTGGGCCGCGGGCCGCGCCAACCTCCCCGACGGCTCGCCCGGCTCCCTGGGCCCGGAGCCGGCGCTGACACTGCGCAGCGCGATCGCCCAGGCCGGCGTCTGCGACCTCGCGGGCGCCTACAGGCGCTGGGGCGGGAACGCCGCCCACGACCTCATGGGCGGCTCGCCCGACGAGCTCCCCGGCCGCTACGCCGTCGGCGACCCGATGGAGCTGCTGCCGCTGCCCGTGCCGGCGCTGCTGGTCCACGGCACCGCGGACGAGCTGGTGTCGGTGGCCCTGAGCCGCAGCTACGAGCGGGCGGCGCGGGCCAGCGGCGCCGCCGTCGATCTGGTTGAGATCCCGGGCCGGAGCGGGCGCCACCGCGCTCACGTCGACCCGCGCGGCGCCGCGTGGGCGGCCGTTGTGAGCCGCCTGGACCTGGCCGACGGCTCAGCCGCAGTAGGAGCGCGCCAGCTCGACGAGCAGGCGGACGCCGTAGCCTGAGGCTCCGCTGCCGACGTAGGCGCGGTTCAGGTCCCAGGCGGAGCCGGCGATGTCCAGGTGCGCCCACGGCACGTCGCCGACGAACTCCGACAGGAACGTGCCGCCGACGATGGTGCCCGCTTTGCGTCCTTCGGGTGCATTGTCCAGGTCGCCGTACTTGCCCTTGATCAACTCGCGGTACTCCTCGTGCATGGGCAGGCGCCAGGCGATCTCGCCGGATCGCTCACCGGCGGCGGCAACGCGCTCGGCGAGCTCGTCATCGTTGCTGACGAGGCCCGCATAGGTGGAGCCGAGGGCGACCAGCACCGCGCCCGTGAGCGTTGCCAGGTCGACGATCTGCTCGGCTCCCTCGGCGACGGCGTGGCAGAGACAGTCGGCCAGCACGAGCCGGCCCTCGGCGTCGGTGTTGTTGACCTCGATCGTCTTGCCATTGGAGGCCGTGACGATGTCGCCGGGCTTGATCGAGTTGCCGCTCGGCAGATTCTCTGTGGCCCCGATCACAGCGACGATGCTCACCGGCAGCTCCAGCCGGGCGATCGCGGCGAGGGCCTCGATGACCGCCGCGCCGCCGGACATGTCGAACTTCATCTCCGCCATCTTCGCTCCGGGCTTCAGCGAGATGCCGCCGCTGTCGAAGGTGACGGCCTTGCCCACGAAGCCGAGCTTCGGGCCCGATGCGCCGGGGCCCCGGTAGGTGATGGTGATCAGAGCGGGCTCCTGCTCGGATCCCTGCGCGACCGCGGCGAAGGCACCCATCCCGGCCGCGACAATCTCCTCGCGGCCCCTGACCTCGGCCTGCAGGCCGGGGATCTCCCGTGCGAGCTCGACCGCGTAGGTGGCCAGGGCGGTCGGCGTGAGGTCGTTGCCGGGCCGGTTCTGCAGATCCCTCGCGCTGTTGGCGGCCTCGGCCACGATGCGTGCGCTCGCAACGTCGCTCTCCTGCCCCTCGGCACCGGCGATGATGAGGTGCTCCAGGTGCCTGGGCGCCTCATCCTCGGCGGGCTCGCTCACGCGCGAGCGGTGCATGTCGAACCTGTAGTCCCCGAGGATGGTGCCCTGCACGATCCCGCCTGCGAGCTCACCGTCGCAGCCGGCCGGCAGCTCCCAGCACAGCGTGCGCGCCGAGATCTCCCGGGCCCGCGCTCCAGCCGCCGCCGCGATGACACGCGCTCGCTCCGGGGTGAGCTCCTCGCGCGCCCCGAGCCCGACAAGCAGCCAGCGCCTGCCGCCGGCGTGAGTGAGCGCCAGCGCGCCGCGTGAGCGCCGCGCCTCACCGGAGGCGAGCAGCTCGGAGACCGCGTCCGGGGCGCCCGCGGGAGCGCCCTCACCGTCGAATATACCGAGCGCGATCGTGTCGGCGTCGCTGCCGGAGGCGGGCTCAGAGATGCATTTGACGTTCATGCGCGGGCACGATATCCGGCTGAGGCCCCGGCGGCCGCCCCGGTGGAGGCGAAGCGGCGCGGGCATGGCGAGGGCGTTGGCGTCCACTACCATTCTGGCTCTTCCGTCACCGAGCATCGACAACAGGAGAAACCCGCTCCCATGCCCAAGACAGTGATCCTCGCCGCCGCGCGCACACCCATCGGCAAGATGGGCGGAGGCCTCTCGACGCTCGACGCGACCGAGCTCGGAGGACTGGCGATCGGCGCCGCGCTCGAGCGCGCAGCCGTGGAGCCGGAGCAGGTCCAGCACGTCATCGTCGGCCAGGTGCTCCAGGCGGGCCAGGGTCAGATCCCCTCCCGTCAGGCCCAGATCAAGGCCGGGATCCCGAAGGAGGTCTCCTCGGAGACCATCAACAAGGTCTGCGCCTCCGGTCTGCGCGCGACCGTGATCCTCGACCAGGCGATCCGCGCGGGCGACGTCGAGGTCGGCGTCGGCGCCGGCATGGAGTCCATGTCGATGGCTCCCTACATGCTTCCCAAGGCACGCTTCGGCTACCGCATGGGCGACGCCAAGATGCTCGACGCGATGGTCAACGACGGCCTGACCAACCCCTTCTCGGGCAAGCAGATGTTCGTCGAGGCGACCGAGGTCGGAGATGAACTGGAGATCACCCGTGCGGACCTCGACCGCTGGGCTCTGCGCTCGCATGAGCTCGCGCTGAAGGCGATCGACGAGGGCAGGCTCTCGGAGGAGATCGTGCCCGTGACGGTGCCGGGCCGCAAGGGCGACACGGTGGTCGAGATCGACGAGGGCCCGCGCCGGGACACCTCGCTCGAGCGCCTGGCCGCGCTCCCGGGGCTCGTCTCCAAGGAGGGCTCGCACACGGCGGGCAACTCGCCCGGCGTAAACGACGGCGGCGGCGCGCTCATCGTCGCCTCCGACGAGTGGGCGGCAGCGAACGGCAAGGAGGCGCTGGGCGAGGTCGTCGCCCACGCCCAGAGCGCCAACGACTTCGCGCGCCTGGCCACCACGCCCGGCAGCGCCGCCAAGAAGGCGCTGGAGAAAGCCGGCCTGAAGGCTGAGGACATCGATGTGTGGGAGATCAACGAGGCCTTCGCCTCGGTGACGCTGAACTCGATCCGCATGCTCGGCATCGACGAGGACCGCGTCAACGTGAACGGCGGCGCGGTGGCTCTGGGCCACCCGCTCGGGGCATCCGGCGCCCGCATCCTGGGCAGCCTGGTGTACGAGCTGCGCCGCCGCGGAGGCGGGTACGGCTGTGCGGCGATCTGCTCCGGAGGCGGGCAGGGCGACGCGGTGATCATCAAGGTCTAGTGGCGGACGGGCTGAACGGATCCGGCGCACCGCCGCGAGCCGCCTCGGGCGGGGCGGCGTTCTTCGACCTCGACAAGACGCTCATGGCGGGCTCCTCGGGCGTGTTCTTCGCGCGGGCGGCCTACGAGACCGGGATGATCTCGCGCTCGCGCCTGGCCCGCGACATCTACGAAAACGTCCGCTTCCGCCTGCACGGCTCCACCGACGATCGCGCCGATGACGTCAGGCGGCGCGTAGGCGAGATGATCGCCGGAGTGCGGGTGCGGGACCTGCAGCGGCTCTCCCCGCGCGTGCTCTCCGGCGTGCTCCCGAAGCTCTACCCGCAGATGCTCGAACGTGCCTACGCACACCAAGACGCCGGCCTGCCCGTCTACATCCTCACCGCGGCCTCGCAGGAGATGGCGGACCTGCTCGCGCACGTCCTGGTCTTCGACGGCGGCCTCGGTTCCCGCTCGGAGATCGTCGACGGGCGCTACACGGGCCGGCCGGCGGGACCCTTCAACTATCGCGAGGGGAAGGTGATCTCGATGCGCGAGGTGGCCGAGCGCGACGGGATCAACCTGCAGGCCTCCTATGCCTATTCGGACTCGGAGTCGGACCTGCCGATGCTCAGGGCGGCCGGCAACGCCGTCGTGGTGAACCCGGACGCGACGCTGCGGCGGATCGCCGTGGAGGAAGGCTGGGAGATCGTCGAGCTGGACCGGCTCGGGCGGCGCCTGAAGCTGATCGCCGCCGTCGGCGCGGGCACCGCCGTGGCGTCCGCGGGGCGCGTCCTCGTGCGCCGCTCGGCGACGAGCGCGTAGCCGGCGGCGGGCCGTGGCGAGCCCGTCAGGTACCGTTACGCGCCGATGAGCACAGAACAGCAGGTCAGCCAGAGCAAGATTCGCGTCGTCGTTGCCAAGCCGGGACTCGACGGCCACGACCGCGGCGCCAAGATCATCGCGCGCGCACTGCGCGACGCCGGGATGGAGGTGATCTACACGGGCCTGCACCAGACGCCCGAGCAGATCGTCGAGACCGTGATCCAGGAGGACGCTGACGCGGTCGGACTCTCGATCCTGTCCGGCGCCCACATGACGCTCGTGCCCCGCGTGGTAGACCTCCTGCGCGAGCAGGGGATCGATGACGTCGTGATCACGGTCGGCGGAACCATCCCCGCCGAAGACATCCCGGAGCTGAAGAGCCTGGGGGTCGCGGAGGTATTCACCCCCGGGGCCCCGACGCAGGCGATCGTCGATTTCATCCGTGCGGCATGTGCCGCCCGACCCTGATTGACTCGTCAGTCAACCGCGCGAAGCGGTAGGATCGGACCCAACTGACCCCAAGGAGTTGCCTGAGTTATGAAGATATGCGTCCTGGTGAAGGAGGTTCCGGACGCCGCCGTCGAGAAGAGGATTGACCCCTCGACGGGGCGGATGGACCGCAGCGGAGAGAAGAACCTCAACCCGTATGACACGCACGCCATCGAGGCTGCGATGCAGATCAGGGAGGGTGGCGCCGTGCCCGTCGAGGAGATCGTCGCCGTGACGATGGGCCCCGACAGCGCCGAACGCGCCCTGCACAAGGCGGTCTCGCTCGGTGCCGACCGTTCCGTCCACCTCAGCGACCCGGCGGTCGCGGGCTCGGATGTGGCGGCGACCGGCTACGCGCTGGCGACGACGCTCAAGCGTGAGAACCCCGACCTGGTGCTGCTCGGCCAGCAGTCGGACGACGGCGAGTGCTACACGATCGGTGCCGTCGTGGCCGAGTACCTGGGCATGCCGTCGCTGACCCAGGTGATCAAGATGGACGTCGACGCAGAGGCCCTGCGCTGTGAGCGCCAGGCCGAGTATGGGTACGACACGGTGCAGATCAAGCTCCCCGCCGTCATCTCGGTCGGAGACGCCATCAACGAGCCGCGCTATCCGTCCCTGAAGGCGATCATGGGCGCCAAGAAGAAGCCCCTTGAAAAAGTGACAGCGGCCGACGTTGAGATCGATCCGGCGAAGGTCGGAGGCGACAACTCGGCAGCGCAATGGGTCGCCGCGAAGGCTCCGCCGGCCAAGGCCGCCGGCGAGATCATCGAGGACGAGGACACCGGCGAGACGGTCGAAAAGATCGTCGCCTGGCTCGACGAGCGCAAGCTCATCTAAGGAGAAGCTGACTGAAATGGCGAACATCCTGGTTTACGCGCTGCACTACGACGGCGCGATCAACAAGAACTCCCTCGGTGCGGTTTCCGAGGGCGCGAAGCTGGCCGCGGAAATCGGCGGCGAGGCCCACGCGATCCTGCTCGGCGAGAACGTGCCGCAGGAGCTGGCGGCCTCACTCGGCAAATGCGGCGCCAAGAAGGTGCTTGTGGCCGAGGGCCCCGAGGGGCTCGCTCAGCCGCTCGTCGACGCGATGGCCAAGGCGATCACCGACGGCGGGTATTCCTACGCTCTGTTCGGCGGAGGCCTGCTCGGCTTCGAGATCGGCGCAGGTCTGGCCGCGCGCCTCGGCGCCGGTGTGGCGATGGAGGTCACCAACGTGCGCGCAGAGGGCGGCGAGCTGATCGCGGAGCGCCCGATCCTGGGCGACTCGGCCATCTCCGAGATCCGCTACCGCTCGTCCGTCGGGATCATCATCGGCCGCCTGAACGCCTTTGAGATCAAGGAGACCGGCGACGCGGACGCACCCGTCGAGCAGCTCTCGTTCGAGCTGAGCCCGCACGCCTCACAGGCGACGATGGTCACGCGCGGAGAGCAGCGCGGCGCCGACGTCGACATCGAGGGCGCGGACATCCTCGTCGCGGGTGGCCGCGGCCTGGGCAACGCCGAGGGCTTCGAGCTGTGCGAACAGCTCGCATCCGCGTTCGGGGGCAACAGCGCCGTCGCAGCCACGCGTGCCGTGGTCGACGCCGGCTGGTACCCATACGCGGCCCAGATCGGCCAGACCGGCAAGACGGTCTCGCCGAAGCTCTACCTCGCGGCCGGCATCTCGGGCGCGATCCAGCACAAGGTCGGAATGCAGAGCTCGGAGAACATCGTTGCGATCAACAAGGACGCGAACGCTCCGATCTTCGAGTTCTCTGACCTCGGTGTGGTGGGTGACCTGAACAAGATCCTGCCGAAACTCACCGAGGCAGTGAAGGCCAAGAAGGGCGGCTGATCGATCATGGCGGGCCGCAGAGGCAGGGCAGCGATCAACGGCTCAACTAGGGAGGTCTAACCGTGTCCGGGAACCACTCAAGCAACGGAGCGGTAGCACCCGCGGCCTATCCGCCCCCGGTCGACTCCCGCGCCGAGTTCATCAAGCGCGGCCTCGATGACGAGGACGAGCTGATCGAGGTCGGCGTCGCGATAGTCGGCGGCGGCACCGCCGGCCTCGCGTGCGCCAACCGCCTGCTGCAATTGCTCGCGGACGACCCCGAGACCATGGAGCGTCTCGGGGAAGTCCCCGTGGCCGTGATCGAGAAGGCCAAGACCTGCGGCGGGCACAACCTGTCCGGCGCGGTCATGCGGCCCGGCCCGCTGGAAGAGCTGTTCCCGGAGATGAGCCGCGAGGACTGGCGCAAGGAGGGCTTCGCCTACGGCGAGGTCACCAAGGAGGCGGTCTACATGATCCCGTCCGCCAAGACCAAGCTGCGCATCCCGACGCCCCCGCCGTTCAAGAACCACGGCAACGAGGTCATCTCGGTGTCAGCGCTCGCGCGCTACCAGCAGCGCCAGGCGGAGGAGGCCGGCGCCTACATCCTCACCGAGACGGCTGCGACGCAGCTGATCGTCGACGAGGGCAGGGTCGTGGGTGTCCGCTCGGGCGACAAGGGGCGCGGCAAGGACGGAGAGCCGCTCTCGAACTTCGAGCCTGGCACCGACATCAAGGCACAGGCGACGGTGCTCGCCGAGGGCTGCTGGGGCCATCTGACCGGCCCCGCGATCCAGGAGTTCGGCCTCGCCGAGGGACGCGAGCCCGCGGTCTGGGAGCTCGGCGTCAAGGAGGTCTGGAAGGTCCCCAAGCCGCTGGACCGACTGATCCACACGATCGGCCCGTGGCCGCTGAAGCTGTCCTCGAAATACGGGCAGATCGGCGGAACCTGGATCTACCCGATGAAGGACGAGAAGACGGGCGATGACCTGGTCAGCATCGGCTTCGTCGTCGACCTCGAGTACGCGGACGCGACGACCTCCGCCCACGACCTGCTGCAGCAGTTCAAGATGCACCCCCTCGTCAAAGGGATCCTCGAGGGCGGCGAGCGGGTCGCCTGGGGCGCCAAGGCGCTGCCCGCCGGCGGCTACTGGTCGATGCCCAAACTCTCGATGCCGGGCGCGGTGCTCGTCGGCGATGCCGGCGGCATGGTCGACACGGTCGCCCTGAAGGGCGTCCATCACTGCATCATGTCCGGGAAGCTCGCCGCCGAGGCGATCTACGCGGCACTGGTGCGGGGCGAGAGCTCGCTCGAGTCCTACGAGCAGGCGATCGAGGACTCGGTCGTCGGCAAAGAGCTCTACGAGGTCCGCAACACGCGCCAGCCCTTCCAGCACGGCTTCCTGAAGGGCGGCCCGATGGTCAACCTGATGATCGCCACCAAAGGGCACTTCCCCGGAGGGCGCTGGTCATGGCACCGCAACGACGCCAAGCCGATGTTCATCGGCAAGACCAAGGACTCCTATCCCAAGCCCGACGGCAAGTACACGTTCGACAAGCTCTCCTCGGTGTTCATCACGGGCAACGCGACCCGCGATGACGCCCCGAACCACATCCGCGTGCAGAAACACGTGCCGCGCGAGGTCGCCGAGACCTGGAAGTGGATGTGCCCCGCGGGCGTCTATGAGATCCCCGAGGATGCGCCGGAGACCGGCGAGGTCGACGTGATCGTCAACTACACCAACTGCGTGCAGTGCGGCGCGATCACCGCCAAGGGTGGAAGGCTGACGACGCCCGAGGGTGGCGACGGCCCGCTCTACCAGGTGACCTGAGCAGCGATCAGCGGCTGCAGGGACGCATTCAGCGCGTCCGCTGCGAAACATGCGCCGATCCCCGGTGTTAGGAGATTGTGATGAGCATTAGATCGCTGGGCCAACTGCCAAGGATGGTGCGGTCGCTGCTGCCGGCGCTGCTTGTGGGCATTCTCGCGAGCATGCAGCTGGGGCAGGCGACGGCCCACGCCGAATCACAGCCCTTCACCGCGCAGGTCGCCTCGACCCGTTTCACCTCGGCGGCGCTCGAACAGTGCCAGACGGCGCTGACCGCCGGCGAACGATCGGCGACCCTCGCCGGCGAAATGGCCGTCGTGCCGGGTGCCACGCGGATGCAGATGCGCATCGACGTCCTGGAGCGGATCCCCGGGGAAGTCCACTTCCACGCCGTCACGGGCCTCGGCGTCGGGTCCTGGCTCAGCTCCGCGACCGGCGTGAAGACCTACCGCTACCTGCGACAGGTGACCAATCTCGCCGCCCCCGCCTTCTACCGCGGCGCCGTGCACTTCAGGTGGCTGAACTCACGCGGGCACGTGATGCGCTCCGGAGAACTGCTCACGCCGGTCTGCGCGCAGCCGACGGAACCCGCCGCCAGGAAGCAGCCGAAGGGCGCCTCCATGCTCCCCACCGGGTCCTGAGCGCCCACCCTGAACGCTCCTCGGCCCCGGCCCGCTAGAATCACCGGACGATGAAGGACAAGATCCACCCCAAGTACGTCACCTCCCACGTCAGCTGCACGTGCGGAAACGAGTTCATGACCCGTGCGACACGGGAGGAGCTCCACGTAGAGGTGTGCTCCAACTGCCACCCGTTCTACACGGGCAGGCAGAAGCTGATGGACACCGGCGGACGCGTGGAGCGCTTCCAGCGCCGTGTCGCCAAGGGCCGCCTGCACGCGGCCCAGAACCGGTCCACCCAGTAGGACGATGTCGGCGTCTCCGGTCGCCGGCCCGGCGTCCGGCGGGGACGTGGACTCAAAACTCGCGGGAGCCATCGTCGAGAGCGACGGTGAGCTGAGCGCGCAGCGCGACGCGCCGGTCGGCGGACAGGCGGTCCTCGAGGGAGTGATGATGCGCGGCGTAGCCCACTGGGCGGTCGCGGTGCGCAAGCCGACGGCGGAGCAGCTCGAGCATGAGCGCTCCCCCGAGGACGCGGCGCTCGGGGAGGTCGCGGTCACTGTCTTCCCGCTCGACTCCGCGATGAAGCGCCACCGGGTGCTGCGCTGGCCGATCATCCGCGGGGTCGTCGCGCTGGGCGGGTCGATGGGCATCGGATTCCGCGCCCTGGAGATCTCGGCCAACGCCCAGATCCCGGATGAGAGCGAGCCGGCCGGCTCGCTGGAGAGCGAGGTGGAGGAGGAGAAGGAGATCCCGCGCGCGGTGTGGTTCGGGACCATCGTCCTGGCGATGGCCTTCGCGATCGTCCTGTTCTTCCTGATTCCGGTCGGCCTCACGAGCCTGATCAAGGGCTCGCTCGGCGACTCCGCGGTGCTCTTCTGGGTCGTGGAGGGCCTGGTCAGGACCGGCATCTTCCTCGGCTACATGCTGCTGCTCTCACGGCTGAAAGACCTGCGGCGGGTGTTCGAGTATCACGGCGCCGAGCACAAGACGATCTCCTGCTACGAGGCGGGGATGCCGCTGACGCCCGTCAACGCACAGCGCTTCTCGCGCCTTCACCCGCGCTGCGGGACGAGCTTCCTGCTGATCGTGATGATCGTCGCCATATTCGTGTTCGCGCCGATAGGGCTGCCCGCGTGGTACTGGCTGGTGGTGACCCGCATCGTCGGCGTCCCGCTGATCGCGGGGATCTCATTCGAGCTGATCAAGTTCGCCGGGCGCAACCGCAGCCGGCGCTGGGTCCGCGCCCTCATGTGGCCTGGCCTGAAGCTCCAGCTGCTGACCACCCGCGAGCCCGACCTCGACCAGCTCGAGGTGGCCATCGCATCGCTTCAGGCGGTGCTCGAGCTCGAGGCGCCGGGTGAGCTCTCCGCCGAGGATCTCCTCGGCGTCGAGGTCGTCGCCTAGCCCTGGTGCGGGTCCGGGCTCTCCCGGGGCCTAGACTGGCCCGGTGATCGAAGAGCTCGTAAACCAGATCGAGACGCGGTTCGCCGAGCTAGGCGAACAGATGACCGACCCCGAGGTGATCTCCGACCGCGAACGCTATGCGCAGGCCGGGCGCGACTACAGCCAGCTCGAGCCCGCGGCGAAGCTCGCCGGGGAGTGGCGCCGCGCCCAGGACGACGCCACCGGAGCGGAGGAACTGCTCACGGAGATGGGGGAGGACGCGGAACTGCGCGAGGACCTCGCCGCCGCCCGCGCTCGCATCGAGGAGCTCGAGGAGGAGATACGCCTGGCGATGGTCGAGCGCGACCCCAACGACGAGAAGAGCGTGATCGTCGAAATCCAGGGCGGCGCAGGCGGCGAGGAGGCCGGCCTGTGGGCGGGCGACCTCTACCGCATGCTCACGAGGTACGCCGAGAGCCGCGGCTGGCAGGCCGAGCCGATGGAGGTCGGAGACGGCAAGTACACGTTCGCCGTCAAGGGCGACGGCGCGTATTCGGTGTTCAAGTTCGAGGGCGGCACCCACCGCGTGCAGCGCGTCCCGGCGACGGAGTCGCAGGGTCGCATCCACACCTCCACGGCGACGGTGGCGGTGCTCCCGGAGGCCGAAGAGGTGGACGTGCAGGTCGACCCCAACGACCTGCAGATCGACGTCTACCGCTCCTCGGGCCCCGGGGGGCAGTCGGTCAACACGACCGACTCGGCGGTGCGCATCACGCACAAGCCCACCGGGATCGTGGTGTCGATGCAGGACGAGAAGTCTCAGCTTCAGAACAGAGAGCGGGCGCTGCGCGTGCTGCGCGCACGGCTGTTCGAGCGGGCGCTGGCCGAGCAGCAGGCCGAGCTCGCAGCCGACCGCCGCTCACAGGTCGGAACCGGCGACCGCGCCGAGAAGATCCGCACCTACAACTACGGTGAGCGCCGCGTCACCGACCACAGGATCAAGGTGACCGTGCACAACCTCGACCAGGTGCTCGAAGGCAGCCTGGATGAGCTCACCGCGGCGCTGCAGGCCGACGAGAAGCGCCGCCGCCTGGAGGCGCAGGCGGCAGCGTGAGCGCCACGTCGGGGTCCTCGGCCGGCGCCCACACGGCGGCCGACGCGCTGGAGGGAGCCATCACCGCGATCACCGCGGCCGGGTGCGAAACACCGCGCCTGGATGCTGAACTGCTGCTCGCGCACGTCCTCGGCGTGGGTAGGGAGCGCCTGATCACCGACCGCGACCTCAGCGTCTCCGGCCCCGCCGTGCGCGCCTTCCAGGACGCTGTGCGCCGCCGCGCGGTGCTGCGCGAGCCGGTCGCCTACATCGTCGGCGAGCGGGGCTTTCGCCATCTGCAGCTGCACGTGGACGCCCGCGCGCTCATTCCGAGACCCGAGAGCGAGCTGCTGGTCGAAGTCGCCCTTAGCCTGCCGCGGGCCGCGCGGGTCATCGACCTCTGCACCGGCAGCGGCGCAGTTGCGCTCGCCCTCAAGCACGAGCGCCCGGACCTGGATGTGCACGCGAGCGACATCAGCGCAGGTGCCCTGGAGCTCGCGCGCGAGAACGGCGCGCGCCTCTCGCTCGAGGTGTCATGGCACGAGGCGGACCTCCTGAGCGGGATCCCCGACGAGTTCGACGCGGTGCTCGCCAACCCGCCGTATGTGGCCGAGTCCGAGCGCCGAACGCTCGCTCCGGAGATCCTGCGCCACGAGCCCGCCGGCGCGCTGTTCGCGGGCGAGGAAGGGCTCGACGTGCTCACGCCGCTGATCTCCCAGCTATCGCAGCGCCCGCGCGTCAGGCTCGCCGCGATCGAGATCGGGGCAGGGCAGGGCGCCGCCGCGAGCGAGCTCGCGGGGCGCGCCGGCTTCGACTACGTCAGCCTGCTCTCGGATCTGGCGGGCATTGAGCGCGTACTGCTGCTGGAGCGCCCGCGGCGGTGAGCGCGCGCGTGTCAGCCGAGCAGGCGAGCGCGCTGGAGGCGTGCGTGCGGGGGGGAGGCGTGGCCGTGTTCCCGAGCGACACCGTCTACGGGCTCTGCTGTGACCCCGACGACTCAGAGGCGGCGGCGCGTTTGTATGAGCTGAAGGGCAGGCCGCCGCAGCAGCCATCGGCGGTGATGTTCTTCGGCCTCGGCTCGCTCCAGACAGCCATGCCCAAGCTCTCCCCGCTGCACCAGGCCGCGCTCGCGGCCCTGCTGCCGGGCCCGGTCACAGTTGTGGTGGCGAATCCCGCCCGTCGCTTCGGCCCGGCCTGTGGCCCGGATCCCGGGACGATCGGCCTGCGGGTGCCGTTGCTGGCTGGAGCGCTCGCCGCGCTGGGCGCGGTGGGTACCCCGGTTATGCAGTCCAGCGCGAACCTCTCCGGCGGCCGGGACGCCCGAGTCCTGTCGGGCGTTCCGGCCTCGATCCGCCTGGGTGCGGACCTCGTGATCGACGGCGGCGAGCTCGCGGGCACGCCGTCCACGGTGCTCGACCTGCGCGAGCTCGAGAGCGAGGGCCGCTGGCGGCTGGTGCGCGAGGGCGCGCTCGAGGGCCGAGAGATAGAGCGCCTGCTGGGCCCGGTCCTGAGCGCACGCACATGAGGTCCCTCGCCCCTGCTAGCCTCGACACAGCTGCCGCGACTGGCGCCCTGGGGTGGAACGGACCACCGGGAAACGGTCAGCAAAACCGCCGCGCGCCTGGGCATATTGTTCCCCATCGCCTGTCAAGGAGAGCGACGTGACCGAGCTGAGCCCCGACTACTTCAACCGCCCGCTCGCGGAGGTGGACCCGGAGATAGCGGAGGTCCTCCGCGGCGAGCTGGAGCGCGAGCAGCGCACCCTCGAGATGATCGCCTCGGAGAACTTCGTTCCCCGCTCGGTGCTCGAATGCCAGGGCTCGGTGCTGACCAACAAGTACGCCGAGGGCTACCCCGGCCGGCGCTACTACGGAGGCTGCGAGTGGGTCGACATCTCCGAGCAGCTCGCGATCGACCGCGCCAAGGCCCTGTTCGGCGCCGAGCACGCCAACGTCCAGCCTCACTCCGGCTCGCAGGCGAACGCCGCCGTCTACCACGCGCTGCTGACCCCCGGTGACACGATCATGGGCCTGTCGCTCGCCCACGGAGGACACCTCTCGCACGGCATGAAGCTCAACGTTTCCGGGCGGCTGTATGACATCGCGCCGTACGAGGTCGACCGCGAGAGCAGCCTCATCGACATGGATGAGGTCGCGAGGATCGCCCGCGAGCGCCGGCCGAAGATGCTGCTCGCCGGATGGTCCGCCTATCCCCGGATCCTCGACTTCGCGCGCTTCCGTGAGATCGCGGATGAGGTCGGTGCGCTGCTGATGGTCGACATGGCCCATTTCGCGGGACTCGTCGCCGCGGGCCTGCACCCCAACCCGATCGAGCACGGCGCCGACGTCGTCACCACCACCACGCACAAGACGCTCGGCGGCCCGCGCGCCGGCGTGATCCTCTGCAAGCAGGAGTACGCCAAAAAGATCGACTCGGCCGTGTTCCCCGGGCAGCAGGGGGGGCCGCTCGAGCACGTGATCGCGGCGAAGGCGGTCGCGTTCAAGATCGCCGCGAGCGAGCTGTTCGTGGAGCGCCAGCAGCGCACGGTGGAGGGCGCGAGGGCGCTCGCGAAGGAGCTGATGTCCGCCGGTCACGGCGTGGATGTGCTCACCGGCGGCACCGACGTGCACCTGACGCTCGTGGACCTGCGCAGGGCCGAGCCCGAGCTGTCGGGCAAACAGGCCGAGGACCGCCTTCACGAGATCCAGATCACGGTCAACCGCAACGCGGTGCCCTTCGACCCGCGCCCGCCGATGGAGGCATCGGGGCTGCGGATCGGGACGCCGGCGCTGGCCACACGCGGGCTGGCGCTCGAGGACTTCACCGAGCTGGGCAGCATCCTGGCGACGGCGCTGACCCCCGAATATGAGAGCAGGGCGCAGGAGCTCGCAGGCCGTGTCGCGGCGATATCCGAGCGCTATCCGCTCTACGAGGGGCTCGCCGCTCCGGCACCCGCCTAGGCCGGAGGCGCGCAGGCGGCGCAGCCGCCTGCGCTCCCGACCTCTGCGCCTGCCATGCTGTGGGCCAGTCGATGGCGCATCCGAACGAGCTCGACGCGGTCTACGCACTACTCGTCGCCGCGGCGGTGACCGCGCTGCTGACGCCCCTCACGATGCGCCTGGCCAGGCGCATCGGTGCCATCGACGAGCCCCGCGCGCGCGGGCTGTCGGTGAAGCCGACACCGCTGCTCGGCGGTCTCGCGATCTTCGGCGGGGTGATCGTCTCGATGGCGATCTGGCTTCCCCCCGGCTATTTCGAACAGCGCCATCTCTGGCAGGGCGTGATGATCGGCTGCGCCGTGATCACGCTCGTCGGGGCGATCGATGACCGCTTCGAGCTGCACCCCGCGGTCAAGCTGGTCGGCCAGATCGTCGCGGCCGTGATCGTCGTGCACTTCGGCGTCGCGGTGAAGGCGATAACGCTTCCGTTCGTCGGTCACCTCGCGTTCCCCAACGCGGGCGTCACGAATGCGGGACCGGTGCTGACGGTGCTCGGGCTGGTCGTGATGATGAACGTGGTGAATTTCTCCGACGGCGTGGACGGCCTCACCGCGGGTGTCTGCGCGATCATCGCCGGGACGCTTGCAATCATCGCCTTTGACCTCGGCCGCCAGCAGCCCGGAGTGCTCGCCGCCCTCACCGCCGGCGCGGCGCTCGGCTTCCTGATCTACAACTTCCCGCCGGCCTCGAGCTTCATGGGCGACAGCGGCGCGAACCTGCTCGGGCTGCTGATGGGCGTGATCACCGTCGAGGCGGCGGTCAAGACCGCGGCCGTCGTGTCATTCGTGCTGCCGCTGATCCTGCTGGCGGTCCCGTTCCTGGATACGACGTTCGTGGTGCTCAAGAGGCTGAAGTACCGCCAGCCGATCTACCGGCCGGACAGCGAGCACTTCCATCACCGCATGGCCAGGATCGGCTTCTCCAGCAGGCGGACCATCGCCTATCTCTACACGTGGACGCTGATGCTCGCCGGCCTGGCGCTGGCCCTGCGCTTCGTCCCCTACAGCGACCACAAAGGCCACCTGCACCTCGGCTGGACGATCGTGATGATCCTCATCGGCCTGCTCGTCGTCGCCGCCAGCGTCTACCTCGTGTACGTGCTGGAGATCCTGAAGTTCAGGCGCCTTGACGCGGTGCGCCTGCGGCGCCTGCGTCCCGACGCCTCACCAGCGGAGATCGATCTGGACGTCGCGAAGGACCTGGAAACTGGTGAGTTCCAGGCCGTGTCCGGCGGACCGAACCACTAGGCCCGCGTAGCGGGGCTGCTTCGGCACCGGCGGGCTGAGCAGCGGTTCTCCCAGCTGCAGGTGGATCAGCACCGCCCAGGCGCAGAACACGAGCGTCGCCGCGCGCAGGCGACGGTCGGCGCAGACCGCCGCGAGCGGGAGCAGCCACACCGCATACCAGGGCAGCAGCCAGGAGGTTGCGAGCAGCAGCGCGAGCGTTGACCAGCCCGCCCACGCGCGCCAGTCCGCGCCCCTGGCGGTGCGCCACAGTCCGACCGCCATCACCACGAGGAACCCGGCCACGAACAGGTGCCGCCACCATGCGGGCGTGCCACTGAGCCCGAAAAGCCTCGCGGTCTCGGCCGGGATGCTGTGGGTCGCGATCAGCTGCTGCTGCTCGCTGATCGCGTCCAGGAAGCCCAGCGCGTGGGTGCCGAATCCGATCAGCCCGAGCAGCGCGAGCGCGAGCAGCGTCAGCGCGGCGCTGGCGGCGGCCCCGGCCCGCGCCCTGCGATCGCGCGTGCCGAGCACCAGGAACGGGAGCACCAGCCCGGCGGTGAGCTTCACGCCGACGCCGGCCGCCAGGGCGGCTGCGCCGGCTCGAGGCCTGGGGCTCGTCCCGGCCGTGAGCAGCAGCGCAGCCCCCAGCGCGAGCATCACCAGCGTGTCGTTGTGGGCGCCGCCGATCGCGAGCACGAGCAGCACCGGGTTCAGGCCGACGAAGACCGCCGCCCAGCGGGCGCTTTGGCCCATCAGATGCGCTGCGCGCGCGATCAGAGCGATCGCCGCCAGGCTCGCCAGCGCCATCACGACCTTCAGCGCCCACAGCCCTCCCGCCGCGCCGAGTGGCGCCGCCGCATAGCTCCCCAGGGTGAACAGCGGGCCGTAGGGGGAATGCAGGAAGGGCCAGCCGATGAACGCGAAGACGGGGTCCGTGGCGGCTTCCGCCGGGATCTGTGTGTAGGGATCGAGGCCGTGGAGCGCGCCCATGCGTGCGAAGGCCAGGTAGCCGAAGACGTCCTGCGAGAGGAGCGGCGGGCCCAGCAGCAGGATCACGTGCGCCAGGACGATGCCGGCGCCGATGACGCGCCCGGAAAGGCTCCTGCCCGTGATGAGCAGAACCCCGTAGCCGGCGCACATGATCAGCGTGAGCGTCTGGAAGCTGCTGGCGGAGATCGAGAGGCCCAGGCCGGAAAGCGGCCCCGCGAGCCACCCCGGCCAGCCGCCCGCCCGGGCCGGCACGAAGGATGTCGGCGCACCTGCCGCGCCCGCCGCGATGCCGAAGGCGCTCACCAGGATCGCCAGCAGTCCCAGCCACGCCAGCGCAGGCGCGAGCCACGCGGGCGCACGCGCGCCCCGAACGCTCCGATCAGGTGCCCCGGGCGTGATCTGCGCCGCTGGGACTGGGGTCGCAGCCTCCATTTGCGTCCATTGTTACCTGTGTCAGGGACGCAGGCGTCCCGTCTGGGCGGTAAACTGCGAGAACAGCTGCGCTCGCGGACCGTTGACGCTGCGCGCGCTGGGCTGCGCGAGACCGCGATACGTCGCGGCCGCGCCAACCTTTATGCAACGCCGCAACCGCAAACGCAACCCTCACCGGGCTCCCGGGCCCAGCCGTGTCCTCATTCTCTCCGCAGACGTCGGGGAGGGGCACGCGTCAGCTGCGCGCGCACTCGCCCAGCAGGTCGAGGATTCCCCGCAGCCCGCGGAGGTCACGGTCATCGACGGCCTCGCCGCGATGGGCCCGCTGCTGCGCCCGGTGGTCGAGGACGGATACCGCGTCCAGCTTCGCTTCTTCCCGTGGACCTACACGTTCATCTACTGGATGCTCGAGCACATCCTGCCCTTCCGGATGGTCGCTCGCCGGATGCTGTGCCTGCTCGGCTCACGGTCGCTGTCGCGGATAATCGACGAACACGAGCCGGACGTCATCGTCTCGACCTACCCGGCCGTGACGGTCGTTCTTGCGCGCCTGCGATTGACGGGAGAGGTCACCTGCCCGACGATCGCGACCATCACCGATCTGACCGGCCTCTTCTTCTGGGCCCAGCCCGGAATCGACATGCACCTCGTGATGTACGGCGAGTCGATGTCCTCCGTCGAGCGCATCGCCGGCGAGGGCAGCGTGCAGCTCGTGCGCCCGCTGATCTCGGCCGAGTTCCTGCAGCCGCGGAGCCCCGTCGAGTCGCGCCGCGCCCTCGGCCTGCCCGAGCACGGCCGCATGGTCGTCGTCTCCGGCGGAGGCTGGGGCGTCGGCGACATCGCCGGAGCCGTCGGCGAGTTCACGAAGGTCGACGAGGTCAGCAGCATCCTCTGCCTCGCGGGCCGCAACGAGCAGCTCGCGGAGAAGCTCATGAGCGAGTTCGCCGGCGAAGAGCGCGTGCATGTGCTCGGCTTCACCGAGCGCATGCCGGAGATCCTCGCCGCCGCCGACGTGCTGGTGCACTCGACCGGCGGAGTCACATGCCTTGAGGCGCGAGCGGCCGGCACCCCCGTGGTGTCATACGGCCTCCCGGTCGGGCACGCTCGCCTGAACACGCGCGCGATGGCGGACCTCGCCCTCGTGCGCCTGGCCAACGACACCGACGAGCTGCGCGAGCACGTGCGCGCCAGCTTCTCCGGCGAGGCGGCCGACGACGAGCCTGTGACCCACGCCGGCCCGGCCGCAGTCGACGTCGTACTCGACGCTCCTCGCCGGGTGGAGCCGATACCGACCTGGCGCCTTCGCACGGCCGCGCTCGCCGGCCAGCTCGCGCTGATGCTCGCCCTCGGCTCCTGGATGATGTCCACGGACGAGGTGACGGCGCTCGCCGCGAAGGTCCTCGACGTGCACGAGCTCAAGCACGTGCAGACCTCCAAACCCGAGGTCGGCGTGATCCTGCAGGTCCCCGCCCGCGAGCTCAAGGTGGTGGCGCAGGAGCTGTCTGTGGCCGGTATCCACGTGTCGCTGGCGGACGGCGGCGTCGTGCCGACCCACAGCCAGATCACCAAGGTCCGCTCGGTGGGCCAGGAACTCGTGCCGGACGTGCCCGGATCCGCGCTGCTGCGCTGGGTGCGCACGCGCTCGGTGCTGCACGCGGAGGCGCGCGCCCTCGGCCTGCACCACCGCTACTACTACCTTCAGCCCGCCGGGGGCCTCTCGGTCGGTCAGCTGGTGCTCGGCCGCACCGCCGGCGCGACCCCCGTCAGCGGAGCCCTTCGGATCAGCTCGACGGCGGTGCTGCCTCAGCGGGCGATGCGGGCGGGCGACGTGCTCGTGGTCGAGCTCGGCTCCTCGCCGGGCGCGCTGTCCGGGTTCGAGCGGATCGTCGGCTGGCTCGGCGCTGACGGGCTCGGTGCGGAGTCGCTCGGCTCGCTCACCGGCTCATCTTCCATCAGCGCCAGCAACAGCGGTGACCTCGCGAGCGCCGCGGCGCCGGCGCACGTCACCCCGAGTGACAGCAGCAGCGGTATCCCCGCTGCCGGCGTTGCGCTGAGGTTCTCTCCGAGCACGGCCAGCGCCAGCACCACCGGCACCACCGTCTGAGTCACGAACACGACGGGCGCGACCTGGATCGCGGGTCTGGACTGCAGCGCGCTCATCTCGCTGAGAACCCCGACCCCCGATGCCGCCGCGGTCGAGATGCCCCATGCCGCCGCAGCCAGAAGGTGGCCGCCGCTGAGGTCGTCGGCGGCGAGCTTGGTCGCCACGCCGCTCCAGCCGAACGCGAGGCCGGCACAGACCATCGTCAGCTCCGGGCGGGGATGGCCGAGCGTACGTAGAAGGTAGGGCAGCAGGCTCGCCATGCCGAGGCCCACGAGCACGAGCGTGATCGTCAGCGGCGCGACGCCCGTCGAGGTGCTCTTGGGCGGCGCGAAGATGGCGGCCCCTGCGACGCCGATGATGATCGCGGCCACCGCGAGGTGCTCATAGCGACCCGCGGGCTCGTCAAGCAGGCGCTCGCCGAGCAGCATCAGCACGAGCAGGCCGAACGCGAGCGCGGGCTGCACGACCACCAGCGGCGCCAGCATCAGCGCGACGACCTGCAGCGGCCAGCCCAGGATCGACAGGCCCGTGCCGGTGAGCCAGCGGGCGCGGCGGACCAGTCCCCAGACCAGGGCAACCCGCAGGTGATCATCCGCGGGCGCCTGCTTGGCGTCCATCGCCTGCAGCGCGATCCCTAGGCTGTAGAGGCTCGAGGCCCCGATCGCCGCGGCGATTCCCAGCACGAGTTCGACCATGTTCAGGACCGATCATCGCACTCCCGCCGTCCCGATCACGGGCGTCCTCGCCGGCACGGCGCTCGTCGCCTACGCGCTGCCGGCGCTCGCGGGCGCCTGGGCGCCCCTGCGCGGGCCGCTGGGCGTGCAGGACTCCACTTCGACCGGAGAGGGCTACGCGCTCACCTTCGATGACGGCCCGCACGCCCAGGGCACGCCGGCCGTGCTCGAGAGCCTCGCCGCGCGCGAGGTCCGCGCGACGTTCTTCCTGGTCGGCGAGCAGGTTCGCCGCAACCCCGTCATCGCCCGCGAGATCGCCGATGCGGGCCACGAGATCGCCCTCCACTGCGACCGCCATCGCAACCTGCTGCGCCTCACGCCCTGGCAGGTGGAGCAGGATCTCGCCAGGGCGCTGGACTCGATCGAGTCGGCGACGGGCCGCTCACCGCGGCTGTACCGGCCGCCCTATGGCGTCCTGAACGCCGCTGCGCTCCTGATCGCGCGCGAGCGCGGCTACCGCACGATGCTCTGGAGCCACTGGGGCCGGGACTGGGAGGCGTCCGCGACGGCCGAGTCGATCACGAGCCTCGTGACGGGCGGCGCGGGGCAGGGATCGGTGCTGCTGCTGCACGACGCCGACGACTACTCGGCGCCGGGCTCCTGGCGGGCCACCGTGCGGGCTCTGCCGGAGATCCTCGCCCGCATGGCCGACCGCGGTCTGGAGCCGGTCATTCCGTAGGGCGCCAGCGCGGCGGATAAGATCGTTCTCTTGTCAACCGCTGTGAGGATCGACTCGACTGGCGTCGCCGCCAGCGCCGAGCAGGCGGTGGCGGCGGACGCGATCCCGCGCACGCGGTGGTGGGTTGAGGCAGTCGCGATCGTTTGGCTGCTGTGGGTCTACGACGCGATAACCAACCTCGCGCCGCTGCGCGTCCATCTCGCATTGGGGCACGCGCAGTCGATCCTCAGCTTTGAGCAGTCGCTCGGCATCGCTCCGGAGCACGGCCTGGACTCATGGCTGGCCGGGCATCAGACGCTGGGCCTGATCCTCTCGGACTACTACGACAACGCCCACTTCGCGGTGACGCTGGGACTGCTCGGCTGGATGTGGTGGCGGCGCGCTGACATCTACCGGCCCCTGCGCACCGCGCTCGTGCTCGCGAACGTGATCGCCTTCGCCGTGTTCTGGCGCTATCCCGTCGCGCCGCCGCGGATGCTGCGCGGCTTCACCGACGTCGTCGCCTCCACCGGCGCGATCGGCTCCTGGCACACCGGCTCGCTCGCCTCCCACGCCAACGAGCTCGCGGCGATGCCGTCGCTGCACATCGCGTGGGCCGCGTGGTGCACCGTCGTGATCTGGCAGCTCTCCAGCCGGACGCTGGTTCGCGTCGCGGGCGTCATCTACCCCTTCATAACCGCCTTCGCGGTGCTCGCCACCGGCAACCACTTCGTGCTCGACATGGCAGGGGGCGTGGCCGTGATCGCCCTCGCACTGGCGATCTCGCGGGCCATGTACCGCCCGGCGAAGGGCTCCTGGGTGTCGCCCGGTCTCGCGCTGAGGGGTGCGGGTAAACACGCACGTCCTGCGTACCGCATGTCACAAACTTGTTACGAAGTTCAGGAACCAGTAGACTAGCCGCGCCGTCGCGGTCCGTTGAGGGACGCCCCTGACGGCTCCGCCGCAAGCGCGCGCGGAACGTTCCCCATCTGTAGGGTGGCCCCTGTGCAACTCCCGGACTTTGATGCGAATGATGAGCCGACGCGCCTGCCCGGCATCTGGCCTGCAGGCTCCACGGACCCAGCCGACATCCGCCCGCCGGCGCGCCGCCCGCGCCGGCTGAAGCGGCAGGCGCGCGCACGCGTGCGCGGCCGCCGGGCGCTGCCCTGGCTGCCTCCCGTCAGCACGTGCCGCGACAGGACCGTATGTCCGGTCGCCGGCCGCGTGTGCGTGGCCGGAACCCCCGCTCGCCGCCGCAGCCTCTGGGTCCTCAGGCGCGGCAGGCCTCCTGGATCGCCAAGCTGACGTGGTCGTCCTCCGCTACCTCGACGTGTGCCTGGTGCTCGCGACGGCCCCGTTCGTTCTGATAGGGGGCCTGCCCGTGGCCGGATATCTGATCGGCGCCGCCGCCTGGATCCTCACCCGCGCCGCCACCGAGTTCATGCACTCTCGCGCTCGCACCGCGGGCGACCCCAAGGCCAAGGCCGGGCTCCACGTCGCCGCCATGATGGGGCGGATCTGGCTCGTCGCGCTCGCGATCATCCTCACCAAGTTCGCCTTCGGCAAGGACGACGCCGTCATGGCCGCCGCGATCGACCTCGCCGCGTTCACCGTCTACTTCGTCATGTCCTTCTTCACTCGCGAGGGCCCGCTGCAGGGCACCACCGGCGCACACGGGACGCCGAGCACCTCATGAGCGCCGTCGCCTCAAGCCCCCCGCCCGCGGCACCGGAGAAGCCCAAGAGCACGGGGGCCGCCAAAACCACGCTCCTGATCCTCGGCGGCGTCTGGATCGGCGGCATCGTGGTGCTCGGCCTCATCTACGGCTTCAGCGGCACCCGGAACAACAGCTTCGAACCGCAGAACGAGTTCAAACTCAGCCAGTGGGTGAACATCGGGCTGTTCTCGGTCAACAAGGCCGTGCTGTATCTGATCCTCGCGTCGCTGGCGACCTGCATCAGCATGATCTACGTCGCGAGCCGCATGAAGGCGCGGCCCAACAAGGTTCAGACCGCCGTCGAGGCGCTCTATGAACTGATGCACGACAACATCGCCGGCGGCAACCTCAGCCGTGAGATGACGGCGCGCTGGTTCCCGTTCATCGGCACGCTGTTCCTCTTCATCATGTTCTCCAACCTGATCGGCTACATCCCGCTGCCGACGAACACCGAGCACTACATCCACGTCCTCGGCTTCTCCTTCCCGGCCTTCTCTCTCTACGCCGCCACCGCGAACCTCTCGATCCCGCTCGTGCTGGCCCTGATGGTGTTCATCTCCTACACCTACGAAGGCATCCGCGCGAAGGGCCCGATCGGCTACCTGAAGGGGCTCGTCCCCGGAGGCGTCACGGGGCTGATGGCGGTCTTCATCTTCTTCCTGGAGGTCCTGTCGAACGTCATGCGGCTGATGTCGCTCTCGATTCGTCTCTTTGCGAACATCCTCGCGGGCCACCTGATCATCCTGTTCATGGCGGGTGCGCTCGCCGTGATCCTCGGGTCGGCCTGGCTGGGCTGGTTCACGATCCCGTTCGGCATCCTGCTGTTCGCGTTCGAGGTCGGACTGGTCGCGGCCCTGCAGGCGTTCATCTTTGCCACCCTCACAGCTATCTACCTCGGCGGCGCGGTCGCCGAAGATCACTAAAAGGAGCCAATCGCCGTGCATATTGCTTTCCTCTTTGTCCTAGCCGCAACGGAATCGGGCGAATTCATCGCCAAGGCCGGGAAGTCCATCGGCCTCGGAGTCGGTGGAGGCCTCGGAGCCGTCGGCGCCGGCGTCGGCATCGGCATCATCTTCGGTAAGGCGATCGAGGCGATCACGCGCCAGCCGGAGATGCGCGACGAGATCACCCAGCTGCAGTGGCTGGGCTTCGCGCTCACCGAGGCCTGCTTCTTCTATGGGCTCGTGGCCGGCCTGCTCGCCGCGTTCATCGTCTGAAGCCATGATCGCCTCGCTCGCTCAAACATCAGTCATGGCCTCCAGCGGGGGCTTCCTCATCGAACCGGGCATCGGTCTGATGGTGTGGACGCTGCTCGTGTTCGGGGCGACGATGCTGCTGCTCTCCAAGCTCGCGTTCCCACGCATCAGCGAGGCTCTCGGCAGGCGCCAGAAAGCGATCGAAGACTCGATCGACACGGCCGAGCGCACGCGGCAGGAAGCCGATGAGATCCTCGCCGAATACCGTGAGCGGCTGAAGGAGGCGCGCACGCAGTCCGATGAGATCGTTCAGCGTGCACGCCAGACCGCGGAGTCGCACGAACACGAGGCAAAGGACCGCGGCCAGGAGATCCTGGCCGAGGCCGCCAAGCGTGCAGAGCGCGACATCGACGCCGCGAGCAAACGCGCCCTCGACGACATCCGCCGCGAGGTTGCGGACCTGACAATCCTGGCGACCGAGAAGGTGACCCGGAAGTCCCTCACCGACGCGGACCAGCGACGCCTCGTCGAGGAGGCCCTCGGCGAACTCGACTTCTCGAGCCTCTCCAGGGGCGCGCAGAGCAACTGATGGAGGAGCTCGCACAGGTATACGGCCGCTCGCTGTTCGAGGTCGCCCGGGAGCAGGGAAAGATGGACGAGCTGCGCGAGCAGATCGGCCAGTTCGCCGACGCCCTCGACCAGAACCACGAGCTCGCCGTGTTCTTCTTCTCCCCCTACTTCTCGACGGCCGAGAAGAAGCAGGCGCTGTCCGGCCTGCTCGAGGGAGCGGATGAGATCCTCCTGAACTTCCTCGCCCTGCTGATCGAAAACCACCGCATGCCGGTCATCTTCCGGATCCGCGCGGAGTACGAGCGCCTGTGGGATGAGGAGAACAGGACGCTGCCGGTGGAGATCACCAGCGCGATCGAGCTTGATCAGCAGACCACCGAGAGCCTGGGCCGCACGATCGGCGAGCGCGCCGGGCGCAAGGTCACCCTCGCAGCTCGCGTTGACCCCGACATCATCGGGGGCATCATCCTCAGGGTCGGAAACTCGATCCTCGATGCCTCTATCCGAAACCGACTGGAGCAGCTGCGCAGGCACGTTGCCCAAGGAGCCTCTTAGGAACTAGACATGCAGATCAATCCCGACGAGATCACAAGCATCCTGAAGAGCCGCATCGAGGGACTCGACAGCGGAACGGCCGAGCTGACCGAGGTCGGCACGGTGCTGTCTGTCGCCGACGGCATCGCGCGCCTTCACGGCCTGGAGAACTGCATGTCGTTCGAGATGCTCGACCTTCCCCACGGCGTCACCGGCCTGGCCCTGAACCTCGAGTCCGACAACGTCGGCGCCGTGCTGTTCGGAGACTGGGAGCAGGTCTCCGAGGGCGACACCGTCAGGCGCACCGGCGTGCTGCTCGAGATCCCGGTCGGCGAGCAGATGCTCGGCCGGATCGTCGACCCGCTGGGCCGTCCCCTGGACGGCAAGGGCGCGATCGCCGTCGAGCAGACCCGCCCCGCCGAGTTCAAGGCGCCCGGCGTCGTCCAGCGCCAGCCGGTCAAGCAGCCGATGCAGACCGGGCTCAAGGCGATCGACGCCATGATCCCGATCGGCCGCGGCCAGCGAGAGCTGATCATCGGTGACCGCCAGACGGGCAAGACCGCGATCGCGATCGACACCATCATCAACAACAAGGACAGCGACGTCGTCTCCGTCTACGTGGCCATCGGCCAGCGCATGTCGACGGTCGTGGCACTCGCACAGACGCTCGACGAAAACGGCGCCCTGGACAAGACCATCATCGTCGCGGCGCCCGCCGACGAGGCCGCGCCGATCAAGTTCATGGCTCCCTACGCCGGATGCGCGATGGCGGAGCACTTCCTCTACAACGGCAAACACGCGCTGTGCGTCTACGACGACCTCACCAAGCACGCGTACGCCTACCGTCAGATGTCGCTGCTGCTGCGCCGCCCGCCGGGCCGCGAGGCATACCCCGGTGACGTCTTCTACCTGCACTCCCGCCTGCTCGAGCGCGCGGTCAAGCTCAACGACGAGCTCGGCGGCGGGTCGCTGACGGCTCTGCCGATCATCGAGACGCAGGCCGGCGACGTGTCCGCCTACATCCCGACCAACGTGATCTCGATTACCGACGGGCAGATCTTCCTGGAGTCGAAACTCTTCAACTCGGGAGTGCGCCCGGCCATCAACGTCGGCATCTCGGTCTCCAGGGTGGGAGGAAACGCCCAGATCGGCCCGATGAAGAAGGTCGCGGGACGGATCAAGCTCGAGCTCTCGCAGTACCGCGACCTCGAGGCGTTCGCCCAGTTCGGCTCCGACCTGGACGCCGACACGCAGCGGACCCTCGCCCGAGGCGAACGCCTGGTGGCGACGCTCAACCAGCACGAGCGCGAGCCGCTCGCAGTCGAGGACCAGACCGTGCAGATCTTTGCTGCCACGAACGGGTTCCTGGACCGGCTGAACGTCGACCGGGTGCCGGAGTTCCTGCTCGGGCTCACAGAACGGCTCCACTCCCAGCACGCCGAGCTGCGGGCCAAGATCAACGGCGGGGACTGGTCGGATGAGACGCAGAAGGAGGTCCGCGACACCGTCGAGGCCTTCGCGCAGGACTTCGGCTTTGACCTCGACGAGGAGGGGCAGCCCCTGGAGGACGTCCAGGTGGCCTAGGGCCGCCCGACGAGATAAGCCATGGCCTCACAGCGAGATGTAAAGAACAAGATCGCCTCGGTGAAGAACATCCAGAAGATCACCCGGGCGATGGAGATGGTTGCGGCGGCGCGCCTGAGGCGTGCCGAGCAGCGCATTGACGCCCTGCGCCCGTATGCGGAGGCGATCGGGCGCATGACGCGCCAGGCCGCCCAGGCCGCCGGCGCCGAGGCCGCTCGCCTGCCGCTCCTGACCCCGCACGAGAGCGAGAGCAACGTGGCTCTGCTGCTCGTCACCGGCGACCGCGGCCTGGCCGGCGGCTTCAACTCGCAGATCATCCGGGCAGGCGTCCAGATATCCGGCGAGCTCACCGACCAGAGCCTCAACAGCACCTGGTATGCCACGGGCCGCCGCGGCGTCTCATCGCTGAGCTTCCGCGGATACGAGCTGCGCGGCAGCTACACCGGCTTCGCCGACCGTCCCGCCTACGCGGACGCCCGCACGATCGCGGACGACCTGATCCAGTCCTACATCGACGGCAGCATCGACCGCGTGGAGATGGTCTACAACTCCTACATCTCTCCGCTGACCCAGCAGGTCACGCGCCAGCGGCTGCTCCCGCTCTCCCAGGAGGAGATAGCCGGCGATGAGACGGCGGCCGCCGACGAGGGACCGCGACCGCTCGTGGACTACGAGCCGGACCCCGAAGAGATCCTCAAGAGGCTTGTCCCGGACTACATCGAGATATCGATCTACCGGGCGCTGGTCGAGTCGACCGCGGGCTTCTTCGGAGCCCAGATGACCGCGATGCGGAGCGCGTCGGAGAACGCCGGCGAACTCATCACCGACTACACGCTGCAGATGAACCGTGCCCGCCAGGCCGAGATCACCCAGGAGATCATGGAGGTCGTCGCCGGCGCAGAGGGGCTCAGCTAGGCGGCCGCGGGCCGCCTTTCCCCATCAAAGATCTCAAAGAAAGAGGAGAACCAAACACAATGGACGCCACCACCGCCACCGACTCGCCCCAGCACGCCACCGGCGGCGAGACGCGCAACATCGGGCGGATCGAGGAGATCCAGGGCGTCGTGATCGACGTCGTCTTCCCCGACCGCCTGCCGGAGATCTACCACGCCCTCACGATCGCGCGCCCGAAGGCCGCCGCGGCCGAGGAGGCGGAGGACATCGGCGCCTCCGCGGGCGAGGGTGTGCTCGTGTGCGAGGTCCAGCAGCACCTCGGTGACGACCGCGTGCGCGCGGTCGCGATGGACACCACCGACGGCCTCGCGCGCGGCGTCGAGGTCATCGACACCGGCGCCCCGATCACCGTGCCGGTCGGCGAGGCCACGCTCGGACGCATCTTCAACGTGCTCGGAGACCTGATCGACCTCGGCGAGGAGCTTCCCGCCGGCGTCGAGCGCCGCGGCATCCACCAGGAGGCCCCGCGCGCCGAGGACCTCACCCCGAGCGCTGAAATGTTCGAGACCGGCATCAAGGTCATCGACCTGCTCGCCCCCTATGCGAAGGGCGGCAAGGTCGGCCTCTTCGGCGGCGCGGGCGTGGGCAAGACAGTGCTGATCCAGGAGCTCATCCACAACCTCGCCAAGGAGCACGGAGGCCTGTCGGCCTTCTGCGGCGTGGGCGAGCGCTCGCGAGAGGGCAACGACCTGTGGCTCGAGATGAAGGAGTCGGGCGTCCTGGACAAGACGATGCTCGTCTTCGGCCAGATGAACGAGCCCCCCGGGGCCCGCATGAGGGTCGCGCTGTCAGGGCTGACGATGGCCGAATACTTCCGTGACCAGGGCCAGGACGTGCTGCTGTTCATCGACAACATCTTCCGCTTCGTCCAGGCCGGCTCCGAGGTCTCGGCGCTGCTCGGGCGCATGCCCTCCCAGGTCGGCTACCAGCCGACCCTGGAGACCGAGATGGGCCAGTTGCAGGAGCGCATCACCTCGACCAAGAACGGCTCGGTCACATCGATCCAGGCGATCTACGTGCCCGCCGACGACTACACCGACCCCGCCCCGGCATCGGTGTTCGCGCACCTCAACGCCACCACGGCGCTGTCCCGCGCGATCTCCGAAAAAGGCATCTACCCGGCGGTCGACCCGCTGGACTCGACCTCGACGATCCTGAAGGCCGACGTCGTCGGCGACGACCACTTCCGCGTCGCCAACCGCGTCAAGGAGATCCTGCAGCGCTACAAGGAGCTCCAGGACATCATCGCGATCCTCGGGATCGACGAGCTCTCGGACGAGGACAAGCTCACGGTGCAGCGCGCCCGCAAGATCGAGCGCTTCCTGTCCCAGCCGTTCTTCGTCGCCGAAGAGTTCACCGGCACACCCGGCGCATACGTCCCGATCGCCGAGACGATCCGCGGCTTCGAGGAGATCATCGAGGGCAAGCACGACGAGGTCCCCGAGAGCGCCTTCTTCCTGAAGGGCACGATCGACGAGGTCGTCGAGGCGGGCAAGAAGCAATGAGCTCCCGCTCCGCCGCTCGCCGCGGGCATGGTGAGCTCTGATGGCCCGCACCAAGTTCGCGGTCGAGGTCCTCACCCCCGAGGGCGAGGTGTACTCGGACGAGGTCGAGATGCTCTCCACCAGGACGGCGGTCGGCTCGATCGGGATCCTCGCGGGCCACGAGCCCGTGCTCGCGATGCTGGAACCGACCGAGCTGCGGCTGTACAAGTCGGAGAGCGAGATCGTCCGCTTCGCCCAGGCCGAGGGCTACATGCAGTTCGCTGAGAACCGCGCCCTGGTGCTGGTCGAGGAGGCCCTCGCGCCCGACCGGATAGACCGTGAGAGCCTGCAGAGCAGGCTCTCGGAGTCCCGCGCGAGCGCCGAGCGCGCCGACGAGGGCACCGAGGAGCGGGCGCGCGCGCAGCGCGACATCCGCCGCTACGAGGCCTTTCTCTCCGTCGAGGCGTAGGACGCGGGAGCCGTGTTCGCCCGCCGCGCGGCCATGCGGCCGCGTGAGAGGCGCTTTCCGGGCCCTTAGTCAATAGCCTTCGCCGCCCCATGAGCGCCACGAGAGAGCCAATAGGAGTGATCGGCACGGGCTATGTGGGCCTGGTGACCGCGGCCGGCTTCGCCGAGCTCGGCAGCGACGTCTGGTGCGTGGACATCGACGCCGAGAAGGTCGAACGCCTGCGCAGGGGAGAGGTGCCGATCTACGAGCCGGGCCTGGAGGAGCTGCTCGCGCGCAACGCGGGCCGCATGCACTTCTCCACCGACGTGGCCGACGCGCTCGAGCACGCCCGCCTGCAGTTCGTGGCGGTTGGCACGCCGCCGACGTACTCCGGCGACGCGGACCTCTCCGCAGTGCACGCTGTCGTGCGGTCGATCCAGGCCTCGCAGGGACACGCGCTGGTGATGAAGTCGACCGTTCCCTGCGGGACGGGCGCCTCGCTCCTGAGGGTGTTCCGCGAGCAGGGCAAGGACGGACTCGGATACGTCTCCTGCCCCGAGTTCCTGAAGGAGGGCTCGGCCGTGACCGATTTCATGAACCCCGACCGCGTCGTGATCGGCGAGGACGGCGGCTGGGCGGGCGACGCCGTCGCCGAGCTGTATGCGCCCCTGGACGCCCCGCTCGTGCGCACGGATATAGCCAGCGCCGAGATGGTCAAGCTCGCCTCGAACGCGTTCCTCGCGACCAAGATCTCGTTCATCAACGAGATCGCGAACGTCTGCGAGGAGACCAACGCGGACGTCGTCGAGGTCGCGCGTGGGATGGGCCTGGACGAGCGCATCGGGCCCAAGTTCCTGCAGGCGGGCATCGGCTTCGGCGGAAGCTGCTTCCCCAAGGACGTCGACGCGCTGAAGCAGCTCGCGGGCAACTCCGGCTACCACTTCCAGCTCCTGAACGCGGTGATCGAGGTCAACGACCTGCAGAAGCGCAGGGTGATCGGCAAGCTGCAGAAGCACCTCGGCGGGCTCGCGGGCAAGCGCGTCGCCCTGCTCGGGCTGGCGTTCAAGCCGAACACCGACGACATGCGCGAGGCCTCATCGCTCGTGCTCTCGGCACGGCTGCTCGCCGACGGCGCGCACGTCGTGGCCTACGACCCGGTCGCCGAGGAGCAGGCCCGCAAGCTCGTCTCCGGCATCACGTTCGCCGCCACCCCGCTCGAGGCGGTGGCCGACGTCGACGCGGCGGTGCTGGTGACGGAGTGGAGCGAGCTCGTCGAGCTCGACTGGGCCGCGGTGGCGGGCGCCATGACCGGCGATCTCCTCATCGACGGGCGCAACGCGCTGGACCCGCAGGCGGTCACGGCCGCCGGGCTCGTCTATGAGGGCATCGGGAGGCGGGTGAGCCCATCCAGGCCGTGATCCTCGTCGGAGGGCAGGGCACGCGCCTGCGCCCGCTCACGTCCAATGTGCCCAAGCCGGTCGTGCAGCTTGTCGACCGCCCGTTCATCTCCTTCATGCTCGAGTGGCTTCGCGAGCACGGCATCGACGATGTCGTCATGTCCTGCGGATTCCTCGCCGACGGGGTTCGCAACGTCCTCGGCGACGGCTCGGACCTCGGCATACGCCTGCGCTTCGTCGAAGAGCCCGAGCCGCGCGGCACAGCCGGCGCGGTGAAGCTGGCCGAGCCGATGCTCGACGAGCGCTTCCTTATGCTCAACGGCGACGTCCTGACCGACATCGACCTCACGGCGCAGATCGCCCAGCACGAAAGCAGCGGGGCGCGAGCGACACTGGCGCTCGTCCCGGTCGCCGACCCGTCCGCCTACGGCCTCGTGATGCTCGACGAGCAGCACGCCGTCACGGAGTTCGTCGAGAAGCCGACGAGCGACCGCAGCGGCCCGAACCTGATCAGCGCCGGCGCCTATGTCCTCGAGCGCGAGGTCCTGGACCTCGTGCCGCCCGGGCGCAACGTGTCGATCGAGCGCGAGGTATGGCCGCTGCTCGTCGGCGACGGGCTCTACGGCTTCCCCAGCGAGCGCTACTGGATGGACATCGGAACCCCCGCGCGCTACCTGCAGGGCACGTTCGACATCATCGAGGGCAACGTAAGCACCGCCGTTCGCGAGCGCCTCGGCGACGACTGGCTGGCCGTTGATGAGGGCGCGAGCGTCCATGGACGCGTGATCCCGCCGGCCCTGATCGGCCGCGGCTCGACCGTGGCCGCGGGCGCCCGCGTGGGCAGCCTGGTGGTGCTCGGAGCGGACGTCTCGATCGGCAGCGGGAGCATCGTGGAGAGCGCCGTGCTGCTCGACGGCGTCACGGTCGGCGAGGGCTGCGAGCTGCGCGACTGCATCCTGGCACCCGGCTGCACGGTCGGAGACGGCACGAAGATCACCGGCGGAGCGGTCCTCGGCGAGGGCGTTGCGGTGGGGTCGGGGAACGTCATCAGCCGCGGGGCGCGTATCTTCCCAGGGGTGCGGTTGCCCGACGGGGCGATCGAGTTCTAGGCGCGGCGCCGAACGGAGCAGCGGCCAAGCGCAGAATGCACACATCCAAATTGACTCACAGACCAACGCACAGGAGGCAGGCTAGATGAGCGAAGGCGGCGCCACGGCGGTACCCACGGCGGGGGAGCTCTCGCGTGCCGCGATCGCACGCGTCGACCCCTCGGGTCAGCTCGGCGACGTTCTCGCCCTGCCCGAACACCTTCGCGACGCCCTCTGGCGCGTGGAGTCCGCGATCATGGAGGACTTCGATGCCTCCTCCGGCCTGGTCGTCGCGGGCATGGGCGGATCGGCCATCGGCGGCGCACTCGCACGCGCCGCGCTCGGCGACCAGCTGACCCGTCCGATCTTCGTCACGCGCGCCTACGGGCTGCCGACGTGGACGACGCCCGACACGATGGTCCTGTGCGCGAGCTACTCGGGCAACACAGAGGAGACCCTCGCCTGCTTCGAGTCCGCCGGCGCCCTCGGCGCGCGGCGCATCGCGGTGACGACGGGCGGGCGCCTGGCAGAGATGGCACGCGAGGAAGGCGTGCCGGTGATCCCGATCCCCGGCGGCTTTCAGCCGCGCGCAGCGGTCGCCTACATGATCGTGGCGGCGCTCGAGGTGGCGGCGCTGACGGGAGCCGGCCCGCGGCTCACGTCCGAGATCGACGTGGCCGCCTCCCACACCGAGCACCTCGTGGCGGAGTGGGGCCCGGACGCGCCCGAGGACTCGCTCGCAAAGGAACTAGCGCGCGGCCTGCTCGGCACCATCCCGGTCATCGCGGGTGCCGGCCTGACCAACCCCATCGCCTACCGCTGGAAGACCCAGATCAACGAGAACTCCAAGCAGCCCTGCTTCTGGAACGAACTGCCCGAGCTCGACCACAACGAGATCGCGGGCTGGGAGGGAGCCAGCGCGCTGGGACGCTTCTCGGCCGTGTTCCTGGACGACTCGGACGCCCATCCGCGCGTGAAGGAGCGCATGGACATCACCGAGCGCGTGATCGCAACGAGCGCCGCCGCGAGCTTCCGCATAGAGACACGAGGCCAGAGCGCGATCGAGCGCGTGATATCCCTGGTACTGCTCGGGGACCTCGCGTCGATATATCTCGCGGCCCTGCGCGGTGTCGACCCGGGACCCGTCCGGGCGATCGATGAGCTGAAGGCGGCGCTCGACGAGCGCTGAGCAAAGAACCTCTTACCATGGAGAACCAATGAATCCCACCGCCACACTCACCGACGTCGACTTCAAGGTCGCCGACCTCTCGCTCGCCGGCTTCGGCCGCGAGGAGATCACCCTGGCCGAGCACGAGATGCCGGGACTGATGGCGATCCGCCGCGAGTACGCGGACGCGCAGCCGCTGAAGGGCGCTCGCATCACCGGCTCGCTGCACATGACCATCCAGACAGCTGTGCTGATCGAGACGCTCACAGCTCTCGGCGCGGACGTCCGCTGGTGCAGCTGCAACATCTTCTCCACGCAGGACCACGCGGCGGCCGCTGTCGCCGTCGGCCCCGACGGAACGCCGGAGGAGCCCCGCGGGATCCCCGTCTACGCCTGGAAGGGCGAGACGCTGGAGGAGTACTGGTGGTGCACCGAGCAGGTGCTGCGCTGGCCCGACGGTGGCCCGAACATGATCCTCGACGACGGCGGCGACGCGACGCTGCTCGTCCACAAGGGCACCGAGTACGAGGCCGCCGGCCAGGTCCCGGACCCCGCCGGTGCCGACTCCGAGGAGTTCCAGGTGATCCTCTCGGTGCTGACACGCTCGTTGAGCGAGGACCCGCAGCGCTGGACGCGGATCGGCCAGGGCATCAAAGGCGTCACCGAGGAGACCACGACCGGCGTGCACCGTCTCTACGAGATGGTGGAGGCGGGCGAACTGCTGTTCCCGGCCATCAACGTCAACGACTCGGTCACCAAGTCCAAGTTCGACAACCTCTACGGCTGCCGCCACTCGCTGATCGACGGCATCAACCGCGCGACCGACGTCATGATCGGCGGCAAGGTCGCCGTCGTCTGCGGCTTCGGCGACGTCGGCAAGGGCTGCGCCGAATCGCTCCGCGGCCAGGGCGCCCGTGTCGTCATCACGGAGATCGACCCCATCTGCGCGCTGCAGGCCGCGATGCAGGGGTACGAGGTGCGCACGCTCGAGGAAATGATCCCCACCGCGGACATCTTCATCACCGCGACCGGGAACAAGGACATCATCACCGCCGCCGACATGGAGCGCATGAAGCACCAGGCGGTCGTGGGCAACATCGGGCACTTCGACAACGAGATCGACGTGGCCGGGCTGACCGCGATCCCCGGCGTCGAGCGCGTCACGATCAAGCCGCAGGTCGACAAGTGGATCTTCTCCGACGGCCACGCGATCATCCTGCTCTCCGAGGGCCGGCTGCTGAACCTCGGCAACGCGACCGGTCACCCGAGCTTCGTGATGAGCAACTCGTTCTCCAACCAGACGATCGCCCAGATCGAGCTCTTCACCAAGAACGACGAGTATGAGAAGAAGGTCTACGTGCTCCCCAAGCACCTCGACGAGAAGGTCGCAAGGCTGCACCTGCAGGCGCTGGGCGTGAAGCTCACGAGCCTGACGCCCGAGCAGGCCGACTACATCGGCGTGCCGGTCGAGGGCCCCTACAAGCCAGATCACTACCGCTACTAGAGCGCGGGTCGCCCAGATGAGAACGATGGTCCTCGCGGCGGGACTGGGCACCCGCCTGCGCCCGCTGACGTACGAGATCACCAAGCCGATGGTGCCGGTGCTCGACCGGCCGGTGATGGAGCACATCCTCGATCTGCTCGACCGCCACGGCTTCGACGAGGTGATCGCGAACCTGCACTACTTCCCCGACACGATCCGGGAGTACTTCGGGGACAGGATCGAGTACGCCTTCGAGGAGGAGCTGCTCGGAACGGCCGGAGGGGTTCGCGCATGCGCGAGCTTCTTCGGCGACGAGCCGTTCCTGGTCATCTCCGGCGACGCGCTCACCGACATCGACCTGACGGCGTTCGCCGCACGCCACCGCGCCAGCGGCGGCGTCGCGACGCTCGCCGTCAAGCAGGTCCCGGATACCCGCGAGTACGGGGTGGTGCTGCACGACCGCGACGGCCGCATCACGGGCTTTCAGGAGAAGCCCAAGCAGGAGGAAGCGCTGTCGAACCTCGGCAACTGCGGGATCTACATGTTCGACCCGAAGATCTTCGACTACTTCCCCGACACGCCGTTCGTGGACTGGGCGCAGGATGTCTTCCCGGTGCTGCTCGAGAACGACGTCCCGTTCCACATCCACGAGGTGCGCGAGTACTGGAACGACGTCGGCTCGCTCAGCGAGCTGCGTCAGGGTACCTTCGACGCGCTGCGCGGTGAGCTGCAGCTCCCGATCGAAGGGGAGGAGATCAGCCCGGGCGTCGTGGTCGCCGGCGAGCCGCAGATCGGCGAGGGGCTGATTGCCGAGGGCCCGGTGTGGATCGGCCGCGGTGCGCAGATCGGCTCGGGCGTTCGCCTCACGGGGCCGATCGTGATCGGCGACAGCGCGCAGGTGGGCGACGACGCCGCGCTGCGCAGCAGCATCATCTTTCCCGGCACGCATGTGGCCGCGGAGTCGATCCTGATCGGCGCCATCGCCGGCCACGGCGACATCCTCTCCAGCATGCGCTCCCACCGGCGCTAGGCGCCGGGCGCACCCGAGACCGCTTCGAAGCGCTCGCGGCGCTGCTGTGCCGCCTCGGATTCATTGAGCGCGCGGATGAACAGCCACACGAGCGCTATCCCCATCACCAGCGACTGCTCGACGGCCATGATCAGCCCCGCGATCGCCTGGTCGGAGATCGCGGAGATGCCCCACACGCGGGCGTGATGGGCGTAGTAGGGGTACAGGGTCACCGGCGCGAACGCGAGCCCCATGCCGAGCGCGCCCACGAAGACCTTGGTCGTGCCCATGTAGACGATCGGCCCCATGCCCTCAAGGCGCCGCCTCGCGCGGATCGGGGAGAGCAGGTGCCACCAGTACAGCGACCCCGCGATCAGGAACGTGGTGTGCTCGAGGACGTGCACAAGCGGGTGCGTTACGGCGACGTCGTAGGCGGCGGGGATGTGCCACACCCAGATCACCGAGATGTAGAGGAAGGCCGCGAAGGCGGGGTGGGCGAACGGGCCGGCGCGCCGCTCGAGGTCGTGCACCGACCTCGTCACGGGGCGCAGGATCACCTTGGTCAGGCCGAGTATCGCCAGGATCGGGCTGATGTCCAGCAGCAGGATGTGCTGGGTCATGTGCGCGAAGAACAGCTGGTCGGCGAGCGAATCGACCGGGGAGATCAGCGCGAGGATCGTCGCGAGGATCGCGCCCATGAAGCAGCACAGCCGCCAGACGGGGGCCTCGTGGGTGCGCCGGGGTGAGGAGCTTGTGCGCACATGCCACCAGCGCCTGCAGTAGGCGCCGCCGACCAGCGCTGCTCCGATGAGAACGCCCGGGCTCAGCGTCCAGGACAGGTTTGGGCTCATCCGCTCATCCATTCTTCCACGGCCACCAAGCCAGGGCGGAGCGAGCGTGTTGCACAGGTTCCGCAGTCACGCCAGGGAAGTTCCGCAGGCCTATGTGTCGACAGCCCGTTTACAACGCCCGATGGTCGGCGTAGGATCGCGACAAAGCCAACGTGAGGGCCCAGGAAGGGAGCCTACGATGCAAATCGACATCAAGGGTCGGAACGTGCCTGTCACCGCAGATCTGAGGGACCACGCCGAGCGCCGCCTTGCCAAGGTCGCGCGCCAGGTCTCAGACCTGGCCCGGCTGGAGATCGAGATCTTCAAGGAGCCCAATCCCCGGGTCGCCGACTGCCACGTGGCCGAGGGGACCCTGTATCTGAAGGGCGTGACGCTCCGGGCGCAGGACGCCTCCCCGGACGTGCATCACTCGCTCAACCTGATGGTCGACGAGCTCGCGCGCCAGGTCAAGCGCCACCGCGACAAACTGCGCCATCGCCGCGAGTCACACGCGCTCGCCGCCCGGATCGCCCACGAAGAGGCATCCGGCGCGACACAGCCCTCCGTCTGAGCTCCCCGCGCCCCGCGCCCTGCGCGCGGGGCGCCCGAGCCGGCCGCGGTAGGAGGTTCTTCACCGCCCCGGCAGCGGCGAGAGCTATTCTTGGGACATGGCCTCCCTGCTCGATCGCGCGCTGAATGTCGGCGAGGCGAAGAAGTTCAAGACCTATCAGAAGCGCGTGGCGCTGATCGGCGCCTTCGAGGCCGAGCTCGAACACGAGACCGACGCCGAGCTGCTCGAGCGGATGAACGAGCTGCGCGAGCGCGCGGCGGCCGGCGAGTCCCTCGACGCCCTGCTCCCGGAGTGCTTCGCGATCGTCCGCGAGACGGGCAAGCGCCGGATGGGGATGCGCCACTTCGACGTGCAGCTGATCGGCGGGATGGCCCTGCACGACGGGCAGATCGCAGAGATGAAGACCGGCGAGGGAAAGACCCTCACCGCCACGCTCGCCGTGGTGCTCAACTCGCTCGCGGCCCACGACGCCAAGCCGGACGCCCCCGACGAGCCGCGCGCGCGCAGGGGGGTCCACGTCGTGACGGTAAACGACTACCTAGCCCGCCGCGACGCCGAATGGATGAGCCCGATCTACGAGGCCCTCGGCGTGAGCGTCGGCGTGCTCCAGAGCATGCAGTCCTACGACGAGAAGCAGCGCGCCTACGCATGCGACGTCGTCTACGGCACCAACTCCGAGTTCGGCTTCGACTATCTGCGCGACAACATGGCCAAGGACCTTTCCGAGAAGGTCCAGCGCGGTCACTACTTCGCGGTCGTGGACGAGGTCGACAACATCCTCATCGATGAGGCCCGTACTCCGCTGATCATCTCCGGCGCCCCCGAACAGGCCGCCGACCTGTACGTCAAGTTCGCGAAACTCGCTCCCCGCATGGTCGCCGGAGAGACGCCGGAAGGCATGGACCCGCGGTCCAAGAAGCAGTTCATGGCGGACTTCGACTTCGAGATGGACGAGAAGCACAAAACGGTCTCGATCACCGAGCAGGGGGTCGCCAAGGCCGAGAAATTCCTCGGCATCGACCACCTCTACCGCGCCGAGAACGGCCACCTGGTCAACCACCTGATCCAGTCGCTGCGGGCGCAGGCCCTGTTCAAGCGCGACGTCGACTACGCGGTCATCGACGGCGAGGTGGCGATCATCGACGAGTTCACCGGCCGCATCCTCGAGGGCAGGCGCTGGTCGGAGGGCCTGCACCAGGCGATCGAGGCCAAGGAGGGGGTGGCGATCCAGGAGGAGAACCAGACCCTGGCGACGATCACCTACCAGAACTACTTCCGCCTCTACGAGAAGCTCTCCGGCATGACCGGCACGGCGCTCACGGAGGCCACCGAGTTCCTGAAGATCTACGAGCTGCCGGTGGTCCAGATCCCGACCAACATGCCGATGGTGCGCGAGGACCGCAACGATCAGGTCTACAAGACCAAGGAGGGCAAGTGGAGCGCCGTCGTGCGTGAAATCGCCGCGCGCCACCAGGCCGGCCAGCCCGTGCTCGTCGGCACCATCTCCGTCGAGGTCTCCGAGCTGCTCGGCGACCGCCTTGCGAAGCAGGGCATCACGCACACGGTGCTGAACGCCAAGCCCGAGCACGCGGCTCGCGAGGCCGACATCGTCGCCGAGGCCGGCCAGCCCGGCGCCGTCACGATCGCGACGAACATGGCGGGCCGTGGCGTCGACATCAAGCTCGGCGGCAACCCCGAGCATCTCGCCCGCCAGCAGCTCGCCCGCGAAGGCGTCGAGCAGGACGACGAGGAGGAGTTCGAGCGCCGCCTCAGCGCGATCATGCCGGAGCTCGAGCAGAAGGTCCAGGAGAACCGCGAAGTCGTGATGGCCGCGGGAGGGCTCTTCATCTGCGGAACCGAGCGCCACGAGTCGCGGCGAATCGACAACCAGCTCCGAGGCCGCGCCGGCCGTCAGGGCGACCCGGGCGAGTCGCGCTTCTTCCTGTCCGCCGAGGACGACCTGGTGCGCCTGTTCGCCGGCGACCGCATCTACAAGATCCTCGACAAACTCGGCGGCGTCGACGACGAGGGCAACGAGGAACCGATCGAGGCCGGGATGCTCTCGAAACAGATCGAGAAAGCCCAGAAGAAGGTCGAGGAGCAGAACTTCCTGATCCGCAAACGCGTGCTCGAGTACGACGACGTCATGAACGAGCAGCGCCGCGTGATCTACGCCTACCGCGACGAGGTCCTCGAGGGCAAGAGCATCGGCGAGGAGGCCCGCCAGGAGGTCGCGAACGTCATCGAGCGCACCGTCGAGCAGTACACCGGCGGCGACTTCATCGAGGACTGGGACCTCGGAGGCCTGGCCACCGCGCTCGGCCAGTTCTTCCCGGTCGATCTCAGCGCCGACGCGCTCGAGGGCGAGAACGCCGACCGCCAGGCGCTCTCAGAACGCATCACCGACATGGCCATCGACCGCTACAACGCCCGCGAGGAGTCCCTCGGCGAGGAGCTCATGGGCGCGCTCGAGCGCTTCCTGCTGCTGCAGATCATCGACGAACGCTGGCGCGAGCACCTGTTTGACATGGACTATCTGCGCGAGGGGATCCACCTGCGCGGCTTCGCCCAGATCGACCCGCTGGTGGCATACAAGAACGAGGCCTTCACGCTGTTCGGCGACCTCATGAACAGCGTCTGGACCGACTACGCGCGCATGATCTTCAACGTCCAGGTCAACGTCGAGGGCGAGAACGGCCAGCCCGCTCCCGTGCCCTCGTTCTCCGCCTCGGGCAGTTCCACGCGGGCCGGGCGCGTCTCCTACTCGGGCGGCCAGAGCGCCGCAGGCTCCGGAGCTCTCGCGGCCGCGGCGGCGGCAGCGGGCGTGCAGGCCGGGGAGGCGCAGTACGGCGGCGAAGGCGAGCAGGTCCTCGCGCCGGTCGTGGAGCAGCGGGTCGTGGACGAGGAGCACCAGATCGGCCGCAACGACCCCTGCTGGTGCGGGAGCGGCAAGAAGTACAAGAAGTGCCACGGCGCCTGAGCGCGGCCGTGGCCCTGCGCTAGAGGCCCGACAGGCCCCAGGGCGCGTCCACGGCGATGCGCCAGCCGTCCTGCTCGCGCCTGTAGACCACGACCGAGGACGAGCTCTGCGTGAAGCCGTCGGGCGAGGTCAGCGTGAGCGTGCCGCTCGCGATCGCCACATCGCCCGCCTCGTGGAGGGTCGCGACGTGCACCTGCACCGTCACTCCACTGTCAATCAGCGCGCGCAGCACGCCGGGAACCGCGCCCGGGCCGCTGATCGCCTCGCCACCGGCGCCGACGATCACCGCGTGCTCGGACCAGAGCTCCGCGGCGCCCTGCAGGTCACGGCGGTTGACGGCCTCGGCGAAGGCCGCGGACAGCTCTCTGGGTGACGGCGCCGGCACCCGCCGACCCTAATCGATCGCGCCCCCGCCGGGCCGGTCCGCCCCGGCGCGCGCGGGCGGCTGCTGATAGCGTGGGGCCATGGCCACAGCGGTGCCGAGCGAGTCCACACCTCAGCGCCTGGCCGCCATCCGTGAGCAGATGAGCCTGCTCTCGGACTATCTTTGACCCGGCTGGGCTGTCGGAGCGCGTGGCGGCGCTCGAGGCCGAGATGGGCGAGCAGGGCTTCTGGGATGACTCCGATCGAGCGGCGGCCGTCTCGGCCGAGCACGCGCGCGCATCGCGGCGCCTTGAGATGTTCAGGGCCCTGGAGGGCGACGTCGAGGACCTCGACGGCGCTGGCGGAGATGGCCGAGGAGGACGACTCGCTGCAGCACGAGGTCGACGAGCAGATCTCCTCGGTGGAGGAGCGCCTCGCCGGCCTGGAGGAGCAGCGGCTGTTCTCCGGCCGCTACGACGCGGGTGACGCCCTCGTCACGGTGAACGCGGGCGCCGGCGGCACCGACGCCCAGGACTGGGCGGAGATGGTGCTGCGGATGCTGATGCGATGGGCCGAACGGCGCGAGTTCGCCTCCGAGCTGCTCGAGGTGAGCCCGGGAGAGGAAGCGGGCATCAAGTCCGCGACGTTCAGGGCCTCCGGCGAAAACGCCTACGGCCTGTTCGGCGCCGAGCGCGGCGTGCATCGCCTCGTGCGCCTGTCGCCCTTCGACTCCGCCCACAGGCGCCAGACCAGCTTCGCGGGCGTCGAGGTCGCGCCGGTGGTCAAGGACACCGGCGAGATCGAGATCAACGAGGACGACCTGCAGGTCGACACCTACCGGGCCTCCGGCGCCGGCGGCCAGCACGTCAACAAGACCGACTCGGCGGTGCGGATCACGCACCGCCCGAGCGGCATCGTCGTGCAGTGCCAGAACGAGCGCTCGCAGTCCTCCAACCGCGCGACGGCGATGGCGATGCTGCGAGCCAAGCTGCTCGAGCGCAAGGAGCGCGAACGCCAGGAGGAGATCGCTCGCGAGAAGGGCGAGGCCCAGGATGTGAACTTCGGCTCGCAGATCCGCTCCTACGTGCTGCACCCCTACACGATGGTCAAGGACCACCGCACCGGCCACGAGATGGGGGATGCCCAGCGCGTCCTCGACGGCGACCTCGACGGCTTCGTGCGCGCCTATCTGCTGAGCAGCGCGGCGCCTGAGGCATAGCCGTGGAGGAACTCGACGAGATCGTCCGGCGCGCGCTGGAGGAGGACATCGCCGGCGGCGACGTGACCACCCTGGCGACGGTCCCCGACGGGGCCAGCGCCCGCGCGCTCATCACCCAGAAGGCGCCCGGGGTCATCTACGGGATGCTCGCCGCGGAACGGACATTTGAGATGCTCGACGACCGGGCCGGCTGCACCCGCCTCACTCATGAGGGACACTGGCGCGAGGACGGCGGGCCGGTGCTCGAGATCGTCGGCCCCGCACGCGCGCTGCTCACCGGCGAGCGCACGGCCCTGAACTTCCTGGCCCACCTCTCAGGTGTCGCGAGCCTGGCCGCGCGCGCCACGCAGGCCGTGCAGGGGACGGGCGCCCGCGTGCTCGACACGCGCAAGACGACGCCCGGCCTGCGCTCGCTCGAGAAGAGGGCTGTCGCCGCCGGGGGCGCGGTCAATCACAGGGCAGGGCTGTATGACGCGATCCTGATCAAGGAGAACCACATCGCCGCGGCGGGCGGGATCGCGGCGGCGATCCAGCGCGCGCGCGAGGCCGCCCCCGAGCTCGCGGGCACGCTCGAGGTCGAGGTCCGCAACGAGCAGGAGATCGAAGAGGCCCTGCAGGCGAAGGCCCCGAGGATGCTCCTGGACAACATGGACCTCGCCCAGCTGCGTGCCGCAGTGGCGCAGGTGGACGGCCGCGCAGAGCTCGAGGCGAGCGGCGGAGTGAACCTCCAGACCCTGGGGGACGTCGCCCGCACCGGGGTAGAATGGATCTCGATGGGCGCACTGACACACTCGGCGCCCGCACTGGACCTTTCCCTCACACTGGAGACGCTCTGATGAACCTGCCCATGGCCCCCACACGGGCTCCGGAGAGCGCGCTCACGCCTGAGCAGATCGCCGAGATGAAGAGCGAGGTCCGCGCGCTCGCCGCCGAGCGCGGCGCCGTGATCCTGGCCCACAACTACCAGGTGCCCGAGGTGCAGGACGTCGCCGACTATGTAGGGGACTCGCTCGGCCTCTCGCGCCGCGCGGCCGAGACCGACGCCGAGGTGATCGCGTTCTGCGGCGTCCACTTCATGGCCGAGACGGCCTCGATCCTGTGCCCCGAGAAGACGGTCCTGATCCCCGACCTCGACGCCGGATGCTCACTCGCGGCGTCGATCGACGCCGAGCAGCTCTCCGCCTGGCGCGAGCGCTACCCGCAGGGCGTGGTGGTCATGTATGTCAACACCACCGCCGAGGTCAAGGCCCTCACCGACTACTGCTGCACGTCGGCGAACGCGGTCGACGTCGTCCGCCACATCTACGAGACCCACGGGCCGGACACGGAGATCCTGTTCGGCCCCGACATGTGGCTCGGCGCCTATGTCGAGAAGGAACTCGGCAAGCGCATGCACGTTTGGGACGGCGAGTGCCACGTGCACGCCGGGATCCGCCCGTCTGACATCACCGCGACGCGCGCGGCCCATCCCGGGGCCGACTTCCTGATCCACCCGGAGTGCGGATGCTCGACCAGCGTCATGGAGTACGTGGCGGCCGGCGACGTCTCCAGCGAGGGCGTGCACATGCTCTCGACCGGCGGCATGCTCGCCTATGCCCGCGGGGCAGAGGTCCAGAGCGACCACGGCGCCCATCCACGCGAGGCGGTCGTCGCCACCGAGATCGGGATGCTCTACCCGCTGCAGATGGCCGCCCCCGACGTGAACTTCATCCCGGCGAACGCCGAGGCCTCCTGCATGTACATGAAGATGATCACGCTGCCCAAGCTGCGCGACAGCCTGCGAGAGCTGAGGTTCGAGGTCCGGGTCCCGCCCGAGATCGCTGAGCGCGCGCGGGTTCCCATCGACCGCATGGTGGCAATAGGCTGAGGGAGCCCTCCGAACGCCTGAGCCGCGGGTGTCGATCGCGAGCCGTCCCGTTCGTCTATGGGGCAAAGGAAACATCTCGACACTAGGAGGGCGACATGCAGTACATGCTCCAGATTTTCTCCGGCCCGGCACCAGAGGCCTGGGAAAACCTGTCGGAGGACGAGCAGCGCGCGATCACGGCCGAGTACCTGGCGATCAGCGCTTCGCCGGGGGTGCTCGCGGGTGCCCAGCTGCACCCGGCCGAGACGGCGACGACGGTGCGGGTGAACGGTGACACGCTCACCACCGACGGGCCGTTCGTCGAGACCAAGGAGGCACTCGGCGGCTACTACCTCGTGGATGCGCCGGACCTCGACGCGGCCATCGCGCTCGCGGCCCGGATCCCCGCGGCACGGCTTGGAGGCGCGGTCGAGGTACGCCCGGTGGTGGAGCGCTGACCGAGGAGCTCTTCCGTGAGCGCTGGGGCCGGGTCCTTGCTGCCCTGATCGGCCTCCTCGGCGACTTCGATCGCGCCGAGGAGGCCGCGCAGGAGGCGTTCGTGCTCGCCGCAGAGCGCTGGCCCCGCGAGGGCACGCCCGCGAACCCCGCGGCGTGGCTGATCACGGTCGCGCGCCACCGCGCGATCGATCGCATCCGCCGCGAGCGCACACATCAGGAGAAGCTTCGCCTGCTCGCGGCCGAGCTGCCGGCACACCAGGATATGGATGAGATGCTCGACACCTCGATACCGGACGAGCGGCTGGAGCTGATGTTCACCTGCTGCCACCCGGCACTGTCAGTCGAGGCGCAGGTCGCGCTCACCCTGCGCACGCTCGGCGGGCTTCAGACGGCCGAGATCGCGCGCGGATTCCTGGTCCCGGAGGCCACGATGGCCCAGCGGCTGGTGCGGGCGAAGCGAAAGATCAGGGACGCCGGCATCCCGTTCCGGGTGCCGGAGGCGGAGGTGCTGCCCGAGCGTCTGGCGGCGGTGCTCGCCGTGCTGTATCTGATCTTCAACGCCGGCTATGAGGGGCGGGGGGAGCTCGCCGGCGAGGCGATCAGGCTCGGCGGCTGCCTGGCGGACCTGATGGAGCGCGAAGGGGAGGTGCACGGGCTGCTTGCGCTGATGCTCCTGCACGACTCGCGCCGCCTGGCTCGCTTCCAGGCGGGGGAGCTCGTGCTCCTGCACGAACAGGACCGCTCGCTGTGGGACGCGGAGCGGATAGAGCGTGGGCGCGTCGAGCTCGCTCGCGCATGCGCGAGCGCTGGGCCCGGACGCGGCCCCTACACGCTGCAGGCGTCGATCGCTGAGCTGCACACGCGCGATGAGACCGACTGGACGCAGGTGGCCGCCCTCTACGACGAGCTGCTCGCCCTCACCGGCTCGCCGGTGGTGGCGCTGAACCGCGCCGTCGCGATCGGCCAGGCCCACGGCCCGCAGGCCGGGCTCGACGCGGCCGAGGAGCTGGACCTCGACGGATATCAGTACCTGCACGCCGCGCGTGCGGACATGCAGCGCCGTCTCGGGCGCCGGCAGGAGGCGCGCCGGTCATATGAGCGCGCCCTCGCGCTGGCGAGCTCGCAGCCGGAGCGCTCGTTCCTGCGCAGGCGGCTGGCGGCGCTCTAGAACTCGTCGGCCGTGTGCGGGCCGACGCATGCGATCGCGAGGTTCTCGGTGATTCCCGCCGCTATCTCGCGAACCTCATCGACGGTGACGGCGTCCAGGGCCGCGATCGCCCGGTCCGGGTCGATCTCCTCACCGTGGACGATCCGCTGGCTGGCGCCATGGCGCGCCACCGCATTGGTGTTCTCGAACGCCAGCACGAGCCTGCCCGCGGAGTAGGCGCGGGCACGCGCCACCTCCTCCTCCGTCGGCCCGTCGCTGCGCAGTTCATCGACGATGCCGCGCATGCGCGTGTAGGCCTCAACGCACTTGGCGGACTCAAGGCCGGAGCCGAGCTGGAGTATGGGCACGTCGGCGAAGGCGTGGTCGATCGCGTAGACCGAGTAGCAGAGGCCCCGCTTCTCGCGGATCTCCTCGAACAGCCGCGAGCCCATGGAGCCGCCCAGCAGCGTTGAGTAGATCGACAGCGCAGCCCGCTGGCGCAGGTTGCCGACCTCGATGTCGGGGCGGTAGATCATCCGCAGGTGGGATTGGTTCGTGTCGCGCTCCTCGACCAGCGTCTGGGGCTCGAACGCGCCCGCGGGAAGGTAGGGCTCGCCCACCTGCAGCGCCGGAAAGCGGCCGAAGCGCTCGTGGATCTCATCGTCGGAGGGCAGGTGGTCGAGGTTGCCGGCCAGGAACGCGCCGCCGCGTGAGCCGGCCCAGCGCCGTTCGCGGAAGGCGACGATCCCCTCGCGCGTGAAGCTGCGCAGGTTCTCCTCGGGCCCGAGCACAGTCCTGCCGAGCGGGTGGTCCCCGAAGGCCGCGCGGTCGATCAGGTACTCCGCGACCATCGATGGCTGGTCGAAGGCCCTGTTGATCTCCTGGATCACCACGCCACGCTCGCGGTCGAGCTCCTCGGCGTCCAGCCGCGGGCGCCCGACGAAGTCAGTCAGCAGGTCGATCGCAGCCGGCGCACTCTCCGCGCGGACGGTGATGTGGAAGGCCACAAGGTCATGGCTCGTGTAGGCGTTCAGCACGCCGCCGAGGCGCTCGGCGGTCTCGTTGACGTCCTTGTAGGTGGGGTAGCTCTCGCCGCCCTTGAAGACCAGATGCTCCAGGAAGTGGGCCATCCCGTTCTCCTGGGGAAGCTCGTTCCGCGCGCCGGCGTCGAACGCGACGAGAACCGTCAGGGCCCTCGTCCCGGGGAGGGAGATGCGGTTGATCGGCAGCCCGTTGGAGGGAACCGTCGTGGTCTTCACGCTCGCCATGGCCTCACCCTAGAAGGTCCGCCCGACACGTTCCGGCGCTCGATCGGCGACCCGCAACTATCCTTGCCCGCAGCCGTGCAGTCACCACACCGACACCCTCTGACGTTCATCCTCGCGCTGCTGGCGCCGGTGCTGCTCATCGCCGGCCTGTGGCTGGGCGGCCACCCCGAAGATCTCCCCGGGTTCGTGCGCAACACCTTCGTGACCGACCAGAAGACCCGCGTTGTGGACGAAGCTCTGCAGAGGATCGGCAGCGACTACTACCGGCCGATCTCCACCAGCCAGCTGTCGGACGCCTCGATAGCGGGGGTCGTCGCGAGTCTGCACGATCGCTTCTCCCACTACCTGACCAAGAGCGAATACAGCGAATTCGTCTCACCCCCGCACTTCACGGGCATTGGGGTCGAGGTCGACCCCACCCACGAGGGCCTGCTGATCGCCCACGTCTTCGATGCCTCGCCCGCCCAGCGCGCCGGCCTGAAGCCCGGCGAATCGATCGTCGCGGTCAACGGCCACGACATCCGCCACATGTCAGATGAAGCAGCGGTCGCCCTGATCAAGGGGCTGCCCGGGACGACCGTGACGCTCGAGATCGAAGGTGCCCCTCCCAAGAAGGGCGCTCACGGCTCCACCCGGACGATCAAGATCACGCGCGCAGTCGTCTCCGAGCCCGTGGTGGCGTCGGAGATGAAGGTCGTGCACGGAGTCAAGCTCGGTGTTGTGGCGCTGGCCTCGTTCAGTCCCGGCGCGCACGCGGAAGTCCGGGAAGCCGTCGAACATCTGCTCCACGAGGGCGCCCGCGGGATCGTCTTCGACCTGCGCAGCAACGGCGGCGGCCTGGTTGAGGAGGCACAGCTGATCGCCAGCATCTTCATCCCGAGCGGCACGATCGTGACCACGCGCGGGCGGACCCAGCCCACCCAGACGCTGGTCGCGACGGGCGACGCGATCCCCACCTCGGTGCCCGTCGTGGTGCTCGTTGACAAGAACACGGCCTCGGCGTCGGAGATCGTGACGGCGGCGCTGCAGGACCACCGCAGGGCGACGGTCGTCGGCACCCACACGTTCGGCAAGGGCGTCTTTCAGGAGGAGGAGCCGCTGTCCAACGGCGGGGCGCTGGACATCACCGTCGGCGAGTACTTCACGCCGAACGGCCGCAACCTCGGAGGCGGAGGCGTCAAACAGGGCGCGGGCGTGATCCCGGAAGTGAAGGTGCCCGAGGGCGTCGACACCGAACACGGCCTGCAGGTGGCGCTCGCGACGCTCCTCGCCAAGACCAGGTGACCTCCGCGGCGACCCCGCGGGCGCCGTCCGACGGTGTGGTGGCTGTGCTCCGGCGCAGCGGCCGCTTCCTCACCGCCGAGCCGGTGTTCCCGCGCGAGGATGGCGCCTCCGGGCCCGGGAGGGGAAGGGGATCCACGCAGATCACGATCGGCAAGGGCACGGGCAAGCCCATCCGCGGGGCGCGGGCCCCCAGAGCGGGAGACCTGGTGCTGGTGCAGGGCGCAGGACGGCGCGGGTCCGGCGCGAAGGTCGTTCGCGTAATCGGGCGCCCGGATATCGCCCGCGACATGATCGAGGGGATGCTGCTGGACCGCGGCCTGCACCGCGGGTTCGAAATGGAGGTGGAGCGGCAGGCCGCCCGAGCTGCCGGCGAGGCCGAGCGCTCGGATTCCCACCGGCGCGACCTCACCTCCCTGGCGACCTTCACGATCGATCCCGCAGGGGCGCGGGACTTTGACGACGCGATCTCCGCCGAGATGACGGGGGACGGGCATGCGCGGGTCTGGGTCCACATCGCCGACGTCGCCGCGCACGTCCCGGAGGGCTCGCCGATCGACCGCGAGGCGCGCAGGCGCGCGACCAGCGTGTATGTGCCGGGCACCGTCGAGCCGATGCTCCCGCACGCGCTCTCCAGCGACGCCTGCTCGCTGGTCCCGGGCGCCGAGCGCCGAGCCGTGACCGTGGAGCTCGAGATGGACGGCGCCACCGTCGTGCGCGCGAGCTTCTACAGGTCCCTGATCCGCTCCGACGCGCGCCTTGACTACGAGCGGGTGCAGCGCATCTTCGACGGCTCCGAGCACGCCGCCGAGCCGTGGGGCGAGCCGCTGGCCGTTGCGCGCCGGGTGGCCGGGGCGCTGGCGCAGGCGCGCGAGCGCAGCGGCGCGCTGGTGGTCGACTCCGAGGAGCCGGAGTTCGAGTTCGATCAGGAGGGGAACGTGAGCGGGATCGCCGGGCGCTCCCAGAGCGAGTCCCATCGCGTGATCGAGCATCTGATGATCTGCGCGAACGAGGCCGTCGCGTCACTGCTGGACCAGCGCGGAGTGCCGTGCCTCTACCGCGTTCACGAGCGCCCCGAGCCCGAGCGCATCGTCCGCCTGGCAGACCAGCTCGCGACGCTGTCGGTGCCGACACCGCCCATACCGGACCCGATGTCGCCCTCACAGGCCGCCGAGCTCGCGGGAGCGCTGTCGCGGAGCGTGGAGGCGCACGTGCAGCGCACGGGCGCCGGGCGGATCGCGCTGACATCGCTCGTGCTGCGCTCGCTCAAGCAGGCCTACTACTCGCCACGCAACGTGGGGCACACGGGCCTGCACTCCGCCACGTACTGCCATTTCACCTCCCCGATCCGCCGCTACCCCGACCTCGTGTGCCACAGGGCGCTGCTGTCCGCCGTCGGCGGCGGCGAGCGCGAGCCCCGGGCCGGAGAGCTCGCGGAGCTCGGAGCGTGGTGCTCCGAACGCGAGCGCGAGGCGATGAAGATCGAGCACACGGGCGATGACATGGCGTGCTGTTTCGCGCTGGAGCAGCTGCTGTTCCGCACGGGCGTCGAGCAGGTCTTCAGCGGCGAGGTAACGGGCCTCATCGGCGCCGGCGCGTTCGTCGCGTTCGGGCCCCCTCAGCAGCAGGACAGTGGCCGCGAGCCGGCCTACGAGGGCATGCTGCCGGTGCGCGCTCTGAGGGCGCCGGAGCCCCAGCGACCCGGCTCCGCCGGCGGGCGCGGTCAACGCGGCGGCGGGCAGGGCAGGCGATCGAGTGAGTCCGCCGGCGCCCGCGAGTGGTGGGAGCTCAACGAGGAGGGCACGATCCTCCGCGGCGAGCGGACGGGCGCGACACTGCGTCTGGGCGAGCAGGTGCAGGTGCGCGTGGCACGGGTGGACACCGTCCGCGGGCGAGTGGATCTGACGCCCGCAGGCTAGGCTCGGGGCATGGCAAAGGGCAAGGGAAAGCGCAAGATCGGCGCCGGAGACGTCGCGTCCAACCGCTACGCCTCCTACCGCTACGAGCTGATCGAGCGCCTCGAGTGCGGGATCGTGCTCGAGGGGACCGAGGTGAAGGCGCTCCGGACCTCGGGCGCGCAGCTGAAGGACGGCTACGCCGCCGTTCACGACGGAGAGCTCTTCCTGCACTCCGTCCACATACCGCCGTATGGGCCGGCGTCACGCGAAAACCACGAGCCCGAGCGCACGCGCAAGCTCCTGCTGCACAGGCGCGAGCTGGACCGGATCGCCGCCAAAGCCAAGGAGCGGGGTCTGACGCTCGTCCCCACGCGCATCTACTTCTCTGGCGCGAACGCCAAGGTCGAGATCGCGCTGGCCAGGGGCAAGGACCTCTACGACAAGCGTCAGACGATCCGCGAGCGCGAGAGCAAGCGCGACATGCAGCGCGCCGTGCGGGAGGCCAGGCGTTAGCCGCAAAGAGCGCACAGTTGCTACCTTGTTCTGTGGGAGCACCACGCGTTCGCAGCAGGAGGCCAATGCGCGCGGTGAATGTTTGGGCCGCCGGGTTTTTCGCGGCTCATCGCCACGGCCTCCGAATACGCGAGGTGTGCACGCGTGAGCAGCGAGGTTCATGACGTCCGGCGGACTGCCCAGTCCGTGTTCCAGGCTCTGCCCGGCTCCGTTGACGGGCCGTTCTGGCTGCTGCTCTCACGCGCCCGCGTGGGCATCCTGATTCTCGACTCCCGCGGCTCATGTGTCCACGCGAACGACCCCGCGAGCGACCTGCTCGGACTTGCGCGGAAGGGTTGCCTGGGCTCAGGGTGGATCGGCGCAGTGGAGCCCGCTGACGCCGCGCGCCTGAGCGACACGCTGATGTGTGCGGCCGCGGAGGGACGAGACTGGAGCCTGACGCTGCGCCTGCTGCGGACCGGTGGCGGAACCCGTGCGCTCAACTGCCAGGGCGCGCTCGTCAGCGGCGCATACCGGCAGCCGCTCGGGTGGGTGCTCGCGGTCGATTCCTACGAGCCCGGCGGACACCTCGAGCCCGTCCGAGGTGAGCGCCCGGCGCTGCTGGCGCGGATGCTGCACGCCGCCGAGCATGAGCGGATGCTGATGGCCATCGAGCTTCACGATGGTCCGATTCAGCACCTCGCCTCGTTCGGGTACACGCTGGACCGGGCCGCTCGCCGGCTGCGGGCCGGCGAGGTGCAGAAAGGCGTCGAACTGCTGGAGGACGTGCGCGGCGACCTGACGCGCGAGGTCGACACCCTCAGGCGCCTGATGTCCGAACTGCGCCCGCCCGTGCTCGACGAGCGCGGCCTGGAGGCGTCGCTGCGCGAGTACGCCGCCGACTTCGAGGAACGCGCCGGCATCCGCTGCAACTTCGTGGGCGGCGTCGGCACGCTCAGGTTCTCCAACGACGCGGAGATCGTTCTCTATCGCGTCACCCAGGAGGCCCTGAGCAACGTGCACAAGCATTCACGGGCCTCCCAGGTCACGATCGAGCTCGGTGCGCAGGACGGTGTGCTGTGGCTGGTGATCGCCGATGACGGAGTCGGGTTCGATACCGCGCGCAGACCCGAGTCCGGGCCGGGCGAGCACTACGGGCTGCTGGCGCTCCGCGAGCGCGTGGAAGGGGTGGGCGGCGAGGCCGGGATCATCTCCGGGCTGGCCCGCGGGACATCTCTACAGGTCACGGTGCCGATCTCCGCCGGGCTCGGCGGGGAGCAGGCGAGCGCGGAGAGCATCTCGGCGGCGAGGCCGAGGGTCGTCGTGGTCGACGATCAGGCAGCGGTCCGCAACGCCGTCATCGCACTGCTGGCCGAAGACGGCTTCGAGGTGGTGGGTCAGGGCGAGCAGGGGGAGGATGCTCTGCGCCTGGTGGCAGAGCTGTCGCCGGATCTCCTTCTGATCGACCTGAGGATGCCTGTGATGGGCGGGCTGGAAGCCGCGACCCGGCTCTCGCAGAGCGGCTCCAGGACGCGTGTCGTGCTGCTCTCCGGCTCCGACGACGAGGAGACAGTCGCGGGCTCCCGGCAGGCGGGCGTCAGCGAGATCGTCGCCAAGAGCGGAAACGCGAAGGCGGTCTGCGACGCGCTGTGGCGAGTGTGGGGGCAGTCACGGGAGCAGACCCGATGACCCGTGACTCATCAGCGCCGGTGCGCGTCCTGGTGGCGGACGACGACCACACGCTGCTCGACTCGGTCGCGGGGTTACTGGCGGAGGAGAGCCGGTTCGAGCTCGTCGCCACCGCCTCCACCGCCGATGAGGCGATCGCCCGCGCCCTGGAGCATCGGCCCGACGTCGCGCTCATCGACGTTCGGATGCCGGGGGGAGGCCCGCACGCGGCCAGCGAGATCTGCGCCGGCTCCCCCGAGACGGCTATCGTCGCGCTCTCGGCCGACGGTGACCGTGACAGCGTGATGCGCATGATCGCGGCGGGCTCGAGCGGCTACATCCTTAAGGGCGGGAGTGCCCAGGAGATCATCGAGGCGCTTGAGCGCGCTGCCCGGCGGGAATCGACGCTGTCCGGCGGCGTCACCGGACACGTGCTGGCGAGGCTGAGCGATCAGCTTCAGGCCGGCGAGCGAGAGCTCGAGGAGCGTGCACTGAAGCAGATTCGGGTGCGGGCCGCGCTCGAGAACGGCGCGCTGACCATGGTCTTCCAGCCGATCGTGAAGCTGGCCGACAGCAGGCCCGTGGGCTATGAGGCCCTCGCCCGCTTCGGCCTCGAGCCGAAGCGTTCGCCGGACATCTGGTTCAGGGAGGCAGGGGACGTCGCGATGAGGGAGGAGCTCGAACTTGGAGCGATCTCACGCGCCCTGGCCGCGCTGCCGTCGATCCAGCAGGACCGCTGGCTGTCCCTGAACGCCTCACCCGAGCTCGTGATGAGCGGGGCGCTTGCGCGCGCACTCGAGGGTCATGACTGCTCGCGGCTCGTGCTGGAGGTGACCGAGGAGGCTCCGATCGACGACTACGACGCCTTCGCCGCCGGACTGCTCGCGCTGCGCTCCAGCGGCCTGCGCCTCGCTGTCGATGACGCCGGGGCGGGTTTCGCGAGCCTGCGCCACATCCTGCGGCTGGCGCCCGACGTCATCAAGCTCGACCGCACCCTGATCGACGACGTCGACACGAGCCGTGCGAGCCGGGCCCTCGCGGCCGCGTTCGTAAGCTTCGCGCGCGAGGTCGGCAGCCTGGTCCTGGCGGAGGGCATCGAGAGGGCGCTGCAGCTCGAGACGCTTCTGGACCTCGGTGTCACGCTCGGTCAGGGATACCGGCTGGGCCGACCGGGAGCGCTACCGCGGCAGGCGACCGCGTGAGTCGCTTCGCGGCATTGCTCGGAGTCGGCGCCGGACGCGATCGTCCTCGTGGACAGCGAGGGCCTGATCACGCTGATCAACCGCCGCACCGAGGTCCTGTTCGGCTACCGCCGCAGTGAGCTGCTCGGGCAGCCCGTCGAGCAGCTCGTGCCCGAAGGACTGCGCACCGCTCATCTGAACCACAGGGCCTCATATGGCGCGGACCCGCAGACACGCGAGATGGGGGCCGGACTGGACCTGCGCGCACGCCGCAGCGACGGCAGCGAGTTCCCCGTCGAGATCAGCCTCAGCCCGATCACCGACGAGGGCGGCCCCCAGGTGATCACGGTGATCAGGGACGTGACCGAGCGCCGCCGGGCCGAGACGCGCTTCCGGGTCCTGCTCGAATCCGCCCCTGACGCGATCCTGCTCGTCGACGCCGGGGGAACAATCAAGCTCGCCAACAGGCGAACCGAGGAGATGTTCGGATACCCGCCGGGGCAGCTGTTCGGCGCGGCCGTGGAGCTGCTGGTGCCCGACCGCATGCGCGACGCGCATCTCGGACATCGCGCCGGCTATGCGGCGGCGCCACGCGCCCGCGAAATGGGAGCGGGGCTCGAGCTGTGTGGGCGCCGGCGCGACGGCAGCGAGTTCCCCGTCGAGATTCAGCTCAGCCCGATGCGGGATGACGTGGAGGAGCTGACCGTCACGATCGTGCGCGACGTGAGCACACGCCGGATGGTGGAGCAGGAGCGCCTGGAGCTCGCGCGTGAACAGGCCGGGCGGGCCGAGGCCGAGCTTGCGCGGGAACGCCTCAGCGCGATCCTCGCCGAGGCGGACGTGGTGGTGTGGGAGGCCGACCTGGAGCGCACACGCTTCACCTTCGTCAGCCAGCGCGCCGAAGACCTGCTCGGCTATCCCGTCGCCTCATGGCTGGAGAGGGAGCGCTTCTGGCAGGGCATCGTGGACCCGGATGACCTGGCGCAGGCTCTCGAGGGCTCGCGGGAGGCGATCGAGCGCGGCGAGGATCACCAGTTCGAGTACCGCGTCGTGAGAGCCGACGGCGAGAGCGTGTGGCTGCGCGACCACGTCCGGGTGATCGGACAGGAGGAGGGCGAGCGCCGCCTGAGCGGGGTCACCGTCGATGTGACACAGCGCCGCGACCTGGAAGGACGGCTGCTGCAGTCGCAGAAGATGGACGCCGTCGGACAGCTCGCAGGCGGTGTGGCCCACGACTTCAACAACCTGCTTGTTGTGATCAGTGGCTACACCGAGCTGCTGATCGGGAGGGTCACCGACGAGACGTCCCTGGAACATCTGCGTGAGATATCCGTCGCCGCCGACAGGGCCGGGAACCTGATAGCCCAGCTGCTCGCGTTCGGCCGCCGCGCACCGAGCATCGCCGCGCCCGTGGACCTGAACACGCTGATCGAGGGGATTCAGCCAATGCTGCGGCGGCTGATCGAGGGAGATATCGAGCTCGCCCTGGACCTCGCGCCCGCGCTGCCGATGGTCAGCGCCGATCCCGGCCAGCTGGAGCAGGTGCTGGTGAACCTGGTGATCAACGCGCGCGACGCGATGCCCCTCGGAGGCCAGCTGCGCGTGAGCACCAGCTGCACCAGCCTGCAGGAGCACGAGGCCGAGCCGCTCGGTCTCGCGGCGGGAACGCACGCGGTGCTCCGCGTCTCCGATGACGGTAGCGGCATGACGCAGGAGACCAAGGAGCGCGTATTTGAGCCCTTCTTCACGACCAAGGACACGGGAAAGGGGACCGGTCTCGGCCTCGCGACCGTCTATGGGATCGTCGACCAGGCGGGCGGCAGCATCGCGGTCGACACCGAGCTCGGCGTGGGAACCTCGATCGCCGTCTACCTCCCGGAGGCCGCGCCGGCGGCGGGCGAGCAGCATGACGCCGGCCCGGTGCGCGGGCCCACGGTGCTCGTGGTCGAGGACGAGGCCGCCGTCCGGCGGCTCGTGCGGAGCATTCTCGAGGGTGCCGGCTACCGCATCCTCGAGGCCTCCAACGGCCGTGAGGCGCTGGCGGCATTGCGAGGCAGCGATCGCGCCGACCTGCTCCTGACCGATGTCGTGATGCCGGACGTCACCGGGCCCGAGCTGGTCAGCCACCTGTCGGAGTTCGAGTATCCGATCCCCGTGCTGTTCATGTCCGGCTACGCGGACAGCCAGCTCCTCAGGAGAGGCGTCTCTGAAGAGGCCGTGAGCATCCTGCACAAGCCGTTTACGGCTGATGAGCTGACGGGGATGGTGGAGAAGGTGCTGTCAGGCGCACCGCCGTCCGGTGGCGGCGCGCGCCGCGCCGGTGCCTAGATCGAACGGAAGCTGTGGCCCCCGGAGGCGAGCAGATGTGACTGCTCCATCCCGAGGACCAGCAGGATGATCAGGCCGATGTAGACGGCGCCGATCAGGGCCCGGTTGCGAGGCGAGACGCGGTAGTAGGCCGCCTGCTCGAGCGTCCGCGTGCCGCGCTGCTTCCAGCGCCGCCAGGTCTCCATCGCGCCGAAGAAGACGATGATGAGCAGGATCGGGTTGGGGTAGATGAGCATCAGGCCGACGAGCGCACCGAGGCCCAGGAACCACATCCACGGTGCCATCGCCGCCATCGCCCGGCCGCCATCCAGCGGGACAACCGGCAGCAGGTTGAAGAGGTTCAGGAAGAAGCCGACGTAGGCGAGCGCTCGCAGCATGTCGCTGTTTGTCGCTTCGGCGATCACCAGGCACACGGCCGAGCCGAGCGTGCCGAGGATCGGGCCCGCGAGCCCCACGCGAGCCTCTGCCAGCGCGTTCTCGCCGAGTGACTTGGCGGCGATGACCGCGCCCAGGAACGGGATGAACATCGGCGCGCTCGCCTCAAGACCCTCGCGGCGCAGCTGGATCACGTGGCCCATCTCGTGGATGAAGAGCAGCACCACGAAGCCGGCGGCGAACTCCCAGCCCCACAGGAGCGAGTAGGCGGCGACGGAGATGAGCGCGGTGCCAGACGTCGTGAGCAGCTTCAGTTTGGGGAGCAGCAGCAGCCCCGACTTGATCGCCGCGAAGAACTTGGCGAACAGCGCGGCGATGGCCGCGAACGCGCTCTTGATCCTGCCCTTGATCGTGCGTCGCTGACGCTCGCTGCCCGGGACCATCGGCGGAGCGGCACGCTCGCCGAAGGGGTTATCGGCGACGACCGGCGCGCCGTTGACGGGCGACGCGGGCGCCGGTGTCGCGGCCCCCGAGCCGGGCGTCAGAAGTGACGGGTATTCACGGCTTTCCACAGCTTCATTGTGGCACCCCCCATAAGCGTTGGCTAACGGCCTCCCTGCAGTGGCCGGAGAAGGCTCGAGCCCCGGTTCCGGCGGACGTGTGCGCGTTTTTTTCGGAAGATGCGAGTTCGGCTCTCGAGAGGGTCTTGCCGGCGGCTCGGGTGCGGGCTAGTTTGCCTGCAGACGCGGAACCGAGCCGCGAAGAGCGAGGCCACCGAGGTGTGAGGCCGCGCCACCGAGACGGGAGGGCCCTCGGGTCCGCCTGGCGGGTTCCTCAAGGTGGCTTGGGACCGCGTCTTCTTTCGTCCTGGGCCGTGCTCCGCGCTGCGGCGCCCGGCTACACTGACAGGGCAACATCCCGGGGACGACAGGCTTCGACGTGGTCGGCTCGTGTGGATGGTGGCGAGTCGAGGTCCCGGGCGGCCTCGTAAAACACCCGGGAAAACCATAAGTGCGGACTCTCACGAGTACGCCCTCGCCGCTTAGTCAATAGCTAAGCCGTGAGGTCTCGGACCCCGCTAGCCTGCGGCGGGGATTACCGGGATCAGAAAGCAGGCTCACCCGGTGAGGTCCGCCTTCGCCGATCCGGGGAAATCTAAGGAGGCTGGTCCCCCTCAACCCAGCCGGCGAGGCGAGCGGGGGACGAGATCAGAGCGCCGGCTACGCTCGTAGAAGCCATTCATACGCGATCGCGGACGTGGGTTCGATTCCCACCGTCTCCACTGACACCGATAGGGGCGAAGTAGCGCGAACTTCGCACCCTGATGCGGGATTCCGGGGTCGTGGGGGTGCGAAAGGGTCCGAAGAAAGCCCGTGGCTTTGCGGGCCAGCGGGCGCCCAGCGTACGCAAAACGGTCACAAGGCTGCGGACGCTGTCGCCCCCGCACCTCGCGCGATCTTGAATCGCAGTCTCGATCTGCGACTAGCGACGGCCAGGCGTTCCGCGCGCATCGGCTGCAAGTCGGACGGCCGCCTTGTCGCCGACCCGGTTCGCAGCAGCCAGTAGATTGGCGGCCTGATGAAGGCACGAGGGTGGATCATCCTGGTGGTAGTCGGGGTTATTGGCGTAGGCGTAGGGACCTCGCGCGCCGGGGCTGGGAACTCGGCCTCCGAGAACGCGGCCGCGACCCGCGCCTACTTGGCCGCCAAGGCTCGTTTTCGGGAGGCAATCAGCCGCGGAGATTCGCGGCGGGCAGCCGCCGCACAGGCGTTATTGATGCAGGTCCAAAGCGAGTGCTCAAATGTGCTGGCCGACGCGGGGGAGGGTGGCGAATTCAGATCTGACGCCGCTGAAGTGCTCGCGTATGCGAGGCAGTTGGCAATGCGGACCGCATATGTGAGGCTTGCGCGGGAAACCGCGCAACTGCGCTGGAGTTCGCGCGCACTCACACGGGACGTGGATCGCCAAGCGAAGACAGTCATGGCGGAGCTCAACCTTGCTCAGCCGGACCTCTGCGCCGAAGCGCGGGCGTACGTCGCATCGGACTATGAGACGGTGCCATCGGCAACAAGGCGCTTCATAGCGGAGCGCAGGGCATTAGAAGAGGAGCTGCCGGGGCCGCCGAAGCTCGACCGGTTGCTCCTTCCCTACGAGAGGGCAGCCGGTCTGACGCCGCCTGCGACGATCGTGCTCCAGACCGGGCAGGAACGAGCCGACGAAAAAGCGTTCGTCAACGAGTTTGAGCGTCTACTCGCGGATCTCGGTCTTCCCAAAACGTAGACGCCGATGGCCTGTGGCAGCGAGCTGCGGGCGGCTAGTGATGACGCTCTACGGCCACCCAGGCGAGGATGCGATTCGCGACCGGCTAACGATGGCTCATTCGCAGACTCCACGTACGTCGAGCGTTCGCAGGGCCGCCTCGGCCCGAACCAGTGATTCCGAGTTGCAAGCATCTCTCGCCAGGAACCCTGGCCGTGTCGAAGCCGCGGCGTCAATCGAGGTCCTTGGGTCGCGCTACTCTCTCGCGGCGGGCCTTGTTGCGTCGCTGAGTTCGGCGTCAGGGCCCGTCTTGGCGTCTGGGTCCGCGAAGGAGTGGTGGTCCATTCCGAGCGCTGGGGCTACGCGGCGCACCCAGTCGTGTCGGTGCTTGTTCCATTCGCCGGGCTCATCGAAGCCCAGACCGGCGTCGCGGTTGAGTGCCGCCAACTGCGCGAGGCCTTCTTCGGTGAGGAGAGCCCTCGCCGCCTGAAGCTCGCCGGCATCCAGCACCGGCTCTGCGAGCGAGACGATCATTTGTAACGCGCGTCGACGGACGCCGCGGTCGGGGGAGTCGAGGCGCTGTTTGAGCTCGCCCCGAAGCGGGTCGCTGCTATTGGCTCGCGCGAGGCGACACGCGTAGCTGAACTCGCGGCGGTCGCCCACATCGACGAGGTGCAGGAGGATCTGCTGGCTGCGCTTCTGCTGGGGTACTGTCAACGCGACGCGGGACAGATACCGCATCAGCTCGGCCTTTACGTAGCCGGATCGAAAGCACCAGGGGTCGGCTTCAAGGAATGCGAGGGCTGGCTCGACCGCGTGCGTGTCGCCTGCCGCCAGTGCGCGGGTATCTCGCCAAAAGGACTCGGGGTACATCTGCTCCAGCGCGGCGCGGAACTCGACGGTGGCTTCGTGCCAGGCATGGTGGTCAGCGGCCGATGAGTCCCGGAGGGGAACGGTGCTATGGATCTTGGCGCTGGCGGCGTTGAGTGCTTGCGCCCTCGTCTTCAAAGTCGTCCAGACCTCGCAGCTGCAATCTCGGCTTGCTTCGAGGCGACCGGTCGCTCGATCGCATTGCATAACAGTCTCATCGCTGGTACCGCAGGTCAAGGAATGCTGTGTGCGGCCCGGGACCACAACCTGACCACGTGTGGCACCAGGCTGTCACGGCGAACACTGCCGATCCCGAACGTCACGTACGCCGAGCGTACGCAGGGCCACATCGGCCTGACCCGGCGATCCCGCACTCCAGAGCGAATTGCTGCCCTGATTTCGCACCTGTCGAGCCCACCGTCTCCATAGGTGATCGACAGGGCTGGAGTAGTGCGAACTTCGCGCCCTGATTGAGTTTGAGCCCCTGAGGTCACTCGGCGGCGGGCTTCTCTCCGGCGCCGGCTTCCGGCGTGCGAGGCGGGTGGTTGGGGGGCCGATCACCAGCTGACGCTTCGCGGCATATCCTGCGGGAGCGGCCGGTGACGAGTTTGTGAAAACGATTGGAGGTCCCTAATGCGCGGCGACATTGCGGTCGGTGCACACCTTCCCGACTATGAACTGCCCGACCAGGACGGCGTCCCGCGCCGTCTGTCGGGCCTGCAGGGCTCGAACCCGATGGTGCTTCACCTTTCACGCGGCGGGTTTGACCCGAAGGAGCATCGTTTCCTTCGCTACCTGGTCGACGCATACCTCGATTTCCGCGTCGGGTATACGAGCCTGACCCTGATCTCGACGGACAACCAACTCGAGATCAATGAGTTCCGCGACAGCGTCGGCGCGCAGTTCCCCTTCCTCTCCGACCCGGAGCGAACGGTGCGCAACGATCTCGACATCATCGAGTACACGGACCCCGTCCACGACCCGATGGTCCCGCACACGTTCGTGCTCGCTCCTGGGCTCGAGATCGCCGCGGTCTACAACGGCTACTGGTACTGGGGGCGCCCGACGGTCGGAGAGCTGCACCGCGACCTGCGCGAGGTCATGCGCCGCGTGCGCCCAGACTTCGACCTCGGCGCGCCAGGGCTGCGCGAGGCCTGGGATCGCGGCGAGCGAGAGCAGTTCCTTGTGCGTCCTATCGAGGGCAAGGCGATTCGCTACACGGAGGGGACCGCGGTCGGGGTGAAGCGATGAGCGTCGGAGAAGGCAATCTGGCGGGAGGGCCGGTGCCCGGCAGGGGCCGCTAAGCGGTCAGGGCTGAGCGGCCAATGACCGCGCGTGCGCAGCGTCTACCACGACGTCGTGCAGGTCCCCGTCCACCTCGAGTCGACTGGACTGTTCGAGCCCGCCGGCCTTCACGGCCTGGAAGCCGGCAGTTCGGATCAGCCGCTCGACTTCCTCGCCGGCGCGGTCGTCGTCGGTCACGTAGAAGAGGGCCGCACTGTCAGGTTGCCGTTGGCTCGCGGACTCCAGGACATCGGCCGACAGGGTTCCAAACGCCATCGCGAGGTGCGCCCCCGCCGTCAACCACCCGGCTATTAGCGTGCCGGAGGATTGCCCGTCTGGCAGGAGATGTGAGACGTTGCCCTGTGCATCGACGGCAAGCGGATTGCTCGGAACGACGACGACCTTGTCGGCCAGCTGGCCGGCGATCTCGCCGATGACGTCCTTCAGGACCGTAAATCGCAGCGCGAGGACGACGGCATCGGCGCCGCTCAGAGCGTCGCGGTTGTCGCCGGCGGCGACCGCGGCTGGCCCGACTTCCGCCGCCAGCTGTTGTGCCGATCTCCTGTCGGCGCTCGAGAGCCGCAGCGTCTCGCCGCCCGAAGCCAGCAGGCGGGCGATGGCCGATCCAAGCGTTCCGGTGCCGATGAGCGCGGTGGTCATTGCCGAAACCTCCACGGGCGGTCAGTGGCGGCCCGCTCCGGCGCGGGACAGGCGGGTAGCGGTGGGATCTCGAAATGCACGCGATGACCCTTTCTCTGGTGGCTTTGTGCGTGGTGATCGGTATCTGTGGCCGGCGCGGCGTTCACTAGTACTCCGCGGCGGGTGTCGCCGACCGCCATTGAGGCGGCCTCCAGTCTCCCTCCGGGTCCGTGGTCTGTCCCACCTCGATCAGATAACCGTCGGGGTCCCGCATGTAGCAACGGATCTCGTACTGGTGCTGCTTCGGCGGCGTCAGGAACTCAGCGCCACGCGCGCTCCACTCGGCGTATACGGCCTCGATGTCCTTGACCCTGATATTGAGGAAGCTGCTGACGCGGTCGAGGTCGCGCGGCGTCTCCAGGGTGACCGTGGGCTTGTCGTCGGTCGGGCCGCCGCCGACATTGATGATGATCCAGCTGTTGGACAGCTGGACATAGACCGGTCCTCCGGAGAAGACAACCTTGCCGCCGAGCACGTCGGCGTAGAAACGACGTGAACGCTCGACATCATCCGAAACGATGAAGTGGGCCAGGACCACCTGCTCGTCGAGGTTGCTCATGGTTTCCTCCGTTCTTGCGGTTGATTCGATTACAGGGCGCGTTGCGACTGTGCCTGCGTAGGTCCGGTCCCCGCACACCGGACGGGCTCCCCTTCTGAGAAGGAGGGTCGCTTCTGAAGAGACCCCCAAGGTCAGTGCCCTGCGCTCCGGCCGCCATCGATGTGCAAGACCTCTCCGGTGACGAAGGGCGCCGACTCGAGATACAGGACTCCGCGGACCACGTCTTCGATCTCGCCGACCCGGCCGACGGGGTGCAGCGCCCCCATCCCCGCGTAGGCGCTCTCGGCGTGCCCCGGTGTTTTGATGATGCCGAGCGAAACAGCGTTTGCCCGCAGGCCACGTGAGGCGTACTCGATCGCGAGCGATCTCGTGGCCGCAACGAGCCCCCCCTTGGTGAGGGTCTGCAGCGCGGCCGGCGTTGTGCTGTCCGCGTATTCGACCAGGGTCGTCGAGACGTTGACGACGTGCCCGGCGCCGCGATCGAGCATGTGTTTGATCGCTCGCGTGGTGATGTGGAAGAAGCCTCCGAGGTTGACGGCGATCAGAGCGTTGAAGTCCTCGAGGGTGTAGTCCGTGAAGGGCTTGCCGATGTAGATGCCGGCGTTGTTGATGAGCGTGTCGATCTGGCCAAAGCGCTCGACCGCCTCGCCCACGACGCGCTCGGCGGTGTCCGGATCGGCGATGTCCCCGGGCACGGCCACGATCGCCGGGTCCGCGGAGGACTCGATCGATCGCGCGGTCGCGACCACGGCGTATCCGAGATCGCGGTAGGCCCTCGCGATACCCGCGCCGATGCCCTGCGAGGCGCCGGTGATGACCGCGACCTTCCTGTTCTCGTGCTCAGGCGTCGGGACCATTCGACGGGTTAGCTCTCAGGCGTGAGACGAGCTCGGCCACGATTTCCGCGGCGGATTGTGGTTTTCCGGCGAGCGCGACGCTCTGTCCGGCCCACAGCGAGAGCGCCTCGATCTCGCCCGTCGTTCCGACGAGCGGGGGGGCTGGGGAATATCGAACGATGGGTTCGCCCGAGGCGAAGTGCGCCAGCACTTCCCCTTCTCCCGGTCGACTACCCGGGGGCGGCCGCCCCGCGGCCTCCCACATCTCGGCCGTGGAGTTGTGGATCGCGCGGTGGGGAGCGTCCGGCCATCCCACCTCGTACAGGTTGGCGTACCACTCAGCATCTGTCTCCTTCGCGGCTATAAGGCGGCGCCGATACTGCTCGTGGATCGGCATCTCATCGGCCAAGAGAAACCGGGTGCCCAGCAGGGCGGCCTGCGCGCCGAGGACGAGCACGGCCGCGACTCCTCGAGCGTCGCCGATCCCCCCGGCCGCAATAACGGGGACCGGCGACACCGCGTCGACCACCGCCGGCACCAGTGGGAGCGTCGCCACCCCGCCCCACACGTGCCCGCCGGCCTCCCAGCCCTGCGCAACGACGATGTCCACTCCACATCCGGCCGCGCGGCGCGCTTCCTCGGCACTCCCGACCGTGTGCATGACAAGCCCTTCGGCCTCATGCACCGCCTCGACATGGCCTGCGGGATCGCCTGCGAAGAGCGACACAATCCGCAGTCCAGCGGAAAGCGCCTGATCGAGTCGGCGGTGCTGACCCGGGCGGCTGAGAACGAAATTGCCGGCGAAGGGCCGGTCGGTGAGCGCGGCGGTTTCACGAACCAGGACGCCTGCGTCATCGGCCCATGCCAGTGCCACGGTACCGAGGGCGCCGGCATTGGAGACCGCGGCGGGCAGGTGGGGATCCGCGGATATCGGCGCCTGGACGATCGGGTATTCGATCCCCAGCATCTCGCATACCGGTGTCTGCGTACTCATCGGGACGATCCCCTTTCGAGTGTCCGCGGCGTAGCCTCAATGCTAACCCGGATGGCTCCGCTGGTGCCAACGCGACCGCCGGTCCACGCTCGTGCCGAGGACCAGGGGGTCTCCGCGGCCCACCGAGCGCGAGTGGACGGGACGGCGACTGCCGCTCTCGCCACTACTCAAAGACAGAGAGGAGCAGATCATGCGCAGCGACATCGCCCCCGGCGCCGCCTTCCCCGACTACGAGTTGCCCGATCACGAGAACCGGCCGCGCAAACTCAGCGAGATCCAAGGAGCCGACCCCCTGATCCTCACGCTCGCTCGCGGTAACTACTGCCCCAAGGAGCACCAGCAGCACCTCGACCTCGCCGCCAACTACCCCAAGATCGCGGTGGCGTACACGAAGATTGCCACCATCTCGACCGACACCCATCACTCAAGCCAGGAGTTCCGCGCGTCGGTCGGTGCTCAGTGGCCCTTCCTATCGGACCCGGAGCGCACCGTCCAGAAGGACCTGGAGATACAGGAGTACACCGACCCCGAGCATGACCCGATGATCCCGCACACCCTTGTGCTCAGGCCCAAGCTCATCATCCACCGGATCTACAACGGGTACTGGTTCTGGGGACGTCCCTCGTTCGTCGATCTCTGGCACGATCTGCGGACCGTCACCAGCGAGATCCGCCCGGACTGGGATCTGAGCAAGACCGGTCTGCGCGAAGCGTGGGATGGGGGCGACTACGCCCCATTTCACGGATGGGACAGTCACTCTCCGCAGTCGACGCCGTCTTCTTACTCCTCCTGACACCGCGGCTCATACGACGTCGAATCAGCCGTATCCGTCAACATCGCCGGTTCGGCTTCTCAGAGCCAAATCGGAGGAGGTTCCCCGCGGTAGGCCCGCTCGCTGTGCGGGCCTACCGCGGGACGCCGTCTTCTCAGGGAGCCGCTTGGCTGAAGAAGGTGAACCCGTTCTGCACCTTGGTGCCGGTCGTGGAGTAGAGCGTCACAGTCGCTCTGTCGATACCGGACATGCAGTTCGGGACGACGTCCGCCATCACGGCCTGCCCTTCGTAGTCGGGCGTGACTACGGTGTCGGCTGAGTGCAGGATGGTCGTACAGAAAGGCAGCCCAGCCAGAGTGATCACGTATTCGCCGGTGCTCGGATTCGAGACGGTGAAGCCTTCCCCGTTGGCTATCGACCCGTTCGCGAGGATCAGGCCGGTCACACCCCCGGCCCCGTTTTGGCCTTTGGGACCTTCTTTGCCTTCGGGGCCCTGTGGGCCTTCAGCGCCCGGAGGCCCTTCTTTGCCCTGCGGCCCTTCTTTTCCTTCCGCCCCGAGTTCGGCCAGCGCGAATTTGGCGGCGCAGACGCCGCCTTTCGGCGTCTTGATGGTGCCGCCTTCTTTCACCGGCACGCACACTTTGGTGCCGCCTGCCGCGAACACCGTGCCCACCGTCAGCACCAGCGCCACGACCACCGTCGTTACGAGAATGATCCGCTTCATTTCTCCCCCTCCCCGTGGCGTGACGCCGCCTGCGTCGCGCCTGTCAGCGCAACCCTAACCGGAACGGAGCCTGCGGCGGCGGCGCTCAAGCGCGCCGCGTCCCCGAGGGTTCGGCCAGGGGGTATAGCCTGGGCAGCGTGACTCCGGTGCCGCCTGCGAGGCATCTCTTGCGCGCACGCGACCTTGCCGACCGCCACTACGCCGAGCCGATCGGCGTCGGCGAGATGGCGGCCGCCGCCGGGCTCTCACGTGCGCACTTCAGCCGCGCGTTCAGCCGGACGTTCGGCGAGTCACCGAAGGCATACCTGATGACCCGCCGGCTCGAGCGGGCCGCTGCTCTACTGCGCAACACCGACCGGTCTGTGAGCGAGATCTGCCTCGACGTCGGGCTGGTCGGGCTCGGGTCGTTCACCACCAGCTTCAAGCGCCACTTCGGCAAGACGCCGACGCAGTACCGCGCGAGCTTCCCGCCGGCCTCCGCCCAGGTGATCGTCCCTGCCTGTTACATCCGCCTCTACGGCCGACCGCAACACAGCACAAAGGGAGAAGACCGGGCGCCGGCGCCGGACTAGGTTTCTCTCAGCACACCACTGAAAGGAGCAACGATGCAGGTACGAAACGCACAACTCTGGGTGCACGACCAGGGCGAGGCCCTCGACTTCTACGTGGGCAAGCTCGGCTGGGAGGTGCGCAGCGACGTCACGATGCCCGAGCTGGGAGGCTTCCGCTGGCTGACCGTCAGCCCACCGAACCAGCCCGACTTCGCCGTCGTGCTGATGGCAATCCCCGGGCCGCCTGTGATGGACGCGGAAACAGCTGACCAGGTGCGCTCGTTGATGGCGAAGGGGTTCGCCGGCACCGTGTTCCTCGTGACCGAGGATGTGGACGGCGACTACAGGCGCCTCAGCGGAGCCGGGGTGGAGTTCATTGGGGAGCCGACCGACATGCCTTACGGGCGCGACTGCGGTCTGCGCGACCCGTCCGGCAATCAGCTGAGGCTCGCCCAGCTCGCGCCCCAGTTCGCCGCTGCCTGACGCGCTCCGGGGGGCGCCGCTACCCGCGGCGCCCCCGGTACTCGCGCGAATCCCTTGTGAGGTCCCGGATACGCACTGCCAGCTGGGTCTTCAACCACCCGATACCTGCATATTCTTGAGGCCATGGCGTTTGCCACGAGGTCACTTGACGCGAGCACCTGGTCTGACTTCGCGGATCTGGCCGAGGAGCACCACGGTGTGTGGAACGGGTGCTGGTGCCTGGGCTTTCATGAGGAGGGCCGCAACGGCGTTCACACGCCGGCCGAGCGTCGGGTCCTCAAGGAGGCCCGGGTTCGGGAGGGCCGCGCGCACGCTGCGCTCGTGTTCGACGAAGGCCGGTGTGTCGGCTGGTGCCAGTTCGGCCCGACGGAGGAGCTGCCGCGCATCAAACATCAGAAGGCCTACCAGGAGGGGCTTCGCGAGCTCCCCGATTGGCGGATCACATGCTTCTTCGTCGGTCGGACGCAGCGTCGTCGCGGCGTCGCCGATGCCGGCCTTGCCGGTGCGCTGGCGGAGATCGATCGCCTCGGCGGCGGCATGGTGGAGAGCTATCCCGAGGACACGAGCGGCCGCAGGGTGTCGGGGTCGTTTCTCAACAACGGCACTCTTGCCATGTTCGAGCGCCATGGGTTCATTCGCGGACGGAGGATCGGCAAGCACCGGTGGGTGGTCAGCAAGCTCGTCGGCTGAAGAAAGGTCCGGGCGCCAAGAACATCCGGCGCCGGGGCGGGCGCCTGCAGCGGGCATGATGTGACGCGCCCCCCGCCGGCATCCCCGAGCGGCGTGCGGGACACCAACTGCAATCAAGGCGAACGGAGGGCAGGACCGTGCAGATCACGAGGAACTCGATCGAGACCTTCGCGGGCCCGGATGACTGGTTCACCGGGACCGTCCACGTCGACACCGTCGCGGCGCCCTCAGAGGGATCACGGTTGTCCGCGAGCAGCGTGCACTTCACTCCCGGGGCGCGCACGGCCTGGCATACCCACCCCAACGGCCAGACGATCTATGTCACGGAGGGGATTGGCCTGGTGCAGCGTCGCGGCGGCGCGGTGGAGGTGATCCGCCCGGGCGACCGCGTGTTCTTCGAGCCGGGCGAGGAGCATTGGCACGGTGCAGGCCCCAGCCGGTTCATGACTCACCTCGCGATGCTCGAGGTTGATGAGGAGGGCAGTTCCGCCCGCTGGGGCGAGCACGTGACGGATGAGGAGTATGCGGCCGCGCCCGGCGCCTGAGGCGGGCGCGGCCGGGCGCTACCCGCGTGCGGAGGCCTGCGCGCGGGTCGCCTTCTCGCGTCGCAGCCGCAGCGCAAGGCGCGGGCATGCCGTCACCGCCTCGCGCGCGGCGGCCTGCAGGTCCTCGGGCACGAGCTCCTCGGTGATGATTGGGTAGCCCCACTGGTCGAACTCGATCAGCTCCGGCAGGAGCTCCACGCACTGCCCGTAGGCGTCGCAGCGGATCGGATCGACAGTGAGGCGGAGCGGCCGGCTCATCGCCATCCTCCTTCCTGGATGTGGGGAACGGGAAGCACCGGCTCATGTGAGCGCGCGGTGCAGTGGCCTGACAGGTGTGCTGCGAACTCGGATGCGAACACGTGGGTGGCACTCGCCGTGAACGCGAGCACCCCGTCCGGGTGCGCGCATGCTCCTCGGCGGGCGATCTGTCTGTGCAGCCCCGCGAGGTGACCGTATGCCTCGGCCGCGCCGGGCTCGGCACGCGCGATCGTCGCCAGGCGCCCGGCGAGCGTGCGCAGCCCGAACACGCAGGGACCGCACTGCTCGGCGCTCTGGCTGGCCATGTAGGAGACGACCCTGGCGGTTTCGCAGACACCGCATGTGTCCTCGCCGAGCGCCACGATCGTCCGCGCACCGAGGCTGCCGCCGGCGGACGCGAGGCTGGCGTTGCTGAGCGCCAGCCCCTCGTTCGCGGCCACCCAGCGACCGAAGTAGCCGCCGATGAGGTAGGCCTGCACGGGCTCGGACAGGCCGCCACAGCGCGCGAACAGCTCGCTCAGCTCGCTCCCCAGCGGTGCTTCGATGACGCCGGGAATGCGGACCGCACCGCTGATGGTCGCGAGCACGTTGCCGGGCTCATCCTCGGTACCGTTGCTGCGGAACCAATCCGCTCCGTAGCGCCCGATCAGGGCGAGGTTCGCCAGCGTCTCGACGTTCTGCACCAGCGTCGGGCGTCCGTCGACTCCGCGTTCGAAGGGCCGGGGGGAGAGTTGGTGGGCTTCGCTTCTCCGCCGCTGAGGTAGTGCACGAGCGCACTCTCCTCGCCGGCGACGAAGCGCTCGGGGACAGCTGCGACCTCGATGCGGGCGCAGTCCCGCCGGCTCTCCAGCGCACGTTCGAGCTGTGCGCCCGCACCGGCGCTGCGGCCGACCGCCAGGATGATCCGCTTGGCGCCGACCACGTCCGCCGCGAGCAGCGCGCCATCGATCACGAGATGGGGGTTCAGATGCAGCAGCACCTCGTCCTTGTGGCTTGCGGGCTCGCCCTCGGTGCCGTTGGCGACGACGATCGCCCGCCTGCCCTGGCGAACCGCGGCCAGCTTGCGGGACGTCGGGAAGCCCGCGCCGCCGCGGCCGGTCAGGCCGCTGAGCTCGATGCTGGTGAGCAGACGCTCATCCGCACCGGGCCGTGGCCCATAGAGCTCGAGGAACTCTTCGTACCCGACGGTCCCGTGCGGGGGCAGCAGCCCGTGCACGCCCTGCCCGACGATCTGGTTGGTCTCTCTGGCGACGGTGCTCATGAGAACACCGCCCTCGGCTCGATGTGCTTTGAGGTGGGGGCGGTCAGTCGCCACACCAGGGCGCCGCCGACGGCCGCCAGCGATGCCACCCCGATGGCGCGCATCCACAGAGAGCCGGAGTCCGTGCCCATGCCGAATGTGTGGGCGACCGCGAGCGGCCATGACATGTAGGCGGTCCAGTGGATCGCGCGCCAGGCGCGAACTCCTACCCGGGCGCGCAGCAGCGATGAGGCGATCAGGGCGATCACGAGGTCCATCGAGAGCGCTCCGAGGCCGACCCAGAACGGGCTGCGTCCGGCGATGAACGGGACGAATATCGCGGCCACGCCGACGACCGCGTACGGGTCGAGCACGGCGGTGATGACGTGCACGGCCAGGAAGACGACGGCCATCAGGGACACGGAGCGGTGAAGCTTGGTTGTTACGAAGCGCGGCAGGTTGGCGGGGCGCCAGCGACGGAACGTGGCGATGCCCAGGATGAAGGCGGCCGTGAGCAGCACGAGCGATACGACGCCGCTCGCCCGCATCAGGTACCAGTCGGCGCTGGTCAGCGAGATTGCGGCGAGCATCACGAACCTCCGGAGCTCGCGACCGATTCACTGGTCGTGGTGGTCGGGGCGGATGAGGCCGCCAGTGAGCTCGAGGTGGTCGAGGTGCCGGCGGTGGTCGCGGCCGATTCGGCCGTCTTCGCGGCCGTCGCGGTTGTGCTCGTCTTCGCACTGGTCGTGCTGGTCGAGCTCGCCGTCCCGACGCCGATGGCGCCGGCTATGAGCGCCGTGGCAGCGGTCGCGCCGATCGCCGTTCCGCGGCTGACCCGCCGGACGGCGCGGGCTCCGCGGCGGCGGGGCTCACTCGGATCGGTCTGAGATGGTCTTTCTCTGTTCATGTCAGCTCCCGTTGATTGGGTGTGCTCTTAGCTAACCGCCGCCGCTTGGGGGTGGCGTGGGACGACCCTGTGAGTCGCCTGAGAGCGGAACACACCGTCACGAGCCTCCCGAGCGGGCCACCGTCGGTTCACTGGATTCGGTCGGCGCCGAGCTGCTCGATTCCGAGCTGCCGGATGAGCTGCTGGATTCTGAGCTGCCGGACGAACCGGAGGATCCCGATTCCGAGGAGCCGCTCGAGCTGGTCGAGGGCGTCGAGGAGCTCGTTTCCGGTTCGGCGGAGGCCGAGGAGCTCGTCGTGGCCGGGGTCGTTTCTGTGTGCGATGAGCTGCTCTGGGAGTGCGTGGCAGCGGGTTTCGCCGCCGCCTTGTGGTGAACCTCGGCTTTCGCGGCCGGCTTCACGACCTTCGCCTGCTGCTTCTCTGTCGCCGCGGCGCTCGTGGTGTGGCTCGCGGAGGCCGTGAGCGGGCTTCCGGCGGCGATCGCGGCGGCGCCGCCGGCGGTCGCCGCTGTCGCCCCGATCGCGAGGGCGAGCCTGGTGTGGCTCACGAACCTCTGACCGGCGATGCGCCGGTCGATTTCCTCGTTCAGGTCCTTCATGGCTTGCTCCTTGGGTGTTGGGCAATTCAGGCGGCGCCTACCAGCCGACCCGTCTGACCTGCCTGGTTTGACTGGGAGGGGAGAGGGGCGCCCAGCGGCCAGCCCCCCGTGGTCTGGACGTGACCGTTGCGATGGACCAGGCGGGCCGCGAGAGAGCGCTCGCCGAGCCAGGCGGCCGCGCCCGGGCCGAGCACGATCGCGGCGGTTGCGGCCGCATTCGCGTCCACGCAGTTCGCAGCGGTGACGCTGACCGTGCGCCAGTACTCGGGAGCCGGAGCTCCCGTTGAGGGGTTGACGATGTGATGGAGCTCGACGCGCCCGGCTTTCCATCGACGCACGGTCGTGCTCGATGTGGCAAGGCCGCCCGAGCGGATCGCAACGACCTGTCCGCCGGTGTCGCGCTTGTGGTCGTCGCCGACATGGATGGGCCAGCCCTCCGGCGGAGAGCCGCAGACGGAGATGTCGCCGCCGAGGCTGACGAGGACGTCGCTGGCGGTCTCGGCCTTGACCGCGTGCGCTATCCGGTCCGCGCAGAATGCCTTGGCGGTCGCGCCGAGGTCCAGTTCGGCCGAACGACGGGCCAGCGAGATCCGGCTTTGGGCGGGATCGAGCCGCACCGACTCCCAGCCGCTCGCCGGCACGAGCCTGAAGGCCGGTTTCGGCGCCGTCGTGATCACCACGTCGAAGTCGCGGTCATAGCCGAGACCGCGCAGTGCGCCACCGACGGTCGGGTCCACCAGGCCGCCGGTGGCCCTTGCCGCCTCGAGCGCGACCTCGGTGGCTGCGTAGAGAAGGGGGGAGACCGCGAGGCCGTCCGGGCCGCTGCGGTTGAGTGCGACGATCTCGGAGTCCTCGCGGAACCTGCTGCAGGCGTCATCGAGCGCGGCGACCTCTCGCCGGGCTATCTCGGTGGCCTGCTCCAGCGCGGCGCGATCGACGACTGTGACCTGGTTGGTCACGCCGATCGCCTGAAACGTCGAGCTGTGCAGATCCATGGACCAAGGGAACCGCGCCAGCTTGGGAGTTCCCTGAGAATCCGCACAGAGGAATCCGAGAGTCGCTGCCCACCCGCCGGTCCGGCCTGCCTCAGCCCCGCCGGGCCCGGCGGCTAGTAGGCGGGGACGAGGTAGCCGTGCCCTTCTGCGGCACAGCGAACGGCGTACGGGAGCACTGCCTGCGCGAACTCCCGCAGCACGTAGCCGGTGGCGCCGGCGCGGAGGGCGGCGCAGACGGTCGCCCCCGGATTCTCGCTCACGAGCACCACGATTCGCGCCTCTGGAGACTCTGCATGGATCACAGATACCGCGTCCATGCTCGAACCGGTGGGCATGTCGAGGTCGAGCAGCAGCACACACGGCCTGTAGGCGTGGGCGAAGCGGCGGGCGCTCGGGATCGAGCCGGCCTCGGCGACGACCTCAAAGTCGCCGTGCCCGTCAGAGCTGAGCAGCGTCCTCATGTGCTCGATGACATCAGGGTTGTGCTCCGCGAGCACGACCCTCACGGGAGCCCGGCGCATCCGCCGCGCGACGCGCGCTTCGCGGAGGCGTTCCGGCCCGAAGCCGGCTCCACCACGGATCCCGAGCGGGAGTCGCGCTGGTCGCTGCGGGGTGGAGGTCGGGCGCATCGTTGCTCCATGAACGCCTTCTCGGGTATACGGGCGCCTACTGTCAGCTTAGGACGCCTGCGCGTATGGCAAAGGGCCCTTTGCCGCCGTGGGGCGCTCGGAACTACTGCGCTCTCGTCCGTAGGATCGAGCGGGCATCCGCCCCCGCCGAGGGGTCCTCCCGGCTATGCGCCGAGAAGGTCGCGGCGCCGGAATACCGCGATGGCAGCCGCCGCGGCAGCCACCCCTATCGCGAGCATGATTATCGCCGCCCCGGTCCTGAACGACTCAGCAGGGACGAGGCCGACATGGGCGAACGGGGTCGCTTCGACCAGCCACTTGGGCACGCCGAGGAGAGAGCCCAGCAGGTTCCACAGGAACGCGACCGTGACCAGGCCGTAGGCGATGCCGGCGCTCGCCCGCGGAACGAGCGCGTAGGCCAGCGCCGCGATGCCGAGGAAGAGCAGGGCCACGGGGATGCAGTTGGCTCCCGCCTCGAGCATGTGCCACAGCGAGATGTCCAGGCCCTGCGACACCGCCCCGGCCCAGGTGAGCACGCCCGCCGCGAGCGCGAGCAGGATCGATCCCCCCGCGGCGAGCAGCAGGCGCCCTCCAAGCCACCGCGAACGCCCCACGGGCAGAGCCAGCAGCGTCTCGAGCTGCTCGTCGGACTCCTCGGCCCGGGCGGCGCCCACCTGCGCGCAGGCGAACAGGCTCACGGCGAGGATGAAGAAGATGAAGACGAACGAGAGGTAGCCGGCGGGCGTCAGGATCGACCCCACTCCGACGCGCGCGATCTCTTCCTGGATGCTCTTGGAGATGCCCGCCGAGTTGACGCTCGTCGAGACCATCCCCAGGATGAAGGCGAACACGCCGATTCCCCCCGCCCAGGCCACGAGGCTCCCGCGCTCGCTGCGCAGAGCCTGCGCCGTGGTCGAGGACAGCAGGCCCAGGCGCGGTGGGGCGCTGTCGCGCGCCGGAAGGACCCCGGTGCCGATGTCCCTGTCCGCGCCGATCCGGGCGGCGATGATGATCAGCAGCGCGCTGGCCGCCAGGGGAAGCAGCAGCACCAGCGGCTGCGGGTCGGCGAACGGCCTGAGTGCCTCGGCCCAGCCGAGCGGCGTGGCCCACCGCAGCCAGGCGGCCTGCGTCGAGGTGTCGCCGACGACGCGGAGCAGCAGCGAGAGCACGACGATTCCGGTCCCGATCTCGAGCGCCAGGCGGCGGGTCGGGGCGAGCTGGCTCACGAGCGCACCGACGCCGACGAAGACCGGTATCACCGACGCGGACGCGAGCGCGAGGTAGGCCGACCCGCCGGCGGGCAGGCCGCCCAGCACGAAGCCGGCGAACGCCGCAGCCCAGAGGATCAGCACCCCTGCGCCGATCGCCGTCATGGCGGACAGGTAGGCGGTTCCCCTGCCGACGGGCGAGCCCAGCACGAGTTCCATCCGGCCCGTGTCCTCCTCGGCGCGAAGCGCTCTCACGGCAGCGAGCACGCCGAAGACCGCGGCGACGATGGCGAGCGTCCCCCCGACGCGCCAGGAGGTGTAGCCGCCCACGGTGAGCAGGCCATACGGATAGCCGTAGAAGAGGCGCAGGGCGTCGTTGTTCGCGAACGTGTGGGCGAAGGCCATCCGATCGGCGAGGGTGGGGTAGGTGTGCCTGTAGCCGACGGGCTGGATGTAGGAGTAGATGAGGAACAGGTACGCGAAGGCGATCGTGCGGGTGCGTGCGTCGCGGAAGGAACGCCTTGCGAGGGCGGAGGCGGGACTCATGATCCCGCCGGATGAGGGGGCGGACGCCGGCGGTGCCAGTGTGCCGCTAGCCGCCGCCATCGCTGCCGGAGCCGTCGTAGTGGTGCAGGAAGATCTCCTCGAGCGAGGGCTCGCGGCTGGTGAGGGTCGCCACGGGGTGGTCGGCCAGCGCTGCGATCAGCGGGCCGACGCCGCCTGTGACCTCGAAGCGCAGGCCGCTCGGACCCGCGCTCTCGGACGTGACGCCCGGCAGCGCCGGGATTTCGGGTGCCGGGCCGAGGAAGGTGACCTCAACCGTCTGCGCGGCAAGGTGGCGCAGCTCTGTGAGCGTTCCCTCGTCCACGAGCTTTCCGGCCCTGAGAATGCCGACGCGGTCACAGAGGGCCTCGACCTCGCTGAGGATGTGTGAGGAGAGGAAGACCGTCTGCCCGCGCTCGGCGGCTTCTTTGACGCAGTCCCGGAACGCCACCTCCATCAGCGGGTCGAGCCCGCTCGTCGGCTCGTCAAGGAGCAGCAGATCCGCCCGCGTGGCGAGTGCCGCCACCAGTTGCACCTTCTGGCGGTTGCCCTTGGAGAGGGCACGAATCTTCTTGCTGGTGTCGAGCGCGAAGCGCTCGACGAGCAGTTCGCGGTAGGCGACATCGGTGCCGCCGCGCAGGCGGGCCAGGAACTCGAACGTCTCGGCGCTGGTCATGGCCGGCCACAGGAACGGCTCGCCGGCCACGTATGCGACCCGCCTGTGGGCGGTCACGGGGTCGGCCCACGCGTCGACTCCGAACAGCTCGGCGCGGCCGGCGCTCGCGCGGTGCAAACCGAGCAGGAGGCGGATCGTCGTCGTCTTGCCCGCGCCATTGGGACCGAGGTATCCATAGACCTCACCCTCGCCGACCACGAGGTCGAGCCCATCGAGCGCCAGGGTCTCGCCGTACCGCTTGCTCAGATGCTCGGTGCGGATCGCGCTCACCGGCGGGAACGTTACCGGGCTGCCCACGGGCGCCACGACCGCCTCGCGTGCGCGCTCGAGCACGCCCCGCAACCGCCTCACCCGGGGGCGGGAGTAGGGCAGACTGGAGGGGTGAGACCTTCCGCTCGCATACGACGGCTCGCCTCTCCGGGGCTCAGATGCCTGCAGGCGGGCATGCTCGCGTGTGTCCTGGTTGCGGGCGTGCCCACAGCGGCACAGGCGGCCGGCGTGCTTGCACCTCTGACCCTCGCGCCCGGCGCGAGCGTCAGAACGGTGCTCCGCTCGCCGTTCGGCCTCTCGGTCGAGTATCCGCTGATGGAGCGGGCGCTCGGCTCGGGGCCGTGTCCCAGCCCGGCCCTGGTCGCGACGTTCCGCCAGCTCGGCTCGCCGCCGCTGAGGGTCGGCGGCGACTCCCAGGATCTGGCCGGTCCCACGAGCGCCTATCACTATCCGGTCGCGCCCTCCTTCTTCACGGTGCTCGGCTGCTTCGCCCGCGAAACGGGAGCACAGGTCACCGTGGGCCTGAACTTCGGCGACGGCACTCTTGCGGACGCGCAGACGATGGTTGCCGAGGCCGAGGCATCGATACCCGCGTCGCAGCTCAGCTTCTCGCTCGGCAACGAGCCCGATCTTTACCGCGTGGTGCACGTGCTCTGGAACGAACCCAGCTTCACGGTGCCACTGCTGCGAGGTCCCTCGTGGTCGCTCAGCCAGTACGGAGCCCAGTGGATGGGATGGAGGTCGCTGCTCGGGCCGATCCGTCTCGAAGGGCCGGACCTCGCGACCAGTCGCTGGGCGGGCGGGCTGGGGAGGCTGCTCCGCCGGGACCCGCCCGCACAGGTGACGGCCCACTTCTACCCGACGGTCGCGAGCGGGCCGCAGGCGTCGGCCACGGCCAGGCGCCTGCTGTCGCGATACGCGGCCCTTGAACAGATCAACCAGCTGGGTTGGGTGCTGGCGGACGCCCGCGCCGTACACCGCCCGGCGGTCATCTCCGAGAGCAACAGCGCCTCCCGCGGCGGCAAGCCCGGGCTGTCCGATTCGCCGGTCGCGAGCATCTGGGCGACGCGCTTCGTCCTGCGGGCCCTGCTCGATGGCTATCAGGAGGTGTTCTTCCACTCCGCCGGTGTCAGCTACGACCCCTTCGTCTTCAACGCCGACGGCACCGTCACGCCTCGCCCCCTGGCGAGCGCCCTGTCCTTCCTGCACCGGTGGCTGCCGGTGGGGAGCAGGCTTCAGCTGCTCTCCGGAGAGAGCGATGTGTACGCGGTGCGGGTCTCCGGAGAAGGCGGCTCGAGCGTCATCCTCACCTCCTTCGCCGGCCGGGCCGTCGATGCGGCGGTCAGGCTCCCGGGCTCGTCGGCGGACGTCCTCACGGACACGCTGAGCAGTGCCAGCGGCGGCGACGTCCAGTCCTCGCTGCCGCGCCAGGGACAGCTGGTGCGGCTGCGCCTGGCGCCCAGCAGCGTCGTCGCGGTGAGCGCCGGCTGAGCGACGGCGGGCGCTCGCCGGGTTCCAGCGATTAGCATGCTCTGACCGGCGAAAAGGAGAAGAGAGTGACCACGAATGCGAGCACGTCCAAGGCGGTAGCCCACGGGATCGAGGGCCTAACGGCGCTCGTCGATCAGGTCGTGGGGCCCAGTGGCTGGCGCGAGGTGACCCAGGAGATGGTCAACCAGTTCGCGGCGCTCACGGGCGATGACCAGTGGATCCATGTCGACGTGGAGCGAGCTCGCCGGGAGAGCCCCTTCGGGACGACCATCGCCCACGGCAACCTGACACTGTCACTGATCGACGGCATGCGCATGGAGCTGAATGAGTGGAGCGGCTTCGCGCTCGGCGTCAACTACGGCTGGAACAAGGTGCGCTTCCCCGCCCCCGTGCCGGTCGGCTCGCGTCTGCGCTGCTTCGCCCAGATCGTTGAGCTCTCCGAGGTGGGGGGCGGCTGGCACCAGGTCGTGACACGCTTCACGGTCGAAGCCGAGGGAAACGAGAAGCCCGTCTGTGTTGCCGACAGCGTCGGCCGCGTGCTCGTGGCAGCCGCGTAGCGCGCCGACATCCGCTCGCAGTTCACCCCGCAGCACCGCGGCGGCTCAGGGCCGGCGCTCGTGTGCGTGCACGGCTTCATGGACACGTGGCGCACGTGGGAGCTCGTGTTGCCCGCTCTGGAACGCAGCCACGACGTGCTCGCTCCCACGCTCCCCGGCCATGCGGGCGGGCCGCCGCTGGCAGGGTGGACAGGCCTCTCGCCGTGTGCCGACGCCGTCGCGGCGGCGATGGATGCCGCGGGCTTTCAGAGCGCGCACATCGTCGGCAACTCGCTCGGCGGCCACGTCGCCCTTGAGCTGGCGGCCCGCGGACGGGCGCTGTCGGTGGTGGCGTTCGCGCCCGCCGGCGGGTGGGAGCCGGGCGATGAGGGCCTCGCGGAGACGCTCGAGCTCCAGGCCCGCCTGTACGCCGAGATGATCGTGGCCGCCCCGCAGGCGCCGGCATTGCTCGCCGGTGCCGAGGGACGTCGACGGGCGACACGCCTGATTACAGAGAGCTATGAGCACATACCGGTGGAGCTGCTCGCCCACCAGCTGCTCGGGGCCGCGATCTGTGAAGCCGGGCCGCTCATCGAGCTCGCCCTGCGTAGCGGCTTTCCGCTCGAACCGGAGCTGATCAGGTGCCCCGTGAGGATCGTGTGGGGGACCTGCGACCGCCTGCTGCCCTGGCCGTCGGCCGCCGCGCGCCTGCGCCGTGAGCTGCCCAACGCCGACTGGGTCGAGCTGGAGGGCGTCGGCCACTGCCCGCGGTTCGACGTTCCCCTCGAGGCCGCGCAGCTGATCCTCGGTTTCACCAACTGACCCCGTGCTGCTGCGTCCCCGCGCCAAGTGATAGAAGCCATCGGATGACGGTCACTGTGAGTTACCCATGAGCGAGGTGGGCGTCGCCTCGCCGCACGGCGAGGTACCTGTGCACCTGTCGCGGCCCTCGGGCGACGGCCCATTCCCAGCCGTCGTCGTGATCCACGACATCCTCGGGCTGACGACGGACACCCGCAGCCAGGCCGACTGGCTCGCGGGAGAGGGCTATCTCGCCGCGGCCCCGGATCTTCTGCACTGGGGCCGACGGGCGAGGTGCCTGGTATCGATCATGCGCGACGTGAACCGCCGCAGCGGAAGGGCCTTCGATGAAATCGAGGCCGTACGAGCGTGGCTGTCTGAGCAGGAGGGCTGCACGGGCAGTATTGGGGTGATCGGCTTCTGCATGGGAGGTGGGTTCGCGCTCCTGCTGGCTCCCGGCCGCGGCTTCCAGGCCTCCAGCGTCAACTACGGCACGGTTCCAAAGGACGCCGAGAGCATCCTCAGGGGCGCCTGTCCGATGGTGGGCAGCTACGGCGGTAAGGACCGCACGCTGAAGGGGGCCGCGGGCCGCCTTGAGCAGGCGCTTGCGGCCAACGATGTCGAGCGGGACGTCAAGGAGTACCCGCAGGCGGGGCATTCGTTCCTGAATGACCACGACCCGCAGGAGACCTCGAAACTGTTCGTGCTCATGGGCAGGGCCATGCCCGCCGGCTACGACGAGCAGGCGACCGCGGACGCCCGGCGCAGGATCCTCGCCTTCTTCGCGGATCACCTGCGGGCGCCGCCGGTCCCGGATCATGGATGAGTACGCCGAGATCAACCGGGCGAACTGGGACGAGCGCGCACCCGCCCACGCCGCCTCGCCGGACTACGCCTTCGAGAAGTTCATCGCCGACCCGCGCCACCTGAGCTCCGTCGTCCGCTTCGACATGCCGTTGCTCGGCGACATCGCGGGGCTGCGTGGCGTGCACCTGCAGTGTCACATCGGCACCGACACGATCTCGCTCGCCCGCCTCGGCGCGCGGATGACCGGCCTTGACTTCTCACCCGCCGCGCTGGAGCAGGCGCGCCGCCTCGCCGCCGAGTCCGGGACTGAGGTTGAGTTCGTCGAATCGGAGGTGTACGACGCGGTGCAGGCGCTCGGCGGCGGCCGCCACGACCTGGTGTTCACCGGTATCGGGGCGCTGTGCTGGCTGCCCGACATCGAGAGGTGGGCATCGGTGGTCGCGGATCTGCTGGTCCCCGGCGGGCGGCTGTTCATCCGCGAGGGCCATCCGATGCTGTGGGCGATCGACGAGAACCGCACGGACGGGCTTCTCACCGCCGAGTATCCGTACTTCACGCGAGCGGAGCCGGTCGTGTTCAACGAGGGCGGGACCTACGTTCAGACCGACGCCAGCTTCGAGCAGAACATGATCCACGTGTGGAACCACGGCATCGGCGAGATCGTCACGGCGCTGCTGGCCCGCGGCATGCGCATCACCTGTCTCGTCGAGCATCAGAGCGTGCCCTGGGATGCGCTGCCCGGGCAGATGGAGCAGATCGAGCTCGACGAGTTCAGGCTGGCGGACCGCCCATGGCGGCTCGCCCACAGCTACACGCTGCAGGCGGTGAAGGAGAGCTGAGACGGGCGCGGCGGCGCTGACGGGCACCGTCCGTAAGTCCAGCCACCGCGAGGGGTATTTGGGACGGCTGTCCAGTGCGTTCGGGGGTGGCGCGCGCCAATATCGCTGTCATGAACCAACCGCCAACAAGATCACGCTTTCTGCTCGTACCCGACCCGTCGTCAGCCCTTCCCGGCGATGGTCGTCCGAAGGTCAGGCGTTACAGCCTGACGCGCCTGCAGGTGGGTGCGCCGGCCGTAGCGGGGACGACCGTGTCTCGGGCTCGGCCCGGCTTGGATTCGGCCACCATCGACAGTCTCTGAAACAGGGAATGGGGTTGCAATGAATCGACACGCACTGAAAGTCGAGCGCAGGATCCGGCTGTGGATCGCACAGCAGGAGGCCGAGATAAGCCGGCATTCGCGCGACGGTGCCCCGGGATCGCGCGCGGGCGGGCCGTCTGTGCGGCTTCCCTCGGCGGTCGAGCTTCCCGCGCGCGAACGCCAGCCCTTCTAGTCAAAGCAGCGGGCTATCGTTGCGCCGGTGGGCGGCGCAACGATAGACATCCATTGGGCCCGCAGGCCTGAAGAGGTCCAGGGTGCTGTCGCCGTCCGCAAGCAGGTCTTCTGCGTAGAACAGGGCGTGTCGCTGGAGGAAGAGCTCGACGGCCGCGATGAGGAGGCATTGCATCTCGTCGCCGCACAGGACGGGCGCATCGTGGCCACGCTTCGCCTGCTGATCGACGGCGAGCAGGCGAAAGTCGGCAGGGTCGCGGTTCTGAAGGACTGGCGCCGGAGGGGGATCGCGCTCGCGATGGTCGAGCTCGCCGTGTTGGAGGCCCGCTCGCGCGGCTGCACCCGTGCGTCCCTTGCTTCGCAGACCTACGCGATCCCGCTCTACGAGCGGGCCGGCTTCGCGGTCGACTCGGCCATCTTCGAGGAGGCCGGGATGCCACACGTATGGATGAGGATGCGCCTCTAGAAACCGTCAGTCGGAGTGCTCATCCTCGCCGGCCTGCCATCGGCGGAAGAGGTCTCCGAACTCCTCGCGCATCTCCGGCGTGAGGTCCTGCTCGCGCAGGCGCCCGCTCGCGAGGATCGTCGCACGCATCTGGTGCAGGTACTCGGTGCAGTTCTCGCATTTCTCCAGGTGCGCCTCAAAGCGCCGGCGTTGCGAGCGGCTCATCGTGCCCTCGAGGTAGTCGGTGATCAGCTCGACCATTTCCCGGCACACGTAGTCCTTTCTCAGTCCTAGCATCCTCACACCCCTCCGAGCTGGGATTCGAGGGTCGCGCGTAGCCGGCTGCGTCCGCGGTGGAGCAGAACCCTCTGGTTGGCCTCGCTGATCTGCAGCACCCGGCATGCCTCCTCGCTGCTGAGCCCGTCCACGTCCCGCAGCAGCACGACCTCCCGCTGGCTCGCGGGGAGGGTGTCCAGCGCTGCGCGGATCGGGCCGGCGAGGCTCTCGGCGGCGATGCGCTCGTCGCTGTCCTCGACCCAGTGCTGGGGAGGGGACATCCACGCCCCAGAGGCGTCAAAGCGCGACGCGTCCACCGCGGGGCCGGCGTCGCCGACGGCGATGCTCCTATGCTCGCGCACGCCCGTGCTCCTTGCTCTGTTGACGAGGATCTGAAATAGCCAGCTCCTGAAGCTCGCGCGTCCTTCGAAGCCCTCGAGTCCGCGCAGCACCGCCAGCCAGGTGTCCTGTGTGACCTCCTCGGCGATCGCCTGGCTGGAGACGTACATGCGTGCGAGCCTGAGCAGCGAGGACTGGTAGCGGCCGACCAGCTCCGTGAACGCCTGCTCCTCGCCCGCACGCACGCGCGCCAGGAGCTCTCGATCGGGGTCGGGTGCCTCCCTGCGACTGCGGCGGCCGGAGGAGCCGGCCGCTGGCCGACTCAGCCGCACAGGAGTTCTGGCCTGGCCGGATCTGGGTGGGTGTCATGGCTCATCCGTTCATCATCCGCCCTGCAGGCTACGGCGCCCGGGGGACGCCGCAGCCCACACGCGGCGGACGCTAGTCGGCGACGATCCCCTCGCCGCCTTCGGCGCTCGGGACGAGCACGGATCCGATCCGCACCAGTGAACCGTCCGTCTGGATCGCGAACTCGTCGACCACGCCTTCCTTTCCGCCCTGGACATACAGGTAGCCACCCGCTGAGGCGGCGTCCACGGTACCCGGGTCCGTGGTGGTGTTCCCGAGCCTCGTGAGCACCCGCCCGCCGAGGCTGCTTTCGAACCCGGTCAGCGTGGCGCTGCCCGCGTTGGAGGTGTAGTACCTGCCGTTTGCCGCCACGACCCAGCAGGTGGCCTTCTGTTCGGTCGCGACCGAGTCCAGCTGCGACAGAGCGCCCGCTTCGGTGATCTGGAAGCTCGCCAGGGCGCCGGCGGCCTCGGCCACGAGCAGGTTGCCGCTCTGGCCGAACGTCACCGCGAACGGCACCGTTTCACCCTCGGGCGTGATGACCGGAGTGTGCGCGAGGCGGCCGAACGGCGAGAGCGCGAACACCTCGACCGACTGCCCGGCTGCCTTTGTCGTGATGATCAGCTTCGCGCCGTCGGGTGAGAAGGCGATCTGGCCGGGGGTGCGGACGAACTGGGTTTCTTCACCCGTGAGGCCCGTCGCCAGGTTGAGCGCCCGGTGTGAGTCCGGCAGCGCGATCAGGTGGCCGAAGAAGGCTACGTAGCCCTGGATCGAGCCGCCGCCGAGCGCGTTCAGGACATAGACCTGGTCTCCGTGTGCCGTGACGCTGACGGGGAAGCTGCCCGCCGTGCTGATGACCTGCCGCAGCGCGAGACGGTCGCCGTACACCGAGAAGACCGACAGGGTGTTGCTGCCGGCGTTGACCGCGAACAACAGGTTCTCCGCGCGGTCGTAGGTGAGCGAGCCCTGCGATGCCGTGTGATCGACCACCGAGCCGGTCAACTGGCCGCCGTCGCCGCCGGTGTTGTAGATGCCAGCCTGGGTCAGCGTGCCTTCGTCCGAGCGGCTGTAGGCGATGATCTGGTTGCCCGCGAGCCTGTCGTTCTGAACGAACACGGCGTGGCCCGGGGCGGACCCGAAGGTCTCCGGGGCGCCCGATCCTGACGCGAGAGCGGGGGCGGCGCCGGCTCCCGTCGCGATTGCTGCGCAGGCGGCGACGGTCGCCGCGCGCAGGCGAGTTGATGCATTCATTGGTGCCCTCCAGGGGGTTGGGGTGGGACTGCGACGTTGAGTCCCTCCGCGCTCCGCTCTGTTACATCCCGGGCCGGGACGCGAGGATGATCAGCGCACGAAGCCGATCTTGGCGACCTGCACGTAGACCGGCTCCTCGGTGAGCGGGTCGCTGAGACCGACCCATCCCGCCGGAGCGACGATCGCCCCTCCGAGGCGAAGGCCGTCGCGGGCGTTCACGATCCGCGCCAGGACCTCGCCGGCGTCCTCGGCCACCTCTATTTCAGTGTCGTCAAGCAGTAGACGCGCCATGTTCTCTCCTCGTTTCCAGGCCGCCTGTACAGGCGGTTCCCTCCATGAGCAGGCAACCTACACGCCGGGGCGGCCGCCTCCCATTCCGTTACGCGGGCTCGCGCCGCGGTTAGGCTTGCGCCGTCATGCACGTATGGGAGAGCGAGCGTAGGCGCGGTGCGCTGAGATGAGTGCCCTGGGCCAGGTGCAGCAGGTCGAGCCAGTGCTCGAGCGCGCACACACGCTGCTCGAGGGGCCGAGGATCGGCCTCACGGGTGAGCTCGTCTACAGCGACGTGATCGCCGGGGGGCTGTTCTCCTGCTCGAGCTCCGGCGCGGTGAGCGAGCTGCTGGCGGGGCGGCGCGGCATAGGCGGGGTCGTGCCCCACACCGACGGGGGCTGGGTCATCAGCGGAAGGACCGTGCTTCACCTGCGGCCCGACGGCTCCCAGCGCGAGCTGCTGGCCGCCGAGGGAGCCTGCGGGTACAACGACCTCTTCAGCACCCCCGGCGGGGATCTTCTCGCCGGCGAGCTGCGCTACCGGCCGATGGTGGGCGAGCAGCCGCGCGCCGGTCGCCTGCTGCGCCTCGCCCCGGGGCAGGAGCCGCTGGCTCTGAGCGAGCGTGTGGTGTGGCCGAACGGCATCGGCCTCGCTCCCGACGGCATGACCGCGTACGTGAGCGACTACTCGAACGGGACGGTGCTGGCCCTCGATCTCTCCGGTGGCGGCGAGCGCGTACTGTGCAGCTCGCCGCGCGGCTCGGCGGATGGTCTCGCCGTGGACGAGCAGGGCGGGATCTGGGTCGCGCTCGGGGAGGGCGGCGGAGTTGCGCGCTTTGACGGATCGGGCGATCTTCAGGAGCTGATCGAGCTGCCGGCGCAGTTCGTCTCGAGCATCAGCTTCGGAGGCCCGGACATGCGCGACGTCCTGATCAGCACCGCGGACAACCCCCTGATGGCCGAGAAGGGCGGGACGCTGCTGAGAGCCCGCAGCTCGATCGCGGGCCTGCCGGTGACGCCGGTGCGCGCCTGAGGGCTCAGGCGCTGCCCGCGACAGCCATCGGTGCGGTCGCGGTGGAGCGGATCGCGGCGGCGACGGCGGCCGGGTCGTCGTAGAAGGGAACGTGCCCCGCGCCGAGCGTCAGGTGCGTAGCCCATGGGAGCATCCGGCGCGCACGCGGCGCCTGCGTCCGGTAGGGGAGCAGGTGGTCCCGGTTGCCCCAGGCCACCGTGACCGGCGTGCTCCGGAGTGCCTCGGCCGCTCCGAAGCGGTACTCGTCAAAGCCGGCGAGCGTCCCGGCCAGGGCCGGCGAGGCCCACGCGTCCTTGAGCGTCGAGAGCGCCTCCTCGGCGGGCAGGCGAGCGGGGTAGCCGAACAGCTGCGAGAACAGCGCGACGCGGCCCCTCGGCCGCTGTGAGAGCGCTTCGACGGCGGGCCTGGCGGCGTGGGGCATGGCGGCCAGCGCGCCCAGGGAGGCCTGCGCGAACCTCAGTTCGGGCGTGTTCCAGAAACCCGCGGGGGAGAAGGCGGTGGCGGACCTGATCGCGCGCCGGCGCGCGAGCTCCAGCGCGATCGCGCCGCCCATCGAGTTGCCCGCCACGTGGGGGCGCTGCACGCCGAGCTCGGCGAAGAACCACTCGAAGGCGTCCACGTAGGCGGGGATCGTGGGAGCGATCCCCGCGGGCAGGGGCGCCGAGCGGCCGAAGCCGGGAGAGTCGCACGCGATCACGTCGAATTCCCCAGCGAGCAGGTCGATCACCGGTCTCCAGGCCTGCCAGTGATGCCCGACGCCGTGCAGGAGTACGAGCTCCGGGCCCTGGCCCTCGCGGTGGTGGTTGATGGAGATGCTCAAGCGTCCTCGCGAATCAGGTCGGAGGCGCGCTCGCCGATCATGATCGTCGGCGCGTTGGTGTTGCCGCCCGTGATGGTCGGCATGATCGACGCGTCGACGACCCGCAGCCCCGAGATGCCATGGACGCGCAGCCGGCTGTCGACGACCGCCATCTCGTGCGTGTCGCTCATCCGGGCGGTGCCGACGGGGTGATAGATCAGCATCAGGCGCCTGCGCAGGTCCGCTTCGAGGTCCTCGCGGTCCTGTGCCTGCGGCCCGGGCCTGAGCTCCTTGATCCTGACCTCGCTGAGCGGGGCCTGGTCGGCGATCCTGCGGCCGAGCTGCATTCCGGCGATCATCGAATCGAGGTCCTCCGGCTCGGACAACGTGTTCGTGATGATCCTCGGCTTGGCGGTCGGATCCGATGAGCGCAGCCACACCTGGCCCCGCGCCTTCGGCGACACGAGTACCGGCGCGATCACCATGCAGTGGCCGTCGTAGGTCTCGGCGCCGTGATCTTCGAAGTAGGCGGCGCCCATATGGAACTGGATGTCCGCGGCCGGCAGCCCCCCGCGGGTGCGGGTGAAGGCGACTACCTCCGCGACCGTCGAACTCAGCGGGCCGGACCTTCGCAGCAGCCACTCCGCGAGCGGCTTCGGCTTGTCGGCGCCATAGAGGGTCTGCTGGTCGGTGACCTCCCACATCATCGTGACGAATGGATGGTCCTGAAGGTTGCGCCCGACTCCGGGCAGCTCGTGGCGGGGGAGCACGCCGGCGGCGCCCAGCTCATCCGCGGCCCCGATCCCGGACAGCAGCAGCAGCTGCGGCGAGCCGATCGCGCCGGCGCTGAGCAGGACCTCGCGGCCCGCGCGCACGACCTCGACCGAGCCTCGTCCGCGGCGGATCCTCACGCCCACAGCGCGGTCGCCCTCGAGCTCGACGCCGAGGGCGGTGACGTTGGTGCGCACCTCGAGATTCGGCCGCGACATCACAGGCTTCAGGTAGGCATCGGCCGCGCTGAAGCGCGCACCGTTGCTCTGCGTGACCTGGAACATCGAGGCGCCGTCCTGCTCGGGCCCGTTGTAGTCGGGGATCAGCGGGATTCCGGCGGCCTCGCTGGCCGCCAGCAGCCGCCTGTCCATCGGCCGCGGCGAGCGCTGCTCGCTCACGCGCAGGGGGCCGCCGACGCCGTGGAACTCCGATGCGCCGCGGGCGTTGTCCTCGGAGCGGATGAAGTAGGGCAGCACGTCCGCATAGCTCCAGCCCGGTGCGCCCTGGGCCGCCCAGCCGTCGTAGTCCAGCGGCCTGCCCCTGACGTAGAGCATCGCGTTCATGGAGCTCGATCCGCCGAGCGCCTTACCGCGCGGCACGTACAGCGAGCGTCCGTCGACGTGAGGTTCGGGCTCGGTCGAGAAGTCCCAGTCGAGCTTGGTGTGGAACTGCTGGGGGAAGGCCGCGGGGATCTTGATCTTCATTGAGCGGTCCTTCCCGCCGGCCTCGAGCAGCAGCACGCTGACGGAGGGGTCCTCCGACAGCCGGTTGGCGAGCACACAGCCCGCTGATCCCGCCCCGACGATCACGTAGTCGTGCATGTCCCCACCGTCCCTTTCGCTATGCGCTTGTGGCCGGCTCGCGGTCCGGAAGCGGCGCGAACCGGAACTCCTCAGGCGTGATCCGTGCCGTCTGCTCGAGGTACTCGCGCATGTAGCCCGGCCAGTTGGCCACTATTCGCCCCTGTTCGTCCCGGTACCAGGAGTCACACTCGGTCCAGGCGGTGCCTGCGAAGCGGGCCTGCAGCGCGCGGTCGCTCGCCGCCTCGACCTCCGCCAGCACGTCGATCGCGCCCGCGCAGCGGCGCGCGAGCTGCTGTGCCGCCTGGCGGATGTAGGAGGCCTGGGCCTCCAGATACACGATGATCGAGCCGCCTGAGGTGTTCGTGTTCGGCCCGTACATCACGAACATGTTCGGGAAGCCCGGGACGCACATGCCCAGGTGCGCGTGGGCGCCGCTGGACCAGCGCTCGCGCAGGCTCACACCGTCCTCGCCGGTGATCTGCATCGGGAACATGAAGTCGTTGGTCCTGAAGCCGGTGGCCCAGATGACGCAGTCGACCTCGTGCCCCCGGCCGTCGGCGCTCACCGGCCCGAGCTCGGTGAACTGCGTGATGGGCTCGGTCACCAGGCTCACGTTGGGCCGTTGCAGCGCCGGCAGGAAGTAGGAGCTGAAGATCACCCGCTTGCAGCCGAACTGGTAGTCGGGCCACACCCGCCGGCGGATGTCCGGGTCCTTCAGCTGGGAGCGCATGAAGGCCGCCGAGCGCAGCGCGGCCACGCGCCCGAGCGTGCGCGGATGGCGGATGGTCATCGTCAGGCCCTCGGTGTACTGGAACACGAAGCGCCTGCGCATCTCCTGCAGCCACGGCATGCGCGCTACCACCGCCTTCATCGCGGTCGGGTAGGGGCGGTTGCGCCGCGGCATGAACCAGTTGCCGGTGCGCTGGAAGACGGTCAGATGTGAGACCTCTCGGGCGATCTCGGGAACGAACTGCACGGCGCTCGCGCCGGTGCCGATGACGGCGACCCGCCGTCCGGAGAGGTCATAGTCGTGGTCCCATTCCGCGGAGTGGAAGCTGTGGCCGGTGAAGGCGGCGACTCCAGGGATCGAGGGCCGCGCCGGCTGGTCGAGCTGGCCGGTCGCCACGATGAGCAGGTCCGCTTCGTGGCTGTCGCCGCCCGCGGTGCTCACGCTCCAGCGGCAGCGCCCGGAGTCCCATGAGCAGGAGGTGACGGTCGTGTTGGCCGTGATCAGCTCGTCGACGGCGTGGGCGCGGGCGACCTCCTGCAGGTAGGAGAGGATCTCGGGCTGGGTCGAGCACAGCCGCGACCAGTTCAGACGCTTCTCGAACGAGTAGGAGTAGAGGTGGCTGGGGACGTCACAGGCGGCCCCCGGGTAGCTGTTGTAGAGCCAGGTGCCGCCGAGGCCCTCGCCCTTCTCGAGGATGCGCACGTCGGTGATCCCGTGCCGTTTCAGCTCGATCGCCGCGGCGATGCCGCCAAAGCCCGCGCCTATGATCAGCACCTGCAGGTGCCGGTTCTTCGCCGGATCCGGATCCAGTGCGGCGGACATGCCCCTCCTCCCGTTCAGACGATGCCTGCTGCGAGGCTCAACCCTAAACGCTCGCGCCGGGGGGTGCTCCGATGTTGCCGATCGTGTCGTCGAGCCACCTGATGGCGTCTGGCAGCTGCGCCGGATCGACGTGGTGGGCGGCCTGGGACTCGTGGTAGTCCACCCGCAGGCCGGCGTCCGTGAGCACCTCGGCCGCGCGCCGTCCGAAGCCGACGTCGATCACAGCGTCCGCCCGGCCGTGAGCGATGAACACCGGCAGGCCCGCGCGCTCGGCCAGCGCGGGCTCCCACCCGGGGACCTTGGCAAGGAAGCCGGACAGTGCGAGGATGCCTGCCGGAGCCGGCCTGTCGCCGCCCAGTCCCATTGCGTAGCTCATCACCGCACCCATCGAGAACCCGCCCAGTACGGTCCGCTCCGGCCCGAGGCCGGTGCGGCTGAAGATCTCGTTGTGCAGCTCGGCGAGGCTCGCGCGCGCGGCGGCGAAGCTCTCCGGCTCCGGATGCCCGACGCTCTCCACCAGGTACCAGTGGTAGCCGTGCCAACCCGGCAGCGTCATCGGGCCCCTCGGGCAGATGACGTGCAGCCTGCGCTGCGGGTCCAGTGCATCGCCGAGGGGCAGCAGGTCGCGCTCGTCGGCTCCACGTCCATGGTGCAGCACCAGCACGCCAGCGGCCTGGCCGTGTGCCGGGCGCTCGAGGGCGAACAGGCTCACCGGCGTCCGCCGAGCAGACGCAGGGCGACGCCTTCGATGCTCTGGCCGCCGTAGGCCTCGGAGGGCTCGCCTTCGGTGAACACCGCGACCGTGAACATCACGCCCGGGCGTTCCAGGCGCGCCACCTCGTTGAAGATGCCCTCTTCCGGCAGCGCGCCGGTCTTGAAGAAGACCTGCCACTGCGGGCGGGCCGCCGGTGGGACGCCCCAGCTCTGGGAGGGCTCGATCCCGGACAGCAGCCAGCGCGCGTAGCCGTAGAAGCGGGATGGGATCAGCCGCGGGAGCTCGGTGAAGAAGATCGCCTGATCTGCGGCGGACGTATGCGTGTAGGCCCACCACCCGACGCCCGGCGAGTAGTCGCGCATGCCGGATTCGCGGGCGACGCGCGCGAGGGCGCCCTCCCCGACGATCGAGAGCACAGCCGAGGCCGCGTCATTGTCGGAGATGTGGATCATCGGGATAGAGCAGCGCGCTGTCGGCTGCATCCACCGAGCGGTGTCGGGCGCTGAGCATCTGCAGGTAGGCGACGAGCATCATCACCTTCACGACGCTCGCGGTCTCAAAGCGCGAGTACATGTTGCTTCCGCTGAGCCTGCCCGAGCTGTCCACGACCGCGAAGGAGGTGCGTCCGGCCCGTCCCTGCAGAAACGCCGCGGCGGAGGAGATCGCCGCCTGTGACGGGAAGGGCGCGAGCGGCGTGCCTCGCCCTTCACCGCCGAACTCAAGCGCGCTCGCCCGCGGTGCGCCGGCCGCGAGCGCGAGCACGGCGAGCAGGAGCGCGATCAGAGCGCGCTCAGTCATGGCCGTCGAGCCTGAATGGGGTGCGCGGGCATCGGCCGTGGGTGGCGGCGCCTCCCATCGACGCTTCCCAGGAAGGGTTCAGGCACACGCGGAAGGCGAAGTGGCGCGAGGGCGGATCGACGATGGCGCTCGCGTAGCTCACCCCCGGCGCGATCTCGCGTGTCGTGCTCACGCCGGCCAGCGTGAACAGCGCGGAGCTCCCGCCGGCCAGGAACCAGTCCACGGCCGCGGGCCCGGCGCCGGCTCCCTTGGCATGCACCAGGCGCATGCTCAGGCGCACGCGTCCGGGCCCGAGGCTCTGAGACCTCACGACGGCCACGGGATCCACGATCACCGATACGTCCGCGCTCGCGAGCGACGGCGTGGACGCCAGCACGACGCGAAGGCGGGTGTTGCGATCGAGCCTGACGGCGTTGAAGGAGAAGCTGCCGTCGCTCGCGCTCGTCGTCGCCGCGACCTGCGAGAAGGCGGTGTAGGGATACGGGCTCGCCTGCAGCAGCACTCGCTGGGCCCCGGAGGCGGCGACGGATCCGGACAGCGACAGTGGGCTGCCCACGGGCAGCTCGTCGGTGCTGGGGATGAGGGTGAGCGGAGCGGCGCCCGCCACCCCCGGCGCCAGCAGACAGGCGAGCGCGACGGCCGCCAGCGGCCCGAGGCACGAGCGCGCGCTCACCATCCTCATCGGGCCGGCGGGCTCCTAGACCTTCTCCTCGCGCGGGATATAGGGGGCGAGTTCACGCCGCGCGATCGACATCTTGTGAACCTCATCCGGGCCGTCGGCCATCCTCAGCGTGCGCAGGTGGGCGTAGGCGGAGGCGAGGAAGAAGTCCTGGCAGACACCGCCGCCGCCGTGCACCTGGATCGCACGGTCGACCACGTTCAGCGCCACCTGCGGCGCCGCCACCTTGATCGCGTGGATCTCCATACGGGCCTGGCGGTTGCCGACCGTGTCCATCATCCAGGCCGCCTTCAGCGTGAGCAGGCGCGCCATCTCGATTTCGATCCTCGACTGGGCGATCCAGTCCTGGACGTTCGCGCGCGCCGCAACCGGCTGCCCGAAGGTGTTGCGCGAGACCGCGCGTTCGCACATCGCCTCGAGCGCCCGCTCGGCTGTGCCGATCGCCCGCATGCAGTGGTGGATGCGTCCCGGCCCGAGCCGGGCCTGCGCGATCATGAAGCCGTCGCCCTCCTCGGCGATCAGGTTTGTCGCCGGCACGCGGACGTCGGTGAAGTCGACTTCACCGTGGCCCTCCTGGCTGATGTAGCCGAACACGGTGAGGTTGCGCATCACAGTCACGCCCGGGGTGTCCAGCGGCACGAGGATCATGCTCTGCTGGCGATGCGGGGGGCCGTCGGGCTGGGTCTTGCCCATCACGATCAGGATGCGGCAGTTCGGGTGGTAGGCGCCGGAGGTCCACCACTTGCGGCCGTTCAGGACGTACTCGTCGCCGTCGCGCTCGATGCGCAGCTCGATGTTGGTCGCGTCCGAGCTCGCGACCGCGGGCTCGGTCATGGCGAACGCCGAGCGGATCTCGCCGTCGAGCAGCGGCATCAGCCAGCGCTCGCGCTGCTCGGGCGTGGCGAACAGGTTCAGGACCTCCATGTTGCCCGTGTCGGGGGCGGAGCAGTTGCACGCCTCGGAGGCGATGACGGCGCGGCCGAGCATCTCCGCGAGCGGCGCGTAGTCGCTGTTGGACAGGCCCGCGCCGTTCTCGGAGTCGGGCAGGAACATGTTCCACAGGCCCGCCTCGCGTGCCTTCGCCTTGAGCTCCTCCATCACCGCCGGGTGGTGGTGAGGGTTGCCTGACTCGGCGAGCTGGCGCTCGTAGACCTCTTCGGCGGGATACACGTGCTCGTCCATGAATGCGCCGAGGCGCTCCTTCATTTCTGTGCAGCGCTCGCTCGGCTGAAAATCCATCGGTTCTCCTTGGTGGCGGCAATGGGCTTTAGGATCATCGCTCATGAGCCAAGAGGGTGCCTCCTACCGCGCAGCCGGCGTGGACTACGACGCGCTGGATGCGGGCAAGCGCCTGGCAATCGCCAAGGCCCTGTCCACCTCCCCGCTGCTGCAGGCCCGGGGCGGTCAGGCGCTCGACGCCTCGCGCGGTGAGCCCGCGTTCGTGTTCGAACTCGGCGATCAGTCCTTCGCCTTCGTGGTCGAGGGACTCGGGACGAAGTCCATCATCGCCCGCCATGTGCTCGATGAGCAGGGCGCCAACCACTTCGGCGACGTCGCCTACGACACCGTCGCGGCGATACTCAACGATCTCTGCTGTGTCGGCGCGCTGCCGCTGGTCGTCAACGCCTACTTCGCCACCGGCGCCTCGGAGTGGTACCTGCATCACGAGCGCTCGGCCGCGCTGCTCGAGGGCTGGCGCAGCGCCTGCGCGGACGCCGGATGCGTGTGGGGCGGGGGAGAGTCGCCCTCGCTGCCGGGGATGCTCCACGAGAACGAGATCGAGCTCGCCGGCGCGGCGGTCGGGGCGGTGCCGGCGGGACACAGGCCGATCCTCGGCGAGAGCATGCAGCCGGGGGATGAGATCGTGCTGGTTTCATCCAGCGGCCTGCACGCCAACGGCGCCTCGCTCGCGCGCCTGATCGCCGGGCGCCTGCCGGACGGCTACGCGACACGGCTTCCCAGCGGGACCACGTTCGGCGCGGCGCTGCTCGCGCCTTCGGTCATGTACGTCCCGCTGGTGGCCGCCGTGCTCGAGCAGGGGATCCCGATCACCTACATCAGCCACGTCACCGGGCACGGGCTGCTGAAGCTTATGCGCCCGCCGCGGCCGCTCACCTACCGGATCGATCGGCTCCCGGAGGTCCCGGAGGTGCTCTCGTTCCTCGTCGAGCAGGCCGCCATGGACCCCCAGGCCGCCTACTCGACCTTCAACATGGGATGCGGATACGCCCTCTACTGCCCAGCCGGCGACGGCGAGCGTGTCGTCGCCGCCGCGGCGTCCGTCGGCCTTGACGCGATCATCGCCGGCCGCGTGGAGGAGGGACCGCGGCAGGTGATCCTCGAGCCGGTCGGCGTCCACTTCGAGAGCTCGCAGCTCGAGCTCTCCGCCACGGAGACTGAACCTCAACCTAAGGCTTAGGCCCGCCCGGGGCATCCGCGTCCTGGTGGTCGACGGCGTGCACCACGGCCAAACCCGCCCGTCGAGTGCCGGCGCCGGCCCTCGAGATGCTGGATTTGATGCCACTCCGCAACCTTCGGGCCTCTGAGCGGTTGGAGGTTGTACGCATCGTCCTGGGCGGATAAGGTTTCCCCGCAGATCGCCACTGTTCCCCGGCGAGAACTGCAGGGGATCTCGATGTCGCCGGACCGGCATGGCTCCGGAAATACCCGGATCGAGGCGGATGTCCATCAACCGAGGAGAGATAACTGATGCGTAGAGCATCCACCTGTCTTGCCGTACTGGGTCTGGCCCTCATGGCCCTGCCCAGCGTCGCGTCAGCGGCGCCCGAAGTGAGCTTCAAAGCCAAGGCTGTGCCGATCGTGGGTTACTCCGAAACCGGCAACATCTACGGCGCCGGCGCGGCCGTCGAAGCGGAATACAAAATCTCCGGTACCGAATACGGCGGATTCCCGGCCCCGCTGGTCGGCGTGAACTTCTACCTGCCCAAGGGCGCGAAGATCAACCCGAAGGGCTTCAAGACCTGCCCCGTCACGACGATCTCGGTCGAAAAGAACCCCGAAGGCTGCCCCAAGGGCTCCGAAGCTGGACCCGCCGGCAAAGTTCTCGGCGTCGTCGCCTTCGGCCAGACCCGTGTGCCTGAGGAAGCCGAAGTCAAATCGTTCTACGCGCCGGGCGGTGGGCTGAGCTTCTTCACGTTCGGTCACGACCCCGTGTCGCTGGAAATCCCGTCGACCGGTGCGTACACCTCGCTGACCGGCATCGGTGGCAAAGGCCCCGAGCTGAAGACGCAGATCCCGCTCGTCGAAACGGTTCCGGGTGCCCCGGACGCGTCCGTCGAGAGCATCGCCATCAAGGTCGGCGGCGCCAACGGCCCGAAGAACAACCGCAAGAAGGACAACTTCTACGGCACCGTGCCGCTGACTTGCCCCAAAGGCGGCTTCCCGGTCAAGACCGAACTGACCTTCGAAGGCGTCAACGGCGGCGCACAGACGACGGTCACGAAGGAAATCAAGACGCCCTGCCCGACGAAAAAGGCAAAGTACGCCAAGTAGCAGGACGCGTTTCAGCGATGAGTCCTCGCTCGCGAGGGCGTAAGCTCCAGTAGTTAGATGGGACGGGCGACTCCACCGGGATGGTGGGGTCGCCCGCGTCGTTGTGAACGGCAAGGGAAGGATCGGGGTGAGGAAGGAGAGGACGGGGAGCAGGCGATGGGTGTCGGCGGCAGCCGGCAGCCTGTGCTTCGCCGCGCTCGTCGCCGTTCTGCTGCTCGCCGTCTCGGCGGGCGGGTCGAACCACACCTACAGCGTCCGTGCGATCTTCGACGACGCCGCCAACGTGATCTCGGGGGAGGAGGTCAAGATCGACGGCGTGAAGGTCGGCACCGTCGGCTCGGTCACCGCCACCCCGGCGGCGAAGGCGGCCGTTGTCCTGAACATCGAAAACCCCGGGTTCCAGGACTTCCGGATCGACGCCAGCTGCACGATCCGCCCCCAGGCGCTGATCGGCGAGAAGTACGTGGACTGCCTGCCGACGCAGCCGCGGGCGGAAGGAACGCCGCTCCCGCCCCCGCTGCCGAAGATCAAGAGGGGCGAAGGGGAGGGCCAATACCTGCTCCCCGTCACGAACACCAGCAGCCCCGTCGACGTGGATCTGCTCGGCGACATCAGCCGGCTCCCCGAACGCCAGCGCCTGACGCTGATCATCAACGAATTCGGCGCGGGGCTCGCCGGGCGGGGCAGCGACCTGAACGTCGTGATCCGCCGCGCCAACCCGGCGCTGCAGGAACTCGACCGCGTGCTCTCGATCCTCGCGGGCCAGAACAAGGTGCTCGCGAAACTCGCGGTCGACTCCGACCAGGCGCTCGCGCCGCTGGCGAAGGTGCGCGAGAACTTCGCCAACTTCATCGTCCAGAGCAACACCGTCGCCCAGGCCAGCGCGGCGCAGCGCGGCTCGCTGCAGCAGAACCTGGCGCTGTTCCCGCCCTTCCTGGAGCAACTCGGGCCGGCGATGGAACGCCTCGAACGCTTCGCCGACCAGACCATCCCGACCTTCACGGACCTCCACAAGGCGGCGCCGTACATCAACAAGGCCTTCGAGGAAATCCCGGGCTTCTCCAAGGGCTCGAGCAACTACTTCACGAGCCTCGGCAAAAACGGCAAGATCACCGGGCCGGCGATCGTGGCCACCAAGCCGCTGCTCAGAGAACTGAAATCGCTGGGCAGCGCTGCGAACCCGTTCTCCACGAATCTCTCCGGCCTGCTCACGAGCCTGAAGGGCACAGGCGGTCTCGAGCGGCTGCTGGACTTCATCTTCCTCGGCACGGGCGCGTCGAACGGATACGACTCGCTGGGTCACTTCCTGCGCACCGAAGGCGTGGGCAACCCCTGCCTGAAATATTACATCGTGCCCAACGCCCAATGTAATAGGCACTTCTTCAACAAAGGCACCGCTCCGGCCACCACCGCCGCGAACTCCAAGAAGGAAGGCACGAGCCTGGTGATGGAGCGCACGCTCGCCGTCATCGAAGGCGCCTCCCCCGCACAGGCACTCGCGAAATACCCCGGCTCGGCTCCGTCGATCGCCGAAATGGAGGGCACCGCGGGCTCCTCCTCGAGCACCGGCTCGGCCGCGCAGCCCGTCGGCGGCTCCACCTCCGGCACCACCTACTACTCGCCCGCCGCCGAATCCTCACAGGCCGGCGGCCTCCTGCTCAACTACCTGCTCGGGAACTGAGCGATACCGATGAGCCTTCGCCCCGACACGATGCGCCTTCTGCTGGCACCGGTGGCGGCCGTGGCGATCGGGCTCGCGCTGCCGGCGTCGGCGCTGGCCGTCGAAGACACGACGACCAGCGCCGTCGAAACGCCCGCGACCACGACGACCGCGGCGCCCGAAACGACGACCCCCACCACCGAAACGACGACGAGCGCGCCCGAAGGCGAAGCGCCGCAGATCATCCAGCCGCAGGCGAGCAGCCAGCATCCGCAGGGCTCGAGCCCGAACGCCCCGCCCACCGGCTCCGCCGGCAAGAGCCCCTCGCCGTCGACGGGCGGCACATCCACCGAAGAAGCGGCCCCCACGACCGGAAAGCACGCGGCCTCCCCGTCGGCGCTGACCCCGGCGCTGCCGCTGCAGCTGCAGTACTCGGTCGGCGGTGTCCCGGCGTTCTTCGTCGAAAGCTTCGAGGTGCCGCCATTCCTCCTGCCGATCTTCCAGGCGGCGGGCACCGCCTATGGGATCCCGTGGCAGGTGCTCGCCGCGATCAACGAGGTCGAGACCGACTACGGGCGGGACCTGTCCGTCTCGAGCGCCGGCGCCGAGGGATGGATGCAGTTCCTGCCGGCTGAGTGGGCGCAGTACGGGGTCGACGCGAACGGCGACGGCTTCAAGGACCCCTACAACCCCGCCGACGCGATCTTCGCCGCCGCCAGGTACCTGCGGGCGGCCGGCGGCGATCAGAACATCAGGGCCGCCGTCTACTCCTACAACCACTCGCCCGCCTACGTCGACTCGGTCATGCTGCGCGCCGAGCTGCTCGGCGGCACGCCCTCCGAACTGCTCGGTGCGGTCACCGGGCTCACGGAGGCGAGGTTCCCGGTGCACGCGGCCTCGCACTTCAGCGACGGCTTCCCGAGCGTCGAGAAGGCCGGCTCGAGCGCCGTCACCACGATCCCCGGCACCACGATCTACTCAACGGCGAACGCGCCGGTGATCGCGGTGCAGGACGGCGAAATCGTGCAGATGGGCAGCTCGGCGACGCTCGGCAACTTCATCTCGCTGCGTGACGCCTTCGGCAACACCTACACCTACGCGCAGCTCGGCGACGTCTCCTCGCTCTACCCGGTCCTGCAGCCGAGGGCGGGCGCGGGCGCCGGCAGCACGACCATCGACGGCGACGGACGCCAGGAACCCGCCCCGAGCGGTCCCGCGAGCGCCGGCGCCCAGCCGCGCTCGCCGCTCTCGGAAGCGGGCACCACCTCGGGCCTGACGCTCGGTGCGAGCGCCGGCCTGGAAGGGGCGGCCGAACGCACGGCCAAGCCGGCGCCCGCCCCCGCGCCGGCCGCCGCGCCCGCCGGCGACCCGCACGTCTTCAATGAAGGGCCCGACACCGTGTACCTGCGCCCGCTCGCGGTCGGCGCCCAGGTCATCGCCGGCACCGTGCTCGGGCACGTCGGGGCGAACTCCGGCTCTGACGCGCAGGCGCCGCAGGCCCCGCACATGCTGTTCCAGATCCGCCCGGCCGGCGTGGGGGCGCCGCTGATCGACCCCAAGCCGATCCTCGATGGCTGGGTCGCGCTGGAGAACACCTCGGTCTTCCGGGCCAAGGGCTCAAACCCGTATCTGGCGACCTCGCCCACCGTCGGGCAGGTCCTGCTGGAGTCAAAGCAGCAGCTCCAGCCCCAGGTGCTCTCCAACAGCTCGATCTCCCTGTCCGCCTGCGCCCGTCAGGACGTCGGCGGCGGCCGCGTCGACAAGCGCGTGCTGGCGATGCTCGAGTACCTGTCGGTGGCGGGCCTGAAGCCGACGGTCACGGGCATGCCCTGCTCGACGGCCACCGCCGGCGCCGGCGGTGACGTGTCCTCGGCGAAGATAACGGCCATCGGCGGGGTCCCCGTCGCCGGCCACCAGGGCCCGGGCACCGTCGCAGACACGATGGTGCGCCGCCTGCTGATGCTGCAGGGCGCCGCCCGGCCGCTTCGGATCATCAGCCTCATGAGCTACCCGGGATCGCCCGCCGCGCAGAAGAGCGCCTCGGGCGCGGACGCGATCCGCGTCCTCTACACCGCCGGCGGCGGGACGCTGGCCCGCGTCGCCACGACGGGCGGGGCCGTGCTCTCTCCGCACGACTGGATCAAGCTGATCGCCCGGCTCGGCGAAATCCCCGACCCGATCGTGGGGCGCGGCCCGTCCTCCGCCTCCGTCCCGGACAGGAGCGGCGAAGCCGCCACAGAAGGATCGACCGGTGGCCACAACTAGCCCTCCCAGCCAGCCGGCCGCACCGCAGCCGCCCGCCGGACCCTCCGGCGGCGCCGCGCACCCGCGCCCGTCGCGGTCGGGCGCGACGCGCTGGGTCGCCGTCGGTGCGCTCGGGCTGGTCGTGCTGATCGCCGCCTACCTGGTGTTCGGCGGCGGCGGCAGCAGCACCTACAAGCTCGAAATGAACGACGCCAGCCAGCTCGTGAGGGGCGATCAGGTCCAGGTCGGCGGCGTGCCGGTCGGCAGCGTCACCGAAATCGTGCTCACCCCCAACTTCAAAGCGCTCGTGACGATCAGCGTCGAATCGTCGCTCACGCCGCTGCACCGCGGCACGGTCGCCGAAGTCCGCGTCCCCTCGCTCTCGAGCGTGGCGAACCGATACATCGCGCTGTCCCCGGGGCCCAACAACAACCCGGCGCTCGCTGACGGGGCCACGCTCCCGGCGACCGCGACCAAAGAAGTCACCGACCTGGATCAGCTCTTCAACGCCCTGAACCCCCGCACGCTCAAGGGCCTGCAGCAGTTCATCCAGGGCAACGCCGCGCAATACGTCGGAGCGAGCCAGGCGCTCGGCGAATCGACCGAATACTTCTCGCCGGCGATCTCCGCGACCGATCAGGTCTTCTCCCAGCTCGTGAAGGACCAGCCGACGTTCACGAACTTCCTCGTCGAAACGGCGAAGGCGGTCACGACGATCGGCGCGCGCAAACAGCAGCTCTCCGAACTGATCGAACACGGCAACACGACCTTCGGCGCGATCGGCGCCCAGCAGACGGCGCTCGCGAAGGGCGTCAAACAGCTGCCGCTGACGCTGCGCCAGGGCAACCAGACGTTCGCCGGCGTGCCCGCGACGGTCGCCGCGCTGACAAAGCTGATCGAAACCTCCAAGCCCGCGACGGTGCCGCTCACGACGCTGCTCCAGCGCCTGCGCCCGCTCCTGACCACCGCTACGCCGGTGGTCGCGAACCTCAACAGCGCGGTCAGCAAGCCCGGTGCCAACAACGACCTCACCGAACTGTTCCGCGCTCTGCCGGCGCTCGCCCAGACGCTCAGCACCAGTTCGCCCGCGAGCGTCAAGGCGCTGCAGGAATCGGTCCCGATCACCAACTTCTTCGGTCCCTACTCGCCGGATCTCGCCGCCACGCTGCGCACCTTCGGCCAGGCCGCCTCCTATTACGACGCCAACGGCCACTACGCGCGCGTCACGCCGGTCTTCCCCGACTTCAAGCTGGGGTCGGGCAACAACCTCACGCCCACCACCTACGGCGCCGCCATCGAAAACCTCAAGACCGGCCAGATCCGGCGCTGCCCGGGCTCCGCGACACAGCCGGCGGCGGACGGGTCCTCGCCCTTCACCGACAACGAACTGCTCGACTGCGACCCCCTCCAGGTGCCCTGATGGATCGCCGCCGCAAAAACGCACTGTCGGGCAACCCGCTGCTGATCGGCGCGGTCACGACGCTGATCGTCGTGGTGGCCGTGTTCCTGGCCTACAACGCCAACAACGGGCTGCCCTTCGTGCCGACCTACAACATCAAGGTCGAACTGCCCGAGGCCTCGGGCCTGATCCCCTCCAACCAGGTCCGCATCGCCGGAACTCGCGTCGGCCTGGTCAGCTCGCTCACCCCGTACCAGAACCCGAAGACCGGCCGCGTGACGGCGATCGCCTACCTCAAGCTCGAAAAGAGCGTGGAACCGCTGCCGGCCGACACCAGGGCAGTCGTGCAGTCGGTGTCGACGATCGGCCTGAAGTACCTCGAACTCGAAAAGGGGAGCGCTCGCAGGACGATCAAGGCGGGCCAGACGATCCCCGTCGCGCAGACGCGCGAAGCGGTGAGCATCGACGAACTCTTCAACACCTTCCCCAAGAAGACCCGGACCGCGATCAAGGTCAACACCAACAACTTCGGCGACGGCCTCGCCGCCAGGGGCCTCGGCCTGAACCAGACGATCGCTGAACTGCGCCCGCTGGTGATCCACGCGGTCCCGGTCCTACACAACCTCGCCAGCAAGAGCACCGACCTCGCCGGGCTTTTCCCGGCCCTCGACCGCGTCTCCTCGCAGGCGGCGCCGGTGGCGGACACGCAGGCCGCCTACTTCGTCGAGCTCGACACGTTCTTCACCGCCTTCGCGGGCGTCGCCCACTACCTGGAAGAAGCCACCGTGGGAGGCCCGGCCTCACTGCGCCAGGCGATCTACTCGCTTCCCAACCAGGCGCCGCTGATCGAGAACGCGACGGAGTTCATGCACCTTCTGCGCCCCAGCGCCGCATCGCTCGTCACCGTCGCCCCGCCGCTCTCACACGCCTTCACCGAAGGCGCCAAGAACCTTCCCAAGGCGGTCTCGCTCAACCAGAACACCACCGAAGCGTCCCAGGCACTGGCCGAATTCGCCCAGAACCCGATCGTCCAGCTGAGCTTCCAGGACTTCACGCAGACGCTCGAACTCGGCAACCCGCTGCTGGCGGGGATCGCACCGTCGCAGGAACGCTGCAACTACTGGACGCTCGCCTTCCGCAACGTCGCGAGCCTTGAGTCTGAGAACATCGGTATCGGCACGCTCGCGCGCTCGAGCTTCCTGCTCACGCCGACAGGACCCAACAACGAGGGCTTCCCGTCCTCGGCGCCGGCGAACGGCCCGTCGACCGAAAAAGACGCGGCTACGGGCAAAATCATCGACAACAACCACCTGCACGCGAACCCATACCCGATCACCTCGGCGGCCGGGCAGCGGCAGGTGTGCGAAGCCGGCAACGAGGTCTACATCCCCGGCAAGGTCGTCACGACCAACGTGCCGGAAGTCACATCCGGGCGCGAATTCACAAGCCGCGAAGAAAACCTCTTCGGCGAACCGTATTCCGCAGCCCAGCTGAAGGCGCTCGGGATCACGAAGGGGAAGGGCTGATGGCGCGTAAAAGACTCTGGCGCCGGCACGACGAAATTCCCGTCGTCGACCTGCAGAAGTCAAACCCTGTGCGCTTCGGCATCGCGGTCCTGGTTGTGCTCGCGATCGTCATCTACTTCGGCTTCACGAAGGCGATCCCGTTCAAACACGGCTTCCGCATGAACGCCGTCTTCTCCTCGGCGCTGAACATCCACTCCAAGTCGCCCGTGCGCATCGCGGGGGTCGACGTGGGGAAGGTCACCGGGATCCACCGTGAAGGCAACGCCGGCGTGGTCTCGATGGAAATCGAATCGCGCGGCCTGCCGATCCACGAGGACGCGACGCTGAAGATCCGCCCGCGGACGTTCCTGGAAGGCAACTGGTTCGTCGAACTGCAGCCCGGCACGCCGTCGGCGCCGACGATCTCCTCCGGGCACACGATCCCGATCACCCAGACCGCCGACCCGGTCCAGCTCGACCAGGTCCTGAACGCGCTCGACACCGACACGCGGGCCAACCTGCAGACCTTCCTGATCGAATACGGCAAGGCGCTGACGCACAAGCCGACCGCCGCCGAGAACGCCGAACAGGAAGCCGAATTGCACGGCTACACCGCCGCACGGGCCCTGAACCAGACCTACCACCGCAGCCCCGAAGCGCTGCGCGGGAGCGCGATCGTCAACCAGGCGCTCGCGGGGACCAACACCGACGACCTCTCCAAGCTGATCGCGAGCATCGGCAAAGTGACCGCCGCCCTGAACGTGCACGAGCAGGACCTCAGCGAACTGATCCCCAACTTCAACACCTTCTTCGCCTCCTTCGCGGCCCAGTCAACGAGCCTCAGCGCAGCCGTCGCAGAACTCCCAGGCGCGCTCACGAGCGCCGACAGGGGGCTCGCGGCCCTGAATGCCTCCTTCGGGCCGACGCAGAAGTTCGCGACCGACATCCTTCCCGGCGTGCGCCTGACGCCCGCCACGGTCAAGGCGACGCTGCCGTGGATCGAACAGGTGCAGGCCTCGCTCGCGCCGAACGAGCTCGGAGGCGTCGCCAAGGGCCTGGCGGCCGCGGCGCCCTCGCTCGCCGGGCTCGAGGCGGAACAGATACCGGTCTTCCAGCAGAGCGAACTCTTCAACAAGTGCCTGACGAACGTGCTCTACCCCGCCGGCAACACCAGGATCCAGGACGGCTCCTCGACGACCGGCGTCGAAGACTACAAGGAGTTCTGGTACAGCCTGGCGGGCCTGGCGGGGATCGGCCAGGTCTTCGACGGCAACGGCTCGGTCGCGAAGTTCCTCGTCGGAACCAGCGGCCAGACCGTCAAGTCCGCGCCCACCTCGATCCTGGGAACCAACCTGAAAGGCGCCCAGCTGCTGGCGCGCTCGCCCTCCCAGCCACTGGGCACGCGCCCGGCCTACCCTGCTGAAGAGCCGTCCTACCAGCCGCTCGTGCCGTGCTACAAGCAGGCGGTTCCCAACGTCAACGGCCCGCTCTCCCAGGGCCCGGCCGACGGGAGCGGCGGCTGATGGCTACCGAGCAGCAGCCCGAGAGCGTCCCGCACCACGGCGGGCTCACCGTCCGCGACCAGATCGAGCGCTACCGCACGGCGTTCATCGCGGTCGTGGTGATGGTGATCATGGCCGCCGCCGTCGGCGGCTACATCCTCGCCCACGAGAACCTCAAGCTCCCGGGCTGGGTGCCCGTGCTCGGGCGCAACTACTTCACGCTGAAGGCCGACTTCCAGACGGCCCAGGCGGTCACTCCGGGTCAGGGTCAGGCGGTCACGATCGCGGGCGCGAAGATCGGCGAAGTCGGCAGCGTCGACCTGAGCCAGGGCGTCGCCGTCGTGACCATGAGGATCATCCCCGAATACGCCCGGATCTACCGCAACGCGACGATGCTGCTGCGGCCGAAGACGGGGCTGCAGGACATCACCGTCGAGGTCAACCCCGGCACGCCCTCGGCCGGCAAGGTCAAGAGCGGGGAAACAATCCCGCTCTCGCAGACCGCCCCCAACGTGGACTTCGACCAGTTCCTGGCCGGCCTGGACGCCGACACCAGGGCATATCTGCAGGAGCTGCTCGCGGGCGCCGCAGGAGGCCTGCGCGGAAACGCAACGACGCTGTCGGCGGCGCTGAAGCGCTTTGACCCGACCGCCCGCCTGACCGCGGAAATCACACGCGAACTGAAACTGCGCCACGAAAACATCGCCCGCTCGATCCACAACTTCAAGCTCGTGATGGAAGCGCTCGGCACCAAGGACACCCAGATCTCCCAGCTGGTGGATGCATCCAACGCCGTGTTCGGGACGTTCGCCAAGGAGGACGCGAGCGTGCAGAGCACCCTCAGGCTGCTCCCGGGAGCGCTCAAAAAGACCAACCTCGGCCTCGGGAAGATCGCGGTGTCATCGACGCTCGTCGGCTCCACGCTCCACGAGCTCGACCCGTTCGCGAAAGCGCTCGCCCCCGCGCAGGAAGCCACGAAAGCGCTGGCTCTGAAGACGACGCCCGTGTTCAAGAACGAAATCCGGCCGTTCGCGCGGGAAATCGAGCCGGTCGTGAACGAAATCGCTCCGTCCACCGCGGAAATCTCAAAGGCCTTCCCGCACCTGGCCACGAGCTTCGCGGTCCTGAACGAATTCTTCAACGAGCTCGCCTACAACCCCGGACCCAGCAAGGCCGGCTTCCTGTTCTTCCTCGACTGGGGCAACCACAACCTCAACAGCGTCGTCAGCACCGCCGACGCCCACGGGCCGCTCGGCCGCAGCCTGATCTACTTCAACTGCAAAGTCCTGCCGCTGCTGCACGGCGCCTCGGAAATCAACCCCACCGTCAACCTGCTCGTCGGCCTCCTGCGGCCCCCGACGGCGGCCGAATGCGCCAGCGAGGGCCTGACGGGCGCCGTCGCCTCCACACACGCGAGCGCGAGCACCGCCGCCAAGCCCGCGGCCTCGTCGCTGGCCGCGCTGTCCTCGAGCGCCTTCGGGCCCTCACCGGCCACGGCGAAGGGCGCAGGAGGCTGAGATGCAGAAGCGCGCACCCACGCTCGGAAACATTCTCGTGATCATCCTGTTCGTGCTGAGCTGCTTCGGCCTGCTCATGTTCCTGTGGGGGTCCTTCGGCGGGCCGCTGCCGCTGAAACCGAAGGGCTACAGGATCACGGTGTCCTTCCCGCGCGCGTTCGCGCTCGCCGAACAGTCGGACGTGAAGATCAGCGGCGTCGACGTCGGGCACGTCATCGCCCTGAAGACGAACTCCGAAGGGCGCACCGAGGCCACACTGGAAATCGCCGGCAAGTATGCGCCGATCCGGGCCAACTCGAAAGCGATCCTGCGGGTCAAGACGCTGCTCGGGGAGACCTACGTGGAGCTGATCCCGCAGGGCCAGAGCGGCCCCTACGTCGCAGACAACGGCCACCTGCCGGATAGCCATGTGCTGCCGTCGGTGACGCTCGACGACATTCTGGCGGCGTTCGACCCCAAGACCAGGGCCGCGTTCGGGATCTGGCAGCAGGCGGTGGCCCAGGGCATCGACGGCCGCGGCGAACAGATCAACTCCGCCTTCGCCAGCCTGCAGCCGTTCGTCGAACACACCAACCAGCTCGTCAGCCTGCTGGCGACCCAGGAAGGGGCACTGAACGCGCTCGTCCGCAACACGGGGGTCACCTTCAACGCCCTCGCCAGCCGCGACAACCAGCTCGAACAGTTCATCGTCAACGGCGAGCGCACCTTCCACGCGCTGGCAGAAGGCAGCACGGCCTTCGCCGAAGCCTTCGAAGCGCTGCCGACCTTCGAGAAGCGCTCGACCGTCGCGCTGAAGGAACTCGACAAACTCTCCGTGATCGCGAACCCCTACCTGGTCGAATTCCGCAAGGCCGAGCGCGAACTCTCGAGCACGCTCCAGGCGGCCAAGCCGTTCGCCCCGCAGTTCGACCAGTTCCTGACCTCGCTCGGGCCGCTGACGGCCGCGGCGAAGACCGGGCTGCCGAAGATCAAGACCACGCTGAACCTGACCACGCCCGTGCTCGAAAACCTGCGCCCGGTGCTGCACAACCTCGATCCGTTCCTGCAGTACACGAGCCAGTATGTGCCCGAGGTCCAGGCCTTCTTCGCGAACCTCGCGGCCGCCACGCAGGGCCAGGAACACAGCAGCAACACGAACGGCAAGGGCCCGAAGATCCACGACCTCACCACGATGTCGGTCCTCAGCCCCGAGAGCCTCGCGATCTACTCGAGCCGCATCGGGACCGACCGCGCGAACGCCTACCCGCTGCCCGGGACCTACAAATCGCTCGCCAGCGGCCTGCCCGTCTTCAGCAGCTCAGCCTGCGCGAACTCCGCCCCGTCGGTCAGCGGCCCCGCGAGCGCAACGGTCTCTGAAGAACTGATCCAGCAGATCAAGGAATTCAAAGTCGCCAACACTCCGGAAACAGCGAATGCGGTGCCGGCGCCCGCCTGCAACCAGCAGGGCCCGTTCACCTTCGACGGCAAGACCAGTCAGTTCCCGCAGGTACCCTCAGGGAGCAAGTGATGAGCGACGACTACCAGTACCACTCGGACGAGCTCGACCTCTCGGGATCCCCGGAGACCGGCAACTGGTCGATCCGCTGCATCGACGTGCACAAGCGCCTGGGCGGGGTGCCCGTCCTGAACGGGCTCAACGTCGCCTTCCCTGACGACACGATCACGGTCGTGCTCGGCCCCTCCGGCACCGGCAAGAGCGTGCTGATCAAGCACATGATCGGGCTGATGTTCCCGGACTCCGGCGACATCATCGTCCATGGCCAGTCCGTGCCGAGCCTGACGATGCCAAAGCTGCTCGAACTGCGGCGCCGCATCGGCGTGCTCTTCCAGGACGGCGCGCTGTTCGGCTCGATGTCGGTGTTCGACAACGTCGCCTTCCCGCTGCGCCAACACACCGACATGCCCGAGTCGGTGATCGCCGAGAAGGTCAACCAGGGCCTGCTCGACGTCGGGCTCGGGCACGCGATGGACGACTCGCCCTCGCAGCTGTCCGGCGGCATGCGCAAGCGCGCCGGGTTCGCGCGCGCGCTGGTGATGGACCCAGACATCGTCATCTTCGACGAGCCCGACTCGGGTCTTGACCCGGTGCGCACGGCGCTTCTGTGCGAGTTGATCCAGGAGATGCACGCGATCCACGGCGGCACCTACATCGTCGTCACCCATGACATCGCCTCCGCTCGCCGGATCGGCGAGTACATCGCCCTGCTGTGGCGCGGGCGGATCGTGGAAGCGGGGGATGCCGCGAGGATGTTCTCCTCGGAGAACCCGTTCGTGCGCCAGTTCCTGGCCGGAGCCGCGGAGGGTCCGCTCACGATGGATTGACCGCGGCGCGGCCATATGCGAACATACGTTCGTATGGTCGTCTGCGTCTACCTGCCCCGTTTCGAGCTGGTGGTGAGTGCCGGGGGCCCGCAGGCGCTGGCGGGCCGGCCGGTGGCGGTGGCGCCGACGGTGCGCGCCGACAGCGCGGCCGCCGGCCGCCTGGTGGGGGAGGTGTCGGGGGCCGCTGAGGCCAAGGGTGTGAGCAGGGGGATGGCGCTCGGGGAGGCGCTCGCCCGCTGCCCCGACCTGGAGCTCGTCCCGGCCGATCCCGTCAGGGTCGCCGAGGCATGGGAGGCGTCTCTCTGCGCCCTGGAATCGATCGGGGCGGCCGTCGAGGGTGCCCAGCCGGGCCTCGCCTACTTCCAGACAGACGGGCTGCTGGGCCTGCATGGCACGTCGGCCGGCGCGATCGCGGCGGCCCGCGTCGCCCTCGAGCGCCCTGCCCGCATCGGCGCCGGGCCGACGCGCCTGTGCGCCCTGGCGGCAGCCATGGCGGTGCGCTCCCGCCGGCCACTGGTGCTGGAGGGGGAGCAGGCGCGGCGCTGGCTGTCGGGCAGGCCGGTCGAGCTGCTCGGCTTCCGCGAGGAGACGGCTGCTCTGATCGAGCCGCTGGGGCGCCTGGGGGTCCGCACGCTCGGCGATCTCGCGCGGCTGGGCCGCCCGGCGCTGGCCGATCGCTTCGGGGAGGCGGGGGTGCTCGCATACCGCCTGGCCTGCTCGCAGGACGGCCCTCTGCGCCCGCGCCGCGTGCCCGAGCGCCTGCTGGAGTCGATGGATGTCGGCGACGCGAGCTCGGGCCCGGCGCTCAGGCGCGTCATGGGCGTGCTGGTGGGGAGGCTGCTGGCCCGTCCCGAGCGGCGCGGGCGGACACTGCGCGCCCTGTCCCTCTCCGCCGACCTGCTGGCGGGGGGAGGCTGGCGCGAGCGGGTGGTGTTCCGCGAGGCCATGTCCGACCCGGAACGGATCTCCCTGGCCCTGTCGGCGCCTCTGCTCACGCTCCCGGCGCCGGCGGCGGCGCTCTCGCTCGCGGTCGAGCGCTTCGGACCCGCGGCCAGCGAGCAGGGCTCGCTGGGAGATCAGGACCGTGCGGCCCGCGCCGCCCGCCTGCGCGAGGCGATCGTGCAGACCCGCACCCTCGCGGGCAGGGACGCCGCCCTGCGGGCCGTGTGTGTGGACCCGGACTCGCGCGTGCCCGAGCGGCGCGTGGTTCTCGCCCCGATGCCCGGAGAGTGAGCGGATGAGCCGTGCGCTGAACGCACCCCGGCCGGCACGCGTGCGCTGGAGGAACGGCGCCCCGGCGGCGGTGGACGGGGAAGCGGTCGAGTTCCTGCGCGAGTCCTGGCTGATCGAGGACCGCTGGTGGACCTCCGCACCCCTGCGCCGGCGCTACTGGGAGCTCGTCGGGGAACGGGGCCGGAACGTGATCGTCTTCCACGACCTCTGCTCGGGCGGCTGGTTCGCTCAGGATCCGTAGGCCGGACGATGCCGACTCCTCCATATGTGGAGCTGCACTGCCACTCGGCCTACTCGTTCCTGGACGGCGTCTCCCTGCCCCAGGAGCTGGCGATGAGCGCGAGCGAGCTCGGGCACTCCGCGCTCGCGCTGACCGACCACAACTCGCTCTCCGGCTCGATGGAGATGGCGCAGAGCGCCCCCGAGAGCGGCATCCGGGCGATCCACGGAGCCGAGGTCGACGTGGACACGGGAGGGCCGCGCACACGGCACCTGACGCTGCTCGTGAGCGACGAGCGGGGCTGGCGCAACCTCTGCCGGATCATCACGATCGCTCACGCGCACACGCGCGAGGGCTCCGCGCGGCGAGAGCTCACCGAGCCCTCCATCGCCCTGCAGTCGCTCATGGAGCACTCCGAGGGGCTCATCTGCCTGACCGGCTGCGCGAGCCGCTCGGTGATCGGCGCCGGCCGCGAGGATGAGCCTGCCTGCCGCCTGCTGCTCGACTCCTTCGGCCCGGAGAACCTCTATGTGGAGCTCCAGCGCCCGTTCGAGCGCGGCGACCGTGCCCGCAACCGCGCCCTGGAGGCATTCGGCCGGCGCCTGGGACTGAGGTGCGTCGCCACCGGCGACGTCCACGCCCACGCGCGCTGCAGGGCCGAGCTGCAGGATGCGTTCGTCGCGATCCGCAACCACTGCACGCTCGACGCCTGCGAGCCGCTGCGCCGGCCCAACCACAGCCATGTGATGAGCACCCCCGAGGCGATGGCCAGCCGCTTCGCCGACCATCCCGGGGCGGTCCGGGAGAGCGTGCTGCTCGCAGAGCGGCTGAGGTTCGACCTGAGGAGGGACCTCGGCTATCGCTACCCCGGCGCGGAGGATGAGGGTTCCTCGCGCCGCCTGGCCGAGCTGTGCCTGCACAGGCTCGAGGAGCGCTACGGCCCGGGCTCCCCACCCGACGCCAGGGCGCTGTTCGGGGACGCCCGCGCTCGCCTGGAGCAGGAGCTGCGGGTCATCGACAGGCTCGGCCTGGCCGGCTTCTTCCTGCTGCACCACGACATGCTCGAGCTGGCGCGCGAGGTCGCGCTGGAGGTGCGCGGAGCGGACTCGGTGCGCGCGATGCTCGCACCCGGCCGGGGTCGTGGCTCATCGGTGTCCTCGATCGTCTGCTACCTCACAGGCCTCTCTCACATCGACCCGATCTCCGGCAGGCTCGCCCTCGGGCGCTTCCTGCACGAGGATCTCAGCGGCCTGCCCGACATCGACCTGGACTTCCCGCGCGACATCCGCGAGCGACTGATACCGCGGGTGCACGAGCGCTACGGCAATGACCACGCCGCGCTGGTGGCGGCCTTTCCGACCTTTCGCGCCCGCGGCGCCATACGCGAGATCGGCAAGGCGCTCGGCCTGCCCGCCGGCCAGATCGAGCGGCTCGCCCGCGGGGCGGACAGATATGGGCCCCAGGCCGAGCACGATGCGGACATCGCGCTCGGCGGCTCGCGCACGCCCGGGGACGAGGTGACCAGGGCGCGCAGGGAGGAGGGGGACGGGAGGGACCCCTGGAGCTGGCTCTCGTATCTGGTCGAGCAGGCCCACGGGCTGCCCCGCCACCTCTCACAGCACTCCGGGGGGATGATCATCGCCACCCGGCCGCTCATCGACTGCTGCCCGGTGGTGCCGGCCGCGATGGAGGGCAGGCAGATGGTCCAGTGGGACAAGGACTCCTGTGCGGATGCCGGCTTTCTGAAGATCGACCTGCTCGGGCTGGGGATGCTCTCGGCGGTCGAGCGGTGCGTGGTCGAAGTGGAGCACGTGCGGGGAGAGCGCATCGACCTCTCCCGCATACCTCTGGATGATGAGCCCACCTTCAGGGCGATCCGCGCAGCGGACACGGTGGGGGTGTTCCAGATCGAGAGCCGCGCGCAGATGCAGTCGCTCCTGCGGACCCGGCCGATGAACCTGGAGGACCTGACGATCCAGGTCGCGATCATCCGGCCCGGGCCGATCCAGGGCGGGGCGATCAACCCCTACATCGAGCGTCGCCGGCTGCTGCGCGAGAACCCCGGCTATGAGATCCCCTACGACCACCCGTCGCTGCGGCCGGTGCTCAGGGAGACGCTCGGGACGATCATCTTCCAGGACCAGGTGATGCAGGTGGCCGAAGCGTTCGCCGGCTTCAGCCCGGGTGAAGCCGACGGCCTGCGCCGGGCGATGAGCCGCAAGCGCTCACATGATCTCCTCGAGCGCCAGCGCGAGCGCTTCATCGAGGGGGCCATCGCGCACGTCGGCGCTCCCCTGCAGACGGCCGAGCGCGTGTGGGAGATGGTCGTGGGCTTCGCGGGCTTCGGGTTCCCCAAGTCCCACAGCGCCGCCTTCGGGCTGCTGGCATACCAGTCGACATGGCTGCGCGTCCACTACGGCCCGGAGTTCCTGTGTGCCCTGCTGAACGAGCAGCCGATGGGCTTCTATGCCCCCGACAGCCTCGTCCACGAGGCTGCCCACCGCGGCATCTCGGTACTGCCGGTCGACGTGAACGCCTCCGAGCAGCAGTGTGCGGTGCAGGACGGGGCGGTGCGGATGGGCCTGGGCTACATCAAGGACGTGCACGCCTCGGAGGTGGGGGAGATGGTGGCCGAGCGCTCCCGGAACGGCCCGTTCGCGAGCCTGTCGGATCTCGCGGCGCGTGCAGGGGTCAGCCGCAGGACACTCGAGCAGCTCGCCTGGGCCGGGGCATGCGACAGCCTCGCCGGCGGCCTCGGGCGCAGGGCGGCGCTATGGCAGCTGGGGGTGGCCACGCCCGCGCGCTCCGCCGCCCCGGACCCGCAGGCCGGGGCGATGACACAGCTGGCGCTGGCGCTGGAGCTTCCGCAGGCTCCGCGGCTGCGCTCGCTCGGCAGGTGGCAGAAGCTGATCGCCGACTACTCGACAAGCGGCGTGACGGTGGGCGACCACGCGATGGCGATACTGCGCCCCCACCTCCGGATCCCGATGCTCGCCACCAGCGCCCAGCTGGAGAGGCTGCCCGCGGGGGGGCGTGTGGCCGCGGCGGGGTTGGTGATCGCCCGGCAGATGCCGGGAACCGCGAAGGGGACGATGTTCCTGCTGTTCGAGGACGAGTTCGGCACCATCAACCTGATCGTTCCCAGGGAGGTGTATGAACGTCACAGGCATCTCGCCCGGGCCGAGCCGCTGCTGCTGGCGAAGGGGCGCCTTGAGCGCTCGGCCGAACCCTCCAAGGTGATCCGCTGGGATCGCCCCCGCCAGGAGCAGGCGGAGGAGATCCGCCCGGTGATCAGCGTGCTGGTGAGGGAGCTCGCGCCGCTGGAGAGCTTCCTGCCCGAGGGGGCACAGGACGAGCAGGCATCAGGCAAGGTGCACCGCCTCTCGCCCGCGGCCGAGAGCGGACCCCCCGCCCAGGAGGAGATCGCCGCAGAGGAGGTCGGCTCCAGCATGCGCGCGGCAGCACCGCCGATCCAGAGCTTCGCGATGGGGCGCAGGCGTTGAGCCGGCGCTAGCGGGCGGCGACGACGAGTGTCTGAAAGGCGCGCCCGATCGGCCCCCGCTCGTCGTGCACGACGCTCTCGGACAGGGCCGTGCCGCCCGGGTGCAGGATCGTGCGCGCGTCCAGGCCGACCCACTCGCCGCGGGGCTCGCGCTGCAGGTGCAGCACGAGGTCCGCATTGATGAACAGGAAGCGGTCGAAGGGCAGCGTCGCGCTGACGCCGTTGCCGAAGTCTGCGACGGCGGCGGCGCGCGACATCGCGGACAGCGGGCGCCCCGGCAGCAGCTCCAGCCGCGGGCGCATCCAGATCCTGCACGGTCCCGGGACCCAGGGGTCATCCAGCCACCTGGCCTCCATCGCGGTCGCGCCGAAGCCGGCCTGGCCGACGTCGATGCCCACCGGCACCTCGAGCGCGAAGCCCGTGCCGCGTCCCTGCGACGGAGGCGGCATGGCCTGCGCGGGGTCCTCCACGCTGAGCGCATCTGAGGGCAGATCACCCGGCACCGCAGAGACCAGGAGCGCGCCGGCCCTGCAGATCAGCCGGCCCTCGCTGTGGAGCTCCGCCGCGAGCTCGTTCACGCGCCGGCCCCGCCGCACGTTGCTCACCGACAGCTCGAGCGGCGCCATCGGGACCGGCCTGAGCAGCTCGAAGCCGAGCCTTGCGATCCTCAGATGCGAGTCCTCCCCGGAGCGCTCGAACGCGTCCGTGATCAGCGCCGCCGGTGCGCCCCCGTGAAGGGACTGCGGATCCCACGGGCCGCGGGCGTGCTCGGTGGGCATGAACAGCTCGCCGTCGGGGAGGAACAGGCTCTCGCTCATCGGGTGATCAGTCGGCGGGGAGCCTGGCCGCGAAGTCCGCCAGCCTGCCGGGATCGCGCAGAGGCGCACCGTGTCCGAAGCACGTCAGGCTGGGACTCAGTTCGGCGAGCCTGCGCGCCGAGCGCCTGTTGCGAGCGGGGTCGGTCGTGAAGGCCTTCGGCGGCTCGTGCAGCCCCGGGATCCCCGTGAAGACGTTGATGTTGTTCAGCACGTCGCCGAGGATCAGCACGCGGTCTGACTCGCGCCAGTAGGCGATATGGCCGGGTGAGTGCCCGGGGGACTCCAGGACCGTGAAGCCCGCGACCTCATCGCCCTCGACCAGCGCGCGCGCGACCGGGTGGGGAGGACCTGTCCAGAAGCGCTCCTGCAGGCGGTTGACCAGACCTGGAGGCAGAGATGCCGAGACGCCGCCCGGGGCCTCCATCGCGGGCACATCGCCCTCGCCGCACCACAGCGGGATCCCCAGCCTGGTGCAGATCGCGTGGCTCGAGCCCTGGTGGTCGGGGTGAGCGTGCGTGAGCGCATGTGCGCCGATCTCGCGTCCCTCGATCTGGCGCAGGATCCGCGCCTCGGCGCGGCGGGTGCCGGCGTCGAGCAGCACGTCGCCGATCACGTACACGTTGATCGCGTTGGGCGGCAGCCCGGAGAGCATGTGCACGCCGTCGGCGAGTTCCTTCATGAGCGCCCCTGCTCCCACGAGAAGCCGCGAACGGCGAGGAACACGCCGAAGATTCCCCAGATCGCGATCACGGCCAGCGCGTCGAGGTTTTCGCTCAGGGGCACGCCCGTGACCATCGCGCCCGAGAGTCCCTTGATGAGCGGATACAGCGGCAGCGCCTCGGCGATCGTGCGCAGGAATTCCGGTGCGCTGGTGGAGTCGAAGACGTAGAAGGACACGAACACGACCGGCAGGAAGACGGCGTTGACGTAGGCCGCCGTGGACTCGAAGTTGGGGATCGCGTGCGCGAACGCGACCCCCAGGGAGGCGAAGCAGACGACGCCGACCACGGTGAACAGGATCAGCGTGCCCCACTCGGGTGGCCAGTCGATCCCGAACAGCACCTTGCCCGCCACGACGATGATCACTATCTGCATGGCGGTGTTCGTGACCGCGTTCGCGGCGACCCCCCCGAAGTAGGAGATCGTCGGCAGCGGCGCCCCGCGGATCCGCTTCAGCACGCCGCGCTCGCGCAGGAACACGATGTTGTAGGCGAGCGCGGTGAAGGTGGTGGACATCACGGCCATCCCGGCGATCGACGGCAGCAGCTTGTTGAGGTTGCTCTGGTCGCCGCTTAGGATCGCTCCGCCCGCCGCGAGGAACAGCAGCGGCAGCAGGAAGTTGAAGAACGCGGCGCTGGGGTTGCGCCAGAACAGCCTTCGCTCCAGGCGGTACTGGCGCCAGGTGAGGGTCAGCGCCTCAGGCATCGCTCGTCAGTTCCAGGTAGACGTCCTCGAGCGACGGGCGCCCAACCGAGATCTCGGTCAGCTTCTCGCCGCGCTCCAGCGCCCTGCCGGTCGCGTCGTGCAGGACCGTGGTCGGGTCCTCGGTCTCGACCTCGACCCGCTGCCCGTCGCCCTCGCGGTAGGCGACGCGGTAGGTGGCGGCCCCGACACCGAGCTCCTGCGGCGGCCCGATCGCGAGCACGCGGCCGTCCTTGACGATCGCCACCCGGTCGGCCAGGGCCTGCGCCTCCTCGAGGTAGTGGGTGGTCAGCAGGATCGTCTTGCCGAGAGCGCGCAGCGAGAGCACCGTCTCCCATGCCGCCCGCCGGGCCTCGGGGTCGAATCCGGTCGTCGGCTCGTCGAGGAAGATGAGCTCAGGGTCGCCGATCAGCGCCAGCGCGAAGTCGAGCCGGCGCAGCTGCCCGCCCGAGAGCTTGCGGCTGCGCACGTCCGCCTTCTCCTGCAGCCCCGCGAGCGCGAGGACCTCATCGACGTCGCGGGGACTGGGGTAGAAGCTCGCCCAGTGCGCCAGCGCCTCGCGCGGGGTGATGTGGCTGTAGATGCCCCCTGACTGCAGGACGATTCCGATCCGGCGCCTCAGCTCCAGCGAGCGGCCCGCCGGGTCCTCGCCGAGCACCATGACCTCGCCGCCGCTGCGGCTGCGGTATCCCTCGAGGATCTCGACCGTGGTGGTCTTGCCCGCGCCGTTCGGGCCCAGCAGGCCGAACACCTCGCCGCGGCGGACGGTGATGTCGATGCCGCGCACGGCCTCGTAGTCGCCGTAGCGCTTGGAGAGCGCGGTGACGGCGATGGCCAGGTCTGTCTCGCTCACGGGATGATCATCCCGCCGCGCGGCCTGTGCTACCAGTGCACGCCCCTCGTCAGGGTCGCCATCGCGATCTGCTCGAAGGAGACGTGCTCCTCCGCCGCGTGCTGGCCCTTGGATGCCGCCGAGTCCGGGAACACCCGGTAGGCGAGGTGCAGCAGCCTGTCGACCATGCTCGGCGACAGCGAATATGCGACTTCGCCGAACTTGCCGATGCGCGTGCCCATCTCCTTCGGCCTTGAGCGCAGCGCCTCGCAGATCATCTCGGCGGCCTCATCCGGGCTGATCGCCGGGAAGGCGTCATACATTTTCGTCGGCGCGATCATGGGTGTGCGCACGAGCGGCATGTGGATCGTGGTGAAGGTCACGCCGTCGCCGATCACCTCGGAGGCCACAACCCGCGTGAACGCGTCGAGCGCCGCCTTGGAGGCCACGTAGGCGGAGAAGCGCGGCGGGTTGGTCTGAACACCGATCGAGGAGATGTTCACGATGTGGCCCGAGCCCCGTTCGCGCATGTGAGGGAGCAGGCCGATGATCAGCTTGACCGCGCCGAAGTAGTTGAGCTGGATCGTGCGTTCGAAGTCGTGGAAGCGGTCGTAGCTCAGCGAGATCGAGCGGCGGATCGAGCGGCCCGCGTTGTTCACGAGCATGTCGATGTTGCGGTGGTCGGCGAGCACCCGCTCGAGCAGCGTTTCGATCGACTCGATGTCCGCCAGGTCCGCCGCGTACACGTAGGCGGTGCCGCCGCCGGCGACGATCTCGGCGCGGACCTCCTCGAGGTTGTCGACGTTGCGAGCGACGAGCAGGGGCACGCCTCCGGCCTCCGCGATCTTCAGCGCCGTCGAGCGACCGATCCCCGAGGAGGCGCCGGTGATCAGCACATGCCGGCCGCTGAGAGCCTCCTTCAGGGTGCGGCCCCGGCGAAGGTCCGGGTCCATCTCCCGCTCCCAGTAGTCCCATAGGCGGTTGACGTAGTCCTTCAGCGGCGGCGGCTGCTCGAAGCTCGAGCCCGCCAGGGCGGCGCTCGCCTCGGAGGTGTCAAAGCGCGGCACGAGCTCCATGTGCGCGATCACCTCCTCGGGGATGCCGAGCTGGCGCAGCGCAAGGCCCTTGACCTGCCGGAACGGCGGCATGCTCATCGCGAGCGCCAGCGGCCAGCGCGGCACCGGGTCGGTGAGCCGTTTGTCGACGCTGACGGCGAAGCGTGGTGCGTGCGCGGCGGCTGCGAGCTCGTTCAGGAGCTCATCGACGCGCTGCGGGCGCGGGTCGGTGAGGTGGAACGCGCGGCCGTCGAGGTCGGGCTCGTGCGCGATCTGCTCGAGTGCGCCCGCGACCCAGTCGACCGGGACCACGTTGGTGTAGCCGAGGTCGAGCCCGACGAGCGGTACCCACTCCGGCAGCAGGTGGCGCATCCGCTGGATCGCCTTGAAGAAGTAGTAGGGGCCGTCGACCTTTTCCATCTCGCCGGTCTGCGAGTCGCCGACGACGATCCCCGGGCGATACACGCGCCAGGGCATGTAGGGCTGGTCGCGGACGATCCGCTCGGACTCGAACTTGGTGAGGTGGTAGGGCGAGGGCAGCCTCTGGCCCTCGTCGAACATCTCCTCGGTGAAGACGCCCTTGTAGGTGCCCGCGACAGCGATCGAGGAGACATGGTGCAGATGCTTCGCGTCCACGGCGCGGGCGAGTTCGACCGCGTGCGTGGTGCCGCCCACGTTGACGGCGGTGTTGCGCTCGGCGGGCGCCGTCATGTCGTAGACGGCCGCCAGATGGAAGAAGTGGTTGACCTTGCCGCGCAGTTCGGCGACCTGCTCCTTCTCGACTCCGAGGAGCGGCCTGCGCAGGTCGCCGATCACCGGCTCGATACGATCGGCGGCGGACGCGCCGACGGAGACCGACCAGCGCTCGACGAGGTCGTCCAGGCGTGCGCGGGAGTTCTCGCGCACCAGCACGTAGATCTTGCCCTGGCGCTTTTCGAGCAGCCGTTCCACCAGCCGGCTCCCGATGAAACCCGTTGCCCCCGTAACGAAGTACGCCATCAACGCGGAGACTACCCCAATTCACCTCCGCCGAGTGAGCGGCCCCTGCGGCGCCGCTCAGGCGCCGGCGCCCGCTCCGCCGCGGCCCTCGCCCGCGGCGAAGCGCTCGGCGCCGCGGGCGCCGTCCTCAAAGACCTCGGGACCGGCGGCGGCCTCGAGGGCAAGACCCTGCGACAGCGGCATGCCGAGACCCTCGATTGCGGCGCGTCGATCGGCGAGCATCGTCGCCTGCGGGAAGCCGGCGAGGCCCTGCGCGAGCTCGAGTGCGCGATCGAGATGGGCGCCCGCCGGGACCACCTCGGTCAGCAGTCCCATCGAGAGCGCCTCGCCCGCATCGATCATCCGTCCCGTGAGGATCAGGTCCAGAGCGCGCCCCAGGCCGACCACGCGCGGCAGGCGCTGGGTGCCGCCGTCGATCAGCGGGACACCCCAGCGCCGCTCGGGGTAGCCCAGGATGGCCGTGTCGGTAGCGATGCGCAGGTCGCACCACAGCGCGATCTCGAGCCCGCCCGCGAGGCAGTAGCCGGAGATCGCGGCGATCGTGGGCTTTGACGGAGTGAGCCGCGTGAACCCCATCGGGCCCTCCTCGCTCATCAGCCGGCTCTCCATCGAACGGGTCGCCTTCAGGTCCGCTCCGGCGCAGAAGGCGAGCTCACCGGCACCGGTCACGACGAGCACGCGAGCGTCCTGGTCATCCTCGAAGCGCAGGTATGCCTCGTGCAGCGCGGCCGCCGTCGGGCCGTCGACGGCGTTGCGGCGCTCGGGGCGGTCGATCGTGATCAGCGACGCCGCGCCGACGCGCTCGTATCGGACCGGCGACTGTGAACTCTCGGGCACTGCGGGGGCCGCTTCGGCCGGCTCTACCAGCCGCCGTGCCAGCGCGCGTCGTGGCGAATGGCCTTTTCGCCGGCCTTGCGGGCTTCCTTGCGCTTGTCCAGCGCACCCTGGATCATGCTCATGAAGAACACGAACAGAATGAAGAAGGCGATGACCCCGAAGCCGAAAAAGGTCACGACCCTGTCGTTGGTGGCTCCGTAGAAGCCCCTGCCGTCGTTGTAGGCCGAGGCGGCCGGCGCCAGCGCCAGCGAGGCGAGCAGCGTCAGCGGGAGGATGGACAGGATCGTGCGGCGGCGCATGTGCGCGTGAATCCTACCTCAGCGGCCCGGCGGGGCGGAACGTCGCCCGCCTGGCCCTACCATCAGCAGCCGATGGCCCTTCTCATAGCTTCAGACATTCACAAGGACATGGCGGGCAAGCCGCTGCTCAGCGGCGTGTCCTTCAAGCTCGAGCGGCGGGAACGCATGACGATCGCCGGGCGCAACGGCGCCGGCAAGACGACGCTGCTGCGCATGCTGGCCGGGGAGAGCACGATCGACCGCGGCGAGCTGAGCGTCGCCAAGGGCGTGCGGATCGCCCTGCACGACCAGCGCCCGCCCCGCGAGCGCGCGATGGCGCTGCGGGACTACCTGCTCTCCGGATGCTCGGAGGAGCTCGCGATCGAGGCCGAGCTCGCCCAGCTCGAGGGGCAGATGAGCAGCGGCGAGGCGGATGAGGCGCTGCTGGCCCGCTACTCCCGCGCCCAGGCGCGCCTTGAGACGCGCGGCGGATACCTGTGGCGCAACCGCGCCACGGCCATGGCCCACGGGCTCGGGTTCGCCGAGGCCGACCTCGACCGCCCGCTCGACACGTTCTCCGGAGGGCAGCTGACGCGGGCGTCGCTCGCACGCGCGCTCGCCACCGGAGCGGACGTGCTGCTGCTGGACGAGCCCACGAACCACCTCGACATCGAGTCGCTGGAGTGGCTCGAGCAGACGCTCGTGGACCTCGACGCTGCGGTGGTCCTGGTCGCACACGACCGCTGGTTCCTGGAGGCCGTCGGCACGGCGGTGCTCGAGCTGGAGGCCGGGCGCTCACGCTTCTTCTCGGGCACCTGGGCACAGTGGCGCCGCGAGCAGGCCGCGCGCGAGCTCGCACTCGGGAGGGCGATCGACTCCCAGAAGGCGGAGATCGAGCGCATGGAAAGGTTCATCGAGCGCTTCCGCTACAAGGCCACGAAGGCCAAACAGGCACAGTCGCGGGTCAAGAAACTCGCGAAGATAGAGCGCATCGAGCGCGACCCGGCCGACGGCAAGGGACTCGAGTTCTCCTTCGCCGCCCCCGAACGCTCCGGGCGAGTGATCTTCGAGCTGCTGGGCGGGCGCATCGAGGTCGGCGACGAGCCGCTCGTCCTGCTCTCCGACGCCGAGCTATGGCTCGAGCGCGGCGAGCACGTCTCGCTGGTCGGGGCGAACGGCACCGGCAAGACGACCCTGATCGAAACGCTCGCGGGCGTGCGCGAGCTCGCCGCCGGCCGCCTGAGCACAGGGCACAACGTCAAGGTCGGCTACCTCTCCCAGCACGCCGAGGAGCTCGGGGCCGGCGGCCCCGAGGGGCAGAGCGTCGTCGAGGCGGCCCAGCGCGCGACGGGCCTGAGCCCGGGCAAAGCGCGCGCCCTGCTCGGGCGCTTCCTGTTCTCCGGCGAGGACGCCGACAAGCCGCTCAGCGGCCTCTCCGGCGGCGAGCGCAGGCGCCTGTCGCTGGCCGTGCTCGTCCAGTCCGGCGCGAACGTGCTGATCCTCGACGAGCCCACCAACCACCTCGACATCGAGAGCCGGGAGGCACTCGAGGACGCGCTCCGCTCGTTCACCGGTGCGATCCTGCTCGTCTCGCACGACCGCGCGCTGCTCGACGCCGTCGGAACGCGCACCATCGCGGTCGAGGACGGGTCTCTGCACAGCTACCAGGGCGGCTGGCCCGAGTACGTGCGCGTGCGCGACGAGCGCCGCGCGGGCGGCGAGCGGAAAGTCGGTGGCGCCGATGGCCAGGCCCGCAGGGCTCAGGGAGGACAACGGCAACGGCGCGGCGGCCGAGAGCAAGACACCGAAGGCCCGCGCAAAGGCGAAGGGGCCGTCCAAGAACCGCGTCAGCGACGCGGAGAAGGCCGAGCGTGCGGTCGAGGACGCCGAGGCGGCGCTGCGCGATCTCGAACAGGAGCTCGCGGACCCCGCGGCCTGGGCCACCCGCTACGAGGCGGCCAAGTCCGAAGCCCGCCACACGGCGGCCCGGCGCGCGGTCGATGACGCCTATGCGCGCCTTGAGGCACTCATCGGCTGACCTACACTTGTCCCAGCATGGAAAGGGCCAAGACCGCACGCAACATCGCGATCATCGTCGTGATCGCCGCAGCCGTCTACTTCCTTCCGGGCGGCGGGCGCGCTGCCAGCACCGTGCAGGCGGCGCTCGGCGTCGGGCTCGGCGTTGCGTTCGGATATCTCGGGCTTCGCGTGTACCGCGAACGCCGGGTCGCGATCTACAGCCTCGGCGACGCGCACCGCGCCCTTCTCTACGGGGGGGTCGCGCTCGCGTTCTTCGCCGTACATGGCCCGCGTGCGCATGTGGCAGAGCACCACCGGGGAGCTTCTGTGGTTCCTGATCGTCGCCTTCGTCGTGTACGCGCTGATGGAGGTCTTCCGCCACTCCCGCGCATATTGACCGGGAGCTGCCGGCTCCCCGTGCGCCCGCTCGCACACGCCTATCCTCGAGTGCGATGTCGGTGACCGAGGCGCAGGACGCGGGCGAGAGGCGCTCGGAGCTGAAGGCGCAGCGCCGCGCGCTACCGGACCAGCCCGGCGTGTATCTGTTCCGCGACGCGGCGGGGCGCGTGATCTACGTCGGCAAGGCCAAGTCCGTGCGCAAGCGCGTGGCCTCCCACTTCGCCAAGGCGCAGGTGCCGAGCAGCCCCGGGCACGCGGATATGGTCGCCGCCGTCGAGCACATCGAGTGCGTGGTGGTCGCGACTGAGGCCGAGGCGCTGCTTGCCGAGCAGAGCTTCATCAAGCAGTACAGGCCGCGCTTCAACATCCGCCTGCGCGATGACAAGTCCTACCCGTTCATCGCGATCTCCCTCGACGAGGATTATCCGCGCGTCTACTTCACGCGCGAGCGCCATCGCAGCGGCCGCGTCTACTTCGGGCCCTATTCGAACGCCAAGCGCGTGCGCTCGACGCTCGAGGTGCTGACGAAGGTCTTCATGTACCGCTCATGCACGGGTCCCGAGCCCGGCAGGCGCAGCGGCAGCCCGTGCCTGGACTACTACATCAAGCGCTGCACCGCCCCCTGCGTCGGCTATGTGACCAAGGAGGAGTACCGCGAGAGCATCGACGGCGTGATCGACTTCCTGTCGGGGCGATTCAGGACGATCGAGCAGGATCTGCAGACGCGGATGAAGGCAGCCGCCGAGGCCCAGGAGTTCGAGCAGGCCACGATCGAGCGCAACCGCCTGCAGGCGGTCCGCTCGCTGCTCGAGCGAAGGCGCGTCACCAACGAGTCGCTCGCGACCTTCGACGCCGTCGCCGTCGCACTGAGCGGCTCTGACGCGAACGCCCAGGTCTTCCAGGTGCGCGACGGCGTCCTCTCCGACCGCCAGTCCTTCTACCTGGCCAACGAGACCGAGCGCGAGCCCGACGAGGTCGCCGAGGAGTTCATGCTGCAGTATTACGGCGGGCAGGCATCCATCCCCGCGCTGCTGGTGGTGCAGCGAGAGCTCGCGGGCCGCGAGGCGCTGGCCGACGCGCTGTCCGCCCGCCGCGGCGGCCCGGTCGAGCTCAGGGCGGCCGAGCGCGGCGAGAAGAGGCGTGTGCTCGAGCTCGCCGAGCGCAACGCCCTGCTGGCGCTCGACCAGGAGCGGCTGCGCACCGAGCGCCGCCGCGAGGGCCGCGTGCAGGCTCTCGAGGGGCTGCAGGAGGCGCTGGGGCTGGAGGCGCCCCCGATCAGGATCGAGTGCTTTGACATCTCGAATCTCGGCGGCACGCACACGGTCGCCTCGATGGTGGTCTTCGAGGGCGGAGCGCCCAAGAAATCGGACTACAGGCGCTTCACGATCCGCACCGCGGCCGGGACATCGGATGACTACGCGGCGATGGCGGAGGTGCTCTCCCGCCGCTTCGCCCAGTTCGAGCGCCAGCTCGACATCTCCCCGCACGACACCGAGTACGACGCGAGCTTCGCGGCCCTGCCCAACCTCGTCGTGATCGACGGCGGCCGCGGTCAGCTGTCGGCGGGAATGGAGCCGCTCAGCGGATTCCGCGAAAGAGGAGTGGCCGTGATCTCGCTGGCCAAGCGCATCGAGGAGGTGTTCATCCCCGGCCGCCGCACACCGCTCCTGCTCGACCACCGCACGCCCGAGCTGCAGCTGCTCCAGCGCGTGCGCGATGAGGCGCACCGCTTTGCGATCACGCACCATCGCTCCCGCCGCGACAGGGCGATGACGAGCTCGCTGCTGGACGATCTTCCAGGGGTCGGGCCCGCGCGAAAGCGCGCGCTGCTGGCCCACTTCGGATCGCCCGACGCCGTGCTCTCGGCCTCGAGCGAGCAGCTGCAGTCGGTCCCCGGGGTGCCCGCGAAGCTCGGGCGCGACCTGCACGCCTTCCTGCACCGCGCGGGCTGAGCGTCAACTACTCGGCGCGTGTCCGCGTGGCGCGGCACAATAGGAGGCAATGGCAGCCTTCGGGATCCACGGAGCGGCCCAGGCCGGCGACGGCGATGACGACTCACAGGAGCCGTCCAGGCTCGCTGACCTGGTTGTGATCACGGGCTTCTCGGGCGCCGGCAAGTCGACCGCAATGAACGTGTTCGAGGACGCGGGCTACTTCTGCGTGGACAACCTCCCGCCGGAGATGATCCGCTCGCTGGTCGAGCTGTTCGTGCACAAGGGCTCGAAGGTGGAACGCGCTGCGGTCGTCTCCGACGTTCGCGGCGGCGTCTACTTCGAGGCCCTGCGCGAGGTCGTGGAAGAGCTCGACGCGATCGGCCTGCGCCATCACCTGCTGTTCCTCGAGGCGAGCGAGCAGACGCTCGTCACCCGCTACAAGGAGACGCGCCGGCGCCATCCGCTCGCGCCTCAGGGCAGCGTCTCGGCCGGGGTGTCCGCCGAGCGCGAGCTGCTTGAGCCACTGCGCGCGATCGCCGACCTCGTGATCGACACGACGGGCATGGGGTCGTCGATGCTGCGCGAGAAGATCGCCGAGGAGTTCCTGCCCCGCAGCAAGGTGGGGCGCCTGTCGGTGACGTTCATGAGCTTCGGCTTCAAGCACGGGCCGCCGCGCGAGGAGGACCTCGCCTTCGACGTGCGCTTCCTGGCGAACCCGCACTACGAGACCGAGCTGCGTGAACTGACTGGCCTTGACAAACGGGTCGTCGACTACATCGCGGCGGATGGGCGCCTGGATGAGTTCTACGAGCGGCTGCATCCATTGCTCGACTTCCTGCTTCCCCAGTACGTGGCCGAGGGCAAGGCGCACATGGTGATCGCGATCGGCTGCACCGGCGGGCGTCACAGGTCGGTCGCGATCGCCGAGCACCTCGCCAAGCGCTACCGCGGCGGGGATGATCTCGACGTCGCCGTCGCGCACCGCGATATCGACAAGGCGCCTCACGGATACTGAGTCAGGACCGCGGCCGAAACGCGGGAAAACCCTGAATCGAGATGCAGGCGCCCTGATAGCCTGCGCCCCCAAGCCCGAGCAGCACCCGCATGCATGCTCGGCGACTCACATTTCCTAACTTTCTCTCAGGAGGCAATTGATGCCCGTACGCGTTGGGATCAACGGATTCGGCCGGATCGGCCGGAACGTGCTGCGTGCCGCCAAGGCGCGCGAAGACGAGCTCGGCGCGGAGATCGAGTGGGTTGCGGTCAACGACCTCACCGACTCGGCCACGCTGGCCCACCTGCTCAAGTACGACTCCATCCTCGGTCCCTACCCGGGCACGGTCGAGCTGCGCGAGGACGGCGGCATCGACGTCGACGGCAAAGAGCTGAAGGTCCTCGTCGAGACGGACCCGGCGAAGCTTCCGTGGGCGGACCTCGGCGTCGACGTGGTCATCGAGTCGACCGGGCACTTCACCGCCCGCGACAAGGCCGCGGCCCATCTGGACCAGGGCGCCAAGAAGGTGATCATCTCGGCACCGGCCGTCGAACCCGACGCGACCGTGGTGCTCGGCGTGAACTTCGACGAGGTCTACGACCGCGACAAGCACGACGTGATCTCCAACGCCTCCTGCACGACCAACTGCCTGGCCCCGTTCGCGAAGGTCATCAACGACACCGTCGGCATACGCCACGCCCTGATGACCACGATCCACGCCTACACGGCCGACCAGCGCCTGCAGGACCTGCCGCACAAAGACCTGCGTCGCGCGCGCGCAGCCGCCATCAACCTGATCCCGGCGTCCACGGGTGCGGCAAAGGCGATCGGTCTCGTCATCCCGGACCTCAAGGGCAAGCTCCACGGCTTCGCCATCCGCGCCCCCGTCCCGACGGGCTCGGTCGTCGACCTGACGGTCGAGTGCAAGCGCGAGACCACGGTCGAGGAGATCAACGGCGCCCTCAAGGCCGCATCGGAAAGCGGGCCGCTGAAGGGGATCATGCAGTACACCGAAGACCCGATCGTCTCCACCGACATCGTGACATCGCCGTACTCGTCGATCGTCGACTCGAAACTGACGTCGGTGCTCGACGGAACCATGCTGAAGGTCGTGGCGTGGTACGACAACGAGTGGGGCTACGCCAACCGCCTCGTGGATCTCGTCCAGAAGGTTCTCTGAGGTCGCGAGGCGGCGCTCGAGGTGACATCGTGAGGGAACGCGAGATGATTGGAGCCGGCCGGTGAGGAGCATCGACGAGCTGGACGTCAAGGGCAAGCGCGTGCTGGTGAGGGTCGACTTCAACGTCCCCCTCAAAGACGGCCCGGACGGCACGCGCGTCGTCGCCGACGACACGAGGATCACCTCGGCGCTGCCCACGATCGAAGAGCTGCGCGGGCGCGGTGCCAGGCTGATCCTCGTCTCGCACCTCGGCCGCCCCAAGGGCGAGCGGGTGCAGGCGCTCTCGATGGCTCCGGTGGCCGCGAGACTGCAGGAGATCATCGGCGCACCGGTCACGCTCGCGCCGGACGTCGTAGGCGACGACGTCGCCGCGCTCGCCGACGGCATGGCCGACGGGGACATCCTGGTCCTCGAGAACGTCCGCTTCGAGGCGGGGGAGACCAAGAACGACCCCGAGCTGGCCCGCGAGCTCGCGCGGCTGGCCGACCTCTACGTCAACGACGCCTTCGGCTCGGCGCATCGAGCGCACTCCAGCACCACCGGCGTCGCGCACCTGCTGCCGAGCGCGGCGGGCCGCCTGCTCGAACGAGAGGTGAACACGCTGACCGCGATCCTCGAGCATCCCGAGCACCCGCTCGTCGCGATCGTCGGGGGAGCGAAGGTGCACGACAAGATCGGCGTGCTCGACCGCTTCCTGCAGATCGCGGAGGTCGTCGTCATCGGAGGCGCCATGGCCTTCCCGTTCCTGAAGGCGCAGGGCCACACCGTCGGCTCGTCGCTGTGCGAGCAGGAGGACGTCGAGCATGCCCGCAGGGTGCTGGCGGACGCCGCCGGCGAGGGACGAGCCCGCCTGGAGCTGCCCGTGGACCTCGTGATCGCGGACGCCTTCAGCGCCGAGGCCGAGCACCGCGTACTCGACGGCGTCGACGTGCCCGACGGATGGATGGGCCTGGACATCGGCCCGGCCACCTCGGCCCTCTACGCCCGCGAGATCGCCGGCGCGGGAACCGTGTTCTGGAACGGCCCGATGGGCGCCTTCGAGCTCGAGCCATATGCGGCGGGCACACTGGCCGTCGCGAGGGCCGTCGCGGACGCGCCGGGCATGACCGTGGTCGGCGGCGGCGACTCGGCTGCGGCGCTCGCGCGCTTCGGCCTCGCCGACAGGGTCAACCACCTCTCCACCGGTGGCGGCGCGACGCTCGAGCTCGTCGAGGGCCGAGAGCTGCCCGGAGTGCAGGCGCTTCAGGGCGCAGGGGCGGGCCTCTCATGAGCCGCACGCCGATGATCGCCGGCAACTGGAAGATGTTCAAGACGGAGGCACAGGCCGAGGAGTACATCCAGGCCCTGCTCCCGCGTGTCTCAGCGGTGGACGGCGTCGACGTCGCCATCTGCGTGCCGTTCACCGACCTGCGAGCGATGGTGGACAGCGCCCGCGGCTCCCGGGTCGAGGTCTACGCGCAGAACATGCACCAGGAGGACGAGGGCGCCTACACGGGCGAGATCTCCGCCCCGATGCTCAGCGAGCTCGACGTCCAGGGCGTCGTGCTCGGCCACTCCGAGCGCAGGGCGTTCTTCGGCGAGACCGACAAGGCGCTCGCCGCGAAGGTGCCGGCTGCGCTCGCGGCCGGGCTGGTGCCGATCCTGTGCGTCGGGGAGACCGAGCAGGAGCGCGACGGCGAAGAGACCGAACGCAAGCTGCGCCAGCAGATCCGGGAGGACCTCGCGGGCGTGTCCGCCGAGCGCCTGGCCGACGTCATCATCGCCTACGAGCCCGTGTGGGCCATCGGCACCGGTCGCGTAGCGACCCCCGAGCAGGCGCAGGACGCGATCGCGTTCATCAGGGCGCTGGTCGGCGACCGCGACAATGCGGCGGCCGAGAGCGTGAGGATCCTCTACGGCGGCTCGGTGAAGGGTGAGAACGCCGCGGAGCTGCTCGCGCTGCCGGACGTCGACGGGGCACTCGTGGGCGGCGCCTCCCTGCAGGCCGAGTCGTTCGCCGAGATCGTCCTGGCCGCCGGCCGATGAGCATTCCCGCCGGCCCCGCAAGCCTGCCCGCCCAGCGGGCGTGCCTGATCATCCTCGACGGATGGGGCCTGGCGCCCGACGGCCCGGGCAACGCCGTGTCCCTCGCCAACACCCCCAACTTCGATGAGCTGTGGCGGGACTACCCGCACACGACGCTGACCGCCTGGGGCCGCGCCGTGGGCCTTCCCGAAGGGCAGATGGGAAACAGCGAGGTCGGCCACCTGAATCTCGGCGCCGGCTCGATCGTGCCACAGGACCTCGTTCGAATCGACGATGCCGTCGCGAGCCACACGCTCGGCGAGAACGAGGTGCTCAGGACGGCGTTCCTCGGCGAGCCCGGCTCCACCCCTCCGCCGCGCGTGCACCTGATGGGCCTCGTCTCCGACGGAGGCGTGCACTCCTCCCTTGATCACCTGCGCGGCCTGATCGACCTCGGCGTCGAGCTCGGCGCCGGAGAAATGGTTGTCCACGCCTTCACCGACGGCAGGGACACGCTCCCGCATGCCGGCGTCGAGTACCTGAAGGAGCTCGACGGACGCACGGACGCCCGGGTGGGGTCCGTCGTCGGCCGCTACTGGGCGATGGATCGCGATCGCCGCTGGGAGCGCACGCAGCGCGCCTACGACATGCTCGTGCAGGGCGTGGCGCCCTATCACGCCGTCACCGGCGAGGAGGCCGTGCGCATGGCCTACGAGCGCGGTGAGACGGATGAGTTCATCGAGCCGACGCTGGTCGGCGAGGAGGCGAGGATCCGTCCGGGGACAGCATCATCTGCTTCGAACTTCAGGCCCGACCGCATGCGCGAGATCACACGCGCCCTGGCCGAGCCCGGGTTTGGCGAGGGCGATGAGGAGCTCCCCGGCTGGAGCGGGCGCGGCGGCGCCCCCACGTTCACCCGCTACGCGACGCTTACGCGCTACGAGGAGGGCTGGCCCTATCCGGTCGTGTTCGCGCCGGAGCATCCCGCCACGACGATGTCGATCGTGCTCGCGAAGGCTGGTCTGCGCCAGCTGCACGTCGCCGAGACCGAGAAGTACCCCCATGTGACGTACTTCTTCAACGGCGGCGACGAGGCGCCGATGGACGGCGAGCGGCGCGAGATGGTGCCCTCGCCCAGAGACGTCCCGACCTACGACTTCAAGCCGCAGATGAGCGCCCACGAGGCCGCTGACGCGTTCGTCGGTGCGTGGCGCCAGGACTCGCCGCAGTTCGGGATCATCAACTTCGCGAACGCCGACATGGTCGGCCACACGGGCGTGATCCCCGCTGCGGTGAAGGCAATCGAAGCGGCCGACGAGTGCATGGCGCAGGTGGTGTCAGCGGTCCACGAGAGCGGCGGCGTCTGCTTCGTGACCGCCGACCATGGCAACGCCGACCACATGCTCGAGCCCGACGGAAGCCCGAATACGCAGCACTCGATGAATCCCGTGCCCGCGATCCTCACCACCAGCGCGGTCGCGCTGCGACAGGACGGCGGGATCCTCGCCGACGTCACCCCGACGCTGCTCGAGGTGCTCGGAATCGAGCAGCCGCAGCAGATGACCGGGAGCTCTCTGATCCAGGGGCGCTAGATTGTGAGGCCGAGAGCGGCCCTCCGGGCCGCCTGCTTCATCGATGGAGGGGCAATGACGCGGGATTCAGCGGACACGGATGTGCCGAGGGGAAAAGGGATCTCTCGCGCGCTGCTCGGCGCCTTCTGGATCGCCGCCGGGGTCAACCACTTCGTCTCGCCGCGCTTCTATGAGGCGATCGTGCCGCCGTCGCTGAAGAAGCACTCAAGGCTCGTCGTCCAGGCGAGCGGGGTCGCCGAGGTCGCGGGGGGCGCCGCGGTCTTCATCCCGGGCGCCAGGCGCCCGGCGGGCCTTTGGCTGATCGGCGTGCTGCTCGCGGTGTTCCCGGCCAACATCTACATGGCCCGCGAGCCCGAGCGCTTCAAGTCGATCCCGCGGTGGGCGCTCTACGCGCGGCTGCCGCTGCAGCCGCTGGCGATGCTGTGGGCATGGCGGGCGACCCGGCGATGAAACGGATCGTCCGAGCGCAGGCATCCGACGCTGCTATGTTCGGCTCAGAAGCGCGTTAGGACCGGGTACCAATGTCAACTGCGACCGTCGTCAACATCGTCGAGACCGAGCAAGATGCTCTCGAGACCGGGGAGTCGCTCACGACGGGCGAGCTTCGCGCCTGGCGCGGACTGCTCAGAGCGCACGCGTGCCTGGCAAAGAGGCTGGACGCGGAGCTCGAGCGCTCGCACCACCTCCCGATGACCTCCTACGAGGTGCTGCACCACCTGCAGGAATCGCCGGGCGGCAGGATGCGCATGCGCGACCTCGCCGACCAGGCCCAGCTCTCCCGCAGCGGTCTCACCCGTCTTGTGGACCGCCTCGAGCGCGACGGGCTGCTCGAGCGCTGCTCCTGCTCGCATGACGCCCGCGGCTCATACGCCTGCATGACCGAGGCCGGGCAGCAGCGCCTCGCCGAAGCCCGTGTAACGCACCTCGCGGTCGTCAGGGCACAGTTCTTCTCGCACTTCACCGAGGGTGAGCTGTCGGCGCTGGCCGACATGTGGGAGCGGATCGCTCCCTGCGGCACCTGCTAGAGGCGCCGGGCGCCGCTCTCAGCCGGGCTGCACGTCCACGTCGCCCGCGTCCTGCGTCTCGCGCGCCGGCCCCGAGTTCCGGGCCCGCTCCGCGGCGGCGTTCGCCATCTCGGCCGCATGCCTGCGCTGGTGGCGGTGGAAAAGGAAGCCCGCGACGATCGCAAGAACCACGGCCACGAGCCCGAACAGGCCGAATGCTTCGATCGCCCCGCCGGCCGACTGGCCAAGGAAGTATGCGATCAGGCCGATCGCGGTCGCCCACACGATGCCTCCGAGGGCGTTCCAGAGCACGAACGAGCGCCACGGCATGCGGGTGGCCCCCGCGAGCCATGAGGCCCACACGCGCAGGCCCAGGATGAACCTGCCGAAGAACACCGCCTTCGGGCCGTGGCGTTCGAAGAAGGGCTCTCCCGTGAGCAGGACCTGGGTCCTCTGGGTGTAGAAGCGACCCGGCCGTTCGAGCAGCCACCTGCCGCCCTTGCGGCCGATCAGATAGCCGATGTTGTCGCCCACGATCGCGGCGGCCGCGGCGATCGCGATCACAAGCCCGATCTCCAGTTTGCCCGAGCTCGCGAGCACCCCGGCGGCGATCAGGCCGGTCTCTCCCGGGATCGGCAGCCCGCTCGACTCGCCCATCACGACCAGGAACAGCAGGGGGTAGCCGAAGACTTCGACGAGGTGCTCGACGTTGACCGCTGCGGCGAGGATGCTCATGGGCTCCTAGTGATGTAGCAGTCGGGGCGCCCCGAGCCGCTCGCGCCCGCCGGGCTACTTGGTGTTTTCGGAGACGAGCTGCTGAAGGGCCGATGATGCCTGCTGCACGTCCGTGTAGACGACGTTGCGCAGCACGACCCTCGTCGAGGACGGCGCGCTGATCAGCACCGCCGCGATCACCGCGAGCACCACCGCGAGCAGGCCGAGCAGCAGCAGCAGTGGCCGGCTCGAGCGGCGCGCCGGGCGGGCGGCCGGGGCTCTGGCGGCAGGCGCCGCGGCCGACGCTTTGGCGGGAGCCTGGCGCGGGCGCCGGGGAGTGACGCCGGATGCCTGTTTGCCGGAGCCGGCGGGTCTGCGCTCGGGCTCCAGGACCGTGGTGGCGCCGGTGGCGGGAGCGGTGCGGCTCGGCGCGGAGCGCGGCTCCGACGGCGGGATGCCGCGCGCGCCCTCGCTCAGCCCGCGGCGCATGTCCCGGGCTGTCGCGTAGCGTTCGCGCGGATCGAGTGCCAGGGCGATGGCGACGGCGTCGGCGAGCTCGGGGCTGACGGCCGCCACGAGCGTGTCGAGCGTGGGGGGCTCCTCCTGCTGCTGCTTGAGCGCGAGCTCCGTGAGCGAGGTGGCCTCGTAGGGCAGGCGCCCGGAGATCAGCTGATAGGTGACGACGCCCAGCGCGTACAGGTCGGCACTCGGGCCGGCCTCCTCTCCGCGGGCCTGCTCGGGCGCCAGGTAGGCCGCGGTGCCGAGCACGGAGCCGACCTGCGTGATGCTCGACTGCTCGGTCGCCTTGGCGATCCCGAAGTCCGCGAGCTTGACGCCCCCTTCCCGCGCGCGCAGCAGGTTGCCCGGCTTGACGTCGCGATGGACGACGCCGTGGCGGTGGGCGTAGTGCAGGCCCTCACAGGCCTGTTCGATGATCCGCAGCGCCTCGTCCACCTCCACCCAGCCGTCATCGCGCAGGATCTCGGCGCAGGAGGAGCCCTCTATGTACTCCATGACGATGAAGTAGCGCCCGCTCTGCTCGTCCCTGCCGGAGTCGAACACCTGCACGATGTTCGGGTGGACCAGCCTCGCCGCCGCCTGGGCCTCGCGCTGAAAGCGCGAGACGAAGGCCGGGTCGTCGGCGAGATGTTCGGCCAGGAGCTTCACCGCGACCTGCCGCTCAAGGCGCCTGTCGAGTGCCAGGTGCACGGTCGACATCCCGCCGAAGCCGAGCCTGCCCTCGAGCGTGTATCGGCCGGCGATCTCTTCGACGCTCATTTGCCGCTTTCTTCGCCGCCCGCGCCGACGCCGCCGACGTTGGCCCCTTCAGGGCCGGCGCCTCCAGAGGGCGATTCCCCACCCGGAGCCGGGGTGCCGCCGCCCGAACCGGCCGGCGTGGTGGCCGTGTTCGTCGGAGTCGTCGGGGCGGTGCTCGTGCTGGTGGTGGTCGGTGTCGGGGTGGGCGCCGGTGCGGTCGCGGTCGTGTGGGGAACGGTGGTCGTTTTCGTCGACGGGGTGGTGGCGGTCTGCGCGAGCGGCTGCGCGCACAGCTGCATCGCCTGCTTGCGCAGGTTGCCGATCCCTTCCTTCAGCCGGGTGCGCAGGCCCGAGTCGACGCTCGCCGGAAGGGCGCTGAAGTCGAGTTCGGTTTTGGTCAGGGCGGCTTCCGTTGCGGTGCAGTCCCCGTCGCCGGCCTGAGCCGCCTGTGCGACGGCTTCGAAGTCGCTCTGCAGCGGCCCGGCGTTCGCCGACGGGATCAGGCCCGCGCCCGAGCTGCCGCAGCCCGCGAGCGCGGCCGCGGCGAGCAGGGCCGCGCCGGCCGACGCCACACGTGCGCGGCCCTTCGGGCGCAGGGACGCTGCGGCGGGCTTGTGAGAGGTGTTCATCCTCATTGACCGTACTCCAGGCGCTCCGCCAGTGAATCAGGCAGCCGCGCCGCGCGGATCGCCGCTGCGGCGCCCTCCACGTCATAGGGGATGCGGTGGAAGGAGGCGCTCATCCCGTCGAGGTCCAGGAGCATCCATGCGGCGCGGGGATCGCCGTCGCGTGGCTGTCCGACACTGCCCGGATTCAGCAGCCATTCGCCGGCCGTCAGGTCCAGCACCTCGCCGTCGAGCCGCCGTTCGCCGGTTGCGGGCTGGCCCTCGGGCCGGACGAAGGAGAGCGCGACGTGCGAGTGCCCGATCATGCAGATGCGGTTGCGCTGCACGTCAAGGCACAGCTCGGCGAGCAGGTCCGCGAGCACGTACTCCCAGATGGGGTCGCGCGGGGAAGCGTGGAAGAGCCCGATCGATTCCTCCTCGCCGGTGGGCCGGAGGGTGGACAGGAACGCGAGGTGCTCCGCGGAGATCACGTCGCGGGTCCACTGGGCGGCGATGCGTGCGCCCTTTGAGAATTCGTCCAGGGCCAGCTCTCCGGTGATCGCGAGGTCGTGGTTGCCGGCGAGGCAGACCGCGACGTGCTCGCGGGCGAGTTCCACACAGGCATCGGGCTCGGCTCCGTAGCCGACGAGGTCACCCAGGCACCACAGCTCCGACGCGTCGCTGTCCGCGACCGCGCCAAGCGTCGCCTCGAAGGCGTGCCGGTTCGCGTGTATGTCTGAGATGACGGCGACCTTCATTGCTGCAGGTTAGGAACACCGCCTGTGCTCACGGGTTCCATCGTCGGCCCGGGTGCAAGTGTGCGACCAGTCGGGCGTGGGGCGGCCGTGGCGACCCGCCTACTCGGGTGCCTCGTCCACTTCTGCGCCACCGTACTCAGGCAGATCCTTGATGCCCTCACGGGTGCGCCAGCGGGAGTAGTTGTCCTCCATGGCGTCTATGAGCTCGCGCATGAAGCGCGGAGAGAGATTGACTCGCGAGACCACCACGCCGGGAACCTCGTCGGACTCGACCTCGTGGTCGACGCGCGCGAAGGTCACCGTGAACTCGTAATCAGAGTGGCTGACGTTCGCGAAGTTCGCGTATACGCCCCCCATGATCTCGGGGGAGAGATGGATGTTTATGTGGCGCTCGGCGCCTGAGTCTTGGTCGGTCACACAGCTAGTATCGCAACCGGAGTCCCCGAACCCATGAGCGAACCTCTCACAGACGATCTCAGCAACTCCGCCCGGCGCGGCGCCGCAGCCGCCAGGGCGCCCCTGGATGGACTTCGCGACGCGGTCCTCGCGGCAGCCGCAGAGCTCGCAGGCGCTCCGGTCGGCGCCTCGATCACGCTCGAGCGCCCTCGCCGCGCACAGTTCGGCGACTACTCCACCAACGCTGCGCTGATCCTCGCGCCCGGGCTCTCGAGCCCGCCGCGGGATGTCGCCGAGCGGCTGGGGGACCTGCTCACCGAGCAGCTCGGCTCCTCACTGGTGCGCTTCGAGGTGGCGGGCCCCGGCTTCCTGAACCTGTTCCTCGCAGACAGCTGGCTGACCGGGGCGCTGCAGGCGATCCTCGACACGGGGGAGGGCTTCGGCGCGGGCGGCGCGAGTCCGCCCGAGCGCGTGCTGGTCGAATTCGTCTCCGCGAACCCGACCGGGCCCATGCACGTGGGCCACGCCCGCAACGCTGCCTACGGGGACTCCCTGGCCCGCATGCTGGCCTTCCACGGCAACAGGGTGGAGCGCGAGTTCTACGTCAACGACGCCGGCTCGCAGATACGCAAGTTCGGCGAGTCGATCCGGGCTGTGGCCGAAGGCCACAGCCCACCGGAGGACGGCTACAAGGGCGCCTACATCGTCGGCCTCGCCGCGTCGCTGAAGGACACCAGCGATCTCAGCCCGGACGAGCTCGGCGCGGAGGCCGTGAAGCTGATGGTGGCCGAGATCGTGCGCTCGCTGGAGTCCTTCGGCGTCGAGCCCTTCGACCACTGGTCCTATGAGAGCACCCTGCACGCCGGGGACCCGAGCCCGGTTGCGCACACCCTCGAGATCCTCGAGCAGCAGGGCCACACCTATCGCTCGGACGGGGCCCTGTGGCTGCGGACGACCGGGTTCGGGGATGACAAGGACCGCGTCCTGATCCGCTCCAGCGGCGAGCACACCTACTTCGCCTCGGACATCGCCTACCACCAGCTCAAGCGCGAGCGGGGCTATGACAGGCAGATCGACGTCTGGGGCGCCGACCACCACGGCTACCTGCAGAGGATGCGCGCCGCCTATGAGGCGCTCGGAGGCGACCCGGACACGCTCGAGATGCTGATCATGCAGCTCGTCCACCTGATGCAGTCCGGGGAGCGGGCGCAGATGTCCAAGCGCGCGGGCGAGTTCGTGACGCTGGACGACCTCGTCGCCGAGATCGGCGTGGACGCCGCCCGCTGGTATCTGCTGGCGCGCTCGCACGACACGACGGTCGACCTGGACCTGGATCTCGCGCGCTCGCAGTCCAGCGAGAACCCCGTCTACTACGTGCAGTACGCACACGCGCGGATCGCCTCGATGCTGGCAAAGGCCGGACCGGAGCGCGTGGCGCAGGCCGCCGCGTCGCTGGCCTCCCACCCGGAGCCGCTGCACGAGAGTGAGCGCTCGCTGATCGAGCTGCTGCTGGCCTTCCCGGCCGAGCTCGCCGAGGCCGTCGATCGCCGCGCACCTCACAGGGTCAGCTCCTACGCACTGGAGCTGGCGCAGGGCTTCACGGCCTTCTACCGCGACTGCCGCGTGCTCGGAGCCGAGCCGGCCGAGGTGGAGGGACAGCGGATCGCTCTGTGCCTTGCGAGCATGCGCACGATCGCGCGCTGCCTGGACCTGCTCGGGATTGGCGCCCCCCAGGAGATGTAGGCCTCCGGCGGCGGGTGCGCTAGTCGAAGCGCGCGAGGTCAGACTCGAGCCTGGCCGCGTCCTCAGGACTCAGGTCGGAGGCGGTGGAGCCCGCTTCGGCGGCCGTGCGACGGCGCCAGCTTGGGAGCAGGAACGCCATCAGGGCGACCAGGCCGAGAACCGCGGCCGCGGGGACCAGGTAGGCGGCGAGGTCGAAGCCGTGGGTCTGGGGCAGCCCCAGCACCGCAGGGGTGTACTGGACCACGAGAGCGCTCTTGATCTGCGCTTCGTCCTTGCCTTCAGCGATCAGCGAGCGGATGTAGGCCCGCTCGCGGCTCGCCTGCGGCGAGTCGGCCACGTTCAGCGGGATTTTGCATGTCACGCACATCACCTGGCGTTCCATCACGGGCAGCGAGACGCTCGCGGCGGCCGCCGGGCCGGCTGCGGCCAGGCACGCTGCGATCGCGCACAGAACGGCAAGTCCTCGTCGGGCTCGCATCAGCTGCTCGCGGCCAGCGCGACGGCATGCGCCAGGAACGGCCCGGCGATCTCCCCGCGGGAGATAGCCACGATGCGGCCCTGGCGGTTGATGATGAAGCTCTCGGGCAGCTGGTCGGTCCCGTAGGAGGCGGCGAACGTTCCGCCGGCGTCCCGCACGTTGGGGTACGTCAGATGGAACTGGCGGACGAAGCTTTCGGAATCGCCGGTGACGTCCTTGTAGGTCACGCCGAGGACCGTCCCGTCGTGGCCGAGCAGCTGGCGCTGGGCCTTCTCGAGCAGCGGCGCCTCTTCCTGGCACGGTTCGCACCACGAGGCCCAGAAGTTGAGCACCACGACCTTGCCCCGCAGGGAGGCGAGCGTCGCCGTGCCCTGGCTGCCGAGCACCGGCAGGGCCTGCGTCGCGTGAGGCGCCGGCGGCTGCTGCCCGCGCGCGACCTGCTCGTCGAGCGTGCGGCTGGCCGCCTGGGTGGAGATTCCATAGACCAGCAGAGCGATCAGGCATGCCCCTGCCAGTGTCGCGAGGATCGGGATTACACGTCGGCGCACGGCCATCAAGAGTAGAGGCCGCGCGTGTGGGCCCGTTCCACTACGGCGCCGGCGATGCTGCCCGGACGGTTGTTTATCCGCCCCATATCCGGCCTTCCTAGCGTGATCAGCCGGTCACCGGGGGTGGGGCCCGCCGCTCCACAAGCAAGTTCTGCGTTCCCCGGTGACCGTACTCTCCGCGTCTGCTGCGCTCGTGCAGGCGGCTACCATCACGCCGATGCCGCAGAGCCGCCATCCCTCGCCGGCGCCCGGCGGGAGCAAGCGCTCGCGGATGGGCGAAGGCCCCGGCTGTGGGTAGGGCCATCGGCCAGGTCATCCCGCTGGGCATCGGGGTCGCGCTCAGCCCTCTGCCCGTGATCGCGGTGATCCTGATGCTCAACACGCCCAGGGGCCGCGTGACGGGGCCGTCGTTCCTCGCCGGTTGGGTACTGGCGCTGGCGGGCCTCGGGACCGTGGTGCTGCTCGCGGCGGACGAGGCCAACGCCGGCGAAGCCGGCGGGCCCAGCGGCTGGGTCACCATCGTCAAGGGCGCGCTCGGGGTGCTGCTGATCCTCGTGGCCGGGCAGCAGTGGCGCGAGCGCCCGAGAGAGGGCGCCATGCCGGAGCTGCCGGGCTGGATGCAGAAGGTCGAGACCTTCACGCCCGCACGGGCGGCCGCGGTGGCAGCCGGATTCGCGGTCGTCAAGCCGAAGAACCTGCTGCTCACGATCGCCGCGGCCAGCGCCATCGCCCAGACATCGGCCGGTGCCGGCAGCCAGGCGACGGCGCTGCTCATCTTCGTTCTCGTCTCATCGCTCGGCCTGGCGGCACCGGTCGCGATACAGCTGGTGATGGGCGATCGATCCGAGCGTCTGCTCGCCGACCTGCGCGACTGGATGGTGCGCCACAACACGACGATCGTGGCCGTCATCTGCCTCGTGCTCGCCGCGAAGCTGATCGCGGACGCGATCACCGCGTGACGCGGCGGGCTGTCCATAGAACATCCGCCGGTCGCTGATCTGGGCGCCGGGATACTCGGCGGCGCCACGCCGTCAGGGATGGCGGCGCTGTGGTCCCCGGGATCAGAGCCGACGGGGATGCAGCGGCCGTCCCCCGGCTCATGCGGGGGGCGGCCGGGCTCTGCGCGTCAGTGGTTTCCCCCGATGGCGCGAGCGGCCAGCGCCGGGAAGCTTCGCGGTGCGGTCGTGTCCCGGCGCGACCGCTCAGCTAGTGGGCGCCAGCACCCAGCCCTCCGGGTCCCGCTCCATCCTCGGGGCTCGGAGGGCGGGCTGCGCGTGGAGGGACCCGCGACCCGGGGGTAGACTGATGTGACTGGGGTGGTTGCCGCGCGGTGGCGCGGCGGGTGCCTTTCCCACATCGAGCGTCCGCCTGCCGGACCGCTCGGGAAGGCCAGAGAATGAGCGACACGAGCTTCTCCCCGGGTGACGACGCCGCGATAGCGGCCCGCGTGAGCACCCTTTGCCGCCCCCATGCCTCGGGCGGAACCGTCATCGAGCGGTCCGTGATCCTCGCGGAGGGCTCACGGGCGAGCGCGATGTTTGCCTGGATCGAGGATCACGACGGCGTCGCCGACTACACGGTCCCAGCCCCGCGGCACGCGGGCCTTCACGGCGCCCGCGCCGCCGCGCCGGCAGCCGACGCTCCCGCAAAGCGCTTCGTGCTGCCCGAGGGAGCATTCGAATGAAAGGACACGGATGATCAGCCTGCGCAGAATCGAGGAGATGGAGTCCGAAGCGGCGTATCACCGCGACCGGCACCGGCTGTATCTGGCCAAGACCCACGGGTCGAAGCTGACGAGCCCTGCGAGGCTGCACGAGCTCGAACGCCGCCACCGCAGCGCCGAGGCGCGGCTGGCGTCGGCCCTGCGCGAGAACGCCCTGGAGCGGGCGGGAGTCGTCGAGGAGCAGGAGTAGGGCGGCCCTCGCCCTCGCCGAGAACGTCTAGTCCCGGCGCCGTGCCGCTATCACCGTATCTGCGTGCGATCCGGGACCGCGTGGGGAATGACCTGGTGCTGCTGCCGTCGGTCGCGGTGCTTCCATGGGATGCGGACGGCCGGCTCCTTCTGGTGCACGCCATTGAGAGCGGGATGTGGCAGACGGTCGGGGGCGCCGTCGAGCCCGACGAGTCGCCGCGCGATGCCGCCGTCAGAGAGGCGGCGGAGGAGACCGGAGCGGCGATCGAGATCGTGGGAATCCGGGATGTCATCGGCGGGCCGGCGTTCCGCATCACCTACCCGAACGGCGACCGCGTCAGCTACGTGTCCACCGTGTTCGACGCGAGCGTCATCGGCGGCGCACTGAAACCCGATGGGCATGAGACTGACGACGTGCGCTGGTTCGAGCGAGCCGCGGTTCGCGGAATTGAGCTGACGGACTTCACCGTTGCGCTCTTCGACGCGGTCGGGATTGTGTAGTGCTCACGGCGCCGCGCGCTTGACCCGGGCCGTGGCCGCCGCTCGCCGGGCGGTCCGAACCCCGTAAACTCGGGCCTGTGCGGCGGTAGCTCAGTTGGTAGAGCGCAAGCTTCCCAAGCTTGAGGTCGCGGGTTCGACCCCCGTCCGCCGCTTACGTCAAATAGTCCAGGCTCCAGGCCTGCCACACGTCGTTGAGCTGCAGTTTGTAAGGATGGGTCAGCGTTTGGGGTTGGTTGGCGCGCGCTCGCCGACATCATCAAGGCTTACCTCGGGCGAGCCCTTCCGAACGACTGGCTCGGCAGCCGCCAAGACGATCCTCTCCCTGGTGCGGCGGCTCCTCTCGGGGTGCGTGTCACATGAGCAGGGTAACTTTGCTCGGCGACGCCGCAGCCTGGCGGCCGGCCACGCCGGGCTAGCTACTGCCGTTGGAGTTGGGCGATCAGTTCGAGCATGGCGTCGAGCGCTGCCTCTAGCGGTGCGGTGTCGCGTTTGATCTTCGTGAGGAGCAGACCGCCCTGCAGAGCGGCCAGCAGCGCGAGCGCGAGGGTGTCGGGGTCGGTGTCGGGCGGGAGCTCGCCTCGTGCATGCATCTCGCGCAGGCCGCTCTGGATAGTGGCTTCCCATCGTTTGAAGCCCTCGGCGACGTGGGCTCTTGCGTCGGGATCGGTCTCGGCTAGCTCGCCTCCGAGAGAGCCGATTGGGCAGCCGCCGATGCAGTGGTGCTCGCGCTGGGCCGCGATCAGGAAGTCGCGCCAGGCTCGAAGGCCCACCAGAGTGCTGAAATCGAACATCTTCTGCCCGCCGGCCATCGTGTCGGCCTGGTGGTCGACCACTGCCCGCACCAAAGCCGGCTTGTCGTCGAAGTAGTGGTAGAGCTGCGAGCTTGAGACGTCCGCTGCCGCGCGTACGTCCTCGATCGTCGTGTGGGCGACGCCCTGCCGGAAGATCAACTCGGCCGCCGCGTCGACGATGCGCCGACGGGTCTCCTGGCCCTTGCGCGTCAACGGACGAGAGGAGGTGCCAGTCGCGTTCATAACGCAGAAGTCTACCAACGGAATGGATCACGTCATCCATTCTGTGTTAGAGTGGAATGCACGATCCATTTCGAGGGTCGCGACAACCACTCCAGGGAGCCCAAGCACGCAAATGCAAACCACCGCACAAAAGACCGTGTTGATCACCGGCGCCAACGTCGGGATCGGCAAAGAGATCGCCCGGCAGCTGGCGATGCGTCCCGAGACGGCCCGCATCTACCTGGCGTGCCGCAACCAAGAGCGGGCGGCAAAGGCCAAGGCCGAACTCGAGGCAGAAACCGGCCGGCGCATCTTCGATATCGCTCTCATGGACGTATCCGATCCGGACTCGGTCCGTGCCGGCTTGGCGGGTGTAGACGGATCGATCGACGCGCTGGTCATGAACGCCGGCGGAATGGGCGGCAAGACGCCCATGAACTTGACCGCCGACGGCGCCACTTACATGTTCGCGCAGAACGTTCTTGGTCACGTTGTCCTCCTCGAGACGCTCCTGGCCGAGGACCGACTTGGCGAGGTGGCCGTCTTCGCCGGAAGCGAGGCAGCCAGGGGAATCCCGAAAATGGGGTTGCAAGCGGCCGTCGTTCGCCTCAAAGTCGGCCGACGAGCTCGCCACTGTCATCGACGGCAGCTATTTCGCCGGCCGAAAGGCTGACGTCAATCTGGCCTATGGGCAGGCGAAGTTGATCGGCATCCTGTGGATGGCGTACCTGGCCCGCCAGCACCCCGACCGCCGATTCGTATGCGTGAGTCCCGGCAACACCACCGGCACCCATGCACCCGATGACCTGGCGTTGCCGCTGCGAATAGCGGCCAAGTACGTCATGCCCCACCTGGGCATCGCGCACAAGCTCGACGTGGGCGCGAAGCGACTTGTCGACGGCGTCACGGACCCGGCCTTGTCCAGCGGTGTGTTCTACGCCAGCGCGGCCAGCACGCTCAAGGGTCCCGCGGTCGACCAGACGGACATCTTTCCCGACCTGGCCGACCCGTCCTTTCAGGACCACGCCAGCGAGGCCATACACCGCTTCATCACCCAAACGACGGTCGCGCAGTAGTCAGGACAGCGACCGCGGGATCACCGACAAGCAAGCCGAGTCCGCGCAGACGCCTCCACACACACCACGTAGGTGCGGATACCAGCTGGGACTGCACCCGCTGGGGTCTCGACCCCCGGCCTTTCGGGAGCGGACGATGGATCTAGATGCCTTCGCCGCGATGCGTCGGTGATTAGCTCGCCCCCGCCTGGTGTCAGCCGGGCGGGGGCGCGAGTACGATCGGCGCGAGGAACGACCACATCACCGCGATCCCAGAGATCGTCGCCGGGCCCGACGCGCGAATGAAGGCGCCCGGGGCGCCCGGCAGGCCGTGTCCGACGCCGTACAGAGTCAGTTGCTCGACGCGCGCGCCGTCCGCACACCCGTTCCAGCGGTAGAGGGCAGCGTGCGGCGCGAACGCAGCGACGGCCGGCTCTGGTGCGCAGTCGTCGCGGACAGCCCAGGCCGCGGCGAAGCTGGGAGCCGCGAGGCCCCCTTCGACGCCCGTGCCGTAGTAGGGGGCGACTGTGTCGCCCGTGCCGTGGATCTCCAGCAGCGACACAGCTCTCATGGGTTCGCAGAACGCCGGCGCGTAGAGGCCGGCGACCGGGACCGCTCCTGCGAACTGGAGGCTCGCTTCGCACGCCAGGCGCGCCACCATCCCGGCGCCGTTCGAGACGCCCGTGGCATACACGCGAGCTGGGTCGATACACGCGACACCCTCGACCTGGGCGAGCAGCGCCGTGATGAACGTCACGTCGGTCGGCGGTCCGCTGAGCTGCCAATGGGTTCCCGCCGAGCTGGGGTAGAGCACCGCAAAGCCCTTGCGGTTGGCGAGCGCATCCAGGCCCGCTTCGCGCTCGAACTGGGGCCCGCTGCTTCCCCAGCCGTGGAGGGCGACGAGCAGCGCGAGTGCGCGGCCCCTGGCGAGGGCAGGCAGGTGAAGCACCGCGCTGCGCACCTGGCCTTCGCTCTGGAGCGTGATCGTCATGTTGTGAGCCCTGCTGGACTGCGCGCAGAGGCCGGAGATCGGCTTGGGCGGTGGTGTGCCGCCGGTCCCGGCCTGTGCTGGGCGCCCGTTGCCGGCGGCCAGCAGGATCAGGCTCGCGCACGCGCTCAGCAGCAGACAGCCCACGAGCCGCCTCGCAGCGCCGCGCGGGCGCTGACGGTGAGGCCCGACTCCGGTATGCCGCTCCTCGGGCATCACCGAAGTATCCCGGGGCGGTCCCCCGTCAGTCGCCGTGGTAAGCGTCCGTTGCCGGATTCAGAAGACTCCCCTTCTCGACGCGGGCAACGAGCTCAGGGAGGGTCTCCAGCACGATGTCGGCCTGGTCGAGGGCATCCGCGCTGGGCGGATAGGCACGATTGGGTATCGCCACCACGGCCAGCCCCGCAGCACTCGCAGAACGAATGCCGACCCCAGAGTCCTCGACCGCCACACACGACCCTGGTCTTCTCTGCAGGCGCCTTGACGTCTCGATATAAACATCGGGCGCGGGCTTGCCGGCGGCCACCTCTTCCGAGGAGGTCGTCGCCGAGAAGCAGCTGGTCCAGCCCGCCAGCTCGAGGACGAGGTCGATCGTCTGCCGATTCGAGGAGGAGGCGAGTCCGAGCGGCCAGCGATCGGCCAGAGTGCGCACTGCGAGGTCGGCGCCGGCGATCATCGGCAGACCTTCCCGGTAGTGCGTTGCCACCAGATCCGCGACCGACGCCGAGATCTCCGACGGCTCAAGAGGCAGAGCGAGCTTCTCCCGCATGTAGCGGCTCCATTCGTGGGAGCTCATGCCCAACATCTCATGCTCCGCCTCGGGCCTCCAGACGCCGCCGCGCTCAAGTGTGAGCTCGCGCTTCGCCGCCGACCAGACCTGCTCGGATTCGAGCAGCACGCCGTCCAGGTCGAAGATGACCGCCGAGGCGTCGTGCGGCCCCCACGAAAAGCTCATCGCGTGGAACGTGCTCGGTGCCGTCGAGGACCGTCGCTCTCAGCCATGAGAGGCAGTATCTCGAAGGCGGGCCGCTCTCCTGATGAGCGAGGAGCCGCGCCTGCCGGTCGCGCGCCGAGGACCGGCTCCGTCAGACAACCTCTCACCCGTCCCCGGCAAGAGGCCGCCTGACGTGCTCTGCCGGCGTTCGGCTGCCTATTTTTTCGGCTTTGTTTTTTTGACGTTGACCTTGTCGCTGGTCTGGGCCTGATCCGAGACTGCTATGCCGGGCTCTTCAAATACGCCGGAGCCAGGGCACCCGGGGCCCGAGGCCTTCGACAGCTTCAGCTCGAGGCCGGTCAGCGAGATTTCCAGGGGGACCGCTTCTTCACCCAGTGGCAGGTTGAAGGTGTCCGTCGCGCTGGTGCCTTCCAGGATGCACGTGGTCGACGCGAACGCGAGGGTGATGCCCGGCTTCTTGCTGCCTTTGAACTTGCCGTGCGCCTTGGTGGTCAATTCAAGCGTCCACGGCAGGCCTATCGCCGTGACCGTGGGTTCTCCGAGGGCCAGCGTGCTTTCGCATTCCGCTTTCGGCCAATGGCGCTCCTTGCGGAACTGAGCGCTCGTGAACTGCAGGACGTCCTTGGTGCTGTTGTTGGACTTGATGGTGCCTTCCATGACGCTTTCTCCGCAAGTGACATCGCCTGCGCCTGTTGTGATGGTCATGCCGGAACTGACTGTTTCAATCGGCGTGCCGGCTTCGAGCGCCGCGCCTTCTGCAGAAAGTTCCAAGTCGGTCGCCGCTGATGCGGAGCCGGCCTGCGCTCCGATTAGAACCAGCAGCGTGAAAAACAGTGTGAAGACACCGATTCGCCTCATTTCAGCCTCCCATCTTCGCTTCGGGGACCCTCCATTCCCCGCCGCACGCACACTAACCGCGAGCGCCCCGCGTGTGCAACAGCCTCGCTGCCGAAGCACCGCCGGGTACGCCGTTCGTGGGTCCGGCACGTGGACGTCGGCGCCGCGCCTGCATCAGCGCTGCTGCGCGCGGCGAGCAATCTCCTCGCTGCTGAGGTCCTCGATGCGTTCGCTGAGCATCCACTGCTGCCCGAAGGGGTCGCGCAGCCGGCCGCTTCGCTCGCCGTAGAACTGGTCCTCGAGCGGGTAGAGCACCTCCGCTCCCGCCTTCACCGCGCGGTCCCAGACCTCGTCGACGTTCTCCCAGTGGGTGGCCATGATCGCGCTCACGCTGCCGCCGAGGTGCGCCGGCGAGCGCGCGGGTGACGCGTCGTCTCCCGGGTCATCGCTGAGCATCACGATCGAGTCGCCGATGCGCACCTCGGCGTGCACGATCTCGCCGCCGGGCATCGCGAATCGCTCGCCGATCTCCTCGGCGCCGAAGGCGCTCCGATAGAACTCGATCGCGTCGGCGGCACCCCTGACGAGCAGCCGCGGGGTGACCGTGTGCAGGTGCTCGGGGACTGGCGGGACATGTCGATCAGCGGCGCTCATGGTCCTCCTGTCGTGTCCGAGGTGGTCGATTGCCTGGGGGTTCATCGTTGCTCAGAGCGTTAGCGGCGTCAACTCCCCCAGAATGGGAGAATCGCCCGCGTGGGGCAGATCACCATCACCACCGAACTGCTTGCGCGCGGACCCGCCGCTGCCGTGGTGCTCGACGATGAGCAGGTGGCGGCCATCGGGGAGGGCGCCAAGCGCTTTCCGGTGCAGGCGACCATCAACGGCTACACCTGGCGCGGCAGCGTCACCCGCATGCGGGGTGAGTTCCTGCTCGGCCTGAGCCGCGAGGTTCGCGAGGGGGCAGGGGTGCAGGCGGGAGACACGGTCGAGGTCGAGATCGCGCTGGACTCCGCGCCGCGCGAGGTGCAGGTGCCGCCGGACCTCGCGATCGCCCTGGAGGGCGACGCCGCCGCTGCCGCTGCGTTCGACGGCCTCGCCTACACCCACCGTAAGGAGTTCGCCCGCTGGATCGAGGAGGCCAAGCGCGAGGAGACACGCGAGCGTCGCGTGGCACAGACGCTCGAGATGCTCCGGGAGGGCAGGACGCGAAGCTGAGCTCCGGCGCGTAGGCCGTCCGTCCGTGGTGTTTCGAACGGGCGCTGCGCCGGTGCTACCGTCGGGACGATGGGCAGAGCATCACGCGCAACCGCCCTCACCGGCCTGATCGCGGGTCTGCTGCTGGCCGGGCTGGCGCTCTCGAGCGCGTTCGCGGGGACCGCTGCCCATGCCGCGGTCGAAGGCGGCTGCGCCATCTTTCCCGCCACGGATCCGCTGAACCAGGAAATCTCCACCGCGCCGGTCAGCCCTCACTCGGCCGAATACGTGGCGAGCATCGGGCTGAGCGCGCACCTTCACCCGGATTTCGGGACCAACCCCAGCTACGGGATCCCATACAGCGTCGTCAGCTCCTCGCAGCCTGCGGTGCCGGTCAAGTTCACGAAATACCGCAGCGAATCTGACCCCGGTCCATACCCGATTCCCGCGGGGGCACCGATCGAGGGCGGGGGAGCCAAGGGACACGGCGACAAACACGTGCTGGTGCTGCAGGAAGGCAGCTGCATGCTCTACGAGCTCTACAAGGCGAAACGGAAGGGCGAAGGCTGGACCGGCGCCTCCGGCGCCGTCTTTGACCTGCGCAGCGAAGCGCTGCGGCCGGAAGGCTGGACGTCGGCCGACGCGGCGGGCCTGCCGATCATGCCGTTGCTGGTCCGCTATCCGGAGGTGAGCACGGGCGCGATCGATCATGCCCTGCGGGTGACGGTCCCGCAGACCCAGCGCGGCTACATCCACCCGGCGACCCACTTCGCCTCCTCCAGCAGCAGCACCAGCCTGCCGCCGATGGGGCTGAGGCTGCGACTGAAGGCGAGTTACAGCCTCGCCTCCTTCCACGGCGAGTCGCTGGTCGTCCTCGAAGCGCTGAAGCGCTACGGGCTGATCGTCGCGGACAACGGATCGCCCTGGTACATCACCGGCGCACCCGACCCGCGCTGGAACGATGAAGACCTCGAACAGATCAAGCAGGTCCCCGGGTCCGAATTCGAAGCGGTCGAAACGGGCCCGATCCTCCACACCGGCTGAGGTCTGCGCCTGCGCGTGGGGGATAATGCGGGCATGAGGTCCGCGCAGCCCATCTCAAGCCTGCGGTCTTTGACGTCAGGGCGCCGATGAGCTCCGCGGCACGCGTCCCGAGAGTTGTCGTCTGCGGGGGCGGGGTGGCGGGTGCGGAGGCGCTCCTCGCCCTGCGGGCGCTCGCGGGCGATCTCGTCGAACTGCATCTCGTCTCCCCGACCAGCGAGTTCGCCTATCAGCCGCTCGCCGTGGCCGCGCCCTTCGGCCTGGCAGAGACGCATCGCTTCGACCTCGCCGACCTGGCCCGGGACGTGGGCGCCGAGCTCCATGAGGACATGCTCGCGCTGGTGGACGTCGACGGGCGCTGCGTGCGCCTGCAGAGCGGTACGCGCCTGCACTACGACGCCGTACTCGTCGCGGTCGGACCGCAGCGGCGACGGTGGCTCGACGGCGCGCTGCATTTCGGCGGAGCGGCAGACGTGGAGGAGTTCACCCGGCTGCTCGAGAGCCTCGTTGACGGGAGCCTGAAGCGGCTCGCCTTCGTCCAGCCGGACGGCGTCAGCTGGCCGCTGCCGGTCTATGAGCTGGCGCTGCTCACCGCCTGGCACCTGGGCGAGCGCGGGGTTGATGGTGTGGAGCTCACGGTCGTCACGCCCGAGATCGCGCCCCTGTCGGCCTTCGGGCCGGGCGCTAGCGAGCTGATCAGCGACCTGCTGTCCGCTCGCGGAATCACGCTGCTGGCGAGCACGAGCGCCCGATCGCAGGACGGACGTGTCGCGTGCGGGCCGCAGGTGACGTTCGAGGGCGGGGAGGTCCTGGCGCTGTGTGAGCTCGAGGGTCCGGGCGTGCCCGGCCTGGCGTGCGACGCCGCGGGCTTCATCGAGGTGGATGAGCACGCGCGCGTGGCCGGGCTGCGCGATGTCTACGCAGCGGGCGACGGCACGAACTTCCCGGTCAAGCAGGGCGGCATCGCGACGCAGCAGGCCGATGCCGCCGCCGAGATGATCGCCGCGTCCTTCGGCGCCGAGCTGACGCCGTCGCCGATGCGCCCGACGCTGAGGGCGATGGTGCTGAGCGGGATTGCGCCGCTGTATCTGCGTGCGCAGGTCGCCGACGCCGCGGGCACGCTGGAGATGGCCGGCAACCCGCTGTGGATGCCGCCCGCAAAGGTCGCCGGCTCACACCTCGCCCCCTACCTCGATGGCCGCGGCCGGCTCGCCATCATCGAGACGCTCGAGGATCGCGCACCGTCGAGCGAGGATCCCTCGAAGCTGAGGCGCTCGCACGACGAGGCCCGAGAGCTCGCGCTCTCGCTGGCCGATCGCGATGCCCTGGAGCATGACTACGGCTCGGCACTGCATTGGCTCGACGCGCTTGAGCGCCTCGACGGAGTTCTGCCGCCGGAGTATCTCGCCAAGCGCGAGCTGTGGCGGGGCCGCTTGGGAGGGTCGCGGTGAGCGGCTCGAGCGGGCTCGTAGCGGCCGGCACGCGCGCGGGGCCGAGGCCGCCGCGCGCCCGTGCCGGCCGACGACGGCGCTAGCTGCCTGTCCGGGTCCGGCGCGCCGCGGCGAGCGCGATCAGCCCGATCAGGAGTCCGAGGGCGCCGATGATCAGCGCGGCGATCCCGAGACCCTTGCTGGCTCCGGAGCTTGACTTCGTGGCTGTTGCGGGCGCGGACGCCGAGGAGCTCGCGGCGCTCTGACCGGCTTCCGGTCCGGCCTCATGGCCTGCGACTTCCTCGATCAGGCCGCCCTTGGCGGTCACGTTGATCCTGGGGGACGGGTGTTCTGCTGTCAGCGAGGGTTCGATCCAGTGCACGACCTGTCCGTTGCTGTAGGTCTGGACGGTCTTGAATTCGAGTGCCTTGCCGGTCGCGTTTTCCGGGATCGCCAGCGACAGCGGGAAGTTGATGAACTGCCCGTTGTTGACCTTGCCCAGCGGCCCGGTCCAGCTCCAGATGATCTGCGAGACCTCGGTGTCGATCGTTTCCCCGTCTTCCTGGATGGGGGTGGCCAGCTTGGTTTCGACGACGTGGGTGCTCCAGCCGGCGACGTTTTCGTAGTCGACGCCGGTGAAGCCGGACGGGAAGAGGACGTCGACCTTGGTGACGTAGGCGCCTTCCTGCTCGCCGGGGACACGGACGTCGAGTGTGGCGAAGGCTCCAGCCGGAATGGTGTTGGGGTGCAGGCTGATATGCGCCTGTGCTGCCGCGGGAGCGACCAGGGCCGCTGTGGCGAGCACAGCCGCGATCATCTTTGCTCTCATGGTGTACCTCCTGAATAGGGTTGGGCGGCCGCATGCGGGCCGCGCGGGGCTGGCTGAGGCGCTGGAGCGGGCAGTTGATCCGGCTCAGCGCGGACGGACGACCGGTGGAGCCCTGCCGGCGAGAGCTGCGGCCAGCAGGCGCCCGCTGCGGCCACTGCGGGTGTGGACACTGAGACATGGGCGGTCCGCGGGACGGCGCGCAGGCGCTCGCGGAGCCGCCGACGCCTTCACGAGCACACGCTCCCCCGGATAGCGGCCGAGCAGCAGCATCGACATCACCATGAGCGCGGGCGCAAGGTAGGCCACCCCTTCCACGGCGCCGGTCGCCAGGAGTGCGAGCACCGCGAGCGCGGCGCCCGCACCGGCGAGCGCGAGCTTGGCCCTCCCGGCGCGGGGCGCCGCGCTCATCGGACGGGGACCTCGATCGTGCGGCTGAACGATTCGAATTCCGAGATTCGGTCGATGATCGTCAGGTGCCACGTTCCGCCGGGGCTCAGCACCGCGTTGCTGAGGATGTAGTGGCCGGGACCGGCAGCGGTGACCCGCAGCGTCAGAGGGCCGATGTGCTTGGAGGGCAGTTCGGCTTTGGCGGTCAGTTCCTTCGTGGCCGTGTACTGGGTTCCGCTCTTCGCATCGATCAGGTAGAGGTGCACCGTGTTCAGCCCGACCCGTGCTGGTTCGACCGTCATCTCGAGCAGCGCCGGCCCGAGGGTCGTGTTGGTCGTGAACGGACCGGAGGCGGCGTCGATCGGCGGCGCGTAGCTCACGAGCGCCGCTGTCACGCCGAACACGCACAGCATCAGCGCCATCTCGCCGCGAAGGGCGCGCCGCGCGAGCACGCCCGCCTCACCCGGGGTGCTGCCGGCCGTGGCCGCTCGCGTCAGCGCCGGGATCACCCGCTCGCGGTTCACCCAGCCGAGGGCCATCAGCGCAAGCAGGAGGATCGTCTTGACGATCAGCAGCTGGCCGTAGGTGGTGTTGACGAGCGCGTCCAGGCTCCTTACGTCGATGTAGGCCTGCACGACGCCCGTCACGGCGATCGCCACGACCGCGGCGAGGGCTACCGGCGAGAAGCGAACCAGCGCGCCTAGGAGCAGGCTGCTCCGCTGATGGCTCTCGAGCTCCGCCGTCGCGGCGGGCAGCGCGAGCAGCAGGAATGCGACGCCGCCGACCCAGATGCTCCCTCCGAGCACGTGCAGCACGTCGGCGGGGAAGAACACGACCGTCGGGCTCTGGATGCTCGCATGGCCGCCCAGGGCGGGTGTCACAGCGAGGTAGCCGGCCCCGAGAATGAGCAGCCCGCTCAGCCAGGGCGGTGGAATCCGGGGGCGGGCAGACGCCCCGCTCCTCTGCCGGCGACGGCTCAGGGAGCCGGCAAGGGCGAGCAGGGCCCCGAGCGCGAGCCAGTCGAGCGCGCGCGTGCCCCACACCCAGCCGAAGCGGCTTTCAAGCGTGTTTTCGAGAATCGTTCCTTTCAGCGAGCCCCAGAGCGAGACACCGGCCGCGCTCGCGCCCTGAAGGAGGATCCCGAGCAGGCTCACGGCGATCCCCAGCAGGACAGCGGTGCCCAGCAGCAGCCGCGTTCGAAGGGCGAAGCGCCCTGCGGCGCGGTCCCAGCCGGGCTCGGGGCCCGCGACAGCGGCCATTCCCGGCACCCACGCCAGCCCCCAGAAGGCAAGGCCCCCGATCATCAGCGCGATCGTGAGGTAGTCCAGCGCCCGGACCGCGCCGAAGGCCACCTGGGTGGCTTTTCCGCTCTTGCTCTTGCCGATCAGGCCGGCGACCGTGAACCTCGGCGCCGCGCCCGGATGGCCGATGCTGAACACGAAGCCTCCGTAGACGATGTGCGTGTCTGCCGAGATGACGCGGTAGGTCGCCGTGTATGTGCCGTCGGGCAGCCCCGGCTTCAGGCCCACCCCCATCCAGTGCTCATTGCCCTGCGGGTGGGAGACATCGAGGTCGTCGACCTCTTCGCCTGCGGCGTTGTAGACGCGAACCGCCCCGAGCGTCCCGCCGACGTTCTGGTTGAACTGGAAGATCACCTCGCGCGGCTGTGCGGGGACCGTGGCTCCCGCCGCGGGCGAGGTGCCCAGAAGCTGCGCGTGTGCGAGGGCGGCCGGAGCCGCAGCCATCGCGGCGACGCACGCGGCGATCATCGCCGCGAGCAGAAGCGCGGGACAGCGACGGGCGCGGGCGCGCCTGGCTACGGCGGTCGGTGGGGGATGATCCATCTCGCCCCGACTGGGCAGGGCGACAGGCACTCGAAGGTGCATCTCTGACTCCTCGCGGACATGCGTGGACGGGAGTGGCTCTTGCGAGCTGCCGTCCGACCTGCGCCGGGGAGGGCTAGCTCGCGGGGGAGTGCGCGGGCGGCGGGCGCACGGCCAGCGCGAAGGCCATCAGCAGACCGCCTCGCGGGACGTGGGCGGCCGGGCACGGGCGGGGCAAGATCAGCGAGCGCGCCCGCGGCCTGCGCGCGGCGGCCGGGCGCGCCCAGCGCAGCAGAGCGGCCTCGCCGGGATAGCGGCGCGCGAGCAGCACGCAGCCGAGCAGCAGCGCGGGCAGGAAGTGCAGCAGCGCGCCGCCCCCGATACCCGATGCGGCACAGGCGATGAGGGCGATGACGGCCGCGAGCATTGCGGCAAGCGGCAAGCACCTGTTGGCCCGTGGTCTCACAGCACACCGGACGTTACCGTGTCCCCACCCGTCGCTGCAGCCCCGCCGAGGGCCCCGCACGGTCTAAGCTCCTGCCACCCAACAACGATCGGAGCCCCCGTTGCTTTACGTCGGCCTCGGAATCCTCTACGTCTTCCTGCTGGTCTTCTTCGGAGTCAAATGCTTCAAAAACTCGCGCTGGGTGATGCTGGTCCTGGGCGTGTTCTTCCCGATCTTCTGGATCATCGGAGGTGTGCTGCCGCCGAAGGGGATGTCGAAAGTCGACAGCCTCTACGAGCAGCGCGAACGCACTTCCTAGCAGCGAAGCGGTGGAGGGTGCGGGCGCTCAGGCCCGCAGGTGCGCGAGCCCGGCCTCGTAGCGGACCGACCTGTGGCCGGAGCCCTCGCTGACGATCACCGCGAAGGTGTCGTGTGCGAGCGCCTTGGCGAACGTGCGTCCTCCCTGCAGGTGCAGGATGACGCCGCGGTGCCCGGCCTTCAGGTGGAAGTGCGCGGAGGTGAGCGACAGGGTGTAGGCGCTGACCGGCTGAGGGAAGCGCGGCGCGCTCGCCACCCGCGCGCCGGTCGCTGAAGCGTCGAAGGCGAGCGCCGCGGTGCCGCTGCAGGTTCCCGCAGGGCAGGAGAGGGGCACCGTCGTGCTGCCGGAGGCGCCGACGGTGAGCGCGGCGTCGGCGGGCATGCCGAGGGCGTCCACCACGAGCAGGCTCGTGAAGCGGAGTTCCAGCTTGAGCGTGCTCTGGCCGGTGACGTAGTCTTCGGCGATCGGTGCGGCGGCCTGCACCACTGCTGTCCCGCTGGGCACGCCGCCCGACAGGATCGGGCCGAGCGGCGGCAGCGACACGGTCAGCGGCGAGGAGAAGGCCGGCACCACCGCGCCGTAGACCGGGCAGTCCCGGTAGGGGTTGCCTGCGCCCGTATCCGCCCCGGGGCTCTGCTGCAGGCTGGGGTTGCCTGGCAGCGGGGTGACGTCGATGCTCGTGGAGAGACTGCGCGTTCCGCAGTCCGGGCTCGGCGGGGATGCGCTGCCTTCGCCTGAGGCGACGCCGCAGTCGGATGGGATCTCGGTTTCGGTGAGGGAACCCTCACGGTCCTCGGTGTAGTGCAGCGGCAGGCCCGAGATCGTCGTCGGAAACCCGGTCGAGCCCGCGCCCGCGATCTGCACGACCTGCCCGGCGCCGGGCAGGAAGGTCTGGGTGTCGGATCCCTGCCCGCTGATCGAGGGGTCGCAGCGGCCGGTCGAAGTGTGGTTCGCCGACCATTCCGCGTGTTGGTCCCCGCCCTGCACCGACACCTCATAGCTGCCGAACCAGGGGCCGGAGGTGTGCGCGCCGGCCGCCGAGGCGGACGTCAGCGCCGCCAGCACGAGGCAACCCAGCAGGGAGAGGAGCGTGGATCTCACGGTGCGTGAGCTTACCCGCGCCGCCGGGCGCGCCGGCGCTCAGGTGCCGTTGTAGGAGGCGGGAGCCGGCGGATCGGACTCGGTCGCGGCGATCAGCGCCAGCAGTGCCGGCCCGCTGGTGCCCCCGAGAACCCGCAGGCGATGCAGGCGATAGGGGTCTTCGGTCCCGCGGGCCCACCCCGGCACAACGGTGGTGGACCCGACGTATCCTGCGGCGCGCACCTGAGCCACGACCGTTTCGTCGTAGTGCCCGGACGGATAGCAGAACCAGTTGGCGGGAACGTGGTAGCGCTGCTGGACCACGTGGCGTGCGACTTCGACCTGGTAGCGGAGCTGTTCGGCGTCGAGCGTGATGAGGTCGGCGTGGCTGAAGCCCTGAGTGTCGAGCTCCCATCCGGCGTCCACGAGCCCGTGGATCTCTTCCTGGCCGAGGCCGCCCTGTGATGGCGGCAGCCCGGTGAGCTGGATGTTCTCCACCCCGACCCAACCGAGTTCCTTCAGGATCGGCAGCGCCTTCGTGTACTGCGACTGATAGCCGTTGTCGAAGCTCAGGACAATCGGCCGTCCGGCTCCGAGCGACGCGCCGTTCAGCCAGTGCGCTCTGACCTGGTCGAGTGTCACGGCGTGCCAGCCGGCGCTCTTGAGCGCGAGCATCTGCTGGCGGAACTCTTCGGGGGGCACGTAGAGACCGGGGAACGGCGCCCCGGCGGGCGGGGGCGCGATCACGTGGTACATGAGAATCGGCACCGCGGTCTGCGGCGCGGGCCCCGCGCCCCTGGCGAGGCCGGCGGCGGTCCCTGCGGTCGAGGGGTGGGCGGTCTTGGCGGCCGTCGTCGCGGACCGCGCGGCTCCGGTGGCCGTGGCGGTGCTGGTGGAGGGGGAGGAGGAGCCCGCCCCCGAACCCGCGTCGAGCACGAGCGCGACCGCTCCCAGCACGAGCAGCAGCGCGAGACCGGCGACGGCTCGGCGGCGGCGGATCTCCCTGCGGCGATCCTCTCGGCGGGTGCGGAGTGTCTCCGGGTCCATCTGACGGGGTGGCGGCCGCGGCGCGGCCTGCGGACGGGAAGGATATCGGTGGCCGCCGCGGCCCGCGCCAGATAAGACTCGATCTCGTTATGCTGGTCACGTGATGACTGCCCTCCGGCCCGCCAGCGTCCTGGCGGGGCTCATCCTGGCGCTCACGATCTCGGCCTGCGACCGGTCGGGGCCGGCCCCCGTCGGCTCCGCCTCGATCGCGGCGGGAGCCTCGCACCCGCGGTTCCGCGTCGTGGCGGCGGAGAACTTCTGGGGGAGCCTCGCGGCTCAGCTGGCCGGCGACAGGGCGCAGGTGCAGAGCATCGTCACGGACCCCGAAGCGGATCCCCACAGCTATCAGCCCAACGCCCAGGACGCGCGGGCGATCTCCGCGGCGAACATGGTCATCATCAACGGCGTCGGCTATGACGAATGGGCGCACCAGCTGGTGCAGGCGAGCCCCGCTTCAGGGCGCGTTGTGCTGGACGTCGGTTCGCTGCTCTCGCTCCCGTCCGGCTCCAACCCGCATCGCTGGTATTTCCCGTCGGATGTTGGCGCCGTGATCGCCGCGATCGCGTCCGACTACGAGAGGCTGGACCCCGCGGACGCGAGTTACTTCGCCCAGCGCGCCCGGGCGCTGAGCGGCACCGGCCTCGCCCGCTACGACGCCCTGCGTGCGCAGATCCGCGAGCGCTACTCCGGCGTGCCCGTGGGCTACAGCGAGAGCATCTTCCAGGGGCTGGGGCAGGACCTCGGCCTGCGGCTGCTGACGCCCTACAGCTTCGCCAAGGCGATCGCGGAGGGCACGGACGTCACCGCGGGCGACAAGGAGACGGTCGACGCCCAGGCGCGCGAACACCGGATCCGGGTGTGGGTGTTCAACAGCCAGAACGTCACACCCGACGTGCAGCGGGTGAACGAACTTGTCCGCGAGGCCCACATCCCGATCGCCACCGTGACCGAGACGCTCTCGCCGGCCGGCGAGAGCTTCCAGCAGTGGCAGGTCGCCCAGCTCGAAGCGCTCGAGCGCGCCCTGCACCAGGCGACGGGCCGCTAGGGCCGCTCAGCCTCCGCTGAGGTTCGTCGGGAGCGGCTGGCCGGCCGGGGGCGGGTCGTCCATGAGCAGCTGCGGGACGGTCACCAGTTTCAGTCCGCGCGCCCTCAGGTCGTGAATGATTATCGGCAGCGCTTCGATCGTCTCGGTTCGCGTGCCGCCGGCGTCGTGCATCAGGATGATCGCGCCCGGATGGGCACCTTCCGTCGCTTTCTGCACGATTGCGGCCACGCCGGGCTGCTCGTAGTCGTCGGTGTCGGTGGACCACAGCACCATGAGCAGGTGCAGGGAGCGGAGCTCGTGGAACGTCGTGGCGTCGAATGAGCCGTACGGGGGCCTGAACAGCGTCGGTCGCTGGCCGCCGAGGATTTCGATCCGCGCCAGCGGTTCGAACAGCTCTTCGCGCTGTTCCCGCGCCGAGAGCTCGGCCATCATCGGGTGCGTCTGCGTGTGGTCGCCGATGACGTCACCGTCGCGGATCTCGCGTTCGGTGGAGGTGCCGAAATACCTGAGCATCTTCCCGATCTCGAAGAAGGTCGCCTGCACGTGGTTCGCCTCGAGCACGCTCAGCACGCCCGGCGTGTATGGGCCCGGGCCGTCATCGAATGTGAGCGCGACGTCGGCCACCCTGTGCGAGCCTTCTTTGATGAACGGGGTGTAGGCCAGCACCGAGGTCACGGCGGCTCGCTCCTTCGCCGGGGTGTCGCTGTCGGAGGGCCTCTTGGGCGTGGTGGTGGCCTTGGCCGAGGTGGTCTTGGAGCTGGTGCTCTTCCCCGAGCGCGGCATGGCCGCGATGAGGATCGCCGCGAGCGCGAGCAGTACGACGAGCAGGACCCGCCTGCGGCGGCGGATCTGGGTTGCTCGGGTCGGCCCTCCGGAGGGCGGCCGCGAGGCGGCGGAGGAGGCCGCGGGCTTCTCTGCGTGGTCGCCCTCGAAATCCCAGTGCCAGCGTGGCGTCATCGGCAGAGCCTAGCCGTGGGAGTCACTGCTCGAGTGCGCTCACGGGCCCCGTCGCAGCGACGGTGACAGGTGTCCCCGCCGGAAGGGCCTGCTCGCCCAGGACCCTTGCGAGCAGGATGCTCGGCTCGCCCGAGCGCTCGGTTCTGATCTGCATCAGCGCGTCATGACCGTAGTAGCGGCACTCCTGCACCAGCCCCTGCATGCCGGTGTCCTGGGTGGAGGCGGCGCTGGCGGGGTCGCGGGGGGTGACATGGATCTGCTCCGGCCTGACCATGACCACGCCGGAGCCGCTCAGGCCGAGGCCCGAGCGAAGGTTCAGCTCGCCGAGGGGCGTGAGGGCCCTCCCGCCGCGGAACTGCGCATCGAGAACGTTCACGGCTCCGAGGAACCCGGCGAGCTCCCTGTCGGCGGGCAGCTCGTACAGCTCCACGGGAGGAGCCTGCTGAACGATCAGCCCGTCACGCAGCACCGCGACCGTGTCGGCGAGCGAGAGCGCCTCCTCCTGGTCGTGTGTGACCAGCACCGTGGTCACCCCCTGCTCGCGGAGCAGTCCGTGGACCTCCTCGCGCACGTGACTCCGCAGCGAGGCGTCCAGCGAGGAGAACGGCTCGTCGAGCAGCAGGGCGAGCGGCCTGCGAGCCAGCGCGCGGGCCAGCGCCACGCGCTGCTGCTCGCCGCCGGAGAGCTCGTGCGGCAGCCGCCTGGCAAGCGGAGCCATGCCGACCATGTCGAGCAGCTCCGACACCGCGCTGCCCCTGCGCTCGCCTCGCGGCAGCCCGAAACCGACGTTGGCCTCGACGGTCAGGTGCGGGAACAGCGCGCCCTCCTGGGGCACGTAGCCGATGCCGCGCCTCTCGGGCGGGACATAGGTGCCGCCGTCGTCGAGTGTCCTGCCGGCCAGCGAGACGCTTCCCCGCTCCGCACGCTCGAATCCCGCGATGACGCGGAGCAGCGTCGTCTTCCCGCAGCCGGAGAGGCCGAGCACCGCCGTAAGGGACCCGGGCTGGACATCGAGGTTCACGCCCTTGAGCACCTCCCTGGGGCCGTAGCTCTTGTGAAGGTCCGCCACCGACAGGATCATCGGCTTCCGCTCCACTGCGAGAGCGTTCCCATACGCCGGCTCAGCAGGTACGCGGGTACCGCCGAGATCGCGACCATCAGCAGGGCGTAGGGGGCGGCCGCCCCGTAGGCGAAGTTGCTCGTGTACTGCCAGAACTGCGTTGCGAGCGTGTTCACTCCCGTCGGGCGCAGCAGCAGTGTCGCCGTCAGCTCGGTCGCGGAGGAGATGAACACGAAGGCGAAGGCGGCGGCGAGACCGGGTGCGATCAGCGGGAGCGTGATCCTCCTCCACGCCGCCGCCGGGGTGCAGCCCAGCGAGCGGCCGACGTCCTCGAGGTTGGCGGGCGCCTGCGCCATCGCCGCCCGCACCCCGACCACCGCGAGCGGGAGGAAGAGGATCGCGTAGGCGACTATCAGCTCCAGCGGGCTCTCATACAGCACGAGCGCATAGCGGACGGTGAAGGAGACGAGCCCGAGCGCGATCACCAGGCCCGGAAGGGCCATCGGCAGGTATGCCAGGCGCTCGATCACGAGCGTGAAGCGGTTGCGGTGGCGGATGGAGAGCGTCGTCACGGGTATCGCCAGCAGCGTCGAGAGGGCCGCAGCTGCCGCGCTGAACTCGGCCGTGTGGGCCAGGGCGGGGAGTATCGACGAAGTGGGCAGGGTGGTGGAGCTGCCTCGGATCATCCAGTACACGAGCGCGGCGAGCGGCACCCCGAGCGCGAGTGCGCACAGCAGCGCCAGCAGCAGGAGCACCGCCGCGCTCCAGCGTCCGAGATCGGCGCGCGGCGCCGACCGGCGCGCCCCGGGACCGCTGCGCCAGATGCGCCCGCGGCCGCTCAGCGCGAGCTCGCCGCCCAGCGCGGCCACGCTCAGGAGGACCAGAACCAGCGACAGCGCGCACGCGGACACCGCGTCGAAGCCGAGCTTGAACTCCGTGAAGATCGCGACCGTGAAGGTCTGGTACTGCACGATTTCGAATGCGCCGTACTCCGCCAGCAGCCCGAGCGTCACCAGCAGGCAGCCGCCCAGCACGGCCGGGCGGATCTGGCGCATCGTGACGCCCCAGAAGGTGCGCCAGGGCCCCATACCGAGGCTTCGCGCCGCCTCGTGCAGGCTCCCGTCGAGCCTGGCGAGCGCTGTCGCGCAGGGGAGATACACCAGCGGGTAGAGCGAGAGCGTCATGACCAGTACCGCCGCCCAGTATCCGTGGAGGCTGTGGTCCAGCGACACCCAGCCGAATCCGACCACGAAGTCCGGGATCCCGAGCGGCAGCACCAGCAGCACCGCCCACAGCCGCCGGCCCCGGAGCGTCGTTCGCTCGACGCACCACGCGGCCCCGATCCCGATGACCGCACACAGGAGCGTGCAGGCGAACGTGAGCCGGATCGTGTTCCACAGCAGGACGGCGACGGAGTGGCGGAAGAGCAGGCGCTGCACTTCGCCCCATCCGGACTGCTGGGCCTCGACGACCAGGAACGTCAGCGGCAGCAGCACAAGGCCCGCCGCCAGCAGGCCCCCGGCTACGCTGACGAGCGGCCAGCGCCGCCTGCCGGCCCATGCCTGTCCCCACCTTCCGGGAGCCCGCTCGACCGGCGCGTAGGAGCTCACGGGCGCACCTACAGGAGCCCGAGCTTCTGCTCGAGTGCCAGCGGTCCGCTGCCGTCGCCCAGTTCGGCGGGGGTCAGCGAGGCGGGTTTGAAGCTCGACAGCGCCGGCAGCCCTGCTGCCGCCGCCACGCCCGGACGGATCGGGTACTCGAAGCTGTCGCTGTGGGCGATCACTTCCTGGCCTTCCTGGCTGACCATGAACGCCAGCAGGGCCTGCGCGTCGGCCTGGTGTGTGCTGGAGCGCAGAACCGCCGCCCCGGAGACGTCCACGAGGTCGCCCGGGTCGCCGGGGGCGTAGTAGTGCAGGGCCGAGTGGATGCCGCCGCTGCCGACCTCGGCGCGCAGGCGGTACCAGTAGTACTGGTTGATGAGCCCGATCGCGCTCTGGCCGTTGTTGACCTGCGAGACGACCGTCTCGTTGTCCGGGTAGACGGCGGCGTTCGCCTGCACGCCCTTGAGCCAGCGTTCGGCGGCGGCCGCGCCGTCGAGCCGGGTTATCGACTCGATCAGGGGCTGAAAGTCGGTCTCCGAGGGGGCGAACCCGAGCTTTCCCTTCCAGCGGGGTTCGGCGAGCTGCAGGATCGAGCTCGGCAGTTCGGAGGCCTTGATGAGGCGCGTGTTGTAGACGAGAGCCGAAACTCGCGCGGACACGCCGACCCAGCGGCCGTTGGCCGAGCTGTAGCGCGCCGGCACCGCCGCGAGGGTCGAGGGCTGAACGGGAGCCAGCAGGCCCTTCTGTTCCAGTGCCTCCAGCACGGGGGTGTTCTCGGTGTAGAAGACGTCGGCGGGAGAGTTCGCGCCCTCCTGCAGGATCTGGTTCCCGAGGGTCGCCTCGTCTGCGGAGCGGACTTCGACGCTGATCCCGGTCTTCTTCTCGAAGGCCGCGACCAGCTTCTCGGTCGTCTGTTCATGCTGGCCGTTGTAGAGGTCGATCTGCGCGTCCCCGCGTGCTCCTCCGCAGCCGGCGAGGAGCAGGCCCGTGCACAGAATCAGCGGGGCTGTCAGCGAGATCGTTCCGCGGCTCATCCTTCAATTCCGATCGTGGGAGTCGGGATAATATCCGGACGGTAGCACAGGGCTTAGGGTCGCCTAACTAGCTGGTCGAGGTGGCGATCCGCCCCTGAATACGTGAGAATCAGAGCATGCACCTGACCGCGAAGGCCGATTACGCAGTCCGTGCCATCGTCGAGCTCGCCGACAGCAGCCAGGAATCGCCCCGCAAGGTCGACGACGTCGCGAAGGCCCAGAACATCCCCGTCTCGTTCCTGGAGAACATCCTCACCCAACTGCGATCGACCGGAATGGTGCGCAGCCAGAGGGGCCCGGAGGGGGGCTACTGGCTCGCCAGGGCACCTGAGGAGGTCAACCTCGCTGACATCATCAGGGCCGTCGAGGGTCCGCTGGTCGGCGTCCGTGGCCAGCGCCCAGAGGAGGTCGAGTACATCGGCTCCTCCGAGTCCCTTCAGCAGGTCTGGGTCGCGCTGCGGACCAACCTGCGCAAAGTGCTCGAGAGCGTCACGGTCGCCGACGTCGCCTCGGGCAACCTCCCGAAGGAAGTGCTCGCGCTGACGCACGAAGAGGAGGCCTGGCACACGCGCTGACCGCCCGCCGGGCTTGGATACCCTGCGGGCATGGCGCGAGCCGGCCGGACCCTATGACCCGCCTCGGCTGAGGCACGCGCACCGCACACCCCAAGGAGGCCCACCCGATGTCCGCCACCCCGTCATCCCCCGCAGCCGAGAACCCACAGGCGGGCGCCGCCGCCGAGGCGACCCCTGAGCCCGTGTTCTCGATGCAGCTCAGCCAGGACCAGAAGGACATCCGGGACTGGGTTCACGGTTTCGCCCTTGACGTCGTGCGCCCGGCGGCCCATGAATGGGACGAGAGGGAGCAGACGCCGTGGCCGATCATCCAGGAGGCGTCCAAGATCGGTCTCTACGGGCTGGAAGGCCTGGCCCAGTTCTTCGCCGATCCGACCGGCCTGACGCTCCCGATCGTCAACGAGGAGCTCTTCTGGGGCGACGCCGGCATCGGCATGTCGATCATGGGGACGGCGCTTGCCGTGGCGGCGATCTTCGGTCAGGGCAGCGGCGAGCAGATCGGGGAGTGGATCCCGCGCTGTTTCGGAACCCAGGGCGACCTGAAGGTCGCCGCCTTCTGCGCATCGGAGCCGAACGCCGGCTCGGACGTCTCGAACGTCCGCACCCGCGCGCGCTTTGACGAGGCCGCCGGCGAGTGGATCATCAACGGCCAGAAGGCCTGGGCGACAAACGGCGGGATCTCCGATGTCCACGTCGTGATCGCGACCGTCGACCCCGAGCTCGGCTCGCGCGGGCACGCGGCGTTCATCGTCCCGATGAGCGAAGTGAGCGGGATATCGCAGGGCTCGAAGGTCTCAAAGCACGGGCTGCGCGCGTCGCACACCGCGGACGTGTACCTGGACGACTGCCGCGTGCCCGCCGGCTACGTCCTCGGCGGCAAGGAGAAGCTCGACGAGCGGCTGGCGCGGGTGCGCGCGGGTGCCAGCAGCCGCTCCCAGGCCGCGATGCAGACGTTCGAGGCCTCGCGCCCGACCGTCGGCGCCCAGGCCCTCGGTATCGCGCGCGCCGCCTATGAGTACTCACTCGCATACGCCAAGGAGCGCGAGCAGTTCGGCCGCAAGATCATCGAGAACCAGGCGATCGCCTTCACGCTCGCGCGCATGAAGATGGAGATCGACGCCGCGCGGCTGCTCGTTTGGCGCGCGTCATGGATGGGCCGCTCGGGCGTCCCGTTCGAGAACGCCGAGGGCTCGATGAGCAAGCTGAAGTCCGGTGAGGTCGCGGTGTGGGTGACCGAGCGCGCGATCCAGATCCTCGGCGGGAACGGCTACACGCGCGAGTACCCCGTGGAGCGCTGGCACCGCGACGCAAAGATCTACGACATCTTCGAGGGAACCGCGGAGATCCAGCAGCTCGTGATCTCGCGCGCCATCTCCGGGATGCACATCAGGTAGGGCCCTCCAGCTCAGATCCCGCGCCCGGCCGGCCGCCGGTAGCGCTGGATCGTGACGCCCTGCGGGACGGCTCGCGAGTCGATGAGCTCAAGCGCCGTGACACGGCCGGTGTCGCCGAACAGCCGCGTGCCCTGACCGACGAGGACCGGGAAGATCAGCAGGTTCATCTCGTCGACGAGGTCCCTCTCGAGCAGCCAGCGGGCCAGGACGCCGCTGCCGTGCACCTGCAGCTCGCCTCCCGGCCTCCCCTTCAGCTCGCCGATGGCCGCCGCGACGTCACCCGATAGCACGGTCGTGTCCCCCCAGCGCGGCTCGGTGAGCGTGTTCGAGACGACGTACTTGGGCCGCGTGTTCAGGGCACCCGTGATGGGGTGCTCCATGTCCTGCCTCGCGCCCCAGTGACCGGCGAACAGCTCATAGGTCCAGCGGCCGAACAGGAACGCATCCGCACGCTGGTAGAGCTCACCGATCAGCGCAGTCAACGGGCTGCCGGAAGATCGCTCGGGCGGCCGGGCCCAGCCGCCGCGCTCGAATCCGCCGCGCCGGTCCTCCTCCGGCCCGCCCGGCGCCTGCATCACCCCGTCGACGGATATCTGGGTGGTCGTGGTCAGCTTCACGGGCTCATCCTCTCTCGCGGACCGGCGCCGGCGTCCGCCTAGCGCTCCGCGGCGAGGTCGTGGGCCCGCAGCGCGAGGTGTGCCACGCCGAGCTGCTCGTACTCCTGAGCAGCTCGCTCCAGAGACGCGACGGCGAGCTCGCGGTCGCATTCCAGTAGACGCTGCCCGAGCAGCAGCTCGCAGCGTGCCGCCTCGAGCGGCCGCTGCAGATCGAGCCATGCCTGCCTTGCCCTGCGCAGATCCTCCAGCGCTGCGGGGAGCGGCCCGACCACGCCGGCGGCTTCGGCGGAGGCCGCGGCTCCCACCGGATAGCGCACCCGCTCGGCGAGCTGCACCGCCTCGCCGGCCGCCTCGCCGGCCAGCTGCTCATCGCCCGCGAGGCGATGCAGGAGGGCGCGGGCCGAGTTGGCCTGGATCGACTGAACGATCAGACCCGCTCGTTCGCAGACGTCAAGCGCCTCGGAGAGGACGCTCTGCGCGCCCTGGATCTCACCCTGGTCGCGAAGCGTCCCGGACAGGCCGTAGAGGGCGTCGTAGCAGACCTCCGACCAGCCGATCTGCTCTGCGAGCTCGTGAGCGCGCCTGTATGAGCGCTCGGACTCCTGCCATTCCCCGAGGCGCCACTGCAGGCGGCCGCGCAGGGCGTAGGGGAGGCACAGCTTGCCGATCAGCCCCTCCCGCTCGGACAGCTCGGCGCTGGCATCGCTCGATCGCCCGGCCTCATCCCAGTCCCCGGCGTAGAGCGCGAGCTGCGCGACCGCCGCGTGCAGCTCTATCTCGGCGGGCACGTCGCCGATCTGCTCAGCCAGGGCCAGGGCCTCGCGGTAAGCGTCCGCGGCGCCGGAGTAGTCGCCGTCGGAGCTCTCGAGGTGGTGTCCGAGGGCCATCAGCGCCAGCACCGTCTCATGGGCATCTGACCCGCGCGCGAGCTCCACGGCGCGCTCCAGGTTCTCGCGTGCCTTGACCGTGTCCCCGATGCGGCCGAACACACGCCCGAAGATCCCGTGCGCCCGGCTGGCCGCGCGCACCTCGCCGAGGCGCTCGGCCAGCCGCAGCGCCTTCTCCGATGCGTAGATGGCCAGCATGTTGTCGCCGGTCTGCATATACAGCCACGCCGCCTCCTCATACAGGCGCACCAGCGCGAGCGAAGGCTCCCCGTCCTTGATCAGGTTGATGCCGCGCTGGTGATGCTCGATCGCCTGCCTGCGCTCTCCCTTGTGGGCCAGCCCGGCTCCGATCTTGCGGTGGAGCTCCGCCACGCGCTCGAGGTCCTCGCGAGCGCTGTGGTGGTCCAGCGCCCGCTCCCACACCAGGATCGCGGCGTCCACGCGGCCGAGTCTCAGCGCGACGTCTCCCTGCTTCTCCAGGATGCGCGCGACCGCATCGCCGTCGTCGCCCGCCTGCTCGAGTGCCGCCTGGTAGTTGGAGAACGCGTCAGCGTTGGAGTAGAAGGCCGTGGCGGCGTCGCCGGCCGCCTCCAGATAGTGAAGGGCGCTCGCGCGGTAGGGCGCCACCTCAGTGGCCGGCAGGCTCAGCTCGCCCGCGAGTTCGGCCGCGCGCCCGTAGTGCTCGGCCAGCAGCGCGACGACCTCCTCGACCCGCTCGCCCGCCCTCGCCTCGATGAAGCGGCCCACCTCGAAGTGCTTGTGTGCTCGCACGGCCTTGGGGAGCATCTCGTAGGCCGCGTCGCGGATCAGCGCGTGCTTGAAGGCGAGCTCGGGCTCGCCGGCCAACGCACTTCCCTCACCGGCCACGATGATGTCCTTCTCCCGCAGCGCCCTCAATGCCTCCTGCAGATCGCCGCCCTCGGCGTCGGCGACGTCAATGAGGGCCGCCTCCCAGAACGTGCGCCCGACGACCGCCGCGTGCGCGAGCAGGCGGCGCTGAAAGGTCTCGAGCGAGTCAAGGCGCGCCGCGAGCAGCCCCTGCACCGTCGCCGGCAGCTCGGCGGCGCTCGCGCCCTCCTCCTCGGTCAGGCGCCGCACCATCTCCTCCGCGAACAGGGGGTTGCCCTCGGCCCGCGCGGCCACCTCGGCGATGACGCTGTCGCTGCTCCCGTCTACCTGGAGCAGGGTTGCGATCAGCTCGCGGGTCTCCTCGTCTGCGAGCGGCTCGAGGAACATGGTGGTCGAGTCGCGCCGGACGCCGCCCCAGCCGGGGCGGCGGGTGAGGAGCTCGTCGCGGGCGAGGCAGACCTGCAGGACCGGTGCCCGCACCCACTGCACCAGATGCTCGATCAGGTCGAGCATGCCCTCGTCGGCCCAGTGGATGTCCTCCCACACGAGCACCAGCGGCCCGCTGCGCGCGAGGCCTTCCACGCAGGAGCGGATCGCCGCAAAGAAGACTTCGCGGGCGCGCTGGGCATCCTGCTGCTCGGAGAGAGCCGGTTCGCCGGGCACCTCGATCCCGAGCAGCCGCCCGATCACGGCAGTCTTCGATGCCGTCGCGCGGCCGTCGGAGTCATCCTCTGCGAGCAGCTCGCCCATCCTCGCGGAGAGCTTCGTCCATGCCGCCCCGGGGGGGTCGCCGTCGACGATCCCGCACTCCGCGCGGATGACCTCGCCGAGCGGCCAGTAGACGATTCCCGATCCATACGGCAGGCAGCGACCGTGCCTGAAGATGGCCGGCTCGCCGAGCCCCTGCAGTTCCTGCTCGAAGTGCCGCAGGAGCCGGGACTTGCCGACCCCCGGTTCGCCGATGACCGTCGCCAGGTGCGGCCCGCGCCTGCGCTCGACGCGTGCGAGCAGATCGCGCAATTGCGCGAGCTCCGCGGTGCGGCCGACGAGCGGGGCCCTCGCCGGCGCGGGCTCGCGCGCCTGATCCTGTGAGAGCGCCTCCCAGGCAGGAACGGGCTCCGCCTTGCCCTTGAGCACCAGAGGCTGCTCAAGCGGGCTGTAGTCGATCGCTCCGCCCGTTGCCCGGTAGGTGCTCTCGCCGACCGTGACGCTCCCCGGCCGCGCCGCAGCCTGCAGCCGTGCCGCGACGTTGACGCTGTCGCCGATCACGGTGTAGCTGCCGTCGGGGTCGCGGCCCGCGAGCACCTCGCCCGTGTTGATCCCCACGCAGAGCTGGAACGTGACCCCGTGCTGCTCGGTGAGCGGTGCGTTGATCTCGCCCATCACGCCCTGCATCGCCAGACCGGCGCGCACCGCCCGCTCGGCGTCGTCGCCGTGGGCCACCGGCGCACCGAAGATTGCCATCACGTTGTCGCCGATGAACTTGTCGACGTAGCCGCCGTATTCGACGACCACGTCGGCGAGTCTCCCGAGGATCCGCTCGAGATGGCGCTTGACGGCCTCCGGGTCGAGTCTCTCGGCGACCGACGTGTAGCCCGAGAGGTCCGCGAACAGCACGCTCACGGTGCGCCGCTCGTCCCGGCGCTCCGGCACCTCGCCTGTGCCCGCCGGCGCCTGCGCGGCCGCCGGCCGCCCGGCGACCCCGGGTGCAAAGCTCTCCGCGGGATCAGGAAGCGGCGAGCCGCAGGACATGCAGAACCGTGCCGCGTCGGGAGCCGGCTCCCCGCACGTGCCGCAGCGCCGCTCCAGGGCTGCCCCGCACGACATGCAGAACCTGGCCTCAGCCGGGTTCTCCGATGAGCAGACGGTGCACCGGGTCACGGGTTCTCACCCGCGACGAGCGTGAGTGGAGCGCATGGCGCGAGTATCTCCGAAACTCCCCCGCAGGGGCCGAGAATCTCACGCGGCCTCACTGCCGCGGGTGCCCTTCAGTATCTGAGCAGCGCCAGGATGCCGCCGGCGTCGGCAAGAGCGGGTGATGCGCTGTCCGCGACAGCGGTCACCTCTGCGCCGGTGGCGACGGCGCTCTCCACGGCGCGCTCGCCGATCAGGGCTGCGGGGCAGTCAAGCGGCGGGCGGATCATGTCGGCGACGAGCGAGAAGTCCTGGTCAGGATCGAGGAGAAGGTGGGCCACGCGGCCCTCGGAGAGGGCAGCGAACGTCTCCTGGGCGCCGAGCGCGCCGGCGCCGCCCGCCTGCGCGCGTTCGAGCGCGAGGTCGACGAGCGCTCCTGTCCGGCTGGACCAGGCCTCGTCGATGACGCCCTCGAGCGCCTCCGCGATCGCGGCGGGCTCCTCGCCGAGCAGGTTCACGTCGCTCTCCGCGACGACGCGGTCGCTGATCTCGGCGGGCAGGGTCTGGCGGAAGCGCGTCGCGATCTCACGCTCGCAGCACAGGACTATCCGCTCCCAGCCGAGGGTGTGCAGTCGCTTTGCGGTCTCCGTCACGGCCGCCTCGAAGAGGTGATGGCGCTGGGCATCCACGCGCGCCTCGTACTGCTCCTTGTGGGAGGTGACCTGCCTGCCCCGCACGGGACCGCCGCCGGCGGAACCCCCGAAGGAACGCCAGTCCCCCAGCGTGAGCTCGTAGGTCGAGTCCGCCGGCTCGCTCGCCTCGGCCTGCTCGATCTGCACGAGCCTGACGGCGTCGCCGCTCGCGAGGATGATCCCGGTCCGGGATCCGCGGTCCGCGATGTCGACCAGCGGAGAGACGAACGGCCTGCTGTCCGCGATAACCAGGTCCCGGCGCACCGGCAGCTGCAGGCTGAAGATCTCGAAGCGTTCGCCGCTGATGTCCGCGAACAGCGCGACGCTGCGGGCCCGCTCGGCGCCGTCGAGCTCGAGGAACTCCTTTTCGATCCTCTCGCGCAGCGGGCGGAAGGCGAGCCGGTCGGTGCGCTCGCCGTCCGCTTCCAGCTGCTCGGTGAGAGCGCTGAGCCCGTCGCGCAGGGCGATCTGCCAGCCCGGGGTGGAGGTCGTGTTCGAGGGTTCGCGCGGGTCGGTGCGGGCGAAGACGCTGACGATCAGCTCGCCGGCGGGCTCGGTGGCCAGGCTGTGGAGTCCGTCGCGCGTGAGCATCGGGCCAGTCTACGCGCCGGTCCTCGCAACGGCGGTCCGCCGCCGCAGGTGCGCTCAGGAGGGGGTCGCGAACACGGTGCTCGCCAGGAGCGCGGCGACCATCGCGAGGATCGCGAGCGGCACGCCCCGTCGCGAGAAGGCCGCGAGTGACGGCTGCGCCTTGACCTGCCGCGCCGCGCGCCACCAGAGATAGGCGGACAGCGACCCGCTCGCGGCGAGGTTCGGGCCCAGGTTCAGCCCGATCAGCAGCGCCCGCGGGTGGGCGAGGGGCCGAGCCGAGAGCAGGACGGCCGCAGGCAGGTTGTTGATCAGGATCGCGGTGATTGCTCCGACGGCGGTCGTTCCCCAGCGCCCGCTCTCGCCGAGCAGCTGCGACGGGCCGCTCCAGTCGCGGGCGAGCACGCCGAGCGCGACGCTCACCAGGAACAGGCTCAGGAGTACCACCGGACCGATCGCCCGCAGAACTTCCGCCGACGTGAGCCGCCCGCGGGCGATCTCGAGCAGCACCGCCGCCAGGCCGACGCAGAACACCGGGATCGCTGGGCTGCGCAGCGCGACGGTCAGGACGGCCGCCGCGAGCGCCGCGATCAGCCCGGCCGGGCGCAGCTGGGCCTCTCGGCTGCGACCGCCGGGCTCACGAACGCCATGTCGAAGCGCGCGGGCGAAGAGGACGAACAGCCCGATGGCTGTTGCGAGTGTCGCCGCCAGCGCGGGCGCGAGCATGCGGGCCGCGAACTGCCCGCCCGAGAGCGGCTGGTGCGCCAGCACCAGCAGGTTCGTGAGGTTCGACCCCGGCAGGTACAGCGAGGAGGCGTTCGCCATGAAGACCGCCCCGTAGAGGAACGCATCCTCCTTGGCGCTTCGCTCCCTGGCGGCATGGACAAGGACCGGCGTGAGGAACACGACCGCGGTGTCGAGGTTCAGGACGGCAGTGGTGGCCGCATCGAGTGCCAGGCACGCTGCGAGCAGGGCAGCCGACCCTCCGGGCATCCGCTCAAGCGCGATTCCGGCGCGCCTGAACAGGCCGTCCCGGCTGGCGACCAGACCGATCATCAGCAGGCCGGTGACCAGGACGAACGGAGGCCAGGCCTGCGCCAGTGAATCCGTAAGCTGCACCGCCGACAGCCTGACAAACGAGCGCGGCCCTCCCGGTGGCGGAGGGCGCGGGAGCTAGATCTGGGCGGGGGCTCTCTCCGCCGCCGCACCGGGCCGGCGAGAGTGGCGCCCGACGAAGTCTATGATCGTATTGAGCACCAGCGGGGTGTCATCCCACATCGGCACGTGGCCGCAGCCCAGCAGCACACGGGGGTGCACCCCGGGGATCTCGCTCCGAAAGCGCGGAGCATGCAGAGCGGGCGGCAGGATGCGGTCGTGCTCGGGCGTGGCGAGCAGCACCGGGCAGGTGATCCGGTCCAGGTCGTGGACCGTGACGCCCTGCTCGCTGGAGAGCGCGGCGATCACGTGGTCGGCGATCGAGCAGTTCATCGAGGCCCGGGTCATGTCCACCGCATCCGCGGGGGAGACGAGCTCGCCGTGCCGCATGATGTCGCGCAGCGCCCCGTGCCGGAAAGGCGCCTGGCGCATCAGCCCATCGAGGCGGCGCTCGAACCGCTTCGTGAGGCGGATCTGGCGCGCGAAGTAGCGCGAGAGGCGCTGGGCCTCGCCGTCGCCGGCGTTCCAGCCCCCGCCCGGTGCCAGCGCGACGACCGAGCGCGCACGGCCGCGCTTGGCCAGTTCCAGCGCGAGGGCGCCGCCCATCGAGTTGCCGACGATGTGGGCTTCCCCGACGCCCAGCTCGTCGAGCTGCGATTCGAGCAGGTCCGCTGCGCCTTCGAGCGTCAGCGTGGCGGTGGCCGGGAACGCGGGTCCCCCGGCGTGGCCCGACAGGGTCGGGGCGATGACCTCGTAGCGCGCGACAAGGTCGCCGAGCAGCGGCCGGAAGTGCCGCCATGTTCCCGTGAAGCCGTGCAGCAGGACGACCTGCTCGCCTGAGCCGGCGCGATAGAGGGCGGGAGAGATCTCGGCCACGGGCGCCTCAGCCTACAAGGGCCGGCTCCCGTCCCGTGCGGAACTCTCCGGTCCGGTCGGAGCGTTCCGTCGTCGCGGGGACCGCGGGAGGGGGCGCGAGTCACCGAAGCCGGCAGAAGCGGATACTGCGGTGACCATGGTGGCCGGGCAGTCCCCTGGTAGCGACCTCGAGCGCACACGCGCCTCGTTCGTCAGCGCGGGCGCCCGCGACGTCGACGCCCTGATGGGAATTTTCCGGGCGAGCTCGGTGTGGGACGTCACGAGGTGGGGGCTGGGATCTCACACGGGCCTTACGGCGATCCGTCGCTCGCTGCAGGACTGGATGGGCGTGATGGACGAGTACGCCGTCGACATCGAGGAGTTGAGCGACCTGGGCAGCGGCGTCATCTTGGCCGTGGCGGTCCAGCGGGCCAAGCCCGCCGGCAGCCGCGCACGCCTGCACCTGCGCTACGCACCGTTGTTCCTCTGGGCTGACGGCTGGGCCGAGAGGGTGACCCACTACCGCGACATCGACGAGGCCCGCGTGGCAGCGCAGCTCGCGGCTAGCACCCGTGGCGCGCTGATCGACCTGCAGCCGGCCACCGGCCGGAAAGCCGCCTACCAGGCCTGAAGCGACCCGCAGTGCGGGCACGAGACGGTCGTCGAGACCGCCGCGCAGAACATGTAGCCGCACTGGCAGCTGTAGGACGCGTTGTCGACGGGACCTCCCGCCTCCTGCACGCGCCTGACATCGGGGTCCGGGGCGCGGTGCTCGACCTGGGGTATGTGCACCACCACGCCGCGGCGGCGGTCGTGACGGCGGCGGCCTTCGCCGCGCGTATGTAGAAGGGTCGGTTTCATCATGAGTTACTCCCTACAACGCCTCGCACACCGGAAGGTTTCGCGGTCGAACCATTGAATCCTCGTCTGGCGCGCGGCGGGGAGTCTGCACGCCGCCGCGGACGCGCCCCTCCAGCCATCCCCGGGCGGCTGGAGTTTGGGGCCCAGGGCGGCTGTTTGCGATACTTGCGGGGATGAATCCCGCACGCAAGCGAACGGTGCGCCTGGTGGTTGCACTCAGCGCGGCGGTTTTGCTCGCCAGCGCCCTCATATACACGAGCTTCAGCGCCGCCAGCCCGGCGCTGAGCCCCACCCAACTCGTGCGGGAGGCGCAGCCCGGCCGCAGCTACGAGGTGACGGGCACCGTTGCCGCCGGTTCGGTGCGGCGCGAAGGGGCCGTACTCAACTTCAGCGTGGAGGACAGGACCGGCGGTACCGCGATCCCGCTCGCGTACACCGGCACCGTCCCGGACCCGTTCCGCGAAGGCCGCGAGGTGATCGTGACCGTCGAGAAGCAGGACGGTCGCTTCGTGGGGGAACGCAACTCGCTGATAACCAAGTGCCCCTCGAAGTTCAAGACCGCGCCGGCGGGCGAGAAGCAGACCTCCTGAGTGGGACCGCGCGCGGCGTCCACGCGACCCTCTGAGCGCAGGCGCTGATGGCCGGCCTCGGCTTCGCCTGCCTGCTGCTCGCGCTGGCGCTCTGCGTCTACGGGATCTGCGCTTCGATCTACGGCGTCCGAACCGGCCGCATCGAGTTCTCGGACTCCGGCAGAAGGGCCGTCTACACGCTCGCCGGGCTCCTGACCGTGGCGTTCGCGGTGCTCGAGATCGCGTTCCTGCGCAACGACTTCACGTTCAACACCGTCGCGGACACCTCCAGCCGCACGACGCCCGAGGGCTACAGGGCCGCCGCGGTGTGGTCCTCCCAGGAAGGGTCGCTGCTCCTGTGGGCGTGGCTGCTGTCGATGTGGGCGAGCCTCGCGCTGTTCCTGACCCGCAAGCGGATGCGCGACATCGCGGGCTATGCGACGGCGATCCTGCTCGGCTTCGCCGGCTTCTTCGTCTCGCTGATGATCTTCTACGCCAACCCGTTCAAGACGACCACCCCGGCACCGGCGGAAGGCGTGGGCCTGGACCCGCTGCTGCGCTTCCCGACGATGATGATCCACCCGCCGATGCTGTACTCCGGCTACACGCTGTGCACGATCCCGCTCGCGTTCGGGATGGGCGCGCTGCTGGCCCGGCGGGTCGACGCGGAATGGATCAGGTCGATCCGGCGTTTCGCGTTCGCGGCGTGGCTCTTCCTTGGTATGGGAATCCTGCTCGGCGCCCGCTGGTCCTACTCGGAGCTCGGATGGGGCGGCTACTGGGGCTGGGACGCCGTCGAGAACGCGTCGCTGATGCCGTGGCTGACTGGCACGGCCTTCCTGCATTCGCTGATGATCCAGGAGAAGCGGGGGATGCTGAAGGTCTGGAACGTCTCGCTCGTCCTGGCCACCGGAACCCTCGCCATCATGGGCACGTTCCTGGTTCGCAGCGGGGTCCTGAACTCGATCCACGCCTTTGGCGGGGCGACCCTGGGGGTTCCGTTCGTGGTCCTCATCGGGGTCCTGATCGCGGGCTCGATCTATCTCGTGGTCTCGCGCAGGGACATGCTGCGCTCCGAGCACCGTCTCGACTCGCTGCTCTCGCGCGAGGCGATGTTCATCGCGAACAACATCGTGCTTGTCGGGCTCTGCTTCGTGATCTTCTGGGGCACCTACTTCCCGCTCATCTCCGAGGCGCTCACGGGCCAGGAAGCCTCCGTCGGTCCACCGTGGTTTGACCGCTACACCGTCCCGCTCGCGCTGATCCTCGTGCTGCTGAGCGGCATCGGCCCCGTGATCGCGTGGCGGCGGGCGACGCTCGCCAACGCGAGGCGCAACTTCATGGTGCCCGTCGTCGCGGCCCTGGTGACGCTGGTCGTGCTGCTGGTGGCAGGCGTTTCCCACAAGCCCGGCGCGATCGCGATGTTCTGCTGCGCCGCATTCGTGTTCGGCAGCGTGGGGCAGGAGTTCTACAGAGGCACGCGTGCGCGCCGGGCGATGGCGGGCGAATCTATTCCGCGTGCCCTGGTGTCGCTTGTCCGCAGGAACCGAAGGCGCTATGGCGGCTACATCGTCCACGTGGGCATCGCGGTCCTGTTCGTGGGCGTGGCGGCCTCCTCGTCCTTCCAGCACGCATCCGAGATCGGTCTCTCGCCCGGCCAGTCCACGCGCGTGGGCGCCTACACGGTCCGCTACGTGCGCCCGACGGCGACCATCACGCCGCGCTACGACGCGGCGCACACCGGTTCGACGCTCAGCCTGGGAGCGGTGGTCGACGTCAGCCGCGGTGGCCGCCACGTCGCCACGCTGAACCCGAGCGAGGGCTTCTACACCTCAGGCGACCCCACCCAGGGTTCGGTGGGCAGCCTGATCGGGGGCCAGCCGGTCAGTCACATCGCGAACGACTCGAGCTTCGCCCGCGACATCTGGACGGCGATCGCGCCCGACATCGAAGCCCCCGCCCTTCAGAGGATCGTGAAGGTCGGCAATTCGACGCTCTCCTCCGAAACGGCGATCGTCGCCATCGGATACCTGGCCCGCGAGTATCTGAAGAACCCGCCGCCAGCCCAGTTCCATTTCATCGTCTCGCCCCTGGTCATTTGGATCTGGACCGGCGGCATGATCGTCCTGTGCGGCGGCCTGATAGCCATCTGGCCCGCTCCGAGCACCGTACGCCGCCGTGTCGCGGCGCGCTCACGGGCTCGCCAGGCCCGCGGCATGGCCCGCGCCTGAGCCCCGGGGCTCAGGCGTGGACACGAAGCCGTGAACCCCACAGTCGTAATCGCCGCCGCGCTGCTCCTCCTGCTCGCCGTGGCCGTCGTTAGCGCGCCGCTGCGCCAGCAGCGGCTTGCGGATGAGGGCGAGTCCGAGCCCGAGCGGACCGATCCGCAGATTCTGGCCCTGCGCGAGGAGCTCGAGGCCGAGCGGGAGGCCAAGTACCGGGAGATCCGCGACGCGGAGCTCGACTACCGGACAGGCAAGCTGTCGCACGAGGACTACACGGCCATCGACGCCGGACTGCGGGCACAGGCCCTGCAGATCCTCAACAGGCTCGAGGAGCTCGGGGTCGACGCCCAGCGCCAGGAGGCCGAGCAGGACGTCGCGGCCCGCGAGGCCGTGGACGACTGATCTAGCGGTGCTGAGTGCAGCCGCGGCTCAGGACCAGGGGGCCTTGAGCAGCAGGATGGCGTTCAGAAAGAACAGGACGGCGAAGAAGATGGTCCAGCGGTTCAGGTTGCGCTCCACCATCGAGCCTCCACCCAGAGGGCCCTGGCCGCTGCCCGCTCCGAAGGCGCCGGAAAGGCCGGCGTCTTTGCCCGAGTGCATGAGCACGAGCAGGATCAGGACGACCGAAATAACGATCTGGAGCACTGAAAAGATGGCTTCCACGCGGTCAGAGTACCGCGTAGCGCGCGCGAAGGCGCAGACAACGGGCCCTCGGGGCTGCGGCCGGCGAGGCGCGGGCGCGCGGGAAGGAGTAGGGCCCGCGGCCGCGAAGAGGCGCTCGTGCAAGAGCTTGTCCGTCGCGGTCTACCGCGACCTATTTCCGGACCCGCATGTAGGGTCGCGGGCGTTCACCCATGGACGCGGGACTCCAATGAGCTTACGGTGTGATTACGAATCCTTTACGGATTCCTGGTGTTCTGCCGATAAGAATGCCGGTGGGCGTATCCCGCGATTGTGGGCTAACGGCGCCAACCACGACAAGGGACGACCCGAGATGAACAAGAAAACAGCATGCCGCACGTCGTAAACGCCCGGCGAAAGGCGCTTCGCGCAGTCATGTCGGCCCTCGCAGGAGGGGGTCTGACGGCGGCTGGTTTCTACGCGCCTGCGGCCATGGCGGCCGGCGGCACACCCACCACCGAAGCGTCCACTACGACGACGGCGGCCGAAACAACGCCGCAGCCCACGCCTGAAGCGCCCGTCACGACGCCCGCCACCACGCCCACGACGACTGAAACGGCGAGCGCGCCGGCCACGACGCCCGCTGCGACGCCGACGTCCACGGTTCCGACCACGACGACGCCCGCGACGACGCCCGCCGAAGTCCCGACGGTCGTTCTGCAGCGTCCCCAGAAGAAGTCGGCGACCCGTCGCGCCAAGAGCCAGTCGGCGACCAGCAAGGCCAAGACCAAGGCGGCGGAAGAAGCCAAGGCGGCCAACAAGGTCGCTACCTCGCCGCAGGCGATCGCCAGCGCGGGTGCGCTGGCGGCGCTGCTGGCATCATCTCAGTCGTCCGTCGAGGCGCTGTCCTTCTACCGGATCCCGCTCTTCCTGCTCCCCGTCTACAAGGCGGCCGCCGTGCAGTACGGGGTGCCGTGGCAGATCCTCGCAGCCATCAACGAAATCGAGACCGACTACGGCGCCGACCAGTCCGTCTCCAGCGCCGGCGCGGTCGGCTGGATGCAGTTCATGCCCGCGACCTGGCTCCAGTACGGGGTTGACGCCCTGGACGCCGGCTACGCAGATCCCTACAACCCCGTCGATGCCGTCTTCGCCGCCGCCCGCTACCTGCGTGCCGCGGGCGCGGAGACCAATCTGCGCGGCGCGATCCTCGCCTACAACCACTCCGAAGAATATGCCGACTCGGTTCTGCTGAGGGCCAAGCTGATCTCCACCTACCCGAAGGTCGTGATCGCGACTCTCACGGGCCTGATCGACGGCCGCCTGCCGGTCAGCGGAACAAAGGTCTCATGGCTGCTGCCGGAAGCGCAGGCGCTGTCCGCGTCGACCGCCACCGCCGGCGCGAGCGCCGTCTCGCCCCAGAGCGCCGCCGCCGAAGTGAGCGGCTCCTCGGCGTCCGCCGCGACCGGGTCATCCTCCGCCGTCACCCCCGCCGCAGCGAGCACAAAGGCGAAGACGGCAGCGGCCAAGGCCTCGCCGCCGCTGCTCGCGACGCTCTCCGGCTCCCCGGACGCCTCGGTGGTCGCCGTCCAGGACGGGCGCATCGCCCACATGGGCGTCTCGTCGAGCCTCGGTCGCTACATCGTCCTGCGCGACGTCTACGGAGACCTCTTCACCTACGCCGGCCTCGGCAGCCTCGCGCACGACTACGTGCCGCCCAAGGCCGCCGCGGCGCCCTCATCGCCGGTCGTCCAGGCAGCGAGCACCAAGGATCCCGCGCCCTCACAGGCTGCGAGCGCGGGCGTCCAGACGCCCACCACGCTGAGCGTCAAGACGCCCAAGGCGAAGGTCAAAGCCACCGCCGCATCCGGCCAGGCGGCGCTCCCGGGCGCATCCGGCGAAGCCCCGCCCGCGGGCATGGGCCGGGTCCGCCTGTACGCACACCCCGGTAACGAAGACGCGCGCGCGGCAGCCGCGGTCAGCGCCGCTCACGCCGCGGCCGTCCGCAAGTCCGAGCAGCGCCAGCGGCTCGCCGTCGGTTCCGTGGTCCCGGCCGGCACCGTGCTCGGCAAGGTGAGCACCTCCGCGGGCAGCGGCAAGGGCACGATCCGTTTCGCGATCCGGCCTGCCGGCGACTCGGCCACGATCGATCCTGGCCCGATCCTCGCCAACTGGGCTGAGCTCCAGACGGCGCTGCACCCGCAGGGCGCGCGTGCCACCGACGCACTCCTCGGTGCCACCGCGAGCGACGTGTTCCTGCTCTCCAAGACCGAGCTCCAGCGCACGGTCCTCTCGGACCCCGGCATCACGCTCGGCGCGTGCGAGAGGCGCGAAGTCGCCTCCGGCGCGGCGGACAGCCGCGTGCTGGCCCTGCTCGCCTTCCTCTCGCGCAGCGGACTGAAGCCGACCGTCAGGGCTCTGGGCTGCACCGCCGGCCACTCGGCGATCGCCGGCCAGAAGGACGGCGACTGGGTCGACATCTCGGCGATCGACGGCAAGCTCATCGCCGGCCACCAGGGTCCGGGCACCATTACCGACCTGACGATCCGCACGCTGCTCACGCTTCCCGAGAAGTTCGTGCCCAGCAGCATCGCGAGCCTCATGCGCTACCCGGGACAGTCCGCGACGAAAGCGCGCTCAGCGTTCTGGAACCGCATCCGTCTCACCTTCGCGCCCGTAAAGCCTGCAGCGGCGCTCACCACGGCGTCGGTGAAATCCGCGGCACACTCGGCGACCACCGGTGCCGTCGCCGCAGCCCCCGTTGTCACCACCGGTTCGCTGACCGCCTCCGAGTGGAACCAGCTGCTCGTCCGGGTTGCGGCGATCCCGGCGCCGGTCGTGGCCTCAAAGCCCAGCTCGTCCGCGGTCACCGACCCCAAGACCACACGCCCCTGAGACTGCGGGGTTCCTCCCCGCAGCCAGGCCGGGCTGCTGGGCCCGCATCCCTGCGGACCCAGCGCCTCTGAGGTCAGCCCGCCTGCGTGGCGGCCGCGTTTTCGCGCGTCCCGCCGCCGCGCTGGAAGCCGGAGCGCAGGAGCGCTGCGCACTTCGCCTCGGCGGTCTTGAACTGCGTGCTCGCCGTGTTGATGCCTGTGGTGTTGAACACGGGGCCCTTGCCGGATGTGTTCGGCGCCGGCAGCTTGATGCCGTTGGTGTTCATGCATGCCGCGAACTTCGTCAGTGCGGCCGTGAAGAGCGGGCTCTTCAGCCGGTTGGCGCCGCCGGCGCCCGGCGGGCCGAATTTGGGCCGCAGGGCGGCGCACTTCTTCAGCGCGGCTTCGTACTGAGCCTTGCTCACACCCGCCGGCAGCTGCGGCGTCTGAGGCGTGGTACCCGTTCCTGTCCCGGCTCCGCCCCCCAGCAGCCCGCCCCCGCCGCCCTGGCCGGGTTTGCGCTGGGGCAGGGTGATGCCCTGCTTGGACATGCAGGTGCGGAAGGCGCTGATGCGGCCGCTGAAGCCGCCGGCCCCGCCGGTGCCAGGCGCGGTCTTGGTGCTGGCGCTGGCGCTGCTCGTCGCGCTGGTCGCGGTCGAACTGCTCGATGAGCCGCATGCGGCGAGCGCGAGCGCGAGCGCGAGCACGAGGGCGGCCACGGCGGTCGTTCTGATTCTGCGTGAGTTCATTTGGGCTGTCTGTCTCCTTGTTTGTTTGTCTGCCGCGGGCGCGCGTGTGGTGCACTCGTGTCCTGTGGCGGCGTCGCCGGGCGGCGGCGCCTGGCCGCGGGCCGGCTCATCCGCCCCCGAAGAGCGACGGTCCCCCTGAGGAGGAGCTCGTGGAGCCGGCGGAGCTCGAGCTGGGCGATGAGCCTCCGAACAATCCTGCCAGGCCGGAGCCGCTCGATCCAACGGTTACCGTTTCGGCGGTGATCGCGCCGCCGGATCCGCTCGCGCCCCGCACGGTCACGGTTTCGCCGGGCCGGATGTCCCTGACGGCGGATTTGACCGTCTTGCTGACCGTCGTGGCGTCGGAGGTGATCACCTTCACGGTGTTGCCTTCGGAGTTGGTCACATACAGGGTGCTGCCGTCGAGGTAGGCGACGGTCCCGGCGGTGGGCCTGCTGAAGCCGCCGGCCGAGCCGCTCGCCGCGCCGGGACCTGCGCCTCCCGCGGCGGCGCCGCCGGAGGCCGCTCCGCGCAGCGCCGCGAAGCGCGAGGCGAGACCCGACGCGCCACTCGAGCTCGAGCTGGAGTTCTGGCCCTTCTCGACCAGGACTCCGCCAATGAAGCCGCACGCCGTGAGCAGAACGCCGAGCAGCGCGAGCGGCAGCGGGGAGAGCAGTCGCCGGCGTGGCCGGCGAGGGAGCTCCTCATCAGACTCTTCGAGCCACTCATCGCTCGCATAGGCGGGCTCTGCCGGGCGTGCCTGCGGGACGGTCGCTGGGGTGCTGTCGCCCTGCACCGCCGCGGACACGGGTTCATCTGCCATCGCATGCTCCTCTTGGGGGAAGATTGGATCACTCAAAGCGAAGCGCCTCAATCGGCCGCATCGATGCCGCGCGGGCCGCTGGATAGGTGCCAAAGAACAGTCCTGATGCCAGCGCCGCGCCGAACGCCAGCACTATCGAGTAGTTGGCAACTTCGGGGTGCACGCCGGCGATTTCGAACTGGCTGCCGATGATGCCGACGGCCACCCCCAGAAGCCCACCGAACAGGGACACGAGCACAGCCTCGGTCAGGAACTGCGTGAGGATGTCGCTGCGCCTCGCCCCGATCGCCTTGCGGATGCCGATCTCCCGCGTGCGCTCGGTGACCGACACGAGCATGATGTTCATCACGCCGATCCCTCCCACCAGGAGCGAGATCGCGGCCACCTCTCCGAGCAGCGTCGTGAACACGCTGCTGGTGGAGCTGGAGGTTTCGAGCAGCGAGCCCTGGTTCAGGACGCTGAATCCGGGTTCGGAGGTGTCTTTGATCTTGTGGCGTTCCTCCAGGATCTGGGTGACCTCGGATTCGGCGGCGTCCAGCGACGTTTCCGACTTCGCCTGGACGGTGATCGAGTCGATCGCCCCCGGACCCGTCAGCGCGTCCTGCACGGTCGTGATCGGAGCCATCACCACATCGTCCTCGTTGGTCGCGCCGTTGGTGCCCTTTTTGGCCAGCACGCCCACGACTTCGTAGTTGCTCCCGTTGACCTTGATGTTCTGCCCGACGGGGCTCGCACCCGCGAAGAGTTCCTGCACGACTTCCTGGCCAAGCACGACCACTCGCCTGTGTTCGCGAACGTCGGCTTCGGTGAAGGAGGCGCCTTCGGCGACCCTGTAGCTGTGGGCGGTGAGGTAGGACGGTGTGGTGCCGACGAAGGACGAGGGTTCGTAGCTGGAGCTGCCCGAGACCAGTTTCACGCTGCTCGCGGTGACCACGGGGGATGCGCTCTTGACGTCCGGTGCGAGGCCCGGGTTCTGAAGCGCTTCCGCGTCGGCCTTGGTCAGCGAGACGGTGCTGGTGGCCGCCGCGCGCGCGCCTCCGCGGAAGCCCCCGCTTCCCTGGACGACGAGCACGTTGGTGCCGAGGCTCTGGATTCGTGATGCAACAGCCTTGGAGGAGCCGTTGCCGACCGCGATCAGCACGATCACCGAGGCGACGCCGATCGTCATCCCGAGGATGGTCAGGCCCGAGCGCAGCTTGTTGGCGCTGATGCCGTTCCAGGCGATGCGAAGTGTCTCGGCGCCGATCATGATTGCGCCGGGGCTGCGCTAGCGGGCGGTTGGTGGGCGGACTTCATCGCGTGCGGCGTCGGCGGCGCGTCGTGCACTCCCGCCAGCCGGCGGTCTTCGACGATCTCGCCGTCGCTGAGCCTGATGATCCTCTTGGTCTGCTGGGCCACGTCGGGCTCGTGTGTGATCAGAACGACGGTGCGTCCTTCCTCGTTCAGGCTCGAGAAGATCCTCAGCACGTCCTCGGTCGCGTGGGAGTCGAGGTTGCCGGTGGGCTCGTCCGCGAGGATCAGCGACGGGTTGGTCACGATCGCGCGGGCGACGGCGGCTCGCTGCTGCTGGCCGCCGGAGAGCTCGGACGGCTGGTGGTGCATGCGCTTGGCCATGCCGACCGACGCCAGGGCGCGTTCGGCACGTTCGCGGCGCTTGGCTCCCCGCACGCCGGCGTAGGCGAGCGGCAGCTCGACGTTGATCAGCGCGCTGGTGCGCGCAACGAGATTGAAGCTCTGGAAGACGAAGCCGATCTTGCGGTTGCGCAGGTCCGCGAGGTCGTCCTCGTCCATGTGCCCGACGTCGACGCCGTCGATCAGATAGCGCCCGGCGCTCGGGATGTCCAGGCACCCCAGGATGTTCATCAGCGTGCTCTTGCCGCTGCCGGAGGCGCCCATGATCGCGACGAAGTCGCCGGTGTCGATCCGCAGCGAGACATCGCGGAGCGCGCGCACCCTGATCTGGCCGAGCTCGAAGACCTTCGAGACCCCGTGCACGTCGATCACCGGAGGCCTGGGAGGACCGCCGGCGGGCATCGGCGCGCGCCTGACGAGAGGCTGGCCGCGGGGCCGCACGTGCGGGCCCCCGGATGTGCGGCGGCCGCCCATCATCCTCCGCCCCTGAAGAAGGCTCCGGCGCCCGCACCAGGCAGGCCGCCGAGGCCACCGCCTCCCAGCCTGCTCGAGCTCGAGCCGCGGCTCGATGTGCTGGTGGTGCTCGTGCTCGGCAGGACGATCGTTTCGCCCGCCTTCAGGCCGCTGAGGATGATTGTCGTGCTGTTGCCGGCGAGCCCCGTCACGACCCGCTGGCGGACATGTTTGCCGCCGCGCACCACGGTCACCGTGCTCGCGGTGATCGCGCTCGTCGGCACGTTCACGCCTTCGGCCTGGTTGACGACCACTTCTGCACTCGCGCTCATGCCCGGTTTGAGCCCGGCGTCCATCTGGTCGAGCACGAATGTGACGTCGTAGCTGACGACCCCGCTGTTGCTGGTGGACAGGATCGCGACTTCGGACACGTGCGCGGCGAGCTTCTTGCCGCTGAGTGCTTCGACGGTGATCGTGGCGATCTGGCCCTCGTGCACGTCGCCCACTTCGGACTCGCTCAGGGGCACGACGAGCTGCATGGAGCTGAGGTCGGTGAGCACGGCGAAGGCGGAGCTAGACGAGCCCGTGGATGATGTGGAGGAGGTGGATGCGCCGGTGGTGCTCGCGCGGGCGCCGGCGGCGCCCGCGGAGGAGGTGCCGGCGCCGGAGGAGCCGCTCGATGAGCTTGACGAGCTCGATGCTCGGGTCGTCCCGCTGGCCGAGACGTCTTCACCGACCTGGCCGTCCAGCGACGCGATCGTGCCGCTTTCGGGCGCATAGAGGCGGGTGTTCTCGACTGCCTGCTCGTCGCTCTGAACCGTGAGGGCGTCGCTCTTGACGGCCGCCCGCGCGGAGGCGATGTTCGCTTCGCGGGTGGCGGCGCTGATCGTCGATGTGGTCGAAGTGGAGGAGCTGGACGACGATTTCGATTCCCCGGATTCGTTGGATTTCGATTCGCCGCTCGAGTGGCCTTCCCCTGAGGACTTCGTCGTCGTGGTGGGAGCTGCCGGGGTACTGGTCGTCTTCGTCGTCGTCGTCTGGGTGGGCCCGGTCGACGTGGTGGGGGTCTGGGTGGGTTGCTGTTCCTGCGGCGCCGTTGTGGTCGTCGGGGTGCTGGAGGCCGTCGTCGCGACCGCGCCGGCGGACCCCGTCGAGGCGCTCGCGTTCGAGCCGGCGCCGCTGGAGCCTTCACCGTCGGTTTCTTCCTCCTTGGCGAGGTTCGCTTCGGCCGCCTGCAGCGTCGCCTTGGACTGTTCGAGCGTGACTTCGGCGCTCTGCGGGTCGAGCGTCGCGATCAGTTGGCCCGAGGCGACGTGCTGGCCCTGGGTCACGTAGATGTGCGTGACGGTGCCCGAGGTCTTAAAGCCCAGGTTGAGCTGGCTCGCGGGCTGCAGGTTCCCGCTGCCCGAGACCGTGGACTGGACCACCCCTTCGGCGACGGTGGCGGTTCTGGTGACGGTTGCGGTGTTGCCGGAGGCGGGCCCCACGACGAGAACCGCAGCGACGATCGCGCCGAGGCAGAGAGCCCCCAGCGCGTATACGACCCAGGATGCTCTGGTGCGTTCGGTCATTACGTCACGTCCATGGTGCTCCAGATTGGTAAGAGCGGGCGAAGAAAGGCTGCAACGCGGCATAAATTCGGCTAAAGACGACTTTGGCCGTCAAGGCCTCCTCAGCCGGGTTGACGTGTGCGATGATCAGCGTGGAATGGAGCTCTACGGCGGGATCGATCTCGGCGGGACCAAGATTCAGGCGGCGATCCTCGACGACGGTGAGCAGGTGCTCGGCAAGTCGCGGCGGTCAACGCCGACCGAAGGCGGCCCGGCGGACGTGGCCGCGGAGATGGAGGCGGCGCTACGGGAGGCTGCGGATGGCGCCGGCATCCAGGTGAATGAGCTCGCCGGCGTGGGTGTCGGCTCTCCCGGCACGATCGAAGAGGACGGAAGCGTCACCAGCGCGCGCAACCTTCCCTCGTGGGAAGGCAACTTTCCTCTCGCAAGGACACTGGAAGATGCGCTCGGCTGCCCTGTGAAGGTGGGCAATGACGTGCAGGTCGCCACCGACGCGGAGTTCCGGCTCGGCGCGGGACGCCCCTACAACTCGATTCTGGGCGTCTCCTGGGGCACGGGTGTCGGCGCCGGGCTGATCCTCGACGGCAAGCCGTGGACGGGCAGGGGAGGTGCCGGCGAGATCGGCCACATCGTGGTCGAGATCGATGGAGCACGGTGCACGTGCGGGCGGATCGGCTGCATGGAGGCCTATGCCGGCCGCGCCTCGATGGAAAAACACGCGCTCCACCTGCATCACGAGAAGGGCCACAAGACCGATCTCTTCAAGTTGATGCGCGAGCACAACCGCACGCGCCTGACGAGCGGCATCTGGGCACGCGCCCTCGATCGCAAGGATCAGCTCGCCGAACACGTCATCGACCGTGCGGTGCGCGCCCTCGGCGCCGGCGTCGCGTCGGTCGTGAACGTCCTCGACGTCGAGGACGTGATCATCGGCGGGGGGCTGGGCGTGAAGCTCGGAGAGCCGTTCGCCGAGCGCATCGCCGTTGCGATGCAGCCGCATCTGTTTTCGGATTTCCGCCCGCCCAAGGTGCAGGTCGCCCAACTCGGAGACCTCGGGGGCGCCACCGGCGCGGCCCTGCTGGTCCGCCACAGGGCGTAACGTTCACAGAGCGTTGTCCGCGTCCGTCGTGCATCTCTCGTCAGTCCTTCGAAGCCCGCTGCTCGACCGTGCGGGCGAGCGGCTCGGCAGGGTCGAGGACCTGATCGTGCGCTTGGCCGACGGCGGATATCCGCCGGTGACCGGGCTGAAGGCCCGTATCGGCGGGCGCGAGCTGTTCGTCCCCGTCGACCGCATCGCCTCGCTGGAGCCGGGCGCAGTCAGCCTCTCCGGCGAGAAGCTGAGCCTCGGACGCTTCGAACGCCGGCCGGGTGAGGTGCTGCTCGCTGGGGACGTGCTCGGCCGCAAGCTCGTGGACGTGGAGTCCGATCCGCCGCGGCTGATCACCTCGCACGAGATCGAGCTCGCCTGCATCGACGGATGGTGGCGTGTGGTCGGCGTGGATCACACGACGCGCGCCCGAATCCGGCGTGCGCTGCCGCGTCGGATGCGCGGCATGATCGCCGACCGTCCCTTCCTCGACTGGGCGGACATGGAGCCATTCGTCGGACATGTCCCGACCGCCCGGCTGCGCTTCTCCCACCGCAAGCTCGCGAACCTTCACCCCGCGGAGATCGCCGATCTCGTCGAGGCCGCCTCCCACGATGAGGGCGAGGAGCTGATCGAGGCGATCGGGCAGGATCGCGAGCTCGAGGCCGATGTGTTCGAGGAGCTCGACGAGCACCACCAGCTCGAGTTCATCCGTGAGCGGCCTGACACGCAGGTCGCGGCCGTCATCGCGAGGATGGCGGCGGATGACGCGGCCGACCTGATCTCCGAGATCGACCAGGACCGCAGGGGCAGGGTGCTGGCGCTGCTGCCCGCCGCGCAGCGCACTCGAATCGAAGCCCTGCTCGACTACAACCCGGAGACGGCGGGGGGGATGATGAGCCCGGACTTCGTGTGCCTCTCTCCCGGCGCAACCGTCGGCGACGCGATACAGCACGTGCGCGAGAGCGACCGCGACCCGGGCACCCTGACGAGCGTCTACCTGCGGGACCCCGACGAGAAGCTGTTCGGGTCCGCGCTCGTCGTCTCACTGCTCCGCTCGGACCTGAACCGGCCTTTGGAGGAGGTGGTGGAGCGCGAGCCCGAGTTCGTCTCCACCGACGCTGATCTGCCCGAGGTCGCGCGCCTGATGACCGACTACAACCTCGTGATGCTGCCGGTGGTCGATGAGCGGGAGCGGATGGTGGGCGTGGTGACGGTCGATGACGTCCTCGAGCGCACCCTTCCGACGGGCTGGAGAAGGCGTTTCGGCGTTGTGCGTGACTGAGTCTCCGTTGCTAGTCTGGCTGCTGAAGTGAGACAGCCCACGTTGCGCAGAAAGGAGGCCGGCATGGATCGAGAACAGCCCCGAAGTACCCAGCCGGCCGCACGCACGTCGGGCCTGTCCCTCCTGACCTAGCTCACTACGGGATGCGGTCCGCGCGGGCGTGAGCCTCGACGTTATCCGCAAGCCCCTCGAGCAAGGAAAGGAGCAGCCCGCACATGTCTGACGAGCAGAGCACGCTCGTGCCCGACGAGGAGCGTCCATCGGGCGTTCCGCCCGTCCTTGACGAGGCGCACATCGGTGACATCCGGGGCGCCCTGGGGACCATCAGCATGCACGACACCGGCGAGCGCCACGGCTGGCGCTCGCGCGGCATGGCGCTGCTCGCGATCATGGGACCGGGGCTGATCGTGATGGTCGGCGACAACGACGCCGGTGGCGTATCGACCTACTCGCAGGCCGGCCAGAACTTCGGCGCGAGCCTGCTGTGGGTGCTGATCCTGCTGATACCGGTGCTGATCGTCAACCAGGAGATGGTGATCCGGCTCGGCGCGGTCACCGGCGTCGGACACGCCCGGCTCATCAACGAGCGGTTCGGGCGCTTCTGGGGCTGGTTCTCGGTGGGCGACCTGTTCATCCTGAACTTCCTGACGATCGTGACGGAGTTCATAGGCGTGAGCCTGGCGCTGGGCTACTTCGGCGTGAGCAAGTTCGTCGCGGTGCCCCTGGCCGCGCTGGCTCTGATCGGGATCACCTCCACAGGGAGCTTTCGCAGCTGGGAGCGCTTCATGTACGTGTTCGTGGTGGCGAACTTTCTCGTCATACCGCTGCTGTTCCTGGCCCACCCGAAATTCGGCGAGATCGCGCACCACACCCTTGAGCCGAGCATCCTGGGGGGTGCCGGCTCCACGGCTGTGCTGCTGATCATCGCGATCGTGGGAACGACGGTCGCGCCGTGGCAACTGTTCTTTCAGCAGTCGAACATCATCGACAAGCGGATCACGCCGAGATGGATCAACTATGAGCGCGTGGACACCGTCGTCGGCGCGTTCGTGGTGGTGCTCGGAGCGGGCGCACTGATCGCCGTCACAGGCTTCGCCTTCACCGGCACCAAGTACTTCGGCCACTTCCAGGACGCGGGTGCGGTGGCGAGCGCTCTGCAGAGCACGCTCGGTGCGCCCGCCGGAGCCTTCTACGCCGTGATCCTGCTGAACGCGTCGCTGATCGGAGCGGCGGCGGTGACGCTCGCCACGTCCTATGCGTTCGGCGACGTGTTCGGCGCCAAGCACTCGCTGAACCGCGGGCCGCTCGACGCGAAGCTCTTCTACGCGACGTTCACCGCGATGGTCCTCGCAGCGGCCGGGATCGTGCTCATACCCGGTGCCCCGCTCGGCCTCATCACCACCTCGGTGCAGGCCCTCGCCGGCGTGCTGCTGCCGAGCGCGACGGTGTTCCTGCTGCTGCTGTGCAACGACCGCGAGGTGCTCGGGCCGTGGTCGAATCCGTCGTGGCTGAACGCCATCGCGAGCGTGATCATCGGCGTGCTCGTGGAGCTGTCGCTGATCCTGATGGTCAGCACGGTCTTCCCGACCGTGAACGTCGCGACCCTGTTCGTGTATCTGACCGCGGTCCTGCTCGCCGTCCTGGTCGTGGTCGGGCTCGTCGCGCTGCGCAATCGCCCGCAGGCGAAGGTGGAGGTGCAGAAGCGGGTTCCCAGGGAGCGCCGCACCACCTGGACGATGCCGCCGCTGGCGCTGCTGGAGCGGCCGGTGTGGTCGCCGGGGCGCAAGGCGGCGATGCTGCTGTTGCGCGGCTACCTCGTCCTTGCCGTGCTGCTGCTGGTCGTGAAGACGGTCCAGCTCGGTCATTGAGCGAACTCCCCGCTGGCCGGCAGTGGAGCCGACGCGGGCGCCGCGCCTCTATGTTGACTGGCGATGCTCCCGTTCTGGATCTCGATTGCGGCGATGTCGCTCGTGCAGGGGGTCACCGTCGCCTGTCCCGGGAAGCTGGAGGTGCCCGCGCTCGCGCGGATGAGCGGGCGCCTGTGGGCGGCGGTGCCGCCGCTGTCGGTGATCGCGTTCGTGCTCGTCGCCGGAGCTGCCCAGCGGGCCTCTTCGCAGGGCCTGACCTACCTTGCGCTGGTCGCGGTGCCGCCGCTGGCCGCGCTCGCACTCGGGCTGCTCATGCGCGGGGCGCGACCTGTGATGGCGTGGCTGGTGGTGCCGCTGTTCGCGCTGGCGTGGGCGGACAGGGGAGGGCTGGCCGGCAACACGGCCGCCCTGATCCTCTCCGCGCTCAGCTGCGTGTCGCTCGGGGTCCTGCTCGCCGCGGTGACGCCTCCGCTGTGGCTCGGCGCGGGGATCATCGCGATGGCGATCGCCGATACCGCGCTCGTCGTCTCGGACCTGCTCCAGCGTCCCAACAGCGCGCTGAATGCCGCGCACCCGGCCGCCGGCCTGCCGAGGCTTCAGAGCGAGGTGTTCGGGTCGGCGGTGATGGGCTACGGCGACCTCTTCGTCGCCGGCGTGCTCGGGGCGCTTCTCATCGCGAGCATGGGGCGCGCCGAGCAGCGCCTCGGGGCGCTGCTGACCGCGGGGATCGCGCTCGCGATGGACTTCCTGTTCTTCTTCGTGGACGAGTTGCCGGCGACCGTGCCGGTCGCCCTCGCGCTGGTCGCGGTGGTGGTGCTCAGGCGGCGGAGCCGGCGCCGCCCGGAAGCGACGCGAACGGCTCCTCGCCCGCGCGAAGGCCGGAGCGCTCGCCGGGGATCGGCTCGAGCTGTGAGGTGATGGCCCTGGCCGTGACCTCGATCGGCTCCGGAGCAGAGACGTCCTTTTCGGAGGCGGCGCCGGCCTGCTCGATCCTGCGGACCTGGGGGATCACACGGTGGTCGAAGGAGCCGACCGCCTCGTTGTAGGCCGTGACCGCGGAGTCGAGCTGGCGCCCGACCTTCGAGAGCGGCTGCGCGAAACGGCCGAGACGGCTGTGAAGCTCGCGCGCGGACTCGGCGATCTCGCGTGCGGACTCGGCGATGAGCTCCTGGCGCCAGCCGTAGTGCACCGCCCACAGCAGGCCGATCAGCGTGGTCGGCGTCGCCATCAGGACCTGCTGCTGGACGCCGTACTCGATCAGCGCTGGATCCTGGGCGAGGGCCGCCTGGTAGATGCCGTCCGAGGGTACGAACATGACCACGAACTCGGGCGTCGAGTCGAACTGGCTCTGGTACGCCTTCGCGGCGAGTTTGGAGATGTGATCGCGGGTCTGGCGCGCGTGCCTGGCGGCGTGCATCGCGCGCTCGTCGTCCTCGGTGGCCTCCAGAGAAGACAGGTAGGCGTCCAGCGGGACCTTCGAGTCGACGACGACGACCTTGCCTCCGGGCAGGCGCACGAGCATGTCCGGGCGCAGCGTCCCCTCGCCGGTCTGGATCGTGCTCTGCTCGATGAAGTCGCAGTGGGAGACCATGCCCGCCATCTCGACGACGTTGCGCAGCTGGATCTCACCCCATGATCCGCGGGTGCTCGGGCGCCTCAGCGCCGAGACCAGGTTGCCGGTCTCCTGCCGCAGGCTTCCGACGCCTTCCCCGAGCGCCCTGACCATCTCCGACAGCTCGCCCTGCGCCTGACGGCGCTCGCGCTCGAGCCGGCCGATCTCGCCCTCCATACGGCCGAGCTTCTCCTGTACCGGTGTCACCAGGCCCTTGATCTCCTCCGCACGCCTGGCCATCTCGCCTGCCGCGCGCTCCTCCTCCGCGCGCCGCGACTCGGCCACCCTCTGCGCGAGGGCGTCGCCGGTCTGGGACAGAACGTCGACCGAGATCGACTTGAGCTCATCGCGCATGCGCTCGCGGCTGCGCCGCGTCACGACGGCTGCAAGCGCGGCCCCGAGCAGGGCGCCGACGATGAGCAGGAGGATGCTGAGGGATGACATATACCGGCCTTCCAGATTGCGTGAGCCACCCAATTTTGCAGCTGAGGCGGACGCGATCAGCGCCCTCCGGATGGGTCGCTGGGCATTTGACATAGCTGACAGGCGGGGCTATGTTGCGGCTGCGGTCCCCTGCGCTCAGTGGTGTTCGGGGCCCCAAGAGGGATTATCCAATGAGGGGCTGTGCCTGACGGTGCGACCCGCTGTACACAGGAGGATGTGAGATGTCAGCCATGAATGGCTCGGCAGTATCGTTCCGCCCGAGGGGGGTGCTCGTCGCATGCATGGCGATCGCACTGCTCGCCTCGGCGCTGTTTGCATCGACAGCCGGCGCAAAGACGCCGCTGACCAAGACCGGCTACCTGGCACTCGGTGACTCGATCAGCTTCGGCTACAAAGGATCATCCGAAAAAGCCAACATCACCGCCAACAAAGCGGCTTGTGAAGCCGAGGCGGTCGCCTACGAAAAAGGCGAAACCCAGCTGATGCTCACCGAAGGGGCGAAGTGCAACCCCGTGGATGAGTACGAAGGCGGCTTCGTCGGCTACGTCGCGAAGGCGCTTGGCAAGACGGAAAAGGCTGCGGGCCACGAACTCCAGACGCTCAACATCTCGTGCCCCGGTGAGACCAGTGATGGCCTGATCGGCAACGGTCCGCTCGGAACCTTTCTCGAAGGTTACCGCGCTTCGAAATCAGAACTGCCGCTGAAGGTGTCGGCACCCTGTGCCTATCACAACATTCAGGGCTCGCCGCTGAAGACCGAAATCGGCTTCGCCTCGGAGCTCGAAGCTGCTCAGTCGATCCTCAAAGGCGCGGTGCCGATCACGGCCGTCACGCTGCAGATCGGCAGCAACGACGAGCTTCACACCATCACCAAATGCTTCAGCGGCACGTACAGGGCAGAAAACGGCTACGCGACCCCCGAAGCATGCATCGCGGGCGAAGTGAGCCTGTCGGGTCATGCGTACCCGGGCGGTGTGTTCACACACATCCTCACCAACATCGGCGTGACGATCCAGGTCCTGCGTGAAGCCGAATACAAAGGCCCGATCGTCCTGCTCGGCTACTACAACCCCGAGGCGCTGGCGCTTGCAGGCAGTGACGAACTGCAGAAAGCGCTCAACACCAACCTTGAAGCAGAGGTTGCCGCACATGCGTTCGGCGAAGGCGTGACGGTCGCTCAGCCGTTCGGGGTCTTCAACCCTGAGGCCGCTCTCTACAAAGAAGGCGAATCCGCCAAGGAAAAGGCCAAGAAGATCGGCCTCGAAAAAAAGACGCTGGAAAAGTACACGGAATACATCGCGCACGGTGACGTTCACCCGACCGCTGCGGGCTACAAGGAGCTCGGCAAACTCGTCGCGGCGGCCTTCTAGGTCTCGCGACAGCCGATAGCAATGCAGCACGGGGCCCCCGGCTATACAGCCGGGGGCCCCGTCTGCTTAAGGCGGCCGGCCGCCTCCTCCAGGGCGCCCATCATCGCCGGCGCGGCCGGCACCAGCCGGGAGCCAGCGGGTGCGGCGGCGATCACGTGCCTGCTCGGCGCATCGGGTGAGAGGTCCCGGATCAGGATGTCCTCCCGCACGACCGAGAGGGCGAGCCGTGGTATCAGCGCCACCCCGACGCCGGCGGCGACCAGTCCCTGGACCGTCTGGTAGTCGTCGCTTTCGAAGGCGACGTTCGGCTCGAAGCCCGCGGCGTGGCAGCTGCGGAGCACCTGCTGCGCGCACGGGCTCGAGCGCGAGGTCTGCACCCACGCTTCGCCGGCGAGCTCGGACAGGCGCAGCGTCTTCCTGCGGGCGAGCCGGTGATCACGCGGGAGCGCGAGGTCGAGCGGGTCCTCGAGCAGCTCGACCCTGATCATGTCGCCCTCCAGCGACGTCTGCCCGGCGAACTCGAACAGCAGCGCGAGGTCGAGCTCCCCGGTTCGAAGGCGCGGCGCGATGTCCTCGGGCTCGCCCTCGGCCAGCGTCAGCTCGACGTCGGGGTAGGACGCGCGGAACGTCGCGATCGCGAGCGGCATGAGTGTCGCTCCGGCGGTGGGGAAGGAGGCCATGCGCAGGCGCCCGCCGCGGAGTCCCGCGATCGCCTCGAGCGCCGCATCGGCCGCCTCCAGGCGCGCGATGATCGCCTCCGCGTGGCCGACGAGTGTCTGGCCGGCCGCCGTGAGGCTGACGCCGCGGGGGTGGCGCTCGAGCAGCGCCACGCCGGTTTCGGCCTCGAGCGCGGCGATCTGCTGGGAGACGGCCGACTGGGAATAGGACAGCGCCTCCGCCGCGGCCGAGAGCGATCCGCGGTAGCCGACCTCTCGCAGGACCTTCAACCGACCCACGTTAAGCATCAGTACAGCTTATAACATCCATCATGAACTTCACTGGTGCTAATGGCAGGAGCCTGCCAAACTCAAACGAAAGAGCACTCATAAGGCAAACTTCCCGGCCGCCGACGCGGCCTGCAAGAAACTGGAGAATGAAATGTCAAAGGTCATCGTTTCCTACGACGGAACCGCAAATGAGGACGACGCGATCGCCCTTGGCCGCATCCTCGGCAACGCCGGTGCAGAGGTCTCCCTGGCATACGTGCGCCACACCCCCGAGGCCGACAGCGAGCAGGCTCAGGAGGTGCTCGCGAAGGGCGCCGAGATCCTCGGCAACCCCGCAGCCGGCCGCCACGTCGTGACGGACCCGTCGACGCCACGCGGCCTCAGCGCGCTCGCCGCCGCCGAGGGAGCCGACGTCGTCGTGTTCTGCTCGGACTCCCACACCGCCAAAGGCCACGTCGCGATCGGCAACTCCGCCGAGCGCCTTCTCGAGGGTGGCAACGCCGCTGTCGCGATCGCGCCGGTCGACCTGGCCGAAGTCCCCGGCGGCGCGAAGATCAGCCGCATCGTCTCCGTCGGCGACGCCGACGGCGGAGCGGACGACACCGCCAACGCCCTCGCCGCAGCTCTGGGCGCCAGCGTCGAGCCGGTCGCCAACGACCAGACCGACCTGCTCGTGATCGACTCGCGTCCCGACGTGGAGCCGGGCCGTGTCTCCATCAGCTCATCCGCGTCGCACCTGATCGAGAACTCGACCTGCGCGGTGCTGGTCCTCCCGCGCGGCTCAAGGCTGCAGTTCGGCCGCAACGCCGCAGGCGCGGCCGCCTAATCCCGCGGGCTCCGGCGTGTGCCCAGGCCCAGACGGGCCCGGGCGCGCGCCGCCGCCAGCACATGGCGCGAGAGCGCCTGCGCGACGTCGGCGCCTCCACCGACGAGGTGAGCCGCGCGCCCCGTCCACAGACGGGCCTCGAGCAGAAGGCGCCGTGAGGTGTGGTCCCGCATCGGCCGGCACGGTATCGTGGCGGACATGCCCGCCGCCCTGAAGACGACGGTCACCGACCTCGGTGACTCGCGAGTGCGCCTACAGGTGGAGGTCCCGCCGGAGGAGATCCAGGGCAGGCTCGAGCACAAGGCTCGCCAGCTCGGTCGCGAGCTGAAGCTCCCGGGCTTCAGGCGCGGCAAGGTCCCCGCGCCACTGGTGATCCAGCGCATCGGCCGCGAGGCGGTGCTCGAGGAAGCGGTGCGCGACACGCTCTCCAGCTGGTACTCACACGCGATCGCGACATCGGGGATCGTCCCCGTCGGAGACCCTGAGGTGGATCTCGGAGACCTTCCCCCGCAGGGCCAGGCTCTGGAGTTCTCCATCGAGATCGGTGTGCTCCCTAAGGCGAAGCTCGGCGACTACAGGGGACTTGAGGTGGGCCGCCGCGAGCCCGAGGTCGACAGCGGCCAGGTTCAGCAGGAGATCGACGCGATGCGCGAGCGCCTGGCCAGGCTGCAGACCGTCGAGCGGGCCGCGGACACGGGCGACTTCGTTGTCATCGACTACGTGGGATCGCTCCCGGACGCCGACACCCCCGAGGGCGAGGAGCCGAAGTGGACGCCGTTCGCCGGGGGAGAGGGCCGCGATCAGCTGGTCGAGCTCGGGGGCGGAAACCTGATCGAGGGCTTCGAGGAGGGACTGCTCGGCGCCTCCGCCGGGGAGCAGCGCACGCTCGCGCTCCGCTTCCCCGACGAATACGGCAACGCCGACCTCGCCGGCCGTGACGCCTCCTTCGAGGTGACGGTCAAGGAGGTCAAGTTCAAGGAGCTACCCGAGGAGGACGACAGCTTCGCCGTCGACGCCGGGTTCGACGACATGAACGAGCTCCGCGAGGACCTCAGCACCAAAATCAAGGAGGCCGACGAGGAGCGGGTCGAGGCCGAGTTCCGCCAGGCTGCCCTGGATGCCGCCGTCGCCGGCGCGAGCGTCGACGTCACACCCGAGCTCGTAACGGCGCGCGCGGGGGAGATGTGGGAGCGGATGCTCCACACGCTTTCCCACCGCGGCATCTCGCGCGAGGCCTACCTGGGGATCATCGGCCGCGAGGAGCAGGAGATCGTCGCCGAGATGGAGCCCGAAGCCGAGATCGCGCTGAGGCGAGAGGCGGTCATCACCGCGATCGTCGAGGCCGAGAAGATCAGCCCCTCCGAGGAGGAGATCATCGAGGCGCTGGCACCCACAGCCGAGCGCGAAGGCATCGCGGCGGAGGAACTGCTGGCCCAGTTGCGCTCCGCCGGCCGCCTGGATGAGGTGCGCGAGGATCTCGCAGCCCGCCAGGCCATCGACCTCGTCAGCGAGGCAGCCAAGCCCATCGCCATGGCGCAGGCACAGGCACGCGAGCAGATTTGGACCCCGGATAAGGGTCAGGCGGAGACCGAGCAGGCCCCGTCAGAGGGTGGCGAGGCGTCCAGACTCTGGACACCGGATCGATAGCCTTCGAAGGAATCCGGCAGGCGAAGCGAAACAAAGGCGAGGACTATGAGCCCACTTGTTCCAATGGTCGTTGAGCAGACATCGCGAGGTGAGCGTGCCTTCGACATCTACAGCCGCCTGCTCAACGAGCGAATCATCTTTCTGGGAACCCCGGTTGACGATCAGATCGCGAACCTGATCGTCGCGCAGCTGCTGCACCTGGAGTCCGAGGACCCCGACAAGGACGTCTCGATCTACATCAACTCGCCCGGCGGGTCGGTGTATGCGGGTCTGGCGATCTACGACACGATGCAGTTCATCAAGCCCGACGTGCAGACGATCTGCGTCGGCATCGCGATGTCGATGGGCGCGCTGCTGCTCGCGGGCGGCGCCCCGGGCAAGAGGATGGCGCTGCCGAACGCCAAGATCCTGATCCACCAGGTCTCATCCAGCTTCCAGGGCCAGGCGACCGACATCGAGATCCACGCCAAAGAGATCATCGACGTGCGCCGCCGGCTTGACGAGATCATCGCCAAGCACACCGGCAAGGCCCTTGAGGAGGTTCGCAAAGACACCGAGCGCGACTACTTCATGAGCTCGGAGGAGGCGAAGGAGTACGGCATCATCGATCGCGTGATTTCGGAGCACTAGGCGGGCGCCCGCGCGGCGGGCTCTCGCTTTTCGAGCAGGTAGCACCGAGACGGCCCGCCCGGCGAGCCCGACAGGAGAGAGCATCAAAATGGCCAGACCGACAGATTCCAACGAGCAGCTCCTGTGCAGCTTCTGCGGCAAGTCCCAGCGCCAGGTCAAGAAGCTCATCGCCGGACCAGGGGTCTACATCTGCGACGAGTGCATCGACCTCTGCAACGAGATCATCGACGAGGAGCTCTCGGCACCGCCCGCGTTCGACATCGAGAACCTCCCCAAGCCGCGGGAGATCTACGAGGTGCTCGACGAGTACGTCGTCGGGCAGGACCCCTCCAAGCGGACGCTGTCGGTGGCCGTCTACAACCACTACAAGCGGGTGCAGATGATGATGTCCGGAGATTCGGACATCGAGCTGCAGAAGTCGAACATCCTCCTGCTCGGTCCCACCGGCTGCGGCAAGACCCTGCTCGCCCAGACGCTCGCACGCACGCTGAACGTGCCGTTTGCGATCGCGGACGCCACGGCCCTGACCGAGGCCGGCTACGTGGGCGAGGACGTTGAGAACATCCTTCTGAAGCTGATCCAGGCCGCCGACTACGACGTCAAGAAGGCCGAAACGGGGATCATCTACATCGACGAGGTCGACAAGATCGCCCGCAAGGCGGACAACCCGTCGATCACGCGCGACGTCTCCGGCGAGGGCGTCCAGCAGGCGCTGCTGAAGATCCTCGAGGGCACACAGGCCTCTGTGCCCCCGCAGGGCGGACGCAAGCATCCCCATCAGGAGTTCCTGACGATCGACACGACCAACGTGCTCTTCATCTGCGGAGGGGCGTTCGCCAACCTCGACAAGGTCATCGAGCGGCGCATCGGCCACCAGGGCGTCGGCTTCGCGGCCGCCATCGAGGAGAAGGCCGAGCGCGACCCGGGTGCGATCTTCGAACACTGCCTGCCCGAGGACCTGATCGAATACGGGCTGATCCCCGAGTTCATCGGCCGCCTGCCGGTGATGTCGGCCGTGCACCAGCTCACGCGCGAGGACCTCGTCTCGATCCTGGTCGAGCCACGCAACGCGCTCGTCAAGCAGTTCCAGCGCTTCTTCGCCTTCGACGGCATCGAGCTCGTGTTCTCGGAGGACTCCCTGATCGCGGTTGCCGAGAAGGGCCTCGCCCGCGAAACGGGTGCCCGCGGGCTGCGCTCGATCATCGAGGAAATCCTGCTCGAGGTGCAGTTCGAGCTGCCCTCGCGCCGCGACGTCAAGAAGTGCGTGGTCACCAAGGAGACGGTGGAGAAGGGCCTAACGCCGACCCTGGTCACGGAAGCCGCTCCCGAGGACGCCCGCGAGGACCTTCGCGAGGAGTCCGCCTGAGCCGCACGGACGTGCGGGTCGTGATGCGGGGCCCCGGCGGTGGCGGGACGAGCCCCTGCCGCGGCATGGGTGCGCGGCGCCCCCGCTACCATCGCGAATGTGCCCGGACCGCTGAAATCGCCACTTTCGCTGAGCTTCCGGTCGAAACCCATCCCGTGGCTGCTGCTGCTTCAGGCCGCCCTGATGATCGACAGGCGCAGGCGCTCGCTGAGCAGGGAGGAGCGCTCGCGCCTTGCCCATCTGCTCGGCCGGAGCAAGGGGCTGCCGAACAGGCTCACCGAGGCCGAGCGCGCGGAGCTGAAGGTGATCGCGGCCAAGCTGGACCTCGTGGGGATGGGCCGCGACCTGCTTCCGCTCGCCCGCCCGGGCAAGGGGAAGGCCGGCGGGAAAGTCTGATGAGGATCCGATGACGGCCGCAGGCGAGACCCCCGTGAGCGATGAGCTCGACCAGCTCTCCACCAAGGAGCTGCACGACCGCGCCGTGCGCCGTGCCGAGAAGCACCTGGACATCAAATTCTTCTGGTCCCTGCTGCAGGTGATCCCCGCGGCGCAGGCGTCGATCGGTGACGAGGGCGAGGCCGACTACGACATCCAGTTCTCAAAAGGCCTGATCTCCGATGCCCTGCACAGCGGCGACGGTGCGCTCGGGGAGGCGCTCCGGCCGATGTTCATCGAATATCTGCGCAGGCACGCCGGCTAGGCCTGCCACCCTCCATGCAGCCACAGGACCCACACGACTCCCCGCACGACGCCGGGCCCGCCGCGGCGGGCCCCGCCTGGACACCCGCCCGCGCCGAGAGCCGGCTGCGCTCGCTCGAGCTGTTCGGCATGCGCTTCGGTCTTGACCGGATGCACAGGATGATGACCGCGCTCGGCTCCCCTGAGCGCCGCTACGGGAAGGTCCACGTCCTCGGTACCAACGGCAAGACCTCGACCACCCGCATGATCAGCGCCATCCTGCAGGAGCACGGCCTGCGGACGGGCACCTACACCTCGCCCCACCTGATCTCCTGGAGCGAGAGGCTGCTCATCGACGGCGAGGAGCTCGACGGCGACGCGTTCGCGCAGGCCGTCGCGAGGGCGAGCTGGGCGGCGGACCGGGTCAACAGGACGCTCGCCGAGGATGACCACGTGACGCAGTTCGAACTGATCACGGCCGCCGCGCTGTGGCAGATGGCCGAGCAGGAGGTGCAGGTCGCGGTGGTCGAGGCGGGTCTGGGCGGCCGCTACGACGCGACCAGCGTCATCGACGCTCCGATCACGGTCCTGACCAACGTCGGGCTCGAGCACACCCGCTGGCTCGGCCCCACGATCACCGACATCGCTGAGGAGAAGCTCGCCGTGCTCGCGACGGAGGGGACCCTTGTGCTCGGCGAGGACCTCGACCCGCAGGCGCTGGCCGTCGCCGAGCGCGTCGCAGCCGACCGTCGGGCAACGACCGTGCACGCAGGCGCCGGCACGGGGGCGCTGCGGGCGCCCGGGGCGTTCCAGCGCCGCAACTTCGCGCTCGCGCGGGCCGCCGCGCTGGCGTACCTGCAGAGCGCCGGGATCACGGCGAGCGAGGACGCGATCGCGCGAGCCGGCGCCGCGACCTGGGTTCCGGGCCGACTGGAGCTGATCAGCGAGCAGCCGCCGACGATCCTCGACGGCGCCCACAACCCCGCCGCCGTCGCCGCGCTCGTCGAGTCGCTCCCGGAGGTGCTCGGCCCCGGGCCGCTGGCGCTGGTGCTCGGCGTGCTGGAGGACAAGGACGCCGCCGGCATGCTCGCCGCGCTGCTGCCCCTCTGCGAGCGGGCGTGGTTCACCGCGCCTCCCGGCAGCCGCGCGCTGCCCCCCGCTGCGCTCCAGTCCCACGCGCGCCAGCTCGGGTTCGAGGCGGTCGAGTGCGAGCCCAGGCCCGTACGCGCGCTGCAGGCGGCGCAGAGCTGGGCCCTTGAGCGGGGCGCCGGCGTTCTCGTGACCGGATCGGTGTATCTGGCCGGGGATCTCCTTGCCGCGCGCGCGGCCGCCGGTGGCTGGAATGAGCTCGGCCGGGCCGACAGGAGCGCCGCGGGATGAACCCCGAGGGCCCCTCGGTTCTGACGATGATCGGCGCCGTCGCGCTGATCGTCGCGCTCGTGATCCTGGTCTTCTTCGCCGCTGGCTACGGGTTCGCCCGCTTGTTTCTCTAAACTGCGGGCGCCGATGCCACCGCCTGCCATTTTCGGAATCGAAAGCAGCGGCTTGAAGTTGGCCGTCGACCTACTGCTGCTGTTCGTCGTCGTCCTGTACCTCTCGCTGATCTACTGGACGTACTCCGACGCCCGCCGCAGGATCCTCGATCCAATGCTCGTCGGCTGCGCCACCGTGGCCTCGCTGTTCCCGTTCGTGGGGACGATCGTCTACATGATCCTTCGCCCGCCCGAGTATCTGGAGGACGTGCGCGAGCGCGAACTCGAGATGCAGGCGGCCGAGGCGCGGCTGCATCAGCTCGACCAGTCGCTGTGCCCGCACTGCGACTACCCGGTGGAGCGCGACTTCATCCGCTGCCCGAGCTGTCTGCGCAAGCTCAAGGAGCGCTGCGTGAGCTGCTCGCGGCCGCTGGACCAGACGTGGACGATCTGCCCCTACTGCGAGGCGGACGTACCCGGGCTCTCAGCTCCCAGGAAACGCAGGCGCCGGACCGCCGCCGAGAGCGAGCCGGACGATCTGGACCGGGCCTCATCGACGGCCCTGGACTCCGTCGAGCAGGATCCCGCCCCACTTGCAGAGCCGGCCGCGGCTACACGTGCGCCTCGCGCCCGCCGCCCGCGGCCGAGCGCCTGAACCGTCGTCAACCCCGAGAGAAGGCAACCAATGGACCGAACTCTGATCCTCGTAAAGCCCGACGCGTTCGCCCGCGGACTCACCGGCGAGATCATCGCCCGCTTCGAGCGCAAGGGCCTTGTGCTCGTCGCGCTCCGCCACATGGTCGTGACTCGCGAGCTGGCCGAGCGCCACTACGCCGAGCACGCCGAGCGCCCGTTCTTCGGCGAGCTCGTCGAGTTCATCACCTCCGGGCCGATCGTCGCCATGGTCCTCGAGGGCAACGACGCCGTGAAGGCCGCCAGGCAGGTGATCGGCGCCACCAACCCGCTCGAGGCCGCTCCCGGAACGATCCGCGGCGACTTTGCGATCGAGATGGGCGAGAACATGGTGCACGGGTCCGATTCGCCGGAGTCGGCTGCCCGCGAGGCCGCGCTGTTCTTCGGGGACCTGCGGTAGTCGACGCGGCCGGCTCGGCGGACGAGCGCGCGCCGCTCGTCCTGGCATCGGCCTCGCCCCAGCGGCGGGCCATCCTCGAGCGCCTGGGGGTCCAGTTCACCGTGCGCGTGACGGGTGCACCCGAGCTCGCGAGCGGCGACCCCGCCTCGGTGGCGATGGACAACGCGCTGGCGAAGGCCCGCGCCGGAGCCCGCGCCGGAGCGGGCGAGGTCATCATCGGCTGCGACACCCTGGTTGCGCTGGGTGGGGAGATCTACGGCAAGCCGCCCGATGAGCAGACCGCGAAGGCCACCCTCTCCGCGCTGGCGGGAAGGACGCACGACGTGCTCAGCGGCCTGGCCGTGCTGGACGGGGACCGCGAGCTGACCGCGCTGGAGCGCACCCGCGTCAGCTTCCGCGAGCTCTCCGAGCGGATGATCTCCTGGTATCTGGCCACGGGGGAGTGGCAGGGCCGGGCGGGGGGCTACGCGATCCAGGGCGCGGGCGCCGCGCTGGTGCGAGCGGTCGAGGGTGACTATGAGAACGTCGTCGGCCTTCCGCTCGCGCGGCTGCTGGACCTGTATCCGGCCCTGCTGAGCACCTGAGCGGAGCCGTGCGGGTGGGGCGGGCGGCATCCTCAAAGCTGTGCAAAACGGCTCGCAGCGCTTTCGCCAAATGGCCCTGCTCCGCTACACTCAAATCCGGGTGCGCACCGACTAAGCGCCGGCCGCTCAGCGAGCCGCGACCAAGCGGCGCCGGACCGGTTCAAGGCGCTCCCGCTCTCTCTTTATGGGCATCTTCAGCTATCTGACGGGATTCGGCGGCCGCGACATGGCGGTCGATCTCGGAACCGCCAACACCCTCGTCTACGTGCGGGGTCGCGGCATCGTGCTCTCAGAGCCGAGCGTGGTGGCGATCGACTCCAGGACCGGCGAAGTCCACGCTGTCGGCATCGAGGCCAAGCGCATGCTCGGCCGCACCCCCGGGACGATCCAGGCGATCCGGCCCCTGAAGGACGGCGTGATCGCCGACTTCGACGTCACCGAGCAGATGCTCAGGCACTTCATCCAGAAGGTCCACCAGAACCGCTGGGCGCACCCGCGCGTCGTCGTCTGCGTCCCCTCCGGGGTCACCGGCGTCGAGAAGCGCGCCGTCGAGGAGGCGTGCCTCTCCGCCGGCGCCCGCACCGCCTACCTGATCGAGGAGCCGATGGCGGCCGCCATCGGCGCCGGCCTGCCGGTCGGCGAGCCGACCGGCTCGATGGTCGTCGACATCGGCGGCGGCACCTCCGAGGTCGCCGTGATCTCGCTCGGCGGCATCGTCGTCTCGCAGTCGATCCGGGTCGGGGGCGACGAGATGGACGAGGCGATCATCAACTACGCCAAGAAGGAGTACAAGCTCCTGATCGGCCAGCAGACCGCTGAGGAGCTCAAGCTCGAGATCGGCTCGGCCTGCCCGATGGAAGAGGAGCTGCAGGCTGAGATCCGCGGCAGGGACATGGTCGCGGGGCTGCCCAAGACGGTGGTCCTGACGAGCGAGGAGATCCGCCAGGCCCTCGAGGAACCGCTGAACCAGATCATCGAAGCGGTCAAGGAGACCCTCGACCGCACGCCGCCCGAGCTCGCCTCGGACATCATGGACCGCGGGATCATGCTCGCGGGCGGCGGATCATTGCTTCAGGGCCTGGATGAGAGGCTTCGCGAGGAGACGCAGATGCCTGCGCATCTGGCCGAATCGCCGCTCACCTGCGTGGCAGTTGGGTCCGGGCGCTCGCTCGAGGAGTTCGAGGCGATCCACCGGTCCAACCGCACATCGCGCAACCGCCGCCGCAGATAGGCCGGCTGCGACAGACGCCCTGTGGCCCGGGTACTCTGTCCCATGAACGCTTCGGAAGGTAGCCATCGGTGTACGACAAGTCGGTTCGGCGCAGGCGAGCGGTCCTCATCCTGCTCGTCGCGTTATCTCTGCTGCTCCTTACGGCCTACTTCGGTGAGGCCCAGGGTGGACGCCTGCACCAGGTGCAGCGCGGCTTCCTGACCGTCATCTCGCCGATCCAGGAGGGCGCCAACGCGGCCCTGAAGCCGGTCCGGGACGCCTTCAGCTGGGTGGGGGACACACTGCACGCCAAGAGCCAGCTCTCGGCCTCCCTGAAGCAGACCGACAAACTGCGCCGCGAACTGGTGGCCGAGCAGGCGGAAAAACGCTCCTACCGCGAGCTGCTCGCGCTCTTCCACCTGAACCAGCTCGGCATCTCCGACTATCACCCCGTCTCCGCGACGGTCATCGGCAAATCGCCGAACCTGTGGTACTCGACGGTCACGATCGACAAGGGCGAATCCTCGGGCATCCACGTGAACGACCCGGTGGTGAACGGGGAAGGGCTCGTCGGCAAGGTCGCCCAGAGCGCGCCGGACGCATCCCAGGTCGACCTGATCACGGAGAGCTCGATGGGCGTGTCGGCGCGGATCGGCGCGAGCACCGCCACGGGCATCCTGCAGCCGAAGGTCGGCGAACCGAACGACCTGCTGCTGCAGTACCTGCCGTCGAGCGCTCAGCCGAACGTGGGCGAATACGTCGTCACCTCCGGTACGGTCGCGCCGCCGGACGAATCGCTCTACCCGCCCGGCATCCTGATCGGGCAGGTGACCTCGGTCAACGAAGAAAGCGCCTACAAGTCGGTCAACGTGCACCCGATCGCCGACCTGCACAACCTCGACATCGTCGAGGTGCTCACGACCGGGGCCGGCTCGCGCGCCTCAGGCCTCAGCCGCGCGGTGATCGCGCTTCCCGCCGGTCAGTCCACCTCGACGAGCGGCGCATCCGGGGAACAGCTCGCGTCGACGGGAACCGGCGGATGAACCCGTCGATCTCAGGCTCGCTCGCCGGGCGCGTGGCGCTGCTCGTGTTCGTGGTGGTGCTGTTCCAGATAGGGGTGGTCTCGGAGATCCCGATCTTCGGCGTCAACGTCGACCTCTCGCCGCTGCTCGTCGCCTTCATCGGGCTGCTGTGCGGCTCCACGGTCGGGGCTGCGGCCGGCTTCGCGGTCGGCCTGTTCGTGGACCTGGCACTGCTGCAGACGCTCGGGCTGACCTCGTTGATCTTCACCCTGATCGGGTTCTGGTGCGGGCGCCTGCGCGAAGTGCGCGACCCGCAGGCGGCGCTCACCCCGCTCGTGGTCGGCGCCGGAGCGACCGCGATCTCGCTGATCGGCTACTCGCTGATGGAGTTCATGCTCGGCGTGGATGCGCCCGTGAGCCTTGACCTGCTGCGCCAGATCATCTTCGAGGTGATCGTCAACGCCGTCGTGGCGCTGCCGATGTGGGCGCTCGTGCGGTGGGCGCTCGAGGGGGCGCTGCCCGAGGATCCCCGCCGGCGCCGGCGCAGGCGCGCCTACACGACCGGCGGCCTGAGCCCCCTGTCGCGCGCGTGAGCCCCATGGATCCCATGGAGCGCGTGCGCCCCAGCGAGCCGCGCATCCCCGTCTCACCGCAGCTCGCGCTCCGCGTCGCGATCATCGGCGGGGTAGCGATGGTCCTCTTCGGCGTGATCTTCTTCCGCCTCTGGTACCTGCAGGTGCTCTCAGGCGAACAGTACGTGCAGGAGGCGAACGCCAACCGCGTGCGCGACATCCCGATCCCCGCCCCCCGCGGCGAGATACTCGATCGCAACGGTGTTCCGATCGTGACCAGCAGGACGACAAACGCCGTTCAGGTCGTGCCTTCGGAGCTGCCCCCGGAAGGCCGTGAGCGCAACGCCGTCTACCGCCGGCTCGGAGCGCTGCTGCAGATCAGCGGCAAGCGGGTCGGCGAACTGGTCGAAAAGGGGGAGACGGCGGTGCCGTATGCGCCCGTGACGATCAAGACGGACGCCGGGGCCGGCGTGCTGACGGTGCTCGGGGAGCGCCAGAGCGAATTCCCGGGCGTGCAGCAGCAGCCGGTCTCCATCCGCGAGTACCCATACGGGGTGATGGCGGCGCACGTGCTCGGCCATGTCGATGAGATCTCAGAAGACGAGCTGAAGCTCTCGGCCTTCCGCGGCGTCCCGGCGGGGACCGTCGTCGGGCAGGAAGGACTCGAGTTCTATTACGACAGCTATCTGCGCGGGCGCTCCGGGGTGCAGCGCATCGAGGTCAACTCCGCAGGCCAGCCCGTCCCGAGCTCGCTGGCGGCGACGGCCCCGACGGCCGGCCACAGCCTCAAGGTGACGCTCGACATGGGCCTGCAGAAAGAGAGCGAAAAGGCGCTGCTGGAAGGGATCGAAAATGCGCGCGCGGGCGGCAAACCCGCCACCGGCGGCGCCTTCGTGGCTATGGACCCGCGCAACGGCGAAGTGCTCGCGATGGGCTCCTACCCGACCTTCGACCCGAACAAATTCGCCAAACCGCTGACCAAGCGCGAATTCGCCCGCCTCGAGGGCAACTCGGGCGGAGCCGGCCCGCTGGACAACCGCGCCGTCAACGGCGCCTATCCCACCGGCTCGACCTTCAAGCCGATCACCGCCATGGCCGCTCTGGAAGGCGGCGTGATCACACCCGATGAAGCGCTCGGCGCCGGTCAGTGCATCGAAGTCTCGACCGAGAAGTTCTGCAACGCGGGAATGGCCGACTTCGGCGCCGTGCCCCTCGTCGAAGCGCTGAAGGTCTCCTCCGACACCTACTTCTTCGAAGTGGGCGAGCGCGCGAACTCCCACGGCGACGTGATTCAGAGCATGGCGAAGAAACTGGGCGTCGGCGAGCCCACCGGCATCGACCTGCCGAGCGAGTTCCCCGGCGTCGTCCCGGACGCCGCCTGGCGCCTGAAGCAGAACGCCGCCGAGGCTGCCTGCGAGCACCGCACGCACAAGTCCTCCTGCGGGATCGTCAGCGAAATCCGGCCCTGGAGCATCGGCGACGACATGCACCTCGCAGTCGGACAGGGCGACCTGCTGACCGACCCGCTGCAGATGGCCGTGGCGTACTCCACGCTCGCCAACGCCTACATGAACGGCGGCAACGGCAAGGTCGTCACGCCGCACCTCGGGCTCGAGATCGAGGAAAGCACCGGCGGCGTCGTGCAGAGCCTCAGCGCGCCCGCGAGCCGCCCCGTGCACCTGGACTCCAGCTACCTCGACCTCGTGATGCAGGGGATCCACGAGGCGGCGAGCGAGCCGGGGGGAACCTCGGCCGACGTGTGGACAGGCTGGAACCAGAGTCGAATTCCCGGTCTACGGCAAGACCGGCACCGCCCAGCACGGCGGCCAGGAAGACCAGTCCTGGTACATGACCTACATCGGCAACGCCGCCCGCCCGATCGTGATCGCGGTCACGGTGGAACAGGGAGGCTTCGGCGCCGAAACGGCCGCCCCGATCGCGCGGCTGATGGCCTCCAAGTGGTACGGGCAGCCGCTCAAGTTCGTCGCCGGGACATCGAAGACGCTTTGAGTCCTCTGAGCCCGATCACATCCACCGAGCCGGCGCCGCCGCCGGCGCCGCCGCGGAGCCTGCGCCTGCCGCTGGACCCGCTGCTCACGCTCGCCGTGATCGGCCTGGGCATCTGCTCGGCATCGACGCTGCGCACCGCGACGCAGAACCTCGTGCCGGGCAGCCCCGGCTACTACGTCGACCGCCAGGAGATCTACCTCGCGGTGGGCTTCGTGCTGATGATCGCGCTGTCCCGCATCGACTATTCGGGGCTGCGGCGCCTGAAAAACGTCATCTACGGCGTGCTCATGTTCAGCATCCTCGCGGTGCTGGGACTCGGTCACGCTGCCAAAGGCTCGCAGCGGGCGATCAACCTCCCGCTCTTCTCCTTCCAGGGCTCCGAGCTCGGCAAGGTGCTGCTTATAGTCGCGCTGTCGGCGTTCGTCGTCGACCGCTCCCGGCGCATCGGCGAGCGGGATACGACGATCCGCGTGATGCTCGCGGCCCTGATACCGGCCATGTTCGTGATCGCGCAGCCGGACCTCGGCTCGGGCATGGTCTACATGGTGATCGCGTTCATGCTGCTGTTCGTGGCGGGAACGCCCTGGAAGCAGCTGACGGCGCTCGTCGCGCTGGTCGCCGTGGCCGTCGCGTTCGTGCTCGTCGCGGCGCCGGCGGCCGGGGTTCACGTCCTGAAGCCCTACCAGGTGGAGAGGCTCACGGCCTTCCTGCACCCCTCATCGAACCCGCAGACCGAAGGCTACCAACAGCAGGAGTCCAAGATCGCGATCGGATCCGGGGGCAAGACGGGCCGCGCGAACCCCACCCAGACGAAGCTGAACTTCGTCCCGGAGGACCACACGGACTTCATCTTCGCGGCGGTCGGCGAGCAGTATGGCTTCGCGGGCGCTGGGCTGGTGCTGCTGCTCTATGCGCTGCTGATCTGGCGTGCTCTGAGGGTGCTGGTGATGTCCAAGGATCTGTTCGGCTCGCTCATCGCTGCCGGTGTAACGGCTATGCTCATGTTCCAGGTCTTTGTCAACGTGGGGATGTCGATTGGGATCATGCCCATTACCGGCGTGACGCTTCCGCTCATGAGCTATGGCGGCTCGTCGGTGATAACCACAATGTTGGCCGTGGGCCTGTTGCAATCGATTTACGTGCAGGCGCGAGCTTCAGCAGCATTCAAGGGCCGCGTCGTGCGCTACTAGAAAGAATGTTCGCCGAGCACCCCCACCAGACGACCAGCCCTGCCGGGCCTTGCGTCTGTCCGCGCCGTGGGCGCCCGCCCGCCGATTCTCCGGCGGCCTGCCGATCGCTCTCGAGCCCTCTCGAGAGCCGTTGGCCCGCGCCCGCGCAGGCATGCCTGCTTGCGGCCCGCTGTTCGGCTCTCTTCCACAACGAACGACTGGAACACATTGAAAAAGCAAGTGCTTGTCAGCGTCGACCGCGCGGAGACGCGCGTCGCGCTCCTGGAGGCCGGCGGAACGCCCGCGGCCTCCCGTGCATCAACAAGCCGTGGCCGCAAGCGAGGCGGCGCGGGGCCGGAGCCCGGATACCGGGTAGCTGAGCTCTACATAGAGCGCCGCGGCGGGCGCTCGATAGTCGGAAACATCTACAAGGGCAAGGTGGACAACGTCCTGCCCGGCCTCGAGGCCGCGTTCGTGGACATCGGCCTTGAGAAGAACGGCTTCCTGCACGTCGACGAGATCGTGCTGCCCGGCGTCGAGACGCCGCGCCGCGGCCGCGGCGGCGGCGGTGGGCGCAAGATCTCCGATCTGCTCAGCCCCGGTCAGGAGATCGTTGTGCAGGTCGTCAAGGATCCCCTGAAGACGAAGGGCGCCCGCCTGTCGATGGAGCTCACGATCGCGGGCCGCTACATGGTCTACGCGCCCACCGGCGAGGGCGTCGGCGTCTCGCGGCGCCTTGAGGACCGAGAGCGCGAGCGCCTGCGGCGCCAGACATCGGGCCTGGAGCTCGGCGAGGGAGGGGTGATCGTGCGCACGGCCGCCCACGGCGCCAAGCGTGAGGACTTCGAGCGCGAGCTCAAGTACCTGCACAAGCTCCACGAGGTGCTGGTCAAGCGCGTAGAGGACACCGTCGCCCCCGACCTCGTCTTCCAGGAGGCGGACCTGTCGGTCCGCGTCGTGCGCGACATCTTCTCCGCCCACTTCGAGCGGGCGATCGTCGACGACGAGCAGCAGTTCCAGCGCCTGGTCTCGTTCTTCACCCGCACCGCTCCCGAGCTCGTGGAGCGCGTGGAGCTGTGGCAGGAGAAGGAGACGCTGTTCGAGGCCCACGGCGTGGACAAGGCGATCGAGGGGGTGCTCTCCCGCCGCGTGGATCTGCCGAGCGGCGGCTACCTGATCATCGACTATGCCGAGGCGCTGACGGTCATCGACGTCAACTCCGGCAGCTTCATCGGCCGCGGCAAGGGCGCGGGCCTGGAGGACACGATCACCAAGACGAACCTCGAGGCCGCCGAGGAGGTCGTCAACCAGCTCCGCCTCAGGGACATCGGCGGGATCATCGTCATCGACTTCATCGACATGGCGCGGGCCCGAAACCGGGACGCCGTCATGAAGACGCTGCGCAAGACGCTGGACGAGGACCGCACCAAGACCTTCACGGCCGAGATCTCAAAGCTCGGCCTGGTCGAGATGACCCGCCAGAACGTCACCGAGGGCGTGCGCGAGATCATGAGCAGGGCCTGCCCGACGTGCGAGGGCGAGGGGGTCATCCGCTCGGAGGAAACGATCGCGATCGAATTCGAGCGGCGCCTGCGCGACGTCTCGGTCGAACACCCGGACGCCCAGGCGTTCCTGGTGCAGGTCAACCCGCGCGTGAGCACCCAGTTCACAGGTCACAACTCGCGGGTCCTGCACGCCCTGGAGGCGCAGACCGGCACCTCGTTCCTGTTCGAGGGCTCCGAAGGCCTGGCGCTCGACCACTTCGCGATCACCTTCATGGGCACGCGCGAGGAGGTCGAGGAGCGCGCTCTGCCGTTCCGCCAGGGCGATGAGGTGCTCGTGGACATCGTCGAGCCGCACATGTACGACGTCGACGACGCGGTGGCCAAAATCGACGGCTACATCATCTCCGTCGCCGGCGCGGCCCCATGCGTGGGCGAAAAGCGGATGGTCAGGATCAGCGAGGTCGGGCGCACCGCCGCCAGCGCGCTGCTGCTGGACGAGGCCGGGGAGGTCGTGGCCGCTCCCGTCCGCACACCGAGCACCCGCAGCGCCCCGCGCGCTCGCAAGCGCGCCGCCCCGGCACGCGAGGCGGCTCCCGAGGCCGGCAAGGACGGGGCCGAGAAGGACGCGGAGAGCAAGCCGCGCGCCCGCAGCCGGACACGCGCGAAAGCACCAAAGGCGCAGGAGAGCGGAGCCGAGGAGGCGCTCTCAGAGTCAGGCTCGGTGCCCGCGGCTGACGCCGCGGAGAAGCCCGCGAAGGAGCCGCAGGCGTCATCCGGGGACGACGGCGGCGAGGATGGCCTACAATCCAAGCCTCGGCGTCGTGGCCGCAGAGGCGGACGGCGCCGTTCGGCTGCCAAGGCCGAGGCGGGTCCCGAGTAGCCGGCCGCTACGAGGACGACCGGCCGGGCGACGCCCTTCCAAGCTAGAGAATCGAGATAGAGGCACACATGTACGCGATCGTGAAGACAGGCGGCAAGCAGTACCGCGTGGAGCGCGGCCAGAAGCTGCTCGTCGAGCGCCTCGCGGTCGCCGAGGGCGAGGACGTGAGCCTTGAGCCCATCCTCTACCGCTCCGACGAGGCCGTCTTCGACAAGGCCGGCCTCGAGCAGGTGACCGTGACGGCGAAGGTGATCGCCCACGTGCGCGGCGAGAAGCTCAGGGTCTTCAAGTTCAAGCCCAAGCGCGGCTACAAACGCAGGACCGGCCACCGGCAGGACCTCACGCAGATCGAGGTGACCGAGATCGCCGCGGGCAAAGCGCCGAGCGCCAAAAAAGCTCCGGCCAAAGCTCCGGCCGCCAAGGACATAGACGAGAACAAGGAGAAGGCTTCAGATGGCTCATAAGAAGGGGCTCGGCTCCAGCCGCAACGGCCGCGACTCCAACGCCCAGCGCCTCGGCGTGAAGACCTTCGGCGGCCAGGCCGTCACGGGCGGGGAGATCATCGTGCGCCAGCGCGGAACCCGCTTCAAGCCCGGTGCCGGTGTCGGCATCGGCAAGGACGACACGCTCTACGCCCGCGCGGCGGGAACCGTGCAGTTCACGACGGGCCGCCGTGGCCGCGTCGTCACCGTGGTACCCGACGCAGAGGCCTGAGCACGTGAACGCCAGGCTCGCCGCGGGCCTGCTCGCCGCCGGGCGGGTGCTTCTGGGCGCCGCCGTCATGGCTGCGCCCGAGAAGGTCACCGGGCACTGGCTCGGCGAGGAGAACGCCGCCTCTCCGATCGTTGGGGACCTCGCGCGCGGGCTCGCTGCGCGGGACATCGCGCTCGGTGTCGCTGCGCTCATGACGCTCGAGGACAAGGTGGTCGGCCCACGTATCCAGGTCGCGGCCGCCGGCGCCGACGCGGTCGACGCCCTCGCCACGCTGATCGCTCGTGATCACCTGCCGCGCAAAGGCGCCGTCGGCACCGTGATCATCGCGGGAGGCTCAGCCGTGGCCGGCCTGTACCTCGCGCACGTGATCGCCCACTCCTGAGCTGTGGCGGCCGCTAGCCGCTCTGTGCCGTCGGCCTGATCAGGATCTCGTTGACGTCGACATGCGGCGGCTGTGAGAGCGCGTAGATGACGGCCCGCGCGATGTCCTCGTCCTGGAGCATGCCGCCGGACGGCGGCGAATCGAAGAACGGTGTGTCCGTCATTCCCGGCTCGATCAGGGTCACGCGAATCCCGGTGCCGTCGAGATCCGCGCGCGCAGCCTCGCCCATCGCCGTGACCGCGTGCTTGGTGCAGGAGTAGAGCGAGCCCGGCAGCACGCGGCGCCCGGCGACACTCGAGGTGAGCAGCAGGTGCCCGCGCGACTCGGTCAGGGCCGGGATGCTCGCGCGGATGCTCAGCGCCGCTCCGTAGACGTTGGTGAGGATCATCTCGCGCCAGAACTCCGGCGTCTCGTTCAGAAAGCCGCGCTTGGCGCCGAAGCCCGCGTTCGCGAAGACCGCATCCAGGCGGCCGTACTGCGCCAGCGCGGCGGCGACGGCCGCCTGCTGCTGATCCCACTCGCAGACGTCGCACTGCACGGCAATCGCGCGGCCCGGGCCGCCGAGCTCCTCGGCGAGCTCCTTCAGGCGGTCGATCGAGCGGGCCGCGAGCACCAGGCGCCAGCCCTCGCGGGCGGCGGCCCTGGCCGTCGCGGCGCCGATGCCGGAGGAGGCTCCGGTGATCAACAGCACCCTGTCCTGTGTCGCTGCCGGCTCGCTCATCTGCGTGATCCTCCTCAGGTTCGGTTGACCGGTCACGATAGCCGCGGACGATCTGGCGGCGGGGCGCACGTCCCGCTGCTGTCACGATGCTGACGATGCTTCACGACCGAGCGAGGATCAATGTGCAGGCGGGCGCCGGCGGCGACGGCTCCGCGAGCTTCCGCCGCGAAGCCAAGGTGCCCCGCGGCGGGCCCGACGGCGGCGACGGCGGGCGCGGCGGGGATGTGGTGGTGCTGTGCGACGAGTCTCTGCGCGACCTGCAGAGCTTCAGGCGCCGCTCGCATCACAGCGCGGGCCGCGGAGGCCACGGCGAAGGTTCGCTGCGCCACGGAGCCGAAGGGGAAACGCTCACGCTGCGCGTGCCCCCCGGCACGCAGATAACCGGCCCGGAGGATGAGGAGGGGGACCTGGTGGGGCGCCGCTGGGAACTGCTCGCCCACGGGCAGACGGTGCTGGTGGCGAAGGGCGGCAGCGGCGGCAGGGGCAACAAGCGCTTCACGACCCCGACCCGGCAGGCCCCGCGCTTTGCCGAGCGCGGCCTGCCCGGCGAGGAGGGCTGGCTGGAGCTGCAGCTGAAGCTGCTGGCCGACGTCGGGCTGGTCGGCCTCCCGAACGCCGGGAAGTCCTCGCTGCTGGCAAGGATGACGCGGGCGGCGCCAAAGGTCGCCGGCTATCCCTTCACCACGCTCTCCCCGGTCCTCGGGGTCCTGGAAGGCGACGAACGCCAGCTTGTGGTCGCCGACATCCCCGGGCTGATCGAGGGCGCCAGCGACGGCGCCGGCCTCGGCCACGACTTCCTGGCCCACGTGGAGCGCACACGCCTGCTGGTGCACGTCCTTGACATCGCGCCCGACGTCTCGCTCGGGCAGGGAGCCGACCCGGTCGAGAACCACGCGACCATCGAGCGCGAGCTGGCAGCCCACGACGAGCGACTGGCTCGCCTGCCCAGGGTGCTCGCGCTGTCCAAGGCCGACCTCGTGGGGGAGCAGCGCGCACGCGAGGAGGTGAAGCGCTGGAGCGAGCGCCTCGGGCCGGACGTCCCCGTGATCGCCACCTCCAGCGCCAGCGGGCAGGGCCTGGGCGAGCTCGCCCACGAGCTCCTGCGGCGCGTCCCGCCCGCCGAGAGCACCGCCCTGCCGCAGACGGGCCAGGGCGCCGAGATGGAGCTGGCCGAGCACATGGTCTTCCGGCCGGCCGGCGACAGCGGGTTCACCGTCGAGCGCGTCAGCCCGGGCTCCTTCGCCGTGAAGGGGCGCGGTATCGAGCGGCTGCTGGCCCGCTATGACGTCGACAACGAGGACGCCATGGCCTACCTGGAGGGCAGGCTGCGCCGGATAGGGGTCATGAGGGCCCTGGAGGCCGAGGGCTTTGAGCCCGGCGATGAGATCGAGATAGCCGGCGTCAGCTTCGAGCTCGATCCCGCCGAGGACGCATAGCCCCCAACGTCCATAAGCTCCAGATATGAGACGTCTGGTGGTCAAGCTCGGCTCGAGCGTCGTCGCGGACAGCGACGGCTCGCCGCGCATGGAGGTGCTCGAGGGCGTCTGCGAGATGCTCGCGCAGGTGCACGCCGAGGGCGGAGAGGTGATCCTCGTGACCAGCGGCGCGATCGCCCGGGGGATGCGCGTCATGAGCCTGCCCGAGCGGCCCAGCTCGATCGGGGCCCTGCAGGCCGCGAGTGCGGTCGGGCAGGGCAAGCTGTACCGGATCTACGACGAGCTGCTGCGCGAGCGCGGCGTGATCAGCGCCCAGGTGCTGCTGACGTTCTTCGACATGAGCGCGCGCACCCACTATCTGAACGCGCGCCAGACGCTCACGACGCTGATCGACTGGCGCGTGCTGCCGGTCATCAACGAGAACGACACGACCGCGACCGATGAGATCTCCTTCGGGGACAACGACTTCCTCGCCGCGCAGGTAGCGGTCCTCGTCGCCGCCGACGAGCTGATCCTGATGACGGACATCGACGGCCTCTACACGGCGGACCCCCGCCTGTATCCGGACGCCCACATCGTGCGCGAGGTCAGCGACTTCGACATGCTCGAGCAGCTGGAGATCGGGCACACGACCTCGCCGCTCGGATCCGGGGGGATGCGCTCGAAGGTCGTGGCCGCGGAGATGGCGACGGCCGCCGGAATCCCCACGGTCATCTGCAACGGGCTGCGCGCCGAGGCCCTGAAGGCCGTGCTCGCCGGGGAGCGCGAGGGCACGCGTTTCGCGGCCGGGGAGGCCCGCTACAGCAGCTTCAAGCTGTGGCTGAAGTACGCCAAGCCCTCCCGCGGCACCCTGCTCGTGGACGCCGGCGCCGCACGAGCGGTCCGCGACGGCAGCGCGAGTCTGCTGCCGGTGGGCGTGGTGGAGGTGCGCGGCGACTTCGACGCCGGCGACGCCGTCGAGATCGCGGAGGTGGGCGGGGCGGAGGATCACGCAAGGACGCTGGCCAAGGGCATCTGCAGCTACTCGGCCGAGGAGCTTCGCAGCGTCATGGGCCTGAAGTCCGGTGCGGTGCGCGAGGTCCTGCCCCGTGCCTCCGAGGAGGCGGTCCACCGCGACTACCTCGTGCTTGACTGAGCGTCGTACCCTTTAGCGATGGCAACCGCCCTCCAGTCGGTCCCTGACATCTGCATCGCGGCCAAGCGTGCCGCGCGAGAGCTCGCGCAGGTCGACACGGCCGTCAAGGACGCCGCCCTGCGTGCGATCGCGCTTGCGCTGGCCGATCGCGAGCAGGAGATCCTCGCCGCCAACGAGCAGGACATGCAGCTCGGCCGGGAGGCCGACATCGGGGACGCGCTGCTCGATCGCCTGCGCCTTGACCCGGCGCGCATCGCCGCGATCGCGGATGCCGTGCGCCAGATCGCCGCACTGCCGGACCCCGTCGGAGAGGTCATCGACGGCAGGCGCCTGCCGAACGGCCTGGACATGCGCAAGGTGCGCGTGCCGCTCGGCGTCATCGCCGTCGTCTACGAGGCCCGCCCGAACGTCACGATCGACGCTGCCGCGCTGTGCCTGAAGTCCGGCAACGCAATCGTGCTGCGCGGCTCCTCCTCGGCGGCGCATTCCAACGCCGCGCTGGCCGAGATCGCCTCAGAGGCGGCGGTGTCGGCGGGTCTGCCCGAGGGGTGCGTGAGTCTCGTGGCGGGCGGCGGGCGCGAGGAGCTCGCGCAGCTCGCGACGCAGCGTGAGAGCGTGGACCTGATCATCCCGCGCGGCGGCGAGGGCCTGAAGGACGCGCTGCAGGCCGTCGCGACGGTCCCGGTGATCTACGCGGCCTCCGGCAACTGCCACGTCTACGTCGACGAGTCCGCCGACCTCGACCAGGCGCTGGAGGTCACCCTGAACGCCAAGACCCAGCGGCCGGGAGTCTGCAACGCCGCGGAGACGCTGCTCGTGCATGAGCGGGCAGCGCCCGCCTTCATGCCGCGGGTGCTGCGGGCCCTCGGCGAGGCCGGCGTGCTCGTGCGCGCAGACCAGAGGACGCTGGCCCTGGCAGGAGCCTCGCCCGGCGCCACACTCGAGCCGGCCGGCGAGGAGGACTGGGCGAGCGAGTACCTGGCACCCATCATCGCCGTCGGGATCGTCGACTCCGTCCAGGAGGCGATCGCGCACGTGGGCGAGCACGGCAGCGGGCACTCGGAGGCGATCCTGACCCGCGACACGGAGTCCGCCCGGGCCTTCCAGCTCGGCGTGGACGCGGCCTGCGTCTACGTCAACGCCTCCACCAGGTTCACCGACGGAGGCGAGTTCGGGATGGGCGCGGAGATAGGCAACTCCACTCAGAAGCTCCATGCGCGCGGTCCCATCGGGCTGCGAGAGCTTTGCACCTTCAAGTACCTGATCGAGGGCGACGGACACGTCCGCTCCTGACCGGCCGGTGGCGAGCATCGGCATCCTGGGGGGCACCTTCAACCCCCCGCACCTCGGTCACCTCGCGGTCGCAGTGCACGCCCGCGACGAGCTGGCCCTCGACAGCGTGCTGCTGATGCCGGCGCTGATCCCGCCGCACAAGCCGGCGGGCTCAGACCCGGGCGCCGGGCACCGGGTGGCGATGTGCAGGGCACTGGTCGAGGGCGCGCGCGCAATCACGGTCAGCGAGGAGGAGACCGGGCGCGAGGGCCCGTCCTATACCGTGGATACCTTGCGATCGATGCATTCCAGCCATCCGGGCGCCGAACTGACGTTCGTCGTCGGCGCCGACACCGCGAACACGCTGGCGTCCTGGCGCGAGCCGCAGGAGATAGTCCGCCTCGCCCGTCTCGCCGTCGCCTCGCGCGAGGGCTCCGAGCGCGGGCGCGTGCTCGAGACGGTCGCGTCGGTTGGCGGAGATGACGCCTCGGTCGTCTTCCTGCAGATGGGAGAGGTCGCCATCTCCTCATCACGGGTCCGCGAACTTGTGGCCCGCTCAGAGCCGATCGAGGAGCTGACCGGCCCCGCGGTGGCCGCCTACATCGCCCGGCACGGCCTCTACGGGAAGATGAGCTGATGGAGCCCGCCCAGATGGTCAGCGAGATCGCGCGCCTCGCGGCCGACAAGAAGGCGATCGACGTGGTCGAGCTCGACCTGCGCGGCGTGCTCGGCTACACCGACTACTTCCTGGTCTGCTCCGGTAACACCGGCCGGCAGGCGAAGGCGATCCACGACGGCATCCTCGAGGGGCTCAAGCGCGAACACGACCTGCTCCCTCGCAAGGTCGAGGGGTCCGCGGCCGGCGGCTGGATCCTGATGGACTACTTCGACGTCGTCGTCCACATCTTCACTCCCGAGACACGCGAGTTCTACAGGCTCGAGCGGCTGTGGGGGGAGGCACCGGCGCGAACGGCGGCCGAGGGAGCCTGACGCCGCAGGGGTGAACACCCTCACGGGATTCACCCTGTGCCGTCACATCTGTACCACTCGCGTGTCTTGACGTCCGTCTTGGACCCCGGTTAGGGTCGGCCGGACAGCGCCGCGAGGGGCGGTGCGCAAAAACAGGAGGAGTAATGCATCAGGTGAGTGGGGTTCGCCTGTGGTCGGTGCGCGCGCTCGTAGCGGCCGCACTGGCGACAGCGGCATTTCTGATCGTGGTGGGCGCCGGCGCATCTGCTGCGCGGGCTGACGGGCCGGGCGCGGGATCGGCGTGGACCGTGAGCCTCGGTGACTCCTACATCTCCGGCGAGGCCGGGCGCTGGGCGGGCAACACCAACGGCAGCTCCTCCAAGATCGACGCACTCGGCTCGAGCGCCTACGACGACAACGGCAGCAGTGAAGCCATCGACGGCTGTCACCGCTCGAGGTCCGCCGAGGTCTACATCGGCGGAGGCGTCAACGGCGAGAACCTCGCGTGCTCCGGTGCGAAGACGTCCAGCTTCACCAGCGAAGGTCTGTTCAAGCCGGGCATCGACTTCTACAACTCGGGCGGCCACGAAGGGCAGGCGCTGATGCTCCAGCACTTCGCCGCATCCCACAACGTGCAGCTGATCGCGCTGTCGATCGGCGGGAACAACTTCAACTTCGCGGGGATCGTGCAGACCTGCGTCGAGGACTGGCTTCTGTCCCCGTCGTGGTGGCCCGACTACTGCAGTGAAGAAGGCTCGGTCACGAACAACTTCAGCTCCTCCAACGTGGCGACCCAGAAGGCCGCGATCAAGGGAGCGATCCAGAACGTGGCGACGGCGATGACAAACGCCGGTTACTCGAGCTCGCAGTACAAAATCCTGGTGCAGGACTACCCGTCGCCGATCCCGAACGGATCGGGCTTCCGCTACTCGCAGAGCGGCTACACCCGCCAGAGCACGGGCGGATGCGGGTTCTGGAACCAGGACGCCAACTACGCCAACTCGACGATGCTGCCCACGATCGACAACACGGTGCTCGGGGCCGCGGCCGCGAGCGGGCTCTCGAACGTCGTGACGATGGACCTGTCCGGCGCATTCAACGGCCACAGGCTGTGCGAGAAGGGCGTCGGCCTGCTCGAGGAAGAGGGACTGTCCTCGTGGACCTCCTCGGAAGCGGTCAACAAGAGCGAGTGGATCAACCAGATTCGCACGGTCTCGGCGATCCTGCCGCCATATGAGATCCAGGAAGACCTGCACCCGAACTACTGGGCGCAGCTGGCACTGCGCAACTGCCTGACCCAGGCCTACAACGGCGGGTCGCCCAAGGGCGGTACCTGCAGCATCTCCGGCACGGGCCTGAACTCGGCCGGCGAGCCCAACATGTCGCTGCACTGAGAGAAGGTGAGGGGGCGCCGGCCGCCGCCAGCGGCCGGCGCCCACCCGCCGCGCGGGCCCGACTTGCAAACATGGCCCGGTGAGCGCGCGCCTGCCAGAGCACACCCCCCGCCTGACGGCGGTGATGCGCCAGGGGGAGGAGGTCACCTCGCTCGAGCTGTTCTTCGACCTCGTGTTCGTGCTAGCGCTGACGCAGTGCACCGCGCTGATCGCACACCTCGGCACCTGGAACGGCGTCCTGAAGGGAGTCCTGGTGCTCGCCGTCCTGTGGTGGTGCTGGGGCGGCTACGCGTGGCTGACCAGCGTCGTGGATCCCGAGGAGGGCTCCGTGCGCCTGGTGATGTTCGCGGCGATGGCCGCACTGCTCGTGTGCGCGCTGTGCGTTCCCGGTGCGTTCGGCTCGGATGCCCTGCTGTTCGCCTGCGCCTACGGCGCGGTCCGTGCGGCCCACATCGCACTATTCATGATCGCCAGCCGCGATGACGGGGCGCTGCGCAGGTCCGTCACCGGCCTGGCGCTCAGCACGGCGGTGGGGGTCGGGCTGCTGGTGCTCGCCGCCTTCGCGTCAGGCACCCTGCGAATTGCGCTGTGGTGCCTGGCGCTGCTGCTGGACATGGGCGGCCCCTACCTGTTCGGGGTGGAGGGGTGGAAGCTCGTTCCCGGCCATTTCGCCGAGCGTCACGGGGCGATCATCATTATCGCGCTCGGCGAGTCGATCGTGGCGATCGGCGCCGGCGCCAGTGCCAGCGTCGACGGCGGCGTGGTTGCCGCGGCCGTGCTCGGCGTGGTCGTCGCGTGCGCGTTCTGGTGGCTCTACTTCGACGTCGTGGCGATCGTCGCCGCCCGCCGGCTCGTCAAAGCCCGGCCCGGCCGCGAACGCAACGCGGTGGCGCGCGACTCCTACTCCTACCTGCACTTCCCGATGGTCGCCGGGATCGCCCTGGTGGCCGTCGGCCTGAAACAGACGCTCGAGCATGTGAGCGATCCGCTCGGGATCGTCACGGCCGGCGCGATGCTCGGCGGCGCTGCGCTGTATCTGCTCGCGCACGTCGCGTTCCGCTGGCGCAACCTCCACACCCTCAACCGCCAGCGGCTGGTGTGCGCGGCGCTCCTGTGTGCCCTGCTCGCGGTGGAGGCGGCCGCTGCTCCGCCGGCGCTGCTCACGCTCGGAGTCCTGGCGCTCGTGCTCAGCGCCCTGATCCTCTATGAGGCCCTGCGCTTCGCCGAGCTCCGGGACCGTCTGCGCCACCAGCTCGCGCAGGAGTCCGCGGCCGGCTAGGGGGTCGCCGCCCGGCTCAGCGCCGCGGATGGGTCCGGTGACGGCGTGGCCGCGGCCGCCGGCGCGGCCGGGTGAAAGCGTCCGGCTGCGCGGCCGGTCAGGGCGATCATCGCTGCCTGCACCAGCAGCGCGACGAGCGTCGCGAGCGCGAAGGACGCCGCGGTGCCGAGCGAGGGCAGCGTCACGGCGAGCGTGAAACAGAACAGGGCGAACGCGACGAATCCCACCACCATCGCGCGCAGCAGCCTCAGCAGCTCATCGTGTCCGCGCTGGGCGTGGGTGAAGGTCGCGAGCACCGTCGAGATGATCGGGAAGGGCGCCAGCAGCCCGCTGAGCTGCGGCCCGAGCCAGCCGGAGACCGCCGTCAGTGTCAGCACGAGCACGAGCGCGCAGAAGGCGCGCAGAGGCAGGTCCCACGGCGGCGGCTCGAAGTGGTCGGGGGGGCCGAAGGCGGGCTTCGGAAGCCACGCCAGACCGGCGAGGATCGCTGCGAACGCGAGCGCGAGGGCGACCTCCGCCGACACCGAGAAGGTGCTGAAGATCAGCGTGCCCGCGATGAAGGCCGCCCAGCCGGCGATCATGCTCACACCCCAGAACACGCGCCAGGCCAGTCTCCCATACACCACCACGAAGGCGATCAGCGAGACCAGCCCGAGCACCGTGCCGGCGGCCGCGTGGGCGGCGAACTCCGCGCCGTGCGAGAGCGCGTAGATCAACAGGATCGGGCCCGCGACCACAGGAAGGCCCGCGATCAGGCCGCCGATCCTGGGGCCGAAGCGGCGTGCGGTGAGCGAAGCGGCCACCACGAAGCCCGGCGCCAGCAGCACCTTGACGGCGATCAATTCCACCGGCGAATGATTGCGCATCGGGTGTGGGGCCCGCGCGAGGCGGCGATGGTTCGCCGAGGCGGGTGTCCGTGTGGCGGCGCCGGCGCCCGCGGCGCTAAGAGAGAACCCCGACCCCGTTGTGCGGGGCCGGGGTTCCAACCGACGACGGGAGTGGAGCTAGTCGGGCTCGAACCGACGACCTCGTCGCTGCCAGCGACGCGCTCTCCCAGCTGAGCTATAGCCCCGAGCAGATGAATCCTAGCGTGCACGGGCGGGCCGGCGGGGCCCAGTCCGCCGGTGCTTCAGCTGCGCGGGATGAACTCCGGGACGTCCAGATCCTCGCCTTCGCCGGCCGGCAGCCGCCGCGGTGTCCGGGAGCGCTCGGCGGGGCGCTCGGACTCGCCGCCGCCGACCTGGTCGAGCCTCGCGGTCATGCCGCCGTGGGCGAGGGTGATGTCGCGCAGCAGGCGTTCGGCGTTGTTTCGCAGCGACACCGACAGCTCTCGCAGGTTTCGTGACACCTCGGTGCCCTCGTCGAGTACTTCCCGGGCCATGACGTGGGCGTCGCTCGTGATCTCGCGGGCCTCGACGCGCGCCTGCGCCTTGATCTCGCGGGCCTGCCCGTCGGCCTCCTCTCGCATCTTCACGAGCTCCTCCCGGCGCGCGCTCAGCAGCCGCTCGGTGTGCTCGCGGGTCTCCTGGATGAGTCGCTCGGCCTCCTCGCGGGACTCCTGCAGCAGCCGTGAGGACTCCTGCTCCGCATCGGCTCTCACGGCGGCCGCGTGCTGCTCTGCCGTGGCCCGGGCCTGGTCCGCGTCACTGGATGCGCTCGCGCGAAGCTGCTGTGACTCCTCGATCGCCGCCGTCCTTAGCTGCTCGGACTCCTGGGCTGCGCTCGCGCGCAGAACCTCGGACTCGCTGAGGGCCGCCGCGCGCATGCGCTCGGACTGCTCGCGGGACTCATCGAGCATCTGCGCCGCCTGCTCGCGCGCCGCGCTGAGCGCCGCCAGCGCCTCATCGCGCGCACGCTGCGCCTCGCCCTCGAGGGCTGCCACCGTCGCGGTCGCCTCGCCCGTGATCGCCTCGGCCTGCCGGCGTGCCTCGGCGAGCGTCTCCTCAGCCTCCTCGTCGGCCGCCTGCACCCTGATCTCGGCGGCGCGTTCGGCCTCCGCGATGCGCTCGCGCGCCCTGGTCTCGGCCTGCTCGCGCAGCTCGGCCGATGCTCGTTCGGCTGCGCCGACGATGCTCGCGACGCGGCCCGGAGCCGCGCTCAGCGCGTCGGGGTCCGCGTCGTGGCCCCAGTGGGACTCCTCGAACTCGTGATCCTCCACGCGCGCCATCGTAAACCGCATCGCTCCGGCGCGTGCGGCGCAGGCGGGAAGGCCGCTCGCACGCCACCGCGGCCCACTGGCCTGATGGCAGAAAAGGTGGGAAAGTGGTCCTTGCGGACGCCGCCGCGGTCGGGCATGATCGAGACATGAGCAGCCAGCAGAGCAGCCGCAGCGTCGCGATCGTCATCTACCCCGGGGTCCAGAGCCTCGACGTCACGGGTCCGCTCGAGGTGTTCGCGGGCGCACGGCGGCTGATCGAGGAGACGGGGCGCCCCGAGCCGCTCTACGAGGTGCGTGTGCTCAGCCGCCGACGGACGGCCGCTGCGCAGCTCCAGCGGGCTGCAGATCACCCCCGACGGCGCCGTGGGCGACCACGCGGGACCGCTCGACACCCTGATCGTCGCCGGCGGCACCGGTCACGCCCAGGCCCAGGAGAACACCGAGCTGATCGAGTGGATCGCGGCCGCGTCCTCGCGGGCCCGCCGGACCGCCTCGGTCTGCACCGGTGCGTTCCTGCTTGCAGGCGCCGGGGTGCTGCGGGGTAGGCGGGCCACGACCCACTGGGCCTCCGCGCAGGAGCTGGCGCTCGCCCACCCGGAGGTGAGCGTGGACCCCGAGCCGATCTTCGTTCGGGACGGGTCGGTGTGGACCTCGGCCGGGGTCACATGCGGGATGGACCTCGCACTCGCGCTGGTGGAGGATGACCTCGACAGGGACGCGGCGCTCCTGATCGCCCGCATGCTCGTGATGTTCCTGCGGCGTCCAGGCAACCAGTCGCAGTTCAGCGCCGCGCTCGGATCGAAGACACCGCGGCGCGAGCCGCTGCGCGAGGTGCAGCGCGCCGTGCTTGAGAGCGTCGGCGGGGACCACACCGTCGAGGCCATGGCCGAGCGTGCCCACATGAGCCCGCGGCACTTCGCGAGGGCGTTCAGGGCCGAGACGGGGATCACCCCGGCGCGCTACGTCGAGCGGGTGCGCATCGAGGCGGCCCGCCGCATGCTCGAGGAGAGCACCGACCCCGTCGCCGACGTGGCGGCCGCCTGCGGGTTCGGGACCCCGGAGACGATGCGCCGCGTCTTCATCAGGGCGCTGAAGGTCGGGCCCGCCGAGTACCGCCGGCGCTTTCGCTCAGCTCCGCCCAGTCCGGCCGCCGCGGCGTGAGCGGGCGACCGAGCATCACACCCACGAAAGGAGACACCGATGGACATCGCGATAGCCCTATATGACCGTTTCACGGCACTGGACGCGATCGGACCATATGAGGTCCTCAGCCGGCTGCCGGGTGCGAGAGTGACGTTCGTGGCCGAGCACCCGGGGCCGGTCACGACCGACAACGGGATGCTGAGCATCAACGCGGAGCGCTCGCTGCAGGAGCTTTCCGGCCCCGACATCCTGCTGGTGCCGGGAGGCCCCGGTGAGGTTGCCGCGAGGGCGGGAGGGGAGATGCTGCAGTGGCTGGCGCGAGCCCACGCCGGCAGCACCTGGACGAGCGCCGTCTGCACGGGCTCGCTGATCCTCGCCGCCGCCGGGCTGCTCGACGGGGTCCCGGCGACGACACACTGGCTCGCGATGGACGACCTCGCCGCCCTCGGTGCGATCCCGACCTCCCGCCGTGTCGTCTTCGACGGCAAGATCGTGACCGCGGCGGGCGTGTCGGCGGGAATCGACATGGCGCTCGCGCTCGCGACGCGGATCGCCGGCGAGACCGTCGCACAGGCGATACAGCTCGGCATCGAGTACGACCCGCAGCCGCCTCTGGACGCGGGCTCGCCGGAGCGTGCGCCGGCCGAGGTTGTCGCGATGCTCAGAGCCTCCAGCCGCTTCGGCGACCCGCAGGGCGAGCCGGCGGCGAGCGCGGGCCAGTAGGGGCTCGCCCGCGGTCGTCCGGTGAGGGCGCCCGCTAACCTGCGAGCCCAATGTCCGAGCGCCGCTATGACCCACGTGAGATAGAGCCCCGCTGGCAGGCCCTGTGGGCGCGCGAGCGCACCTGGGAGGTCTCCAACGAAGGGGCCGACCCGATCCGGCCCGGTATGGGCTCGGCGAAGGCGCCGAGCTCATACGTGCTCGAGATGCTGCCCTACCCGAGCGGCGAGCCCCACATCGGCCACCTGAAGTGCTACGCGGTAGGGGACGCGATCGCGCACTTCCACCGCCGCCTGGGCCAGAGGGTGCTGCACCCGATGGGCTATGACGCGTTCGGCCTGCCCGCCGAGAACCACGCGATCAAGACGGGCGTGCACCCTCGCGAGTCGACGGCCGCCTCGATCGCCTCCTTCCAGCGCCAGTTCCGCTCGTGGGGGATCTCCATCGACTGGTCGCGCGAGTTCGCGACCTCCGAACCGGAGTACTACCGCTGGACCCAGTGGATCTTCCTGGAGCTGCTGCGCGCGGGGCTGGCATACCGCAAGGAGGCAGCGGTCAAGTGGTGCCCGAACGATCAGACGGTGCTGGCCAACGAGCAGGTCGACGCCGAGGGCCACTGCGAGCGCTGCGGCGCCCTGGTGGAAGTGCGCCAGCTCGAGCAGTGGTTCCTGCGGATCACCGACTACGCCGAGCGGCTGCTCGGAGACCTCGACGGCATCGAGTGGCCGGAGAACGTCAAGACGATGCAGCGCAACTGGATCGGCCGCAGCGAGGGCGCGGAGGTGACCTTCCGGTGCGAGTCGCTCGGCGTCGACTACCCCGTCTTCACGACCCGCCCTGACACGCTGTTCGGGGCCACGTTCTTCGTGATGGCACCCGAGCACCCTGACGTCATGCGCCTCGCGAGCGGGACCGAGCAGGAGCAGGCCGTGCGCGAGTACGTCAACCACGCGCTGACCGAGGCCAACGAGGAACGCGGCAACGTCGAGAAGCCCAAGACCGGGGTCTCTCTCGGGCGCACCGTCACGAACCCCGTCAACGGCGAAGAGATCCCGATGTTCGTGGCCGACTACGTGCTGATGGAGTACGGCACCGGGGCGATCATGGCCGTGCCCGGGCACGACGAGCGCGACCACGCCTTCGCGGTCGCGTTCGGCCTTCCCATCAAGCGCGTGATCGCGCCGCCGCCCGGCGTGGAGCCCGACGAGGGGGCGGACCCGCAGGGCCTGCCGTATTCCGGGGACGGGACGCTCGTCGGCTCAAACCCCGCCTTCGACGGCATGGGCAACCGCGAGGCGCTGGCCGCGATCGTCGAGTGGCTCGACCGCGAGGGCAAGGGGCACGCCTCGGTCAACTACCGCCTGCGCGACTGGCTCGTCTCCCGCCAGCGCTACTGGGGCTGCCCGATCCCGGTCATCTACTGCGATCAGTGCGGCGCCGTGCCGGTGCCCGAGGAGGATCTGCCGGTTCGCCTGCCGGACATCGACGACTACACACCCAAGGGCCGCTCGCCCCTGGCCGCGGCGGAGGACTGGGTGAACACGAGCTGTCCGCGCTGCGGGGGCGACGCCAAACGCGAGACCGACACGATGGACACCTTCGTCGACTCGTCCTGGTACTTCCTGCGCTACTGCGACGCCCGCAACGAACGCGCGGCCTGGGATCCCGCCGCGCTGCGCGAGTGGATGCCCGTGGACCAGTACATCGGCGGCGTCGAGCACGCGATCCTGCACCTCATGTACGCGCGCTTCTTCACCAAGGCGCTCGCTGACCTCGGCCACCTGGACTTCACCGAGCCCTTCCAGGCGCTCTTCACGCAGGGCATGGTCACCAAGGACGGCTCGAAGATGAGCAAGTCCAAGGGGAACGTCGTCTCGCCCGCCTCGATCGTGGAGCGCGTCGGCGCGGACACGGCACGCTGCTACATCCTGTTCGTCGGACCGCCGGATCAGGACGCGGACTGGTCCGACGACGGCGTCGAGGGCGTGCACAGGTTCCTGAGCAGGCTCTGGCGACTCGCGCAGGAGACGGCCGAGCGCGCGGGAGAGCAGGTGGCCGAGCCGCTGGGCCCGAGCCACCCCCACGGCGATGATGAGATCCTGATGCGCAAGGCGCACTGGGCGATCGACAAGGTCAGCGGCGACCTGCGCCGGTTCGCCTTCAACACGGCGATCGCCGCCGTCATGGAGCTGCTGAACGACTGCTCGCGCCTGCGCGAGAGCGCCTCGCTGCCGGCACAGCGCTTCGCGCTCTGCACGGCCGCGTCGCTGCTGTTCCCGTTCGCTCCGCACGTGTGCTCGGACATCTACGAGATGCTCACCGGCCAGCGCGTGTGGGAGCAGCCGTGGCCGCAGGCGGATGAGGCTCTGCTCGAGAGCGAGCAGTACGAGCTCGTGTGCCAGGTCAACGGCAAGGTGCGCGACCGCGTGCAGGCGCCGGCGGACGCCGGGCCACAGGAGCTGAAGGACCTCTGCCGCGCCGCGCCCAACGTGATCGCGCACGTCGAGGGCCACGAGATCGTCAAGGAGATCGTGGTGCCGGGCAAGCTCGTGAACATCGTCGTCCGGTAGCGCCGCGCGCGGGCATACACTCGCGGCGATGGCGAAACTCGGACCTGCCTACCTGATCCACGGCGACGACCATGGCGCCGTCGCCGAGCGGCGGGCACGTCTGCGGGCGATTGCGGAGGAGCCCGGCGGAAGCGTGAGCGTCGAACTGCTCGAGGGCGACGGGGGCTCCCCGGCCGCCGTGGCCCGCGCGCTCTCCGCCATGACCCTGGCCATCGGCCGGCGCGTGATCATCGTCGACGGCGTCGAGCGCTGGCGGGAGGCCGACGTTGAGAGCGCGCTCGTGCCCGCGATGGCGCAGATGCCGCCGGACACCACGCTCGCCCTGTTCGCCCGCGAGGAGGCCCGCGCGAAGGCGCCGGCGGCTCTGCACAAGGCCGTCAAGGCTGCCGGGGGCGCCGTTGACAGCGAGATGACCGTCAAGCCGTGGGAGCTGCCGAAGTGGGTGCGCGGGGAGGGCGAGCGCCTTGGCCTGCGCCTGGACAGCGCGGCAGCCAAGATGCTCGTCGACCAGGTCGGCCCGCGCCAGCAGCGCCTCCTGCGCGAGCTCGAGACGCTGGCGCTGGAAGGGGACGGGACCGGGCCACGCTCTGTCAGCGCCGAGGAGGTGGCCTCGCGCGCGGCGCACTCCTCCGAGCGGGCCGCGTACGCGCTCGCAGACGCCCTGGTGGGGCGCGACGGGCCGTCGGCCCTGTCGCTCTACCTGCGCCTGCGCGGGCAGGGGGAGAGCCTCACGGGGCTCATCTACCGAATGGCGCAGCGCCTGCGCGACGCGCTGGATGCGTCGCTGCGCCTGCAGGCGGGGGAGTCGGCCGGAGAGATCCGCAGCTCTCTGCGGATGCCCCAGCGGGCCGCCGAGCGCTTCATGGCCGACCTCGCGCGCACCGACCCTGACAGGCTGCGCTCGGCGCTGGTGCTGCTCGCCGACCTCGAACTCGACTCGCGCGGGGGCACGCCGCTGCACAGCAGGCGCACCGCCGGTTCAGGTGGATCTCAGGAGACGCTCGCCGTGAGGGCGATCGAGGCCGCTACGAGCTAGAGCCGGCGCGAACCCGCGCGGCCCGTGACTTCTTGCGGTCGCCCGTGTTGCGGTGAAGGGCGCCACGCTTTACAGCCTTGTCGATCGTGCCGACCAGCTCGCGGTGAAGCTCGTCGGCGGCGGCAGCGTCGTCGCCCTCCACGAGCTCCTGCAGGCGCCGGAAGTGCGTCTTGATCGTCGAGGTGTAGCGGCGGTTCTCCAGACGCTCGCGCTCTGAGCGAAGGATCCGCTTCTTCTGTGAATGAATGTTGGCCATGGGTTATCTCGCGTGCTCCAGGACGAAATGCCGTGGCGCGCCGCAGAGCGCCGTACTATAGCGGCCTTGACCGGCACAGTAGAAGAGGCCTCTGGGGAGCAGCAGCCGCCAGCGCCCCCCGCCCACGGCCGTGTTGCCCGCAATACGGCGATCTTCTCGATAGCCACCGGCATCTCGCGGGTCGCCGGACTGGTGCGCGAGATCGTCGCCGCAGGCTACTTCGGGACCAGCGGGCCGGCGTCTGCGTTCACGATCGCCTTCCAGATACCGAACCTGGTGGCGAACCTGTTCGCGAACGCGGCGCTGTCCGCGGCGTTCGTCCCCGTCTTCACCGACCTGCTGCAGAAAGGCAAGCGAAAAGAGGCATTCCGCCTGGCCTCGACGCTGTTCTGGATCATGCTCATCGTCCTCGGGGCGGTCACCGCCGTCGCGATCCTGCTGGCGGGCACGATCATGCCGCTGTTCACGGCCAGCACCTTCAACTCGGAGCTCGATGCCCTTACGGCGGGCCTGTCGCAGATCCTGTTCCCGGTCGTTCTGCTGCTGGGGCTGAACGGCCTGATGGTGGGGATCCTGCAGTCCTACGACCACTTCACGATCCCGGCCATCTCGCCGGCCGTGTGGAACGTCGTGATCATCGTCCTGCTGGTCGTCCTGCACCCGCACTTCACGGGCGGATACGAAAACGGCAACCAGCTCTACGCCTATGCGATCGCGATCCTCGTCGCGACCTTCGTGCAGATGGGCATGGCCGCCGGAGCGCTGAGCCGGGTGGACTTCCGGCTGCAGTTCTCGATCGACTGGCACGACCCCCGCATCAAACAGGTCTTCATGCTGATGCTCCCGGTCACGATCGGCCTCGGGATCGTCAACCTCGACCAGCTGATCAACTCGGTCTTCGGGACATTGGTCTCCAAGGAAGCCCCGCGGGCGATCGACAACGCGTTCCGCATCTACATGCTGCCCCAGGGCATGTTCAGCGTCGCCGTCGCCACGGTGCTGTTCCCGACCCTGAGCCGGATGGCCTCGGTCGGGGACTCCTCGGGCATGCGCCGCGCACTCGGGATCGGGATGCGCCAGATCAACCTGCTGCTGATCCCCTCGGCCGCGTTCATGCTGGTGCTCGCCACCCCGATCGTGCGCCTGATCTTCCAGCGCGGGCATTTCGACGCGCACTCGACCGAACTCGTCGCCGAAGCGCTGTTCTGGTTCGCATGGAGCCTGCCGTTCGGGGGGCTGAACCTGCTGCTCACAAGGACCTTCTTCGCGGTCCAGCGACCCTGGATCCCGACGCGGCTGGCGGGGCTGAACATCATCGTCGACATCGTCGTCAGCATCGGCCTCTACAAACCGCTCGGCATCGCCGGCCTGATCATCGGGACGGTGGCCGCGAACGCGGTCATGACCGTGCTGCTGCTGCGCCGGCTGCGGACCGGCTTCGACGGGCACCTCGAAGGGGCACAGACGACGATGATCACCGCCCGCATCCTGCTGGCCTCGCTGCTGCTCGCGGCGGTCTCGTGGGGCGTCTGGCGGGGCCTTGAGGCGGTGCTCGGCGTGTCGCTGCTCGCCCAGCTGATCAGCATGGGCGCCGCGGCGCTCGTCGGCCTGCTCGTCTACTCCCGCGCGGTGCTGGCGATGCGGATCCCCGAGGCCCATGAAGTCAACCGCCTGATCCGCACGCAGCTCGGGCGCGGCGGCGGGCAGCAGCGCGGTGGGCAGCTGGCCGGGTGAGCGTGAGCCCACCCGGCCAAGCCCCAACGTAGATCGCCGCTTACTACTTACGTCCCAGGACTGTGTGTCTTGCCTGGGCGGCGTGACACTCCCGGCCACCTGGACAGGCCGCCCTCCCGAAAGAGGGCGCGTTGCCGCGGCTGGGCCCCGAAGGACCCGCGGCCGAGTTGGCGATCCGCCGGACCAGGAAGGCTAGCGGGTCGGTGGCCGGCTGCGGCCCCGGCGAGCGGCGCCTTCTACGCTGTAGCGGCCCATGGACCAGTCGCACATACGCAACTTCTCGATAATCGCGCACATCGACCACGGCAAGTCGACGCTCGCCGACCGCATCCTGGAGCTAACGCACACCGTGCACGCCCGCGAGATGCGCGCCCAGCTGCTGGACTCGATGGACCTCGAGCGCGAGCGCGGCATCACGATCAAGGCCCAGGCGGTGCGCGTGTTCTTCACCGCACGCGACGGCGAGACCTACCAGCTGCACCTGATCGACACCCCGGGCCACGTCGACTTCACCTACGAGGTCTCGCGCTCGCTGGCGGCGTGTGAGGGCGCGCTGCTGGTGGTGGACGCCGCTCAGGGAGTGGAGGCCCAGACGGTCGCGAACACCTACCTGGCGGTCGAGTCCGGGCTCGAGCTGATCCCGTGCCTGAACAAGATCGACCTCCCCGGTGCAGAGCCCGAGCGCGTCGCCGGCGAAGTCAGCGAGCTGATCGGAGAGCCCGCGGAGGACATCCTGAAGATCAGCGGCAAGACGGGCGAGGGGGTGGGGGAGGTGCTCGAGGAGCTCATCGCCCGTGTCCCGCCGCCGTCCGGCAACCCCGACGGGCCGCCGCGAGCGCTCATCTTCGACTCCGAGTTCGACCAGTACCGCGGCGTGATCGCCTACATCCGTGTCGTCGACGGCGTCTTCCGCAAGGGCGAGCCGATACGCGCGATGGCGACGGGGACCCAGGCCGACATCGACGACATCGGCTTCTTCAGCCCCCAGATGATGGCCACCGACCAGCTCGCGGCGGGCGAGGTCGGATACCTGATCACGGGCCTGAAGGACGTCACGCAGCTGCGGGTCGGCGACACGCTCACGACACGCTCGCCGGGCCGCTCCACCGAGGGGGAGGCGACCGAGGCGCTCCCGGGCTACCGCGACGTCAAGCCGATGGTCTTCTGCGGCCTGTTCCCGATCGACTCCGACGACTACCCGGATCTGCGCGACGCGCTCGAAAAGCTGGTCCTGAACGACGCCGCGCTCTCGTGGGAGCCCGAGACCTCGGACGCCCTCGGCTTCGGCTTCCGCTGCGGTTTCCTGGGCCTTCTGCACATGGACATCGTCCGCGAGCGCCTCGAGCGCGAGTACGACCTCGAGCTGCTCACGACGATGCCCTCGGTGCAGTTCGACGTGACGCTCACCAACGGCGAAGAAATGGTGGTCCACAACCCGTCTGACATGCCCGATCCCGGCACGATCGCCGAGATCCGCGAGCCTTTCATACGGGCCTCGGTGATCGCGCCGAAAGAGTTCGTCGGCGCGGTGATGGAGCTCTGCCAGGAACGCCGCGGGGAAACGGTCGGGCTGCACTACCTCTCCCCGGAGCGGGTGCAGATGACCTACGACCTGCCGCTGGCCGAAATCGTCCTGGACTTCTTTGACCAGCTCAAGTCCAGGACCCGCGGCTACGCGTCGCTCGACTACGAGATCAGCGGCCTGAAGCCCTCGGACATGGTCAAGCTCGACGTGCTGCTCGCGGGCGACACGGTCGATGCCCTGTCGATGGTCGTGCACCGCGACAAGGCGTATGAGATGGGGCGCACACTGACCGAGAAGCTGCGCAAGCGCATCCCGCGCCAGCAGTACGACGTCCCGATCCAGGCAGCGATCGGAGCGCACGTGATCGCGCGTGAGACCGTCAAGGCATTCCGCAAGGACGTGATCGCCAAGTGCTACGGCGGCGACATCAGCCGCAAGAAAAAGCTCCTTGAGAAGCAGAAGGAGGGCAAGAAGCGGATGAAGCAGGTCGGCCGGGTCGAGGTGCCGCAGGAGGCATTCCTGGCGGTCCTGGAGCTCGGCGAGGAGTAGCGGTGCGGCTCCTGTTCGTGTGCCTCGGCAACATCTGCCGCTCGCCGACCGCCGAGGGCGTGATGCGCTCCCTGGTTCTCGAGGCGGGGCTCGAGCAGGAGATCGAGGTCGACTCCGCCGGCACCGGCAGCTGGCACCTCGGCCACGATCCCGACGAGCGCGCGAGCGCGGCCGCGCTCGCACACGGCGTGACTCTGCAAGGGCCTGCCCGGCAGGTCAGCGCCGAGGACTTCGACCGCTTCGACCTGCTGCTCGGCATGGACGGCGAGAACGTCGCGGACCTGCGCGCCATGGCACCGGATGAGGACGCGCGCGAGCGCGTGCGCCTGCTGCGGGAGTTCGACCCCGCCAGCGCCGGGGCCCGGGACCTGGACGTGCCCGATCCCTACTACGGCGGGGACGGCGGCTTTGATCATGTGTTCGAGCTCGTCCGGGCGGCCTGCGCCGGGCTGCTCGAGCAGATCTCCACCGGCCAGCTGAGGTGAGCGTTCCGCCGGGGGCGAGGGTGCTCGGGCATGTCGGCGGCGGCGACATCAACCAGGCGCTGAGGGTCGAACTCAAGGACGGGCAGCAGGCATTCGTGAAGACGCGCCCGGACGCCCGGCCGGGCGAGTATGCGGCCGAGGCCGCGGGCCTGGGGTGGCTGGCCTCGCCCGGCGCGCTGCGCACGCCGCGGGTGATCGACGTGGCAGACACGCATCTCGCGCTCGCCTGGATCGACAGCGGGGACCTCGACCGCGGCGGCGAGGAGGAGCTCGGCAGGGGCCTTGCCGCGACGCACGACGCCGGGGCCGTCGCCTTCGGGGATCCCGGCACGGGCCTGGCCTCTACGTTCGGCTCGCTGTCGCTGCCGAACGAGCCCACGCCCGACTGGGCGAGCTTCTACGCCGAGCGCCGCCTGCTGCCGCTCGCGGCGCTCGCGCGAGAGCGGGGCGCGCTCGCGCCCGCCGGCGCCCAGGCGGTCGAGCGCGTCGCCGCAAGCCTCGATGACCTCGTCGGGCCCCCGGAGCCGCCCGCCCGCCTGCACGGGGACCTGTGGTCGGGCAACGTCATGGCCGGCGCCGACGGCCGTCCCTGGCTGATCGACCCATCCGCATATGGGGGCCATCGCGAGGTCGACCTGGCGATGCTGAGGCTGTTCGGCGGCACCAGCGAGCGGGTCTTCGGCGCGTACGAGGAGCACACTCCCCTCGCGGCCGGCTGGCAGGAGCGGGTGCAGCTCTACCAGCTGCTGCCGCTGCTGGTGCACGCACTCCTGTTCGGCGGCTCCTACGCCGGCGCCGCCCAGCGGGCGGCGCAGCGATACCTCTGAGGGCTATTCCTCGCTGTGGCCAGCGACGGCCAGGTGCCCTTCGAGCCCGGCGACGGGCTCGTCGCCGCCCGGGCCGAGCGGTTCCGCGCCGGGGAGCGTGAGGCGCATGATGGTCCCGCCGCCCGGCGCCGGCTCGGCGCGGATGCTTCCGCCGAGCTGGCCCGCGACCTGACTGACGATCGCGAGCCCGAGCCCTGATCCGGGGCGCCCGCGCGCGTCGGCGCCCCGGTAGAAGCGGTCGAACACATACGGCAGCTCATCCGCCGGGATGCCCGGTCCGTGGTCTGTCACGGTCAGCTCCTGCCCCTGCAGCCGCAGCTCGACCGCCGCGCCCGGCTCGCTGAACTTGACGGCGTTGTCGAGCAGGTTTCCGACGGCGCGCTCGAGCCTGTCGGGCACCGCCTCGACCACCGTGGGGGCGGCCTCGACGGAGATCGCGGCCGAGGGCCTGCGCCTGCGCGCCCGCTCGACCACGTCGAGCACCAGCTGATCAAGGCGCACAGGCTCCGCGTCGGCCCGCGGCTCCTCGCCGCGGGCGAGGTCGATCAGGTCGTTGATCAGCAGCGTCAGCTCCCCGAGCTGCTCGACGACGTCGCCGAGCAGCCTGCGGTGCTCGTCCGGGCTCATCGAGGGGCCGGACTGCTCGAGGATCTCGATGTTGGTGCGCAGGCTGGTAACCGGGGTGCGCAGCTCGTGCGAGGCGTCGGCGACGAGCTGGCGCTGGGCGTGCACGGACGCGTCCAGGGCGGCCATCGAGCGCTCGAGGGCATCGAGCATCGCGTTGAAACTGGTGGCCAGGCGCCCGAGCTCATCATCGCCGGAGGGGGGTATGCGCCCGCTCAGATCGCTCGTGAGCGTCACGTGCTCGGCCGCGTCGGTTAGGCGCTTGAGGGGCTGCACCGCCGCCCCGGCGACCAGCCGGCCCAGGAGCGCGGCCAGCGCGATCCCGCCGACGTCCACGAGCGCGAGCATCAGGCGCAGGCGGCTCAGCAGGTCATCCACTTCGGTCAGCGGCTGGGCGAACTGCAGGGCGTGGCCGGTGCCGAAGGCCATCGCCAGGATTCGCAGGTGGATCCCGTGCACCATCGCCTGGCTGTAGACGGGCTGGCCGCCATGGGCGGCCAGCGACCTGGTCGCGTCGTCGACCGGGAGCCTGATCCCCTGCGCCGAGCTGACGAGCACCCGCCCTGAGCTGTCGATGACCTGCTGGTAGCCGCGGACCTGGTCCGGGCCTGCCGGCAGGCGCCCGAACAGCCCGCTCGCCCCGGGCCGGGCGGCGCCCTGGATGCGAAGGCGGTCTGCGTCGGGCGCGAGCGACGGCGTCCGGCCTCCGGTCAGGTGCAGCAGCCTCAGCGCGGACTGCCGGCGGCGGGCCAGCTGCGCATCGACCTGCCTGTGGAGCTGATTGGAGGTCAGCACATAGATCAGCAGCGATGCCAGGACGACCGCGATCGCGACGGCCGCCGCGGAGACGAGCGTGATCCGGCGGCGCAGGCTCACCCGGCGCTCCGAAGCGCGTAGCCGACCCCGCGCACCGTGTGCAGCAGCCGCGGCTCGCCCTCGAGCTCGGTCTTGCGGCGAAGGTAGCCCATGTAGACGCCGAGCGAGTTGGAGCTGGCGCCGAAGTCATAGCCCCATACGCTCTCGAAGATCACCGAGCGCGCCAGCACCTGGCGCGGGTGGCGCATGAACAGCTCCAGCAGCAGGAACTCCGTGCGCGTGAGCTGAAGCACCCGCTGCCCGCGCCGGGCCTCGTGGGCCCGCACATCGAGCGCGAGGTCTTCGAAGACCAGCATGCTCTCCTGCCCGTCGCTCTCGATCCCCCGCCTCAGCAGCGCGCGGACCCTCGCCAGCAGCTCGCGCAGCGCGAACGGCTTGACGAGGTAGTCGTCGGCGCCGGCGTCGAGCCCGGCGACGCGGTCGTCGACCTCTGCGCGGGCCGTGAGCATCAGGACGGGGGTGCGGTCGCCGCTCTCGCGCAGCTTGCGGCACACCTGCAGGCCGTCCATCTGGGGCATCGCGACGTCGAGGATGATTGCCTCGTACTGCGCCGCGCCGAGGCGCTCAAGCGCCTGTCTCCCGTCGGCGGCCTCGGCGACGTCATAGCTCTCGAGGGTGAGGGCGCGCCGCAGCGCGCTCTGGACCGCGGGCTCGTCGTCGACAACGAGTATGCGAGCGTTCTCAGCCATAGCCGGGGTGCCATCCAGGCGCCCGTCGGTGGACGCGTTGCGGTCAGGTGGCACGTATCAGGCTAGCGTGGCGGGTGCGATGAAAGCCGAGGGTTCGCAATCGGAGGCACCAACGCCGGGGGACATGGACCCGGACACGTCCCAGGAGGCCGCCGAGGGCCAGGAGCTGCTCGCCAGGAACTCGCGCTCGCTGCGCAACGGACTGATCAGCCTGACGGTCTTCTTTGCGCTGATAGCCGCCCTGCTGCTGGCGGTCCCGAGCCTGCGTGCCGCGATCGACCGCATCTCGGACGCAGGCGCGGCCTGGGTGCTGGCGGGCATCGGTCTTGAGCTGCTCTCCTGCGCCGGGTATGTGGTGCTGTTCTCGCTCGTCTTCGACGGGATCGGCCGGCGGCTGGTGGTGCGCCTCTCGCTGTCCGAGCTCGCGGTCAACTCCGTGGTCTCCGCCAGCGGCCTCGCGGGGATCGCACTCGGCGCCTGGGTGCTGAAGAGCCGCGGCTACTCGACGGAGATGGTCACCCGGCGATCGGTGCTGCTGTTCGTGCTGGCCAGCGCGGTCAACGTCGCCGCCGTCGTGGTGATCGGGATTCCGATGTGGCTGGGGCTGATCCCCGGCTCCACAAATCCGCTGCTCACCCTCCTTCCCGCCCTGGCGGGGATCGCGGTGATAGCCGCCACGCTCGCCGCGGCGACGTGGGCGCGCCGGGAGGCGGCCCAGCGCGAGATGGCGGGCGGCCGCCCCGCCCGGGCGATGATGGCCGTAGGTGAAGGCGTCTACGACGCGCTGCGCCTGCTGCGAGCACACGACAGGAGGCTGCTCGGGGCGCTCGTGTACTGGGCCTGCGACAACCTCGTTCTGTATGCATGCCTCTCGGCCGTCGGACACGCGCCGGCGTTCTGGGCGGTGGCGATGGCCTACCTCGTGGGAATGCTCGCCAACTCCATCCCGATCCCCGCCGGGTTCATCGCCGTCGAAGGCGGCCTGGTCGGGATGCTGCTGCTGTTCGGCGCCCGCCCGACCTCGGCCGTGATAGCCGCCGTCGTCATCTACCGCGCGATCGAGCTCTGGGTGCCCGCGGTGATCGGCTCGATCGCGTTCCTGCGGCTGCGCGGGGAAATCGGCGAGCCCGCCGCCGGGGCGGCGACGGGCTGAGGGTCAATGCTTGAGTGATTCGGCGAAGGCTTTGCGAGCCGCGCTGACCTGGCACGCCTTCCCGGGCAGGCTGGCCATCACCTTTGCGACTTCCGCCGTGACCGCGCCGGAGAGGCCCGGGCAGAAGATCGGCAGCGGCAGCGGGCCGAGGGCTGAGCCGGGCGCATTCGCCGGTCTCAGCAGCCTCACGGCCGCAAGCGCGTGCGCGGGCGTGTCGGAGTAGACGTCGATCGCCACCTGCCCCGAGTAGAGCTCCACCGAGCGGCCTTCTTCGTAGATCACTGCGGGAACGCCGCGCAGGATCACGTTCTGCTGCGTGCCCAGGGGCTCATTGGTGTGCACGTGGAAGATGACGGTCGTGACCTGGAGCGGCAGTTTGCAGGTCCCGGTCCCGAAGATGCCCTTGGCCTGCACGCAGTCTCCGTAGTAGACGCTCTCGCCGACCGAACTGATGTATCCCGTCAGCCCGTCGGTGGCGCCGAGGTGGTAGCCGAGGAATCGCGGGCCGACCCAGTAGACCTTGAAGTAGGGGAACGTCTGGACTTCCGCCAGCGCCGAGGCGGAGATGGGCTGGGCATGGCCGGTGGAGCACCCGCTCATCAGCACGGCCGCGCACAGGACGCTCACCGCACTCGCGGCAAGGCGCGCCAGCAATAGGCGGCGGCCGGGACGGGATGTGGCTGTCGCGGCCCTCATCGCCGTCATTATCTTGAGGTGCCGATGAAAAGCGCAGCCACCCCCCTCGCGCCGGCTCCGTCGGCGATCGCGCAGCCGAGGCACGAAGGGCTAGCGCTCGGAGCTCGCCGGCCCGGCCGGCACGCCCTCACGGGGATCCTGCTCGCGGGCGTGCTGCTCGCGCTGTGGGTGATCCTCTACCCCCGCACACCGGACCTCGCCGGCCAGGTCTACAGGGTGGGGCTCTTCCGCCACAACGGGTTCGTGCTCTGGGATGAGCACTGGTATGCGGGCCACCACATCCCGGGCTACAGCCTGCTGTTCCCGCCGCTCGGCTCGCTGCTCGGGCTGCGGCTGCTCGGCGTCCTGTCGGTCCTGGCCTCCTGCATCATGTTCGAGCAGCTCACCCGCGCCGCCTACGGAGACGCGGCGCGCTGGGGCACGGCCTTCTTCGCGGTCGCCGCCGTCGGGGACGTCTGGGCCGGGCGCATCGCCTTCGCGTTCGGCGTGAGCATCGCGCTCGCCTCCGCCCTCGCGCTGGCGCGGGATCGCCCGGTGCTTGCGGCGGTGCTGTCCGCCCTGTGCGCCGCCGCGAGCCCGGTGGCCGCGCTCGGGCTGGCGCTGGCTGCGCTGGCGCTTGCGCTCGATGAGCGCTCGATCCGGCCGGCCGCGCTCCTGGCCGCGCCGGCGGGGGTGGTGGTGATCTCACTGGCGCTGCTGTTCCCCGAAGGCGGCTATGAGCCCTATCCGGTGCTCTCGTTCGCCGCCACCGCCGCCGTGGTGCTGCTGTTCCTGCTGGCGCTCCCCCGCTCGGCCCGGCTGCTGCGGGTGGGCGGCGTGCTGTACCTGCTGGCGTGCCTGCTGTGCCTGCTGATCCACTCGCCGATCGGAAGCAACATCGAGAGATTCGGCGTGCTCCTCGCCGGTCCGCTGCTGCTGTGCTCACTGCTCGCCGAGCACCGCCGCGGAGCCCGCGGCTCCGCCATCGGGCTGCTGGCTGCGCTCGCACTGTGCGCCGCCGGAGTATGGGTCGTGTGGGGCCCGGTGCGCGAGAGCGCCGCCGTCGCGGGAAGCCCGGCGACCAGCGCCGCCTACTACGCGCCCGCTCGAGCGGTTCATCGCCTCCCGGCCCGGCGGCCCGGTGCGGGTGGAGGTGCCCCTGACGCGCACTCACTGGGAGGCTGCGCTGCTGGCGCCGACGGTGTCGCTGGCGCGCGGCTGGGACAAGCAGCTCGACACGCGCTATGACCGCGCGCTGATGAGCCATCAGCTCACGCCGGCCGCCTATGAGAACTGGCTGCAGCAGCAGGCGGTAGCGCTCGTGGCGCTGCCCGACGTCCCGCTGGATCCCTCCAGCGCACGGGAGGGAGCGCTCATCCGCGCCGGGTTGCCCTACCTGCGCCCGGTCTTTCAGAGCGCGCACTGGAGCGTGTTCGCAGTCCAGGGCGCGAGCCCGCTGCTCTCCGGCCCCGGGCGGCTGACCGCGCTGGGACATGACACCTTCACCTTTCGCTCCTACACGGCGGGCAGCTTCCTCGTCCGCGTTCACTACAGCCGCTACCTGACGCTCCTGGGTGGGCGCGGATGCGTCTCGCGCGCGCCCTCGGGATGGACGCAGGTCACGGTCGACGGCGCCGGCAGCCACGTCGTCGCGGCACGCTTCTCGCTCGGCCGGGCACTCGGCCTGAGCGGCGGCTGCGGCGAGGCCCAGGTGGGCTGAGCGCCGCGGGCCCGGCTCAGTCCGGCGCCAGCGAGTACAGGCTCGTCAGGCCCGTGAGGAAGAGGTGGACCCCGTCGCTGATGACCGGGTCGAAGGCGCCGGTCTGCGCGCGGTAGAGGATCCGTCCCGTCGAGATGCCCAAGCCGAAGCTCTGGTGCAGGCCGAGGTCGGCGAAGTACACGATGTCCCCGATGATCGTCGCCGAGCCGGAGATCTTCCCGTGCGCGTCAAAGCTCCAGCTGACGTGGCCCGAGCGGGCGTTCAGGGCATAGAAGGTGCCCGAGTAGGAGCCGAGGTAGATCGTCGGCCCGAGACCGGGGGCGTTCGTGACGGCGGGGGAGGCGTAGACATAGGCCCCCGTCTGCACCGCCCAGTCGAGCTTGCCGGTGCCTGCGTCGTAGGCGTAGATGCGCCCGTCGGTGTTGCCGAGGTACACGCGGCCGTACATCACAGCGGCCGTCGAGTAGAACGTGCCGCTGCCGAGCAGGGCGCCTTCGGATGAGCTGACCCAGATCCGCCTGCCGTTGCTCTCTGAGACCGCCTGCAGGTGCCCGGAGTAGTCGCCGAAGTACAGCACGCCGCCGGAGAGGCTCGGGCTCGCCTTGACCGCGCCGGACGCCTGGTAGGTCCAGATCAGCTTTCCGCTGGAGGCGTTGAGCGCATACACGCGCCCGGACTGGGTGCCGAAGAACAGCCGGCCGCCGGCGAGCAGGGGAGAGGACTCGCTCGGTGCGGGCAGCCCGCGCGACCAGCGGATCGCGCCCGTCGCCGGGTTCAGGGCTACAACCCGCCCCGGACCGGAGGAGCTGCCCGTGGAGAGGATCGTCACGTAGACCGTGCTCGCATCCACCGCCGGCGAGGACGCCGAGAGCTGCCCGAGTTTCCTGGTCCAGAAGACGTGCCCGGTGTGCTTGCTGATCGCGCTAAGGGTGGCGTCGTCAGCGAGCTGGAAGATGCGTTCGCCGTAGATGACGGGCGGGAACTCGAGCAGCGCGTGGGTGTTGTGGTACCAGAGGGTCTTGAACGGCGGGCGCACCTTCGCCGGCGCCGGAAAGAAGCGGCTGTGGTTCTCGGTGTAGCCGTAGAGGGGCCACGCGAACCTGTCAGGCCCCTTCTTCGGCAGCACGGGCGTTGGCTGCGGCACGAAGCGAGCGTGCGGGTGGTAGATGCTGCCCGTGCGGTTGCGCTCATACAGATAGCCCGCCAGGGCCACCCCGGCGATGAGCACGACGACGACTCCGGCCGCCAGCGCGAACGTCCTGCGCGAATGAGGAAGCAGGCGTCGGATGCCGGCCTTCAAGCCCTAGGGGACGGTGAGGTCAAGCTGCCATCTTGCGCGACGGCGGCGTCTCGGCGCCGGCATCGCCGGCGGCCGTGGCGTGCGCCTGCGCCGAACTCTGCTGCCGACCAGCGTCGGAGCGCCCGCGCGCTCCGGACCGTCTCGCTTTCGAGGCGAGCAGTCTTGCGACGCTCACCGCGGCCAGCCAGACGCACGCAACCGCCAGGGGAGGCAGTGTCAGCCCCGCCACCAGGGCGAGCACGTCGTGATTCCCGTTCAGCGACCAGTTCCAGAGCAGGTAGTCGCCGACGGTGAGGCCGATAACGAAGACCAGTGGTCTTAAGGACACGACTCAAACCCTAAACCTGTTCGGGGACAGACAGCCCCCCGGGGATCGGCGGCGCGGCCATGTGCCTATGATCGCCGGCGATGAACGCCTCCGCCGGCACATCGGCCATCTTCGCCCAGGGTCTCCTGCAGGACCGGGCTGTCCTCATCACCGGGGGCGGCACCGGGCTCGGCAAGGCGACGGCACTCGAGCTCGTGCGCTGCGGAGCCCTCGTGACCATCGCCGGCCGTCGCGCTGACGTGCTCGAACAGGCGGCGGCGGAGATCGCCGCCGCAGCGTCCCTCGACGCAGAGGAGGGGCGTGTGCAGTGGATCTCCGGCGATATCCGCGACAGCGACAGCGCAGCCCGCCTCATCGACGGCGCCGTTGAGCGCCACGGCCGGCTCGACGTGCTCGTCAACAACGCTGGCGGGCAGTTCTTCAGCCCCGCCGAGCTCATCGCCACCAAGGGCTGGCGGGCGGTGTGGCGGCTGAACGTCGAGGGCATGATGAACATGGCGCAGGCGGCGTTCGAGCTCGTCTTCGAGCCCGCCGGCGGCGGGACGATCGTGAACGTGACCCTCTCGCCGCACCACGGCATGCCCGGGATGGCGCATTCCGGCGCAGCACGCGCCGCGGTGGAGGCCCTCACGCTCGAGTGCTCTCAGCGCTGGGCGGCCGCGGGGGTGGCCGTCAGCGCCGTCGCGGCCGGTCATTTCGACACCGAGGTCATGGCCAAGTACCCGGCGAGCGTGCGCGCCGGGATGGGGCAGGCCGCGCCCCTGCAGCGCCTCGGCCATGTCGAGGAGCACGCCTGGCTCGTCGCGCTGCTCGCATCCCCGCTGGGAAGGACGCTGAACGGCTCCACGATCACGCTGGATGGTGCCCGAGATAATTGGTTCGGCCCGTGGCCGCCGCGGGGCATGGCGGATGAGTCCGGCGAGGTGCCGGTAGAGGAGCGTAGGCCCCCGGGCGCCGGGCCCGGGTAAGATGCAGTTTGGGCGTGCGGGCGAAGTGTTGTGGCTGCACAGAAGCCTTCCAAGCTTCTAGGGCGGGTTCGATTCCCGTCGCCCGCTTGAAAGCCACGGGGAGTGGCGCAGTCTGGTAGCGCACCCGGCTGGGGGCCGGGCGGTCGCAGGTTCAAATCCTGTCTCCCCGATAAAAGGCCAGTGGATCCGGGCAGATGTCCGAGCCACACCGGCCTTGGACGAGGAGCAGTCGTCCCCACAGCGACCGCCTCGCCCCGGCAAGAGAGAGGCCCGCGGAGCCGGTGCCGACTCGGACGGTCCTGCTTCGGTGTCTCCGCGAATTTAACGGCAGTCGACCTTTCGTCGCGCGTGTTAGTCTCGCGCGCATGGTCAGGTTTAGTGGGTGGCGGTTCATCTTGATTGCTTTCGCGACCCTCGTGATCGGCGTCGGCGCGGCGTCCGCAGTAACGACCGTCACGGTCAAGCGCTGCGGCTACGCGGCCAAAGGCTTCTACGGCAAGGACGCGATCTATCCGTGGCACATGTCATGCGCGCGGGCCAGGACAGTTCTTGCTGGCGCCATCAACCCACACGCCAGGCACATCAACCTGACCGCCGACGGGGCCGCCACCGGCGACGCCGGGCCGGTACTCATCGACGGCCGCTGGTGGGTGTGCGGCGGTCGGATGGGGTTCTACTTCTGCGGCTATCCCTACCGCCCGGCCTACGTCTCAGGGACCGGCGGCGGTACCACGTGGAAGGGTCCCTTCACGCAGCAGTCCGACTATCAGGCGTGCTCGGCCGGGGGCAGCTGCGGGTCCCGAGATGTTCTCTATCTGCCGTAGTGAGCGGCATTGCGCTGGCGACAGGCCGCCGAGCACAGGACAGTCCACGAGGTAGCAGGCGAGACCCCCGAGTTGGCCGATAAGCGCTCGTCCGAGCGCCGCCCGCTGGCACACTCCCCGCCATGGATTCGGGCCCGTACGACTCGTCGCGAATGCACCGGAAGGCGCTATGCCGACCTATGACCGGGCGGGCTCCACATATCTCCACAGCGCCTGCAGTGCCCACGTGGTGCTCGCGCGGCCGGGCAGTCACAGCTTCACTCGCGTCGTGACGCTCACCCGGGGTCCGGTCTCCGACCTCTCGCTCAGCCTGTCCGGCGCCGACGAAGGCCTCGCCTCGTGGGTGTCAGGGGCATGCTCCGCCGACCAAGCGGTCGCAAATGCGGCCGGTCCTGTATTGGCGAGCACCCTGAAGCGATCGGTGTTCGCGGCGCCAGTGATGCTCACTCGCGTCGGCGAACTCGCCTACGACAGTCGCAGCGCAGCCGTCCCGGGCGGAGGCGTCGTGAGCTGGACGAGGACTACCGCGAACGGCGCACCTCGCGGAACCGTAACGACGGTCGGCTCGCTGGGCTCGCTGGCGCCGATCCCGACCGAAAGCGCTCCCGTCGCCGCCGATGGGGGCGGGGACATACTCTTCACCGGGCTGCAGCCGTTCCCGACGTCGGGTGTCAAGCAGTTCGTGCTCCCCCGCACCGGAGCACCGGTTCAGCCGTGCGAATGGCGTCCACTCTCTTCAGTCTCGGTCGAAGCGTCCGCGTGAGGTGAGGGGTGTGCGCTGGACCACCTCGGGGAGGTACTCGTCGAGGAACACACGTGCAACGAGTTCCTGACGCGTGGCGACGTCGAGCTTTTCGAACAGGCTCTTGATGTGATCCTGGACCGTGTGCGGCGAGAGCACGAGCGCGGAGGCGATGTCGGTGTTGCTGAGGCCGCTCGCCAGGAGGGTTGCGACCTCACGCTCGCGGGCGGTGACCCCATTGATCTCAAGGCGCAGCGTCGCCGACCGTGGCCCTGAGGCTGGCTCGATGACTATCGCGACGCGGCCGTCGCCGGGATTTGGCTGTGAGGCGTGCAGCGTTATCCAGCCGGAGGGGCTCGGAACGGTGACGACGTTGCTCTCCAGCCCGCCGCGGCTGGAGCTGGAACGGACATGCGACGCCAGCGCGAGCACCGTCGCCGGCAGCGCCCCGTCCGCGTATGCCAGGGCATCGCTGCCGAGTGCGTCAAGCAGAACGCGCGCAGGCGGCGTCATCAGCTCGACCTCGTTTGTCGCGTCGAGGACCATCAGCCCCGGCGCCTCGGTGCTCGCGCCGCGTCGCGCGGCGTCGAAGCGCAGCGACGCCCGAATGCCGCCGGCGATCGCGCCCGCAACCCTCGCGAGGGCAGCGGCGTCCTGCTGCGTGAACGCGCCACTCTGCGGGCGCCGCGCGATGTGGACCGCGCCCCACACCCGCCCGCGGATGACGAAGGCCGCACGGAGCTCGTGCGGGATGCCGGATGGCTCGAGCAGGTCGCGGTAGCGCGCACTGCGCTCGGGGTGTCCGCGCGTGGCCTGCTCGAGCGTCCCGACGGGAACACGTCGCGCCGCGAGTTCGGCGAAGGTGTTGCTGTCCTGCAGCAGATACTCGCTGCGAACCAGCAGCTCGCCCGCGGTCGCCGCTGTCGCGGCCGTGAAGATTCCGCGCTCCACCAGCTCCGCGGGTTCGTCGCTGGTCATGAGCCGGGTGTGCGGGTCGAGCGTGTGCCAGCAACTCGCGTCGTTGTCGATCACCCGCCGCAGTCGCGGTGCCAGCTCCGCGAAGAACTCATCGCGCGGTAGCCCGCGTGCCCCGAGCAGCTCAATCTCCTCGCGGAGCCTGTCGACTGACCTGTGCGGCGACGGCATGCCCTCATTATCCACCGCTGCCGGGGCAGCGCCCCACATGCGCGAAAGATCCCCGCTCGCTGGGGATGGAAAGGACCCGTGCCGTGCGTGAGGCTTCCTTCCAGATTCCACAGACACCCAGAGGAGGAAGCGAACACATGAGCAACGTCACGACTGACGCAAAGCCGAGTCTCATCCCCCCGGGGGAGGGAGAGGCCCATTGGTTCCTGGGCGCCCTCGCGACCATCAAGGCCTCGAGTGAGAGCACCGACGGGGCTGTTGCGGTGATCGAGCATCTGGCGCCGCAGGGCCACGGGTCGCCGCTTCACGTTCACACGCTGGAGGACGAGTGGTTCTACGTGCTGGAGGGCGAGCTGACCTTCTGGGTCGACGGCGAGGTCAGCGTCGCGCCCGCGGGATCGTTCGTGTTCGGGCCGAAGGGCCTGCCGCACACGTTCATCGTCAGCTCGGAGGAGGCGCGCTTTCTGCTCGTGACCGAGCCCGCTGGATTTGAGCGCTTCACACGCGCCCTCGGACAGCCGGCCGAGCGCCGCGAGATCCCAGCGCCGGCAACGGAGCCGCCGGATGTAGAGGGCCTCACGAAACTCGCCGCGACATTCGGTCTGCAGATAATCGGACCACCCGGTATCCCCGCCTGATCCAGTCGACGCCCAGGACGAGCCCAGCAGGCAGCGGACGCGCTCCCCTGGCGGCTTCGGGCCGGCGGCCGCCGTTAGGCGACCGCCGGCCCTCCATGGCCGATGGTCCGCGGCCTGCTCGGGAGCCGGCCGGGAAGAGGGAGCGCGCGTGCCATCCTTGAGAGTGGATGATCGATCTTCCCGATGCCGGCCTTGAGAGTTACGCCGGCTCGGGCGCGGTTGCGCTGACGGTCGGCTGTCAGTTTGGGGTGGAGGCGGCACTGCCCTCAACGGCCATCATGCAGGTGGCGCCCTATCTCCAGAGCGGAATCGCTATCCGCTCGGAGCGCTGGGACACAGGCGCTGAGCACCACAGCTACCTGGACGGCTACGGCAACCGTTGCGAGCGCTTCGAGCTGGCCGCCGGCGCCTCGCATGTCGAATATGAGGCGCAGGTCGTACTCGCCGAAGCCGCCGACGTGGTGCAGCCGAGCGCGGCCGAGATACCCGTCGCACGCCTCCCGGACGCGGTGCTCAACTTCGTCATGCCCAGCCGCTTCTGCCTGCCCGATGAGCTCGGCCACGAGGCGTGGCAGCGCTTTGGCCATCTCACGCCGGGCTGGAGTCGCGTGCAGGCGATCGTCGACTACGTCCATGACTACCTGCGTTTCGTTCCCGGCGCCTCGAACCCCTGGACGTCCGCGGCAGAGGCCTACCGCGCCGGGCAGGGGGTCTGCCGGGACTTCGCACACCTCGCGATCACGTTCTGCCGAGCCCTGAACATCCCCGCTCGATACGTGTTCGGCTACATCCCGAACATCGGGGTCGAGCAGCCGCCGGAAGCGATGGACTTCGCGGCCTGGTTTGAGGCATACCTCGATGGTCGCTGGCACACCTTCGATGCCCGCAACAACACGCCGCGGATCGGGCGCGTGGTGGTCGGGAGGGGGCGGGACGCGGTTGATGTGGCCCTGATCACATCATTCGGGCCGCTCACCCTCACGGCATTTGAGGTCCGCGCCGAGCGGCTTGCGGCGCCCACGGGTGTGCCACCTGCACCCGGATGGAATTCCTGCTCCGGTTCACGCAGATCAGCCCCCGGCGCATGAGCGACACACCGACTCTGAACAGTTCGGTCCTTGAGCAGTGGGAGCTGTTCGGCGGTCATTGGCGCGTGATCGAGATCAGCGAGCAGAGCGCGGAGATCGAGTTGTGCGCATGCACCGGCGAGTCTCTCGAGCACCTGCAGACCGAGGACCTCGGGATGATCGGCTACCTGCGCAGCGCCATTGACGCCGACGGCGCCCCCGGATGAGGTGACGGCGCCGGATGACCGCCAAACGCGGCCGAGCGAGGCTGGCCTCGGAGCACCGGCAGGCTGTGGTGCCCGTCAAGTCCGTACATTGACGGCGTGAGCCCGCATCGAGAGCCCGAGCCCGAGGAGGCGCTGATCTGCGTCGTGGAGATCCCCAAGGGCAGCCGCAACAAGTACGAGTTCGACGAGAAGCTCGGCGGGATCAAGTTCGATCGTCTGCTGATGAGCGCCGCCACCTACCCCGCGGACTACGGCTATCTGCGCGGCACGCTGGGACAGGACGGTGACCCGCTCGACGCGCTCGTGTGCCTGTATGAGCCGACGTTCTCGGGGTGCCTGATCCCGGTCAAGCCGGTGGGGCTGTTTGAGATGAGCGACGAGAAGGGCGTGGATGACAAGGTGATCTGCGTGCCCGTCCATGACCCGTACTGGAACGAGTACGAGGAGCTCGAGCAGCTCCCGCTGATGCTGCGCCAGGAGATCGAGCAGTTCTTCTCGATCTACAAGGACCTCGAGGGCAAGGAGGTCACCGTTCAGGGGTGGCGCTCTCGCCAGGACGCGGTGATCGAGATCCAGAACTCACGCGATCGCTTCCTCGCAGCCGGTCACGGACCCGACTCACCCGGCCACTAGCCCGAGCCGCCGCGGACCCGCAGGACCGGCGCCCGGCGCGTCGCACCCGACTCTCTGCGGCCGTGCCGCCGGAGGCGGCCACAAGGGCGGCTAACCTTGTAGGTGATGATGAGCGAGCTAGATGAGATGGCGGCGCGCGGCGCCCACTACACGGCGCTGCTCGAAACGATCGACCGCCAGGGTGCCACGAAGCTGCACACGAAGGAGCGCGAGCAGCTGCTCGAGGCTGCCGACGCGCTGCTCTTCAGCGAGCCTGAGAACAGGCAGCTGCTGAGGTCGGCTGAGGAGCTGATCGAGTCTCTGGAGACGAGCGAGCGCTGGTCGGCCGAGCGGTGCGACCAGCTGCGCGAACACCTTTACGGCTGCGACAACGCAGCCGGCGTCGCCTGAGCCCAAGCTCCTACTGGCGGTAGCGCTCGACCGTGTCGGGATCGCGCGCCTCGGCCTCATCTGGGCTTGCACCGGCGTCGCGCAGCGCGCGCCGCTGACGCAGCAGGTCCCAGCAGACGTCGAGCTCGATCTCGACCGAGCGAAGGCGCGCCGCATCAGCCTCCAGGGCGGCCTCGGTTGCGTCGCTCTGCTCGCGAGTGCGCAGCTCGTGCTCCTCTGCCACCAGGCGCTCGATCCGCTCGGAGATGTTCTCATCGCTCATGGGGCCATCTTAAGAGGTCGGGCGATCGATTTGGCGCGAAATTTCGCCTCGTGGCATCGCGGTACCATCGTGATGTGCCCGGGGCCGACGCGTACATCGAGGAGATCGTCAGCGAGATGGACACCTGGCCCGGCGTGCACGCCGAGCGCACAACGCAGGATCTGATCCTCCTGCGCTACGAGTCGTTCGCGCTCGGAGCGCTGGACCGGCGCGGCGGCGTCGCAGAGCTCCACTTCGCGCCCGGCGAGCGCGAGGAGCTCATCGAGCGTGGGGACGCAGAGCCAGCCTATCCTGCCGAGACAGACGCGAACGTCAGCCACGAGCTCCGGGGGCCGGCCGACGTGGAGTCCGTGCTCGCGCTCTTCCGCCGCCGCTACCGCGACCTGCGCGGCGAAGATGACCCTTTCAGCTCAAAGGATTCCTGAGCGCCGAATCTGAGGGCCGCCCCGGCGGGCGGTTCGCGTGCGGCTGCGACCCTTGCCGGGGGTCAAGGGGGCGCTCGGCCGCGTCGATACTCGGAGAGGATGTCCTCGTGGGGTCAGATCGGCCGTGCGACGGCTCGGCCGCCGAGCCGTTCCTTGGCGACGCCGGCAGCGCTGGCGGGCGCGAGGTCCCGCGTCACGGGAGCGCTCTACGCGGGCGCGGTCTTCATGGCAGCGTTCCTTCTGTTCCAGGTGGAGCCGATCATGGGCAGGCTCATCCTGCCCTGGTTCGGGGGATCGGCCGCCGTGTGGACGGTCGCGGTCCTGTTCTTTCAGATCGTGCTCGTGCTCGGCTACCTGTACGCGCACCTGCTGGTGCGATGGGTGCAGCCACGCAGGCAGATGCTGGTGCATGTCCCGGTCCTGCTCGCGAGCCTGCTGGTGCTGCCGATCCTGCCCTCCGCCGGCTGGAAGCCCGTCGGCGCGCAGGATCCGACCCTCAGGATCCTCGGGCTGCTCACCCTGACGGTCGGGGTGCCGTTCTTCGTGCTCTCGACCTGCGGGCCGCTGCTGCAGGCCTGGTATTCGCGGGTGGACGGCCGCCCCTACCGCCTCTTCTCGGTTTCCAACGGGGCATCGCTGCTGGCGCTCCTGACCTACCCGCTGCTGGTCGAACCGCGGCTCGGCACCCATGCCCAGGCCAACGTGTGGTCGCTTGCCTATGGGCTGTTCGTGGCGCTGGCGATCTGGATCACGGTCAGGGCGGGCCTCGCGGCTGATCCTCCCGCGGCCGACCTCGCGCTCGCCGTCAGGCTGACCGCGCCGGGGTGGGCGGATCGCCTCAGGTGGCTGGCGCTAGCGGCCACGCCGTCACTGCTGTTCCTGGCGGTCACCAACCACCTGACGCAGAACGTCGCTCCGATCCCGCTGCTGTGGGTGCTGCCGCTCGGGCTCTACCTGCTGAGCCTGATCATCTGCTTCGAGGGCGGCAGGGGATACCGGCGCGCCCTGTTCCTGCCGCTGCTTCCCGTGACGCTGATCCTGCTGGCGCTCAACATGTTTCCGGGCGAGCTGTCGGTGGGCATCGTCGGCCAGATCGCCTTCTTCAGCGGCGCGCTGCTGGTGTGCTGCATGGTCTGCCACGGGGAGCTGGCCCGCCTGAAGCCCGATCCCGAGCACCTGACCGCCTTCTACCTGATGGTCGCCGCGGGCGGAGCGCTCGGCGGCCTGTTCGTGGCGGTGGTGGCGCCGCTCGTGTTCTCGGACTACTTCGAACTCGCGTTCGGGATCGTCCTCTGTGCCGTCGTCGTGCTGCTCGCGGTGGCCGATGATCTGCTCGCCACCGCCCCCGGGAGGGTGTGGGGTCGGCGCGCAGCGGCCCTGCTCGCCGCGGCCGCCACCGTATTGCTCGGCTCCTATGTCCTGGGCAAGGTGAGCGCCTACGACCGGGGTGACCGCATGGTCGCGCGCAACTTCTACGGCGTGCTCAGCGTTCGCGACGACGGGACCCCCGGCGCGGGGGGCGTGCGGATGCTCTATTCGGGGACGATCCTTCACGGAGAGCAGCTGCTGGCACCCGGCGACACGCGCGAGCCCACCAGCTACTACGGGCCCGCCTCCGGCATCGGGGTGCTGCTGCGGGAGACCGACCGCGCCCGCGCACGGGCGCGCGTGGGGGTCGTCGGGCTGGGGGTCGGCACCCTCGCCACATACGGAAGGCCCGGCGACGCGTACCGGTTCTACGAGATCGACCCGCTCGACATCTCGGTCGCGCGGAGCCAGTTCAGCTTCCTCGCGCAGTCGCGGGCGAACATCGCCGTCGTCCCCGGCGACGCGCGGCTGGCACTGGAACGCGAACGCGACCGGCGCTTTGACGTCCTCGCCGTCGATGCCTTCAACGGCGACTCGATCCCGATCCACCTTCTGACGCTGCAGGCGTTCAGGCTCTACTTCAGCCATCTCGCAGCGGGCGGCGTGCTCGCGGTGCACGTGTCAAACCGCTTCCTGAACCTCGCCCCGGTGGTGGCCCGCGCCGCGAGCGCGCTCGGCAAGCAGGCGGTGATGATCGAAAGCCAGGGCGAAGCGGGAGAACGCATCCTGAAGAGCTCGGAGTGGATCCTGCTGACCTCAGGCCGGCCGCTGGCCGCGAGGCTCGCCCGCGCCGGCCACGGCGAGCTGCTCGGCCCGGCCGGCGGCACGAGGCTCTGGACGGACGACTACAGCGACGTCCTGGCGAGCCTCAAATAGGGACCGCGCAGGCCGGTACGCTGTCAGCGTCCTGCCGTGCGGACCAGAAGGAAACGATGGGAACGACTCCAGCCTCAGCGGACGAGCTCACCGCTCTCGCAGCCCAGGCGTTCATCTACGGCTTTCCGCTCGTGTTCAACCTGCAAGAGGTCGGCCGGCTTGAGCGGGAAGGCATCGGCGGGATGCCCGCCGCCCCGTTCAATGTTTTCACGCACGCCGCGACGCTGGCCGGACCCGAGAGCACGTTCGTCTCGATCAACAACGACACCGTCTACTCGCTCGCCAACATCGACGTCGGCGGCGGCCCTGTGCGCCTGCGCGTGCCCGACTCGCACGGCCGCTACTACGTGCTGCAGTTCGTGGACGCGTGGACGAACAACTTCGCCTACGTCGGGCAGCGCGCGACCGGAACCGCGGCAGGCTCGTTCCTGCTCGTGCCGCCTGGCTGGACGGGCTCTGACGACGACGGGACGGTGATCCACCTCCCGACCAGGATCGCGACGATCGTCGGCCGCTGGGCGGTGGACGGAGAGGGCGACCTTCCGGCGGTTCGTGAGCTTCAGCAGGGCCTGTCGCTCACTCCGGCGGCCGCCGGCCCGGGACTGCCCCGGCCCGACCGCGGCGTGCCCGAGGAGCTGCGGTTCTTCGAGGAGCTCCGGGCCGGGATGCGCGCGCTTGCACCCGCCGAGCGCGACCTCGCCGTGCAGGATCGCTTCGAGCCGCTGGGTCTGCTGGAGGCACAGTCGCCGTACAGCGACTGCGACCCGACGCTAGCCGAGGCGCTGCGCGCCGGGCACGCCGCGGGCCGGGAGGCGATGGAGCAGGCGCTGAAGGGGCACATGAGCCCGATGCAGAACGGCTGGAGCCTGACCTACCACGTGTTCGACTACAACCTCGACTTCTTTGAGGTCGGGACGCTGAACGAGGACGCCTGGAAGCTCGAGGACGGGCCCGCGCGGTACATGCACCGCGCGCTGGCCGCGCGCGGGGGACTGTGGGGCAACCACGGCTACGAGGCGGCCTACGCGATGGTCTACCTCGACGGCGACGGCGCGGCGCTGGACGGCGCCCGGCGATACGAGCTGCGATTCGCCGCCGAGCCGCCGGTGCGGGCGTTCTGGTCGGTCACGATGTACGACACGCCCGACTTCTACCTGGTCGAGAACCCGATCGGCCGCTACTCGATCGGCGACCGCACCGACGGGCTGCACCGCGACGCCGAGGGCGCCCTGACGATCTACATGCAGCACGAGGCGCCGAGCGAGCCCGAGCAGCGCGCGAACTGGCTGCCGACGCCGAGCGGAGCGTTCCGGCCGCTGCTTCGCATGTATGAGCCCGACGGCTCCGTATTCGAAGGCGGCTACGAGCTGCCGCCGATAACCAGGGTGTCCTGAGCGGCCGTGCCGGTCAGGACGGCGGCGTCGCTCTGACGTCCATCTTGAGCCCGGTTTCGCGCTCTGAGACCTCCCACAGCTGCCGGATCGCCTTCTCCATGCCGATCCGGCGCAGGATCGGACGGCGCACGGGCGGGCCGTTGTTGACGAAGCGCGGCGCGTAGAACTCACCGCCGCGGGCGCGGGGATCCGTCGCCGCCCGCAGTTGGGGCAGGACACCCTTCTCCGGCGTCATGCCGGTGCTTCCCGCGAGCGAGTGGAAGAAGCGCTGGGAGAGGCCGCCGCCGCTCTCCCGCACGCTCACCGCCTGCAGTTCGGTGTTCGAGAGGCCGGGGTGCGCGATCAGGCTGGACGCCGGCGCACCCGCCGAACTGAGGGCGTGCTGCAGGCCGATGCCGAAGTGGAAGTTGGCGAGCTTGGACTGCCCATAGGCGCGCCACGGGCTGTACTTGCCCTTCAGGTTGGGGTTGGAGGGGTCCACGGCGCGGCCCATGTGGTGGGCGGTGCTCGTCACGGTGACCACCCTGGCGGCGGGGGCGGCGAGCACCGCGGGCATCAGCAGCGCGGTCAGGGCCCAGTGGCCGAGGTGGTTGGTCCCGAACTGGATCTCGAACCCGTCGGAGGTGGCGCCCTCCGGGACCGCCATCACCCCGGCGTTGTTGAGCAGGATGTCGATGCGCTCCTGTGAGGCCAGGATCTGCGACGCCGCCCGCCGCACCGACTCGAGCGAGCCCAGGTCGAGCTCGACGAGCTCGAGCGAGGCGTCCGGGACGCTCGAGCGGATGTCCGCGATCGCGCCGGCGGCCTTCTCCTGGTTGCGTGCGGCCATCACCACGTGGGCTCCGGCGCGCGCGAGCGCGCGGGCGCTCTCGAGGCCGAGGCCTCCGTTGGCGCCGGTGACGACGGCGATGCGGCCCTTCTCGTCGGGGATGTCGGCTGCGGTCCAGCTCATGAGGCTCTCCTCGGGATGGTTGGGCGCGTGGCCTTTCGGCGCGATCGTAACCGCCGCGGGCAGCGGAGGGGATCCGGGCACCGCGCTCTCGGCGAGATAGCCTGCTGAGGGCCGATGCGCTACCAGATCACCTACGAGTCGACATATCGCTACTCGGCGCCGGTCGTCGGGAACTTCAACCGGCTGCGGATGCGCCCGCGCAGCGACGGCACCCAGCGCTGCGAGCACTTCGACGTCAGCGTCACCCCGCGGCCGGACCGCGTTGCGACCTACGAGGACCTCTTCGGCAACGAGGTGACCGAGCTGCTGGTGGCCGCACCGCTGCAGCGGCTGCGGATCCAGGTTGACGCCACGGTCGCCACGACCGAGCCCATGCCGCCGCCGGAAGGCTCCTGGTCGGATCTTCAGGGAGAGCGCTACCGCCTGGCGGCGGGCGCCTACCGCTACCACCCCTACGGATATCTGCACGAGAGCCCGGACCTCGCCGAGCTGGTCAGCGAAGTGCGCGGAAGCACGCCGTCAGAGACGCTCAGCAACGTGACGCGGATCGTCAACGAGCGCTTTCGCTACGAACCCGGAGTGACCGACGCGCACACGACGACGCCCACCTTCGTAGCGCTCGGAGCCGGCGTCTGCCAGGACTTCGCGCACCTCGCGCTGGCGCTGCTGCGCTCGCACGACGTCGGCGCCCGCTACGTCAGCGGCTACTTCTTCACGTCACCCGACGGCGAGGACGGCACCAGCGCCGAGGTCCAGACACATGCCTGGATCGAGGCGCTGCTCCCGGTGGACGGCGACAGCGACCCGGTCTGGTTCGGCACCGATCCCACCAACGCGATCGTCGCCGGCCGCGACCACGTCAGGATCGGGCACGGGCGCATGTATGCGGACGTCTCCCCCGTGGAGGGCACCTTCTCCGGCGAGGCCGAGTCCTCGGTGGACGCGCATGTCTCGATGCGAAGGGTGCCGAGCTCCAGCGACGACCTCGCCCTGCGCTGAGTCGCCGGCGGGCGTCCGTCGCCTGCTGCATCATCCCGCTGCGTGAGCACGACTCCAGCCGCGGTTAACGCTCCCGGCGACCGTCGTGGGGACGAGAGGTGCGGCGAGTCTCCGGACTACCTCTCACGGCAGCTGATCACCTACCTCGGCAACAAGCGGGCGCTGCTCGAACCGATCGAGAACGCCGTCCGGAGCGTGCGCGAGAGGACCGGGGGAGGCAGGCTGCGGATCCTGGACGCGTTCGCCGGCTCCGGTGTCGTCTCGCGCATGCTCAGAGCGCACGCCGGCGAGCTGATCAGCAACGACATCGAGGATTACGCGAGGGTGATCGGCGAGTGCTTCATGGCAAACCGCTCGCAGGTGCCCGAGCAGGAGCTGGGGCACCTCGTCGCCGAGCTCAACCGCGAGGTGCAGGCGGGGGCGGTCCCCGCCGGCTTCATCTCCGAGCTCTACGCCCCCAGGGACGGCGCGGACGTGCGATCGGGGGAGCGCGTGTTCTACACGCCGCAGAACGCCTATCGCCTGGATGCATACCGGCAGCTGATCGAGACCGCAGACCCGGCACTGCGGTCGCTGCTGCTCGGGCCGCTGCTCTCGGCCGCGTCCGTGCACACCAACACGGCCGGCGTGTTCAAGGGCTTCTACAAGGACCGCTCCACGGGAATCGGCAGGCTCGGCGGCAGCGGCGCGGACGCACTCGGGCGCATCACGGCCCCGATCATGCTCGAGGCGCCGGTCCTCAGCCGCTTCGAGTGCGACTGCTCTGTGACGCAGCGGGACGCGAACGCGCTCGCGGGCGAGGTGGGGGAGCTCGACGTCGCCTATCTGGACCCGCCCTACAACCAGCATCCGTACGGCTCCAACTACTTCATGCTGAACCTGCTGGTGAACTACCGCGCGCCGGGCGACATCAGCACCGTGTCGGGGATCCCGCGTGACTGGCGCCGCTCTGACTACAACGTGCGCGCCAGGGCGCTGGTGCGCCTGCACGAGCTCGTCGAGAGCCTGGATGCCCGCTTCATCATCCTGTCCTTCAGCGACGACGGCTTCATCTCACCGCCGCAACTGCGGGAGATGCTCGAGCGCGTCGGGCGCGTCACTGAGCAGCGCCGACAGCACGCGACGTTCCGGGGCTCGCGCAACCTGTCGGCCCGCAGCCAGCAGGTGACCGAGCACGTCTATCTGATCAGCAAGGGGTGAGCCCGGTCCGGAGTCCCGCGAGTTTCGGTCGCGGGACTCCAGGCCCTGGCCCTCCAGGAACTTATTCAGCCGTCACCGAGAACGCCGGCTGGATCCCCGCTTCTGTTTCGTACGGGTTGCCCGTCGCGCACGAGCCTTCCACCGGGGCGGTCGGCCCGAACGTGCCGACCGGGGTGGCGCCGCCGCAGTACATGGCGTTCCAGGTCGAGTTCAGGAACAGTTCGTTGGTCGGGTTGCTGCCCGCGGAGGGCGCCCCTTCCGACGGTTCGATGATCGCCACGTTCAGCGAGTCGTAGTAGCAGCCGGCGACCGTCGAGTTGCAGGCTGTCACGCCGACCGGCGAGGGACCGTGGTCGGTGGTGTCGTAGGACACGGTGATGATCTCCCTCTTGCGCAGTTCCACGCGCAGCTTCTTGAAGGAGATCGTGAACGCCATGCCGTGCGAGCATTTGCCCGTGGACGGGTCATACCAGGTGCCCGCTTCATAGCCTTTGGGCACGCAGACCGGATCGTTGCGGGTCGGCCTATAGGGCATCCTGAAGTTCCTGGTGGTGGTCGCGATCTTCCTGCCGACCGTGTTGCCTGGGCCGACTTCGTAGATGTTCAGCGTGATCGGCCACTTGAACTTCTTGGTCGGCTTAGGCGTTTCGCAGGTGTCCTGGTACACGCCGCCGTACTGACATGCCCAGCTGCTCATCGCGACGGTCACGGTCTGCTTCTTGTGCGCCGTGCCCGTGAATTCGACCATGCCGCCGAACTCCGACAGCGAGTAGGCCTCGTTGCCGAACGACGCGAAGTTTCCGGGCAGCGGGCTCGGAATGTTGTTGTAGACGACTTCCGACGCCTGCGCGCCGCCGGCCGCCGCTGCCGACAGAGCCGCTGCCGCAACCAGCGCGACGGCGAGCCTCGCGGATCTCACCTTTGAACTCCCCATAGTGCTTGTCTCCATTCGTCCTCGCTCGGCTGAAGCCGGACGGCTGCAGCCTTGATGTCCCGAGCCTCCCATTGCCACACACCGGCACCCGCAGATCGAGCGGTGGGCCCGGGTCGCGCCAGCCTAAGGTCGCTTTTGAGGCGGTGTCAACCCCCGCGGGCCGGGTAGGACGCAGGACGTGCTGATCCCCTGGATACTTGGGCTGTTGACGAGAACTCGAAATGGAGGCGGCGTGGCGGACGATCAGGGCTGGCGACTGAAGGCAGAGCTGCAGGACCAGCAGGGGCGCGGCGCCCTCGACCACCTGCTCGGGCGGCTGCGCGGCCCGGACGTCGCTGCTGACGTGGCTGCGGCGGTCGATCACGACGTCGCCGTCACCCACGACGGCAGCCTCCTGTTCGCATACGCGGCGAGCGAGGCGGCGCTCCGGGCCGCCAGAGCCGCCATCGAGGGCGTTCTGCAGAGCGACGGGGTAGGGGCGAAGATGTGGCTCAGCCGCTGGGATGAGGTCCGCGATGAATGGGTGCAGACGGACCCGCCGCTCAGCGGCGAGGACCTCGCCGCCCGGGATGCCGCCGACCGCGACGAGGAGGCCGTGGAGAGCAGGACGCTCGTCGCCAGCGCCGGCCGGGCAATCCGCAGCGAATTCGAGCAGACGATGCTGGACTGGGCGCAGAAGCTCGGCCTCGAGTGCGAGATCGTCGAGCATCCCCACATGCTCTCGACGCAGGTCGTGTTCACGGTCAAGGGCACCAAGCGGGCGCTCGACGAGTTCACCCGCGGGCTCGCGGCCGAGGGCACAGCGACGATGCGCACCGACACCGCGGTGATGCTGAGCCCGCTCTGAGCCGCGCCTGAGGGACGCACTCGCGTGCTCCGGTGATCCGAGGGATGGCCGCCGCCGTATAGACGGCAACCGTCCATCAGCGAGAACCGAAGGAGCGAGGCATGAGCGCCACAGACGACAGGGGCATCAGCAGAGGGCAGTTCCTGCGAAACGCCGGGAAGGGCGGGATCCTGCTCGCCACCAGCGGCGGCGTTCTGGCCGCCGTCTCGAGCTCGGCATTCGCGTCGAGTGCGACCGCGAGCGACATCACGACCCTGCAGGCGGCGTACACGGCCGAGAGTCTGGCCGTGGTCGTCTACTCGGCGATCCTGAAGAACTTCCATGCCTTCCGGCACCCGAAGCTCGAAAACAAAGACTATTTCGAAGCGGCTCTGAAGAACGAGAAGGACCACAAGGCCTTCCTCGCGAGCGCGCTCGGCTCGAACACGCCGACGGGGCTGGCGTTCAAGATCCCCGCCAGCGTCACCCGCACCGGGCAGAGCCTTCTGAACACCGGCGTCGCCCTGGAGACGGCGTTCGTCGAGGCATACCTGGGGGCCTCTGAAACCTTCAGCTCGCAGGAACTGCGGACCGTCGCCGCCAAGGTAGCGGCCAACGAGGCGACGCACTTCAGCTTCTTCGACGCCGAAGCGGGCGGACACGGCGTGCTGCCGTCCCTGCCCAGCAGCGACACCATCCCGCACACCGTCGCAAAGCTGAAGCCCTTCCTGGCATAGCTGCCAGACTGCGTGCAGCCGGCCCTCGCGGAGCCGGCTGCACGCCGGCCGCACGCGGGCCTGGCGCCTGGATCGTGCGGTGCGCCTGCCGCCGCGGTACGGTCTGTTCATGCTCGTTCTGCTGATCGTGATCGTGGTGGCGCTATTGCTGATCGCCCTGGTGGTCTACATGGTGAGCATCACGCGCCGGCGAGGCGCGGTGGGTGATGATCAGAGCCCCGAGGTCGCCGGCACCTACTACGGCGAGGCCGTCCCGTCCGACCGCCACCCGACCCGCGACTACATCGGCGAGGAGCCGCAGGACCTGCAGCCGGACCCGCAGGCCGAGGCCGAGCTCTGGAAAGAGGAGCGCGAGCACTACCGGGAGAAGAACGAGCCCTCCTGAGCGAACGGGAGTTGGCCGCCCCGCCGGTTTGTATCCTGGGCGTGCCTTGGCCCGCCCCAGTCCCAGACACCAGCGCTCCGTCCTGCGCCTCAGCCGGAGAGGAGGCCGCGTTGTCGCTTGAGAACGTCGAGATGGTCCGTGCGCTTCAGCCCGGGCCGGAGATGGATGTCGCGGAGGTGCTCGCCGACGAGGACGCCACCGCTCAGTGGCTCGAGGCGGTCTCGCAGTACTTCGACCCGAATGTGCAGGGCACCATGCGCTTCCCCGGAATGGCGCCCGTCACGTATGCGGGCGGCCTTGAGGGCCTGGCCGATGCCTGGCGCGACTGGCTGAGGGCGTGGTCGACCTACCGCTTCGAGGTGGAAGAGGTGCTCGACGGCGGCGACTGCGTGGTCGTAGTCAAGGTGGGCCGCGGCAAACCGCGCCCCGGCGCGCCCGAGAAGATGCTCAGGCGCGCGGCGATCTGGACCGTGCAGGATGGCCTGATCACACGGGTGGACTTCAACCTCCCGCACAGCGAGGCCCTCGCCGTGGCAGGGCTCGCCGCCCAGCCGGGCCCTGTATAGCCCAGGGCGTCCTCTCGGTGGCTTTCTCGCTCCCTTAGGTAGCGGCTCTACCTTGATCTCAGGGGCCCGGCTGTTGCTCCTGGCAGGGCCCGGTGCTGGACCGCCCCGTCGCTGCGGAGTTCGCGTCTTCCGGTCCCAGGCTGGGCCGGCGGGAGCGTCGGGACGGTCCACACACGTGCCCGGGCACAACCGGCGCGCGTATCCTCGCCGCCTCATACCTTTTAGTTGCCATGGGAGAACGTCCGAAACGGCCACTGCGCCGCTACCTGACCGCGCTGATGCTGCTCGCGGCCTGCGCGCTGGCCGTGGCCGCATGCGGGGGGAGTTCCAAGGCCTCGGGTGGGGTGACCCTCGCTTCATCGACCGTCTCCGGTGCGCTGGCTCCCGCGACCGCGCCGGGGGTGAGCGAAGCCGCCTGCGGCAAGTCCGCGGCCTCCGTCGCCACGGCGACCGTCAAGCAGGCGGCCGAACGCATTTACGGTCTGGAGCTCGATAGCCGCGAGGTGCGAGCCGATCAGCTGCAGGTGCAGGGCTACGCACCGCTGCTGAGCGCGCTGGCGGCAGGAGACCAGGCCGCGGTCCATGCGGCTGTGACGAGCCTGGTCTACTCCCACACGCACATCGTGCGCCTGCGGGTCACCCGCGGCAGGACGGTGCTGGCGGACGTTGGGGGCCCGTACATCATCGCCCCGGTCAGCGGCTACCTCCGCGTCCACGGCCACGCCGTCGCCAGGTACGTGCTGTCCGTTCAGGACGACCTCGGCTACGTAAAGCTCGAGACCCGCTACGTCGGCTTTCCGCTGCTGCTCAGGCGCGGGGCCGAGCGCATACCCGTTGAAGGGGTGATTCCCTCCGGCTCCCCGGCCATTCCCGACAGCGGCGTGGTCGACTACCGCGGCGGGCGCTATCACGCGGTGTCCTTCACCGCGCGGGCATTTCCGGCCGGCCCGCTGAAGGTCACGGTGCTGGTGCCCACGCCGCCCGCCGGGCTCGGATGCCACGCCGTGGTCGTCTATGAGACCGGTCACATCGCCAAGACGATGTGGGACCGGTTCGTGCTCGTCGGCGCGCCGCCCCGGGTCTACGTCAGGGGGGCGGCCGAGCTCACGGGCGCCCTGACCTTCATCCGCTCCGGCTCACATCAGATCGCCGGGTCGGCGAAGCCGGGCCCGGCCCGGCTGCCCTCGAGCGGGACGGTCACCTACAGGGGCGTCGAGTACCGCGTGATCTCCTTCCCGGCGCGCTCGGCCGGCAGAGGAGTGAGGGTCTACGAGCTAGTCGCCCCGTAGCCGCGCAGAGCGACGCGCGAGCAGCTTCGCGAGGGCTCCTCTATGCTCTCGGCGCGGCGTCCGGATAGAGCTTGCCCCCCTGGCGGGCCGTCTAGACCGTCGCACCGGAGGGTAGATGCGAACCGTGGAAGCACGGCCCCCAGCGGACCGCATAAGAAACGTAGCTCTGGTCGGCCACCGCGGCGCGGGCAAGACCTCGCTGCACGAGGCTCTGCTGTTCGAGGCCGGCGTCACGACGCGGCTCGGCTCGGTGCCGGACGGCACGACCGTCTCCGACGGCGAGCCGGACGAGCAGTCGAGGCAGATGTCGATCTCGACGACGCTGAGCTCGTTCTCCTGGCGCGAGCGCAAGCTGAACGTTCTCGACACGCCCGGCGACCCGAGCTTCATCGCCGACGCCATGGGCGCCCTGCGCGTCAGCGAGTCCGCCGTGTTCGTCGTCAACGCGGTGAACGGCGTCGAGGTGTCCACCCGCCGCCTGTGGGAGCGCGCGGCGGAGCTGGACCTGGCGCGGATGGTGTTCGTGAACATGCTCGACCGCGACCGCGCAGACTTCTTTCGCACGCTCGAGCAGCTGAAGGGCGCCTTCGGGCCCCATGCGGTTGCCACCGAGATACCGCTCGGGGTCGACAACGACATCCAGGGCGTGGTGGACCTCGTGGACATGAAGGCCTTCCGCCAGGACTCAGCCGAGCGCTCCGGGTGGACCGAGGTGCCGATTCCCGACGACGTGCTCCCGCGTGCGCAGGAGTACCGCGAGAAGCTGATGGACGAGGTAAGCGAAGTGTCCGACACGCTGATGGAGCGCTACCTCGAGGGCGATGAGATCTCACACCAGGAGATCGTCGACGCGCTCAAGGAGGGCACCAACCACGGCAAGATCTTTCCGGTCGTGTGCGGGGTGGCGACGGGCAACCTCGGCACGACGCGCCTGCTCGACGCGATCGTCGAGGACCTCCCGTCGCCGGTCAAGCACGGGTCTCTGCAGGTCGGCGAGGTGGAGCTGACCTCCAGTGAGGACGCCGAGCTCTTCGCCTACGTGTTCAAGACCCGCGCCGACCCCTTCGCCGGCCGCATCAACCTGCTGCGCGTCTACCAGGGCGTCCTGAGGGCCGACAGCCACGTGCTGAATACCCGCTCCCACTCCAAGGAGCGGATCGGCCAGCTGCTGCTCTTCACTGGCAAGGACGTCGGCCACGTCCAGGAATTCGGCCCCGGCGACATCGGCGCGGTGGCGAAGCTGAAGGAGACCCACGCCGGCGACTGGCTGGCGGATCGCGACGAGCCCCTCGACATGCCCAGGCTCGCGCTCCCCGCGGCCGTGATGGCGTTCGCCGTGGAGCCCAAGAGCAGGGGGGACGAGGACAAGGTGCTGGTCTCGCTGCGGCGCCTGCAGGAGGAAGACCCCACGATCGACCTGCACCGCGACCAGCAGACCGGCGAGCAGATCGTCGCCGGGCTCTCGCAGGTGCACGTGGAAGTGATCGTCGACCGGCTGCGCGACCGCTTCGGCGTCGAGGTCACCCTGAAGCCGCCGCGCGTGCCCTACCAGGAGACGATCCGCGCGCCCGCAAAGGCGCGCGGCCGCCACAAGAAGCAGTCCGGCGGCAGGGGTCAGTTCGGCGACTGCCAGATCGAGATCGAGCCGATGGGAGCAGGCGAGGGCTTCGAGTTCGTCGACAAGATCAAGGGAGGGGTGATCCCGAGCTCGTTCATCCCCGCGGTCGAGAAGGGTGTTCGCGAAGCGATGGAATCGGGCGTGCTCGCCGGGTATCCCGTCAAAGGTGTGCGCGTCACGCTCTTCGACGGCTCATATCACTCGGTGGACTCCTCGGAAATAGCCTTCAAGCTCGCCGGTCTGCACGCGATGAAGGAGGCGCTCGAGAGCGCCGACCCGGTGCTGCTCGAGCCGATCATGCTCGCGACGCTGATGGTTCCGGAGGACTCGGTCGGAGAGGTGATCGGCGATCTGAACAGCCGCAGGGGCCACCCGCTGGGGATGCAGCCCGCGGGCGCGCTGACCGAGATCAAGGCCGAGGTCCCGATGGCCGAGGTGCTCGCCTACGCGCCCGACCTGCGCTCCATCACCGGCGGCCAGGGCGACTACTCGCTCGAGTTCCTGCGCTACCAGGAGGTGCCCTCGCAGATCGCCCAGAAGGTGGTCAGCGCGTCCTCTTCCGACGGGGTCCCGGCGGCCCACTGAGCTGCGGAGCTCAGGCCGGCGGAAATCGCTCCGCCCACGGCTCGAGCTCAACCCCGGCGCCGTTGATGACGTAGGAGAGCAGCCGGTACCAGCCGGCCGTCACGAGCAGCTCGATGATCTGCTCGTCGCTGTAGCGGGCGCTCAGGCGCTCCCACAGACGATCGGAGACACGTGCGCTGTCGTGGAGCTCGTCGGCGAGTTCGACCAGGAGCCGCTCGCCCTCGTCCCAGGCCGGGTCCTCGGGGCCCGCGTTGACGCTCGCGGTGAGCTGCTCGCCTGTGAGGCCGAGCGGCCGTCCGAAGGCGATCGCGTGGACACCCCACTCGTACTCGGCTCCCGCCCGCGCGCAGGTGCGGTGGATGATGATCTCCCGCTCCCGCGGGTCGAGCAGGCCGTGAGCGAGGATCCCGGCGCCGAGCGGGCGCATCCGGGAGGCGAGCTGCTCGTGGACGTTGAGCGTGCGGAACAGCCGCAGCGGCTCAGTCTCCACGCCTGGCGCCATCCACCGCCTGAGCGCCGCGTCCACCTCCGGCGTGTAGGGGGGCTCCAATGGCGCGATCCGCTCCATGGCCGGGCTCTGGGACGTCATGGTCTAGCCTCCTTCTCGAAAATCAAAGCAGTTTGAGAAAGTGTAGCTTCTAATTCCGAAGCATGGCGATAGTACCCCCAGGCCGGGCAGGCCCGTGCGTGGCTCGCGGACCGGCCGTCCGTCGATGGCGCTGCTGGATCTCCTGGGCAGGCGCTGGGCGCTGCGCGTGCTGTGGGAGCTGCGCGAGGAGGTCGGCGTTCCCACGTTCCGCGAGCTGCAGGCGGCGTGCGGGGGGATCTCATCGAGCGTGCTCAGCGAACGTCTGCGAGAGCTGCGCGAGGCGGGCATCGTCAGCGACGGGGAGGGGTCCGGCTATCGCCTCACGGTCGAGGGCCGCGAGCTGATGCGCGTGCTCGCGCCGCTGGATGCCTGGGCCACGCGCTGGGCCGAGCGGATGCCCAAGCACGGCGCTGACAACTGAACGCCCGTACAACTACAAAGTTGTGCTATCGTGGCGAAGGCACAGGGATGAGCGCGACCCGCGCCTCAGCCTCTGCCGACAGCGAACCGCAACCCCACAGGGGGACACCATGAGCTTCACCGCGAGCGCCCGGAGAGTAGGAGACACGCTGCGCCACGAGGTGGACGTCAACGGCCGCCACGTGCTCATCACCGACGAGCCGACGTCCCTGGGCGGCACCGACGAGGGCCCCGCTCCACATGAGCTGCTCCCGGCGACGCTCGCCTCGTGCATCTCGACGATGATCGCCCTGTATGCCAAGAACAAGGGCTGGGGGCTGAGTGATCTCAGTGTCGACGTCGAGTACGACAACGAGGCGATCCCTCGTAGCTTCGACGTCACCGTGAACCTCCCTGAAGGTCTCGCGCCAAGCCAGGTCGAGCGCCTCAGGCGAGTCGCGGACACCTGCCCGGTCCGACGCGCGCTCGAAGCGGGTTTCGCCTTCGACGAGCGGATCGAGATCGCACCCCACCTCGCCAGGAGCGCCTGAGCGCACCGCGGCCAGGCCGGAGCGCCGCGCGCGCAGACCGGATAACGCCGCAGCATCTGCGCGGCTTGGCCACCTTGGAGCGCCGGGGGTGAACCTGCACGATGGATGACGTGGCCTCACACCGGATCGTAATCATCGGAGCGGGCACCGGTGGCACGCTGGTCGCGAACCGCCTGCACAGGCTCTACGGCGACTCCGCGCGGATCACGGTCGTGGATCGCGACGACACCCACGTCTACCAGCCGGGCCTGTTGTTCGTTCCCTTCGGCCTGGCCGAGCCCGGCGAGATCATCCGCCCCCGTCACGCCCAGCTGCACGCGGGCATCACCTTCCACGTCGCCGAGGTCGAACGGGTGGACACCCACGTGGACCTGGTCGAACTCACCGACGGCACCTTCATCGAATACGACCTGCTGGTGATCGCGACGGGCGCCGTGCTGGCGCCGCAGGAGACGGAGGGCCTCACGGGGGCCGGGTGGGGCAGCTCCGTGCACACCTTCTACACGCTCGAGGGAGCCGCGGCGCTGAGGGACTCGCTTGCGGGCTTCGAGGGCGGGAACCTGGTGGTCAACGTCATCGACATGCCGATCAAGTGCCCGGTTGCGCCGCTGGAGTTCTGCTTCCTGGCGGACTGGCATCTGCGCAGCCGGGGCATCCGCAAGGACACCCGCATCACCTTCGTCACCCCGCTCGATGGCGCCTTCACCAAGCCGGTCGCCTCCGCCCGCCTGGGCGCGCTCCTGAGCGAGAAGGACATCTCGGTGCAGGCTGAGTTCGCGACCGGGAAGGTCGACGCCGGCGCCGGGGTGATCGAAAGCTGGGACGGGCGCGAGCTGCCGTTCGACCTGCTCGTCGCGATCCCCGCTCACAGCGGCCCGGCCTACGTGGCGCGCTCGCCGGGGCTCGGCGACGAGCTCGGATTCATCCCCACGGATAAGCACACGCTGCAGTCACGCGCCGCCGCGAACGTCTTCGTGATCGGTGACGCCGCGGATGTTCCGACCTCGAAGGCGGGCTCGGTCACCCACTTCGAGGGAGAGGCGATCACGGAGAACATCCAGCGCTTCCTCGAGGGCGACGAACTGACGGGCTCCTACGACGGGCACGCCAACTGCTTCGTGGAGACCGGCTTTCACCGGGCGCTGCTGATCGACTTCGACTACGACAGCGAGCCGCTGCCCGGGAGGTTCCCCGAGCCCCACGTCGGTCTTCCGATGCTGGCGGAGTCCAGGCTCAACCACATCGCGAAGCTTGCATTCCAGCCGCTCTACTGGCACGTGCTGCTGCCGGGACACGACATCCCCGGCGTGGACGCGCGGTTCCATCCACCCTCGGGACACACAACGGGAGGCACACGATGAGCACCATGACGCTCGCGGGCAGGGCCGTCGACGTCGACGGCGAGGGGTTCCTGACCGACGCGACAGCGTGGGACGAGCAGGTGGCCGGGGAGATCGCGCGCGCGAACGGCATCCCGGAGTTGACGGACCGGCACTGGCAGGTCGTGAACTTCATGCGCGAGCGCTACCTGGAGAGCGGATCGGCGCCCTCGATCCGCAGCCTCGGAAAGACATCCGGGGTTCCGATCAAGGAGCTCTACGAACTCTTTCCCAAGGGCCCGGCCAAGCTCGCGGCCAAGGTCGGCGGCATCCCCAAGCCGCGCGGCTGCATCTAGACCACTGAGCGGAGGAACGCATGAGCGACGCAATCGAGAAGGTCTCAATCATCATCTCCAAGGGTTCGCTCGAGGGGATCTACCCGGGCCTGATAATGGCCAACGGGGCTCGCATGGAGGGCATCGAGGCCAACTTGTTCTTCACCTTCTTCGGGATGGACGCGATCAACAAGGCCAAGCACGACCACGTCAAGGTCGCGACCGTCGGCAATCCCGGTCTGCACCTCGCCACGTGGGCCGGAGGGTTCCCGGGCATGTCCGCGCTGGTGACGCGCCAGCTCGCGGGGGAGATGGAGAAGCTCGACATACCCCCGATCCCCGAGTTCGTCGAGATGATCGCCGACTCAGGGGCCGGCCTTTATGCATGCAAGGCCTCGGTGGACCTGTTCAAGCTGAGCACCGAGGACTTCATCCCGCAGGTCAGCGACATCATCACCGTGGGCGAGTTCTACGGGCTCGCGGCCGGCGGGCAGATCATCTTCACCTGAGACGCTCGCAGCCCTGCGCACAAAGCTGGTGGGGATGGTAGGATCCTTTTCCTCACGTACCTGGCCAGAAAACAGGTCTTGAGCGCGCCGTCTGGGGAGCCGGCGCGGCAATAGTGGTTTCAGAGAACGCTTCAGGAGAGAGAGGGACGGGCAGTGCACATCGATCCATTCATCGTGCTCGGCAGCGCGATCATCGGATTCCTGGTCGGCATGACGGGCGCCGGCGGCGGCGCGCTGATGACGCCGATGCTGATCCTCCTGTTCGGCGTGACCCCGTCGGCGGCGATCTCGAGCGACCTCGTCGCCGCCGTCGTGATGCGGCCCGTCGGAGCGGCGGTGCACCTGCGCAAAGGCACGGTCAACCGTACCCTCGTGGGCTGGATGGTGCTGGGCTCGGTGCCGATGGCCTTCCTGGGCGCCTACCTGCTGCACCTGATCGGCCACCAGAAGTCCGCCCAGCAGAAAATCGAGGTGATCCTCGGCGTCGCCCTGCTGGTGGGGGCGGCGGCGATGGTGCTGCGCTACGTGCTCGACCGGCGGACCGGCTCAAGGCGCACGGGAACGGTCGGTGACCTGAAGGTCAGGCCCGTCCCCACCGTCATCATCGGGATGATCGGCGGGATCATCGTCGGCATGACCTCCGTCGGCTCCGGGTCGCTGATGATCATCATGCTGCTGTTCCTGTATCCGCTGATCGGGGCCAACCAGCTCGTGGGTACCGACCTCACGCAGGCCGTCCCGCTCACGCTCGCAGCCGCCCTCGGCGCGCTCGCCTTCGGCCACGTCGACTTCTCGGTCACGACCTCCCTGATCATCGGGAGCGTCCCCGCCGTGTTCCTCGGCTCGCTGTTCTCCTCCAGCGCCCCCGACCACTACGTGCGGCCGGCCATCACCTTCGTCATCGCCGCCTCGGGCCTGAAGTACGTCGGCCTCGGCACGACCGCGCTGGGGTGGACGCTGTGCGCCATCCTCTTCGCCGCCGGCGCACTCTGGCTCACCTACATCCGCCCTCACCAGCGCGAGGCGCAGGCGGAGGATCCCGAGTTCATCCCGGTCGCTCCGCCGATCGAGCCCGTCGGCATCGACTGACCGGCTGAGCGCGGCCGCCGCGCTCCCGACTACGATCAGTGGCGATGCTCACCCGCTGGGGAATACGTCTGGCAAGCTCGCTGATCGGAATCTTCGTCGGTCTGCTGCTGTGCGACCTGCTGCTCAGCAAATTCTCGATCGACACCTCGGCCCTGGTCGAGGCGACGCTGATCTTCTGGGTCGTGCACATCGTGGTGCAGTACCTGGCGCTGCGGGTGCTCATACGCCAGCCCTCGATCGCGCTCGCCGGCCTGCTGGCGCTCGCCGCGACGATCGTGTCGCTGATCATCGTCACCGCGATCGTCAGCGGCCTCAGCGTCCACGGGGCAGCGACCTACGTGTTCGCGACCCTGATCATCTGGGTCACGACGGCGCTCGCCGCGACGATCGGCAACCGCCAGATCAAAGAGCAACGGCGCGACTGACGGGCGCGCCGCGCTCAGGCGGCGGCCGCGTTGGCCGCGGCCCAGTCCACGATCGCGCTCGTGCCGACCACCGTCTCGCCGCCGTCTAGCACCAGCACCGGGACGTCCTCCTGCCCGGTCAGCTCGAGGATCTCGCTGCGCTTGCCGCGACGGCTGAAGGGAACATTCTTGAAACCGCCCACGACCTTCACCGTGTACGAGTGGCCGGCGCGGTCGAGTGCCTGGGCTGCCACGCCGCAGGGGTGCTTGATGATGGGCGCGCTGGCGCCGTGCGTGCGTGCCGGGCAGGTGTAGAGGACCACGGCGGCCATCCTAACGGCGCCGGGAGCGGGGCGTCAGGAATCGAGCCCGGCCTCCGGAGGTCGGGCTCGCTCAGCCGGGGAGCGTCGGAAGCGCTGGCTGGCCGCTCACGCCGGCGTGTTCGCCGTAGGCGACGCTGAACGCGCCGGTGGACACCGCTGCCGCCGACGGGGTCGCCGTGATCAGCACACGGGCTCCGCTCTGACGCCGGCCCGGGCCGCCGGCGCCCGTGGTGATGGCGCCCTGGCGCAGCTGGATCGCGTCATCGGACCATGCGGAGTCCGTCACCGCGCCGGTGTGGGAGGCCGCGGTGGCGTAGGCGCCGGAGAACGGCACGGTGCCGAAGTCGGTCAATGGCAGGGTGCTGCAGGCGCCGGAGGAGGGGCACACCGAGGGAGCCTCGACGATCCACTCCGCAGAGGAGAGGTCCACAGCCGATGAGCGCCTGGTGATCGTGAAGCGGGCGCCCGTGGTGAGGTCCCGCAGCCTCAGCGTCACTCCGTGCCCGTGCACCGTCGCCGAGGCGACGATCTCATCGCCCGGCCGGATCCGCATCGTGATCCTCACGGGCGCGGCCGGAACGATCTCCCACCAGGCCCCGTAGCCGGCGCGACCCGACCTCGAGCAGTCCGCTTCGGTCCCGATCTGCTCGAGTGCACTCGAGCTTTCGCCGTAGCCGCCGAGCCCGTCCCAGACCGCCGAATAGGTTTCCCGCCCGTCGGTGCAGGCGGCGGCGGGCGCGCGCCAGGTGCCCGAGACGCTGGTGAAGGACCTCGCGGCCCGGGATGAGGGCAGGGCCACGTATCCAGCCCAGTTGCTGCTCACGCCCTGTGTGCTCGCGGCCTTTGCCGCGGGCGCGGCGAGTGCCATCAGGAGCATCAGAATGCCCGTAGCCGCCGCAGAGAGGGTCCTTGTTCCGGTCACGCGTTCGAGCATCATCGGCGCCCGTCCTAAGCGCGGGCTGGATCGCGGGTAAGAAGCTCCTATGAACGGCCGGGCGGGTAGGCGCGGGCCGGCGCTCATGGCGCCGGCTGGCGCTCGAGCGCGTCCATTCCGAGCTCGAGCATCCGCCTCCACGCGCCCGGCTCGAGCTGGCCGGCCGCGCGGGTGGCGGCGAACAGCAGTCGCAGGTCGAGCGTCGAGGCATCCTGGCGCAGGCGACCCTCGGCCCGGGCCGCGTCCAGGAGACGCTCGAGCGAGAGCGTCGTGCGCGAGAGCGCCTGCTGCACCTCGGGGTGCTCGGACACGGTCGCCATCGCCTCGCCGAGGACGTCGTCATCCGCCTGGCGCTCGGCCAGGGCCCAGAGCAGTTCCGTCAGCGCGGCCCACGGCCCGGCCACGCTCTCCAGCGCGTCCTCGGCACCGCGCCGCGCCTCGGCCAGCCTCGCTGCGACCAGGGTCGCGAGCAGGTCCTGCTTGGACGGAAACTGCCGGTACACGCTGCCCACGCTCGCGCCGGCGGCGGCGGCAATGGCGGGCATGGGGGCGTCAAGGCCCTCCTGCGCGAACACCTCGCCCGCGGCCCTGAGCAGCGTCGCCCGCTTGTCCTCGGGGCTCAGATCCGACCAGCACGTCTGAGGCGGAATAGGCATTCCGCTATCCTACGCCGCCAGCGCGCCGGCAGAGCCGTTTCGCCCCGGCACCGCGACCGACGGATGACCCGAGCGCAGAGCCACCGCACAAACCCGAACCTGATCCTCGGCGTTCTCTCGCTGGCCGGGCTGGCGTACGCGATGCTCAGCTCGGCGGTCGTCCCTGCCCTTCCGACGATCCAGCACGCCCTCGGCGCGACTGAGACGCAGATCGCCTGGCTGCTCACCGCCTACCTGCTCGCAGCCTCGGTCGGCACCGCGATCATCGGGCGGCTGGGGGATATGTACGGCAAGGAGCGCACCCTGCTCTGGACGCTCGTGGTCCTGGCGGCGGGGACCCTGCTCGCGGCGCTCTCGACCTCGCTCCTGCCGCTGATCATCGGCCGCTTCATCCAGGGCGCGAGCGGCGGCATCTTCCCGCTCTCATTCGGGATCGTCCGCGACGAGTTCCCGCCGAGGAAGGTCGCCGGCAGCATCGGGCTCCTGTCGGCGATCCTCGGCGTCGGTGCGGGCATCGGCATCGTCCTGTCGGGGGTGATCGTCGAGCACCTCAACTACCACTGGCTGTTCTGGATCCCCCTGGTGGCGACGGTCATCGCCGCGGTGGCGACCTGGCGCTTCATCCCCGAATCGCCGGTCCGGACGCCCGGGCGGATCAACTGGCTCGCGGCTGCGCTGATGACGGTCGGAATGTCCACCGTGCTGCTGGCGATCAGCGAGACCACGACATGGGGATGGGGCTCGCCCAGGACGCTCGCGATGATCGCGGCGGGGCTGGCTGTCTGCGCGCTGTGGGTGCTGGTCGAGACGCGAAGCGACAACCCGCTGATCGACATGGGCATGATGCGCATAAGAGGGGTCTGGACGACGAACGCCGTCGCGTTCCTGCTCGGAGCGGGGATGTACTCGTCCTTCATCGTGCTGCCGCAGATCGCCCAGCTGCCGACGAGCACCGGCTTCGGCCTCGGCAGCTCGGTCGTGGTCTCGGGCCTTTACCTGCTGCCGTCCACGATCGGCATGACGATCCTGGGGATGAGCGCGGGCCGGATCTCCGCGGCCTTCGGCTCGCGCAGCGCGCTGCTGACAGGGATCGCCTTCACCACCGCCTCCTTCGCGCTGCTGACGGTCGCGCACTCGCAGCCCATCGACCTGCTCGTGGCCGCCGCGCTGCTCGGGATCGGCATGGGTCTTGCCTTCGCCGCGCTCGGCAACCTGATCGTGCAGGCGGTCCCGATCGAGCAGACCGGGGTCGCGACTGGCATGAACACCGTGATGCGGACGCTGGGCGGCGCACTCGGAGGCCAGCTCTCGGCCACCTTCATCGCGGCCAACACCGTCGCCGGGGAGCCCACGGTCACAGGCTTCACCGAGACCTTCCTGATGGCCACGGGGTTCCTGCTGCTGTGCCTGCTGATGGGCACGCTCGTCCCTCGACGCGGCGCGGCGCCGGCGCCCGCCGGTGCCGTCGCGCCGGCTCAGGCGGGCGCCGCTCCGGCACCCGAGGCCGCCGGTCCATAGCCACCCCGGGCCCGGCGCGTCCGCGCGTTAAGGTCTGCGCATGTCATATACGCCCCCCGTCGAGATACTCGACCGCTACGCCTCTGTCCTGATCGACTTTGCGCTCGGGGGAGGGAGCGGTGTGAAGGCCGGAGAGGTCGTTCGCATCGTCGCCCCGGAGAGCGCGAGGCCCCTCTACGGCGCCCTGCACCGCGCCGTCTGGCGCGCCGGCGCGCACGCCCTCGGCTCCTACCAGCCCGACGACGACGCGGATCTGAGCATCTCGCGCGAGTTCTTCCAGAGCGCCGGCGAGGAGCAGCTCGACTTCTTCCCCGCGCGCTACATGCGCGGCCTGATCGACGAGATGGACCACCAGGTCTCGGTCATCTGCGACAGCGACCCGCACGCGCTCGACAGCGTCGACCCGGCGCGGATCATGCGACGCGGCGAGGCGATGCGCCCGCTGCTCGACTGGCGCGGGGAGAAGGAGAACGAGGGCCGCTTCAGCTGGACGCTCGGCCTGTACGGAACGCCCGCGATGGCCGCCGAGGCGGGCATGAGCGAGCAGGAGTACTGGGAGCAGATCATCCATGCCTGCTTCCTCGACACCGAGGATCCGCTCAGCCGCTGGCGCGAGGTCGGCGCGCGTCTGGATGAGACGCGGGCGCGCCTGGATGAGCTCCAGATCGACCGCGTCCACGTTCAGGGCGAGGACGTGGACCTGTGGGTGAGGATCGGCGAGAGCCGGCGCTGGCTGGGCGGGCGCGGGCGCAATATCCCCAGCTTCGAGATCTTCACCAGCCCGGACTGGCGCGGCACCGAGGGCTGGATCTTCTGCAATCAGCCGCTGTACCGGTATGGCAACATCGTGCGCGGCATACGCCTGGAGTTCAAGGATGGCCGCGTGGTGGCCGCCAGCGCGCAGGAGAACGAGCGCGTCCTGACGGAGATGATCGCCACCGAGGGCGCCGACAAGGTCGGCGAGTTCTCGCTGACGGACCGCCGCTTCTCGAGGATCACCCGTTTCATGGCCCAGACCCTCTACGACGAGAACGTGGGCGGCGAGTTCGGCAACACGCACATAGCCGTGGGGCGCTCCTACCAGGACGCCTACGACGGCGATCCCTCGACCGTCGCCTCCGAGGGCTGGCAGGAGCTCGGCTTCAACACCTCCAGCGTGCACACGGACATCGTCTCCACCACCGACCGCACGGTCACCGCGGTGCTGCGGGACGGCTCCGAACGCGTCATCTACGCGGGCGGCGAGTTCCAGCTCGACTAGGCGCGCGGGCGGTCAGTCGAGCGCCGGGGCGGCGCTCAGACGCCGCTCGGCGACCTCCGTGGCGGCTCGATGGCTGTCCGCGTGCCCCGTTACGGACAGCAGGAACGGCTCGCGGTCTATGGCCAGCAGGCGGGTGTCGGAGATCGCCCGCACGGTGGCGGTACGCCTGACGTCGTGGAGCAGCGCGATCTCGCCGAAGGAGTCGCCCGCGCCCTGCCGGCGCAGCAGCGCGCCGTCCTGCATCACCTCAACGGTGCCGTCGGCGATCAGGTAGAAGCGGTCGCCCTCCTGGCCCTGCGTGATGATGTCGGTGCCGGCGGGCACCTCGAGCGCGATCATCCGGCGGGCAAGGCCCTCGGTCGTGGCCAGGGGGAGCGGCGCGAACACGGGGCAGCGGCGCAGAAGCGCGAACACGCTCTGCGGCACCGGAGTGCCGCTCTCGAGCCGGCGAATCGCTCTCAGACGGGCGAGCGCCACCAGCGGCAGCATCGCGCCCGTCGCGATCAGCGCGCCCGTCAGACCGAGCAGGGTCACGAGCGCCGGGGCCAGGATCGCGCCGAGCCCGATCGTCGCCACGAACATGGTCTCGAGCACCGCCAGGACACGCGCCAGGACGCGGTCTCCGCTGAGCCGTTGCACGAGCGTCAGCCCCGAGACCCTGACCAGGACGAAGCCGCAGCCGAGTCCCCACCATGCCAGCAGCCCCAAGCCGACGTGCGGCAGTACTCCCAGCAAGATCAGCGGCACCCCCAGCGTCAGGCTTCCGGCCGCGATCGCGAGCGCGACGCGAGAGCGGCCCAGCAGTGAGAAGGCGATCGCGCCGCCGATGATGCCGCCCGCGCCGCGGGCGATGTTCAGATACCCGATCCCGGCCGTGCCGAGGTGGAGCAGGTCGATCGAGGTCACGATCACCAGCACGTTGACGAGGCCGTCGATCATCGACAGCGCCGCCATCAACCCGACCACCAGTCGCAGGTCGACATCGCCGAGCACGGTGCGCAGGCCGGCCGATATCTCGGCGACGGGATGCTGCTCACGGCGTGCGGGGCGGGCGTCGAGGGGGATCTGAAGCATCAGGACCGCGGCGAGGACGTAGGCAACGGCACACAGCGCGATCACGAATGGCACGCTCGTGCCGGCCAGCAGGATCCCGCCGAGGCCTGCGCCGACCAGGAAGCTGGCCGTGTCGATCGAGCCCATCACCGCCGTCGCGGTCGACACCTCCCGGGGTGAGCGCGCCAGCACGGGGATCAGCGCGGCGCGGGCGGGCTGGTTGGCGGTCGAGACGGTGCTGAACAGCGCCGCGAGCGCGAAGATGCCCGCAACCGGGACCCCCTCGTGGACCCCGGCCGCGATCGCCGCCAGCACCAGGGCGCGGATGAGGTTGGTGACCAGCAGCACACGCCGGCGCGGGTAGCGGTCGGCGGCCAGCCCGAGCAGGGGGGCCGCGAGCATGGCGGGAACGGCCTGCACGAGCGCGACGAGCCCTACGGCTCCGGTACCGCCCTCGCGGAAGGCGTACACGCCGAGGGTCACTGCGAAGGCCCACTTTCCCAGCGAGGTGGCGGCGGTGGACGCCTGCAGGAGAGTGAGGGGCCTGTTGCTGCCGGCGCTCTGGGGCGTGCTCATCAGCGGCATCGGGCGCGAATGATCGCGGACGCGGACCTCCGGTGCGCGCGGGGCTCTCTCAGAGGGTGAGCGCGCGCGAGCGGCTCGGCTGTCCCGCCCCGCGGCGGGCCCGCGGTTCAGAGCTCGGCTCGGCCGGCGGGCGGCCGACCCAGGGGGCCCGGCCCTCATCCAGCACGATCCCGAGCGCCACCACGACCTGGGGGTCGAACTGGCTGCCCGCGCAGCGCCGGATCTCAGACAGCGCCTGGGCTGCGGTGCGCCTGCCGGCGTAGGGGCGGGCACCGGTCATCGCGTTCAACGCGTCACAGACGAAGATGATGCGGGCGCCGAGCGGGATGCCCTCGCCCGCGAGAGCGTCCGGGTAGCCCGCGCCGTCGTAGCGCTCGTGGCTGGCGCGGACGATCGCGGCGACCCCTCGCAGGGCCGGCGCCGCCGCGAGGATCCTCTCTCCGAGCACCGTGTGGCGCTCCATGAGCTCCCACTCGCGCTCGTTCAGCGGGCCGGGCTTGTCGAGGATCGTGTCGGGGATCGCGATCTTGCCGACGTCGTGCAGTTCGGCGGCCCTGACGACCGCTGACTGCTCCCTCGGGTCAAGGCCCATCTGGACGGCGACGGCGCGGGAGAGATCAGCGACTTCGCTGAGGTGCTGGTGCAGGTCGGGATGGCGCTCGCGGATCGCCTGGAGCAGCGCGCTGTGGGTCTGGTCCCGCGGGCCCTCCCGGCGCTGGTCCTTGTCCTGGTAGAGCCGTCCGTCTGCGACCCTGAGAGCTTCGCTTGAGTCCTTTGCCTCAACCGGCACGCACACCGCCCCGTAGGAGGTCCTTACGCTGAAGCCCTCCCCGCTCTCCGAGAGCGCCTCGCATGCGGCGCGCATCACGTTCTCGAACGCGTCCTCGCCGACGTCGATGAGGGCGCAGAACTCGTCGCCGCCGATCCTGTAGGAACTCCCGTGCGGAGCGAGGGCGTGAGCGAAGCGGCCGCTGACGCGTCTCAGCAGGGCGTCACCGGCCGGGTGCCCGAAACGGTCGTTGTAGAGCTTGAAGCCGTCGAGATCGAACAGAACGAGGTAGAACGGCGGACTCTCGCCCGCCCGCGCGAACCGCTGCTCGAGGTTGAGCATCAGCCGTCGGCGGTTGCCCAGCCCCGTGAGGGCGTCGCTCATGGCGTCACTGCGGCTGGCGCTGAGCATTCGCACGTTCTCCCGGAAGGTGATGATCAGCCTCGCGATGACCCCGACCAGGGCGGCCCCCGCGAGCGCGACGGCGAGCATGTTCACGTGCGTGGCGCTCGCGTAAACGAGCAGGGCCAGCCCCACCAGAGCGAAGCCGATCGGGATCGTGATGTTGGGGGTGTCCTCCTCCACCACGCCCGGGCGGCTCGGCTCCCATGCACCGAGTGCGACGAGCAGGAACCCCATCCATCCGATCAGGTCGGCCGGCCCCGATTCCGAGTAGGCAGTGGTGGGTGCCGTCAGCACCAGATACAGGCTGTCCGCGGCCCAGAAGCAGATGATGCCGGCGCCGAGCATGACCGCGCTGCGGTCAGGGCGCCAGCGGCGGATCGCATAAGCGGTGACGATCAAGAGCAGCAGCAGCATGTCGCCGAGCGGGTAGGCGAGGTTTGTCGCGATGGACAGCGGGCGTCCGCCCACGGTGTGCAGGACGGTTTCGAACACGATGGCCGCGGCGAGCGCGCCGACGACGAGTGCCGCTATGACGCCGTCGACCCACGTGGTCGGGCTCACGTGTCCGGTCCGCTCACGCATCAGCAGCATCAGGCCGGCGAACCCGAGCGGATAAACGCCCAGGTAGCCAAGGTCGGCCGGCGAGGGCACCGGGACGGACCCGGACGCCTGCAGGACGGTCGTGTAGTAGATCTCTCCCAGCGTCCACGAGAACAGGGCGGCGGCGATCAGCGACCAGGCCAGGCGCTCGCGCCGGTAGCGGATCGCGCGCAGCGCGGTGATCCCCGCTGCCGTGAGGAGCACGATGTCGTGGGCGAAACGGCCGAAGATGACGTCGAGTAACCCGCTCGAGAGAGCCAGGTGCGCCTCGTAGCCGACCATCCAGACGCCCAGCGCGATGAACACCGCTCTGAGCACGGGCGACTTGTGTGGCTGGGCCATAGTTAGGTTTCGTACGGTTTGCTCGGTTCCTTGACCGGCGCATGGCCGGTTAGACACTCGTTCCGGCGCTCCCGGGCGCCTCTCGGCGGGTTCTCAGCGGGGCCTTTCTGGTGCCGGCCGCCGCCGCCGTGGGAGAGCTCGCTGCTCTCGGTCCCGGCCGCTGGGTGGCGTTCGCTGTGCGGTCGTCCGCTGCAGTGGGTCGAGCTCGTCAAGGAGGGTCAGCCGAATGGGAGCAAGCCCGGCGTGGGATAGTGGCGCGGTGGACTCGCGTGCCGTGCTCGTGCTTGGGGGGGAGGAGGGCCTCGGCCAGGCTCTCGCCCAGGGCCTCGGGCAGGCGGGCATCTCGAGTGAGCGGTCCCTTTCGCTCAGCGACAGCGACGTCGCCGCCCTGCTCGGCGAGGAGCGCTGGAGGGCGGTCGCCGTCGTCACGCGCGACGACGTGCTCGCGCTTCGCCTAACGCTCCTGAGCGCGCACCTGCGCCCGGACCTGCCGTTGTGGGTGACGATCTTTGACCGGACGATCACCCGCGAGCTGCACCACGTCGTCCCCACGGTTCACGTGATATCGCCCGCCGGGCTCGTCGCGGCCGACCTCGCCGAGCACTGCATGGCAGCCTTCGGCGGCAGCAGCCCGAGCGGGTTCAGAGGGACTCGCATCGTCGATGACGCCCTGCGCCTGCTGGTCCGCGCGGCCGCGGGTCTCCTGTTCGCGCTGCTGCTCGAGGCGGTCATCGGGATGATCGCGCTGCACGAGAACGTCTTTGACGCCCTCTACTTCAGCACCCGCACCGTCGCAACGGTCTCGGGCACCCCGGGGGCCGAGAGCAGCCCCGACTGGTACAAGGCGCTGTCGGCTCTGAACACGATCGCTGCGCTGCTCCTCGTCGCCGTCCTGACAGCGGCGCTGGTGCGGCGTCTGAGCCGCAGGCGGCTGACGACGCTGTTCGGCCCGCTGGCGGCGCCGGCGCGCCACCACGTCCTGCTGGTGGGGTTCGGGCAGGTCGGCTTTCGTCTCGCGCAGGAGCTGCGCCGGCGGGGAGTCGCAGTCCTGGGAGTCGAGCGCGACCCCGACGCCCCCTGTGTCAGGCTCGCCCGCGCGGCCGGCATACCCGTCGCGATCGGCAGGGGCGACGACCGCGATGTGCTGGAACGGCTCGGGATACGCCGGTGCGCGGCCGTGGCCGCGGTCACCTCGGCGGACCTCGTCAACGTCGCCGTCGGCCTCGCGGCGAGCGACCTCGCGCCGCAGACGCCGCTGGTGATGCGCCTCGGCGACGGCGAGGTCGCCGCGGAGACGGACTCGCTGCTGCACCTCGGCCGCATCTGCGACGCGCACAAGATCGCCGCGGACACCCTGGTGCAGGGCATCACCGAACTCAGCCAGGCGACCTGAGCACAGGCCCTGCGGCGGCGATCCCTCTCAGCCTCCGAGTGCGAACAGCGGCCAGCGGCCCGGTACTCCCTTGAGCTCGTGCAGCCCGCGGTCCTGGAAGTCGAAGGGCCCGCCGACGACGGTCCCGTAGACGGTTCCGGAGACCATCGTCTCCCCGGGGGCGGCCACGCCGTTCACCCGCGATGCGATGTGCACCGCCATTCCCCCGACGTCCTCGCCGATCAGCTCGCACTCACCGGTGTGGATGCCTATCCGCAGCTCGATGTCCAGGCGGCGGGCCGCGGCCGTGATCGCCTGCGCGCAGCGAAGGGCCCGCGAGGGGGGCCCGTCGAATGTGGCCAGGAAGCCGTCGCCGACGGTCTTGACCTCCCGCCCGCCGAAGCGGGCGAGCTCCGCGCGGACGTGCTGGTCGTGCTGTGCGAGCAGGTCGCGCCAGCGCCCGTCGCCGACGCTCGCGGCGCGGGCGGTGGCGTCGACGATGTCCGTGAACATGATCGTCAGCAGCGCGCGCGTGCGCTCGCCGCCGCGGCGGCCGCCGGTCAGGAACTCCTCGATCTCCTCGATGATCGCGTCGCTGTCGCCGACGAACGGGAACGAGTCGATGCCCTCGAGCTCCACATACCTCGCCCCCTCAATGTGCTCGGCCAGATAGCGCGAGTGGCGCACATCCCACGCCAGGTCTCCGGCCCGGTGCATGATCAGCGTCGGCACGGACACCCGCGGCAGGACGTCGCGCACGTCCAGGTCGGCCAGTCCGCGGGCCATCGCTCGCGCCTCCGCCGGACTCGCGGCCAGGCGCTGCATGCGCGCGAACCATTCCGTCAGCTGGCTGTCTCCGGCCATCGAGGGCGCGAGCGTGCTCAGCACGGGGCTGTCCAGTGAGCCCCACGCGCCGGAGTTGCGCTCGATGACCTCCTCGCGCTCCTGTGGCGTCAGCGCCCAGTCGTAGTCCGGAGCCCACGACGTACGCGCAACCGACGCGTACATCATCAGGGCGCCGACCCTCCTCGGATGATCGGCCGCCAGCTTGACGCCGACGACCCCGCCGGTCGAATAGGTGAGCAGGGCGGCCCGTTCGCTGCCTGCGGCGTCGAGGACGGCGAGGGCGTCCTGCGCGTCGAGCTCGACGCTCTGCTCCTCCGCCAGCCGGTCCGAGAGCCCCGAGCCCCGCCGGTCGAAGAGGATCACGCGGTTGAAGACCGCCAGGCGCTCCAGGAAGCGGCGCATGGCCGGCGCCTCCCACAGCTGCTCGACCTGCGAGATCCACCCGGGAAGGAACAGCAGGTCAAGCGGCCCCTCTCCGGTCACCTGGTAGGCGATGCTGGCGTCGCCGCTGCGGGCATAGCGGGTGGTGGGGACCATCAGTCGGATTCGATCAGGTTCCGGAACGCCGATGCCGGCTCGACCGTCGCCCCTGCGGCGTATGCGCGATCGGCCAGGAAGTGATCGGAGGTGACGACGCGCACGCCGCTCGGCTCGGGGTCGGCGATCAGCATCCGGATGATCTCGTCGTCGGCCGAATCCCTGCGCGGCCTGGGGGCGTGAGCGATCACGATCACAGTGGAGCGGATCGGCGGGCGCGGCGGCTGCTCGAAGACCACCGTCACATCCGCTCCGCTGACCGCCGACCAGCGCTCGAGCATGTCGACCAGCCTGACCATCGCGGCGTGCCTGTCCCTCCACCATGCGTCGGGGCGCGTGCCGATCACATTCATGCCATCCACTAGCCAGCGCACAGGGAGCAAGCCTACGACGCGCGGCCGGCGGCCGCCGGTGAGCCTGCTGGAGTTACCTGCCCATGCGGCTCGAGGGGATACAGGCGGGAGACATCGTGGAGGTCGACCACAAAGGCCGGCGCTTTCACGCGCTCGTGACCGGACAGGCTCCGGGCGGGCTGGCCCTGCAGCCGCTCGACCGGCGCGTGAACTACCACAGCTGCCGCAGCCGAGAGGTGATCGGGCACTGGGCCAAGCGCGGCCGCCCCCGCCAGACCGACGAGCCGCTGCTGCCCTCCCCGCGGCAGCTCGAGATCGACCTCTCGCCGGAGCGGGAGCGCCCCGGCGCCTAGGAGGCCCTCAGCCCTGGGCCTGCGCGGCGTGGGCGTCGGCGGCGTCCTGTAGGCGGTCATCGCCCCAGAACAGCTCGCCCGCCACCAGGAAGGTCGGTACGCCGAAGACACCGAGGGCGCTCGCCTCGTCGGTCCGCTCGCGCAGGCGCTGCTTGACCTCCGGGTCCTCGATTGCAGCCGCGAGGTCGCCCTCGGGGATGCCGCACCGCCTGCCGGCCTCGAGCACAGCCTCGGTCAGCGCCAGGTTGGCGCCTGTGCGGAACGCCAGCCGCATCGCGCTCAGCGCATACGGCCTCAGCAGCCCGAGTTCGTCCGCGTACGTCATCGCCCTCGCCACCGGCACGTCGCTTGTGGGCCACGGCTCGGGCCACGTGATCGCCCCGAGCCCGTGTGCGGCGGCCCGGGCCTCGCAGTCCGCGATCCCCGCCTCGCGGGCCTCGGTCAATCCCCAGGAGGTGCGGCCGGCGGCCTTGAAGATGAACGCGGCCGTCACCGGCCGCCACACCGCGTCCGGGAGCACCTGCTCGACCCGCTCGGCGGCGATCCAGGAGTAGGGCGACATGGCTGCGAAGAAGAAGAGCGGCTGCCCGTCCGGCATGGCGTGATGATCACCCATTTCGCGGACGGGAGCGCGCGCGCCTTGAAGTAGGGTCCAAGCATGAGCGAGCGCGTCCTGATCCTCTCCTGGGAGTATCCCCCGGTGATAGAGGGAGGGCTGGCCCGGCATGTCCGCAAGCTCGCCGAGGGGCTGGTCCGGCAGGGTGTCGCGGTCGACGTCCTCACCCGCGGCAGCGCCCACGCGGGCGAGGAGCTGCTCGCGGCCGGCGAGATGCGCGGAGGCGTGCGCGTCCACCTTGTCCGCGAGCCCGGATGGCCGCGCGACCTGCGCGGCTTCGTGGCGTGGGTGCAGAGGATGAACGAGGACATGATCGCCGCCGGCCGGGCGCTGCTGGCCGAGAACAGCTATGACCTGATCCACGGGCACGACTGGCTCGTCGCGCAGGCCGCCGGCGAGCTCGCCGAGCACTTCGCAGTGCCGTACATCACGACCGTCCACGCCACCGAGCACGGCCGCCATCAGGGCTGGGTGGACAAGGAGCCCCAGGCCCACATCCATGCGATCGAGCGCTGGATGACCCATCGCGCGGACTGCGTGATCGTGTGCTCGCACTACATGCGCGGCCACGTGGCCGACGTCTTCGACATCGACGAGCAGCGCGTCGTGGTGATACCGAACGGCGTCGACCCCAGCGAACTGAGGCCCAGCGGCGACCTGCAGGCGCTGCGGAGCAGGTTCGCACAGCCCGATGAGAAGCTCGTGCTGCTCGTTGGACGCCTCGTCTACGAGAAGGGCTTCCAGCTCGCCCTGGACGCGCTGCCCGAGGTGATTCGGAACGTCGGAAAGGTGCGCTTCCTGGTCGCCGGCAGCGGCACCCACGAGGCCGAGCTGAAGGCCCAGGCCGAGCGCCTGGAGCTCTCCGGTCACGGGACCTTCCTGGGCTGGATTGGCGATGACGTCCTGCATTCGCTGTACCGGATCGCCGATCTGTGCGTGATCCCGTCGCTGTATGAGCCGTTCGGGCTCGTCGCGCTGGAGGCGATGGCGTCGGGCTGTCCGTGCATCGTCGCCGACACCGGGGGACTGCGCGAGGTCGTGCCGGTGGGGGAGAGGGTGGGCCTGCGCTTCAACGGTGGCGACGCGGCGCATCTGGGCGTGATGATCGAACGCCTGCTCGTCGACCGGCAGCTGCGCGAGCGCCTGGTGGCGCAGGCGTCCGAGCACGTGCTGAGCTTCGACTGGGATGACATAGCCGCGCGCACGCGCGGAATCTACGATCGGTTCGCGGAGCGAACCACGACCGAGGGGGTACCAAGGGGATGAGCCAGAAGCTCGAGAGCATGATGCAGGACGACTTCCCGCTCACGCTCAATCACATCCGCCGCAGGATGAGTTCGTGCAACGCAGGGTCCGAGGTCGTGACGCTGCTCGAGGGCGGAGCGGTGCAGCGCAGCTCTCACGCCGAGGTCACCGACAGGGTGGACCGTCTCGCCCGCGCGCTGGCGCGGCTGGGCATCGAGCAGGGGGATCGCGTCGGGACCTTCGCGTGGAACAACCAGCGCCATTTCGAGCTCTACCTCGCGGTGCCATGCTCGGGTGCGGTGCTGCACACGCTGAACATCCGCCTGTTCGAGGAGCAGCTCACATACATCGTCAACCATGCCGAGGACCGCATCATCTTCGTCGACGACTCGCTGGTCCCGGTGCTCGAGAAAATCGCGCCGAGCCTGACATGCGTCGAGCGGTACGTCGTGATGGGCGACGGTGACAGCGCCAGCCTCCCGAACGTCCTGAGGTATGAGGACCTGCTCGAGGAGGCCGGTCCCGGCAGCTTCGACTTCCCCGAGGTCGACGAGCGCCAGGCGGCCGCCCTCTGCTACACGAGCGGCACCACCGGCAACCCCAAGGGCGTCCTCTACTCGCACCGCTCGGTCAGCATGCACTCGACCGCGACGCTGATGACCGATGCGAACGGTCTCTCCCGCGCCGACCGGGTGCTGGCGGTCGTGCCGATGTTCCACGCCAACGCCTGGGGCCTGCCCTACGGCGCCGCGCTCGCGGGCGCGGACCTGATCCTCCCGAACCAGTTCCTCGGCGCGGAGCCGCTGGCCAAGCTGATCGCGGCCGAGCGACCCACCCAGCTCGGATGTGTGCCGACGATCTTCGCCGATCTGCTGCGCTACGCCGACGAGCATCCCGAGGTCGACCTGTCCTCGCTCACGAACTGCGCATGCGGGGGCTCCGCCGTGCCCAGGCAGCTGATGAAGGACTTCCAGGAGCGCCACGACGTGAAGATCTTCCAGGCCTGGGGCATGACCGAGACCAGCCCGATCGCGACCTACTCAAGGCCCTCGGAGGACGTCAAGGGCGAGGAGATGTGGGACGCGCGGGCCCGACAGGGCCGCCCGCTGCCGTGGGTGGAGCTGCGGATCGTCGGCGACGACGGCTCCGAGGTCCCGTGGGATGGCTCATCCACCGGCGAGATCGAGGTCAGGGGCCCGTGGGTGGCGGCCGGCTACTACCTGGAGGGAGCGCAGGAGGACAAGTTCGACGCGGGCTGGCTGCGCACGGGCGACATCGCCTCGGTCGACGAGAGCGCCTCGGTGCAGATAACCGACCGCGCCAAGGACGTGATCAAGTCGGGCGGAGAGTGGATCTCCTCGGTGGAGCTCGAGAACGAGCTGATGTCGCACCCCGACGTGATCGAGGCGGCAGTGATCGCCAAGCCCGACGAGCGCTGGTCAGAGCGGCCGCTGTGCTGCGTGGTACTGCGGGAGGGCGCGACGGTGACCGCGCCCGAGCTCGTGGAGCACCTCCGCGGAAGGGTCGCGAAATGGTGGCTACCGGACGAGTTCGCGTTCATAGACGCGGTGCCGAAGACGAGCGTCGGCAAGTTCGACAAGAAGGTGCTGCGCACGAGACTCGCGGACGGCGAGCTGGAGCGCCAGCCGGCCTCCAGCTGACGGTGACGGCACCCGGCCGCACCGGCCCCGAGGGCAGGGGCATCTTCAACGCGACCGAGATCGGTGATACACATTGACCATGCACGGAAGGCGATCGGAGCGCTGCGGCGAACCTCAAACGGTGCGGCGCGGTGTCAGATCGCCCTGCGTAAGAACTGTGCGGGCCGCCAATGGCCCGCTAACCCATCAAACGATCATCGGGAGGTTGGCATGACTCGGACCGACGTGGTGGCCTCGAGCAGGCCACGGGCAGGCAGGGTAATCAAGGCGAGCAGGAAGCTTGTGCTGGCTGCGGTGCTCGCGATCACGGCTCTCGCGCTGCTGGCCCCGGCCGGCGCGTTCGCGGCCAGCGAAAGCACCAGCGGCTATACCCAGACGCCGACGACCCCGACGACGCCCAGCACCGGAACGTCGCCTTCCAAAGAATCCAGCGAACCGACGACGACGAGCACCACCACGACGCCGACCACGACGACGGCTCCGGCCTCGGAAACCGTGAAAACGCTTCCGTTCACCGGCTTCGACGTCCGCTGGAGCCTGGCGATCGGCGTGCTGCTGATGGGCGCCGGCGCATCGATCATCGTCGTTCAGCGCCGCCGCGGCTCCAGCCGCCGCTGAGCAGCTTCTGACACACGCGCCGTGGGCGCCGCCGATCCGGCGGCGCCCTGGCGCGCGTGCAGCCGCGCAGGGCGCGCTAATATTGTCCACACGATGAGTGAGCAAACGGCCGTCGCCCGCTTCTTCTCCTTCCCGGACCCGGTGAACGAGGTGTCGGCCCGCATGGTGGCCGGCGGCGTCGTGATCATGTGCCTGATCACGATCATCGGCGACCTTCCCTGGATGACCGCGGTGATCGCCTACGGCTTCATCGCCCGAGTGCTAACCGGTCCCACCATGAGCCCGCTGGGGCAGCTCGTCACCCGCGTCCTGACGCCCCGCTCAGGGTTCACGCCGCGTCCTGTGCCGGGCCCGCCCAAGCGCTTCGCACAGGCGATCGGCGTCGTGTTCTCGGTGACGGCCGCGGTCCTCGCACTGGCCGCCGGCGACACCGGCGCCGCCTACCTCGTGCTCGGTCTGCTCACCGTCGCCGCGACCCTGGAGTCCGTCTTCGGCGTGTGCCTGGGGTGCAAGGGGTTCGCGCTGCTGATGCGCGCCGGGGTCATCCCCGACGAGGTCTGCGAGCGCTGCAACAACGTCGGCAGCGGGCTTCCCAGCACCCCGTAGCGCGGCCGCTCTCGCTCAGCGGCGCCGGCGCGCCGATCGCACCGAGATCTGAACCGGCCCGCCGAACGGGTCGACCAGCGCCGACCATGAGCCGTCGAGCCTCGTCGAGCGCCCGGTCAGGACTCTGGCCAGCCGCCGCGAGGCCAGTTCGCGGCCGTCCTGCGCGATTGCCAGCCGCACGTCCAGCAAATCCTCGGTCGCCCGCAGCAGGTATCGCCCGGTCAGCTGGGCGTGGCCGCCGCGGAGGAGGCCCGGCACGACCCAGCGCAGCGGCAACGAGCAGCTGACGGGCACACGGCCGGCCGGCCAGGCGGCGCCGGCCAGGTGCTCTTGCACCGCCCCGGCCACACGGCGGCCGCTGAGCGCCGCCACGTCCGCGGGTTCGGCGCCGTGCAGGAGGTTGCCGGCGGCGAAGATCCCCGCCCTGCTCGTGCGCCCTGCGTCGTCGACGAGGGGCCCCCTGGTGCCGGGATCGATGACGGCGCCGGCGAGAACCGCAAGCTCGTGGTCGGGAATCCAGTCCGCGGTCAGGACGAGCAGATCGCAGGCGATCCGCTCGACGACGCCGCTGTCGAGGTTCGTGACCTCGACCCCCTCTACGCGGCCCCGGCCGTGGACCCTGCTCACCCGGGTGCGGGTGAGCAGACGCGTGCGATGGGGCAGGCGGGCGCCGACCGCGAGCGCCGCGAAGGACTGGTGGCGGGGGTGCTCGGTCGTAATCGCCGCTGCGCGCACGCCGGCGTGGCGCAGGGTCATCAGCGCCGAGAACGACACGTGCTCAGCGCCGACGACCACCGCGCGAGAGCCGACGGGCTCGTGCTCGATGTGGACCAGCTGCTGGAGCGTGCCGGTGTTGATGACACCCTGGGGCCTTGTGCCCGCGATCAGGCGGGCCGACCGAGGGCGCTCCCTGCAGCCGGTCGCGAGCACCACGGCTGAGGCCGAGAGCTCCCGCCGGCCGTCGGGGCCCGTCAGCTCCATCGACCCGTACGGCGTCCATCCCGTCACCTGGGTGCCGAGCATGATCTGCGCCCCCGCTCGCTCGGCCGCCGCCGCCCGGCTCGCGGCGTAGCGGGGGCCCGACATCACCCGGCGCAGGTCGCGCACGCCGAACCCCTGGTGGAAGCAGTGCCGCGGGATCCCGCCCGCCTCGGACTCGCGGTCGATCACGACGACGGACCCCACGCCCAGCCGCCGCAGCTCGGTGGCCGCGGCGAGCCCCGACGGGCCCGCCCCGATGATCGCCACGTCGGCGTGATCGGGGCTCATCGCCGGAGCTCGAGCACCTCATCGACGCCGATGCCGCTGTGGCGGGCGAACTCGCGAGCGACGTGTGCTCCGCAGTAGAAGCCCTGGCAGCGGCCCATCAGGACACGCGTGCGGCGCCGGAGCCCATCGAGGTCCATCGGAGGCAGCGCGCTGTGTGCGGCGTCCCGGATCTCACCGCTGCTGACGCGCTCGCAGAAGCACACCAGCTCGCCGTACGCGGGGTCGGCGGCGATCCGCTCGGCCTGCTCGAACGGCCGGCGCTGGGACTCACCGATGCTGGGCATCCTGACCTGGGGCAGCCCCTGCGGGCTCTCGCGCATCTCGAGCCCGGCGCTCTGAAGCTCATCGCGCAGCCACTCGGCGATGCCCATCGCGCCGGTCAGCCCGGTCGAGCGGATCCCGCCGGCGCAGGCGTAGCGGTGCTCGGGGTGCACCTGCAGCTGATAGTCGGCGTGCTCGCTGGCGGCACGCAGGCCCACATAGACGGCCGTCACCTCCTGCTCGAGCAGCGCGGGCATCAGCCTCGCCCCGGCCGCCCGCAGGGAGGCGATGCCCTCGGCTGTGGAGGAACGATCCTCACGGTCGTGGATGTCCTGGGCGGTCGGCCCCAGCATCACGTTCCCGAACACCGTCGGCGCGATCAGGACGCCCTTGGTGGTGGCGGTGGGGACCGGGAGCAGCACGTGTGAGACGAGCGGGCGGCTGAGCTTGTCGAACACGATCAGCTCGCCGCGTCGCGGGGTGATCGTGAAGCCATCCAGCCCGGCCATCCTGTGCACCGTGTCGGAGTGAAGGCCCGCCGCGTTCACGACCCAGCGGGCATCCAGCGAGCCGCGGGAGGTGTGAAGGCGCCAGCCCCCGGGCGTGCGCTCGAGCCCGCTCAGATCCTGCCCGCGCTGGACGCTCACGCCCGCGAGATGGGCCTGGGTGGCCCACGCCAGCGGCGCCGTCCACGGGCAGATGATGAACTCGTCGGGGACGGCCAGGGCTCCCAGCGCGCCGGGGCCGAGATTTGGCTCCCGGCGATACAGCTCGGAGACCGACACCGGCTGGATGCGCTCATAGCCGTTGGCGCGCGCGTTCTGCTCGATTCCCGGCAGCCTGTCCAGCTGCTCCTGATCCCAGGCGATCAGCAGCGCTCCCGTCCGCTCCAGCGGTATCCCGCTCTCGCTTGCGTAGTCGAGCAGCAGGGCGTGACCGCGCGCCACGAGCCTTGACTCGAGCGTGCCCGGTTTGGCATCGAAGCCGGTGTGGAGGATGGCGGTGTTGGCCTTGCTCGTGCCGGCGCCTACATCGCCGCGGTCGAGCAGGACGACGTTCAGCTCGTAGCGTGCTAGCTCCCGCGCCAGCGCCGCGCCGACGTCTCCGGCCCCGATGATCGCCACGTCGGTGCGCGCTCTCATCGCGCGCCCCCGAAGTCGATCAGCGCCCGCGCCGCATGCTGGAACTCGGCCAGCCGCTCCTGGGCCTCCTGTGCTCCCATGCGCGGCTCGAACACCGCCGTCGCGGTCCACGGGCCGACGGACTGCGCCGGTGTGTCCGCGCCGCCGGCGCCGATGCGCGCGAGCGCGGCGATCCCCAGCGCCGTGGCGTCCGGCGAGGGGTAGCACTCGACGGGCACCTGCAGCAGGTCGGCCTGAGCCTGCAGCAGCGACGCCGAGCGCGAGAGCCCGCCGTCGACGCGCAGGCGCGAGAGGGGGCTTCCGGCGTCGGCGCCCATGGCTCCAGCGAGTATCGCGACCTGCGCTGCGATGCCCCATATCACCGCCCGCACGAGGTCCTCACGCCCGGATGCCAGCGAGAGGCCGAGCCAGCCGCCGCGGGCGTGGGGGGCCCAGTAGGGGGCGCCGAGCCCGGCCAGCGCCGGCACGAACACCGGGCTGCCGGGCTGCGGCGGGCGACCGCCGCAGATCTGATCCAGCTTCGACGGGCCGTCGAGCATCCCGAGCTTCTCCAGCCACGTCACCGCTGCCGCCGCCGTGTAGATCTGGCCGTCCAGGCAGTACGTCGCGCTCCCATCCAGCATCCACGCCACGCACGAGGCCAGGCCCGAGTCCGAGCTCGGTGCTCGCCCGCCGGCGTTGGCGAGCACGAAGGCGCCCGTGCCGTAGGTGCACTTCGCCTGCCCGACCTCGAAACAGGACTCCGCGAACAGCGCGGCCTGCTGGTCGACCGCCAGCCCCGTCACGGGCAGGCTCGCGCCGAACGCCGCCGTCTCTCCGATGACGGCATCGCAGCTCACCACCTCGGGCTGCTCGGCGGGATCAAGGCCGAAGATCGAGCACGCCTGCTCGGACCAGCCGAGCTCGGCCAGGTCGAGCAGCATCGTGCGCGATGCGGTGGCCGCGTCGGTCACGAAGGCGCCCGTCAGGCGGGCGGTGACCCATGCGTCGATGGTGGTGATGACGCCGCCCTCGCCGCTCTCGCGGCGAAGCCACGCCATCTTCGGGGCTGCGAAGTAGGGGTCCAGCGGCAGCCCGGTGATCTGCAGCAGCCGCTCGCCATGCTCGCTGAGGCCCTCGGTCAGGTCGGCCGCGCGCCGGTCCTGCCAGCTGACGGCGGCCCCGAGCGGCTCCCCCGAGGCGCGATCCCAGCGCAGCACGGTCTCGCCCTGGTTGCCGAGCCCCACCGCGCGGACGGGAGCTCGTGCGTCCGCGAGAGCCCTGCGTCCCGCGGCGAGCACCGACTCGAGCAGTTCGGCCGGGTCCTGCTCCACCGCGCCGTCCGGGCCGGCGCAGGGCGCGAGCGGGGCCGCGGCGCTGGCGAGCACCTCGCCGCCGGGGGCCACGACGAGGGCCGTGGTCGAGGAGGTTCCCTGGTCGATCGCGAGGATGTTCACGGCGTGGCGAGTCTACCCCCGGCCGGGAGGGGCTCTGGGCGCGCCTCAGGCTGCGGCGCGGGAGCCGCGCAGAAAATGTGCGATCGCGTCGCCGACGAGCTCGCCGAGCTGATCGGCGTCGACGATTCCGCCCGTCACCAGGGCGGCGATGCCCTGGATCGTCGCGAACAGCACCAGCCCGACCCGCTCCGGCTCGCCGGGCTCGAGGGCACCCTCGCGCTGACCCTGGGCGATCAGCTCGAGGATCACCGAGAAGGCGCTCTCGGCTGCCTCGTGAAGGGCGCCGGACTCATCGCCGTGCTTGCCGGCGAACATCAGCTCGAGCAGCGCCGCGTCCCGGGTTGCAAAGCGGACGTAGGCCGTGGCGGTCGCCTCCAGGCGCCCCGGGAAGTCCTCGCCGGCGCCGGCGAGGGCGGCTCGCAGGTCGCTTCCGAGGCGCTCGAACCCCGCCTCGGCGAGCGCGTTCAGCAGCGCCTGTCGATCGGGGAAGTGCCGGCGCGGGGCGCCGTGGCTGACCCCCACCTCCCTGGCGAGCTCGCGCAGGGACAGATCCTGGACGCCGCGCTCGCGCACGGTGAGTTCCGCCTGGGTCAGCAGGGCCGTGCGCAGATTGCCGTGGTGGTAGGGCCGCTCGTCCACGCCCGGGAGGTTATCGGATGAAGTAGTCGTTGACATCATTGTTGTCATAGTCTACATTGTTGTCCATGACTACTTCAAGCAGCACTCCAATCCCGGACATGAGTGGCCGCACTGTGATCATCACCGGGGCCAACAGCGGCATCGGCCGTGCGGCGGCTAAGGCCTTCGCCTCGGCGCGGGGCGCACGTCGTGATCGCCGTTCGCAACATCGAGAAGGGCCGCGAGGCGGCAGATGCGATTCCCGGTGAGACCGAGGTGCGCAGGCTCGATCTCGCCGACCTCGCCTCGGTGCACGAGTTCGCCGACGGCTGGCAGGGCGAGATCGACCTGCTGATCAACAACGCCGGCGTGATGGTCCCGCCGCTGAGCAGGACCGCCGACGGCTTCGAGCTGCAGTTCGGCACCAACCACCTCGGCCACTTCGCGCTCACGAACCTGCTGCTCGACAGGGTCACCGGACGTGTGGTGACCGTCTCCTCCACCGCTCATAAGCTCGGCAGCATCGACTTCGACGACCTGAACTGGGAGCGCAGGCGCTACTGGGCCTGGCTCGCGTACGGACAGTCCAAGCTCGCGAACCTGCTCTTCAGCTCCGAGCTGCAGCGCCGGCTCACCGCCGCCGGCTCGCCCGTGCTCTCAAACGCCGCTCACCCCGGCTACGCGGCCACGAACCTGCAGTCTCACAGCGGAAACCCGGTCAACAACATCCTCGGCGCCGTGGGCAACCGCCTGATCGCTCAGGATGAGGACGGGGGAGCCCTGCCGACGATATATGCGGCTATCGCGGACATCCCGGGCGACAGCTTCGCCGGCCCGGGCGGGTTCATGGAGCAGCGCGGGCCGGCCAAGCTGGTCGGCCGCTCCGGCGCCGCGCGGGACCAGGACGTCGCCAGCAGGCTCTGGGAGGCCTCGGAGCAGCTCACCGGCGTGAGCCCGAAGCTGCCGGCTGCCGCCGCGTCCTGAGCGCGGGGGGAGCTGGTCTCTCAGGCGGCGACGCTGGAGCCCGAGCTCTCGCGGCCCCGGCGCCCGGGGGACTCGCCCGTTAGGCCGGGACCGGCCTGGGGGACGACTTCGCTCGCGTCCACGCGGTGGCCGTTCGCGCAGGTGAGTCCTCCAGTGACGGCCGCGCCGCAGCCCGCGTGGCTGAGCGTGACGGGGGCCAGCCCTTCGTTGCGATGCTTGTCGCCCCATTCGAGCAGAGCGACCAGGACCGGGAACAGCTCGGAGCCGGCGGTCGTGAGCCGGTATTCCTGGCGCAGCCGCTCGCCGGGGGGCTGGTAGGGGACGCGCTCGAGGATCCCATGCTCGACAAGGCCGTCGAGCCTGTCGGTGAGGACGGCCTTTGAGATGCCGAGTCGCATGCGCAGGTGCTCAAAGCGCGTGATGCCGTAGAAGCTGGCTTCGCGGAGGATCAGCAGCGACCAGCGATCTCCGACGAACTCGAGCGTGCGGGCGATGCTGCAGCGCCCGGGGTCCATCAGACCGCTCAGCTTCTCGTCGTCCATGACCGAACCATACCAGCTCTGAGTTTGCTTGACAGACCTAGCATGCCGTGTTAGCTTGGCTCCGTTCGTAAAGCAGACCTAGCTCAGGAGGGCGTGCCGATGACATCGAGAAAGACCCAGCTGATCCTCGCGACGCTGTGCCTGTGTGCGTTCGCGGTCAACGTCGACACCACTCTCGTCAATGTCGCGCTGCCGCGACTGGCCACAGAACTCGGCGCGAGCACGCGCCAGCTGCAGTGGATCGTCGACGCCTACTCGCTGGTGTTCGCGGCGCTCGTGCTCTCGGCGGGGAGCCTGAGCGACCGCTTCGGCCGGCGCGGCGCCCTCATCACCGGGCTCGCGATCTATGGCGCCGCGAACGGGGCGGCGGCTCTGACCACGAGCCCCGGTGCGCTGGTGGCCACGCGCGCGCTGATGGGGGTGGGGGCAGCCGTGATCTTTCCAACGACGCTGTCGATCATCAGCAACGTCTTCACCGACCGCAGGGAGCGCGCGACGGCGATCGGCCTCTGGGGTGCCGCCACCGGCGCGGCGGTAGCGTTCGGGCCGATCATCGGAGGCGCGCTGCTGCAGTCGTTCTCATGGCAGGCCACCTTCGTGGCGAAGGTGCCGCTGGCGCTGGCGGCGATCGCCCTGGTCGCCTGGGTCGTGCCGACGTCCCGCGATCCACAGGCGCCTCGCCTGGACCTCCCCGGCTTCGCGCTGTCGAGCGCCGGAGTCGGCGTGATCGTCTTCGCGATCATCGAAGCGCCAACCGCAGGCTGGGCATCTGCGAGCACGCTCGCGCTGCTCGCCGCCGGGGCGGCGCTGCTGGCCGTGTTCGTCGCCTGGGAGAAACGTGCCGCGGAGCCGATGCTCAACCTGAGCCTGTTCAGGAACCCGCGCTTCTCCGGTGCGTCGCTGTCGATCACCGTCGCCTTCTTCAGCCTCGCGGGCTTCATCTTCCTGATCGTTCAGTACATGCAGGTCATCAAAGGCTGGAGCCCACTGGAGACGGGCGTGCGCACGCTCCCGGTCGCGGTGGCGGTCGGTGTCTCTTCCGTACTCGGCACCGAGATCGCGGTGCGCCGCGGCAGCAAGGTGATCGTCACGCTGGGCCTGCTCTGCATGGCGGCAGCACTCGGCTGGGTGGCAATCGCCCAGACGGCCTCCACGGGCTATCTCGTGATCGCGGGGCAGATGGTGTTCCTCGGTGCAGGCATGGGCCTGACGAGCGCGCCGGCGACCGAGTCGATCATGGGGACCGTGAGCAACGCCAAGGCCGGCGTCGGATCGGCCCTGAACGACATGTCGCGCGAGCTCGGCGGCACCCTCGGCGTCGCCGTCGTGGGCAGCCTGTTCGCGTCCGCCTACACGGCCGAGCTGGCGACTCGGGCCGCGCACGCGCTCCCGGCGGCCGTGGTCGGCCACGCCAGGGAATCGGTCGGCGCCGCCTACGCGACCGTGCACGCCCTGGCCGCCGGGGGAGCCGGCCAGGCCGCGCTCGAGCTGCGCCACGTCGCGTCGACCGGGTTCATGAACGGACTCAGCACAGGCTGCGCGGTCGTCGCCGGCACCTGCGTCGTGGGTGCGGTCGTGTGCGCGATCGTGCTGCCGGCTCAGCCGCCCGAGCAGTCCCCGGACGAGGCCGCATCGCCGAGTGAGACAGGGCTGCGCAGGGCTGACCTCGCGGCGGCGGGCGCCCAGGCATGAGAGACGTTCCACCAATCGCGACCTAAGGAGATTCATGAGCTCGAGTGAACAGGGCAGTGCAGAGGCGCAGTACGCGACGGGTCTGACGCGCGAGAACATCGAGGCCGCGCTCGTTCGAGCGGGCAGGGACCCCGATCAGATCGACCCGTCGGAGCTGGCGATGATGGAGGACTTCCACTCGCTGGGACGCCTGGCGACGGCGGGCCTGGTGGCGCTCGCGGGCATCCGCGCCGAGGACCGCGTGCTCGATGCAGGCACCGGCATCGGCGGGACGGCGCGGATGCTCGCACGGGAGATCGGCTGCGAGGTGACGGCGATCGACATGACGCAGGAGTACTGCGACACCGCCGCTTGGCTGAACGACTCCACCGGACTGTCGGATCGGATTCGCGTGCTGCGAGCCGACGTCAGCGAGCTGCCGTTCGGCGACGGCTCCTTTGACGTGGTGGTGAGTCAGCACGTGCAGATGAACGTGGCCGACAAGCCGCGCATGTACGCGGAGGCGCGCCGCGTGCTCGCGCCGGGCGGGCGGCTGGCGCTGTGGGACGTGACCGCCGGGCCCGAGCAGCCGATCCACTTCCCGGTGCCGTGGGCCGACACCCCCGACCTCAGTCACCTCGCGACGCCGCAGGAGCTGCAGGAAATAACCGCAGTGGCCGGGTTCGACATCGAGGTCTGGAACGACCTCACCGAGCCGGCCGCTAAGGGCATGCGGGCGGTCGTCGAAGGTGAGCCCAGCCCACTCGGGATCCAGGTGTTCGTGCCGGACATACGGACGAAGGGCCGGAACCTCGCCGTCAACTTCGAGGAGAACCGTGCACGCGTGATCCAGGCGGTGCTCACCGCTCGGCCGTAGCGGAGCCGGTAGTGCACCTACGCGACGGCGAGTGCCCTCAGCTGGTCCAGTGACTCATGGATCAGCCGCCGCATCTCGCGGTCATTTGACGGTTCGACCCAGCGTTCGAACGCGATCCTGAACACCGACATGCCGGCCTCGGCGGTGAGGATCGCGGCCGGTTCGCCGACTCCGCGCTCGCGCAGCGCCTGCGCCACGGCTCCCGCCAGCGAGGCGAGCTTGATCAGCTCTCGCTCCTGCAGCTCCGGGTTCGCGGCGATGATCTGCTGGCGCCGGGCCGCGAACTCCCGCCCCATGTCCTCGAACATCGCTGCGGCCGCGTCGAGTGCGGCGGTCACGGCCTCGAGCGGCGCGGCGGCCGGAGGAGAGCCTGCCACGGCGGTCACGAACAGCTCCTGCAGTGCTGTAGCGCCGGAGAACAGGACCTCGCGCTTGTCGGCGAAATGGCGGAAGAAGGTTCGCTTGGTCAGCCCCGCGCGCTCGGCGATCTCCGCGACCGTCGTATCGTCAAAGCCCCGCTCGCCATAGAGGGTCAGGGCAGCCTCCTGAAGCCTGCCCCGTGCGTCCGGTTGCCACCTGGCCATACCCAGAGCGTAGTTGATGACACCGGGGGACATGACCATGCTACGGTGATGGCATCAAGTGTCATCAACCGGCCTCGGGCGCATGCCCGCGTCGGGGGCCATCACCAACGGAGGTTCTCCCATGCGTGTTTTCGTCACCGGCGCATCTGGCCACATCGGTTCCGCCGTCGTGCCCGAGCTGCTCGCAGCCGGCCATGAAGTCCTCGGCCTGGCCCGCTCGGAGAACTCGGCCGATGCGCTCACGGCCGCCGGCGTCGAGGTCCACCGCGGCAACCTGGACGACCCCGCCGGCGTCGGTGAGGCCGCCGCCTCAGCCGACGGAGTCATCCACCTCGCCTTCAAGCATGAGGCGATGTTCTCCGGCGATGCGCTCGGGGCGATCAGCGCGGACATGGGCGCTATCGAGGCGATCGGGACCGCGCTGGAGGGATCCGGCAAGCCGTTCGTGGGCACCTCGGGCACGCTGATGCTTTGCTTCGCCGGCATCACCGGGCGCCCCGGCACGGAGGAGGACGTGCTCAAGGAGGGCGGGCGGATCGACGCCGAGAACGCGGTGATCGCTCTGGCCGATCGCGGCGTGCGCTCGAGCGTCGTGCGCCTGCCGCCGATCGTGCACAGCACGCTGGATCACCACGGCTTCGCCCCGACCCTGATCGGGATCGCCCGCGAGAAGGGCGTGTCCGGGTACGTCGGCGACGGCTCCAACCGCTGGCCCTCGGTCCACACCCTTGACGCAGCCCGTGCCTACCGCCTCGCGCTGGAGGCCGCCCCGGCCGGCTCGCGGCTGCACGGGGTCGCCGATGACGGGGTGCCCTTCCGCCACATCGCCGCCGCGATCGGCCGTGGGCTCGGCGTGCCGAGCGCGAGCATCCCAGCCGAGGATGCGGGCGAGCACTTCTCCTTCCTCGGTGGGCTTGTGGGCCTGGACAATCCCGTCTCCAGCGAGATCACCCGCCGGCTGCTGGACTGGCAGCCCGGTCATCCCGGGCTGATCGCGGACCTCGACGAGGGCCACTACTTCACGCAGCCCGCGCCACGGTAGTGGCACAGGCAGCAACGCCAAATGCGCACAACTGCTCCTCGATCCCCCCGGATTCGCGGAGGGGCCGGTCTTCGCGCCCGGCCCTCAGAGCAGGGAGCGAACGGCCGGGGCGATCTCCGTAGCCAGGCGCGTGATCGAGGCTTCCACGGTGTCGCGCGGCAGTCCGCCCCAGTCAGCCTGGCCGAAGAAGCGGTCGATGCCGCCGAGCAGATGGTGTGCTTCGAGGATCTTCTCGGCAATCTCCTGGCTTGAGCCAATCATCAGTGCCTGGCCGGGCTGTGTGCCCGCGATGAAGGCCGGCTCGCTGACGAGGAACCCTCGCCCGCCGGGGGTCTTGGGGCGCAGATACTCGTGGTAGTAGGGGTACACCTCACGCGCGGCCCGCGCCGTCTCGCCGGCGTGGAAGTGGGTGGAGATGCCCACGCGAAGCTTCTCCGGGTGGCCGGCTCGCTCGCCAGCAGCGCGATAGACGTCAACCGCGCTGCGGGCGCCCGCCAGCGGCCCGCCTATCAGGCCGAGCATCATCGGCAGGCCGAGGTGTCCCGCGCGTGCCGCGCTCTCGGGTGAGCCGCCGACGCCCACCCATACCGGCAGCGGGTGCTGGATCGCACGCGGCGCGATCGGAACGTCGGACAGCGCAGGGCGGAAGCGGCCCGACCAGGTGATCCGGTCGTGCTCGCGGATCTCGAGCAGCAGGCCGAGCTTCTCGGCGAACAGGGCGTCGTAGTCCTCCAGGCGCTCGCCGAACAGAGCGAAGGGCTCGGTGAATGCGCTGCGCCCGACGGTCAGCTCAGCCCGTCCGGCGCTGAGGATGTCCAGCTGAGCGAAGTCCTCATAGACGCGCACCGGGTCCAGGACCGGCAGCACCGTCACCCCGCTCGTGAGGCGGATGCGCTCGGTTCGCGACGCCGCGGCCGCCAGCACGACGGCCGGCGACGAAACGCCGAACTCGGGCGCGTGGTGCTCACCCAGCGCGAATATGTCCAGACCGAGCCGGTCGGCCAGGCGGGCGTAGCGAACTGCATCCTGGACGCGCTCGGCCGCGGTGTGGCCGGCCTGAACGTCGCTGAGCGAGATGATCCCGAGCTGCATCGTGGTGCCCCGGCTCAGGGGGCGCAGCCGTCTCGCCGGTCGACCGCAAGCCCGTCACGAAGGGCCAGTAGCGCCTCGCGGAGCTGGCTGCGCTGGACGTCCGTGAGGACGGCGAAGAGCTCATCTTCGGCCTCGCGCTGGGCAAGTGCGGAGCTGAGCAGGCGCTGCTCGCCGGCGGGCGTGAGGGTGACGACATGGCGACGGCGGTCGGCCGGATCGCGCTCTCGCGAGAGGAAGTCCTCAGCGTCCAGCGGGTTGAGGAGCGTCACGAGGATGCTCGGGTCGACGTCCATGGCCGCGCCGAGCTCGCCCTGGGTCATCGCACCCTGGTCGCGAAGGATCCCGAGCACCTGGAACTGTCGCGGGGACAGTCCGTGTTCGGCGGTGCGGCCCGAAGGCGTCTCATGGCGCGCTGGCCGAGAAGCGCCAGCAGAAGGCCCTCGCTCGCGGCTCGCTCATCGAGCACCCCGCGATCCTTGGGCGTTGCATGTGGGGTCGACGGGCTCACGATCAATACTATAGCGGCCTCGATCGTTGAGCGAGCTATAGTAATTGCATGTCCTCCTCGCCAAGCTCATCGACGGACCTCAGTGCTCCGCTGGTCGTGTTCGGCGCCTCAGGCGCGATCGGCCGGCACGTCGTTAGTCAGGCGCTCCGCGACGGTCGCAGGGTCAGCGCGTACGTCCGCAGCCCCGAGAAGCTCGGGGCCCAGAGTTCCAATCTGACCGTCCTGTGCGGCGAGTTGAGCGATCAGGCGTCGGTTGCCTCAGCCGTCGGTGGAGCGCACTGCGTCATCAGTGCGCTCGGTCCATCACTCGATCGCAGCGCGAGCGGGATGCCACTGATCGAGGGGACCAGGAACATCATCGACGCGATGGATGCGCAGGGTGTGGCGCGGTACATCGGCATCGCCACGCCGAGCCTTCGAGACCCGCGCGACCGGCCCAGCCCGATCGGCATGACGGTGCCGCTCCTGGGGCGCTCGTTCTTTCCGCGCGCCTACCGCGAGCTCCTGGGCATGTCGCAGGTCGTGATCGACAGCGACGCGGAATGGACGATCGCTCGCTTCATTCGCCCCACAGATGGCCCGGAGACCGACGCCGTTCGCGCCGGCTTTCTGGGAGGCCGAGGCGTCGGCATCAGCATCAGCCGCGCCGACATCGCGCACTTCCTCATCGAACAAATCACCGACCGCCGGTTTCTGCGGGCGGCGCCCGCGATCAGCAACTGAATAGGAGAACCGCCGTGAGCAATGCCAACACCAACACCACCACCACCAAGACTGACAGGAGCCCGGAGCTCGCATCCGGCATCTGGCATCTGGATCCGGCGCGCTCGAGCGTCGAGTTCCAAGTGCGCCATTTCTATGGACTGATGACGGTCAAGGGCCATTTCGACCGCTTTCACGGCAGCTTGGACATCAGCCGCCGACCCGCGGTTGAGCTCGTCATCGACTCCGCGAGCCTCGACACGAAGATGGCGAAGCGAGATGAACACCTGCGGTCTGCCGAGTTCTTCGACGTCGCCGAGCACCCAGAGGTCCGGTTCGTCGGCGAGACGGCGGTGATCGACGGTGACACCCTCAAGGTCCGGGGCGAGCTCCATGCCGCCGGCCGGCAGGTGCCGCTCGACGTAGACGCGGCGCTCCGGGAGGTGGACGGCGAGTTTGAGCTCGAGGCGACGGCGCTCGTCGACCACCGAAAGCTCGGAATGACATGGAGCCCGGCGGGAATCATGCGCTCCCCCAGCAAGCTGATCGTCCGCGCTCACCTTTCCAACAAGGAGGCAGCGCAATGAGGGCTGAAGTTGTCGAGGAGCAGGGCTGCACGCCGGCATTGCGCGAGGATCTGCCCACGTCATGGCCTCACCTTCGGGCGAGAATCTTGAGCGTCTCGGCAGGCTGCTGCCGACGGCACCATTCGCGTACCCGTGCAGGCCACATACGAGCTCGCGCAGGCACCCGACGCACTGCAGGCGCTCGGCACCAGTCATACGCAGGGCAAGCTTGTGATCCTCCTCGCCTGAGCTCAACACCGGAGCGGCACCGGTCAGCGGAGTTGACCCTCTGCGCGATGCCCCCCTCAGCGGCAGAGCCGGCGCGCGCGAGGTGGGGTGTGCTGCTCAGCCGGTGATGCGTCCGGGCCGGAGCGGGCGAGCGTGCTCGCGTAGCTTCGCGAAGGCTCGGTCGAGTGCCTTGAAGTCAGCGTCGCTCAGATGGCTGGCGAAGTGCTCCTGCAGGCTGCGCCTGTGGTGCACCCGCGCGGCTTCCATAGCGGCGCGGCCCTGATCGGTGAGGGCGACGAGGATCGACCGCCTGTCGTTCGCGGGCACCGTTCGCTTGACGTAGCCCGCGTTCTCCAGGCGATCGACCACGCGGGTGAGGCCGCTCTTGGAGTAGAGAATCCGCTCGGCGAGCTCGTTCATCCGGATGCCCTCGGGGTCATCCTCGAGGTGTACGAGCACGTCGTAGGTCTGAAACGTCAAATCGGTGTCGCGTTCGAACTCGGCGCTGAGAACGTCGGTCAGAGCGAGCGAGGTCTCGAAGTAGAGCTGCCATGTGCGCAGCTGCTCAGGCGTTGGGGTTGACAAGGTCTGTTCGCTATGGGATTGTTCGCGCGGCAACTGTTCGTCTATCGACTGTTGCTGAGTATATCGCTACCAGTGGAGGATCGGGATGACTGTGATGCAGGCTGCAGCACCGTTGCCAAGCGTAGGCGGCATCGACACCCCGGTGGCCGGGGAACCGGGGAGTGGCCCGGGGGCCCACGGGCCCGACCCCGGCCAGATCATGCAGCTGGGACTCGCATTCTGGGGCTCGAAGGTCCTGCTGAGCGCGATCGAGCTCGGCGCCTTCACCGAGCTCGCGAACGGTCCTCTCGACGGCGTGGAGCTGGCGGGTGCGCTCGGGCTTCACCCGCGGGGTGCGCGCGACTTCCTCGACTCCCTCGTCGCGCTCGGGATGCTCACCAGGGAGGACGGCGTGTACGCGAACACGGCCGCAACGGACATGTTCCTGGACCGTCGCAAGCCTTCATATGTGGGCGGGATGCTGGAGATGGCGAATGCCCGCCTGTATCCGTTCTGGGGTTCGCTGACCGATGCGCTGCGCACCGGCGAGTCTCAGAACGAGGCGAAGACGGGCGGCGACTTCTTCGCCGAAATCTATGCCGATCCCGAACGTCTCGCGAAGTTCCTGCACGCGATGTCGGCCCTCAGTACAGGCGCTGCGATCGCAATCGCGGAGAAGTTCCCGTTCGCGGATCACACGTCGGTGCTCGACCTCGGCTGTGCCGAGGGCGGAGTGCTTGCCCACATCCTCAGCGCGCACCAGCATCTTTCCGGGATCGGGTTCGACCTCCCGGCGACCGGCGAGGCGTTCGAGCGCCACCTGCAGGCGCGCGGACTGCGCGACCGCGTCACGTTCGTCGGCGGTGACTTCTTCACCGAGCAGATTCCCCGGGCCGACGTGATCGTCCTGGGTCACATCCTTCACGACTGGGACCTCGCGCAGAAGCAGGCTCTGCTTGCGCGCGTGTACGACGCCCTGCCTGCCGGCGGCGCGGTGATCGCCTTCGACGCGATCATCGACGATGACCGCCGGGAGAACTCGTTCGGGCTCCTGATGAGCCTCAACATGCTCATCGAGACGCCCGGCGGATCCGACTACACCGGAAGCGACTGCCAGCGATGGATGCGTGAGGCGGGCTTCACGAAGACGTATGCCGAGCATCTTGCAGGCCCCGACTCGATGGTGGTCGCCGTCAAGTAGCGCCTGCCCTGCAGGCCGTCCGGCGCTGCGGCCACGAGCGGCCGCGCCGGAGGGCCAATACCTGCACCAAACAGAAACCACACCAACCCAAGGGAGAAGCAATGCCGGTCACATCGATGGTTCGTCACAAGGTCGCCGACTACGACGCATGGCGACAGGTCTACGACACGCTCGACGGCGTCCAGCGCGACGGCGGCGTCACCGCCGAGAGCGTCCATCGCCTGGTCGGCGACGGAGATGACGTGCTGGTCATCCACCACTTCGACACCGCGGAGGCAGCAGAGGCGTTCTTCAACAACGGCGATCTGCGTGAGGGGATGAAAGCGGCCGGCGTCCAGGGCCCGCCGAGGATCGAGATCTACCAGGACGCCTGAACGAGCGCCGCGGCCGGGGGCTGAGCCCCTCCGGCCGCCGCTGGCTTCAGGGCGGCACCGAGCGCCGGTGCCGTCAGGACGCGTAGCGCACCCTCGGCCGGAGGCGGCTCCTCGCCTGACGTCAGTCCCCGGACCGAGGTGCCGTACTCGACGACCCCGGTGATCTTCGGCGCGTACTCGTAGAGCAACTCGCCGGGGAGCTCTGCCTGGTCGGTCACGGAGGCACCTTCCTCTGGATGACGGCGGTCACTCGGCGGGCGCGAGCCCGCGTGCCCACCTCGGGGGTCGGGGAGGTGAGCCCCGCGTCAAGCGACAGTGCCAGCAGCTGCGCGGCGGGCGTGCCCGAGATCCGCCCCTGCATTGCCCGGCCGCTTCGGGCGCAGTGAGCCCGGACCGCAGGTTGACGGCGTGGCTAGCCCGGCTCGCTCAAGTCGTCTGAGCCAGCCTCGGGCGGGACACGCGGTGGTGTGTGACGAGGCCGACGCGGCGTCGCTTGCCCCGACGGTTTTCCGAGCTCGTCCTCGACTTGGTCGAGCCAATCGCTCAGGGTGTCGAGCGAACGGCTGCCGTAGTCGTTGATCAGGCGCAGGTAGCGGGCGCGATGGGGGAGATGCTCTGCTCGCTCGATCAGAGTGTCCAGCCGCGCACGGTCGTCAGCGATCGCAGCACGCAGACCGCTCAGGCTCGCGAGGATAGTGGTGTCGTCGCTGAAGTCGGCGGCGAGGAGCTTGACGATCGCCTCGTTCTGGACCCGGGGCATCGCGGCGGGCTCGGCAAGCCACGCCGAGAGCGCGTCGCTGCCCTGCTCGGTCAGCATGTAATGAGTGCGCTCGCGTGTTCGGCCCGGCGCCTTGCTTGCGGACAGGTAGCCGAGCTTCGCGAGTCGCTTGGGCTCAGCGTAGAAATGGCTCTCGGAGGTGGTCCAGAAGAGCGAACCCTCGCGCATCATCTGCACGATGTCGTGGGCGCCGGCGCCGCCGCGGCCGACGAGCGCGAGGATCACATACGAGAACGGGGTCAGTTTCGGTGCGCTTGACATAGCTCCATCTTGGAGTATTATAGCTCCATCTTGGAGTCTACTGAAAGGAACTGATCCATGTCCACCGATCTGCAAATGAGCTCAGCGCCGCTCTGGTTCACCGACAACCTGGCATACGTCCACGTCGACGGCGAGGAGTCCGGCGGTGCATTCAGCCTGTGCGAGCTCCTGGCCGCCCGCGGCAGCATGCCGGCCCTGCACGTCCACCGCCGCGCCGACGAGACGTTCTACGTGCTCGAGGGCGAACTGCGGTTGTTCCTCGGCAACCGCCAGATCCTGGTCCCCGCCGGTCAAGCGGCGCTCGCTCCGCGAGAGGTTCCGCACACCTACAGGGTCGAGTCCGACAGTGCGCGCTTCCTCGTGATCAACTCACCCGCCGGTTTCGAGCAGTTCCTGCGCGACGCCGGCGAGCCGGCTCCTGGTGCCGAACTGCCTCCGGCGGATCGCCCGTTCGACCCGGCCAAACTCGCGCGGGCGGCAGCCGAGCACGGAATCGAGATCCTCGGCCCTCCCGGAATGCTGCCCGAGGAGGCGTGAGCGATGATCGCGCTAGGCCTGCACTCGCGGTTGCGACGCGTCGCCCGCGGCACGGTGCTCCGAGGGCTTGACGACCTACTGCGTGCCGTCGCAGCCGGAGACTAGGCCCGCGTTCGGCTGCCGGGCGGGTCAGCGAGGCGCATCCGTCGCGGCGGCGAAGCGGGAGCCAACCCGGGGCCCGAACGTCGCGGCGATGGATCGTGGCCTCGGGACGTGCGCCGGCCCGCACAGGGGACGAGCGATCGGCGGCAACGAAAATGCGGATGAGAGGACTCGAACCTCCACCTGGTTTCCCAGACACGGACCTGAACCGTGCGCGTCTACCAATTCCGCCACATCCGCGTGCTGGTCGGGCCTGCGAAGATATCGCACCGGCGCGATCGGAGCGAGAGCCGAACGGCCGCCTGTCGCAATCACCATGCCGTTCGGGGTGATTGGCGGCCATTTGGTAGCCTCGGGTCGGTCGATTGCGCGCCGCTATCGTCCAGGGGACTAGGACGCCGCCCTCTCATGGCGGAAACCCGGGTTCGAATCCCGGTAGCGGTACTGGCAAACGCCCCGTGAGTGCGGGGCGTTTCGCGTTTCTGGCGAGCCACTCAAAAAGCTCGGCCTGAGCGTCGCGCGGGGCGCGCAGGCCTTCGACCTCGCCCGCCACCGGCAGGAGGACGACGATGGCTGACGGCTATCGCCTACCTCGTCAGGCCGAGGTCGGCGAGGGCACGGTCGCCGTCCCAATACACGACGAGCTTGCGAACCGTGCCACCGCGCACATGGAAGATGGTTGCTGCCCTGGTTCCCGTCTGCGCTACCTCCAGTCCGCTCGCCTTGCCGCGCCCGCTCAAGCGGACCATCACGAGGACGCGCTCATCGTCGAGCTGGCGATAGGCCTCAGCCTTCATGCCGTAGTCCTCCCACGCCCCCTGGAATTCGCGCCAGTTGGCTTCCAGAGCAGCGACGCCCCGCAGCGCGCCGGGGTTCAGGCCATCGACGACCACGAACTCGATCTCGGGATCGGCCCAGTCCGTCGAGGTGAAGTAGTCGCCGCTTTCCCAAGCCGCGTAGATGGAGCGCACGAGGTCCAGGTTCTCAGACATCGCATGCCAAGTATGCACGCCGGTGACTGACCTGCGCCGAGCTCGCGCCAACCAGGAGGATGGGGCGAGAGACGCCCGCGGGCCATCCGGGTTGCCTGCCCACGCGCGTCCACGACTCTGGGCGACATTGTCAGGCACCCGGGATCTCAGCACGCGAGCCAAACCTGGCTCTGACACAGGGATGCGCCACAGGGCTCGGCGTGTTTCGAACCCCCTACCGGTACTCACAAAAGCCCTGCGCTGCGGAACTTTCGCCGTTCAGGAGGGCTTTTGCCCGACCTCGCTCTCGCGCCGCTCGGTTTCGGTCCGCGCGGTGCGGATGAGCGCCGCGTACTTGTCTCGCTTCATCGCCCGTGTGCCGAACGCGATCAGAGCCACCGCGAACACGAGCGCCGCGTAGCCACCGCTCCGATAGGAGCCGCTCCCTGGGACGCCGCCTATGAAGGCGTGGATGATCACGGCGGCACCCCACACCGTCAGCACAACGCCGAGGACCCGTTGCCGTCGCATCCGTCTGTATCGGCGCGGCGGAGGGCCGAGGTGAGCGGCTCGGCGTGGGAGCCACATATGGCTGATGGGATGGTACCCGTGGCTAACGCGATGCCGTCATTCGTTCCACGGCGAGTTCCCGTCGCCGCCGGCCGCCTGCTCGATCTCCTCGAGCGTGATGTCAGTCTGGCGGTCCTGCACCATCAATTGGAGCGCGTCGCTGATGGTCGGAGCCCACACCCGTCGCGCAACAACGACCCCCGCGGTCTCGGGGGCGAACTGTTTCCATTCGAGCTCGACGAGCGGCACGCGTGAAGGCGGGGCGTCGTCCGGCACCGGTGCACCCCAGCCATACAGCGTGATCTGGGCCTGCCAGCCGTCCGGGCACAGCTCGCCCATGACGGCGAGCGCCTGCCACTGGTCCTCGACCACGGGGTGGGGCCGGCGCGCGCGAGCGCGAAGGTAGAGCCCGACCAACAGACAGCCGATCGTGAGCGCACCGATCAGGATCACGAGCAGAGCAGCTTCGTCTGCGGGTGGGTGGACGCCGCCGCCTTGGACGCCGCTGGCAATCGGAAGGGCGGCGGGAAGGGCGCTCACGGCATCGGCGTCCAGCGGCCCGAAGCGGACAAAGGAAGCAGATGCCACCCGCTCTCTCTCATCTCTCCAACAACAGTACCCCTCTGGGGCCGCAATGCCAGCCCGCGTCCAGGAACCGGCGCTGGAGCCGGTTCACCCCTCGGCTTGACCGGCCGCGACAGCCTCCATCGTCGACGGCGCGGTGCGAGTGAGAGCGACCACGCCGATGCACATCACCGCGAACGTGACCACGCTCGCCGCGACCGCCGCCGGGTCGTTGGCGTAGTGCTCCTGAAAGAGCCAGACGCTCAGGATCACGCTCACGAACGGGTCAACGATCACCAGCAGGGGCTGGGACACGCTGAGCGGGCCCACGTGGAGGGCGGCCTGGACCAGGATCATCCCGGCGGCTCCCGCGGCGGCGAGCGCGTAGATGGGCCAATGCGTGAACAGCGCGCCGACGCCGGATTCGGCCAGGATCTCGGTTGCCGACTTGATGAAGGTGGCCACCAGCGCCCACACGATGGCGGCCGCCGACGCGTACAGGGCGGCTTTGCGCTTCGGGGGGCCCCAGTGGGCCGCGATGCTCATCGCGGCCGCTCCTCCGCCAAAGACCGCCAGAACGCCGGCCCAGGCATGCACGCTCGGGGTCGGGGTCCCGCCTTCAGGCTGATGGACGGCGACGAAGAAGCCGAGCCCGACACACGTGATCGCGGCCGAGCCCCATGCGGCGGGGCGGATCGCCTGTTTCAGCCAGGCCCTGCGCAACAGCAGGCCGAAGACGAGCTCCGTGACGAGCAGGGCCTGCACGATCGACAGCTGCCCGTTCTTCAGGGCGGCGGCCTGGAAGATGAAGCCGCCCAGTCCGCCGGCCCAGCCGAACAGCCACAGCGGGCTCCGCAGGAGTTGACCGACGAGCTTCACGCCGGACGCCCTGCCGACACGGCCGCTGGTGCTCGCGACGTGCTGCGTCGTGACGAAGAGGGCGTTGGAGAAGGCCGCGCAGAGCGCGAACAGCGCGCTCATCGACGGGGGCTGCCCTCGGCGCGCGAGCGGACTTTCGGAGTGCGGGTGAAGGAGCTCAAGGTGGCGAGGAGGATCGAGGGGCGAGTCCGCGGCCGGGGACCGGCGGCCGGTGTGGTCCCGGGCAGGCCCACACGGTAGCCGCGAAGGGTGGCTTGCGGCGGGCGACACGGGTGGGCTGCCTCCCGGCGGACGAGTGGATACCCTCGGCCGGTGTCAGAGCGGCCGGTCAGAGAGGTCCACGAGCAGGCGGCGGCCGGCCAGGGGAGGCTGTTCCGCTACCAGCCGGACCTCGAGGGAATCCGCTCGGACGTCGAGTCGCTCTCCCTGATGCGTCGCTCCTCCCTGCGAGAGGGAGAGCGCGAGTCGGCGGCGTGGCTGGCCGGACGCCTGCGCGAGATCGGGATCGCGGAGGTCCACGTCGAGCCCTACAGCTACCAGCAGAGCTACGCGCTGGCTCACGGCGCGCACAACGCCGCCGGGATCATCGCGAGCGCACTCGGCGGCGCCGTCGGAGCGGCACTCGCGGCGGGAACACTGTGGTCCTACGAGCTCGAGGTCAGCGGCGCGCGGCAGTGGGTGCGCCGCCTGCTTCCGCGCGGGGAGGGGGCCAACGTGATCGCCCGCATCCCGGCCGGCGGCCGCGCGCGGGGCACGCTTGTCCTGCTCGCCCACCACGACGCCGCCAACACGGGCTTCATCTGGGATCCGCGTCTGGTCGCGTCCGGCGGGAAGCGGCACCTGCGGCGACGGCGCGTGGACCCCTTCATGGCGCCGCTGGAGTTCGCGCTCCTGCTGGCGGCGGCCGGGGCGCTGCTGCCCCGCCGGGCCCGGGTCGGCCTGTGCGCCCGCGCCGGCGCCGCCGCGATCCTCGCGCTCGCGACAGCCGTCGACGCGAACGTCGGATCGGGCGCGACGGTGCCGGGGGCCAGCGACAACGCGAGCGGTGTCGCCGCCTGCCTTGACCTGGCGCGAGCGCTGGCGGCACAGCCGCTTTCCGACGTCGACGTGATCCTCGCGCTCGTCGGCGGCGAGGAGGCGGGCATGGGGGGGATGGCCGCGTTCCTGGACTCGCGCGGGGCAGTCCTTGACGCGGGCGAGGTGTTCGTGCTCGGGCTGGACACGCTCGGAGCCGGAACCCCGATCGTCTGCACCGGCGAGGGGGCGATGCGCGAGCAGCGATACCGCGAGCACGACGTCGCGCTCGTAGAGCAGGGCGCAGAAATCGCAGGCGCCCCCGCCCCGCAGCGATGGCGCATCGGGGCCTGGACCGATCCGATCCTGGCGGTCCACCGCGGCATCCCGAGCGCGTCCGTGCTCTCGATGGGGCCCGGCTACTTCCCGCATTACCACCACCCGAGCGACCTGCCCGAACACGTCGACTGGGAGTCCGTCGCCGCCTGTGCCCGGATCGCCGGCGGGACCATCGCCGCCTTCGCTGCTCGCTTCGCCGATCACGCGGCGGGCTGAGAGCCCCGGCTGCGGGATACTCGCCGGGATGAGCGAGGGAGATCAGCAGGAACGCCGTGGAGCGGGCTGTCTCGGACTGCCCGCGATGATCGCGGCGCTGGTGATCGTCGCGGTCGTGCCGAACGTCTACGGCGTCGGCGGTCTCCTCGTGGCCGTCGTCGCGGTTCTGGCCCTGTTCCTGATCATCGGGCTGGCGATGAGCGTCGCCAACCGGCAGTAGGGATCAGGGCACGAGCACGATCTTGCCGTGCGTACCGCGCCCGGCAAGCTCGGCGTAGGCCTCGCGCACCTCGCCGAGCGGGAACGTGCGCGCGATCGGGACCTCAAGGCTCCCGTCGGTGATCATGTCCAGGAGCTCCTGCAGCACCTCGACGCTCGCGATGCTGCTCGACCCCTGGGACTTGACGCCGAGTCGCCCGACCGCCTCGAAGTCGATGATCGTGTTGATCCGGTCCGCGGGAACCCCCAGTTCGATCGCGAGGTCGACATAGCCGCCGCCGAAGGTGTCGATGAACGCGTCGATCGGGCCGTCCGCCGCTGCACGAATACGCTCGGCCTGGCCGTCCCCGTAGGCGACCGGCGTGACGCCGCGCGAGCTCAGCCACGCGTGGTTTCGCTCGCTGGCCAGGCCGATGACCGAGGCTCCGGTGCGCCGGGCGAGCTGCACCGCGATGGAGCCGACACCGCCCGCCGCCGCTGAGACCACGACCGTCTCTCCCGGGCCGGGAGAGACGGCACCCACGGACGCGTACGCGGCCATGGGAGCCACGAAGAGCGATCCCGCCACCTCCCACGGGACGCTGCCCGGCTTGAGCGCGAGCTGGTCGGCGGGAGCTGCGACCAGCTCCGCATGGCTGGCCCGGCGGTTGGTCCAGCCGCACACCTCATCGCCGATCGAGAAGCCGTCCACACCATCACCGAGCGCGGTCACGACGCCTGCCAGGTCGCTGCCCTCACCCGAGGGGAACGTGGCGGGGAAGCGGCTCTCCATCCGGCCCTCCCTGATCGAGATCTCGCCCGGATTGATGGAGGCGGCGCGCATCTGGACGAGCACCTCGCCGGCCTCGGGCACGGGGTCGTCCACCTCGCGCACCTCCAGTACCTCAGGGCCGCCGTAGCGATCGAATCTCACTGCTCTCAAGGTTTCCTCCTCGTGGTGAGGGCGGGGTGCCGGGTCGCCTCGCGCGAACGCAGCCGAGTCTAGCCCGGGCACGCAGGCAGGGGAACGGTGCGGAGGACGGCGGTGTTGGCCCCACGTAGGTTGCGCTGGCGCCGCTGCGCGATCTCTACGGATGGCGCAGCCAGCGGAACGGATAGGTTTGGGGCGAGACGCATGCCACGAGAGACCGCCGCGGCGGTCTCGGGAGTCTGCGTGAGTGCACTAGACCTTGGGCCAGAGCCCTCAATCAGGAGGAACACCGATGGCAGACGCCAAAACGCAGCGCAAAGCCCCGGCAGCCAAAGCGGCGACGAAAACAAAAGCCAAATCGGCGGGCACGGCTAAAAAAACGACGGCCAAAAAGACAACCGCCGCCAAAAAAGCGAAAGCGACGACGGCCGCGAAAAAAACGACCGCAACCCGCAAAGCTGCGCCTGCGAAAAAAGCAGCGTCGGCCGGCAAAGCACGCGTGAAAAGGCCGAGGGCCGTGGACAGGACCACCGAGGCCTCCGAGGAGCTCCTGAAGTCGCTGCAGTCCGGACAGCGCGCCGCAATCGACGCGGTCCGCAAGTTCGTGGACACGGTGGACGAGATGATTCCGGCCCTCGGCGAGCGCCCCAAGAAGCGCCAGGAGGTCGTCGACGCGGCGATGGAGATGGCCGACAAGCTCGTTCGCACCCAGTACGACTTTCTGCGCAGCGTCGTCCAGAGCGCCAGCAAGGTGATCGACGGGCCGCATCAGAAATAGACGGGTGAGGGTCAAGCGATGACGTCATCCCGGACCCTCGAGTAGACGGGACGCTCGTGCGCCCTGCGGCCGAGCGGATCACCGGCGCCGGAACTCTCGGGCGCATGGTCCTCTCGGCGCAGGAGCGCGGCGCCGAGACGGCGCTGCGCTACCCGAGCTCCCGCGGCGAGCGCTCGGTCACCTACGCCGAGCTCGGCGAGGGTAGCCGGGAGCTCGCCCGTGGACTGATAGCGCTCGGGCTGCAGGGCGGCGATGTCGTGGGCCTGCTGTGCGCGACGAGCGCCCAGTGGACGATGTGCGAGATGGGCGTGATGTGCGCGGGCGCCGTGCTCGCGCCGATCTACGACACGAACTCTCCGCAGGAGTGCCGGCATGTGCTGGCCGACTCCGGCGCGCGCCTGGTGATCTGCCAGGACGCGGCTCAGGCGGCGAAGATCGAGCAGGTACGCGGCGAGCTTCCCGAGCTCACGCACGTCCTCGTGATCGAAGGCAGCGCCGAAGGGGCGATCACGCTTGCCTCGGTGCGCGAGCGCGCGGGCGAGGTCGACGGGGATGTCATCGAGGATCGCGTCGCCGCGGTGTCGCCGCAGGATGTCGCGACGCTCGTCTACACCTCCGGCACCACCGGCCTGCCGAAGGGCTGCATGCTCACACATGCGAACTTCATGGCCGCCACCGCGATGTTCAGGGGCCAGCTCGAGCTCGACGACGTGCAGCCCGTCATCTACATGTTCCTGCCGCTCGCGCACGTGCTTGCGCGGATCGTCCAGACGGTGGTGCTTGACGTCGGCGGCACCCTCGTCTACTGGTCGGGCGACTCCACGAAGATTCTGCAGGAGGTCCAGGACTGCGAACCCACCCACTTCGTTGCGGTCCCGCGCATCTACGAGAAGCTGCACGGGGGCGTGGTCGCATCGGTGGAGGGGGGCGGCCGGCATGTGCGGCTGCTGTTCGCCTGGGCGCTGGAGGTCGGGCGCCGGGCCAGGAGCAGCGAGCGGGCCGGCAGGGATCCAGGGCCGTTGTCGCGGGCGCGCCTGCGCCTCGCCGACCGGCTCGCGCTCGCGCGGGTCCGGCGGCTGTTCGGCTCGCGTCTGTCGATGGCGCTGGTGGGCGCCGCGCCGATCGACAGGGAGATCCTGGAGTTCTTCGACGCCTGCGGCGTGAGCGTGCTGGAGGGGTACGGGATGACCGAGAGCTGCGCGGCAGCAACGCTCAACCCGCGACACGCGCCCCGCTACGGCACCGTCGGGCGAGCGCTGCCGGGGGCCGAGCTGAGGTGTGCCGAGGACGGCGAGGTCCTGATGCGCGGACCGCAGGTGTTCGCCGGCTATCACCGCGACCCCCGCGCCACGGCTGCCGTGTTCGAGGACGACTGGCTGTGCACCGGCGACCTCGGGGAGCTGTCCGCTGACGGCTACCTGACGGTGACCGGCCGCAAGAAGGATCTCATCATCACCTCGAGCGGCAAGAACGTGGCGCCCTCGAGCATCGAGAACGCGCTGCGCGAGGCGCGCTGGGTCTCTGAGGCCGTCGTCTACGGCGACCGCAGGCCGTATCTGGTGGCCCTCCTCTCGCTTGATCCCGACGAGGCGCGCGTGCTGGCGGATCAGCTCGGCGTGAGCCCGGATGCAAGCTCGATGGCGCAGGACGAGCGGGTGCGCGAGGCGATCCAGCAAGCGGTGGACTCGGCGAACCAGCGCTTCGCGCGCATCGAGCAGGTCAAGCGCTTCGCGATCCTCGACCATGACCTCTCGCAGGCGGCGGGCGAGCTCACGCCAACGCTCAAGGTCAAGCGGGCTCTCGTCTATGAGCGCTACGCGGACCTGTTCACGGGGCTCTACGAGTAGGGCGCCGCAGGCTCACTGGGCCACCGGTGCCACGCCGGCCATCCCGCGGGAGGCGCCGATCGAAGCCACGATGACGAGGCCGACGCCCAGCAGGGCCCGCAGGCCGAGGCTCTGCCCGAGCACCAGGAAGCCGGCGAGGGCGGCCATCGCCGGCTCCAGGCTCATCAGCACCCCGAAGGCAGCCGGCGCGATCCGCCGCAGCGCCTCCACCTCGAAGGAGTAGGGGATGGCCGAGGACAGGATGCCCACCGCGCAGCCGAGCGCGAGAGCTTCGACGGACAGCAGCGCGCTGCCGGCGGAGGCGATGCCGACAGGCAGCATCACCAGCGCCGCCAGGCACAGCGCGAGCGTCAGCCCGCTCGAGTCGGCGAACATCCTCCCGACCCTCGCGTTCAGAACGATGTACAGGCCCCAGAAGCCGCCGGCGGCGAGTGCCAGGGCGATCCCCAGGCCGTCCAGCGGCCCGGAGGTGCCGTGGGTGAGGGCGAGTATTCCGCCGGCCGCGAGAGCCACCCACAGCAGATCGGTGGGCCGGCGCGACCCGGCGACGGCGACCACGAGCGGGCCGACGAACTCGATCGAGACCGCTATGCCGAGTGGGATCCGGTCGACCGCCTCATAGAAGCTCAGGTTCATCGCGCCGAGCACGAGCCCGAACGCGAGGATCAGCAGCAGTTCACCCCGGGTGCGCCCGCGCAGACCGGGACGCCCGATCGCGCAGAGGATGATCGCCGCGAAAAGCAGGCGCAGCGAAACGACTCCGGCGGGACCGAGACGCGCGAACAGCGTCGCCGCCAGCGCCGCTCCGAACTGCACCGAGGCGATCGCCCCGAGCACGAGGGCCCCGGATGGCGTTCGGGCAAGGCGCCCGGCGCCCTCCACGTTCTTCGCGGGGCCCGGGGCCACGGAACTGCCGGCGGGCTTCAGGCTCTCCCCACGACGCCTGCGGACGGGACATCGATCCAGACGAGCCGCGGGTGGGGCCGGCGCTGGTTGTCGGGCCTGCGGGGATAGACACGTCGGCGGGTTGGGACGACGAGGCCATCGAAGGTCTCGTGGTCCATGCAGTAGTGCGCCGCCTTCGCCCAACTTGCGAGGGGCTCGGCGGTGTAGTCGTGGCGGCGGATCAGGCCGCGCTCGTCGATGTAGAAGACCTGCTCGGCCGAGTGTGTCTGAACCGACGGCGGAAACCTCACTGACAGCCGCTCCCAGCTCTCACCGTCCTCGACCCATGTGCCGGCGGCGCTCAGCTCATAGCCGTCCTGCGTGAACACGAACGGAGTCGCGACGTAGGTCCAGATCGCGTAGGTCGCAAAGTAGAGCATGTCCAGACGGTCCCACCAGAGACGGTGGCGAATGTCCGCGAACTCGCCGCGGGGGTTAGCGCGGCTCTGCAGGACCTCGCCGTCATTGGTCTCGATCCGCACCGATCCGTCGGGGTCGAGCACCCCGCGGCGCCCTTCGCGGGGGAATTCCTCGAACACCACGTGCTGAGAGCGCGTTGAGATCCTGACTTTCGTGGCGCGCACGGCGCTGCCCTGCAGCTTGGAGGCGAAGGCGAGTCCGCCCGCAGAGAGCTCCACGGTGATCTCCTCGGCTTCTTCCCAGAGCGCCATGCCACCGTGCGCGACGATCGCGCGCTGTGCGAGCTCGATCACGCAGCCCTCCGGTGTGCGGCGGGCAGAGGTGTCGGGCGGGCAGGCAGGCTCACGGAGCCGATCATATTCCGGTCCCCCTCGTCGGCCGCCGGGCCATGGGCGGCTCGTTTCGGGGGGTGGCTCGCGGGCGCCGGGTACGACAGGTCATGAGATGACCTCACCACCGCCGCGCGCCGAGGACGCCGGAGCGCGGCACAGCGCTTCAGGAGGAAGCCAATGAACCCCACGCTGGACGCCGCTCACCGCACATCCCGCCCCGGCCTGGGCGCCGACGACCACCGCCCGGGCTCGCCTCCCCGGCCTCGCAAGCGCAGGGCCGCCCCGAGAGAGCGGCTGCTGGCGACCTTCAGGGACTCGCGCGGCGGGGAGCGCGAGGTGCTCGCCCGGCCCGGGGCCTTCGGGACCGTGGCGGTGATAGACCGCGCCGCGGGATGCCGACAGGACAGCGTGCTCGTCGCCGAGCTCTTCCCGGAGGAGCCGGCGGGAAACGCCGACCTCATCTGCGCTCTGTACGTCGCCGACTGTGCCCGGCGGCAGCTGCGCTGTGCACATCACAACCCTGCGCGCGATCCGGCGCCGCCGATCGACGAGCAACGCGGGCGCGCCGGCGGGAAGGGCGCTCCCGAGGAGCTCAGCGATGCCGCCGGCCAGCTCTACCGGCTCGAGCTCACGCGCACGAAGATGACCATCCCGGAGCTGCGCTGGCTGCGCGCGCCGGCAGCGGGCTGCCGCGGCGATGCGGTGAGCGTCCGTGACGTGGTCGCGGCACTGCAGAGCTATGAGCCCGTGCTGACCCTCACGATGCGCGCTGCTCGCCGGGGGACGTGATGACGGGGTGATCTCCACGAGCGTGCTGCGCGCCGAGCTCACACGGGTGCTGGAGAGCCCGATCATCCTGAACCGCCGCCTTCGCGAGGTGGTCGCGCAGAGGGTCGCAGGGCCCGCGCTGAGCATGAGCGAGATCGCGATCCGGTGCGGCAGGACAAAGCGCGACCGAAAGGGAAACGAGAGCGGCGACACGAGCTGGCTGGCACGGCGTGTGGGATTGCTGCCGGACGCCGGCCAGCGCGCTCCGACGCCGTGGATACACACGGACGTCCTCGCGCTGATAGCGCGCCGCGGACTCGCGCTGAGCCCGCGCGAGGTCGAAGCGGCGTGAACACCACGCCGCGGACGCAGCTCATGCTCGTGTGCGCGAGCTGCGAGCAGTCGCGTCAGCTCGCCGCGTCCCTCGAGCTGGATGGCTTCAGGGTCGATCGGGCCGGCAGCGCACAACATGCTCGCTCGCTCGCGGGAATGCGGGCCCCTGCTCTGGTGATCATCGGCGAGCTCGCGAGCCCGCGAGATCCCCTGGACCTCATCTGTGAGATCAGGGGCCGCAGGGCGGACGGGCCGTGGGACCCGCAGCTGCCGACGATGCTCCTGGAGCCGGCGTCCGGCGGCGCGGGCGTGGTGCGGGCCCTGGAGTCCGGGGCCGATGACTTTCTGCCCGCCGGCGCCGGCGAGCAGGAGCTGCGGGCGCGCCTGCGAGCGCTGCTGCGCAGGGCGACGTGGGAGCGCACCCACGCTCCCACCAGGGTGGGCGAGCTGTCGATCGATCCGCTCGCCCGCTCGTGCTCGCTGGCCGGCAGGCCCGTCGTGCTCCGCCGGATGGAGTTCGAGCTGCTCTGCCACCTCGCGCGAGACCCCGAGCGCGTGTTCACGCGCGGCGAGCTCCTGCGGGCGGTATGGGGCTTCCGGGCGCAGGGCGCGACGCGCACCGTCGACAGCCACGCGAGCCGTCTGCGTCGACGGCTCGGCGCGGGCGGATGGGTCGTCAACGTGAGGGGTGTCGGATACCGGTTGCGATGACGCCCGCGGCCCGCCCGCCCGCGGGCGGCTGATGCCCGCAGGCAGCCCGTACTCCGAATCCGGCGTCGCAGGCTCGGGCGCCGGCGCCCTCCTCGGGGGCCTGCTCTCGGCGGCGCTCTGCTGCTTGCTCGGTGTCCTCGCCGGGGTCGTGCTGGCCCGCGCGATGCGGGCCCTGCACCTGCACTGGAGCTGGGCGGCGCTCGCGCTCGCGCCGCTGCTCGCAGTGAGTCGCTCGCCGTCCGGGGCGGCTGTGGCCGTGTCGGCCGCGCTCCTCACAGCTGCGCTCACTGCATCCCGGGCGCACCGGCGCGACCTCCGCGCCGGCGGCGACCTCGCTCGGGTGGCGGCGATGCGAGTACACCCGCACGATGCGCTCCGCCTGCTCGCGTGCAGGCTGCTCGGGATCGCGCCGCGGGCCTCTGGTGGCCGCCTGGCCGTGGGACGCGACGGCCGCGGGCGGCCCGTGGCCGTCCCGTTCGGGCCCCGGCGAGCGGCCCACATACTGATCGTGGGGGCGACCGGATCGGGCAAGACGGTCACGCAGACGCTGCTCGCAACAGCCGCGGTCCAGCGCGGTATGGGCGTGGTCGCGCTCGATCCTAAGGGGGATGAGGACATGCGGGCCGCGCTGCGCGACGCCGCGCAGCTCGCGGGCAGCAGGTACCTGGAGTGGACGCCGTCGGGCGGCTGCGTCTACAACCCCTTTGCCTCAGGAGGCGAGAGCGAGATCGCCGATAAGGCGCTGGCGGGGGAGCTGTTCACCGAGCCGCACTACATGCGCCAGGCGCAGCGCTACCTCGGTCACGTGGTGAGATCCCTGCGGGCGGGCGAGCTGCAGGTGAGCCTGAGGTCGATCGCCGCCCACATGGACCCCGAGCGCCTGGAGGACGTCGCCCGCTCGCTGACGGGCCCGCAGGTGACCGACACACACGAGTATCTGGCGACGCTCACTCCGCGCCAGCGCGCGGACCTCACGGGGGTTCGCGACCGGCTCGCGATCCTCGTCGAGTCGGACGTGGGTCGCTGGCTGGATCCGGAGACTGCAGGATCAGAGCGCCTGGACCTGCTCCAGGCCGTCCGCGGGCGTGCTGTCGTCTATCTCAGCCTGCAGGCCGACAGCCGCCCGCTGCTCATGCAGATGCTCGCCGGCGCGATCGTGCTGGACCTTCAGACGACCACGGCGGCGCTCCAGTCGGCCCCCGTCCCGACGCTCGCCCTGATCGACGAGTTCTCCGCCGTCGCCTCCGAGCAGGTCGTCAGGCTCTTCGGCCGCGCGCGCTCTGCGGGTGTGAGCGTCGTGCTCGGCACGCAGGAGCTTTCCGATCTCCGCCCCGCGGGCCGCGAGCGGATGCTCGAGCAGGTGCTCGGCAACCTCTCCGTCGTGATCGCGCACCGGCAGGGGGTACCGGAGTCGGCCGAGATGATCGCTCGCATGGCCGGAACCCGCGGCGCGTGGCGCGTGTCGATGCGCAGCGACGGCGGCGAGATGCGCTCGAGGGCGAGCGAGGGCGTCCTTGACCCCAGCCACGTGATGTCCCTGCGCCAGGGGCAGGCCGCGGTGATCGAGCTCGGCAGCGGCACAGCTCCCCTCACCCGCATACGGCGGCCCGTCGCCGGATGAGTGCGCGTACCGACATTCTGGAGTGGGCCGCGCGGGTGGGTGCCGTGTCCGCCGAGGCCCTGGTGGTGCGCGAGGGGTGCAGCCCGGCCTCCGCGCGCTCGCGCCTGGCGGCGGCCGAGCGCGGCGGGCTGCTCGCCGGCACGCGCCCTCTCGTGGATGAGCCGCGGTTGTATGCGCTGACGGCACAGGGCTACAGGGCAGTCTCGATCGCCGGGCGGCCGCCGGTGCGGATCGGCACCTCGAGCGCGCGTCATTCGGCCGCATGCGCCCATGTGGCCGCGGTGATCGAATCCGCGTATCCGGATCTGTCCGTGAGCGGCGAGGCGGATCTGCGGGCGCGCGAGCGGGCCCACGGCCGGCCGCTGGCGAGCGCAGCCCTCGCCGGGGTCCGTCCTGCGGGCCAGGCGGTTCACCGGCCCGACCTGGTCCTGTGGCCCGCCTCGCCGCTGATCGGGCTGCCGGTCGCGATCGAGGTCGAGCTGACGGTGAAGTCCCCACGGCGGCTGCAGGCGATCTGCGCGGCCTGGGTGCGCGCCCGCTGCGTATCGGGCGTCATCTACCTGGCCTCCACGCAGGCCAACGAGCCGGTCGCCCGGGCGATCAGCGGCGCACGCGCACAGCGCCGCGTCGCGCTGGTTGCGGTGGGGCCGTTCCTGGATGGCACCGTCGCTGCCGGCGCGCCTCTGGAGAGAACCGTCGCTGTCGGTGCGTAGCTTGCACCGCAAGGGGCACGGCCAACGATTGGAGAGCAGATGTCGAACTTCACCATCAACCGAGTGGTCCTGGTCGGGCGCCTGACGCGCGACCCCGAGCTGCGCGCCCTGCCGTCCGGGACCAGCGTGTGCGCGATGCGGATCGCCTGCAACTCGAGCCGGCGCGACAGCGACGGAGAGTTCCAGGAGCGCCCGAACTACTTCGACGTCACCGTCTACGGGGCGTCGGCCGAGAGCGTCAGCCACTACATGAACAAGGGAAGCCGCGTGGCGATCGACGGCCGCCTGCAGTGGCGTGAGTGGGAGAGCCCGGAGAAGGAGCTTCGCCAGTCGGTCAGCGTCGTGGCCGACACGGTCCAGTTCCTTGACGCTCCCGGCGAGCACGGGGTCGCTCACGGCGAGGTCGCTCTCGAGTCGGCTCGCGCGGCCTAGCTCCTGCGGCGGGCTCGCCGGCTTCCACGGCGAGTCCCGCCGCAACGCGGCCGCCCGGCCACATCTGAAAGACCGCGCCCATCCAGCGCACAGGCAGCTGTCTGGGTTGTACCCTTGCTCACAAGGCATGCGCGGGACGCACCGCGCTGACAGGGATGTTCGAGGGAGGGTCAGGATGATCGAAGGGACAGGCATGGTCAACGGCCGCAGGGCGGCCGGCTCGGTTGCCGCGGGCACACGGCGCCCGTTCACGCTGCTGCTGCTGGCGCTCGCTGGCGCGACAGCGCTGCTCCTCCTCGCCTCCGCTCCAGCGCTGGCGTCCACGCCCGGGTGGGGTCTGGAATCCGTTCAGACGCCGTCGCCCGTCCCGATCACGCAGCCGGTCAACCAGGTCGAAACGGTGACCGTGAAAGGCGTGCTCGGCCACCGCCCCAACGACGGCAAGCTCAGCCTCATCTTCAACAATGACCTCACCGGGCAGACGGGCGAAACGAAACCGTTCCCGTACACCGCGAGCGCGGCGGAAGTACAGGCCCAACTCGAACTTGTGAAGGCGATCGGTCCCGGAAACGTCAAGGTCACCGGCGGGCCGGCCAGCGGGACCGCAACCGAATGGACCTACACGATCACCTTCATCAACGGGCTCGCGGGATACGAACTCGAAGAATCGATCGAAACGGAAGAAGAACCGGCCACCGAAGCTGAAGAAACCAAAATCGAAAAAGCCCACGGTGAACCGGAAGAAGGCGAAGCTGAAGCCAACCAGGTCACGCTCGGCGGCCGTGACACGGTCGAATACATGCTGACCCCCGTCAACACCACGGCGACTGCGAGCAGCGGAACCATCACGGTCACCGACACCCTGCCGGCGCACCTGAGCACCAAGGTGACCCCGTACGGAACGGGCTGGGCCTGCACCCCCACCGGGCAGGGCAACACCAAAGTCACGTGCACGAGCACGACCGCGGTGGGTCCCGGAGCGCATGCGAGCGCGATCTGGGTCGAAGCGTACGTCGACATCGCGTCCGCCAAGCCCGGGGAAGTGCTCGTCAACCACGCGAGCATCTCCGGCGGAGGCCTCGCATCCGCTGAAGTCGTGGAAAGCAGCCTGATAAGCAACAAGACGCCCGCGGTGCTCACAGGCGCAGCCTCTGCGGTAACGCCGAACGGCGCGAGCCTGAACGCAACCGTGAACCCCGAAGGCAGGACGGTCACGAGCTGCTTCTTCGAATACGGGACCTCGACCGCCTACGGCCTGACGGCGCCGTGCGCCGCCCTTCCCGGCACCGGCACGGTCCCGGCGCCGGTGACGGCGGAGATCAGCGGCCTCAGGGCGAGGACCGAATACCACTTCCGGGTCGTCGCGAACGCCTCCGCGGGCGCCCAGATCAACAGCTATGGAGAAGACGAGGCCTTCACGACCACCAGCGCGCCGGTGGCCTTCACTGGGAGCGTCTCTGGCACTGACGCAGACGACGGCGACCCTGAACGCAACCGTCAACCCGAACGGGCTGCAGGTCACACACTGCACCCTGGAATACGGCCCCACCACCGCCTACGGCAGCGCGGTCCCGTGCTCGCCCGAACCGGGCTCAGGGGAAGGCGTCGTGCCGGTCTCGGCACATGTGAGCTCGCTGAGCCCAGGCAGCGTCTATCACTTCAGGGTGCGTGCGGAAAGCACCACGGCCAACGGCGAAGGGGAAGACCGGAGCTTCCAGACGTTGCCGAACCCGCCGGTCGTCTCGACCGGTGAAGCGTCGTTGGTCACGCAGTCCTCGGCCGTTCTCGGCGGGTCGGTGAATCCTGATGGTGGGCGGGTTGAAGAATGCGTCCTCGAATATGGCACCTCGACCTCCTACGGTTCGAGTGTGGCGTGCACCCCGTCGCCCGGCGCTGGTGCGGAAGCTGTGGTGGTCTCGGGTGCGATCTCGGGGTTGTCGGCTAACCAGACCTACCACTTCAGGGTTAGCGCCACCAACGCCGGCGGGACGAGCTACGGCTCCGACGCCATCCTCCAGACGCTGCCGAGTAGCGCGCCGCAGTCCACCGTGCCGGCGAGCACCAACCCCAACCCCAACCCCACCACCATCCAGGCCAGCGTCGCGCCCGCCGTTCCCGACGCGGAGCTCATCGGTGCCACCCTGAGTGCCAGCCCCTCCGGGCTCGTCGCCGCGAAGGTCAGTTGCCCCGCGGCCGAGAGCGGCGGCTGCACCGGCACGATCACGCTGCGGACGCTCACGGCGGTTCGCGCCGGCAAGGCGAAGGACGCCATCCTGACGCTGGCCACGGGCGCGTTCAGGCTCGCGGGAGGCCACAGCGCCACCGTCGCCCTCCACCTCTCCGCCAAGGCTCGCACGCTGCTCGCACGCAGCCACACGCTGAGGGTGCTCACGATCGTCTCCGCCCATGACAACGCTGGTGCGAGCCACACCTCCCAGCGCACTGTCACCGTCCGGCTGGCGAAGGCGACGCGCAGCACCCACTGAGCGCGACCGGATCGGCCGTCACCGGCGAGCGGGGTGGGCGTAGACTGGCGCGCCGCGGCCCGAGTCACGCCAACACCGTCAGGGAGCCCCGATGCCAGTCAACACACAAGCGATCGGCAAGCGATACGAGCCGGTTCTCTACGCCGTCGGCCGCGAGAAGATCCGCGAGTACGCTCGCGCGGTCGGCGAGGGCAACCCCGTCCACCTCGACCTCGATGCCGCTCGGCAGGCTGGCTACGCCGACCTGGTGGCGCCGCCAATGTTCGCCGTCGTCTACAGCAGCCCGGCCGTCGGGCCGCTGATCTTCGACCCGGAGATCGAGCTGAACTTCGCGATGATGGTCCACGGGGCCCAGGACTTCCAATGGGGCGAGCCGGTCATCGCCGGCGATGAGATAACCACCACGGCCTCGGTGCAGGACATCTTCGAAGACGAGGGGCGCGGCTACTACGTGTTCGAGTCGGTCTCGGTCAACCAGCGCGGCGAGCAGGTGTGCCGCGGCATCTGGACGAACATCGTGCGAGGGGTGTGAGAGATGACTGATCTTCAGGCCGGTGAGCAGCTTCCTGAGCTCCGGATCACGCCTGACCGGTACCTGACGGTTCGCTACGCGGGCGCCTCGGGAGACTTCAACCCGATTCACATCGATGAGGAGTTCGCCCTCTCCGTGGGCCTTCCCGGCAGGATCCTGCACGGCCTCTGGACGATGGCCCAGGTGGCGCGCGCGCAGAGCGAGGCCGCCGGCGGGCCCGAGCATCTGCGGCGCCTGTCCGTGCAGTTCCGCGGCATGGGCGTGCCCGAGCAGGAGGTGCTGGTGACCTCCACGGTGCGCGAGCGCAGCGGGACGCGGGTGATCGTGGACACCGTCGCGGAGCAGGCGGGGAGACAGATCATTCGCAACGCGCACGCCGAGCTCGAGCTCTAGCGCGCTCCGGTCGGGCGCCAGAGGGGCGCCTACAATCACTGGGATGCTCACCCCCCGCCAGGAGCGAATCCTCTGCCAGGTCGTCGATGACTACCTCGCGACGGGCCAGCCCGTTGCGTCCAAGACGATCGCCGCCGACCCCGGTCTGGACTGCGGTCCCTCGACGGTGCGCAACGAACTCGCCCTGCTGGAGGAGTACGGCCTGCTCGCCCACCCGCATGTCTCCGCCGGCCGCGTCCCCACCGACGCCGGACACCGTTATGTCGTGGACCGCCTCCTCAGTTCCGAGCATTCAAAGGCCGTGGATCGCCCGCGGATGGAGCTCTCGCTGATGCGCCGCGAGATCGAGGAGGCGATGCGGGCCACCACCGAGACCCTCTCGCAGATGACGAACCTGCTCGCGGTCGTTTCGGCCCCGTCTCTGAATACCGCGACGATCCGCCACATCGAGGTGCTCGCTCTGCAACCGCAGGTCGTGCTGGTCGTGATCATCACCTCCACCGGAGCCGTCTCCAAGATGCTCGCCACCTTCGACCGCGCGGTCGATCCCGGGCTCGTGGCGTGGGCGGGGGAGTACCTGAACGAGCGGCTGGTCGGGCTCTCGCTCGGTGCCCGCATGCTGCAGCAGCGCCTGGTCGACCCGAGCCTCTCCCAGCGCGAGCTCGCGTTCCTGAACCGATTCACGCCCGCGTTCGGAGGCCTCAGCTCAGACGGCGAGGACACGCTGTACGTCGACGGCACGGCCCGGCTCTTCGAGGCGGGGCAGATCGAAGACACGACCAAGGTCAACGAGCTGATCGGTCTTCTGGAGCGGCGGGTCGCGCTTCTGCGGGTGCTGCGGAGCGCGCTCGGGGAGCAGGGCGTCTATGTCCGCATCGGCCAGGAGAACGAGCTTCCAGCGATGCACTCGCTGGCGGTGGTCGCGACCGGCTACGGCATGGCCCAGCGCAAGCTCGGCACCGTTTCGGTGATCGGACCGGTGCGGATGGACTACGCGGGCGCCATCGCCACGGTCCGTGAGGCCGCGCACGAGCTCTCGCGCTTCGTCGAGGACGCGTACGCCGGAAACTGACATGAGCACCGTTCCCCGTGACCCCTATGAGGTGCTCGGCGTGTCACGCGACGCGAGCGAGCAGCAGATCAAGAAAGCCTTCCGCGGACTCGCGCGCGAACTGCACCCCGACGTCAACGCGCACGACCCGGACGCCGAGAGCAAGTTCAAGGAGGCCGCCGAGGCCTACGAGATCCTCTCCGACGGCGAGCGGCGCGCGACCTACGACCGCTACGGGCATGACGGCCTGCGCAACGGCGGCTATGCGCCGAACTTCGACGCGTTCGGCTCGATCGGCGATCTCTTCAACGCCTTCTTCGGAGGCGGGCAGGCGCGCGGCGGTCCGGCGCAGGGGGGCGACCTCGCGGTGGCGGTCGAGATCGATCTCATCCAGGCCGCCAACGGCGCCAGTGTCAGCGTCGCCTACGAGGCGATCGATCTGTGCTCACGCTGCAAAGGCAACGGGGCCGAGCCCGGCACGCCGATCGAGACGTGCGAGCGCTGCGGCGGCGCCGGGCAACTGCAGGGCGTGACCCGCACCCCGTTCGGCCAGATGGTCAGGACCGTGATCTGCGACGTGTGCCAGGGCGAGGGGCGCGCGCCCAAGCAGCCATGCGGCGAGTGCCGGGGACGCGGCCGCGTGGCGGGCCGGCGCGAACTCGACGTTGACATCCCGGCGGGGATCTCCGACGGCCAGCGCATCAGGCTCACCGGGCGCGGGAGCGCCGGCGAGATGGGCGGGCCGCCCGGCGATCTCTATGTGATGGTCTCCGTTCGCGACGATGAGCGCTTCGTACGGGAAGGCGAGGACCTGGTGACGGCGCTGGACGTGCCGGCGCCGCTCGCGGCGCTGGGCTCGCAGCTCGAGGTCCCGACGCTCGAGGCCACCGCGATGATCGACGTGCCCGCGGGCACGCAGCCCGGCGACATCCTCACCGTGCGCGGCGAGGGTATGCCGGCGCTCGGACGCGGGCGCCGCGGGGACCTGCGCGTGGTCGTGAACGTGATCATCCCGCGCAAGCTCTCAGCGGAGCAGAAGCGACTGATGCAGGACCTCAGCGACAGCCTGACCGAGGAGAACCTGCGCTCGCACGAGTCTATGTTCACCAAGCTGCGCCGCGCGCTGGGCAGCCAGGCCGCGTGATCCGCCTCGCGATCCGCGTGCCGGACGAGCGCGCGGAGATGGTCCTGGCGGAGCTGCTCGAGCTGGCGCCCGCCGGGGTCGAGGAGTCGAGCGCGGGCGGCGTGACCGAGTATGCGATCTACGGCGCACCCGGAGAGCTGCCGGCGCTCCCGGACGTCAACGCCCTGGCCGGGGGCGGCCTGGTCGAGATCTCCACGAGCGAGGTGGCCGACGACTGGCAGGAGCGCTGGAAGCAGTTCCACCATCCCGTCACCGTCGAGCCTCCCGAGCATCAGCCCCTGGGCCCCGTGCCCTCCTTGCGGATACGCCCTCCCTGGGAGCCCGAGAGCGCCGGGCACGAGGGCGTGCACGAGATTGTCATCGACCCCGGGCAGGCTTTCGGCACAGGCGGACACGCCAGCACCCGCCTGTGCCTGGCACTGCTGCTGGAGCTCTCGGCGCGCGAGCAGTGCTCCGGACCCGTGCTTGATGTCGGAACCGGGTCCGGTGTGCTGGCGATAGCCGCGGCGGCGCTCGGCTTTGAGCCGGTGCTCGGCCTGGATAACGAGCTCGAGAGCGTGCAGGCGGCCGCAGAGAACGCGATTGTCAACGGGCAGAGGATCGAGGTCGCAAGGTTCGACCTGCGCACCGAAGCGCTGCCCTATCCGGACGGCGCGGCGGCTCCCGCCGCGAACCTCGTGATCCTCGCGAACCTGCTGCGGCCACTGCTGGCCGAACTTGCGGCGGGGATGATCGCCGCGCCCGCTCACCTCATCGCCGGCGGGCTGCTGGTCGGCGAGGTGGATGAGATAGCGCTCGCGTTCGCCGAGCGCCAGGGCCTTGCGGAGCGGATGCGGCTCCAGAGCGGCGAGTGGGCGGCCATCTGGATGGCCGCCGGCTGATCAGGCGCCGTCCGCGATCTCCGTCGCGAGCAGCGCGTTCGAGCGGTAGACGAGGTCGAACGCGCCCCTGAGCATCTCGGGGGTGTCGATCAGGGCGGCGGCGGCCTCGAGAGCCGTCCCGACAGTGTCAAGGGCCTCACCCACGGCGCCGGGCTCGAGGTCCCTGCATGCGGCGATGGCCATGTCGAGCATCGCCTTGCCCGACTCCAGGGCTCCGGCGAACAACGCCGGCCCGACCAGGCACGAGTAGCCGTATGCCCGGGCCAGCCTGCCCGAGAAGGTGATGTTCTCGCCGCGGCGCGGAGCGGTGACGGGCGGCAGTCCCCTGCCGTCCAGCAGTCCGGCCATCGTGCCGCCGAGCATCAGCCTTGTGCTGGCGTCGTCCAGACCGGCCTGGCGGGCGATCCGCAGCGTGAAGTAGAGCGAGGAGGCGGGCAACCCATATGGCGGGTCGGAGGCGAACACGAGCCGCTCGACGGGCACCCGCGCGAGCAGCTCGATCACGTCCACGGGGAAGAAGCAGGACAGGTCGTAGAGGACCCCGGGGTGGTCGGCCAGCAGCGTCGTGAGGACACCCTGGTCGCAGATGGCGCCGTGGGCCAGGATCAGGACGGCTCCGGGGTGGCGAAGGGCGACGTCGGCCAGCCCCTGCGCCACCGGCGGCATTCCGCGGCCGGCGTGGATCAGGATCGGCACGGCGGCGTCTTCGGCGAACGCGAAGATGTCGTTCATCTCCGGGCCGTCGAAGCGGAAGCCCTGGGCGCGCGGGTGCAGCTTCACGCCCCGTGCCCCGTTGCCGACGCAGCGTTCGGCCTCGGCGACGGGATCTTCAGAGGGGTCCAGGCGGCAGAACGGGACCAGCCGCCCGCCGCTTTCCCCGGCCCAGGCGAGCACCCGGTCGTTGGGAACGCTGTAGCTGGGCTTGCGCTCTGGGTCGTGCAGCGGGAACACGCAGGCGCGCTGCGCACCGGCCGCGTCGAGCTGTCCGAGCAGCTGCTCGAGCGACAGCGAGCGCCCGTCCTCGTCCACCCCGAGGTGGGTGTGCGCGTCGATCACCTCGGTGTCCGCGGGCCGCAGCCGCTCGGCCTCGGCCAGGAACGGCGCGAGGGCTGTCTGGTAGATCGAGTCGCTCACGGGACTGCAGACTATTGTGTACAGGTGGCCTGGCAGGTTGTGATCGCTGGCGGAGGGTTCGGCGGCTTCTACGCAGCCCGCGCCCTGGAGCGGCTTCTGCCGCCCCAGAGCGCCCGTGTGACGCTGGTCAACGAGGCCAACTTCCTGCTCTACACGCCGCTGCTTCCGGGCGCCGCCGGGGCCGCCCTGGACCCCAGGCATGTCGTGGTGCCGCTGCGATCGCAGCTCAGCCGCACGGATCTGATGATCGGCCGCGTGGCGGGCGCCGACCCCGAGCGGCGCGTGCTCCAGGTCAGGCGGATCGACGGGGAGCAGCTCGAGCTCGCCTACGACCAGCTCGTGGTGGCGCTCGGCTCGGTCTCCCGCACGCTTCCGATCCCGGGCCTGGCCGAGCACGCGATCGGTCTGAAGTCGCTCTCGGATGCGACGGCCATGCGCAACAGGATGCTCACGTGCCTTGACATCGCGGAGTCGATCGAGGACCCCTCGATGCGGGCCGAGTACCTCGGTTTTCTGTTCGTCGGGGCCGGATACGCGGGCGTCGAGGGCCTGGCCGAGCTGCAGGACTTCGCCGTCGAGGCGATCGAGCGTTATCCGAGATGCCGCGAGCAGGGGATGCGCTGGGTGCTCGCCGAGGCCCGCGGGCGGATCCTGCAGGAGGTCCCGGAGAGCCTCGCGCGCTTCGCCGAGCGTGAGCTTCGACGCCGGGGGATAGAGGTGCTCACCGATACGACGCTGGAGCGGGTGGGCGAGAGCTCGGCGACGCTCTCCGGCGGCGTGCAGATGGCGTGCAGGACCGTCGTCTGGACCGCGGGGGTGAAGCCCAGCCCGGTCCTGGCACGGATGGGGCTGCCCCTGGACGAGGGCGGGCGCATCCGCGTTGACGCGACGATGGCCGTCGCCATGCCTCTGCAGGGGTCCGGGCGCGTGTGGGCGATCGGCGACTGCGCGGCGGTGCCCGATCCGGCGCGCAGCAGCGGCATCTGCCCGCCGACGGCCCAGCACGCGATCCGCCAGGGACGCCTGGTGGCCCGCAACGTGGCCGCGACGCTGGCCGGGAGAGCCCCGCGCCGGTTCCGCTACCGCACCAAAGGGGTCGTGGCGGAGCTCGGCCACAGCCAGGCGGTGGCGATCACGTTCGGGATCCGCTGGCGGGGGCGGCCCGCGTGGCTGATCTCCCGCACCTACCACCTGCTGCTGATGCCCGGGATCGGGCGCCGTCTGCGCCTGCTGCTCGACTGGAACGTGGCGCTGCTGTTCGGACGCGACGCATCCTCGCCGGGGCAGCTCGGGAGCCGCACGCCGCTGGAGCGCGACTGAGTGCAGGCGCCCGCGGCACGCCGTTCACAGGATGAGCCCGGGCGGCATCGGCCGACCGGCGTATCCTGATTGGTGGATGGAGATCATCGAGCAGATCAAGGCCGATCTGAAGGACGCGATGCGATCGGGCGAACGCGAGCGGGTGGGGGCTCTGCGCCTGATCCTCTCGGAGCTTCAGAAGGCCGAGAAGGAGGGCTCGGCGGACGAGCTTGCAGTGCTGCGCCGTGAGCGCAAGCGCCGGCTCGAGGCTGCCTCCGCCTACCACGACGCGGGCCGCGAGGATCTCGCCTCCGGGGAGCAGGCCGAGGCGGAGCTGATCGCCGGCTACCTTCCCGCCGAGCTATCCGAACAGGAGCTGCAGTCGATCGTGGAGCGGGCCGTGAGCGAGAGCGGCGCCTCCTCGCCCAAGGATCTCGGATCGGCGATGAAGGTCGCGATGGCCGCCGTGGACGGCCGCGCCGACGGAAAGCGGGTCTCGGCCCTCGTCCGCTCGGCCCTGACAGGATGAGGACGCAGATCGAGCTCTCCAACGAAGTTGCCGCCGAGCTGGCCGGCAGCCAGGACGCGGTGCTCCGCGCCCTCGAGGCTCATCTCGACTGCAAGGTGTTCCTGCGCGGCAACCTGATCACCTTCGACGGCGAGGAGAGCGAGACGCAGGCGGGCGAGCGCGTCGTCCGCGAGTTGTCGGATCTCATCGACCGCGGTCATCAGATCGGCCCGGGCACGATCAGCGCCGTGACCGGCGCGCTCGACGCCCACGAGTCGCCGGCGCGGGTGCTGGAGGACGTCGTCTGGAGCCACCGGAGCCTGCGCGTGGCGCCGAAGACGGTCAACCAGAAGCGCTACGTGGATTCGGTCCGGCGCAACACCGTCACCTTCGGCGTCGGCCCCGCCGGCACCGGCAAGACCTTCCTGGCGGTGGCGATGGCCGCCGCCGCCCTCGCCCGCCACGAGGTCAACCGGATCATCCTCACAAGGCCCGCGGTGGAGGCCGGCGAGCGCCTGGGGTTCCTGCCCGGCGACCTGATGGCAAAGGTCGACCCGTACCTTCGGCCCCTCTTCGACGCGCTCCACGACATGCTCGACCCGGAGAAGGTCGCGCAGCACATCGAGCGCGGCGTGATCGAGATCGCGCCGCTCGCGTTCATGCGCGGGCGCACGCTGAACGACTCGTTTGTGATCCTCGACGAGGCTCAGAACACCACGCCGGAGCAGATGAAGATGTTCCTCACGCGGCTCGGCTTCGGATCGCGGATGGTCGTGACCGGCGACATCACCCAGGTCGACCTGCCCCGCGAGCAGAAATCAGGGCTGATCGTCGTCGGTGACATCCTCGACGAGGTCGAGGGAATCGAGTTCGTGCGTTTCAGCGGAGAGGACGTCGTCCGTCACAAGCTCGTCCAGAGGATCGTGGAGGCGTACGACAGCGCCAGCGAGCGGGACACCGAGCGACCGGAGCTCACGGGCCGGGGCGATGGCCGCGCCGCCATCCGCAGCGCCTGAGGCGCGATGATCGAGGTGGAGGTCTTCGGGGAGGACCCGTCGCCAGGTGCTCCTGACGCCGACGAGGTCGCCGCACTGTGCGAGCTCGCCGCGAGCGGGCTGAAGGTCAGCGACGGCCACGTCGCGGTCGAGTTCGTCGACGCCGGGCGCATCACGGAGCTGAACCTGGCACACCGGGGAAAGCCGGCCCGACGGACGTGCTGTCGTTCCCGATCGACGGCGCGGGAGAGCAGGGCGAGGTCCCCAGGGAGCTGGGCGACATCGTGATCTGCCCGGAGCACACCACCGACGTCCGCGAGGCGGTCGTCCACGGGATGCTGCACCTGCTCGGCATGGATCACGAGAGCGACGAGGGCGAGATGCTCGAGCTCCAGGGCGAGCTGCTGCGCTCGGCCCGCACATGAGCCGCAGCGGCTTCGTCGCGCTCGCCGGCAGGCCGAACGTCGGCAAGTCGACGTTCGTCAACGCCGTCGTGGGGGAGAAGGTCGCGATCGTCTCCGACAGGCCCCAGACCACCCGCAGGGCGATCCGCGGGGTCCATCAGAGCGGGGAGACCCAGATGGTGCTGGTCGATCTGCCCGGGGTGCAGCGTCCCCGCGACACCCTCACCTCACGGATGGCGAAACGGGTGCAGCAGGAGCTCGAGGGCTCCGACGCGGCCCTGCTGATGCTCAACGGCGAGCAGGGCGTCGGCCCCGGGGACCGCTTCATCGCCAGGGCGCTGCTCGAAGCGCGCGTGCCCGTCACGGTCGCGGTCAACAAGGTGGACCGGCTCGGCAACGGGCCGCTGGTGGAGGTCCTCGCCGACGCGGCGGAGCTCGCGCCCGGCGCCGAGGTGTTCCCCATCTCCGCCCGCCGCGGGACCGGCATCCAGGCGCTCGTCGAGCACCTCGCCGCCGCGATGCCCGAGGGTCCCTTCATGTTCGGGCCGGGGGCCGCGCCCGACCAGACCCAGGAGGTGCTCTTCGCCGAGCTGATCCGCGAGGCCGTGATCCGCCGCACCTTCCAGGAGATCCCGCATGCGGTGGAGGTCTTCGTCGAGGAGATCGAACCGGTGCGGGAGGACCTCACGCGCGTCAGGGCGCTGATCTGGGTGGAGAGCGAATCCCAGAAGGCGATCCTGATCGGCTCCCACGGGCGAATGATCAAGGCGATCGGCACCGCCGCGCGGCGCGAGCTGCAGCGGGTCCTCGATCACCAGGTTCACCTCGACCTGTCGGTTCGCGTACGGCGTGACTGGCGTGGCGACGAGGGGCTGCTCGACCGCCTCGGGATCACCTAGGCGCCGGAGGGGCGTCCAGCCTGCGCGCCAGGCCGTCCGCGATGTGCCGCAGGGCCTGAAGGTCCACGCTCGCGCCCCAGTGGAACGGGACGCCCACGACCTGGAAGTCGCGCCTGCGCAGCCGTGCCATCTGGTTGTGCTGGGTGCGCGAGCGCGAGTCGACCGATCGTGCCGCGCGCGCCGCGCCCTGCCTCAGCGCGGCGGCGCCGACGTGTCCGTCGGTCGCGGCCTGCGCGAGCGCGCCGGGCGCGGGAGGCGCCGCCGGGGCGAGCTGTGAG
>CAWBBS010000005.1:0-6740 GCA_963787115.1 uncultured Solirubrobacteraceae bacterium
CTATCCCGCTCACCGACGCGGACCCGGCTGACATCATGCTCGTGGGACACCGTGACCGGCGCAACAGCCGCTAAGAACGGCTGCTGGAGTTCGCGCGCGAGCCCGGCGAGATGGGCAATCGCTGGACCGCGGGCTGACGGCACCCCTCTGCGTTTCGAGGAGCTGCAATTCACCGTTCGTCAGGGCTGGCCCGCATCTCGGCGCAATGGTAGATTGCTCTCGATGGGGGCTTGCCGCAACCGCCGTGGGGGGAATGGACCGGCTGCCGCGCGCCTGTGGCTCGCGTTTGAGCGCCCACAGCCCGACCCGACCCGGCTGCCGCGCTGATGTCCCTGCGTTCGAGCCAGCTCCGGTACTTCGTTGCAGTCGCCGACGAAGGCCAGGTGGCGGGCGCGGCTGCGACGCTGCACGTCGCCGCCGCGACGGTCACCCAGGCGATCGCAAGCCTGGAGTTGGAGCTCGGCTTCACGGTGCTCAAGCGACACGCCCAGGGCGTGAGGCTCACGCCAGCCGGAGAGCGCTTCCTGACAAAGGCCAGGCAGGCGCTGGAGGCCGAGATGGACGCAACCCAGACCGCGGCGTGGCTCGCGCGTGTCGCCCGCGGGACGATCGAGTTCGGGTTCGTCGGATATCGCCTGGACTGGACAGCCCCGGCGCCCTCTCGCGCTTTGCGAGCTCGCATCCCGAGATCGACCTGCGCTACCGCGAGCTCCAGTTCCCGGGATGCTCGACCTCGGACTGGCTCTCGGAGGTCGACATCGGGGTGACCCATGTGCCGCCCTGCGACGAGAACGTCTGGACCCAGGACGTACGCTCTGAGCCGCGCGCCGTGCTCGTGCCGCGCAACCATCCCCTGGCCGATCGCAGCGAGCTCAGCGTCTCCGATGTCCGGATGAGGCGTTCATCGGCTACAGCGACCAGGTGGACCCGACGTGGGCCGGGTTCTGGAGCCTTGACGATCACCGGGTGGCCCGCCGCTGCAGGTGACGACCGACCGGGCGTCCGGTCCTCAGGAGGTGCTCGCCGCGCTCGCGGTTCGCGACGCGATCACCACCGTGCCCTCATCATCGGCGGCGGTACTGGTGAACTTCCTCACTGGTCTGACGTCGATCCCCCTCACCGACGCCGCTCCGACCACGTTCGTGCTGGCAGGGCGGCGTGACCGGGAGAATCCGCTCGTCGAGCGCTACCTCGAGTTCGCCCGCGGGCCCAGGGGCCTGAAGGCGACTGGAGCCGGCACGGCGCAGCGCGAGCGCCACATCGACCTCGATGTGGCGGAATAGGCAGTCCTGGCACATGGCCTGAGGAGCCGGGCAGGACGCGCCGTGCGCCCCGGTTCACGATACTCGGGTATAGCCCCGCGCTCAGCCTCCCTCGCCGTGTTCAGCGGTCAGACCCTTGGATCCCAACCAGTTTGACCGCACCGGCCGGCGGGCAGGCGGCCAAGACAACAACATAGGAGAACTACCGTGTTCGAGACCTTAATCCGGCCCGTTGCGTTCACCGCCGTGATTGTCCTCGTCGTCATCGGCCTGGCAGGCTGCGGCGAATCGTCAGAAGAAAAGGCCACCGCACAGGTGTGCTCATCGACCAAGGCCATCCAGGCTCAGATCTCGAAACTCTCCGGGCTGACGCTGTCCACGAAGGCAGGGAAGAAATCAAAGCTCCGCCTCTGTGATGGAACAGGAAGCGGGGAAGATCAAAGAATCAGCGCCCAACCTGCCCGCCTCGAGCAAGTCCGTCGTGGAATCCGCGCAGAATGAGCTGAAGACCCAGCTCGCGGACTCGCGACCGCCGTCGTGTCCGCGGCGAAATCATCCGGGAACATCGAAGCTGTGCTGAAGCAGTCGGCACCTGCTTTGAAGGCGTCGGTTGCCGCGCTCGGCGCCAGCTACAAACAGGCCTACGAAACGCTCAAATGCTCATAGGGCTCACCCGCCGCCGCGCCGGGTCACCGGCTCGGCGGCGCAGGGCCTGCTGAGCGGAGAGCTCAGGAATGCGAGCGCGGCGCAGTGGCCGCGCTCGCATCAGGCTCAGTCCCTCCTATGAGGCGCCGGCGCAGCGGAAAGAGACACGACAGACCGTCGACCGACGAGCGGACGTGGTCGGCGCGCGAGAGCATCAATCCCCGCGACGCAACAGAGGGTCTGGTGCACTACTCGGCCCTGCCGGCCGAGACCGGCCCCACATGGGCGCCGGATCGCATGACCGTGTGGCCTGTGGAGGGCGGTCGCTACGGCATCGACGCGCACTACGTGGGCCGGACGGGCGTCACGCGCGCCGAGCGGCAACTGGAACGCCTCACGGACGCGGGTCTGCAGGCGAGCGTTCGCGTGGACGCCGACGGCGGAGTGGTGCGAGTCGGGCCGCTCGCTCACGCAGCAGTGTGGATCGCCCTGGAGGCGTTCCTGGGCAAACCGCTGCAGGCCTGAGGGCGCCGCCTGCCGGGGCGGCGGTCAGGCTCGTGGGTGGGGGAGGCTGAGCGGCCGCTGCGCCGAAGCCTCAGGTGCGGCCACCTTCCTCAGGTGGCCAGTTTTCCGAGCAGATCTGCCTCGCGCTCGGCCGAGATCCCCGCCTTGCGGACGCGGTCAAGACCGAGCTTTCGCTCCCACGCGAGGGTGTCTGTGAGTGTGGCGCTGACCGGCCTGCGCGCCAGACCAGCCTTCCCGGCCGCGGCGCCGCTGCGGAACCCCTGCCAATCCGGGTCGGCCAACCAGAGTGGCAGCGACCCTGGGCCCATGAACTGTTCCACGCCCTCGGCCAGCAGCCACTCGTCGCTCGCGCGCACGACGGTGCCCGTGTGCCCTGCGACCGTGCGTGAGAGCCCGATCCATTCATCCAGCCTGATGATCGGTCCCACCGCGTCATAGACGCCGGCTGTCCGGCTCTCGACGCAGTGGATCAGCCACGCGGAGAGGTCGCGGACGTCGATCACCTGCGTCACCAGGTCCGGGCTGTCCGGCGCGAGCATCGGCGCGATCCGATCGCGTGCGGCGCGTGCGACCCAGTAGCCAGCACGATCGCTGCTGTCACCGGGACCGCCGATCAACCCCGGCCGGACGATCAGCACGTTTGATCCCCCGCGGGACCCACACGCGAGCTCGCAGGCAACCTTCGCGGCGCCATAGAGGTCCATGCCGACCTCGTCGAGGTCCGTGGGCGCCAGCAGCTCCGCGGTCTCGTCAGCGTCGGGCAGCGCCTGTGAGGCGTACACGTTCACGGAGGAGATGTAGATCCACTGATCGGCCCGCTCGCGCAGTGCCGCGAGCGCCGAGCGCACCAGGCCAGGCTGCCAGGCGACATCCACGACGGCATCCCAGTCTCGGCCTCGCACCTGGTCATAGGCGCCCTTCGAACGCCGATCGGCTCTGATCAGCTTGGCTCCCTCCGGTGCCTCGCCGCTCTCACCGCGGGCCAGACACCAGACCTCGTGCCAATTGTCCAGCGCCTGACGGCACACCTGGCGTCCCAGCCACGCTGTGCCGCCGAGGACGAGGATTGCCAGACGGGAATCAGGCATCGGAGGTCGAGCGTACTAATGACTTGGCCGCGGCGGTAGGGGGCGACCGCCGGCCCTTGACGTCGGGTAGCCGCAGCGGCTCGCGGCCGGCGTAGGGAGGTGTGGCCCGGTCTACCTCAGCGCCCCGTGAACTTCGCCGGGCGGCGCTCGATGAAGGACATCATGCCCTCGGTGCCGTCAGATGTCTGGAGCAGCGCGACCATGTCAGGGGTGAGTCGATCCGCGGCAGCCTCTTCTCCTTCGTTGAGGGCGAGCTGCGCCGATTGCAACGTTGCGCGGACCCCGAGCGGAGCGGAGCGCGTGGCGATGCTCTCAGCGAGCGCGAGCGCTCTCTCAACATGCTGCCCGGTTGCGGTCACCTCTTGGATGAGCCCGATTCGGTGGGCCTCCTGTGCGTCGTACTCGTCGCCGGTGAGCAGCCACCGCATCGCGTTGCCCCAGCCGGCCTCCCGCGGTAGGCGAAACGTCGCGCCACCGAACGGGTAGATGCCGCGCTGGATCTCGAGTTGCGCAAAGCGCGTGTACGCGCTCGCGACCCGGATATCGGCCGCCAGCAGCAGCTCGATACCGAGTGTCATACACCAGCCGTGAGCGGCAGCCACAACAGGGGTCGTCCACTGCTTGCCGTCGTTTCGCCACGGGTCGCGCGCATCCTCGGGGTAGCTCAGGCTGCCGGAGGCGAGCGCGGGCCCCACCTCCGCGAGGTCAAGGCCACCGGTGAAGTGATCGCCGTGGGCGAACAGCACGCCGCAGCGCAGATCCTCGTCCCGCTCGAGCCTCTCATACGCGCGACCGAGCTCGATCAGGAGCTCGATGTTGAAGGCGTTGCGCTTGGCTGGGCGGTTCAACCCCATCAGCAGCACATGCCCGCGCTGCTCCAAGGTCAGGACGCCGTCATCGGCGCTCTCAGTCATCGCTTCCGCCTTTCACTTGATGTACCGGGACGCCGGCACGGTCATCTGAGCCGCGGGCCTCCAGGAGACGAACTATGTTGGTCAGCAGAACTGGGGGAACCGTAAACTATGCTGAGCATCAGAGTTCATATGCCCCAGCGATCCGACGCAAGAGACCGGATGATCCGCAGCCAGGCGCTGCTCCAGCGCGAACGCGGCGTCGCCGGGACGGCACTTCCCGACGTCATAGAGCACAGCGGGGCGCCCCGCGGGTCGATCTACCATCACTTTCCCAACGGCCGAGCCGAACTCGCAGAGCAAGCCACGCTCTTTGCCGGCGAGTGGATCACGCGCAACCTCGAGCAGGCGCTGGCCTGCCGAGACCCGTTGGCCGCCCATGAGGCGTTCATCGACAGCTGGCTCGTCGTACTGCGCGACAGCGACTTCAGGGCCGGCTGCGCGGTCGCCGCCGGCGCTCTCGACCTCACACCCGACTCCGGCGCGCGACACTCTGCGGCACTCGGCTTTCAACAGTGGGAGAGGCTCCTCCGAGACGCCTTTGAGAGCGCCGGCATCGCGCCCGCCCGCGCGGAGACGCTCGCAGTGACCTCAATCTCCTCGATCGAGGGTGCGCTGGTCCTCTCTCGCGCCGAGGGCAGCACGAGACCGCTCGAACAGGTCGGGTCCCAGCTGCTTCGCCTCATCGCCGAGGAGATCGGCGTCGCGGAGAGGTCCAGCCGACGATGACGCGATCCGGATAGGGACAAGGCGACGACCGGAATCGAACCGGTGTAGACGGCTTTGCAGGCCGCTGCGTAGCCACTCCGCCACGTCGCCAGGTTGCGGCATCCAGAGTAGCGGCCCGTTGATAGGCTTGGTTTCTTCCCAGGGCGATTAGCTCAGCTGGGAGAGCGCCGCCTCGACAAGGCGGAGGTCACTGGTTCGAGCCCAGTATCGCCCATCGCCGGTCTCGCGTGTGCAACGCCAGTCTGGTGGTCGTTCCAGCTGCGCCGCAGACGCGCGTCTAGGCCGCCGGCTGAGTTTCGAGGAGAGCGGTAGCCCGAGCGTGGATCGCGCCAAAGCCGTTTTCTCTCGCAAGCTCGAGTGCACGCTCGGCGCGTTCGCGTCCACGGCCTGCATCGCCGCGAGCCGCGAGCGCCTCCGCCCAGCCGATCTGGCCTCGGGCCGCCCACAGCAGTAGGCCATTGTCCTCCTGGAACCGGGATGCGAACGAGAGGTGATCATCGGCAAGCTGGTTCTCCCCCACTAAATCGCAGAGAAGTCCCAGCCACATGCGCGCGTGCCCGTAACAGGTGACGCTGTTCCACACAATCTGGTCCGAGTACGGCTCCATCAGTTCGCACAAGATCGACGCGATCCGCCGGCTGCTCGTCATGGCCGCTGCCTCCGCGTAACTCGTTAGCGCGCTCAACTTGGCTGGTCCCGGCTGGACATGCTCGAAGCGGTCGCTCGCGGCCTGCTCGAGCATCACCAGGGCCTCGCTCTCGCGATGCAACCAGCAGAGTTGCGCGGCGAGCGCGGCACGCCAAGCAGCGATTGCGGGGTAGGCGGCTACGCTCTGTTCGAGCATCGCGATGACCTCTGCCCCTCGGCCTTCGTAGAAGCGGACGGCCGCCAGCTGGCCGCCGTATACGAGCACCGCATCAGGGTCGCCGGAACGTTGGCCGATGTTGAAGGCACGCTCGGCCAGGCCCTCAGCGGCCGCTAGGTTGCCGCGCATGGTCTCCCACGTAGCGGCGGTCCATGTCGCGATCCACTCAAGCATGGGCTGCCCGAGCTCGGCGGCGATCAGCTGCTTGTGCTGAAGCGCGGCCCCGGCTCGAGCGAGATCGGCTCCTTCGATGTGGACATTCTGCTCGATGTCACGCGCCCAGAATTGCAGCGCCGGATCAGCCAGGGTCGCCGCGCACGACGAAAACTCATCGGAAAGAGCGATCCGTTGTTCGAGCGTCTCCGCAGACCAAAGCCCGTAGGACGCGCGCTGAAGGACCTCTGCGAGCGAACGCATTTCGCCGGCGCCGCGAGCGAGGCTAATCGCCTCGTCGCTCAGGGACCGCCGCTGCGCGAAGTCGGGTCCCCAGGTCAGTTCGACCGCCTTCAGGGCGAGTAGGCGCGCGCGGCGCGCTGGGCTCGGAGGGTCGTCGAGTTCGATCCCGCGTTCGATTGCCGCGAGTCTCTGATCATCGATCTCACCCATCACGCTCTGCAGTACACGGCTGTTCGCCAAAGCCGCTGTTGCGGCAAGCTCAGCCTCTTTCAGCTTCGACGCCAATTGGGCAGCCTGAAGCAGGGTTTCGCGGTACTCG
>CAWBBS010000006.1:0-48167 GCA_963787115.1 uncultured Solirubrobacteraceae bacterium
CGCTCGCGCTGTGGGTCCAGGCGCTTTCGGTGAGGGTCTTCGGCTACCACCCGATGAGCGTGCTGCTGCCGCAGGCCCTGATGGGCGTCGCGACCGTCGCCCTGCTCTATGACCTGGTGCGCCGGCGCTTCGGGCGCGTGGGCGGATTCATCGCGGGCCTCGCCCTGGCTGTGACGCCGATCACGGTGGCGATCTCGCGCCACAACAACCCCGATGCGCTGCTGGTTCTGTGCTGCGTTGCCGCCCTCTGGTGCACCGTTCGCGCTCTCGAGCACGGGAGCACCAGGTGGCTCGTGCTGGCCGGCGTCTGCGTGGGGCTCGGGTTCGAGACGAAGATGGGTGTGGCGCTCGTCGTCGTCCCCGCGATCGCCGCGGCATGGCTGTGGGTGGCCCCGGCCGCCCGCGGGCGCCTGCAGGCGCTGCGGGCGCTGCTCGCGGGAGGCGCCGCGATGGTAATCGTCGGGGGCGCGTGGCCGGCGCTGGTCGAACTCACCCCGGCCGCGGACCGGCCGTGGATCTCCGGCACCAGCACCAACACGGTCTTCTCGCTGATCTTCGAATACAACGGACTCGGCCGCGTCGAAGGGCAGGCGGGAGGCCCGGGAGGCGCCGGCGGCAACATGTTCGGTGGAACGCCCGGCCCGCTGCGGCTGCTGAACTCGGCGCTCGGCGGACAGGCCGGATGGCTGCTCGGATTCGCGCTCGTCGCGGGCGTCGGGATTCTCGTGTCCTCGCGCCTGCGTCCCCGCGACCGGAGAACGGGATGGCTGATCGCGGTCGGCGGGGCTTTCCTCACGGCGGCCGTCCTGTTCTCCTTTGCCGGCGGGATCTTTCACCCGTACTACGTCTCGCTGCTCGCCCCGTTCAGCGCCGCCCTCGTGGGCGCCGGCGCGGCTCAGCTGATCGACGGGAGGATCAACGTGCGGATCTTCGGCCCGGCGGCGATCCTCGCGGGCGTGGCCACGGAGATCGTGGTCCACGGGTCCGACTCCAGCTATCTGTCATGGCTCGTGCCGGTGCTGATCGCCGGCGGCCTGATCGCCGCGGTCGCGCTCGCTATCGCCGCGGACCGCCGCACGCGGGCGATCGCGGTGGCCGGCGCGCTCGCGCTGCTGCTGATAGCCCCGGCCGTCTGGGCGGTCGACACCCTCGGACACGCGACCAGCGGGACCTTCCCGGCCGGCGGCCCGGCCTCGGCCTCACAGGGGGGTCCCGGCGGGTTCGGCGCGGGCGGCCCAGGTGGGGGCACCGGCCCGGCGTTCGGCGGCGGCAGGCCTCCCTCCGGCGCCGGCGGTGCGGGCCCACCTGGCGCCGGCGGCGCGCCGGCCCAGCTGTTCGGCTCCGGGAGTGCCGCGGAACCCGCGGGTGCGCCCGGCGCCGGGGGCGGCCTGCCCTCCGGAGGTCCAGGGGCAGCGAGCGGCGGGGCGCGCGGGGGTGCAGGCTTCGGCGGGGCGTCCCTGACGAGCTACATCTCCTATGCGAATGAGCACGGCGGCGGCACGATCGCGGTCGCCAGCCAGTCGGGAGCGGCCTCCGCGATCATCCAGCAGAACGCGAACGTGGCCGGCATCGGCGGGTTCTCCGGACGCGAGAGCGAGGTCAGCGTGTCCTGGCTCGCAGACGAGGTCGCCGCGGGGAAGATCCGCTGGGTGCTCGACGAACAGTCCGCCTCGGGCACGACATCGGCGAGCACGCCGAGTCTCGGCGCCGGCTTCGGCGGAGCTCCGGGCGCCGAGCTTCGGCAGAGGCTTCGGCGGGGGACTCGGCGGCGGCCTCCCGGGCGACTCGCGCACCGGTGCCACCACGGCGATCGCGGCCGCCGCCAAGGCCTGCGTCAAGGTCAGCGCCGCCTCCGGCGCGAGCTCGGCCACGACCGCGGGTTCGGGCACGCTGTATGACTGCAGGGGGCGCGCCAGCGAGCTCCGTGCGGTGGGAGCGTAAGAATCACGGCTGTGAGGATCCTCGTCGTCGATGATGACCGGGCGGTGCGCGAAGCGCTGCGCCGGACGCTGACGCTCGCCGGCTATGAGGTCGAGAGCGCCGAGGACGGCGAGCACGCACTCGAGCAGATGGCGCAGGTTGTCCCCGACGCGGTCGTGCTCGACATCGGCCTCCCGGACATCGACGGCCTCGAGGTGTGCGCCAGGGCGCGCCGCATGGGCAACCGCGTCCCGATCCTGATGCTCACGGCCCGAGACGCCGTGGCGGACCGGATCGACGGCCTGGACGCGGGCGCCGACGACTACATGGTCAAGCCCTTCGACGTGGGCGAGCTCAAGGCGCGCCTGCGCGCGCTGCTGCGCCGCGCCAATCCGGAGTCCGACGGAGGCTCGCTCTCATTTGCGGAGGTCCGTCTCGACCAGGAGCGCCACGGCGCCCAGGTGGGTGAGAACTTCGTCGAGCTGACGCGAACCGAGTACCAGCTGCTCGAGCTGCTGATGCTCAACCCGCGCAGGGTCCTCTCGCACAGCCTCATCTACGACCGCGTGTGGGGCTATGACTTCGGCCCTGCATCCAACGCCCTGCGCGTCTACGTTGGCTACCTCAGGCGCAAGCTCGAGGCTGCCGGCGCCCGCGACCTGATCCACACGGTCCGCGGCGTCGGCTACGCGCTTCGCGAGCCCTGAGGGTGAGGGGGCGGACGTGACCCTGAGGACGAGGATTGCGGTCGCCGCGAGCCTCTCGGTTGCGCTCGCCGTGATCGCCGCAGCAATCGGGCTGTATGCGGCTGTCCGCTCGGATCTCCGCGGGGAAATCGATACAGCCCTTCGCTCGCGTGCGGGGGCGTTCGCGGCCCCGCCCCAGCAGGCGCAGCCGTCAAGCGGTGCGGCGAGCAGCTCGCCGCCGGCTCTGTTCGGCTCCTCGGCGCCCGCGCCGCGGGCGCCCGGCGCGCCGGCCGGGGACAACGACGATTCCGGGCGGGTCCCCGGCACCGTCCAGCCTGCGCCCTTCGGTGCGGCCTCGGGCTACATCCAGTTCGTGGACCCCAGCGGCGAGGTGTTCGTGCCGGGCGGGCAGGGGTCATCGCCCGTGGAGATCGCCGCGACCGCGGGTGACCGCGCGATCGCTGCGCGCGGAACCGGCAGCAGCCTCACCGACCGAACGGTCAACGGCGACAAAGCTGAGGGTGTTGACACTCGGCACCGGGGCGGAGGGCGCGATCGTGGTGGCGCGGCCGCTCACGGAGGTCGAAAACGAGCTCAGCCGGCTGCTGCTCATCCTCGCGCTCATCGGAGGTGGTGGAATCGTGCTCGCAGGGCTGCTCGGGATGCTCGTTGCGCGAACCGCGCTGGCACCGATCGCCCTCTTCACGCGCCGCACCGAGACCCTGACGGGCCGCATGGATCTGTCTCGCAGGCTGGAGGTGACCGGGCGCGACGAGCTCGGGCGCCTGGCGGAGAGCTTCAACGACACCCTCGACGCGCTCGAGCGCTCCGTGGCCGCCCAGCGCAACCTGATCGCCGACGCCAGTCACGAGCTGCGCACGCCGATCTCATCGCTGCGCGCGAACATCCAGATCCTCGGCGAATCCGAGCGGCTCCCGCAGGCCGAACAGGAGAGCCTGCGCCGGGACATAGTCGACGAGCTCGACGAGCTGACGGCCCTGGTGGGTGACGTCGTCGAGCTCGCCCGCGGCGCCGACCCCGAGGGGACGCCGGAAGACGTCCGGCTCGACGAGCTGATCACGGCAGCGGTGCAGAGCGCCCGGCGCAGAAGCGACCTGCGCTTCGAGGTCCGGGCCGAGCCGACGATCGTCAGGGGCCGCGCGGAGAGAATCGCGCGGGCCGTCTCGAACGTGGTGGACAACGCGCGAAAGTGGAGCCCTCCCGAGGGCACCGTGGAGATCTCGCTCTCAGGCGGGGTGCTCGAGGTGCGCGATCACGGCCCCGGCTTCGCCGACCAGGACCTGCCGCACGTCTTCGATCGCTTCTACCGGGCACAGGCGGCGCGGGGCCTGCCCGGATCCGGTCTCGGCCTGGCCATCGTGCGCCAGGCCGCCGAGTCGTGCGGTGGCTTCGCCGAGGCCCTGAACGCGGACGGCGGCGGCGCGCTCGTGCGGGTCGGCTTCGGCGATCCCGTGACCCTCGTCCCCCGGGCCGGCGAAGACGACCTCGCCTGACCTCCGCCGTTGCCCTCCCGTTTGCGGGGGGCGTGAAATGGGTAACGGTTAACTGTTTGTTTTTGACTGGCCGATCAGCCAGTGCAGATCCGGAAGGACATGGGCCGGAGATGTGTAATAACTACTGAGGGAGACCTCCAACTTCTGGGGTCACGGGGAGTTATCTAAACAAGCGACAGATACCTGCCGCTGGGACGTGGGGAGTAGAGCAATGGGATATCGGCTTAGGTCAACACTCTTTGGGCTCGCGCTCGGCATGCTGCTCCTCGCCTCCGCGCCCGCCATGTCCGCGGCAGCTCAGATCCCCGGAATCGAAACGTTCTTCGCCGCCAACTGCAACGAAAAGGGCGAAGAATGCAAAAAAAACCCGGGCGAGACACCCGAAGAAGAACTGGCAAAAGCCAAAATTGAAGGCTTCACCCAGGCCGGCGGTCACCCGAACTTCGGTGTAACCGACTTCAAGATCAACACGGAAGGCGCGTTCCCGAACGCGGCGCCCGTGGGTCTCCCCGGCGGCATCGTCACCCACATCAGGACCGACGTTGCGCCCGGAGTCAGCACCAACCCGCAGTCGGTAGAAAAGTGCTCGATGGAAGAATTCGGCTTCGAAGTCGCGCCGGGGTTCTTCACCGCGCCCGAATGCGGAGCAGAAAGCGAAATCGGCTTCAACAACGCCGTGGTCTGGCTCGGCCCCGAACCGTCGCCGAAAGGCGGCGACCTCCCGCTCAAGGGAACCGTCTACAACCTCGTTCAGCCCAAGGGCCTCGCATCGGACTTCGGAGTGGCGCTGGCGCTGCCGGAAGCGCTGACTGAAAAATTCCTTGGGGTCACAGGCCAGTTCTACGCGCACACGCTGATCGAAGGCAACGTCGAATGGGGCGCCGAAGCCGCCGGCACGGGCAAGGCCGACTACCACGACTACTTCGAAATCAACGTCTCGACGGGGCTGCCGCTGATCAGCTCGCGTCTCACGTTCTTCGGGAACATCGGCGTCGGGGGCTTCCTAACCAACCCGACCTCGTGCACCGGCATCGGACCGCAGACGACCACTAGGCTCACACTCAAATTCGCCGGGGCGCCGCAGCAGCAGGCCGGCTACACCACGCCGATCGGAAACGAAAACTGCGGCGCGGTTCCGTTTGCGCCCTCATTCCTGCTCTCGCAGGGATCAAAGGCGCCCGACTCACCGGACCCGCTCAGCGCCGAACTGGTTCTCCCCCACAACCCCGACCCGGAAGCGATCGACGACTCGCAGGTCAGGACCGCTTCGGTCGTGCTTCCCGAAGGGATCACACTTAACAGCTCGGCGGCCAGTGGGCTCGAAGCCTGCACCCCGGAACAGATCGGGATCGGAACCAAGAACCCGGTGAGCTGCCCCGAAGGCTCGCGGCTGGGCACCGTCACGCTCAACGTCCCCGGTCTTCCTGAAGGCTCGCTGCAGGGCAACATGTATCTCGGTGGCCCCGCGAGTGGCCCGATCACCGGGCCTCCGTACGTCATCTACGTCGCGGCCGAATCCGAACGCTACGGCGTGATCGTGCGAATCAAAGGCACGACCACACCAAACCCCGTGACCGGGCAGCTGACGACCTCCTTCACCGAAAACCCGGAACAGCCGTTCAGCGACCTGATCCTGCACTTCAAGGGCGGCCCGCTCAGTCCGCTGGCAAACGGCCTCACGTGCGGAGTGAGCCAGGCGACCACCGCATTCGTGCCGTTCACCGGCACCGCTGCCGTGTCGCCGACGGCCAACTTCGAACTTTCCGGCTGCGGGGCGGGCATACCGTTCGCGCCGACGCAGGCCACCAGCTCCGAACCGGCCCAGGCCGCCGCGAGCAGCACGTTCGCGCTCAACTTCACGCGCCCGGAAGGCAACCAGTACCTGACGAAGATCCGCAACGTGCTGCCTCCGGGACTCGTCGGCCTGATTCCGACGGTGACCACGTGCGGTGAAGCGCAGGCGAACGCCGGGACGTGCACATCGGCGAGCCGGATCGGTTCGGCGACGGTACTTGCCGGCTCGGGCTCATCGCCCTACGCATTCCACGGGCGGGTCTACCTGACCGGACCCTACGAAGGCGCGCCGTACGGGCTTTCGGTCGTGGTGCCGGCGGTGGCCGGGCCGTTCAACCTCGGCAATGTGGTCTCACGCGCGAAACTCGAAATCGACCAGACCACGGCGCAGGTGATCGCCACCGACAACGCCGTGCCGATGATCGTCGGAGGGATCCCGATCCGCGTCCGGTCGCTGACACTGACGCTGGACCGTCAGGGCTTCGAGCGCAACCCGACGAACTGCGGCGAACTGTTCACCGAATCGACCCTCACCGGCTCGCTCGGCACGGTCACTACGGTGAAAACGCCGTTCCCGGTGGAAGGATGCTCAGGGCTTGAATTCACACCGTCGTTCACGGCGTCGGTCGGAGCGAACACGTCCAAACAGAACGGGGCGAGCCTGGAAACCACGATCAACCAGCCCGCGGGCCAGGCGAACATGAAGTCCGTGCTGGTGACACTGCCCAAGCAACTGCCCTCGCGCCTGAGCACGCTGCAGAAAGCATGCCTGGAAAAGGTGTTCGCGGCCAACCCGTACAGCTGTCCGGAAGGATCGCTGGTCGGAAGCGCTCGCGCCAACACGATCACGCTGCCCGGCAAACTGCAGGGTCCCGCCTACCTCGTCTCGCACGGGGGCGCTGAATTCCCTGACCTGGACCTCGTCCTCGAAGCCAACGGCGTGCGCGTGATCGTCACGGGCAAAACGAACATCAAAAACGGGATCACCACGTCCAACTTCGCGACGAACCCAGACGTCCCCGTGTCCAGCGTGACGGTGCTGCTCCCGACCGGCCCGCACTCGGCGCTGACCGCATACGGCAACGTGTGCGGAACGCCGCTCTATGAGCCCACGACCATCACCGGTCAGAACGGGAAGGTCGTCAAGCAGAACACGCGGATCAAGGTCAAGGGCTGCGAAGTCAAAGTGGTCGGCCAGAAGGTGATCGGCAACGTCGCGTACCTGACGATCAAGACCAGGGCGGCCGGGCGCATCAGCGGCAGTGGATCCAACGTCACGACCGTCGCCAGAAACCTCGACACGGCAAAGGAAAGCGTTGGCCTCGCGGTGCCGCTCAACGGCAGCGGGCGCAGCCACGGCAAACCACTGAAGGTGAAGATACGCGTGGGCTTCCTCCCGAAGAACAAAGCGCTCTCCACCTCGGTGGCGTACACGACGGTGACCTTCCGGTAGCTCCGCGGTCCCTGGGGGCGTCGTGAGGGCGCCCCCGCGGACCCGTCGGCTCGGTCCGGCCTCACGGACCGCCCGGAAGGAGATCCGGGCGGCACGTGAAACCGTTACGGGCGAGCGCAACTGTCGCGCGCTCGTGGAGTTCTAAGGGGCGACAACCGTCCGCTGCCGAGGGGGCATCATCCGATCCCGGGTCCGTATAACACTGCTGCTCGCCGTCGTGAGCGCCGTCGTCGCAGCAGCCATAGCCCCCGCCGCGCAGGCCTCCTTCGGGATCGAACGCTTCCAGGCGCTGACCTGCAAGGAAAACGCGCCGATCGGCAAAGAAAAGGAATGCAACCACTCCACGCCGGGCGAGTTCTACACCCAGGCCGGCGGACATCCCGAGTTCGGAGTGACCGACTTCACGCTTCTGGGCGCCGGCGGCGAAGGCGACGGGGTCAAGAGCATCCGCATCGACCTGCCTCCGGGTCTCACCACGAACCCCGAAGCTCTGGCGAAGTGCCCCGCCTACGTCTTCGAAGCCAACCTCGGCACCGCCGAAGCGAACCACTGCGCGGCCACCACCCAGGCCGGCTTCCAGGAAATCGTCGTGAACACGGGGAAATCGCTTGCGACGCTCGTGGGCACGGTCTACAACCTCGAACCGAGGATCGGCGCGCCGCTCGAGTTCGGCATCGACGTGGACGCCGGGGTGCACTCGCACTCGCTCCTGGTCGGCGGGGTCAGCTGGCACGCCGAAGCAGAAGCGCAAGAAGAGGGCGTCGCGTCCGGCGACTACCACCAGTACTTCAAGCTCGACGTCCCCCGGAGCGTCTCCGAAGGCGAAGCGCCGCTTGTGCGCTCGCGCCTCGTCTTCAGTGGCCGTGCGGGCAAGGGCCTGATACGCAACCCGACCATCTGCGACGGCCCGCTGAGCACCCACCTGCGCCTGGAACCCTACGAAGGGGCCGCGATCCACGCGCAGTACACGACGTCGGTTGAGAGCGAAGGCTGCGACACGGTCCCGTTCGAACCGCTGCTGACGCTGACGCCGTCCACGACCCAGCTCGATCAGCCCGACGGCATCACCACCGAGCTCAAGGTGCACCAGGCGGAAAGCGCGGGCGCGATCGAAGCCTCCGATCTGCAGAGCACGACCGTCGTGCTGCCCGAAGCTCTGACGATCAACCCCGCGGGGGCGCAGGGCCTGGAAGCGTGCACCCCCGCCGAGATCGGGATTGGCAGCGCCGCTCCCGTGTCGTGCCCGGCGCGCTCGGCGATCGGGACCGCGCAGCTCGACGTTCCCGGCCTACCTGCCGGGTCGCTCCTGGGGAGCGTCTACCTCGGCAACCCAGCGGCTCCAGAACCGATCAAGGGGCCGCCGTACACGATCTATCTGGCTGTCGAATCCTCGCGCTACGGACAGGCCGTCCGCCTCGCGGGCACCGTGACGCCGAACCTCCTCACGGGACAGCTCACGACCACCTTCGCCAAGGAGCCTCAGGCGCCATTCTCCGACCTGAAGCTGACCTTAAACAATGGCTCGTTCGCGAGCCTTGCCAACCCGCTGACCTGCGGGAGTGCGCGCACAAAGACGACGCTCATCCCCTATTCGACCGGGGAAGCACTGCCGGCGCTGTTCTCCGAATTCGCCGTTGACGGGGACGGGAAGGGCGGCGCGTGCGCAGCACCCACCCCATTCGCTCCGACCCAGAGCACCGTGGCCGCGCCGGCCGCCGCAGGCGCCGGCAGCACCTTCACGCTCGACCTGCAGCGCCCGGACGGGCAGCAGTACATCTCCTCCGTGCGTGCAGAGCTTCCTCCCGGACTGCTCGGCAACATCCCCACCGTTCCGCTCTGCGGCGAAGCCCAGGCATCAGCCGGAGAATGCCCGGCGAGCAGCGAGATCGGCGTCGTCGCCGTGCGTGCAGGTGCCGGAGTGCAGTCCTACGCATTGAGCGGCAGCGTGTACCTGACGGGCCCGTACAACGGCTCGCCATACGGCCTGTCGATCGTGGTGCCGGCCATTGCTGGGCCATTCGACCTCGGGAACGTGAAGACCCGGGCGATGATCGACGTCGATCCGAAGAGCGCTCAGGTGATCATCACGGACCCGTCGGTGCCGACGATCGTCGCCGGGATCCCCATCAGGCTGAAGGAGCTGACGGTCACGATCAACCGACAGGGTTTCGAGCGCAATCCGACCAGCTGCGGCGTGCTCACGGCCGAAACCTCGCTGATCTCGACCGTCGAAGGCAGGGCGACGATCTCCAGCCCGTTCCAGAGCGAAGGGTGCGGTTCCCTGGGGTTCTCGCCGTCGCTGTCGGCGACCACCGACGGAAGGCCGACCAAAGCCGGTGGCGCGAGCCTGGTGACCACCATCAGGGAGGGCGCCGGGCAGTCGAACATCAAGTCGGTGCTCGTCAAGCTGCCCAGGCAGCTGCCCTCGAGAGGATCGACGCTGCTGAAGTCCTGCGCGCAGGTCACCTTCGAAGCCAACCCGGCCAGCTGTCCCGAAGACTCTGTGGTCGGCAGCGCGACGGCCATCACGCCAACGCTGCCGGGCCCGATGCATGGGTCGGCCTACTACGTCTCCCACGGAGGGGCCGCGTTCCCGGACCTGGACCTCGTCCTCGAAGGCAGCAACGGGATCAGGATCATCCTCGTGGGCAACACGGTGGTCAAACAGGGGATCACCACCACCGACTTCGCAGCCAATCCGGATGTCCCACTGTCGAGCTTCCAGCTGAACCTCCCGATGGGTCCGCATTCCGCCCTCTCCGGCTACGGCAGCCTGTGCGCTCCCACGCTGCGGATGCCCACCACGATCACCGCGCAGAATGGCAAGGTCGTGACTCGCAACACGACGATCGTCCCGTCCGGCTGCGGCGTTCAGATCGTCGGGCGGCGCGTGATCGCCGCCACCGACTACCTCACCCTCAAGACCTTCGCCGCAGGGCGCATCGTGGCGAGTGGGCCGGGTCTGCGAACGGCCTCGCGCAGCCTGGGCTCCGCCAGCGCCGGCGCCGGCCTGGCCGTCTCGCTCACCGGCTCGGCGCGCAGCAGGAGGCGGCCGTTCAGCGTCAGGGTCAAGGTCAGCTTCATTCCGCGCAGGGGCTCTCGCTCGGTCGCCTACACCACGGCCACGTTCCGGTGAGCCGCCGCCCGGCCGCGGGCGGCGGTAGTGACAGCGAAACCGTCATGCCCTAGATTGGTGACATGGATGTCGTAACGGGTACGGATACCTCGACGTCGGTGAAGGGCTTGAACGGCCTGCTGGCCGGCATACGGAGGCTCACCGGCCTGGCCGACGAAGCATCCGGGAAGGACGTGATCTTCCGGGCCCTGGCAGCAGAGCTGCTCTCCGCCCCCGGTGCGGACGAGGTGCACATCCATCAGATCAAGGCGGGCTCCGAGCCTGAGCGCGTCGAGGTGTACCTGTATGACGGTGGAGCGCGGATCGGCTACCTGATGAAGCGGGCGGAGCGCCCGCCCGGCGTGAGCTGGGTCGCGGGAACCGGCCGCAGCTTCCTGGCGGGGCATCCTGACGAGCTCGCGGCGGCCCTCCCGCGACTGGCGCAGAGCGGCGAGGTAAGCAGTGCGCTCCTGCTTTCGCTCTCAGAGCGCGGAGAGCCCGAGGCCGTGGTCGTGCTGGTCCGGCGCAGCGGCGCGCGCTTTGACGCGGGAGCATCGGATCTGGCCGGCGCGCTGGTGGAGCAGGCGGGCACGGCCCTGGCGCTGGTGCGCGCGCGCGCGGAGGCCGGGACCGATGCGGTGACCGGGTGCATGAACCACCGCGCGATGCGCAGGCGCCTTGATGAGGAGATAGGGCGTGCCAGGCGCGCAGGAGGCCCCCTCTCCTGTCTGCTCATCGACCTCGACGACTTCAAGCGGGTCAACGACGACCACGGGCATCCCGCCGGCGATGCGATGCTGCGCGGCGTCGTCCAGGCCCTCGTGGGCGAGTTCCGCGCCTTTGACCGCGTCGCCCGCTACGGCGGCGACGAGTTCGTGGTGATCCTCCCGAACGCCGGGCTCGACAGCGCCGCCGCGGCCGCCTCGCGCGCGCTCGTGCGCCTGCGTGAGATAGCTGTGGCGGAGGGCGCGAGGCCCGGGGTCTCCGCATCCATCGGCGTGGCCGAGTGGCAGGAGGGAATGAGCACCGACGATCTGCTGAACGCGTGCGACTCCGCGCTGCTTCGCGCCAAGCGGCAGGGCAAGGGGCGTGTCACACGCGCCGCCGACGCGGCACGCTAGCGCCGCACGCCGCCCGCGGGGCAGGGGATGAAGGCGGGACTCTGCGAGACTGCAACCCGGTCACTGTTGAGCTGGAAATCGCACGGGAGATGCCATGTCGGAGAACAGTTTTGGCGCCAGGAGCACGCTGAAGGTCGGCGAGCGCGAGTTTGAGATATTTCGCCTCGACGCGCTCCAACAGCGCTTCGACGTCGAAAGGCTGCCGTTCTCGCTGAAGGTGCTCCTCGAGAACCTGCTTCGGACCGAGGGCAACGGCTCGGTCACGGCGGCCGACATCGAGGCGCTCGCCACCTGGGACGCGAGCGCCCAGCCGAGCAAGGAGATCGCCTTCACGCCCGCGCGGGTGCTGATGCAGGACTTCACGGGCGTGCCCGCAGTCGTCGATCTCGCCGCCATGCGCGACGCGATGGCTGAGATGGGCGGCGACCCGGCCGCCATCAACCCGCTCGCCCCGGCCGAGCTGGTGATCGACCATTCAGTCCAGGTCGATGCGTTCGGGACCCGCGACTCCTTCCGTGTGAACGCAGAGCGCGAGTTCGAACGCAACCAGGAGCGCTACGCGTTCCTGCGCTGGGGCCAGGGTGCCTTTGACGATTTCGCCGTGGTGCCGCCCGACACCGGGATCGTTCACCAGGTCAACCTCGAGTTCCTCGCTCGGGTCGTCTTCCCGAACGAGAAGACCGGCCAGGCCTATCCCGACACGCTCGTGGGGACCGACTCGCACACGACGATGGTCAACGGGCTCGGAGTGCTCGGCTGGGGCGTGGGGGGGATCGAGGCCGAGGCCGCGATGCTCGGCCAGCCGATGTCGATGCTGATCCCGCAGGTGCTCGGAGTGCGCCTGCACGGCGCGCTGGCGGAGGGCACGACCGCCACCGACCTGGTGCTGACGGTCACCGAGATGCTGCGCGAGCGCGGGGTCGTCGGCAAGTTCGTCGAGTTCTATGGCGCCGGCTTGGCCGCGCTGCCGCTGGCTGACCGCGCGACGATCGGCAACATGTCGCCGGAGTTCGGCTCGACCTGCGCGATCTTCCCGATCGACGCCGAGACGCTCAGCTACATGGAGCTCTCAGGGCGAAGCGCGGACCAGATCGCCCTGGTGGAGGCCTATGCCAAGGAGCAGGGCCTGTGGCACGACGCCGACTCAGAAGCCCCCACGTTCTCCGACACGATCGAGCTTGACCTCGCGACCGTCGAGCCGAGCCTCGCCGGGCCCAAGCGCCCGCAGGACCGGGTGCCGCTCAGCGGGGCCCGGGGAGCCTTCCGGACCGCGCTCGCCGACTACGTGCCGGACGGGGGTGAGCAGGAGGACCCGCACGACGAGGCCGTCGCCGAGTCATACCCGGCCTCCGACCCGCCCTCGAACGGCGCCCCCGGGCACGAGCAGCCCGCCGCGACGCCGCACGCACCGCAGGCTGCCCCCGCCGCGATCGCCGGCCACCACCCCACGCCCGTCAAGGGCGAGGACTTCGAGCTCGACCACGGCCACGTCGTGATCGCGGCCATCACCAGCTGCACGAACACCTCAAACCCGTCGGTCATGATCGGCGCCGGGATCCTGGCCCGCAACGCGCTCGAGCGCGGCCTGCGCTCGAAGCCATGGGTGAAGACCTCGCTCGCACCCGGGTCCAAGGTGGTCACCGAGTACCTGGACCGCGCCGGTCTCACACAGTCCCTGGAGGCTCTCGGCTTCAACCTCGTCGGATACGGCTGCACCACCTGCATCGGGAACTCCGGTCCGCTGTCCGAGCCGATCTCCGAGGCCGTCGGCGACGGTGACCTCGCGGTCGTCTCTGTGCTCTCCGGCAACCGCAACTTCGAGGGCCGGATCAACCCGGACGTGAAGATGAACTACCTGGCGTCGCCGCCGCTGTGCGTCGCCTATGCGCTCGCGGGAACGATGGACATCGACATCACCACAGACCCGCTCGGGCAGGATGAGGACGGCAACGACGTCTACCTGCGCGACATCTGGCCCTCCGCCCAGGAGGTCGCCCGCACCGTGGGCGAGTCCGTTCGCGCCGAGATGTTCCGCAGCAGCTACGGCGAAGTGTTCGCCGGCGACGAGCGCTGGAACGGCCTCGACGTGCCGGAGGGGGAGCGCTTCGCCTGGGACGCGCAGTCGACCTACGTGCGCCTGCCTCCCTACTTTCAGGGCATGCCCGCCCAGCCCGAGGACGTCACCGACATCGCGGGTGCGCGAGTGCTCGCGCTCCTGGGGGACAGCGTCACGACGGACCACATCTCACCTGCGGGCTCGATCAAGCGCGACGGCCCCGCGGGCGAATACCTGCGTGAGCACGGCGTCGAGTTCAAGGACTTCAACTCCTATGGCTCTCGCCGCGGCAACCACGAGGTGATGATGCGCGGGACCTTCGCGAACATCCGCCTTCGCAACCTTCTCGGCGGCGGCGAGCAGCCACTGCCCGAAGGCGGCTGGACCCGCTACCTCGCGGACGGCTCGGGCGAGCAAATGTCCATCTACGACGCCGCCATGCGCTACATCGAGCAGGAGATACCGCTCGTGGTGCTCGCGGGCCGCGAGTACGGGTCCGGATCCTCACGCGACTGGGCCGCCAAGGGGACGCGGCTGCTCGGCGTGCGGGCCGTGATCGCGGAGAGCTTCGAGCGTATCCACCGCTCGAACCTGGTCGGCATGGGCGTGCTCCCACTGCAGTTTCCGGACGGGGAGTCCTGTGCGTCGCTGGGGCTCACCGGCCAGGAGACGATCTCCGTGAGCGGACTGGCCGACGCGATGGCGGGCGGCGGATCGCCCCCGAAGCAGGTGCGCGTGCGTGCCGAGCGCGAGGGAGCGCAGGCGGTCGAGTTCGACGCGACCGTGCGGATCGACACTCCGCGGGAGGCCGACTACTTCCGCCACGGCGGGATCCTGCAGTACGTCCTGCGCAACCTTCTCGCACGATGAGCCCGGCCCCGAGAAAAGCGCCCCGGCGCAAACGCTCCGCCGCGGTGCCCGCGAGCCTGATGGAGCTCCTGAACGCGCGCGGGCCCTCCGGCTACGAGGGCGACCCGACGCGCGTGTGGCTGGGCGCGGCTGCAGAGTTCGCCAAGGTCTCAACCGACCCCATCGGCACACCGCTGGCCCTGGTCTCCGCGCGTGGCGGCAGGGGCCCGCGCCGGCGCCTGCTGGTGATGGGCCACATCGACGAGATCGGCCTGATCGTGACCCACATCGACGATGACGGCTTCCTGTGGTTCAGGGAAGTCGGCGGCTGGGACCCCCAGATCCTCGTCGGCCAGCGTGTCGCGATCGAGACGAGCGCAGGCCCGATCCCCGGCCTGGTCGGCAAGAAGCCGATCCACCTCCTGCGCGATGAGGAGCGCAAGAAGGTGCCGGAGATCCGCGACCTTCACATCGACATCGGTGCTCGCGACGGCGAGCAGGCGCGAGAGATGGTGCGGATCGGGGACGTGGCCGTGATCGACGGGCAGCCGCTGGCAATGCCCAACGGGCGGCTGGCCTCCCGCGCGCTCGACAACCGGCTGGGGTCCTTCGTGGCGCTCGAGGCCGCACGTCTGGTTGCCGCGGCCGGCGGCGGTCAGTGGGAGCTCGCGTCCGTCGCCGCCGTCCAGGAGGAGATCACCTTCGGCGGCTCGCGCACGAGCGCGTTCTCGCTGGAGCCCGACGCGGCGATAGTCATCGACGTCACGCACGCCACCGACGCTCCCGGAATCGACGTCAAGCACGCCGGCAAGCACGAGTTCGGCTCGGGCCCGGTCGTGACCCGCGGCGCGACGCTCAACGCGAACCTGGTCGAGCTTATACTCGCGGCCGCCAAGGCCGAGGCGATCCCGCACACCGTCGAGGCCAGCGGCCGGGCGACCGGGACGGACGCCGACGCGGTCCACCTCGCACGCGGCGGCATCCCGACGGCGCTGGTCTCGATTCCGATCCGCTACATGCACTCACCCGTCGAGATGGTGCAGCTCGACGACGTCCACGCCACGGCGAAGCTCGTCGCGGCCACGGCGATGCGCCTGAAGCGCACCACCGACCTGAGCGCCTGAGGCCCCTCAGCCGCCGGTGAGCTCGGTGAGCTCGGAGGCCTGGTAGACCTCGCCGGGGCGGCCGCCGATCACGAGCATCTCGATGCCCTCTGGACCGGAGAGCACCTTGCGCTTGGTCTCTGGACCCACCCTCACGATCACACCCGGAGCGAGCTCCACGCGCTCACCCTCGATCTCGATCCACCCGGATCCCTTCAGGGCGAGGTAGGCCTCCTCCTGCCCGTCGTGGGTGTGGTCGTGCTCGGGGTAGTCACCGAAGTCCGGTGGCATGCGGATGACCTGCATCCCGAAGGAGGTGATCCCCACCTCGGCGCGCGCCTTGACGAAGCCGCCGCCGAAGCCGGCCTCCATGTCATCGATGCTCTTCGCTGTGTAGTCGGCCATCCTGGGCAGGCTAACCGATCAGGGCGGGCATCAGGATCGCGAGCTGCCTGGACTGGGCCAGCACGGTGCCGTCGGCGGCCCAGATCACCACGTCCTCCTCGAACAGGCCCTCGTGCACCACGCCCGCGCGTATCCGTGCCAGGCACAGCTCATTCGGATCCGGGTCGGGCACCCTGGGCATCGGCACGCGGAAATGGATCGTCAGATCGATCGTGGGGGCGGGCGCAGGCGCGGCGATGCGCATGAACGGCGCTGGGATCAGCGCGTCGCAGAAGAACGCCAGCGACAGGGAGTCGATCGGCCGCGGCTGCACCAACCCGAGCCACCCGCCCGTTTCCATCGGCTGGTCGGGGTCGCTGAAGGGGATGCCGCCGAACCGGCGCTGAACGGTGATGTGCTGCGCGAGCGGCGGACCGCCCGGCCCGGTCAGCGTCCCGGGCTCGCGCGGTCTGTAGCGGCGGGGAGACGGAGGGCATCGGGACCTCGGAGATCGCCGGCCCGGTCCACGGGACCGAGAAGGCGCTCAGCGCCAGCGCCATCAGGCGCCCGTCCTGCTCCAGGCGCGCCGACAGCGTGCTCACCGAGCGCCCCTCGCGCTCGAGCACGGTCGTGATGCTGACCGGGCCGGTGGTGGGGGCCCTGACGAAGTGGATCGTGAGCGAGCGGGGGGTGCGGTGCGGGTCCTCGACGCTCCCCTCCAGCGCCCGCAGGATCATCGCCGCCAGGTAGCCGCCATGGGGCCCCCGCCCGGCTCGCCAGCCGTCGGCGACCTCGGCCGCGAACACCCGTGTGTTCTGCGAGGATTCCGCCAGCTCAACCGCCGTGTCGCGGTCGAACGCGCCCTGCGGGGCCCTGACGTCAGCCACGCACCAGGCGCTTGTAGGTGATCCGGTGGGGCCTGTCCGCGGCGGCGCCCAGCACCGAGCGCCTGTGCTCCTCATACGCCTCGAAGTTGCCCTCGAACCACGTGACCTGCGAGTCGCCCTCGAAGGCCAGCACGTGGGTCGCGACGCGGTCGAGGAACCAGCGATCGTGCGAGATCACGACCGCGCAGCCGGGGAATTCGAGCAGCGCGTTCTCGAGCGCGCGCAGGGTGTCGACGTCGAGATCGTTCGTGGGCTCGTCCAGCAGCAGCAGGTTGCCGCCGCTGCGCAGGAGCTTGGCGAGGTGCACGCGATTGCGCTCACCGCCGGAGAGCTTGCCGATGCGAGCCTGCTGATCCTGACCCTTGAAGTTGAAGCCGGCGGTGTACTGGCGCGAGTTCACGACCCGGTCTCCGACCGTCAGCTGGTCAAGGCCCTCGGAGATCTCCTCCCAGACGGTCTTCTCGGGGTCCAGCGAGTCTCGCGACTGGTCGACGTATGCGAGCTTGACGGTGTCGCCGAGCTCCAGTGCGCCGCTGTCGGGGCTCTCCTCTCCGGTGATCATCCGGAACAGCGTGGTCTTTCCCGCGCCGTTGGCGCCGATGATGCCGACGATGCCGGCCCGCGGGAGGTCGAAGGAGAGGTTCTCGATCAGCAGCCGCTCGCCGAATCCCTTGGAGAGGTTGGTGGCCGTGAGCACCTTTGCCCCCAGGCGCGGTCCCGGCGGGATGTGGATCTGGACCTCGTCCAGCTTCACGTTGCGCTCCTCCGACACGAGCTCCTCGTAGCGCGAGAGGCGCGCCTTTGACTTTGCGCGTTTGCCCTTGGGGTTGGTGCGGACCCATTCGAGCTCGGCCGCGATCGTGCGCTGGCGAGCCTTTTCGACACGGTCTTCCTGGGCCAGGCGTTCCTGCTTCTGCTCGAGCCAGGCCGAGTAGTTGCCCTGGTAGGGGATCCCTTTCCCGCGGTCGAGCTCGAGGATCCAGCCGGCGACGTTGTCCAGGAAGTAGCGATCGTGGGTGACGGCCACGATCGTCCCCTTGTACTCGGCCAGGTGCTGCTCCAGCCAAGCCACAGACTCGGCGTCGAGATGGTTCGTGGGCTCGTCGAGCAGCAGCAGGTCCGGTGCGCGCAGCAGCAGCCGGCAGAGGGCCACGCGGCGGCGCTCCCCGCCGGAGAGGGTGCTCACGCTGGCGTCGGCGGGCGGCAGGCGAAGCGCGTCCATCGCGTATTCCAGCTGCGTGTCGAGGTTCCAGGCGTCGGCGGCGTCGATCTTGGCCTGGATGTTCCCGAACTCCTCCGCCGTCTCCTCTGAGTAGTTGGCGGCGAGCTCGTTGAACCGGTCCAGCAGGGCCTTGGTCTCTGCGACGCCGTCCTCGACGTTGCCCCTCACGTCCTTGGACTCATCAAGGTGGGGCTCCTGTTCGAGCATCCCCACGGTCGCGCCGGGCGCCAGCGCCGCTTCGCCGCGGTACTCCTGGTCGACACCGGCCATGATCCGCAGCAGCGTGGACTTGCCTGCGCCGTTGTAGCCGAGGACGCCGATCTTGGCTCCGGGATAGAACGCGAGCGTCAGGTTGTCCAGCACCGTCTTGTCCGGTGGATGCAGCTTGGACAGGCGGTGCATCGTGAAGATGTATTGCGAGGACATTGGCACGCAGGATAGGCGCTCGCGCGGGTCGCTAACGTTCTGGAGCGATGCCCACCACGGTCCTAGACGTCGAGCAGCACCTTCTCCTGCTGGAGCTCGAGGCGCCGTTCGACAAGCGAGACGTCCAGTTGGCGCGCCGGCGCATGGCAAAGCGCTGGCATCCTGACGTCGCGCCCGCCGGGCGGCAGTTCGAGCATGAGCGCCACCTGAAGGCGATCAACGAGGCCGCCGACCAGCTCGAGCGGCTCGCCGAGGGCTCCCGCGGGGGGCGCGTCTCGCAGAACGCCGTCAAAGTCAGCGCCGCCGCGGCCAGGCGCGAGCGCGAGGAGGCCGGCCGCAGGGCCTATGAAGCCGAGGAGCGCGCTCGGGCGCACGCCAAGGACCGCGCGGCCAACGATCCCTTTGGCACCAGGGTCCCGGACCACTCCGTCGTGCATCGCTACGCGCGGTGCGTTTCCTACCCCGAGTGGGGCGTCGGCACCGTGACCGGGATCTACTTCTCATCCGAGGCTGCGAAGGCCGGCGAGGAGGTGCAGCAGTGGGCGCGCGTCAAATTCAGCCACGGGATCCGCACCGTGCCCGCGGGGAGCATGCAGTTCGTCGACTTCTCAAAGCCCGACCCGGCCGAGCAGCGCGTGGAACGGTTCATGATCGCCGCACAGCGCGCGATGGCCGAAGGCGAGTACACCCTGGCCGCACAGAGGCTCATCTACGCCCGTGACGCCGAGCCGCGCAACGTGGCGGTGCTGCGGCTGATGACACTCGCGTTCTGGCAGGCCGGCAAGCTCGAGGAGGCCGCCAGGGCGGTCCGCGACTGGGCGCGGGTCGACGGCATGCGCCCCGCACCGCACCGCTTCGCGGCAAGGATCTACGAAGACATCGGAGCGATCGACCTCGCAGAGGAGGCCGCCGAGAGGGCCGCAAGGCGCGGCCCGAGCGACGCCGGGGCATGGGAGCGCCTCGGGCGCCTGCGACTCACGCTGGCCGACCGCGAGGGGTCGCTGGAGGCCTTCAGGCGGGCGCTGGCGCTCGGTGCGGGCGAGGAGGTCAGGAACCTCGTCGAGCTGGCACTGGCGCTCGAGCCCTCCGCGGCGCCCGCCGCCTGAGGAGCGGCGCGTGGGCGACCGGGGCGACATCGACGAGATGCTCGCCGCTCAGCGGGCCTACTACGCCGACATCGCCCCCACATATGAGCACTGCGCCGTCCCCGGCTGGAAGGGGGAGGACATCGACGCCGCGCTGGAGGCGTTCCGGCCGGCCGGCGACGTCCTTGAGCTCGCGTGCGGAACGGGCGTATGGACCGAGAAGCTGGAGCGCCACGCCACATCGCTCACGGCGGTGGATGCCTCCGTGGAGATGCTCGAGATCGCGCGTGCTCGCGTGCACAGCCCGCGTGTCCGCTTCATGTGCGCGGACATCTTCGAGTGGGAGCCAGGCCGGCGCTATGACGTCGTGGTCTTCTGCTTCTGGCTCTCCCACGTGCCGCTGGAGCGCTTTGGGGAGTTCTGGGATCTCGTCGCACGCTCGCTGAACGAGGACGGCCGCGTCTTCTTCGCCGACGACGCACATCGCACGCCGCAGGAACTCGTCGACGGCGAGAGCGGGCAGAGGGTGCGCCGGAGCCTCTCGGACGGGAGCAGCCGCACCATCTTCAAGGTCCCGCACGACCCCCGCAGCCTGGAAGAGCGCCTGGCGGCGATCGGCTGGCGTGTCAATGTCATCGCAGCGGAGGGGCCGTTCTTCTGGGGCGAGGGGTATCCCGAGCGCCCGCGCCCCGGCGGCTGAGAGCCGGCACATCGCGAGCGAGGGGGGCATCGCAGGCACTAGGCTTTGTCCGTGGAGGGGACCGGGGAGATGCTGCGCAGGTCGCTGGCGATCATCGTCATCCTCGGCGCTGCCCTGCTCGCGGCGCCCGGCGCCGCGCCCGCAGCCCCCGAAGTCAAGTTCAAAGTCGTGCCGCTTTCGATCCCGGGTTATCCCGGCACCGGATATCTCCTGGGCGCGGGCGCGGCACTGGAAGCCGAATACAGGATCTCCGGCACCGAATACGGCGGGTTCCCCCCGCCGCTCGTCGGCGTGAACTTCTACCTGCCGCCCGGAACGAAGATCCACCCCGCCGGGTTTCCCACCTGCCAGGACAGCATCCTGCTGGTCGAAAAGGAACCGGCCCGCTGCCCCGCGGGATCGAGGGCGGGGCCCCCAGGCACGGTGCAGGGCATCGTCGCGTTCGGGCAGACCCGCGTGCCTGAGGAATCCAGCATCGAATCGTTCTTCGCGCCCGGCGGAGGCCTGACCTTCTTCACCTTCGGGCACAGCCCCGTATCGCTGGAAATCCCCTCCAGCGCGCACTACGAAAACCTCGCGGGGGCGGGTGGTGCAGGCCCGGAGCTGGTCTCGCAGGTCCCGCTCGTGGAAACGGTTCCCGGGGCACCGGACGCCTCGGTCGAGCGCATCGACCTGAGGGTCGGCGCGGCGATGCGGGTGCACGGGCACACCGTCTACTACGGGACCGTCCCGGCAACCTGCCCGAAGGCGGGGTTCACCGTCAGGACCGTGCTGACGTTCGCGGGCCTGGGAGGCCTCGCGCCCCAGAGCGTGAACAGGCAGTACACCGCGCCCTGCCCCCGGCGCTGAGACGTCCTCGCTAGAGGATGTTGATCGCCCGCGAGACGATCAGCCCGATCGTCACGAGCGACACCAGCGACTGCACGCCCATCACACTCTTGGCCATCGGCGAGAGCGGCATAGTGTCGGTGGGGGAGAACGCCGTCGCGTTCGTGAGCGACACGTAGAGGTAGTCGATGAACTGCGGTCGCCAGTTGACGGGCTCGATGTTGTCGTCGGCCATCTGCGGGAACAGGAAGTCCGGCGGACCGTCGCTGCCCTCGGCGCGCCGCCCCGGGCCTCCTCGGTCCAGCTCCCAGTACCAGAGCGCGAAGATCAGGAAGTTCGTCAGCCAGATCAGCACCCCCGAGCCGATCAGCTCGCGGCCTTTGGTGACGTTGTTGTGCAGCAGGTAGTGGGCCAGCAGGTACAGCGAGAGGATGTTCGCGGCGGTGACCAGCGCGATCAGCGCGATCGCTCCCACCCGGCGCCGGGGGTGGTTGTCCTCAAGGCGCAGATGCACCGTCGAGATGGCCAGGACGATGATCATCAGGACCTCGAGAGCCGGGAGGAGCCAGGTGGGGCCCACTGTGAGGCGGTCGGGGAGAGTCAGCTGCAGGGCGATCGCGACGACGGCGGTGAGCTGCGCGGGCCACACGCGTTCGGCCAGTGGCGGTGGCGGGTAGGGACGGGGTGCTTTGGCCGCTGTGGCTTCTGCCATCGGAGCAGAGGGTATGAGGCAGACCGGCGGGGGCCCGGGGCGCTAGCCTGAGGGGGATGGGCATCGAGAACCCTGTCCACATTCTCTTCATCGCGATAGTCGCGCTGATCGTTCTGGGCCCGAAACGGTTACCGGATCTCGCGCGCGCCCTGGGCAGCGGGATCCGCGAGTTCCGCGACGCCGTCGGCGAGGGCTCCGGGCAGCAGCAGCCGCAGCCGCCCGCGGCGCAGACGGCCACCGTCGTGCCGGCGGCCCCTCCCGCCCAGGCCGCGACGGCGCAGGCGGCTCCGGTCTCCCCGCCCCCGGATGTGGTGGATCCGCCGCAGGCGGTACCGTCCGGCGATGCGCCTGATCGTGGCCAGCTGTGAGGTCTCCTACTCCGGCCGACTGAGCACCGTCCTTCCCCGCGCCGTCAGGCTGCTGATGATCAAGGGGGACGGGACGTTCATGGTCTGGGCCGACGGCGGCGGGCCGAACGTCAAGCCGCTGAACTGGATGATCCCCCCGACGGTCGTCGAGGAGGAGCTCGGCCCCGACGGCGAGCTGTGTGCGCTGAGTGTTCGCCGCCGCTCGGGCGATGAGCGGCTCGAGATCACCATCGACAGCGTCCTCTCGGACGTGGAGCACGAGCTCGACGTCCTCATCTCACTCGAGAAGGAGGGCATGGAGCGCGAGCTTCAGGAGCTGCTCGCGGACTCACCGCAGTGGTGCGGGGAGGGTCTGCGCCTGGTGCGGCGCGAGTGGCCGACGGACATCGGGCCGGTCGATCTCATGTGCAGGGACGAGCAGGACGAGTGGATCGCGGTCGAGATCAAGCGCATCGCGACCATCGACGCCGTCGAGCAGCTCACCCGCTACCTGGAGCGCATACGCCAGGACCCGGCGATGGGCTCCTGCCGGGGAGTGCTGGCGGCGCAGGTGATCAAGCCGCAGGCGCGCGTGCTCGCGCTGTCGCGGGGGATCGACTGCGTGGAGGTCGACCCTGAGGTGCTGCGCGGCGAACGCGAGCCGGACCTGCGCCTGTTCGCGGCCTGAGCAGCCGGGGGCGCAACGCGGATAGGCTGCGCTCTCCCCGAGAAAGGAGAGCCGTCCAGATGAACGCCGAGGAGCCCGTCCTCACCGAGCGGCGCGAGAACGTCCTGCTCATCACGCTGAATCGCCCTGAGGTCCGCAACGCGGTCAACGCCGCGCTCGCCGAGGGCCTCGCCAACGCGCTCGAGCAGCTCGACGCCGACGACGGCCTCGCGGTCGGTGTCATCACCGGCGCGGGCGGCTTCTTCTGCGCGGGGATGGACCTCGGAGCCTTCGTCAAGGGTGAGTCGCCCTGGTATGGAGACCGCGGCTTCGCCGGGATCGCGCAGCGCTCGGCGCGCAAGCCGCTGATCGCCGCGATCGAGGGCTTCGCCGTCGCGGGCGGCCTGGAGATCGCGCTCGCATGCGACCTGATCGTCGCGGCGAAGGGCGCAAAGCTCGGGATCCCCGAGGCCAAGCGCTCGCTCGTGGCCGCCGCCGGGGCGCTGCTGAGGATGCCGCGGCGGATGCCCTACCACGTGGTCATGGAGCTGGCGCTCACCGGCGACACGATGCCCGCCGAGCGCTTCTACGACTTCGGGCTCGTCAACCATCTTGCCGAGCCGGGATCCGCGGTCGAGGGCGCGCTGGAGCTCGCAGGACGCCTGGCGAAGAACGGGCCGCTGGCGCTGATCGCCTCCAAGCAGATCCTGCAGGAGCAGCAGGACTGGAGCCTGGCGGAGATGTGGGAGAAGCAGGGTGCGATCTCAGGCCCGGTGTTCGGCTCCGAGGACTCCCGCGAGGGAGCGGCCGCGTTCAAGGAGAAGCGCGACCCGGCCTGGAAGGGCCGCTGATCAGACCCCGCCGGCGCGCCTGCGCTTGCGCTGGCGCATGACGTTCCGAAAGCGGCGCCAGAGCGAGCCCATCAGCGCTCGCCGGGTGTCTTTTTCGGGTACTGGGAGATCGGCTGGCGCAGGTCGATGGCGGTTGTGACGATGCGGTTCTGTTCATCGATGTGCGCCGCCGGGTATCCCTCGCCCGGGCTCGCCCGCTCGGGGCGTCCCACATAGCCGAAGTGCATCTCCTCGGGCATGATCTGCATCAGCCTCGGGAACATGTGCGCGCGGCCACCCATGTTGCGGGGCTCCTCCTGGACCCACAGGACCTCCTGCAGGTTCGGATAGCGATTCATCAGCTCGAGGATCTGGGCTTCCGGGAAGGGGTAGAGGAGCTCGACGCGGGCCACAGCCAGACCGACGTGCGAGGCGCGCTCGGAGTGACCGACGAGGTCGTAGTAGATCTTGCCGGTGCAGAGCACCAGGCGCGTGACCTGCTCGTCCTGCACCCCCGGCTCGGCCAGCACCGGCTCAAAGCGCGTGCCCTCGGCCATGTCGGCGATCGAGCTCGCCGCCTGCGGCAGCCGCAGCAGCGACTTCGGCGTCATCACGACAAGCGGGCGCTGCTTTGCGATGCGGGCCTGGCGGCGGAGCAGGTGGAAGTACTGGGCGGGCGTCGTGGGGCTCGCGACGCGGATGTTGCCCTCGGCGGCGCTGCGCAGGAAGCGCTCCAGGCGCGCGGAGGAGTGCTCGGGGCCGGAGCCCTCGTAGCCGTGGGGGAGCAGCAGCGTCAGCCGTGAGGTCTGTCCCCACTTCGCCAGCCCCGAGACGATGAACTGGTCGATGATGACCTGGGCGGAGTTGACGAAGTCGCCGAACTGGGCCTCCCACAGGACCAGGGTCTCCGGGGCCTCCTGGCTGTAGCCGTACTCGAAGCCCAGGCACGCGAGCTCCGACAGCGGGCTGTTGTGAAGCTCCAGCGGGGCGATCGCGCCCGGCAGCGTCTGGATCGGGCACACCGTCTGGCCGGTCTTCGCGTCGTGCAGGACCATGTGCCGCTGGCTGAACGTGCCGCGCTCGGTGTCCTGGCCTGAGAGGCGCAGCGGAGTCCCCTCGGTGAGCAGCGAGGCGAACGCGAGGGCCTCGGCGTGGGCCCAGTCGATGTTCGCGGCGTCCGGCTCCGTGTCGGCCAGAGCCTCGCGGCGGCGGTCGAGCTGTTTCACGAGCTTCGGGTGCACCGTGAAGTCCTCCGGCACCCTGAGCAGGTCCGCGCCGAGGCTCCGCAGGCGGGCCGCCGGGACGGCGGTCTCGACGTCGGGGCTGGGGGAGCGGTCGAGCTGATACTCGCCCGTTGAGTGCTCGCCGCCGTGCTCGGCCGCGGCGGTGATCTTCGCCTTCAGTCTCTGGTGCAGCAGCGTCAGGTTGTCCCAGACCTCCTGTGCCTGGCGCTCGACCTCGTCCGGCGAGACGACGCCCTCTGCCACCAGGCGGTCGGACCACAGCTCGGCGACGCGCTTCTTGCTCTTGATCTTGGCGTACATCTCGGGCTGCGTGTAGGCGGGCTCGTCCGACTCGTTGTGCCCGAAGCGCCGGTAGCCGATCAGGTCGATCAGGACGTCGTGGCCGAACTCCTGGCGGAAGGCGAACGCAAGCCTCACGGCCGCCATGCACGCCTCGACGTCGTCGGCGTTGACGTGGATGATCGGGACGTCGAAGCCCTTCGCCAGATCCGATGCCCAGCGCGTGGAGCGGGAGTCGTCCGGGTCGGTGGTGAACCCGATCTGGTTGTTCATGATCAGGTGCACGGTGCCGCCGACCTTGTAGCCGTCGAGCGCCTGCAGGTTGAGGGTCTCGGAGACGACGCCCTGTCCCGGGAAGGAGGCGTCGCCGTGGATGACGATCGGTACGGCGGCGTCGGTGTTCTGGATCGCGTGGGGGCCTTCGCGCGAGGTCTGCGCCGCTCGAGTGGCTCCCTCGACCACCGGGGAGACGTACTCCAGGTGGCTCGGGTTGGACTCCAGGTTCACGCGGATCGTCCCGCCGGCGGGCAGCTGGTAGGTGCCCTGCGTGCCGTGGTGGTACTTGACGTCGCCGGTCCCGCCCTGGGGGATCGTCGTGACGGCCTCCAGGGTGGAGGCGCCCTCGAACTCGGCGAAGATCGTGTCGTAGGCACGCCCGAGGTTGTGCGCGAGCACGTTCAGCCGGCCACGGTGGGCCATCCCGACGACCACCTCCTGGGCGCCGATTCCTGCGGAGAGCTGGATCAGCTCGTCGAGCATCGGCACGGTCATGTCCAGGCCCTCGATCGAGAACTGGTGCTGGCCCAGGTAGGCCTTGTGCATGAAGCGCTCGAGCGCGTCGACCTCGACCAGCCGCCTGAGCATCGTGCGGCGTTCGTCGCCGCTCAACGGCAGCCGGTAGGCGCCGGCCTCGATGTGCTCGCGCAGCCACACGCGCTGGCGGTGGGATGCGATGTGCTCGATCTCATAGGCGATCGTTCCGCAGTACGTCTCGCGCAGATGCGGCAGGGCGTCCGCGAGCGTCTCGCCCGACACGTACATCTGGAATATCCGTGCGGGGAGCCTGGCCTGGATGTCGGGTGTCAGCCCGAGCGCCTCCGGGTCAAGCCCCGGGTCGCCCTCCGGCTCGATGCCGAGCGGGTCGAGGTGTGCGGCCAGGTGACCGTGGCTGCGCACGCGCCCGACGTAGGTGCTGGCGGCCTGCACAGCCTGCAGCAGCTGCTCACCGCCCGTTGTGGCGACGTGGCCGTCCGCGAGCGCGGCCGCAGGGGCAGCGGTGGCTACGGGCGGCGATGGGGGCGGGCCCGCCTGCAGCCCGAGCGACTCGAAGACGTCCTCGTAGAAGCCCTCGCCGCCCTGCAGGTACTCCTCGATCCGTGCCAGGAAGCGGCCGGACTCCGCCCCCTGGATGATGCGGTGGTCGTAGGTGGAGGTCATCGTCAGGACCTTCTCGGCGCCGATGCCGGCGCCGATGTTGCCCAGGCCGACCGGGTAGGCGATCGAGCCGGTCGCGACGATCGTGCCCTGGCCGGCCATCAGCCGGGGGACAGAGGCGATCGTGCCCAGCCCACCCGGGTTGGTCAGCGTGATGTTGGCGCCCACGAGGTCGTCGGCGGTGAGGGTGTTCGTGCGGGCCTTCTCCACGAGCGCGTCGTAGGCGGCGAGAAATGCGCTGAAGCTCATGCGTCCGGCGTCCGCGATCACGGGAACCATCAGCGTCCTGGAGCCGTCCTTCTTCTCCACGTCCACGGCGAGCCCGAGGTTGACCTGGCCGTCGACGACGCGGTGCGGCTTGCCGTCCACGTCGGCGAAATGGTCTGCCATCACGGGCATGTCGGTTCCTGCGCGGGCGATCGCGTAGGCGATCAGGTGTGTGAAGGAGACCTTGCGCGAGGCCTCCTTCAGCTCGCGCCGGCGGCCGTCGAGGACCGTGACCGTGAGAGTCCTGAAGCTCGTCGCGGTCGGTATCGAGAGCGACTGGTCCATGTAGCGGGCCAGCGTCGCTGCTCCGCCCCGCATCGGCTTTGCCTCGGGTGCGTGCGTGGCCGAGCCGTTCGACGCGGAGCCGTTTCCGCCGGCTGCGGACAGTACGTCGGCCTTCGTGATCCGGCCCGCGGGGCCGCTGCCTGACACCTGGGTCAGGCTCACGCCCTCCGCCGCAGCCGCACGCGCGGCGACTGGCGAGACCTTGACCCCCTCCGGCGCGGCGGCGGGGGCCTCTGGCGCCTGAGCGGCTGCCGCCCCGTTGCCGGGACCGTTCACTGCTCCGGATCCGGTTGCCGCGGCGCCCTCGGCGATGCGCGCGATCACCTGTCCCACGGTGACGGTGTCGCCCTCGTGGACGAGCAGCTCGGTGACGGTGCCGCTGACGGGCGCCGGCAGCTCGACGTCCACCTTGTCGGTGGAGATCTCCACGATCGTGGCGTCGGCCTTGATCGCATCTCCGACCTTCACGTGCCATTCGAGGATCGTGCCCTCGGTCACGGACTCGCCTGCGGCGGGGGTCACGACGTCGACGATCCTGCCTGCAGCGCTCTGCGGTGCGGGCGCGCTCGGGGCCGGGGGGGCGGCGGCGGGCGGGGCGGGGGTGGTCGGATCAGCGGGTGGCGAGGCCTGGGCCGAGCCGTTTCCGGAGCCGTTCGAGCCCGCCGCGGCGCCCACGGCGATACGGGCGATGACCTGCCCGACGGTGACGGTGTCGCCCTCCTGGACGAGCAGCTCGGTCACGACTCCGGCGGCCGGCGAGGGGAGCTCGACGTCCACCTTGTCGGTGGAGATCTCGACGATCGTGGCGTCGGCCTTGATCTCATCTCCGACCTTCACATGCCATTCGAGGATGGTTCCCTCGGTTACCGACTCGCCCGCAGCGGGGGTCACGACGTCGATTATCTGCTGAGCCGTGTCGGCCTGTGCCATCGGTTCCTCACTCTAGCGCGGCCGGTCGGCCGACATCACCATGACCGGGTGAGCGCTTTCACATGTATCGGCGCCGTGAACTGGCTACGCATGGTCGCCGGCCGCGGGTGGGGCGGAGGGCGCAGGAGCGCGCTCGCGTTCCTCGCGGACGAACTCGTAGCTGCCGAAGAAGGGGCCGATGCCGCCGAGTACCGCGACGGCCACGGCGAGGCGCAGCGACACCACCCGAAGCCGCGCAGCCGTGATGCAGAGGAGCGACATGAAGATCCAGAGCAGGCCGTGTGTGAGGCCAAGGGCGAACGTGAGCGGCTCTGGTTTGCCGACGGCGAATGCGCAGAGCAACAGTCCCAGGTAGATGCACGAGTGGGTGAAAGAGGTCCACTTCAGGCGCTTGAAGGTGAGCGGGCCCACGCCGTCGCGCCGGGGCGTGCTCACCCGTTCGGCGATGTCAGGACCCGGTGTGCTCATGAGGACAGCCAGCGGGCCATCGTCGCGAGCGTCTCGCCCTCGGAGGGCCACTGGTCGATGTCGCTGGGCCACCACGCGTATTCATCGTGCTCGTGGTCCGGCGTGACGTCCTCGTCGGCCCCGTCGGCAAGCCAGGCCTGGCCGACGAACATCACCATCTGGTGGGGCAGGCGCAGGAGAGCCTCGCCTCGCACCCGCTCGGGATCGACGGACCACTCCTCCTTCAGCTCGCGCACGAGCGTCTCGGCCGGGCTCTCGCCGACATCGACAGCGCCGCCGGCGCCGAGAGCCCACCGGCCGGCCCAGGAGGCGACCCATGGAGCGCGCCTGCCCGCCAGCCACCGTCCGTCGGCCGCACGGGTCACGCACAGCGCCGCCATGCTCTGCGAGGCGTCCTCGCCGACGAGGCGCAGCGCCCACCTCAAGGGCTGCATCTCGAACGAGATGCCCCGTCCCTGCTCGCTGAAGCTGACCAGCCGGGCCGCCAGCCCGTCGTGGCTGGGCGAGCCGCGTTCGTGCAGCTCCTGGATCGCCCGATCGGCCTCGATCGTGTGGGCGTCCGACGGAAGGAAGTGCTCCGCCAGCCAGTGCGCATGGATATCCGACATCTCCCACGGGCCGCGGGCGAGGATCTCAGGAGTGGGACTCGGCTGCTCAGGTTGGCTGGACACTGGCGATGAAGGCTATTGGGTGTGCGAGGGGCCGGCGTGAATAGACTCGCGCCGGTGAGCACCCGAAGGCGAAAGCACTGGGGCTGGGGCTATGAGGATCAGCAGCCTGGCCTGGAGGAGGTACGCGCGCGAGCGGCCGCTCTGAGCGAGCACCTCGGATTGCCCCTGGGCGAGGTGCAGGAGCCGGTGCCGATCGAGCTCGTCAGGATGCCGGCGCCGCGCATCCAGGCGCCGCCCGCGCTCGCCGGGATCTGCGTGCACGACGCCCACTCACGCGCATCCCACGCTCTCGGGAAGTCCTACTCGGACCTGGTCCAGGGCTTCCACGGACGCTTCGAGCTTCCCCCCGACCTGGTCGCGGTGCCGCGACGGGAGAGCGACATCGAGCGAGTGCTCGAGTGGGCCACCGGCGAGCGCATCGCCGTGATCCCGTTCGGGGGCGGGACCTCCGTCGTCGGCGGCGTGACCCCGGATGTCGGGCCGGGCTACAACGGAACGGTCTCGCTGGACCTCGGCGAGCTGGGCGGGGTGCTGGAGATCGACGAGATTTCGCGGGCGGCCCGCATCCAGGCCGGCGCCTTCGGGCCGGCCCTCGAGCGCGAACTGGGCGAGCGGGGGCTCACGCTGCGCCACTTTCCGCAGTCCTTCGAGTTCTCGACGCTCGGCGGATGGATAGCCACGCGTGCCGGAGGGCATTTTGCGACCGTGTGGACCCACATCGAGGACTTCATCGAGTCCGTCCGGGCGATCACGCCCGTCGGCGTGTGGGAGTCGCGCCGTCTGCCCGGCTCCGGCGCTGGCGTAAGCCCGGACCGCGTCCTCGCAGGCTCGGAGGGCTCGCTCGGCGTCATCACCGAGGCTTGGGTGAGGGTCCAGCCCCGGCCCGAGCACAGGCGATCGGCCGGCGTGCGGTTCCCGACCTTCATGGGCGCCGCCGACTGCGTGCGCGCCATCTCCCAGTCGGGCCTGAATCCGTCCAACTGCCGTCTGCTCGACGCCGGCGAGGCCGCTCTCACGATGGCCGGAGACGGCTCGCACGCGCTGCTGGTGCTCGGCTTCGAGTCATCCGACCACCCGGTCGACGCCCAGCTGGCACGTGCGCTGGAGCTCTGCGCCGAGCACGGCGGCACCGCCGAGGAGGGCGGATCCGGCGGCGACGCGGTCAGCTCCTGGCGCGAGGCGTTCCTCGGCGCCCCCTATCTGCGCGACGTGCTGGTGGCGGCGGGCATCCTGGCCGAGACGTTCGAGACCGCGGTCACCTGGGATCGCTTCATCGCCCTGCACGGGCGCGTGATGGCGGCCGCGCGCGAGGCGCTCAGCGAGTCCTGCGGTGATCAGGGCCGGGTCTTCTGCCGCTTCACCCACGTGTATCCCGACGGCCCGGCGCCCTACTTCACCGTGATCGCGCCCGCCGTGCGGGGCCAGGAGGTCGAGCAGTGGGCGGCCGTAAAGCGGGCGGTCGGGGACGCCATCATCGCCGAGGGCGGGACCATCACCCACCATCACGCCGTCGGCCGGGACCACCGGCCCTGGTATGACCGCCAGCGCCCGGACCCGTTCGCGGGCGCGCTGCAGGGCGCCAAGGACGCGGTTGACCCGGCGGGCGTGATGAACCCCGGCGTCCTGATCGATCCGCGGCCATGAGGATCGCCGTTCTCGGGCCCGGAGGAGTCGGCGGCCTGATCGCCGGCGCGCTCGCCCGTGCGGGCGAGGACGTGCTCGTGGTCGCGCAGCCGAGCACCGTCGAGGTCATCACCGAGCACGGCCTGCGCGTCAGCAGCGTGACGCTCGGCGACTTCGTCGCGCACCCGAGGACCATCTCGATCCTCGATGAGGCTCCCGACGTCCTGATGGTCGCCACCAAGGCAGCCGGGCTGCAGTCCGCGCTGGAGCGCGTCGCATGCGAGCCCGGCCTTGTCGTTCCCCTTCTGAACGGGCTCGACCACCTCGCGGTGCTCCGGGCCCGCTTCGCGCCCGGATCTGTTTCTGCCGGGGCGATACGCGTCGAGGCCGACCGGCCCGAGCCCGGGGTCATCGTCCACACGAGCCCGTTCCTGCGGATCGACATGGCGGGCGGCGAGGATCTACGTCCTTTGATGCTCGCGCTCGCCGAGACGCTGACGGAGGCCGGCATCCCGGCGAGGGTGCTGGACTCCGAAGCGCAGGTCATGTGGTCCAAGCTGGTGCGCCTGAACGCGCTCGCGTGCACCACCAGCGCCTACGACAAGCTGCTCGGCGAGATCCTCTCCACCCCGGCGCTGCGCGCGGACCTCGTGGGGGCGATCGACGAGGCATGCGCGGTGGCAGCGGCCGACGGCTATCCGATCGAGCCGGCGCGCGCGCTGAAGGAACTCACCGACGCCCACGCGACGCTCGGCAGCTCGATGCAGCGCGACATAGCGGCCGGCCGCCCGCCGGAGCTCGACGCTATCCCGGGCTCGGTGATGCGCGCGGCGGCGCGCAACGGGCTGAGCTGCCCGACGATCCAGCGGCTGTCGGCGATGATCGCCGAGCGAGCGGGCGTGCCCGCTCCCCGTCTCGCCTGAGCGCGCGGGCTCAGTACTCGCGGGGCCCCGCGCCGAGGCCCGGGGCTATGGCCGGGAGCTCCTGGGAGGCGATCGCGTCCACGGCCTGCTCCTCCTCCTCGGTGAGCTCGTTCTCGTGCTCGCCGTCGCAGAGGACGCGGAAGTTGCCGGTGACGCCGCCGTCGGCCTGGATGCGGATGCCGGGAAGGATCTCCTCGCCCTCGTCGAGCCCGAGGCGCTCCATGTCGAAGTGCGCCAGCCCGATCCCGTAGGCGGTGTGGGTCGGGTTCTCGCGGTCGTGGGCGGCTATCGCCTGCGCGAAGCGCTCCAGGTTCTTGGCGATCTTGCTCGTGTCCGCCATCTGAGCGCAGGGTAGCGCGGCTGGGAGTAGGTTGGGTGCATGGCGAAGCTGATGGTCGTGATCGCAAGCACGCGCCCCGGGCGCGTCGGTCTGCCGGTTGGCATGTGGTTCGACGCGAGGGCTCGCGCACACGGAGGCTTCGACGTCGATCTCGCCGACCTGGCGGAGATCGACCTCCCATTCATGGATGAGCCGAACCATCCGCGCCTGCACCAGTACACCCACCAGCACACCAGGGACTGGAGCGACCGGGTGGCTGCGGCGGACGCCTTCGCTTTCGTGACCCCCGAGTACAACTACGGCATGCCGGCGACGCTCAAGAACTCCATCGACTTCCTCCACGTCGAGTGGAACTACAAGCCGGTCGGCTTCGTCTCATACGGCGGCGTGTCCGCGGGTACGCGCTCGGTGCAGATGACCAAGCAGGTCCTCACCCCGCTGCGTGTGTTCCCGACCGCAGAGGCGGTCTCCATCCCGTTCGTCGCGCAGTTCATAGACGACGAGGGCGAGATCCGCTCCAACGAGGTCATGGACAAGGCGGCCGACGCGATGCTCGATGAGCTGCTGCGCGTCAGCGAGGCGCTGGCGCCGCTCCGATCCTGACGCTTCACCGCGCGCCGGTGGCAGACTTCCCGTCGTGGGCGATGAGCAGCCGGCAGTGTTTCGCCCGGGCGTCTCGTATCTGCGCATCCCGGCACCGGACCCGGCTTCGTCGGCCCTGCGCAGGAAGTCGAGCAGCGGAGGCGCAGGAAAGCCCGGCGTCCACGGCAGGCCGCGCTCCGGCGTGCCGTCGAGTATCGCGCGGAGCTGCGGCGCGCCGACCTGCTCGAGCCTGACGAGCCCGGAGGACAGGGTATCCGTGCGGTCGTGCCCGCTGGCCATGTCTGCCGACAACCCGGAGGCCAGAAGCTACGACTGCTCGATGATCTCGATCCGGTAGCCGTCCGGGTCCCTGACGAAGCACAGCCGCGAGCCGCCCTCGCGCACCGAATACGGCGGCTTCTCGGGCTCGATGCCCTGCTCGGCCAGACGGGCCAACGTTCCGTCGAGGTCGTCAGAGGTGATCGCGATGTGGCCGTAGCCGCTCCCGATCTCGTAGCTGTCGACGCCGAAGTTGTATGTGAGCTCCAGTCGCGGCATGTCGCCGTCCCCGGGCTGGTTCATGAACACGTTGACGGCCTCGTCTTTGATCGGCAGGCGCCCGATCTCCTCGAAGCCGAGTGCGTTGTAGAACGCAACCGAGCGGTCGATGTCGGTGATCCGGTAGCACGTGTGTATGAGGTTCATGGGCCGGAGTCTAGACTGGCCGCGTGAGAACCCTGATCGTTGGTCACGGAGGACGCGAGAGCGCCCTGGCGAAGCGGATGGCCGAGCACAGCGAGCTGCACGCGTTCGTCGGTCATGAGAACCCTTCGATCGTCCGCGCGGCCGCCCGGTCCGGCGGGGGTCACGGCATCGGAGACGTGTGCGACCCGCGCGCGGTGGCGGCGTTCGCAAGGGAGCGCGAGATCGATATCGCCATGGTCAGCGCGGACGAACCACTGCAGGCGGGGGTCGTCGACGCGCTGATGGCGCAGGGGACCCGCGCGGTCGGCCCGACGCGGGCGGGCTCGGAGATCGAGTGGAACAAGACCTACGCGCGCTCGCTGCTCGCGGGCATCGCGCCCGAGGCGGTTCCGCTGCTGCGCGTCGTCAGAGCCCCCGCACAGGTGCACGAGGCCGTCGCCTCGTTCGGCTCGACGCCCGTGGTGGTCAAGCCGTCGGGGCTCACGGGGGGCAAGGGCGTGAAGGTGATGGGCCCGCACCTGGCCGGCACGAAGGAGGCGGAGGAGTACGCGATCGAACTGCTCGAGCGCGGCGCCGGGCGCGAGTCGGTCCTGATCGAGGAGAAGATCGACGGAGCCGAGTTCACGATCCAGGCGATCAGCGACGGGCGAACGGTCATCTTCCCTCCCTCGACCTACGACTTCCCTTATCGCTTCGACGGCGACGAGGGCCCAGGGACAGGGGGCATGGGCTCGCTGACGATGGCCTCTCCGATCCTGCCGTTCATGACGAGCGGCCACTACGAGCAGGCCTGCTCGATCATCCAGCGCGTCATCGACCGCCTGGCGGAGGAGGGCAGGCATTTCACCGGCATCATGAACAGCGGCTTCTTCGCCACCGCCGACGGCGTCAAGGTGATCGAGTTCAACGCCCGATTCGGGGACCCCGAGTGCATGAACATCATGAGCCTGTTCGAGGGTGACTGGCCGGCCGTGATGGAGCGCCTGGCCTCCGGGACGCTCTCCGCGTCCGACGTGCGCCTGCGCGAGGAGGCCTCCGTCGTCCTGTATCTGGTGTCACCCGACTACGCGCTCAGGGCGGGTGAGCCGCGCGAGTTCAGCCTTGACGCCGCCGGCATGGAGGAGGGCGGCACCAGCGTTTTCTTCTCCTCGGCGATCGAGGTGGGGCAGGGCCTCTACCGGACGGTGGGGACCTCGCGGGCCGTCGCGCTGGCCGCTACCGCGCCGACGCTCGAGCAGGCCCGGGCGCAGGTCGTCGACTGCGCCTTGACCGTCCCCGGGCTGGAGTGGCGGCGGGACATCGGCCGGGAGTCCTATCTGCAGGGCCTCGGCGCTCTCCTTTCCACCTAGCGCGCGCGCTGCTCACGTGCGAGGATTTGCGCCGTGATCCTCGAGCGCGTGAGCCACCCGCAGTTCATCTCCAACACCTACCTCGTCGCCGACCGAGAGGGGGGCACCGCCTTCTTCATCGACGCGGGGGGGCCCGTGGAGCCGCTGATCGAGGCCGCAGAGCGCCTGGGCGTGAAGCCGACGCATGTGCTCCTGACCCACCACCATTTCGACCACGTCAGCGAGGTCGGGACGCTGCGAGCGCGTTGGCCGGCTCTGAAGGTGCTCGCCAGCCCCGTCGAGCGCGACCTGCTCGCGGGCGGCGGCGAGCAGGACGCCTTCGCAGGCATCGAGACGTTCGAGCCGGGGCAGACGCTCGTGATCGGCGGGCTGGAGATCCGCGCCCTGCACACGCCCGGCCACACCGCCGGGATGCTCTCCTTCCTGGTCACCGAGAGCGGCGCGGGACCGGGCGGCTCGCGGGCGGGGGACTTCGCCGGTGACGGCGCCGCCGTCTTCACGGGGGACACGCTCTTCCGTGACTCGGTCGGCGGGGTTAAAGCACCGGGTCACACGACCTACACGGACCTTCGCGACTCGATCATGGGCACGCTGATGGAGCTCCCGCCGGATACGGTCATCCAGCCCGGGCACGCGGATCCGACCACCGTGGAGCGCGAGTGGGAGCACAACCCGTTCATCCGTGTGTGGCGCGGGCTGGACCCCAAGGGAACCGAGCCGTGCACAGCCTTCGGAAGGCCCGCCACGCTCGTGCTCCTGGGCGCCGACTACGACGGCGGGACCAAGGCGTGGGTGCGCTGGGAGGACGGCGCGGACGACATCGTTCCGGGTTCGCAGGTGCTGCGCGAGGAGTAGGGCGCGGGACCGCGCGGGGCCGGCGGTTCTAGCATGGGGGGTGTGGCCGGAGAGAACGAGAAGATTCCGACCTCCCGCGCCCGCCGTACGGCCACAGTGGCCTCGCTCGCCGCGAGTGAGGCCGTAAAGCGCCTCGGAACGCGCGCCGCGAACGTCACGCGCACCGAAGAGGCCTCGGAAGAGGCTCTCGCGAAACGGCAGCTCGAGACCGCCAAGCAGGTCGTTGCGGTGCTCGGGACGATGAAGGGCGCTGCGATGAAGCTCGGGCAGGTGATGTCGTTCCTGGACGTCGGCATCGTTCCCGAGGAGCACCGCGAGGAGTTCCAGCAGGAGCTCGCCAAGCTCCGCAACGCGGCCCCCACCGTGTCCTTCAAGCAGATGCGCCGGGTCATCGAAGAGGACCTGGAAGAGCCGATCTCGGCGATCTTCTCCTCGTTCGACGAGGAGCCCATCGCCGCGGCCTCGATCGGCCAGGTCTACCGCGCGACCCTTGCGGACGACGGGCGGGAGGTCGCCGTCAAGGTCCAGTATCCGGGTGTCGCGGAGGCCGTCAGGGCCGACCTTCAGAACCTGGACATGATCATGCGGATGTTCAAGCGGATGACGCCGGGCATGGACGTCAAGGCCGTCACGACCGAGATCAGGGAGCGGATCGTGGAAGAGCTCGACTACGAGCTCGAGGCGCAGAACCAGCGCTCCCTGGCGCGCATATTCCGCGGTCACCCGTTCGTCGTGATCCCGGAGGTCGTCAGCAGCCTCTCGCGGCGCCGGGTGATGGTCAGCGACTTCATCACCGGGGTGGGCTTCGAAGACATCAAGGGCCTGCCCCAGGGCGAGCGCGACAGGATCGGCGAGATCATCTTCCGCTTCTTCCTGGGATGCCTCTACAGGCACCGCCAGTTCTCCGGCGACCCGCACCCCGGGAACTTCCTGCTCATGGACGACGGCCGCGTGGCGTTCCTGGACTTCGGCCTCTTCAAGCGCCTGGATGCCGAGCCCGTCGAGATGGAGCTCGCCTGCCAGCGGGCAGTGGCCGAGAACGACCCGATCGCGTTGCACAAGATCCTCGCCGACTACGGGTTCCTGCCCGAGCCGGAGCTGGTCGACCCGGAGAACCTTCTCGCTTTCATCAAGGACGCCATCTGGTGGTACACGACGGCCGACGAAGAGGTCTGCCTCACATCCGAGATCGCCACGCAGGTACTGATCGAGAGCTCGGACCCGCGCTCGAGCCATTTCAGGGAGATGCGCCACCAGGACATGCGCCCGGAGCACCTGTTCGGCCGGCGCATGGAGATGCTTACGCTCGCGGTGCTCGCACAGCTCGGCGCATGCAACAACTGGCACCGGATAGCCCGGGAGTGGATCTACGGGGACGAGCCTGTCACCGAGCTCGGCCGCCAGGAGGCCGATTTCTACGGGCGCTTCGGGGTCGGCGCCGGCAGGTGAGCGCCCCGCACCGGGGCGACCCCGCACGCGCGCTCACAGATAATCTGCGCTGATGGCAAGCTGGAAGAAGCCCGGCCGCGCTGCGCGCGTGGTCATCTACGAGGAAGGCGGCGCCCCCCGCCAGTATTGGCGCCACACCGATGATGCCGGCGAGTCCTCCTGGCGCGAGGAGGCTGAGACACCCGGGGTCAGGTCCTCCGGGGCGGCGCTGAGCACCGAGGATCTGCTGCGCGCGATCGAGGCCTCGCTGACCGAGCGGCGCCGGGCGGGCCGCGGCCTGAAGTTCAGGCTCTAGCGCCCCGCAGGGCGGGGGCGTCCTGCGCCCCCGCCCACTTCATCGCCGGGCCTATGCGCCGGCGAGCGCCTTCTGCTTGATCTGGTCGAACTCGGCCTGGGTGATCGTCCCGCTGTCGAGCATCGTCTTCGCTTTCGCGATCTGCTCGGTGGGGTCGGTCGAACCGGCCGCCTGCTGCACGTACTTGTCGAATTCCTGCTTGGCCTGCGACTGGGCCTGGATCGACCTCTCGGTCATTCCCTTGTGCTCGACGATCAGGTAGATGAACGCGCCGAAGTAGGGAAAGATGATGATGAAGATGATCCACAAGACCTTCACGAATCCCGAGGTGTCGTGACGGCGGAAGAGGTCGCTGAAGATCGTGATCAGGATCCAGAGCCAGATCAGGAAAGCGAAGAAGATCAACATCGTCCAGAAGACTTCGAGGAACGGGTAGCTGGCCGCTAGGACCATTTGGAACGTCCTTTCTGTTTGGGATGGCGCCGACGCCGCACCCGCGCCAAGGCGGATGCGGGGCACCACTGTCGCTGCGGAGGATAGTCACATGCGCGGAGGTGTTGCAGCGCGTGGGGCGTCGGTGTTAGTCCGCACCGGCGTCTCGGGGAGCCGGGCGCGGGGTGCGCGGGTCGTGGACCGGGAGAGCGCTCAGCCGGTGGCGGCGGGGGGGTGCCGGCGCCGGGATGCGACCCAGCCCCGCAGTGCCCGCGAGGTGTCGCCGACCTCTGCATCGGGGAACTCGAGCGCGGTGGTGCGCTGGAGGTCGCGGACTCCGAGCGCGATCAGGATCGCGAACCCGATCACCGGAAGCAGCTGCCTGGTCGAGGGGAACGGTCCCCAGATGACGACGAGCAGCAGAACGACCGCCCCTGCTCCGTAGACGTATCCGACGTGCTCGCGAAGGGAGGGGGCGAGCGCCCGGCGCACGGCGACAGCGGGGCGGGTGCTGCCTGCGAGCCAGGCCGCGAGCACCAGGACGAGCCCATAGGTGATCATCGCGATCGCGATGTCATAGAGCAGGCTCGTGCCGATCTGGAACGCTTCGTGCACGGCTTCCCTGTTGGCCGGCACTTTCACGAGTGAGTTGACGAGGGCGTCGCCGAGCAGGCGCCGGGCGAGTACGGCCAGCAGGCCGACCGCGACGAAGCACCAGCCCGTGGATCGGAACGCTATCCGGCGCCAGCCCTTGGCCAGCCCGATCGCCAGGATGAACAGCAGGATCGCGAGGATCGGCAGCACCACCGCCAGGCTTTTCACGCCCTTCACCGCGTCCTGGGCTGTCTTCAGCTGGTTGGAGCGCAGGATCACGATGTTGCCGCTCGGCGGGGGAAGTGTCACGCCGAGTTTTTCTTCGGCGGCGCTGCGGGCCGCTGCCCCCGTGCCGCCGCTGAGCTTTGACTGCACGCCCTCGAGCTGCTTCTCGAGGCCGAGCTGGCCCGCGAGTTCCAGCAGCAGCGGATGGAGTTTGAGCACGACGACCCCGTTTTCGGTCGAGACCGTCTTGGTGCCGCCGTTGAGAATCCGCAGCAGCTGAAGCTGGGCCGTCTTGTTCGCCTGGCGCCAGGCTTCCTGAACCGGGGCCGAAGCGAGCACCTGAGGTGCCACCTGGTTGGCGAGCGCGCGAAGGCCCGCTGCCGCCGGCGCGGCGAGCCCGGCGATTTCCGAGGGAAGCACTTTCTTCAGTTCGCTCGTGACGTCTACCTGCTTGAAGAGTTCGTTCACGAGCACAGCGCTGACGGCTGTCTGGACCTTGGGATCCGCGAGCAGTTTGGTGCTCGTGTTGGTCCATTCATTGGTGTTCAGGACCTGGCGATTCACCCACACCGACAGCACCGCGAAGATCCCGATGATCGAGGCGAGCACGAGGATCCCAGCGACCAGGCCCCGGTGCTGGCGGTCGGCCTTGGGCGCGTCCCGCGGCTGCAGGACGGCGGGCTGAACCGCTGTCTCGCTCTCGGCGGCCGCAGCCGCCGCCGCGCCCTGGGTGGGCTGCTCCGGCGCGTCAGACATGCGGCCGCCCGCCCACATCGACGTGACCGACCCTGACGCTGGATGCGCAGCAATAAGAAGGCATGCTCCCCCGCATTGGGCGCAATCATTTCACGTCGCCAGGCAGAACGCTGTTGAGGCGAGTCCGCTCGCGCTGCCCGCGGAGCCCCGAGGCCCGGAAAGCGGGCTGTAGACTGCCCGGCCCGCAGCGCCATCACGGTGCGCGAGCTCACGCGAGAGGTCACCTTGGCAGTCGATCGGCAACATCGGAGGACGAGCCGTGCCTGAGGGGCTGACCGCATCCGAGGTGGGCAAGGAGATCGGCGAGCACGGCAAGAAGGCCAAACACTCGCAGGGGGAGTCCGGCCGCCGCGACCGCCTGCTGTCGATAACCGAGGCGGTGCTGCTCTCCGTGGTCGCGATCCTCGCCGCGTACTCCGGATACGCGGCGGCCAAGTGGAGCACGGAGTCCTCGATCACGCTCGCGAAGGCCTCCGCGGCCCGCACGAAGGCGAACCGCTCCGACCTCGAGGCACTGCAGGTACGCACGCTCGACTCGGTGTCCTTCAACGCTTGGTTCTCCGCCTTCGTGGCCGGAAACACCACCGCCGAGCGCCTGGCAGAAAGGCGGCTGCGGCCCGGCTACCGTCCGGCGTTCCATGCCTGGCTGGCGACCGATCCCGCAAACAACCTCCACTCGCCGCCCGGGCCGTCCTACATGCCGCAGTATGTGATTCCGCAGGAACAGTTGTCCAAGGTCTATGACGCGCAGGCGGACGCGGCGTTCAAGAAGGGGTCGGAAGCAGGGTCGACGGGCGACAAGTACGTGCGTGACACCGTCTACCTGGCCACCGTGCTGTTCCTCGTGGGGATCAGCGGGCACTTCCCCGTGCGTCAGGGGCGCTACGCCCTGATAGGCATCGGCACCATGTTCCTCGCGTTCGCCGTCGTTCAGTTGCTGAACCTTCCCGGGCCGCCATGATCGTGGCGGCGATCCTCGCGCGACGCTAGACTCCGCGCCCTCGAAAGGAAGAAGACATGCTCGTTCCAGCCGTCTCGACCGGAGGCATCGGTGTCTTCGGGATCATCTACATCCTTCTGTTCCTGATCCTCGGCCTGCGCTCGATCAAACGCGGGCACTGGATCATGTTCCTGATCGGCATCCCGATACCGATCTTCTGGATCATCGGCGGGCTCATGCCGCCGGTCCGCGACTAGACCCGCGCCGTTGCGGGGACCCGCTCGGTCAGAGCGGGCCCCCGCTCAAGGTCAGATGACCTCAGGCTCTCCAAGGACCACGAGGCCGTGGATGCAGATCAGGCAGATCGCGAACACCCCGAGCGACCAGAACGGGTGCGCCCCGCCGATGTTCAGCAGCGCCCCGATGGCGCCGAATGTAGCGGCGATGATCCCGACCACCCGGCCGTAGGAGCCGCCGCCGAACAGCGAGAACGCGGCCGTGAGCTCGATGATGCCCAGGATGATCGTTATCCATCCCCACGTGTGCAGGCTGGAGAACACGTAGGTCGTGTCCGCCGTGTAGAAGTGGGAGTTGCCCACCGCGGCGATGCCGTAGACGATGTCGAGCACGCCCGCGATCATGAGCAGGATCCCGACGAACAGAGCACTGCCAGCGCCTCTCATGTGCGCCCCCTTTGTATTGCTGACGTCAGATGACGGGCGCCAGGCGACGCCAATCCGGGTTTCAACGGTATTTGGGGCAATCCTGCAACTGACCGGCCGCGCCCACGGGTTCTGATCGCCCGGCGGCGGGCGGCCGGGGCGGTCGCTAGCGTTGTAGGCCGATGAATGAGCCGCTAGACCCCGAGCCTGGCGACCCCTACGCCGACGTCAAGAGGCGCACCTGGCTCGCTGCCGAGAGGACGTGGCTTGCATGGTGGCGCACGGGCGTCGGCGCAGCCGCGGTCGCCGTCGGCGTGGGCCGACTTCTCCCCGGCCTCTCCGGCGTCAACAGCTGGTCGCTGAAGGCACTCGGATTCGGATACGCCATCCTCTCGATCGTGCTCCTTGTGGTCGGCGCACTGCGCCAGCATCGCGTCGCCAGGGCGCTCAGGCAGGGGAGCTATGTGCCCCTGTCCCCGCCGCTGGTGAACTGGCTGACCGCGGCAGCCGTCGCGCTCGCGCTCGCGACCGTCGCGGTAGTGGCGATCGGCACCTGAAGGCTCACAGTCCTCGCCGGCCGGTACCGTAAAGGGCCCCAAGCGGTCCTCCCTCGGACCGTCGACAGATCGGAGCGCTAGATGACCCCCGATGGAGCAGGACCCGGGCCGGTGCCGCCGGGCGAGGAGCCGACGCAGGTGCAGGGTTCCCAGCCGCCCGCAGGTCAACCTCCCGCGGGGCAGCCCTACCCCGGCCAGCCTCCGGCGGGCCAGCAATATGCCGGCCAGCCCCCGGCGGGCGAACCCCCCGCTTCTTCTGAAGGCGGAGGCAGCGGGGCGGCCATCGCCTTCGGAGTGATCCTCGTCATCGCGCTGATCGTCGTGGTGATCGTCCTGGCGACCAAAGGCGGCTCCAAAAGCACGACCGTCGTGACGAACGCGGTGAGCATCGCCCACACCACGACCGCCGCGCCGACGGTGACGCAGAAAACGACGACGACCGTGACGACGACCACCGTCACGACACCGACCACCATCACGACGACGACCACGGTGCCGACGACGCCGACGGTGACGACCACCACCGTCACGACCAACGGCGGGACGCCCAGCCCCGCGCCGTAGGGGGCTAGGCGGCCTGTGTCTCCGCGGCTGCCGCCGCGGTGTCCGTCGCGTGGTACTCGGCCAGCAGCCTCAGCTCGTTCTCCTTGTCCGGGAAGAGGAAATAGATGAGCGCCGCGCCGAGCACGATGGCGATGATGCCGGCGGCGTAGGCCCAGTTGGCCCCGGATATGAACGACGACTTGGCGGCGCTGGTTATCGCGCCGGCGTAATGCGGGTACTGCTTGGCGACGGCCTCGGCGCTGGAGAAGGACTTCGTCAGCTGGTTTTCGACGCTGGTCGTGATCGCCGCCTTGTTCGGTGATGAGGCGATGTCGCTGGAAACCGCGGTGGCAAAGCCCGCGGTCAGCAGGGCGCCGAGGATCGACTGCATGATCGCGCCGCCGAGGTCGCGCTGAAGGTCGGCCGTCCCCGACGCCATGCCGGCTCGTCTCACCGGAACGGAGCCGGTCAGGGAGTGCGAGGCCGGCGTGCCCGCCAGACCCACGCCGATGCCGATAAAGATGTAGCCGAGGGCGATCTTCCAATATGGGATGCCGGTCTTCCAGAGCAGCAGCATCGTCAGAAAGCCGAGCAGGCAGAAGAAGTAGCCCAGCAGGAGCGTGAACCTCGCGCCGCGGGCGTCCACCAGTTTTGCCGAGCGCGGCGCGACGATGACCATGAAGACGGCGGCCGGAAGGATCGCGGCGCCGGAGTCAAGGGTGGAGTATTCGAGCACGTTCTGGAGGAACTGCTGCCCGATGAACATCGCGCCCATCAGGCTCCCGAAGACGATGATCCCCGCCACCGCGGCAACCCAGAAGATGCGCCGGGAGGCAACGGCGAGGTCATAGAGCGGGAACTTGGCGCCGCGCTGGCGAAAGAAGAACCCGAGCACGGCAGCCAGCGCGATGGCCCCGAGTCCCAGTGCCACCGTGCCCTTATTGGGCACGGGCGCGAAGTTGATCGCGAGAACGAGCGCGGCGATGGCCAGGACGGAGAGGATTCCGCCGAGGTTGTCGACAGGATCGCTGGCCTCGTTGACGTGGCTGGGAACCAGCATGATCGCGAGGATGAGCGCTACGACCGCCAGCGGAAGCGTGAGCAGGAAGACCGATCCCCATGCGTGGTGCTCGAGCAGGGCACCCGAGGCGAGCGGCCCGAGTGAGGAGATCGCTGCGCCGAGGCCCGACCAGAGGGCGATCGACTTGGTCCGTGCCGGGCCGGACCACAGCGCCGTGATCAGGGCCAGCGTCGTCGGGTAGGCCATGCCGGCAGCCAGACCTCCGATGATGCGCGCCGCGATCAGCACGCCCATGCTGGTGGCGGTCGCGGCGAGTATCGATGCCGGGATCGCCAGGAAGGTGCCGAGGATCAGCATCATCTTGCGCCCGTAGCGATCCCCGAGGGCGCCGAGGTAGAGGACCGAGGAGGCCAGGCCGAGCGAATAGCCGACGGCGACCAGGTCAAGGGCGCTCTGGGAGGCGTTGAACGCCTTGCCGATGTCCGGGAGCGCCACGTTCGCGACCGCAAGGTTGAGGTTCGCGACCGCCGCCACGAGGATCAGGGCCAGCAGCACGAGGCCCTGGCGGTCCGGCATGGTCGACTCTTCAGCTGGAACCGCCCCGTCGGCGGTCCCCGAAGCGAGACTCGGATTCGGCTCTTCTGGCTGCGGCAACTCCAACCCCCGTAACTCGTGCTCCCTCAGGACGCTGTGGCCGGGGACGCTACCGGGTTGACCGCCGGAACGTTCAGTGAGAGACCGCAGTCGCCGGCCCCCTAAGATCGCCGGATGGCGAGCGTGCAGACGGCGGGCCCAACGCGCGGGCGGGTGCGTTTGGACCACATCGTGATCGGTGTGCTCGTGATCCTCGTGATCGGAGCGGCGGCGGCACTGCTCGGCCTGGACGTCGGCGGATGGGTGACAAGCGTCTGGAACACGATCACGTCGATCTCGATCGGGTATCTGATCGCGGGAATCGCGCTGATCACCCTGCAGACGACGACCACGGCATACGCCTGGTATTCGATCCTCCACTACGCCTACCCCGACCAGGGGGTCAGGTGGATCCAGGTCCTCGCGTGTTACTCCACGGCCGTCGCGCTGAATTTCGTCCTGCCGGCGAACCTCGGCACGCTCGTGATGCTCCTCATGTACACAACGCTGATCGCGGCCTGCACGTTCGCGGGCGCAGCGGCGGGCTATGTGGTGCAGAAAATCTTCTACTCGGTTATCGGCATGGCCTGCTATCTGTACCTGTTCCTGTCGGTGGGCGGCACGTTCAGCCTCCAGCTGGGATTCGTCAGCGACCATCCGATCGCGGCGATAGTGCTCGTCGGCGGTGTCGCGATGCTGCTCGTGATGGTCGGCAGGGTGCTACGCAAGCGCATCGCCGAGTGGTGGGAGGAGGCGAAGATCGGAGGCGCGATCCTCGCCAACCGGCGGATGTACCTCACCCGCGTGCTCGCGCCGGAGTTCGTCAGCTGGCTGGCGATGCTCGGGATCATCGCCGTGTTCCTCGCCGCCTACAACATCCCGGTCAGCTTCCACACGCTCATGCGCGTCGTCGCCGGGAACTCGATGGCCAACATGACCTCGGTGACCCCGGGCGGCGCAGGCGTTGTCCAGGGCTTCAACGTGCTGTCGCTCAAGGGCATCACCAGCAGCTCCAACGCGACCGCCTACTCGGTCGCACAGCAGATCGTCACGACGGCCTGGAGCATCCTGTTCGCGATAGTCGTGCTCGCGCGGGCATTTGGATGGGACGACGGCAAGTCGCTGGTCGCCAAGTCCTACGGGGAGGCGCGCGAGAAGAGCGCCGAACAGGCTGAGGCACGCAAGGCCAAGCGTGAGGCCAAGAAGGAGGCCAGGCACGCGCAGGACGTGGCCGAAGCCGAAGGCTGAAGGGCCGGCGCGAGCGCCGGCCCGTCACCCGAGGTCGGTCGCCCCCTTGATGACCAGGTACACGCCAGCCGCCGCCGAGAGGATGACCGCGATGGTCCTTCCGTTGCGCGCGAACCACCTGTTGATCGCGTCGAGCGCATGCGCGGCACGCGTCGGCAGGATCAGCAGCATCAGCATCGGGATCTCGATCATCCACAGCATCACCGCCACCGCCACCGCGAGCGCGAGAAGCTCCCCGCCGGTCGAGAGCTGCGCGTCGACGATCGCCTTGACCGCACCCGCGTAGATCGGCGACGGCAATATGTAGAGGGTGACGCCGAGCGCGAAGGCGAGCCGGCGGCTCCGCAGGTAGCGGTCGATCTTGGACGTGGCCTTCTCGGCTCCCTCCTCGCCGGCGGGCCTGTGGCGTCTGCGCTGTAGACGCACGGCCAGCAGCATCAGCAGCACTCCCAGGGCCATGTAGAGGCCCGAACTCAGGCTCAGGTCGGTTTTGCGCGTCGCGCCGATCCCTTCCAGTGCGAACAGCATCGCCGCGCCGACCGCGTACGTCGTCAGCGCGGCCGCCAGGACGAACGCGAACACGCGCGAGCGCAGCTGCTCTCCGCGGCCGAGCGCGATCACCGCGGCGACCGCCGGCGGATAGATCGAGGCGGCGAAGGCCAGGGCTAATGCTTGAGGCGGCATTGCCAGGGCCACTCTCTCAGACAGTCCAGCGGTACCGCTGAGGCCGGCGATAGGCTCTTGCGGCAAGTGCGCATGCGAGAACACGACCCCCGGTCGCTCTCGAGATGAGCGGAGCGGAACCAGACGTTGTGCTGCTCCGGGACGACGCTTCGGACCTGGTTGCGAGCTTCGTCCCGGCAGCGGGCATGCTCTGCAGCTCGCTGCAGTGCGGCGGGCGCGAGCTGCTCGCGCAGCGCGGCGGGGTCGACGCCTACGCCACGCTAGGCAAGACCATGGGAGTGCCGCTGCTGTACCCGTGGGCGAATCGCCTCGCGGACTTCCGTTACACGGTGGCGGACACCACGGTGGAGCTTCCCCGGGACCCCGCCGTCGTATGCATGGACTCCGCAGGCCTTCCGATGCACGGCGTGGTCCCCGGCCGGCTGGACTGGGAGATCACCGCCGTCGAGGTGGGCTCGCTCGCGGCAAGGCTGCGCTGGAGTGAGAGCGGCGCGGAGCTGTTCGCGCTGTTCCCCTTCACGCATGAGCTCGAGTACCGGGCATCACTCGCGGCGGGCCGGCTCGTGATCGAGATCGCGGTCCACGCCGACGCTGAAGATCGCGTCCCAGTCGCCTTCGGCTTCCACCCGTATCTGACGATTCCCGGCAGCTCCCGTGACGGTTGGCTGCTCGAGATTCCGGCGATGCGCCGCCTGACCCTCGACGCACGCCAGATCCCAATCGCCCCCGACGCCCTGGTGCCGCGCGAGCGACTGGCGCTCGGCGGGCGCGAGTTCGACGACGGGTTCGTCGAGGTGGAGGAGCAGGCCGTGTTCGCGGTATCCGGCGGCCGGCAGCGCCTGGAGCTCGACTTCCTGGAGGGCTACCGCTGTGCGCAGATTTACGCTCCTGCCAGGGAGGACTTCGTGTGCTTCGAGCCGATGGCGGCGCCCGCCAACGCGCTGCGAAGCGGACAGGACCTGGACGTCCTTGAGCCCGGCCAGAGCAGCACTCTGCGGTTCGCGGTCGAGGTAGGTGTTTTACCCTGACCCCCCATGGGGGTTTCCGCCTGAGCACGCCCGCGGTATAGCGCCCGTTCCTCGATTTAGCCGCGGGTTATGCTCGCTAAGAGTTCCTTCATGAACCCAACTGGGACCGAACGCCACCACCAGGAACGGCGTCCGGTCGAACTACTGATCCCCGAGGTGTACGAGTGCCCGCTTCGATGCCCCATCAGACGTGCGCGGCTGAAGCCAGGCAACGCGAACCCGGATCGGTGCGGACGCTCTGCCGAGCAGGGGGCACACGATGACCAATGAACTTGCGCGGTGGCAGTTCGCGACCACGAGCATCTACCACTTCCTCTTCGTTCCGACGACGATCGGGCTCGCCTTCCTCGTCGCGATCCTGCAGACCATGTGGTACCGGAACGGGAATCCCGAGTTCAGACGCCTGACGCGCTTCTTCGGCACCCTGCTCCTCATCAATGTCGCCGTCGGCGTCGTCACCGGGCTCGTGCAGGAGTTCGAGTTCGGGATGAACTGGTCGGCCTATTCCCGCTTCGTGGGTGACGTCTTCGGCGGCCCGCTGGCGATGGAGGGTCTGGCCGCATTCTTCCTGGAGTCCACCTTCCTGGGACTGTGGCTGTTCGGCTGGGACCGGCTCCCGAAGCTCGCGCACCTGGCGTGCATCTGGCTCGTTTCCATCGGGACGATCCTGTCCGCGATGTTCATCATGGCCGCCAACTCCTGGATGCAGCATCCGGTGGGTTACGTGCTCAACAGCCACGGCCAGCCCGAACTGAACAACATCGGCGCCCTGTTCACCAACGGCACCTTCCTGTGGGGGTACGTCCACGTCATCCTCGCCGCGTTCGTCACCGGCTCGCTGATCATGCTCGCCGTCTCCGCATGGCAGATCAGCAAGGGCCGCTCGGTCGCGTCCTTCACACACACCGCCAAGCTCTCGGTGATCGTGCTGCTCCCCTCGATCCTGCTGACGCTTGCGGTCGGCAGCGAGCTCGGCGTGGTCGAGGCCAAATACCAGCCGGCGAAGATCGCGGCGGCCGAGGCCCAGTGGGAAACCTGCCAGCCGTGCTCCTTCTCCGCCTTCCAGGTCGGTGGCGGCAAGGAAGACCACACCCCGACGCAGATCATCCAGATACCGCACCTGCTTTCGCTGCTCGCCACGAACTCGTGGAACGGCAAGGTCATAGGCTTCAACCAGATCAGAAGGAAGACGAAAAGAAGTACGGACCGGGTGACTACCTGCCGAACATCTTCATCCAGTACTGGTCGATGCGGATCATGGCCTACGTCGCGACGCTCGTGCTGCTGCTGACACTTTGGGCCGGCTGGCTGCTGAAAACAGGCAAACTCGCTGACTCCAAACGCTTCCTGAAACTCGCGATGCTGGCCGTCGTGGCGCCGTACATCATGAACACGGCCGGGTGGATGCTCACCGAGAGCGGCCGGCAGCCCTGGATCGTGCAGGGC
>CAWBBS010000007.1:0-132432 GCA_963787115.1 uncultured Solirubrobacteraceae bacterium
TTCCTGACGAACCTAAGTCATCGGACTAAAACCGCTCCGGCGGGGTCGCTGACCCCACCGTTGGGCAACCGGCGCGCGATAAGCGCTCTTATGGCGCCGCGACAGTCGCCGACGAGATGTGGAGCGTGTTGACTGAGGCGCCGCCCGGGGCCGATCAAGGTCTCCGTCAACACGCCGGCTCATGGCGCTGAGCATGTACCCGCGAGTCGGGCTGACTGCGGTTGGGCGTGGACGTCGGGAGTGTCTCGCTATGCCTGCTGTCCGCTCATAGCGCTATCCCGACGCCATGCCCAGCCGCTGATTGCCAGGCGTCTACATCAGTAGCTGCATCGCAGCGAACATGTAAGCCATACCGAGCGTCATCGCGGACATCGAGACACGCAGGTCTTTGTAACAGATGAGCGGCTCAGCGACCTCGCCGCCATGGCACCGTCTAGCGTCACGGAGATCGCCCCACCGAAGACAGTCCGCTCGTCCAGATTGCGCATCCTGTCCGTTGCCCAAAGCACTGTTTGTGCGAGGAAGTACGCGACCAGGAGCCAGGTGATGGGGGCCTGGTATCCGGTCGGCGACCACATGTACGCCATTGCGCCGAGGTCGAATGCCATCACGAGCCAGAGCAGGTTCGTCCCGCGTCCTTCGAATGCCTGGACCAGCATCCACAGCAAGATCGCCAGCGCGCCGTTGGCGAACGCGAGCGACCAGAAGCCGGTCGGGATGTTGAAGTGGTTGACCGACCCTGGCGCATACATGACCGCCATGCCCAATGCCATGAACACATGGCCGGAGTGCCAGGCGCGCCTTTGGCCGTGACTTTCGAGCACGTGCCTGCCATGGATGGCGATGATGACGAAGAACACCAGCATCCAGAGGATCGCGAGCCAGTTCGGAAGGATGTTTGTTGAGTTTGACCCGACTGTCATCGACATGCTCCCCATCGACGTGGAGTGCATGCCACTCATGTGCGACATGGAGCTGGGGCCCATATGAGCCATGGATGGCATTGCCGGTGCTGAACTCGCTGTGCTCGTGTGCGTCGTGGATGGCATTGCCGGTGCTGAACTCGCTGTGCTCGTGTGCGTCATGGTCAGCCGCCGCTCATTGTGCTGCCTTCGCTGGCCAGGGCAGACCCGGGCAGGCACAACGCTGCAGAGAGGAGTCCCGCCGCCAGAATGAGTGCTCTGCTTGTGCGGTTCATTACTGATGTGGTCATGAGACGCGTCTCCTTCGTCGATTGCCCGCAGCCAGCGGGACTGATCACGGCGGCCCGCTGTGGCCCGCGGCGTGCGCTGGTCCGCCGCTCAGACATGGTCGGCGAGGCTGTATCCAGCCTCCTCCACGGCGACTTGGATCGCAGTGCTGTCGACCCCCGCACCGCGCACAACGACGGTACCGGTAGCGAGGTCGATTTCCACGTCGGTCACTCCTGGTACGCCGCGAACCTTGCCGTCTACTGCTGATATGCAGTGCTGGCAGGTCATGCCGGACACCTTGTACGTCTCAACCTTGTCTGTCTGCACCTGTGTGTCACTCATCGAAACTCCATTTCTCAGTTGATGTATTACGTTGCGCTAGCTAGCGGTCTCGTCGGTCAAGCGACGCTGGTGCTGGCCGCTTGGATCGGACTGGCCTGCACATCGGCCGCCGCCGTTGTGCTCTCAGGCACTCCGAGAGTCCTGGGCGATTGGGAAGAGCGCGACCGCGAGCAGCACGAACAACGGTCCCGCGTTGAAGTCCGTCGCGCCTTCAGCCCAGAACGGGCCGCCGATGTCCTGGCCGTAGACCCAGTAGGCAAGTGAGAGCACGATCCCTATTGCGAGAGCGGGCCAGCGAAGGGGAGTCCATACCCCGACGGCGACCGCGATGGAAATTATCGCGAGGACCACCGCGATCGTTGTGCCGTGACCCTGCGCGTGTCCTGCGAGCGAGTTCTGGATTTTGGCGAGCCAATGGGGTGACGCTTCCGCCATGCCCTTGATCATTTCCGACGTTGCTTCCTTCGCTCGGTTGACGTTCGCGAGCCAAAGGCCTGCGGCGATCACCCATAGCCCGGACCAGATGCCGAGCGCGCCACGGTCGCCGAGTGGCCCGAGTGCCGCCGGCGATCTGCCCTGCTGCTTGTCGGTGGGCCAGACGAGCAGTCCGATGATCGCGTAGAGCAGCACGGCGCCCGGTGCACCCATCAACGGAGCGGGAAGTGTGTTCGAGGTGAGGCCGCCGAAGCCCTCGCCAAACCACCAGACGAAGAGCGCCCACGCAAAAGACACCGTAAGCGCGGGCTTCACGAGCCGCTTACTGCAGATAAGCCCTAGGCCGATTGCGACCTGTATCTCACCCGACAGCGTGTTCCATAGCGTCAGATTCCGCCCGTAGAAGTCGTCGAACGTTCTCATCGGATCGCCGATGAACGCTGGCTGGCCGTGCATCGCCGGTTCGAATACTTCCGTGACGATGTTGTGAGTGAACATGAAGCTCTTGAACTGAAACAGGCCGTCGAGCAGCCAGACCACGCCCAACGCGACTTGGATACCGCGAGTGGTCACAAGTGGTCGACCGCCGGATTGAGTGCCGACGGCCGGCGCATCAGCGGACGGGGCGCTCATGATGATCGCGTGCTGGCGGCTCGGCGCGCACGAGAGTTGTGGACGGGCATTTGGGCTCCTTTGTAAGAACGATGCAGTTAGCGCCTGCTGGCGTTCGCCGCATGCTGAAATCGCCCCGATCACTCGGGGCCCGGCGATGTGTACGCGCGCCCGCCGCGCTCAGCGGCAGGCCGCGAGCGGCGGCGGCGGAGCCCTGCCCGCCAACGCAACCGCAATGAGCCGTCCGCCCCTTGCCACCCGCTCCGGTGCGCGCAAGGCAGGTGCGGCTAGCGCCGCTGTGCGCTCTCGCGGACCGCGACGCTCCCGCAGGCGAGCAATGGCCTCCTCGCCGAGATACGGATGCGTCAGCATCACGACTGCCAGCGCGATGGCCGGCAGCATGACCAGTGCGCCACCCTGTAGTGCACCGAGTACGCCGTCTGCCGCGAGGAGCGCGAGTGCCAGGAGAGCGAGCAGGAGCGCGACGCGCCACACCAGGCGGGCCCGCGGTCCGAGCAAGCACTCACGGCTGATCATCGCGGGGCAATGGTACTCGTCAACCGGCAGTCCTGCACTAGTGGCCGAGCCACCGGGGCGCGTCGCCGCGCCCGCTGGTCAGGGGCGCGGTGATTCTCGGAGGGCAGGAGGTTGGACCGGCGGCCAGTCAGGCAGGGCTGAGCCCGCGTCGTCAAACCGCGGCTGAGTCTGCGCAAAAACGCTGAGGACCGAGCAGGTGGTGTCTTGTAGCGTGCGGCTCGACGCTTACGAATCCAGCGCTCAGACGAAAGGACGATTGCACATGACGACTACCTTAGAGATCCTTGAGGCCCAGAATGCGGTGGCGCCGTTCTCCGTGGAGCTGGCGCTCGTGGCGGACGCCCTCGATGCGCTGGCCGCCTACGAGGTGGCGGCAACCTCATGCGCGAGCGCGATGAGTGCTGCCGGAGGCATGTCGGATGCGGTTGCAGCCGCCACCAGCAGCGCTGACGTGGTCGCCGAGGCGGGCCGTGTAATTGTCCGGTCAAGCAGTGACGGACAGCTCGTTCACCAGCTGCTCGACGCCGTGATAACGGCCTGCGAGCAGTCTGAAGCACACTGCGCGGCGCACGCCCATCACCACGATCACTGCCGGTTGCACATGGCAGCCGCCGGTGAGGCGATCGCCACCTCCAAGGCGCTGCGCGCTGCCGTTCATTGATGACTTGCGTTCTGGCCGCGCCGGTGCGGCACGGCCAGAATGTCATCCCGCCTTGCGCTGCGAGGTAAGTTCGGGAACTTCGGCGACCCGCCATTGACCGTTCACGTAGAGCGCCTTTTCGGGCTTAGCCCCGTCATAGACGAATGCTTCCGGTCCCGAGATCGTTACGCGCGTGGTCGGCGTGATCTTTGACAGGCGCACCTTTTCGGTCCAGCGTTCTAGCGCGGTGGAGGTGCAGCTCACGCCCGCGGACCTAAGCTTTGCGCGCAGTTCTTCGGTCATGTAGGACAGGCACACTTCAGTGAGTGCGCCCCCACTCGCGGCAACGCCAACCGAGCGATACAGGGCCCGGACACCCGCTTCAGTCTCGGGCGAGTTGGCAGTTGAGCAGCCGCCGAGCACCAGGCCCACGAGCGTGCCGAGGGCCGCAACGCGCAAACTGGCTCGCGGCCGAGCCGTCGGCCGCGTGACGCGTCGGGCTGAATCAGGTCGGCAGGGGTGTGCCACGGAACGGCGAACACTACAAGCCGCCCGTTGCGCGTAGCCCTTGCGGGACCTGCGCCTTCCGGGCGGCGTCCGGGCCGATCTGTTTCAGCCGATCGGGATCGTGAATGACCCTCCGAGCGGGCGGCTGGCACCGTCGGCACCGGCGACTCGGAAGGACCATTCGCCCTTTGTGAGGTCGACCTGGCCGATGAAGTGTTCCGGTCCAGCGCGGAAGAAGCGAACCGGTGCCTGCGCACCGGTGCTCGAAGCCGCGGTCATCGAAATGGACCGGATCGCCGTCTGGCCGCCCGACCCGACGAGATATACGTGCAGCGCCACGCTTCCGGGCTGCAGCGGAAGCGCGTTGATGACCAATCGCTCTCCCGCGGGCTCCGGCAGCGAACGGGCTGCTTCGGAGGGACCGACAAATGTGTTGGGGTCCGCGATTACCAGGGCGCCGAGGATGGCCGCCGGCGCAATCGTGGCGAGCACCAGGCTGACGCGACGCTGCATCGGGGAGCGGACCGGCGTGGGACGACCGGGGCGTCCGAAGCTGCGCAGTCGGAGGCTGTTCGCAACGACCGTCACACTTGATAGACCCATCGCCGCGCCAGCGAGCGTCGGGCTCAGCAGGCCGCTGATCGCGAGCGGAAGGGCGATGAGGTTGTAGCCAAACGCCCATCCGAGGTTCTCCAGAATGATCATATACGTCTCGCGGGCCAGTCGCAGGGCGCGGGCGACCCCGCGCAGGTCGCCCGAGACGACGCTGATGTCGGCCGCCTCGATCGCTGCTCCGACGCCCGTTCCCATTGCGATGCCGAGGTCGGCCTGCACGAGCGCCGCAGCGTCATTGACTCCGTCGCCGACCATCGCGACACGCTGCCCGGCCTCCTGTAGGCGGATGACCTCGGCAACCTTCGCGTCGGGCATCACACCAGCGAGCACACGCGTGATACCCACCTGGCCTGCAACCGCGGAGGCGGCACGCTCGTTGTCGCCGGTCAGCATCGCGACTTCGATGCCCATGCGCTGGAGACCCTCTATCGCCGAGGCGGACTCGTGCTTGATCGTGTCGGCGAGCGCAATCGCGCCGACGACGCTCCCGTCGCGCACGACCACGACCGCGGTGCGCCCGAGGGCCTCCCAGTCATCGAGGATCGCCGGCGCCCGGTCATCATCGGCCTCCTCGATCTCCAGGTGGCCGTGGGGTCGGCCGACCCAAACCTTGCTCCCGCCGACCTCAGCGCGCACACCGCGCCCGGGCAGCGAGCGGAATTCATCCGCGGGAAGAATCTCCAGGCCTTGCTCTCGTGCCGAGTCGACTATCGCCAGCGCCACGGGATGCTCGGAGCCCGCCTCGGCAGCCGCCGCCAGGGCCAGGACGTCGTCTCGGTGCTCGCCCGGCGCAGGCCACACATCGGTCACGGAGAGCACACCTGTCGTGATCGTCCCGGTCTTGTCGAGGACGATCACGTCCACGTCCTGGCTGCGCTCAAGCATCTCGGCGCCCCTGATCAGCAGCCCGAGGTTCGCGCCACGGCCCGTGCCCACGAGGATGGCCACCGGTGTCGCGAGACCCAGTGCACACGGGCACGCAACAACAAGCACCGCAATTGCCGCGTACAGACCCCGCTCGGACTGGCCTGCCAAGACCCATCCCAGCGCAGTCGCCGAGGCGAGCGCCAGCACCGCAGGAACGAATACCCGGGCGATCCGGTCGGCTAGTCGCTGGATATGCGGCTGTGAGGCCTGAGCCCTTTCCACGAGGTCCACGAGTTTGGCCAGAGCGGTGTCGGCCCCCACCGCTGTCGCTGTCGCTCGAAGCACGCCGTCCACGTTCACGGTCGCACCTGTCAGCGGGGAGCCCTCGCTCTTCTCCACCGGGACGGACTCGCCCGTGAGCATCGACTCATCGACAGCGGAGGAGCCATAGACGACCAGACCGTCGACCGGGACCTTGTCGCCGGGTCGAACGAGAAAGAGGTCGCCAGGGCGGACGACCTCGACCGCAACGAGCTGCTCGGGAGCAGACGGATCGTCCGGGTCCAGCAGCCGGGCCTGCTCGGCTCCGAGCATCGTGAGCTCGCGCACCGCCCGACCCGCCCTGTTGCGGGCTGTCGCCTCACACCAGCGCCCCACGCACAGGAAGGCGATGATGACTGCCGACACGTCGTAGTGCAGGTGGGCGTTGAACTCGCCACCTGGGCCGCTGTGAACATGGACGTTCGGCGCCGTGAGCAACTCGACCGTCGCATAGATGAACGCCGTTAGCGTGGCCAGCGCGATCAGTGTGTCCATGTTCGTGGTGTGCGCCTTCGCCCGGACCCACGCGCCACGCAGGAACGGCCATCCGGCCCAGAACTGGATTGGCACCGTCAATAACGCGACCGTCCAACGGGCCGTGACGTTGTGGGGCGCGGCGTAGGTCAGGACCACGACAACCGTCGCGAGGGGTACGGCGACGACCATGCGCCGGAACCAACCGGCGCGGTCTTCAGCCTCGGAGGCCTCGATCTCGGCCACCGCAGCGGCCGGGGAATAGGTGCTCGTGTCTACCGGACGCGCGCCGTAACCGAGACGCTCGACGACCTCAACCAGCCTCTGTGCGTCCTCCGTGCCGTGCTCTAGCTCGACCGTCGCCCGCCCCGTGGCGAAGTTGACTGTGGCCTCGGTGACCCCGGGTGCCGCGCCGAGGGCACCCTGTACCCTCGCGACGCACGACCCACAGGACATGCCGGTGACGTCCAGCTCGATCACGTCGTGATCGGCCGCTGGCGAATCAACTACTGGCGACTCTGCAATCTGGCTCATGCTCTTCCTCTACGGTGTGCGGGGCGCGCTGCTGCGAGCCGTAGCAACACCCATTTCAGCACGCCCACGTCAACCAACGTCGGGCGGGCTTCCGACCAGCTCGAGGCATCCCCCCTACCACAGTTGTTCGGGCCGCTGGAAGCCCTGCTCGACGGGCCGTCCGGTCGCCGGTCTCGGCTTGACGCTCAACCCGGTGCCTCGGGTTCGCCAAGTGGGGCGCTCCAGCGTTCCTCGATCCGTCCGAAGCGCCAGACGATCAGTGCGATCCCCCAGGTGGCGACGAACATGCCAACGATCACGAAGCCGAGGATGTTGATGTCGAGGTTCTCGAACCAGTTCCAGAATGGTCCTGAGAGGTTGAGCTCGGACGCGATCAGGCCGCCGAGCTCGATCGTGCCGATGACGAGCGCCACCGCGACCGACAGGCCGGTGATCGTGATGTTGTAGAAGACCTTGCGGACCGGTCGGGAGAAGGCCCATCCGTAGGAGAAGTTCATGAAGGAGCCGTCGATCGAGTCCATCAGCGACATTCCGGCGGCGAACAGGACCGGGAGGCACAGGATCGCGTACCACGGAAGGCCGGCGCCGGCAGCTCCGCCGGCCAGCACCAGCAGCGCGACCTCAGTGGCGGTGTCGAACCCGAGGCCGAACAGGACACCGACCGGGTACATCTGCGAGGGCCTGGTAACGGCCCGTGTCGCGCGGCCGAAAAAGCGGTTCATCAAACCACGGCTGTTGAGTTGCGCTTCGAGCGTTTGCTCGTCGTACTCGCCGCTCTTCATCTCGCGGAAGGTCCTGATGATCCCGACGAGGATGAGGAGGTTCAGCGCTGCGATCACATACAGGAAGGAGCCGGAGACGAGCGTGCCGATCCAGTTGGTCACCTGGTGCAGGCTGGAGTCATCGTTCTTGACCGGGCCGGTGAGCGACCTGACCCCGATCGAGAGCAGGAGAGCCAGGGCGAACACGATCGTGGAGTGTCCGAGCGAGAACCAGAACCCCACGCTCAGGGGTCGCTTGCCTTCGGACATCAGCTTGCGCGTCGTATTGTCGATCGCCGATATGTGGTCGGCGTCAAACGCGTGCCGCAGGCCGAGCGTGTACGCCGTCGCGCCGACTCCGACCGTGAAAGCCCCGGCCGTACCCAGCTTGTAGTGACGTGGTGCGACGAGGGCGATCAGCGTCAGGAATCCGAGCACGTGCAGGGCTCCGACGACAAGGATCATCAGCAGCATCGTTCGCCGCTGGCCACCCTCAAGCGAAGCCCAGAAAGCACGTAGGCTCGGCCCTCCCCCAACCCCGACCTTGCTTAGGCCCATGCCGCCACCACGCTCCTTGCTCGCCCAACCGGCCGTCGCCGCTCCCGCTAGCAAGCTAGCAATCTACGCTCAGCGACAAAATCGTGCGACTCGATAGCGATCAGGGGGCCGTTATTCGAAAGCGGCTCGCAAGCGTCCCGGTTCCGCTTCGAGACAAGGCCCCATCAATCGGCCTCCTTGCGCTTGCTGGCAGCAGCCGTCGCGGGCGTCCTGGATGTTCGGTGGCCGCGCCTATTGGCGGCTATCCAGTCGGGGCACTCGGCTGGACAGCAGTGCTGTCTTGGAGAAACCCGCCCAGGACCGACCGCAGCGAGTGCGTGGCAAGCGTGAACCCCATCGAGTCTCAACAGGATCCAGTGGCAGTCACCCGCGAGAGCGACGCTGGAACGTGCACGCACCGCGGGGAGCTGCCTGATAGCGTCGGGCGATGATGCTGCGGCGCTCTGGCACGCGTGCTCGCCGACTGGCCGTGATCGTCGGCGCTGTTCTTCTCTCGACCCTCGGCTTCATCGCCGATCCGCCTGCGGCACTGATGATGTCGCCCTTCGTGGTATTGGCAACGGTGATGCTCCTGGGGTGCTTCCCTGGCGAGGAGGTCATCCACCGACTTAGGGCGCGCAGATGGAACCAGGGGCAAGCTCAGCGACCCTCGAGCGTCGCTCTTCCTCGGTCTATTCCGCGCCCTCGGCGCGTGGGCATAGCATTGTCCTTCTCACTAGCCGTGCGTCCGCCGCCGCTCATCGCGGCACCGACGAACTAGACGGAGGTCTACACCTGCAGGGTTCTGCGTCGGCGCTGGCGCAGGCTCTGTCGGGTTGCCTCCCGGGGTTTGTGCGGCGTGTGATGACGGCTCGTGTCGAGTCGTCATCGACGTGGTGTCAAGTCGGTTGCCGTCTCTCGGCTGCTGGCGCCCGCACTGTGCCTTCCTCGGACTAACCGTCGGGCGCGACCACGGAGCTGCGGCTTCGCCGCTAGCACGGCTTCCTTAGCGCCACGTGGGAGATCGTCGCCCGCCGGCCTGGCCAGGCCGTTGGGCGTGAGATGGCCGCATGAGGCGCCAATCGGCGGAGCAAAACCCCGCAAGAGAAACGAGGATGGAGTGCATTCAATAGCCACTACAAGCTGGCGCGCCGCACCCGAGCGCGCGGGAATCCGGACGATGACTCAGGACTCGCCGACTCGCTCAGGTATGGGCGCTGGCGCCACACCGGAGTTTGCGCCAGAGGTCATAAGAATCGTCGTCGCCGATAGCCACGCGATCGTGCGCGGTGGCTTGAGGACGCTGCTCGCGCGCCACCACGGCTTCGATGTGATTGCGGAGTGCGCCACACTGCAGGAGGCCGACAGATGTCTGGGCGAACTCATGCCCGACGTGCTGATCCTGGACCTCGATATGTCGAGCGGCTGTGGCTTGGACGGTATCGCTCACCTCCATCTGCGGTCGCCTGGAACGAGCATCGTTGCTCTGGCGACATCGCCGGATCCAGCGTTCGCAAGGTATGCCATGGAGCGAGGCGCCCTGGGGTACCTACTCAGGGACGCCAGCGTTGAGGAGCTTGTTCGGGTCGTGCGCGATGTCTCGCGCGGCGAGCGCTACATGGCGCCCGCGGTTGGGGCCCGCATCGCAGTCGAAGAAGCTTCACGAGCCGATCGGCTCTCTGCTCGGGAGATGGAGGTGCTTATTCTGATCGCGGACGGCCACACGAACCCGGAGATCGCACTCCGGCTAAGTCTGTCGGTTCGCACCATTGAGACCCACCGAGCACACATCCAGAGGAAGGTCGGGCTCAGAACACGAGCGCAGCTCGTGGCATATGCGCGGGACCGCGGACTGGTGGCAGCGTGAGACGACTGGGACCAATCAGTTCGCTGCCTGAGACGACGTCACGAGCGGGCGAGGACATCCAGCGAACCGGCACAACCTCAAGACTGGATGCTCCTCGGCACGGCTGCGTGTATCAGCCTCCCACTGTGGCTGCCACCTGCTATCGGGATGCGAGCACCATCTCGCGCTGGCTTCTCCTCAGTATCATCCTCGCGGCCACGAGCTGCCTGACCGGCTGCGGCGGCTCAACAAGTTCGAATTCAACCGGCAACACGATTGTTTCTCGCCAGACATCCGCCGCGGTCGCCCGGGGTCTAGCCCTTTATCAGACCGATGGGTGCGCCGGTTGCCATTCGCTGGACGGGACACCCGGCGCGGGGCCGTCGTGGAGACGTCTTGCCGGGAGCCAGGTGACTCTCAGCGACGGCCAAACTCTGGTAGCCAACCCCGCCTACCTCACCAGGCACATAGTCGAACCGACGGCGTTCACCGTTCGCGGCTATCCAGCCGGCATCATGGCCCAGGCAATCGAAGCGCTGTCGCTGAAAAGTAAGCCAGCCGATGTTGCCGCTCTCGTCGCCTTCATCGAGGCCACACGGTAGGAGCTGTTTCAGTGCAGGCCAGACGCAGTCGAGCAGCCAATCCGCCAGTTCCTTTTTTTTGGGGGGGGATCACCGGTCCTTCAATCGCGCCACTCGGGCGACGGCTCCTCGATCTCCCTGCGCGTCTTGGCGGGACCCCAGCTGGGCATCGTTTCCTCCTTGCTACCTCGCTCGAGGACTCTAGAAACGAAACTAGAGCCGGGACCGATCGCCGAGCTGCGCGCGTGCCACCGCTAGAGCTCAGTCCGCACCGGCCAGGACACCGACGACTCCCCGCTGGACCACTCCGTGTTCGAGCCGCTTCGAGGCCTGCGCGAATCCAGCTGGCCGCCTCGATCGCATGCCGTTAGCCCCGTGCACCCGGTCCAAGACGGCCCCCGGGGTCAATCGTGGTTTCAGTCATGTCCCGTCAAGTGCGGGCGGCAGACACTTTCACCAGTCGTCCGTTGCGCTCAACGACCCGTCGGCGACCAGGACGATATGTATGGGGTTGGCGGGCCAGTGCGGTGGGAGTCCTGCTGCGAAGCCGAATGTCTGTGTCTTATGGACGGTGGTTGGGTGGGCGCGATGCCTCGCCGCGGACCTGCTTTCCCGCTGCAACGAGTCGCGACGCGTGCGGGGCTGCTCGCATCACCAGCCATCGCGAGGCTTCGTGACACTGACGACAGGAGTCGGGTCATGCGGATTACCGAAAACCCGGGGCCGCATAGACGCTGGTAGGGTGCACCCGATGCGCCCCGGCGGTCCCGTTTTATCGTTTCGGCGTTTGGGCATCGTCGCGACCGGTGCTGCGCTGCTGGCGCTCACACTGATCGCTTCTGTGGCGGTGGGCCTGCTGCTCGCGCCGGCCATGCTGCTCGCGATTGTGCTGTACCTGGGACTGTTTCCCGGAGAAGAACTGATACACCGCCTGAGTACGCGGCGGTTCAGACGCCGCCCTGCTGTGCGGGCGACGAATGCCAGGCTGCCGCGTTATGTGCCTCGCCTGCGGCGCGCGGGTGTGACGCTCGCGTTTGCGCTAGCGGTGAGGCCGCCTCCAGCCGTGGCGGCGTAGACGAGCTAGCGCGTTAGGCGCGCTGGGCCCGACGCCACCTCCCCGCTGGGCGCAGAAGCGTACCGGCTGCCTGGTGGCGAGCCGACGCGGTTGTTCTTGAGGCTGCGGACTGGCGAGAAGCGGCCGCGATCGGTGGCGCCTCGGCGCGCCGGCGATCGCCCTCGTCGCGCCTCCAACTGCCCCGCTGCAGCGAGGGCAACCCATCAGGCCAATTTGCTCCGCGGACTAAGCGGACACAACGGAGGTGACCCATGCAGACCACGGAACTCCCGACATCTACACATCGATTTACCCGGGCGAACGCGCTCATCACCGGAGCGCAGAGACTTGCCGCGCTGATCCAGCGGCAAGGCCGTCGAGCACGACCACTCACGCTAGCCACGGCTGCGCTGCTCTCGGCGGGTGGTTCGGCGGCGGCGCTCGCGCCGAATGCGGTCGCCTCCGGCCTTCATTACCAGCTACCGCGAGTGGTAAAGCGAATGCGGTTTGAAGACCTAGGCGATGTGGCGATTGAGCCGGGCAGTTCACGAATCTGGCTCAACCAAAGCCCGTTTGCTGGTATCGCCGGCCCGCCGGTGACCGAAGGGGTGACGGTGCTCGATCCACGCACCTACAGGAAGCTCGCGTTCTTCTCATTCGCCGCGCCGCCCGATAGCAACGTCATTTTCGAGGGTGGTCTCGCCTTCTACGTCCTGCGGAATGGAGAACTCGTGGAGATCAACACGCGGACAGACCGCGTCGCGCTCAAACATCAACTGCACCTCGGGAACCTCACGCAGTCGATCGCGATCGACCCGCTCACCGATCACCTGTACGTGACGGTCTACGAAGGTCAGATCATGGTGTTCGACCTGAAGACGCTCCGGCAGATCGGGACGCTCCCGGTGGGCAGCGACTCGGTCGTCGTCGACACGGTCGACGATCAGGTGTGGGCGAGCAACTATGGCCTAGGCGCGGTGGAGGTGTTCTCCGGCCGTAGCGACCGCCTGCTTCATGTGATCAGCATCGGCGCTCACGCCATACCGGAAAACTGCTCGTCCGACTGCAAAGTGATCCCCGCAGGCACCGACGGCGTTGTCGTCGACGACAAGACCGACATGGTCTATGCAGACAACACCAACTCCAGCCAGATCGTCGTCATCAACGGACGAACGTACAAGCCGACTCGCTACTACCAGGCGATCGAGCCGGGCGACTTCTGGCCAGCAGTCAACGAACGGACTGACACCGCATACTCGATTGAGGACCAGCTGAGCACACTTTCGGTGCTCGACGGCCGCGACAGCGCGCTCCTCGGCGCCGTGCAAATCGGAATACCTGAGGGCCCTGCCGGCTGCGACATCTTCGGCTACGAAAACACGTGCACACAGGGCGGCTCCGGGCCGGAAGGAATCGCCGTTAACGAACAGACCGGATACGTGTATGTGGGAGAGGGAGGCGACGTCCCGTTCGTCTTCTCCAAACTCGATCTCCCGCCAGCGACGCCCGGCGCACTCGTCGTCCTCGCCCCGGGACGGTGGGTCAAGCGCGGCTAGACGACCGCGCACCGCGGAGGGCACCCCCCTCCCTCCCGCGGTCTCCCACAACCACCCCACCTTCACGAGAGGAGAAGCCATGCCCAAACAGGACGACGCCCTCACGCGGCGCTCCCTAATCCGCCGCGCAGGCCTCGGAGCGGCAGCCCTTGGCGGTGCGCACTTGATGCCCGCCATCGCCGACGCCGCACCCGCTCCCCGCAAGGTAGCCCCAGCCCTTGGTGTGCAGCCCCCCAGGTTGCCGGAGCGTCAGTTCGAGTGGACCACGACGCTCGCTCAGGATCACATGGCAACCCTGTCGCTCCCCGGTTCGACAGGCTGCTGTTCTTCGACGTGCGCGACGGAATCTCGACCGCCTCGGCCTCGATCCTGGAGGCGGCTCTACGAACGCTTGAGCGGGCTTTCCGATGGGGCCCCGACGGGCTTCTGTTCACAACCGGATGGGGACCCCACTACTTTGAGCGTGTGCTCGGCGTGGAGTCGCCCGTGCCCCAGCCGGAGGTTCTTCGAGCTTTGAGCAGCCGGTACTCGACGGTTATGACATGTGCCTTCACCTGGCGTGCAACGACGAGCAGAGACTGGCGGCGATCGAGAGGGCCCTCGTCCACGGGACGCCGCTCGTCGGCGCGCGCGGTCCTCTGCATTTCTCCCGCGCACTGCGGTGGCGCGAGACCCGAACGGGATTCGTGGGCGTCGGCCTCCCCGCCCGCCATCAGAACGTTGCCGGGATCCCGCCGGGCAACCCAGTACCCGAGAGCTCTCCGCTGTTCATGGGCTTCAAGTCCGGGCTCATCAAGAACCAGGCCAGCGAGGACGACGTAAGCATCACCCACGGCCCATTCAAGGACGGCACGACGATGCACGTCAGCTACATGCATCTCGACCTGCAGTTCTGGTATCACCGCAACAGCGAACGCCAGCGGGTGCAGGAGATGTACGCAGCGCAGGTAACACCCGCCGAAGTGCCACTGATTACCACGAGCTCCCCCAACCACGCCGAAGAACTCGATCAGGCGATCCTCGACTACAGCGTCGTCGGTCACTCACAGACAGCCGCACGCGCGCGACGCAACGGCAAGCCTGTCATTTTGCGCCGCGACTTCAACACCGTCGACGGCGGAAACGCGGGGCTCCACTTCGTGGCGTTGCAACGCACGGTCGACGACTTCGTCAAAACGCGGCGCGCAATGAACGAAACCCATGCCGAGTTCCAGAACCCGGTCATCACAAACACCGCCAATAACGGCATAAACGCCTACATGCGGGTGCAGAGGCGCGCCAACTACATCGTGCCACCGCGCCGCAGCCGGTCTTTCCCGACGATCTGACGCGCGGCGCGTGAGCAGTCAAGGGAGCCCGGCATCAGGCGCTGGACGATCCCCTCGGTCGCCGTGACCCGGCACAATCTCCGCATCCGAGCTGGTCGACGGCTGCACGCCCGCCGGTATCGCTAGCGACAGGCACACATCTCGGCAGGCCAGGCTTTGAGATTGCCGGAGGGCAGTGAAGGCGCCGCTTAGCGCGCGCCTCGGGCTGTGCCGATTAGTCGCCCCAGCCCTTGAACGGCTTGAAGTGTCCGTCAGTTTCAAACCAGTACTGGCGAAAGCGGGTGCACCGTCCGGTCGTCGGGTCCAGCTGGGCGATGAAGCACCGGATGAGCGTCCCCTCCGGCTCGCCCTCGCGGTTGCTCATCGTTGTCCAGAACTCGGCAACGATCCGGTTGCCTTCGAGGATCGGGCTGCCCATGCGAACGTCGACGGTGCCAGCTTCATTGTGCTCTCTGCGGATGTAGCGCTCCATCGCGTCGCGCCCGACGACCGTCTCCTCGACTGGGTGCTCCACGTACACCACGTCGTCGCTGAACAGGTCGACGAAGCCCTCGTAATCCCAGCTCTGCCACGTTCGCCCGTAGCGCTCAACAAACGCCGTTGCCATCTCCCGACTGACGGTCATGCTTCCCCTCTCCACAGCTGCATTGACAGATCTCGGCTCCCAGCGCGCGGGCGCTAGTCGAGGTCGAACGCGGCCCGGATCGCCGCGCCGAGCACGAGCTCTTGGTCGTCGAGCAGGACGCCGATTTGTGCGCCGATGGCGTGCTTGGGGACCGTCGTGATGTTGTCGCAGCTCACCACCGAGGGACCATCGAGCCCGTTGGCTGCACCGACTGGTACCTCAGACGACAGTCCCCGGATCGTCGTGGTGATCGGGGCGACGGTCAGCGCTGAGAGATGAGGGCGAACGAGCTCACGGGTGAGGATCAGAACGGGCCTCAACTTGTCCAGCGAGGCAACGTGAATCGGCCGCATCAGTCGAGCTTGCGTTTCAGGCCGGCGACATGCTCGGCTAGACCCGCGAGGTCGGGGTCCGGCGGAGATGCGCCGAGAATCGCGGCGTCGCGTGCGGCGACGGCGCGTCGCCTGTCGCGTTCGAGAGCACGGGCAACCACCGCGGCCCGGCTGCGTCCCGCTCCAGAGCCAACCTGCTCATCGACGAAGTCGACGAGCTCCTCAGGAAGGCGTACCGCGATCTGCTTGCTCATCCCATCATGGTAGCAAAACGGTACCGGAAGCGTGGAACCCGTTGCCAGCGTCGCCCACCGGGATAGGCGTATTCCTCCCGGATAACCGCACCACCGTCGTCGCGCACGGTTCTTGTTCTGTCCTCTTAGATGCATCCGTTGTCGAAATCACAACGATCCCGCTACGCATAGAGATCCTCCGATGTCGCTTCGCTCGGCTTCGGTGCGCACCGGAGCCGCGCGACACCCTCCGATCCGACGAGGCGCGAAGTTCGACCCGGCGGTCTCCCGCTACTTCGACGCCCCAAACGATCCCAGCCACGCTCTCGTCGATCGGGCGCGCTCCCATCCCCTCAGCCCCAGGCCTGGTGGCCGCGAGGTCGGGGTCCACCGCATTTACGATGACGCTGGTGTCAGCGAGCTCGGCGCACTGATGACGACGGTATTGCCGAGGGAGGCAAGGGCCTGCGCTACGCCTCGCCCGAGGCCGCGGGTTGAGCCGGTGATGAGGCAGATCGAAGTGCTCGTCCTCGCTGCGATACGGGAATCACGAGCGTCAGTGCTCCGGAGTTGAGCCGAAATACCGCGACCTTTACTGATAGAGTAAAGGTATGGCAAGGATCTCTACGAAGAACCAGATCACGATTCCCGTCGCGGCACTGGACGAGGTCGGCCTGCGCGCCGGCGAGCGAGTAACGATCGAGCCAGCGGGCGACGGAGAGCTGCGTATCCGCCGAACGAGCACGACTTTTGAGGACGCGTTCGGGGCACTGACGGGGACCTACCCTGCGGGCTATCTGGAGCAACTAGACGCCGAAGACGACCCGCGGTGAAGCTGCTCCTCGACGCGGATGTCGTGATCGGAGCGCTCGACGGCAACGACCAGCATCATCAGCGCGCTCGGGCGATGTTCACCGAATGGCGCGACGCCCAACACGCCTGCGCGATCAGCGTCGTGAATCTGACCGAGGTGCTCGTCGCTCCGTCGGCAGACATGTCCAAGCTCGCCACCACGCGCGAGGCGATTGCTGCCCTCGGCGTGACTGTGCATCAGCCGAACGAGGCGATCGCGGTCGAGGCGGCGCGCCTACGACAACGGCACCCGATCAGCCTGCCCGATGCCTACTGCCTGGCAACCGCAAAACACACGCGCTCGACGGTCGCGTCATTCGATCAGAAGATCCTGAAGGCCGCCACACGGGAGCACATCAACGCCGCGTAACGCCGGGCCCGGTGGTGCTGAATGAACCGCCCGCGATCTTTCTGCGGCGCCGCCGGCACCTATCCCAGAACCGTCCCCAGGCGTCGGGGATGGTTATAGTTCTGTCCTCTTAAGTGCATTCGTTGTCCAAATCACAACGATCCTCCTGCAAGGGGGCGTTTCGAGTGTCGCGTCGCTCGGCCCCGAGACGACGTCAGGGGATGCAGGAACCTCGCACTAGCGCCTTCACGACTTCCCGTATGAGCCTCGTGTCTTAGGTCTCGCCTGGACGCAGGGCCAGCTGTCGCGGCATTCGGGGCGGTTCACAGGCGCGGTGCGGGCTAACGGCGGTCGGGGACCGTGCCGACTCAGGCGGCCGTCGCCTCGGCCCGCGCCTGCGCGACGATGTCGGCGGCAGTGTTGGCGTGCCCAGCGATACCCCATCCGCCTTCCGGTGACTCGGTGATCAGCACCCAGGTGCGCTCGGCGAGCGTCGGGTCCCCGCCCGCAGCCGCGACGATCTCGGTCAGCTCTTTGACCACACCGAGCTGCTTGGCACGGTCCAAGACGCCAACGGGCGTGAGTACCTGCACGCGAACGTAGTTGCTGTCGCCCGAGGCGTTGGATATCGCGTCGGCGGGCATCTCGTGGATGAACGCTGCGGTGTTCGTTGAGAACAACGCGAGCGGCGGGACCTGCTCCCAGCGCAACACAGCATTCGCGAGATCCTGGGCGAGCGCGTGCTTGTCGCTGAACCTACCAGGGGCTGAGTACACGTCGATCATCGGCATGGCTGTTCTCCAGTCTTCGTTGTGGAGCGGATGCTCCAGAGTATCAGAGTGAACGCTCCACTATGATCGTCCTGTGCCTCGTCCCGATCGCCATCGCGCAATGCTCGTCGCCGCCACAGCGCAGCTGCTTCGCAGGCGCGGTTACGCGGGCACCACCGTGAGCGAGTTTCTCGATGCCGCGGGCGCTGCGAACGGCTCCCTCTACCACCATTTCCCTGGCGGCAAGGAGGAGCTCGCGAGCGCCGCGATCGAGGCGGCAGCCGAGCAGGTCGAGGCTGCACTGTTGAGCGCATTTGACGAGACCGAGGATGTGGTGTTGGCCGCGCAGCGATCGATCGACGCCATGATCGCCGCGTTTGAAGCCGACCCGCGGGACGGATGTCCGGTCGCGCCGACGGCCCTCGACGCAGCCGGCATCAGTGAGCCGCTTCGCCTGGCCGCAGCGTCGGCGTTCGCTCGCTGGTCGGACGCCTTTGAGCGCGCGCTCGCTCGCACGCGTGACCGCGAGACCGCCGCCGCGCAAGCGCGGGTGCTGCTCAGCGCAATCGAGGGCGCTCTGCTGCTGGACCGCACATCGCACAGCACCGAGCACCTCAGGGCACTGCGCGACGCGCTACCCAGCCTGCTCGCCCACTGAGCTACGGCTGGCGACGGACGGAGAGCGTGGGTTTTAGTTGTGTCCTCTTAAGTGCATTGGTCGTCGAGTGCACAAGCGATCCCGAGCGCCGGGACTGAGCGCGCCTTTTCGCTAGCGCCGCTTCGGTCGTTTGATGGCGCTTTGTAGTTCATCGAGAGATCGGCGCATTAGTTCTGCGAAGTCGCCTTCTGGGTCGTCGATCCAATCGTCGTAGGCGGTGTTGAAAGCGGTGATCGCGGCCTGGGCCGTGAACCGTGCGGTCCTTGGCGGTTTGTCCCGGGCGATCAGGCCGTCCTGGAGGGCCTTGGTCAGCGGCGCCAGCTTGACGAGGTTGCGCTCCTGGAGCATTCGAGAGCCGCCCCCAGAGGTCGAGCATGGTCTTAGTTCTGCCTCTCGCCCTCACTGGCGACGGAGCAGAGCTGAACTACTCAAACAGTCGCAAGCCGACGGATGGCCCGAGTCGCGAGAGCTAGCCTCAAACCTGCGCTGTTCGATTCAGCGCAACCGCGTTTGATCTACGGGGCATCGACGCCCCGCGAGCTTACGTCGCGACGCCCCACCAGATTATGCCGCCAGAACGCATCCGGATATACGAGCGTGCCGGTCATCCACAGCTCGTACGAAGAGAGCATGATCACCTGGAAAGCGGCGTCGGGTATTCGTAGCGACGGCCTGCGGAATCCGAGCGGCTTAGCAGGCACAAATCCCAGGCGACGGTAGTAGCCGGGATCCCCCTCGAGGAAGACGGCGGGTACGGCGAGGGAGTCACGGAGCCCGAGACCTCGCCTGATCAGCGCAGCCGCGATCCCCATCCCCTGCATGTCGGGCATCACCGCTACCGGACTGAGAATCTCAACCGCGACGAGCCGGGCCGGCGCGTCGAGTAGCCCACGCGAGAACATGACGTGCCCGGCCACCCGATCGTCGCTCACAGCCACCAGCGAAAGACCGTCGCTGTCCCTCATCGCCTCTCGAAGGTCCTCGACCAGGGCGGCGACGGCCGGCCCATGCTCACCCCCGAAGGCCTCGCGGTGCACCTCGGCAACGGTCTCCTGATCCTCGGGTCGCTCCTCGCGGATCTCCACTAGGCAGCACCATACCGCTGGATTGCTGCGCCGGCCGACCCTTGTATCGCCCTCTGGGCCACCGGGCGGATCCTGTCGGCCAGGCATCCCCTGATCGGGGCCCGCCTCGCGAATGGCTCAGTGTCGAGCGTGCCGCGGCCGCGGCAGCCGCACCGCCGCGGACACCGTGCGGGTCAGGCGCGGGCCACCCGTCGTCGCGTTGTAGAGGAAGGAGCCGCTGAGGTGCAGGGTGTGGCCAGCCTTCAGCGCCTGCAGTGCCCTCTTGCTCGGCTGCAGCGTGACCCTGAAGGTCCCGGCGGGCACAGAGCGCCTGCCGCTTGCGAACGGGACCGTGAGGTGGACGCAGCGTCCCGCGTGCTTGATGAAGCCGGATTTGCATTTGACGCCGGATGTTCCCGCCACCGCATTCGGGCCGCCTCCGACCGCGTCGGCGAAACCAACGTCTGAGTTTCGGAACACGAAGTTCCAGCTGAGAGCACCCGGAGCGAGCGTCACGAGCGTGAACGTGACCGCGCCCGTCTTCGCGTTGATGCTCACGCTCTTCCCGAGAGCCAGCGCGAGCTTCGGGGGCTGGGAGACGGCGGCCGCTGCGGGCACGGAGAGAGCTGCGCTGGTGGCGGTTCCCGCCGCGCCCGCGGACTCGGTGGGCTCGCAGCTGCCGCTCACGAATTCGGTTTCCGTGGTGGGGTCGGCGCACACGCGGACGCCGGGGATCGGGGCGCCTGTGTCCGCAGCGGTCACCCTGCCGGTTATCCGCCCTCCCAGCTGCAGCGCGCCGTTGATGCCCGTGTAGCGGTGTTCGATCGTGACCGCGACCTTGTCGGCGCTGGCGAGATTCGGCTCGTTGTTGTAGATCTCATACAGGTATTCGGTGTTCTCGGGACCGAGGAAGAACACCTCGTAGCTGCCCGTCGAAAGGCCGGTGATCGTGTATTCACCGGCGCCGTTTGTTTCTGTGCAGTTGAAGAAAAAGGAAAGAGGTGGGCACCCCGATGGCGCATGCCTCAGCCTTGGCGAGCGGCGCTCCTGAGCCTGCCGCCACGACCCTCCCGCTGATCTGCGCACCCTCCAGCAGTTCGCCGTTGATGCCGCCCGTGCCGACGTTCTTTTTGACGGCGACAGGATCCGGCTTTTCGGAGATTTCCTTGTCTTTGTAGGCCTGCGATGCGTAGTTGGAGTGCTGGTAGAACGCCACGTACTCGGTGATGAACTCGACTTCGTAGGACGTTTCTGCGAGTCCTTCGATCCGGTAGCCCCCGTTCGTCGCCGTGAGCGTGCATCGTGAGGGCTCTTCTTCGTTCTGTGCGCAGACGATGACCTTCCCGACCGGGAACCCGCCTTCCTTCGCGACGACGGTCCCTTCTATGTACCCGCCCGTTTCCAGCGTCGCATTGATGCCCGTCTCTTCGGAGCCGGCCTGCACCTGCACTTCTTCAGCTTCGAAATAGGCCGCTTTGTCGTTGTAGTACTGCGGGAGGTACGGAGATTGCCTGGGGGGCTTGGGTTCTTCCGATTCCGAGCCGAACAGCCCGGCGAGTTCGTCCTGCGCCGGTGTCGGGCTGAAGCTCACCGTGTATTTCCCGCTCGCGAGGTTGGAGATCGTGTACCTGCCGCTTGAGTCCGTGATCGCACACTGGTCGCTCGCGCACACTTCCGCTCCTTCCAGCGGGCCGCCTCCCGCGCTGACCGTGCCCTTGATCTCGCCTCCTTCCGTCAGCGCCGCGTTGATACCTGAAGCGCTCGCGCCCCCGCCCACCTGCACCGGGGTGGCTTCGCTGGATTTGGCCTTGCCGCTGTAGTACTGCGGGGCGTAGTTGTAGCCGGCTTCGAACGTTTCGAAGCTGACCGTGTAGGAGTCGGCCGGCAGGCCGCTCACGGCGTATTCACCGGAGGAGCCGGTGTATGCGCACGTGCTGAAGTGCAGGACGGCACCGTAGACGCAGGCCTCGATCTCCTTCAGCGGAACCCCGGTGGCGGCGGCGGTGACCTTGCCGGAGATCCGTCCTCCGCGCTGCAGGCGGGCGTTGACGCCGCCGGTGCTCGCGCCGGCCGTGACCGTCACCGGATCGCCTTTCCCGGAAACCGGCTTTTCGCTGAAGGCCTGTGAGAGGTAGTCGCTGCCATCCGCCTGGAAGGCCACTTCGTAGGTTCCGCTGGGCAGTCCGCGGAGGGTGTATTCCCCGCCGTCGTTGCGGGCGGTGACCGAGCACGACAGCGCGCTGCCGGCGTCGGCGCCCTGGACGGTATAGGTGGACCCGGTCTGGCCCGCGATCGGGACGCCGTTGCGCAGCCAGGCGTAGGAGAAGGAGTTCGGGTTCCCCGACCAAGCCCCGGTCGAACATGTCAGCACCTGTCCGGGCGTGGGCGAACCTGTGACCGTCGGGGGCGCGGTGGCGAACGCGGCGGGCGCCGCCTGCGTTTCTTCGCCTGAGACAAGCACGAGCGCGGGCGCCGCGGGAGCCGCCACGGCGAGGCCGGCAGCCACGAGCAGCAGCGCAGGTGCAAGCCGGATCCCCACATGGAGGCTCGGGCCTCCAACGCCCCGTCTGCCAGACCGCGGATTGACCTCGCTCGCCATCAACTGGCTCCTCTCGGGTCGCACAACCCGTCCAGGTCCTCTCTGCGCAGCCTAACCACAATTGGGTCGGTTTTGCCAGTACTTTTTTCGTATGGCAGATGCCCGGCCGCGAGGGCGGGCATTTCCGCTCGGTCTCGGCGACTTCGAAGATCACGGGACTGATCGAAAGCCATGCTCCAGAGCCTGTGGTGGCTGTCGCTGCCCAGAAAGCCCGTTCTGCCCGCGGCTTCCGTCTCGCCGTGATTACTCCCCCCTTAGCTGGAGTTAAGTGCCGGTTCAGCGCGATCTGGATTACTTAGCCTCCAGCCAGAGCATGAAAGGAACGAATATGCCATCGCTCTTCTCGAAGCGACTCGCCATCGGAGCAACGGCCGTGGTCCTGCTCTGCGGCGGAACCGTGGCCGTGGCCGCAACCCGCGGCTCATCCCATTCAGGCCACCAGGCCTACCTCGACGACGTCGCCAAACGCCTGAACGTCTCCCCGCAGGCTCTCACCGCCGCCATGCAGGCGGCGCGCAGCGAAGAGATCAAGGCAGCGGTTGCCGACGGCCGCATCACCCAGGCTCAGGCCAATGCGCTGGAGCAGCGCTCCCAGCGGCGCGGTGGCCCTGCTCTCTTCGGCGACCGCCTCGGCGCCGGCCGGCGCGGCAACGCGGCGGTCGCCCTGAAGTACCTGGGCATCAGTGCCGCAACGCTCCGGAGCGAGCGTCAGGCCGGCAGGTCGCTGGCCCAGATCGCAGCCTCAACGCCGGGGAAGTCCGCGGCGGGCCTGAAGGCGGCGCTGCTCTCGGCCGACAAGGCACGCCTCGCTCGCGCCGCCTCGAGCGGCGCGATCACGAGCGCGCAGGAACAGCAGCGCCTCGCTCTTCTGGCGAGCCGAATTGAAGCGCAGCTCCAGCGAACCGGAGCGTCCCATCATGCCGTCGGCGGCGGGAAGGGCCTGGGTCTCTAGCGTCTCGTTGCTCATGCGGCCTGCCTCTCGAGGTCGGGGTCTAGTTCGGGTCGCACGTGCAGCGGCTCGGGAGCCGGCGCGAGCTCGGTCCTGGCCTGGGCCCCGGGCCTAAGCACCACCAGGGCGATGACGATCCCCACCGCGGCCGAGGCGGCACCGATCAGGAACGCGACGTGGTAGCCGCCCAGCAGCGAAGCGGTGACGCCGTGCCCCTGGGCCAGGAGTGTCTTGGAGTGGTTGGTCGCGATGGTGCCGAGGACGGCCAGGCCGAGCGCTCCCGATACCTGCTGGGAGACGTTCACGATTCCTGAGCCCAGCCCTGCGTCAGCGGTGGGGACGTCCGCCATCGCGATCGCCAGCAGCGGCATGAACGAGGTTCCTATCCCCAGGCCGATCGCGAAGTAGGCCAGGAAGATGGTCGGGAAGAAGCTAGTGCCCATCCCGACCGTCGACAGGAGCAGAAGCCCGCATACGACGGCCCCCATGCCGAACAGCATCACCCGCCTCGGCCCGAAGGCCTGCACCAGACGGGCGGTGACACCGAGCGACAGTGCGGCGACCGTCAGGGTCCAGGGCAGGAACGAGACCCCGGTCTGCAGGGCGCTGTAGTGGAGCACGTGCTCGAGGTAGAGCGTGCCGAGGAAGAACGTCGAGTACATGGCCGTGACCAGGAACCCGCGCACGAGGCTCGAGCCCGTGAGCCCCCGCAGGCGCAGGATGCGCAGCGGCATGATCGGGTTCTCGATGCGCGCCTCGAGCGCCAGGAACGCGCCCATCAGCGCCAGCGAGAGCGCGCCGAACCCGAGCACCTGCGTTGAGCCCCAGCCGTGGTCGGTCGCCTGCACGATGGCGTAGACGCCGATCATCAGCGAGACGGTGACCAGGACCGAACCGAGCCAGTCGACGCCGTCGGCGAGCCCTTTGCCCCGGTCCTGCGGCAGCAGGGTCCTTCCGAGCGCGATCGTGGCGGCCCCGATCGGGAGGTTCACGAAGAAGATCCAGTGCCAGTCGAGCGCCTCTGTCAGCGCGCCGCCGGCGAGCAGGCCCAGCGAGCCGCCGGCCACGGCGGTGAACACGTACGCGCTCATCGCGCGGGCGCGCTCGCCCGGCTCGGCGAACTCGGTGACGATGATCGCGAGGATCACCGATGCGGCGAGTGCGCCGCCGATCCCCTGCAGGAAGCGGGCACCGATCAGCAGCCCCTGACTCGGCGCCAGGCCGCACAGCGCGGAGGCGACCGTGAAGACAGCCACGCCGGCAATGAAGACCCGCTTGCGACCGAGCAGGTCGCCGAGGCGCCCGGCGAGCAGGAGGAAACTTCCGAAGCTGATCAGGAAGGCGTTGATGACCCAGGTGAGGTTGGCCTGGGTGAAGTGGAGTTCGTGCTGAATCGAGGGCAGGGCTACGTTCACGATCGTCGTGTCGAGGACGATCATCAGCTGCGCGAGGCAGACAACCGCGAGGCCCATCCAGCGGCGGCGGTTGGCGGTGTGGGCGGACTGGGCGGGTACTGAAAGCGTGTTCATGGGCGAGTTCCCAACTGTCGTTACGTGTAAGGCCGGTGCTAAAATGGAGGCCTCCTCCAGAACTATGTGGAGGCTCCCTCCGGAACTATATGGAGGGTACCTCCGCTTTTCAAGGGATCCGACGAAATAAATTTCATGGCGACAGCTGCAAGCACCACCGGATTGATCCCGTCGCGCCCCCGACGAGCCGACGCGCTGCGCAACTACGAGAAGCTGATCTCGTCCGCGCGCGAGGCCTTCACCGAACAGGGAACATCAGCTTCGCTCGAGGAGATCGCAAGACGCGCCGGGGTGGGTATCGGCACGCTCTACCGCAACTTCCCCACGCGGCAGGCACTGCTCGAGGCGGTCTACGTCGAGGAGGTGCAGTCTCTGGCCGCCTCCGCGGCGGACCTCGCCGGACTGCCCCCGTGGGACGCGCTCGTCGGCTGGCTGCGCCGCTTCGTGGACTACATGGCCACCAAGCAGGCGCTCGCGCAGGAGCTGCTCAGCTACGCCGACCAGGACACCACCATGTTCCAGACCTGCCGCAGCGAGCTTTTCGCCGCCGGAGAGCCGCTGCTGAAGCGGGCGCAGGACGCCGGCGCAGTGCGCGCCGACACGAACCTCGTCGAGGTGATCCAGATGGTCGGCGGCATCGCGAAGATCGCGGCGCCGCCGCAGGAGATCTCCCACATCCTGGATGTGGCGCTCGACGGCCTTCGATTTCAGGCCCCCACCCCCCAGGCCTGAACGGCGCCTCGCCGCTCAGCCCGGGGCGCTCGCGGGCGGAGGCTCGCGCTCGCCGACCCGCTGGGTCCACGCGAACCACGCCATGCCCGCCAGCGTGAGCAGGCATGAGACCCAGAAGTTCAGGCGCTCGCCCAGGATGTGGTGGGCGGGGTCGACTCGCAGCGTCTCCTCGAAGATCCTGAAGGCCGAATAGCCGGCCACATAGAGCGCGAAGATCCCGGGCGGGCGGATCTGCCTGTGGTGCATGAGCCATACCAGTGCGGCGGCCAGCGCCAGATCCCAGATCAGCTCGTAGAGGAAGGTGGGATGGAAGGTCGCGTAGGCCGCATAACCCGTGGGCCTGTGTTCCGGGCTGATCTGGAGGGCCCACGGCAGGTTTGTGGGGCCGCCGAAGAGCTCCTGGTTGAAGTAGTTGCCGATCCGGCCTATCGCCTGCGCGACTAGAAGCCCCGGTGCGGCTGCGTCCAGGAAGCTCGGAATGCTCACGCGGGCTTTGTGGAGCGGGATCATGCCGCCGAGCACACCGCCGACGATGCCGCCCCAGATCCCCAGGCCGCCCTGCCACACGGCGATCCAGCCCCACCAGTTGTGCGGGACTTCGTTCCAGCTGGTGATGTCGTGGTAGAGCCTGCCGCCGAGGATCCCGGCCGGCACCCCCCACAGCGCGACGGTGTACACGAGGTCGGGATCACCGCCCCGCTCGCGCCAGAGCCGGCGCGTCACGAGGATCGCAGCGGTGATGCCGACCGCGTAGCAGAGGCCGTAGAAGTGCACGAAGAACGGGCCGACGCTGAACCCGTTGATCGGCGGGCTGGGGATGGACGCGAGCATGATCGACCGCTCAGGCTAGAGCGCGCGGCATGTTCCCGTTGTCAGCAGCCATTCGGGAGGAACATCGCGAGCCGGCAGGTCGGCCATGGACGCGGCTCGTGCAGCACCCCCGTCCCGTGCCAGTAGTTATTGCGGATTCAGTGCCCGACGGCCCCGCCTAGCGTGACAAATGTGGCCGGCATCGCACCAACGGGAAGTGCCGCCGAGCACACGGTCGATCTTCCGGATCGGGGACGAGCATGAGCCGCGTTGTGGTTCTCGGTGCAGGGATTTCAGGGCACACGGCCGCCGCGTTCGCCAAGAGCTGGCTCGGGCGCAAGGACACCGTGACCGTCATCTCCCCGCGCCCGGACTACAACTGGGTGCCCTCAAACATCTGGGTCGGGGTGGGACTGATGAAGCCGGAGCGGGTGCTGCTCCCCCTCGCGCCGATCTACGAACGAGCCGGCATCGAGTTCGTGCTGGCCAGCGCGCGAGAGATCCACCCGGACGGAGATGCCAACGACTCGACTCCATACGTCACGGCCGAGTCCGATGACGGACGGACCCGGCGGGTCCCCTACGACTTCCTGATCAACGCAACCGGCCCTGCGCTGCGCTTTGACAAGACCGAGGGACTCGGCCCGGACGGGGGCCACAGCCTGTCGGTTTGCCTGCCCCAGCATGCAGCCCAGGCGGCTGCGTCGCTTGACGAGGAGGTCGAGCGGATGCGCAGGGGCGAGCGGCGCAGGTTCCTGATCGGCGTCGGCCACGGCACCTGCACATGCGAGGGTGCGGCCTTTGAGTACATCGTGAACCTCGAGTTCGAGCTGCGCAATCGCGGCGTGCGCGACAAATCCGACATCACCTGGATCACCAACGAGTATGAGCTCGGCGACTTCGGAATGGGCGGTATGCACCTCAAGCGCGGCGGCTACATCACGCCGAGCAGCATCTTCAACGCGTCCCTCTTCGCCGAGCGCGGAATCGACTGGATCACGCGAGCCCACGTGCAGAAGGTCGAGCCCGATCGCGTCCTCTACGAGACGCTCGACGGCAAAGAGGCCGAGCAGGCGTTCGACTTCGCGATGCTGCTGCCGCCGTTCTCCGGCGTCGGCCTGAAGGCGATCGCCCCGGACGGGTCGGACATCACGGAGAAGCTCTTCATGCCGAACGAGTTCATGCGCGTCGATGCCGACTACACACCGAAGGCCTATGAGGACTGGAGGGCCGCAGATTGGCCGCGCACCTACCAGTCCCCCGATTACCAGAACATCTTCGCGGCCGGCATCGCCTTCGCACCGCCTCACCCCATCTCTGTCCCGCGCAAGAGCCCCAACGGCACCGTCATCGCGCCGGCGCCGCCGCGCACCGGCATGCCGTCGGCGACGATCGGGAAGGCGGTCGCCGGCAGCATCGTGGACATGATCGGCGGCGCGCAGGCGCCGACCCACACGGCCTCGATGGCGGAGATGGGAGCAGCATGCGTCGCCTCCGCAGGCTCGAACCCGCTCACGGGCACAGCCGCCTCGATGACCGTCTTCCCGATCGTCCCGGACTTTGAGCGCTACCCCGACTACGGCCGCGACCAGAACCGCACCTTCGGGGAGATCGGGCTGGCCGGCCACTGGATCAAGATCCTTCTTCACCATCTCTTCCTCTACAAGGCGCGCCTACTTCCCGGCTGGCGCCGGATCCCGGAGTAGACCGTGCCCAGTGACGCGAGTCTCACCGCAACCAAGCCCACCAGGTTCACGGTCTTCATGCGCACGTTCCTGCCTTGGCAGATGTGGCGCTTCGTCGCGATCAACCTGAAGATGGTCGACATCATCCGCCGCAGCCACGAGGGCCAGAGCCGTCGATAGCTCGCTGCGCTTGGTACACCGCGGTCACGACGGCGGGCGCACAACCACAAGCTTGTAAACTGGAGCAGCGGTCTACCGGTTCGGGACCGCGTGAGCCAGATGAAGATCCCAAGCCCCATACCGGTGGACCTCGCCGAGATGATCGCCGCGAGGATGCGCGTGATCGGAGACCCGAGCCGAATCCGCATCCTTGACCTGCTGCGCGATGAGGATCTGAGCGTCACAGAGCTGACCGAGCGACTCGGCACCAGCCAGCAGAACACCTCCAAGCACCTGGGCATGCTCCTGCAGGCGGGCATCGTCTCTCGGCGCAAGGAAGGCAACAGCTCGATCTACAGCATCGCGGACCCAGGCGTCTACGACCTCTGCGAGCAGGTATGCGGAGGTCTGCAGGTGCAGCTCGCCGAGCTCACTGCGCTGATCGACGGCGCGTCCTGACCGGTTAATACAACTACTCGCCTACACAACGATGTAGTTGTGCTATGCTCACCTCGTGAGCAATCCGACGGCCACCCATCTCTCGCCCGCGCTCGCCGATCTGATCGCCGATCGTTTCAGGGTTCTCAGCGAGCCGATGCGAATCCGCCTGCTCGACGCGCTGCGCGAGGCGCCCTCAAGCGTCCAGGAGCTTCAGGAGAGGACCGGGGCCTCGCAGCAGAATGTCTCCAAGCACCTCGGCGTACTGCTGCGTAGCGGGCTCGTCAGCCGCCGCAAGGAGGGCAACTTCTCGCTGTACGCGATCGCTGACGAGAGCGTCTTCGACCTCTGCGACCAGGTTTGCGGCGGCATGCGCCGTCGCGTCGAGAACCTCGACGCGCTACTCCCCACCGAAACAGAGCTATGAGCTCCGCGACCGGCTCACGCCCTAACGGGCAATCCCCGAACCGCAGCAAGCAAACAGTAGTCCTCTACCCCAGCCAGGAGGCAAGTTAATGAGCACCACCACAGCGCCTGTGCCCGCCGCCACGCCCGAGCCACCGTCGGCAAACACCGCGTCACGGTGGGGCCGATCGGCAGTCTCGGTCATTACACGGCAACCCACTTCCGCACGGTGCTGATCGGCTGGGCCGTGGTCGCGGTCGTCCTCGGCTTCTTCGCGCCCCGTGTCGAGACGGCACTCTCGGGGGCGGGCTGGGAAGCGAGCGGGTCGCAGTCCTCCCAGGCGCGCAAGCTGGTCGAACGTGACTTCAACGGGCTCGGGAGCTACGGGCTCATGACCGTCGTCTACTCGCCGACCCAGACCGTGGGCTCCCCGGCGTTTGACAGCGCGGTCCGGCAGGTGGAACAGACACTTCACTCCAACGCGGCGGTGAGCACGGTGTCGCGCCCACCGCAGGGCTCTCGATATCGCGCGATGGCCACACGGCAATCGTTCAGGCCGGCGCCGCGAAGGGTCCCAACGAAATGGTCGCGGCGGCGGACAAGCTCAAGGGAACGCTCCACGGCCTCTCCACGAGTGCGGTGGTCGTCAACCTCACCGGCGCGGCGGGGATGTGGTCGGACTTCAACGCGGCGAACCGCTCGGCGATGCTCAAATCCGAGGTCATCTCCTGGCCGGTGACGCTGGGCATCATGCTGCTCGCCTTCGGCTCGCTCGTCGCCGCCGGGTTGCCGCTGATGCTGACGATGGTCGGCCTGCTCTCCGCCGCCGGGATGCTCTACCTCGGAACCAAGATCATGCCGATCTCGATCTGGGCGATGAACTTCGCGCTGATGTTCGCGCTGGCGCTGGGAATCGATTACGCGCTGTTCATAGTGATGCGCTTCCGCGGCGCCCTGTTCGGATCCAAGATGGACCCTGAGGAAGCGACCGCCGTCACGATGGACACCGCCGGCAAGGCCGTTCTGTTCAGCGGCGTGACGGTCCTGGTCTCCCTGACGGCCGTCATGCTCGTCCCGAGCCCGGCGTTCCGCAGCATGAGCCTGGGCATCATGCTCGCGGTCATCTTCATCCTCGCCGCGACGCTCACTCTGCTGCCGGCTGTGCTCGCGAAGCTCGGGCCGAGGGTCGACAAGCTCGCGCTGCCGTGGGCCCACTCCGGCGAGCACCGCTCGCCGAGGTTCGCCGCCTGGGGCGAGCGCCTGTGGGCGCACCCGTGGCGGTACGGCATACCCGCCCTTGCGGTGCTCCTGCTGCTCGCCTTCCCCGTCACACAGCTGAAGACATCGATGCCCTCGATCAAGGTCGTGCCGACCAATGACTCCTCCCGGATCGGTTACAACCAGGTCCAGGCCGCGATGGGTCCGGGCGCCACCGGCCCGCTGCAGATCGTCGCCCCCGCCGCCCAGGCCGCCGTGGTCACGCGCCTGGCGTCGAGCGACCCGGGGATCGCGCAGGTGATCCCGGCGCAGCAGGGCGCGGGCGGCAACGTCCTGATCACGGCCATCCCCCGCGAGGATCCCTCGGACCCGGCTGTCGGCGCGACCATCGTGAGGCTGAGAGGTGAGCTGCCCAAGGGTGCCCTCATCGGCGGCGCCGTGGCCGAAAACCACGACCTGCAGAGCCTGCTGTCGGCGAAGACGTCGCTCGTCATCGGCGTGGTGCTCGTCCTCGGGTTCCTGCTCCTGCTGTTCGCCCTGCAGGCTCCGCTGCTGGCGGCCGCCGGCGTGCTGACGAACCTGCTCGCCACCGGCGCTGCATTCGGCGTGGCGAAGCTCGTGTTCCAGGACGGCGACCTGCACTCGCTGCTCGGCTTCCAGCCACAGGGGTTCCTGGACGCCTGGGGCCCGGTGTTCTTCTTCGCGATGATCTTCGCCATATCGATGGACTACACGATGTTCCTGCTCTCCTCCTCCAAGGAGCACTGGGACCGCACGCACGACGCCCGCGACGCGATGGTCAACGGGATGGCGCACTCGGGACGGGTGATCTTCGCCGCCGCAGCGGTGATGGTCGCCGTGTTCTTCACCTTCGCGCTGTCCGGTCCACTGCCGCCGAAGGAGATGGGCATCATCCTCGGCGTCGCGGTGCTGCTCGACGCAGCGCTGGTCAGGCTGCTCCTGCTGCCGGTCCTGCTCCGGCTGATGGGAGCCCGGGCCTGGTATCTGCCGCGCTGGGCCAGGCGCATCCTGCCCGACGTCCGGTTCGGGCACTCTTGATCAGATGAGCAGCCATCGAGAGATCATGCACTGGCATGCCGGCGGGGCTCACTCGCTCGACGCTCCGGGCCGCGAGCAGGAAATGCCCGCGCAGGAGGTCCTGGAGCTGCTGTCGCTGCAGGGAAGCGAGACGCTCATCGACTACGGCGCCGGCACAGGCCGCCTCGCGCTCGCCGCGACAGGGCGGCTGGCGCCGGAAGGCCGCGTCGTAGCCGCCGATAACAGCCCGGAGATGTTCCAGATCCTGGCCGAGCGACTCGCCGGTGTCGACGGCGCCGAACCGATGCTCATCGAGAGCGGCCACGTGCCCCTGCCCGACGGGGTGGCAGACCGGGTCCTCGCCGTCGACGTGCTGCATCACGTGCCACCCGACACGCTGGTCGAGATGCGGCGACTGCTGGGCACCGACGGCCTTCTGCTGCTGATCGACTGGGAACGCGGTCATGTCCGCGAGGGCGGCCCCCCCGATGCGGTTCTTCTAACCCCGAGCCAGGCTGTCCGCGAGCTCGGCGCAGCGGGCCTGCAGGCCCGGATCATCGCGTCTCCCTTTGCCCACCGCTACGTGCTGCTCGCGAGCGCCGACGGATCTGGACGGGAGCGGACATGAGCCTGTTCAGCCGCAGGATCGCGACGCTCACTCCCGCGGAGGCATGGCATGCGCGCCAGGAGAAGGAGCTCGTCCTCGTCGATGTCCGTCAGCCCCAGGAGTGCAGTTCCGGCGTGATCCCGGGAGCGCTGCTGATGCCGCTCAGCGAACTCTCCGGGCGCCTGGAGGAGCTTCCCCTTGACGAGCGGGTCGCCTTCGTCTGCCGCTCCGGCCACCGCAGCGTGATCGCTGCGCGGCGCGCGAGGCGAGCGGGGATAGACGTCGCCAGCGTCAAGGGCGGCATGGGCGGCTGGGCAGCGGCCGGGCTGCCAACCGGCAAGCCGAAGGGAAAGCCACGGGGCAAGCGATGAGGAGGATCTCGCGTCGCGCGCACCCGCAGATGGTGCCCGTCCCCGTGCCCGGAGAGCCCGGTGTCTTCACGGTGGATGGAACGTGGGGGACGATCTCCCCGATCGAGCTCGGGCACGGCGTGCGCACCGTCGGCGAGCTCGAGGTCCTCGAGCACATCAGGGCGGGCCTGCCACTCATCGACACGCGCCTGGAGCACTTCTTCGCGGCCGGCACGATTCCCGGCGCGCGCAACATCCCGCACGGGCGGATCGCACAGGAGATCGGCACGCTGGACCGGGATGTCCCGGCCGTGTTCTTCTGCAACGGCCCCCAGTGCGCCGCCACACCGGATGCGATCCGCGAGCTTCTGGCGGCCGGTCACCCTGCCTCCTCGATCCTGTTCTACCGGGGCGGCATCCACGACTGGGTGACCATGGGGCTGCCTGTCACGGCCGCCTCGGGCCTGCGGTCCGCTGCCTGACCTGACGCCGGCGAACCTCCCCGCGGGTCCGGCGAGATTCAGCGAATCGCCTGACAGACGCCGGCCGTCGCGTCGGCCCGGCCCGGGCCGATCAGTCATCGCGACGGGCGATACTGGGCCGGTGAGCGAGATCCAGGATGAGCTCCTGCTCCCCGACGTGCGCGCGTGGGAGATGTGGCTGGCGGCGAACCACATCTCACACGCGGGCACCTGGCTGGTGCTCGCCCGCAAGGGGACTCAGGAGCCGACATCCCTGAGCTACGACGAGGCCCTCGATGAGGCACTCGCCCATGGCTGGATCGACGGGCAGGTCAGGCGCCGCGACGAGCTCACCTTCCGCCAGCGATTCACGCCGCGGCGACCGAAGAGCTCCTGGTCGGCACGCAACGTCGGGATCGTCGAGCGCCTGACCGCGCAGGGGCGCATGCGCCCGGCCGGCCTGGAGGCCGTCGAGAGGGCCAAGCAGGACGGCCGCTGGGAGCAGGCATACCACGGCCCCGCTCGAGCAGAGGTGCCGGCCGACCTCGCAGCCGCGCTCGCCGGCGAGCCGCGGGCGCAGGCCATGTTCGAGATCCTCACGAGCCAGAACCGCTACGCGATCCTGTTCCGGATCCAGGGCACCCGCACGCCCGCGGGCCGCGAGAAGGCGATCAGGCGATTCATCGCGATGCTCGCGCGCGGCGAGACCGTGCACCCCCAGCGTCGCCGGCTGAAGGACTGATCAGCCGACCAGCTCGAGCAGCGCCTCGGCCAGGGCGGGGCGAGCCACGAGGATGCCCCACGGCAGTCCCTCGCGCTCGGGAAGCTCGAGCACCGTGAGCCCGGCCCGTTCGCACACCAGCGCACCGGCGGCGATGTCCCATTGCTTGACGGTCCGCTCGAAGTAGGCGTCGTATCTGCCCGCGGCCGTCCAAGCGAGGTCCAGTGCGGCGCTGCCGGCGCGGCGGATGTCGCGAACCTTCGGGATCAGCCCCGCCAGCACGCGGGCCTGCTGCTCGCGGACCGCGGCGTCGTAGGCGAGGCCCGTCGCGACCATCGCCCCGGCCAGAGCCTCATCCCGGTCCACCTCGTGCGCGGCAGCGGTCTGTGCCAGCGCGAGCTCGCTGCTGCCAACGCTGGAGCCCATGCGCGCGGGCCCGTCCCGCGTTGCGGTGAAGAGCTCTCCGCGGTTGGGGTCGAAGACGGCGCCGGCGAGCGAGCCCCGGGCATCGCGGACCGCCACGCTGACGCACCACTGCGGGATGCCGAAGAGGAAGTTCACGGTCCCGTCGAGCGGGTCGACCACCCACTCAAGGCCGCTCGTGCCGCTCTCGCTGCCGCCCTCCTCGCCGACGAATCCGTCCTCGGGGCGGCGCTCGCGCAGCAGGTCCCGGATCGCCAGCTCCGAGGCGGTGTCGGCTGCGCTCACGAGGTCCGTGGGCGTGCTCTTGGTGGTGACCGTGCTCTCCGCTCCCGCCCTCACGCGCTCCGCGAGCAGGACACCGGCCATCGTGGCGGCGTCGACGGCCACCTGGACCAGCTCCTGCTGCTCGCTCATGCGAACTCGGGCGGGCGGTCCTGCGCCCACGGGCGCTCGGACTCGATCTGCGCGGACAGCGACAGCAGCGTCGCCTCGTCTCCGCTTCGACCCACAAGCTGCACCGCTCGCGGGATCCCGTCCGAGCCGAGGCCCACGGGGACCGAGGCGGCGGGCTGGCCGGTCACGTTCCAGATGCCGCTGAACGGGACCATGCCCGCGACCGAGTTCAGCGTCCATATCGCGCCGCGCCCGTTCAGCTGGCCGATACGGGGCGGGCCGGTGGCCGTTGCGGGCGTCAGAAGGACATCGTGGTCGTTCAGCAGCGCCGACACCCTGCGGGTGAGCGCCTCCTCGCCGGCCATCGAGCGCTCGAGCAGGCTCGGCGTGATCAGCCCTCCCATTCGCACCATCCCCCGCGTCCGCCGTTCAAGGCGCTCGGGGTGCGCGAGCGTCGCGGCGTCGTCGTGACAGCCGCGCAGGTAGCGCGCGATCACGGCGGGGATCGCGTCGGCCCCATACTGCGGGTCGTGCTCGGAGACCTCGTGCCCGAGCGAGCGCAGCAGATCGACGGCCTCCGTCAGGGCGCGGTCGCAGTCGGCGCTGAGGCTCGAGAGGACCCCAGGCGGGATCCGCCTGCTGTAGGCGATCCGCAGCTTGCCGGGCGGCGTGGCCGCGGACTGCGCGAACGGCACCTCGGGGGTGGGAGCGCTGTCCACGTCGATGTCGATGGCTCCGGAGGCCACGTCGTGAAAGAGCGCCGTGTCGGCGACGCTGCGGGTCAGCACGCCTTTGACCGACAGGCCATGCCAGCCACGCGGCTGCGGCGACATCGAGACCCGGCCGCGCTGGGGCTTGAGCCCGAACAGCCCGCACCATGCGGCCGGGATCCGGATCGAACCCGCTCCGTCCGAGCCGAGCGCCGCGCCGACGAGACCGGCCGCCACGGCCGCGGCGCTTCCGCCGCTCGAGCCGCCGGGCGCGCGCTGGAGGTCCCAGGGGTTTCGGGTGGCGCCATAGGTGGCGGTCTCCGTGAACGGCCACAGCGTCAGCTCCGGCACGTTGGTCTTGCCGATGATCAGGGCGCCCGCCTCGCGGAGCCTGCGGACGACCTCGGCATCGGCCCGCGCCGGCCCGCCCACGGCGTTGGTCCCGTAGGTGGTCAGCTCCCCCGCCACGTCGATGTCGTCCTTGACGGCGATCGGCACGCCGAGCAGCGGCCGGCCGGCGCCCGCCCCTCTGCGGGCATCCGCCTGGTCGGCTTCGAGCAGCACGCGCTCGCCGAGCACGACCCGGAACGCGTTCAGCCGGCCGTCGAGCCGCCCTATCCGCTCCAGGCAGGTTTCCGTGAGCTCGCGCGAGGACACCTCCCCCGCAGCGATCAGCTCGGCCTGGCGGGCGATTCCTGCGTAGACGAGATCGGCGCCGTCCATTCCCCGGGCAATCTAGTGAAAGGCGGTGCGCTCCGCCGTCCGGGCGCCTACGATGGCGCCAAGGTCCGACAGCGACGACGGGAGACCCATGCCCTACCCGGTCACCTTTGAAGCCGACTACGTGCAGCAGCGCAACCGCCTCACCGTCTTCTTCCGCCTGATCCTGGCGGTTCCGCTCGCAATCTGGCTCTACATCTACGCCATCGGGGCGACCGTCGCGCTCGTGGTCTCGTGGGTGACACTGGTGATCACCGGCCGCTACCCGCCGGCGCTCTACGGCTTCCTGGCGGGCTTCAATCGCTTCGTGGCCCGCTTCACCGCATACGTTGCGCTCCTGTCCGACCCCTACCCCTCCTTCGGCGGCAGCGACGATCCGGCCTACCCGGTGCGCATGAGCTTTCAGCCGCTGGAGCAGTACAGCCGAGTGAAGGTGCTCTTCAGGATCATCCTCGCGATCCCGATCCTGATCGTGCGCTACGCGATGAACATCCTGCTGGAGATCGGGGCGGTGGGAGCCTGGTTCGTGATCCTCTTCACGGGCCGCATGCCGCGCGGCCTGTTCGACCTGATGGTGCTCGCGAACTCGTACATGGCGCGCAGCGACGCCTACGTCCTGCTCATCACTGAGACCTACCCGCCCTTCCAGGACGAGAACACCCGCGCGGCGGGCGCCCCCAGCGCGCTCTAGACGGGCGTGACCGCGTTGTGCTTGGCGGGCCAGGTCCGCTGCTTTGACACCGACTGCGCGTAGCGGCGGATCAGCTCGTCGCGGAGCTGCTCGGGCCTGATGACGGCGTCGACCACTAGTTCTGAGCCCAGATGCAGGATGTCGATGTCCTGGGCATACTCGGCGCGCAGCTCCTCTGTGCGGCGGGCTCGCTCCTGCTCGTCGTCGATCGCCTGCAGCTGGTTGTAGAAGACCGCGTTGATCGCGGCCTGCGGCCCCATCACCGCGATCGAGGCGGTCGACAGCGCGATGCAGCAGTCCGGCTCGAATGCCGGCCCGGCCATCGCATACAGCCCGGCTCCGTAGGCCTTGCGGACCACGACGGACATCTTCGGGACCGTTGCCTCGCTGACGGCGCTGATCATCTTCGCCCCGTGCCTGATGATCCCCTGGCGCTCCACCTGCGTGCCGATCATGAACCCGGGCACGTCGGCCAGGAACAGCAGCGGGACGTTGAAGGCGTTGCAGTTCCAGATGAACCTCGCGGCCTTGTCGGCGGAGTCGGAGAACAGCACGCCGCCCTTGTGCTTGGGCTGATTGGCGACGATGCCGAGGACCTGCCCGTCCAGCCGCGCGAAGCCGACGAGGATCTCCTTCGCCCAGCGCGGGTGTATCTCCATGAAGGTGCCGTCGTCGACGAGGGCACCGATCAGGCCGCGCATGTCGAACGGCTTGTTCTCATCCTCGGGGATCAGCTCGCCGATCCCGAGCCCCCCGGGCGCGGCGCCCGCCGGCGCCGGCTCCGCGGCCGGCGGCGGCTGCTGCCAGCTCGAGGGCAGGTAGGAGAGATAGCGACGCGCCTCCTCGATCCCCTGCTCGTCGCTCTTGACGAGCTGGTGCCCGCAGCCGGAGACGCCGGTGTGCATCCGCGCGCCGCCCATCTCCTCCAGGCTCACCTTCTCGCCGATCACCATCTCGGCCATCCGGGGAGAGCCGAGATACATCGAGGCGTTGCCCTCGCGCATGATCACGATGTCGCAGAAGGCGGGGATGTAGGCGCCGCCGGCAGCGCTGGGGCCGAACAGGACGCAGATCTGCGGCACCAGGCCGGAGAGCTTCACCTGGTTGTGGAAGATCCTGCCCGCGCCCCTGCGGCCGGGGAACATCTGCACCTGCTCTGTGATGCGCGCCCCCGCCGAGTCGACGAGGTAGACCATCGGGATCTGGAGCGCCAGCGCGCGCTCCTGTATGCGCAGGATCTTCTCGACCGTCTTCGGGCCCCACGAGCCGGCCTTGACGGTCGGGTCGTTCGCCATCAGCGCGACGGGCCGCCCGTCGACAGCGCCGACGCCGGTGACGACGCCGTCGGCTCCCAGCCCCTCGGCCTGCCAGTTGGCCAGCAGCGCCTCCTCCGAGAAGGAGCCCTCGTCCAGGAGCATCGCGACCCTGTCGCGGACAGGGAGCTTGCCCTGCTCGCCGGCCTTGGCGCGATGGTGCTCCGGGCCTCCCGCGAGAGCCCGCTCCTGAGCTGCCCTGAGGTCGCTCACGAGATCGTCGTCATGGGCCTAGATGCCCGGGTTCTCGACCGGCGCCGTGCCGGAGTAGTCGTAGAAGCCCATGCCGGACTTGCGCCCCGCCCACCCGGCGCTGAGCATCTTGCGGAGCGTCGGCGGCCGCGCGAAACGGCGCTCGCGGAACTCGTCGAACAGCACGTCGCAGATCGAGCCGAGCGTGTCGAGCCCGACGAAGTCCGCCAGCGTCAGGGGACCCATCGGGTGGCCCGCGCCGGCCTTCATGGCCTCGTCGATCTCCGCGACGGAGCCGACGCCCTCTTCATAGGCCCGCATCGCGTCGAGCATGTACGGGACCAGCAGTCGGTTGACGATGAAGCCCGCCTTGTCCTTCGTCGGGATCGCGAGCTTGTGCTCGGAGCGCACGAACGCCAGGGCGGTCTCGAACGCCGCCTCGGAGGTGGTGACGCAGCTCACGACCTCGACCAGCTGCATGACCTGGGCCGGGTTGAAGTAGTGCATGCCGACGAACTGGGACGGCCGCGAGGTGACCGCGGCCTGGTCGATGACCGCGAGGGACGAGGTGTTGGTGGCGAAGACGGCGTCCTCCTTGACGATCTCGTCCACCTCGCGCCACATCTCGAGCTTCATGGCGAGATCCTCGGTGATCGCCTCGATGACCAGGTCGCAGTCGGCGAGGTCGCGGTAGTGGACGGTGCCCTGAATGCGCGAGCGCACCTCGTCCGCCTCGGACTCGCTCATCTTCTGCTTCTCGACGCCGCGGGCGAGCTGCTTCTCGATCTTCCCGATCCCCTTGGCCAGGGTCGCCTCGTCGACCTCGCGCAGCACGACGTCATAGCCGGCCTGGGCGGCCACCTGGGCGATCCCATGCCCCATCAGACCTGCCCCGAGCACTCCGACCTTCTCGATCTGCTGCGCCATGCGTCCTCCTAGTGAGCTTTCGTTTCGCCGACGGAGCCTATAGCCCGCCAACGGCACGGCGTCCTGACCCGCCAGCCGACCGCGCCGGGCGATCGGCTGGCGGTAGGCTCCCGGCGTACGCGCCCGCCCGGCCGGGCGCCCTCAGCGACCGTCAGGAGTCCCAGGAGATGAGCATCGTCCTCACAGAGGATCGCGGACATGTCAGGCACGTCGTGCTGAACAGGCCCGAGAAGCGCAACGCGATGAACCAGGAGCTGCTGAAGGCCCTCGGCGCGGCCCTGCGCGACGCCGCCGACGACCCGTCGGTCCACTGCGTCGTGCTGCGAGGCGAAGGCCCCGTGTTCTCGGCCGGCGTCGACCTCGGCGAGCTCGCGCAGTCGGCGAGCCAGGTGGGGATGCTGCGCCCCTTCCGGGGGGTGTTCCTGGAGTGCGCGAACCTGTGCGAATCGATGGCCAAGCCCGTCGTGTGCCAGATCAACCGCGCCTGCATCGGCGGTGCACTGGAGGTCGCTCTCGGCTGCGACCTGCGCATCGCCTCATCGGACTCCCAGCTGGGGCTGCCCGAGGTCAAGTTCGGGATCATCCCCGACGTCGGCGGCTCGACCCGGCTGCCGGCCGTCGTCGGGCTCGGCCGCGCGAAGGAGCTGATCATGACCGCACGGCTGATCGGAGCGCAGGAGGCCGAGCGCATCGGCCTGGTCAACCGCGTCGTCGCGCCCGAGGATCTCGACCGCGCCACGCAGGAGCTTGTGGATGAGCTCACGGCCAACTCGCACATCGCGGTCGGGCGCGCCAAGCGCGTGATCGACGCCTCGGCCCGGCCGACGCTGGCCCAGTCGCTCGAGATGGAGGTCTCCGTCCAGGAGTACTGCGTCGCGGCCGCCCGCGAGAGCGCGGCTGCCGCCGAGCCGCAGGCGGCGCCCGCCGCCTAGCCCGCCGGGGCCCAGTCGACGGCTCCGGCGACGAGCGTGTGGCTGCCGAGCGGCCTGCCGAGGATCTGCTGCGCGCGGGCGGCGCAGGCGATCAGCGCCGGCAGGTCGATGCCGGTCTCGATCCCCATCTCGTGGAGCATCGATACGAGATCCTCGGTCGCGATGTTCCCGGTGGCGCCCGCGGGCACGGGGCAGCCGCCGAGCTCGCCGAAGCTCGACTCGAAGCTGTCCACGCCGGCCTCGAGCGCGGCGAGGGCGTTCGCGAGGCCCTGCCCGCGGGTGTTGTGAAAGTGCGCGGTCAGCTCCACGCGATCGCCGAGCCGCTCGCGTGCGGCGAGGAAGAAGCTGCGGACCTGCACCGGGTTGGCCATGCCGGTGGTGTCCCCGAAGCCGATCTCCTGGGCGCCCGCATCGGCGAGCTTCCCGGCGATCGAGAGCACGCGCTCCAGCGGCACATGGCCCTCGTATGGACAGCCGAAGGACGTCGAGATCACACCCTCGCAGCGGAGTCCCGCCTCACGGGCGCGTCCGAGGACGACCTCGATCCCGCGCAGCGACTCCGCGACCGAGCGGTTGACGTTCTTGCGGTTGTGGGTCTCTGACGCCGACAGGAACACGTTGACCTCGTCGAACGGCGCCCGGGCTGAGCCGGCGTGATCCGCGAGCACCGCCAGCGCGCCGTCGAGGCCGCGCTCGTTGGGAATCAGCACCGAGGCGCTGACCTCGGGGGGAACGTCGATGCCGGCCAGCACCTGCGCGGCGTCCGCGAGCTGCGGGATCACGTCGGCACGCACGAAGCTCGTGACCTCGATCCGGCGCACGCCGGTTCGTGAGAGACCGTTGATCAGCTCGATCTTGCTCTCTGTCGGGATCACCTCGGGCTCGTTCTGAAAGCCGTCCCGGGGCCCCACCTCCCTGATCCTCACCGATCCCGGCAGCGCGCCGGCGGCGGCCTGGTGCGAGCTCTTGACATCGGGACCCACGCTCTGGAGCCTATACTCGGGCGCCGTGAGCCCGTCGACCGCAGAGCCCGTCGCAGTCATCGGAGCATCGGGCGCCCTCGGCTTCGGCCTCGCGATCCGGCTCGCCCGCGCCGGAGTGCCCATCGCGATCGGCTCGCGTGAGCTCTCCCGCGCCGAGGAGACGGCCGTGCGCGGCAAGGAACTCGTGCCAGAGGGCGTGTTCTCGGCCCATCTGAACGGCGATGCCGCGCGGGCCGCCAAGACGGTGATCCTGAGTGTTCCCTTCCGCAACCAGGCCGGCACGCTCACCGAGATGAAGGAGGCCCTGGAGCCCGGGCAACTGCTGATCGACGCGACCGTCCCGCTCGCCGCCGGCGTCGGCGGCCGGCCGACGAGGATGATCGGCGTGTGGCAGGGCTCGGCTGCCCAGCAGGCGGCGGAGATGGTGCCGGACGGCGTGCGCGTGGTCTCGGCGCTGCACACGGTGAGCGCCGCGTCCCTGAGCAACCTCGAGCACCCGCTCGAGCAGGACGTGCTCATGTGCGGCGACTCTCGCGAGGACAAGGCCCAGGCGGCGGCCCTCATCGAGCAGGTCGAGGGTCTGCGCTGCGTGGACTGCGGGCGCCTTGAGATGTCCAGGACCACCGAGTCGCTCACCGCCCTGCTGATCGCGGTGAACTCCCGCTACAAGATCCATGCGGGGATCCGCCTGACCAGCCTGCCCGACCGCCTGTGGGAGTGAGCGGCCCCGAGGTCGTGATCCTGTCGGGGGGTACCGGCGGGGCAAAGCTCGCAAGGGGCATGGCGGACGCCGCCGGCGCAGACCGGCTGGCGGTGATCGCCAACACCGGCGATGACATCGAGATCTACGGCGCCCACGTCTCGCCCGACCCGGATCTCGTCTCCTTCTGGCTGGCGGACCTGATCGACGAGCGCGGCTGGGGGCTGGCGGACGACACCTTCGCCGTTATGGACGCGCTGCGCGAGCTCGGCGTGGACGTCTGGTTCAACCTCGGCGACCGTGACCTTGCCTGGTGCGTTGAGCGCGCCCGGATGCTCTCGCAGGGAGCCGGCGCGACCGCGGCCCTCGCCCACCTGAACGAGCGGATCGGCGTCCGCTCCGCCGTGCTGCCGATGAGCGACGGGCCCGTGCGCACATGGGTGCAGACCGCCGAGGGCGGCTGGAGCGCCTTCCAGGAGTTCATGATCCGAGGGCGGGCGGCCGGCACGATCGAGGGCCTCGAGTTTCGCGGCGCCGAGCTCGCGGCCCCGACCGAGCAGGTGCTCGCAGCGATATCCGGTGCCCGCGTGATCGTGATCGGGCCGTCCAACCCGCTCGCCTCGGTGGCTCCGATCCTCGCGGTCCCGGGCATGCGCGATGCGCTTCTGCAGGCGAGCGCTCCCGTCGTGGCGGTGAGCCCGATCGTCGGCGGTGAGGTTCTGAAGGGGCCGACGGCCTCCTTCATGGCGTTCGCGGGCCTGCCGGTCAGCGCCGGCGGCGTCGCGGACTACTACGGCGAGCTCCTGAGCGGGATGGTCGCCGACGAGCCGGTGGACGGGCTGGCGACGCTCACGACGGATATCCGCATGGACGACGCCGCCGGCCGCGCGCGCCTGGCCGAGGAGGCCCTCACCTTCGCCGGCGCCCTCGGCGGCTAGCCATGCGCACCGCGGCCGTACTGCCAGTCAAGCGATTCACGCTCGCCAAGCAGCGGCTCGGGGAGAGCATCGACGATCAGCTAAGGCTCGGGCTCGCCCGCGCGATGGTCACCGACGTGCTCGACGCGCTGGCGCGCACGCCCGGGGTCGAGCGGACGATCGTGGTGACCAACGAGGAGTCGATCGCCGACGCCGCCCGGGAGCGCGGAGCGACGCTCCTGCCCGACTCGGCCGAGCAGGGCCAGTCGGCCGCTGTGGCGCTCGGTATCGCCCTGGCCGCCGAGCAGGGCATGGCGCGGGTTCTGTGCGTGCCGGGCGACTGCCCGGCGCTCGACCCCTCCGAGCTCGGGATATTGCTGGGCGCGGCCGGGCCCGATCAGGAGGTGGTGATCGTCCCTGACCGCCACGGCACGGGCACCAACGGGCTGATGCTCACTCCCCCGGCTGCGATCGAGCCGAGCTTCGGCCCGGACAGCTGCGAGCGCCACCGCGGCCTCGCCGCCCGCGCGGGCATCCCGTGCCGCCTTGAGCGGCCCGCCTCGCTGCTGCTGGACATCGACACCGGCGCGGACCTGACGGCGCTGCGGGAGCGGCTGGCGGGAGTGGGCGGCGGCGCCCGCGCCACGCGCGCGGTCCTCGGCATGAGCGAGCCCGGCTGACACCCAGGCGATGCCGGAGATCCGCGCATACCCCCTGCCTGGCCTGCCCGAGATCCGCGAGGGCGATGATCTCGCCGAGCTGATCGCCGGCGTGCTGGAGCCGGGCCGGGAGCTCGGGGGCACGGTCGTCGCGATCGCGCACAAGGTCATCTCCAAGTCCGAGGGCGCCGTCGTGGATCTGGCCGGCGTTACGGCGGGCGAGCGTGCGGTGAGGATAGGCGGCGAGCAGGGCCGCGATCCGCGCGTTGTGCAGGTGATCCTCGATCAGTCCGCGGAGATCCTGCGAGAGCAGCGCGGCGTGCTCATCACCCGCACCCACCACGGCTTCGTGTGCGCCAACGCCGGCGTCGACGCGTCCAACGCCGCCCACGCGGAGCAGCTGATCCTCCTGCCCCGCGACCCCGACTCCTCGGCGCGCCGAATCCGGGCGCGCCTGAGGGAGCTGACGGGAGCGAGCCCGGCGGTGCTTGTGAGCGACAGCTTCGGCCGCGCGTGGCGCCACGGCCAGAGCGACGTCGCGATCGGCCTCGCCGGCATGCGCGCCCTGGATGACTGGCGCGGCAGGACCGACTCGATGGGCCTCGCGCTGCAGGCGACGTGGCTCGCCGTGGCGGACGGCGCCGCGGGGGCCGCGGACATGGCCCGGGCGAAGGACTCGCGCGAGCCCGTCGTGCTGCTCACGGGGCTTCAGCGGCACATCACCGACGAGGATGGGCCCGGTGCGGCGGAGCTCCTGCGCCCGCTCGAGGAGGACCTCTTTCGCTGAGCTGAGCCTCAGCCGAGTGAGGACCCGGCCATCACGTGACCGGAATCGGGCAGCGGATGCTCGCGGCGAATCGAGTAGAGCGTCGTGCGCTCGGCCGCGGGCCGGCCGGCGCGATGGGCGGCGGCGATCAGCTGGTCCGGGTCGAGCCTGGTGCCGTGGTAGCTGCCGGCCAGACGGCTGATCGACTCCTCCATCAGCGTTCCGCCGAGGTCGTTCACTCCCCATCGCAGGGCCTCGGTCGCCGCGTCCACGCCCATCTTCACCCAGCTGGCCTGCAGGCTCGGCACGGTCCTGCCGAGGGCCAGCCGGAAGACCGCGGTGTGCTTGAGGTTCTCCTCGCGCGAGATCTCCTCAACGCCGTGCGTGCGCCCGAGCAGGGTCTGGAACGGGATGAAGGAGAGCGGAACGAACTCCGTGATACCGCCCGTGCTCTCCTGCAGCGTGCGCACGACGCGCATGTGCTCGGCGAGCTCCCACGGCTCCTCGATATGGCCGAACATGACCGTCGCCGTCGAGCGCAACCCCGCCTCGTGACTGGCGCGGATGATCTGCACCCAGCGCTCCGCGGGAAGCTTGTTGGGCGAGATGCGTTCGCGCACGCCGTCGTGTAGCACCTCGGCTGCGGTGCCCGGGGTCGAGCCGAGCCCGGCCTCTTTCAGCCTCGCGAACACCTCGGCCGCGGGCAGGCCTGAGATGTCGCACATGTGCGCGATCTCCATCGGGCTGTAGGCGTGCAGGTGCAGCTGCGGCGCGGTCGCCTTCGCGAGCTCCAGCCAGCCGAGATAGTCCTGCAGCTCCCAGTCGGGATGGATCCCGGACTGGATGCACAGCTCGGTCGCCCCATACTCGACCGCCTCGTTGACGCGGGCCACGAAGTCGGCCTGGTCGTGCTCGTAGGCGTCCGGCGAGCGCTTGCTCTGCCCGAAGCCGCAGAAGGCGCATCCCACGGTGCAGACGTTGGAGATGTTGATGTTGCGGTTGACGACGAACGTGACCTGCTCCCCGGCCACTTCGGCCCGCAGCTCGTCGGCGGCCTGGCGCATGTCCTCGATCACCTCAGGGCGGGTCTCGGCGAACATGGCCGTCAGCTCATGCTCGTCGAGGGTCAGCCCCTCGCGCCCGCGCGCGATCGCGCCGGCGACGACGTCGGGGCGGATCGGGAATGGAGGCTCGGTCCTGCCGGAGCCGCGGCGCGGCATGAAGCTCCAGTAGCGCGAGCGGATCGTGTCCATCACGCCGCGCGCGACCCACTCGGGGTCGATGTACTGCGGATATACGCAGAGCCGCTCGGTCAGCGCGTAGCCGGATGAGGCGAGCTCCTTGCGAACCTGGTGCGGGGAGGGAAACGGGTGCTCGGGTGAGATGTGGTCGCCGTTCGCGCTGAGGCCGCCGAGGTCGCTGGCGCCCGCGGCGACGAGCTCACCCCACCAGTCCGCGAGGTTGGGGGGGACCTGGATTCCGACGCCCGGCATCAGCCGCCGGCACTCGGATATCAGACGCTTCATGCCCTGGATCCCGACCGGCCCGTCGCCCTGCAGGGCCCAATCGGGCGCGGGCAGATGCGGGCGGCCGTCCGAGACCCCGGTCCGCCAGTACTCCTGCGCGGCGGCGCCGGCGATCTCCGCTGGCTCCTGCCCGTAATAGCGCTGGTGCGGGACGAAGTTCTGCAGGATGATCTCCTGCAGGTGGCCGTGCTCCTCGTGCACCTCCGCGAGCGCCGCCAGGGACTGCATCCGCTCCTGCTCGGTCTCTCCGATCCCGACGAGGATCCCGCTGGTGAACGGGATGCGCAGCTCGCCCGCCGCCCTGATCGTCTCCAGCCGGCGCTGGGGATGCTTGGTCGGCGAGCCGGCGTGGACGGTCTGCATCAGCCGCTCGGAGATCGACTCCAGCATCAGGCCCTGCGAGGCCGTGACCTCTCGCAGCCGTGCAAGGTCATCCCGCGAGAGCACGCCGAGGTTGGTGTGCGGGAGCAGACCGCGCTCGAGTGCCCGCTCGCAGACCCACACGACGTAGCCGGTGAAGTCCTCGTGACCGTATTCGGCGAGCATCTCCTTCACCCGCGGGTTGACCTCCGGCCGCTCGCCCGTTAGGACCAGGAGCTCCTTCACCCTGTGCCTGCAGGCGCCGTCCAGGATCTCCAGCACCTCCTCGGGAGGATGCAGATGGGCCTGATGGGTCGCGAACGCGCAGTACTTGCAGTAGCAGCGGCAGGTCCGGGACAGCGAGAGCGTCAGATTGCGCGAGAATGTGACTCGGCGGCGCATGAGCGGAGTCTAGGCGCTCGCGGGCTCGGGACCGGAGCATGTACGCTCTCGCGACTTCACCCCTTTTCCGCCCCGAGTCGAAAGGTCCACCGCATGAGCGCTGGAGAGGCGCCCAGCCGAGAGGGCTCCCGTTTCATGGGCGTCTATCTCGCCCGCCACGGACAGACCGAGTACAACCTCCTGGGGCGCTTTCAGGGGCACCTGCCCGTGCCGCTGGACGTGACGGGCCTGGCACAGGCGGCCGACCTGGCCGAGCGCGCCCGGCGCCACTCCTTCAGCGCGCTGTGGTGCAGCCCGCTGCTGCGGGCCCGGCAGACCGCGGACATCGTGGCCCGCGCGATCGGTCTCGAGCCGCGCGAGGACGAGCGCCTGGTCGAGACCGACGCAGGCGACTGGACCGATCTCACCTTCGAGCAGGTCCGCGCTGAGACCCCTGAGCTGTTCGACGCGTTCGCGTCCGGTGACCCGGCCTTCGCGTTTCCGGGAGGCGAGTCCTTCGAGCAGCAGGAGGCGCGCGTCAGCGCCGCCCTGCAGGATGTCGAAGCCGGCGAGCTGCCGGCCCTCGTCGTCTGCCACGGGATGGTGATTCGCGCCGCCCTGCACGCTCGCGGCGCCGAGCACTTTGAGCGGGTCGCAAACGGGGCACTCGTGCCGCTCGACCCGCTCGAGGCCGAGCACGCCGACTTCGGCGGCGGAGCCGCCACGACGGCGACCTGAGCAGCTGCTCCTCGCCCGCTGCTGTAGCCCGGCGGCCCTCAAGAGAAGATCGCGCAGCCCGTGCTCGCGTGCGCGAGCAGCACCTCGCCGTCCTCGCTCACCAGCCGCCCCTCTGCGGTGGCGGTGCGCCGCCCCGCGTGCACGACGGTGCCCTGCGCCAGCACGCGAACCCCGGGCCTGAGCGGGCGGATATAGCGGATCTGCAGATCAGTGGTGGCGTAGCCGACCCCGGCGGGCAGCGTGGTGTGGACGGCGCAGCCCATGCAGGAGTCGAGGATCGTCGCCGCGATCCCCCCGTGGACGCCGCCGAGCGGGTTGCACATCCACTCCGCGGCCTCCATCCCGAACACCGCGCGCCCGTGCTCGGCCTCCACCACGGTGAAGCCGAGCATGCTGGCGACCGGGGGCGGCGGCATCCTGCCCTCGGCTATCGCCCTCATGTACTCGAGACCCGAGAGCTCGATGCCGGCGGCGGCCGCCTCTGCCGGGTCGGCCCAGCTGAATGTCCGCGTGCGCTGCGCGAGCCCGCTCACGCCACGACCTCGGTGGAGGGGAGCGCCGGCACGCGCGCGGGCGCCGGGCGACCGAGGGCCGCGAGAGTGGCGCCGGTGGCGAGCGCGGCCAGGACCGATACGAGCCATGCGGAGTGGAAGTCGGACACCGTGCCGGCGCCCGCACCGAGCACGGCGACGAGGATCGCAACGCCGAGCGCCGCGCCTATCTGCCTGCCCATCGTCAGGACCGCCGCGCCCGTCGCGAAGCGCTCCGGGGCGAGCGATGATGCGCCCGCACCCGTCAGCGTCGGGATCACCAGCCCCACGCCGGCTCCCGTCATGAGCATCCCTGGCAGATACTCCGAGAGGTAGGCCGGCTGTGCTCCCACGCGCGCCAGATACCAGAGCGAGCCTGCGCCGAACAGCGCAGCGCCGCACACTCCCGGCACCCTGAAGCCCACCCGCGCCCCCAGGCGCGCAGAGGGGATGCTGAAGGCGGCCGCCATCGCGGGGCCGGGGAACAGCATCAGGCCCGCGGTCAGGACGTCCTCGTACCAGACGCCGGTCAGGAACAGGACGCCGGAGAGCAGCATCGCCCCGAATCCGGCGAAGAACAGGACCGACCCGCCGAGCGCGAGCGCGAAGCTCCTGACGCGCAGCATGTCGGGGTCCACGACGGGCGAGGGATGGCGCTCGGAGCGATGCCAGATCGCCGGCAGCAGCAGCGCGCTCAGCACGAGCAGGCCCAGGATCTGCGGGGAGCTCCAACCCCAGTCCCCGCCCTGTACGATCGCGACCACGAGAGCGCCGATGGCGAGGATCAGCGCGAGCGCCCCGAGGACGTCCGGGCGCGCGCCGCCGGCTTCGCGCCGCTCAGTGAGGATGCGGGCGCCGAACACGAGCCCGGCGATGCCGACGGGGACGTTGACGAGAAACACCCAGCGCCAGTCCGCCTGCACGAGCAGGCCCCCGAGCGGAGGCCCCGCGGCCGCGGCGATGCCGCCGGTGGCCGCCCACATCCCGATCGCGACGTGCCGTTCGGAGGGAGCGAACTCGGGCAGCATCAGCCCGAGCGAGGTGGGCAGCATCAGCGCCCCGCCGACGGCCTGGACCACCCGCGCGCCGATCAGCAGACCCACCGACGGCGCCGCGGCGCAGGCGGCGCTCGCCAGCACGAAGATCGACAGGCCCAGCAGGAAGGTGCGCTTGCGCCCGAATGCGTCGGCCCAGCGTCCGGCCGGCACCAGCAGCGCCGCGAAGACGATCGCGTAGCCGCTGAGGATCCAGGAGAGCGAGGACAGCGAGGCGCCGCCGAAATGCTCTGAGATCGCCGGGAAGGCGATGTTGACGATGAACAGGTCGAGACTCGACATGAACACGCCCACGCAGACGATGAGGGACACGAGCCACTTGCGTTGCATGATGAAACGCACAGTAGCAGCGTGAGTTGCGTGATGCAACCCCCTCCGATAGAATCACTGCAGATGCTCGGAAACGACTACAGCTCGCAGCAGTGCAGCATCGCCGGAGCGCTCGCGATCGTCGGCGAGCGCTGGTCGCTGCTGATCATTCGCGACATCTTCCTGGGCGTGCGGCGCTTCGACGACATCCAGCGCAATCTTCAGATCGCCCGCAACGTCCTTCAGACGCGCCTGAGGAGGCTGACGGACGAGGGGGTCATCGAGAAGCGCCTCTACCAGGAGCGCCCTGCGCGCTACGAATACCGCCTCACCGAGAAGGGGCTCGACCTGTGGCCGACGGTCGTCGCGCTGATGAACTGGGGCGATCGCTACGCGCCGCCCGCGGGCGGGCCCGCCGTCCTGATCGAGCACCGGGGCTGCGGTGGCCTGCTGGACGAGCACCGCCTCTGCTCCAGGTGCGGCGCGCGCGTATCGGTGCGCGAGGCGGTGGCCCTTCCCGGTCCGGGGGCCTCGCCGACACATCCCCTGCGCCGGCGCTCAACCGAGGCGCTGCAGGGCTGAGCGGCTCCGGGCTCTACTGGGAGCGCAGGCGACGGAACTCGTCGCGAGCCGACTGCGGACGGCCCCACATCTGTGTGGTCTCGACGCGACCGGAGCGCATCTCGCGGACCGCGAGCTCGGCTTCTATGCCCGCTTCGTCGAGCAGCCTCAGCGAGGCGTGGACGGCCTGCGCCGAGGCGGCGTGCCCGAAGTGGTGGGCGATCAGCAGCCGCCAGTGCCAGTCGTAGTGGGAGTAGGGCCGCGCGTTGCAGGTTGCGAGATAGAGCGCGGCCTCGACGTAGCGCGACTCGTCGGCGATGCGCATGTCCAGCTCGAGATCGGTCCAGTCCTCCGGGAGCGAGTCGATGATCTGCTGGAAGGTCTCGGCCAGGCCCATGTGGCTGAAGCCTACCGCGGCTATTCTCGAAACATGGCCAGCGCACCCTCGAGCACGCTCGCGGCCGAGCACGAGATCCTGACGGGGGCCTGCGGGCTCCTCGACCGATCCGAGCGCGGCAAGCTCGCGCTTAGCGGCCCGGGGGCCGTCGAGTTCCTGAACGGTCAGGTCACCAATGAGCTGATCGACCTGCACCCGGGAGAAGGCCGCTACGCGGCATTCCTGACCCACAAGGGCAAGATGCTCGGCGACCTGCGGATCATCGCGCCGGCCGCGCCGGAGCCCGGGCCGGTCCACGAGCTGCTGCTCGACACCGAGCGCTGTGCGCTGCAGGCGCTGTTCGACATGATCCGCCGCTTCAAGGTCGGATACGAGGTGGAGCTCGAGAAGCGCACGCTCGAGCGAGGGCTGCTGTCGCTGATCGGGCCGGACGCGGCGGCGGTCGCGGGCGCCGCCGCCGGCGAGCTCCCGCCCGAGGAGCACTCCAATACGCCGGTCCTTGTTGACGGCACGCCGGCCCTTGCGATCCGGACGGACATCGGAGTCGATCTGCTGTGCGACTCCGGCACGACGGAGTCGCTCGCCCGAGCCCTCATCGGGCGCGGCGCCCAGCCTGTCTCCGGCGAGGCTGCCGAGTGCGTGCGCATAGAACACGGCCGCCCCCGCTACGGCGCTGACATCGACGAGAGCGTGATCCCGCAGGAGGCGGCGCTCAACGAGCGCGCCGTCAGCTTCACGAAGGGTTGCTACGTCGGACAGGAGACCGTCGCGCGCCTGTTCTACAGGGGCAAACCGAACCGGTTGCTGCGGGGCCTGCGCCTGTCGGCGCCGGCGGCGCACGGCGAGGCCCTCGCGCTCGGGGACAGGACCGTGGGCCACATCGGCAGCTACGCGCTCTCCCCCGTCCTCGGGCCCATCGCCCTGGCGATCGTGCGCCGGGAGGCGCAGCCGGGAGAGGGCGTGGAGGTCGGGGATGGACGTGCCCCGGCGACGGTCGTCGAGCTTCCGTTCGCGCCCTGAGGACCGCTACCCGCCGCTTGGGCCCCGCCGACGTGTGACCGATCTCACACGAGCAACGGTTGCGCGAGGGTTATGTTTGCACTCATGCAAGCATCTGCGACGGGGACCGACAGGACCGAGCTGACCCTCGACATGTATGCGCTCGCGGCCTATCTGCTGCGGACCGCGAACGTCGGCACTTTCAACGCGATCGCCGACATGGACCTCTCCTTCACGCAGATCAAGGCCCTGTGTGCCCTGGAGGCAGCCGGCGAAGAGCGCTCGGTGAAGGCACTCGCAGGCTCCCTCGGCCTGTCGATGGCAACTATCAGCAGGGCGGTCGACGGGCTGTACGAGCGCGGGCTGGTGCAGCGCGAGGAGGACCCGGCGGACCGGCGCATGAAGCGGGTGCGCCTGACGCCCGAGGGCATGGCTGTACCGCAGGGGCTGAGCGAGGCGCGCCTCTCCGCGCTGTCGGAGCTGATGGCCTCCCTCGACGACGAGCAGGCGGACGCGCTCGCGCACGCTGCCTCGCTGATCCTGAAGGGCCGCGCCGAGATCGCGGCCTACCGACCTGAGAGCGACGGGAGAACGTTGTGAGCGCAAGGATCGACGGACTGCGGATGACCGAGGACAACCGGCGCTGGTGGGCCCTCGGAGCGATGTGCTTCGCCCTCTTCATGGTCATGCTCGACTCGACCGTGGTCAACGTGGCGCTGCCCTCGATTCAGCGCAGCCTGAACGCCTCGACCGCCTCGCTGGAGTGGACCGTCAACGCCTACACCCTCTCCTTCGCCGTGCTGCTGGTGACGGGAGGCCGGCTGGGAGACCTGTTCGGGCGGCGCAAAGCCTTCCTCGCGGGCGTCACGATCTTCGCCCTCGCCAGCGGCGCCATCGGGTTCGCCCCGAGCGACACATGGCTGGTGGCCTGGCGCGCCGTCCAGGGAGTCGGAGCCGCGCTGATGATGCCGGCGACGCTGTCGATCATCACCAACGCGTTCCCTCCAGCCGAGCGCGGGAAGGCGATCGGGACATGGGCGGGGGTCTCGGCGATGGCTCTCGCCATCGGGCCCGTGGTCGGCGGCTTCCTGGTCCAGAGCGTCAGCTGGCAGTCGATCTTCTTCCTGAACCTGCCGGTGGCCGCCGGCGCGATCGTGATCGCGCTGTTCGCCGTTCGCGAGTCGCGCGATGAGACCGTCGAGCCGACGATCGACATCCCGGGCGTCCTCACGCTCACGGTCGGCCTCGGCGCGCTCGTCCTGGCCCTGGTCCAGGGCAACGAATGGCACTGGGGCTCGACCCGCGAGATCGCCCTCTACGCCATAGCCGTCATCGGGCTCGCGTCGTTCGTATTCGTCGAGCGCCGCAGCCGCGCGCCGATGGTGGACTTCACCTTCTTCCGCTCACGCACCTTCGCCGGCGCGAACATCGTCGCCTTCATCGTCAGCTTCGCGATGCTCGCGATGTTCTTCTTCATGGCCCTCTACATGCAGAACGTGCTCGGCTACTCCCCCCTTGAAAGCCGGGGTGCGGTTCCTGCCCTCGACGATGATGATCATGTTCATCGCTCCGATGGCCGGACGCCTGACCGACCGCGTCGGCCCGCGCCCGCTGATCACCTTCGGGCTGCTGTGCGTGTCCGGCGCCGTCTTCTGGCAGTCCCACATGACCGTCGACAGCGGCTACTCCTCCCTGCTCCCGGGATTCGTGCTGATGGGCATCGGCATGGGCTTCGTGATGTCGCCGATGAGCACCGCGGCGATGAACTCGGTCGCGCAGACCAAGGCCGGTGTCGCGTCGGGGATCCTCTCGATGAACCGCATGGTGGGAGGCACGTTCGGGGTCGCGATCCTCGGCGCGATGGTCGCGACGCTCGGGCGCTCGAAGATCGACCAGCTGTTGCCGGCGCTGCCGGAATCCGCTCGAGCCCGGCTCGCGTCCGGCCTGGGTTCCGGCGCCAACCTGCACGGGGTTCCCGAGCACATCGTGCAGGCGAGCCAGAGCGCCTTCGTCTATGCCCTGCAGTACGGCCTGCGACTCGGCGCGGCGGTCGCGCTGGTCGGAGCGGTTCTCGCCTGGACCATGATCGGCCGCGAGGACGCCGAGGCGACCGCGACCGAAGCCGCGGCGAGCACCGCGGCGGCCCAGTCCACCGAGACCGTCCAGGTCTGAGCAGGGCCTAAGAGGCCCCTTTGCCCGGGGGCACGCCCGCGTCGGCGAGGCCCGGATAGGATTGCCTGGCATCCATCGATCCCGACAGGCGAGGTTTTAGAGCACGTGGCCATCGATCTCCAGCAGATTTCAACCGTTGATGTCGAGCCGGGCGAGCTCCCGGCGACGATGGCCGCGTGGGTCATCCGGGAGGAGCGCTACGGCGAGCCGAAGGATGCCTTCCAGATTGAGGAGATCGAGGTCCCCGAGCCCGGGGCCTTCGAGGTGATCGTCCGGGTCATGGCCGCCGGCGTGAACTACAACAACGTCTGGGCGGCGCTCGGCAAGCCCGTCTCGGTGATGCGATACGGCGACCACCCTGAGTTCGGCCACCACATCGGCGGCTCGGACGCCTCAGGGATCGTCTGGAAGGTCGGCCCGGGCGTGACCCGCTGGAAGCCGGGCGACGAGGTCGTCGTGCACTGCAACCAGGCCTCCTACGAGGATCCCGAGGTCCATGGCCTGGACCCGATGGCCGCTCCCTCCCAGAAGATCTGGGGTTACGAGACGACATGGGGCTCGTTCGCGCAGTTCACGAAAGTCCAGGCCCAGCAGCTGCTGCCCAAGCCCGCTGCCCTGACCTGGGAGGAGGCCGCCTCCTACGGCCTCGTGTACTTCACCGCCTACCGCATGCTCATCACCCGCTGCAAGATGCAGGCGGGCAGCCGCGTGCTGATCTGGGGCGCCGCGGGCGGCCTCGGCGTCTTCGCCACACAGCTGTGTGCGGCCGCGGGCGCGCACTGCGTCGGCGTCGTCTCCTCCCCGGAGAAGGGCGAGCTGGTCAAGCGCCTGGGCGCCGTGGACTACATCGACAGGGCCGAGTTCGCCGGGATGATGCGCACCGGCACCGAGACCCCCGAGGAGGACAAGGCCCGCTTCGGCGTCTCGCGAGAATTCTCAAAGCGCGTGAAGCAGATCCTCGGCGACGCCCCCGACATCGTCTTCGAGCACGTCGGCCAGGCCACGTTCCCCACGTCCGTCTTCACGGTCAAGCCGTTCGGGAAGGTCGTCATCTGCGCCGGTACCACGGGGTTCAACCTCGACTTCGACGTGCGCTACCTGTGGATGAAGCAGAAGGAGATCCTGGGCTCGCACTTCGCGAACGCGTATGAGTGCATGAAGGCCAACGAGCTGATCGAGAGCGGCCAGATCCGCCCGGTCCTGTGGCGCACGCTCGGCTTCGACGGTGTCGCCGAGGCCCACCAGCTGATGCTCGAAAACAAGCACGCCGGCAAGATCTCGATCCTCGTCGGGGCGGACTCGGAGGGCCAGGGCCGCACGGCCGAGGGTCCCGGAGCGATCCACGCGGAAGTTGGTGCCTGATGGCCGGAACAGTCATCGTCCCCTGGTACGCGACCGGCTTCCGCGCCGACGCGTTCGAGAAGGACGTCTCGGAGGTAGCCGCTGTCGCCCTGCGCTACGGCGCGAGCTCATACGCCGTGTACCGCTCGCAGGACGACCGCTACCGGATCCACCAGTTCGCGGCCTTCGAGGATCACATCGACTGGGAACGCTATTGGGAAGGCCCCGAGATGACGGAGTTCCGCGCACGCCACTCGAGCTGGTACCAGGTGCCCGTGCTCTACGGCTGGTGGGACCTCTCGACGTCCGGGTCGATCGCGCCCGCGAGCAGCAATGGCCACGGAAACGGCGCCCGCATCGGCTCCGACGCCTAGCGCTTCAGCCCTGCTCGAGCGGGGCGAGGGTCAGGCCGGCGCCCTTCAGCTGCTCCCAGTAGTGCTCGGCCAGCTCCTGGTGGCCGCTGTAGACGATCGCGCGCCCCGTGTTGTGGATCACCGACGCGATCTCGTGGCCGCGGCCGATCGTGATGCCGGGGATGAAGCGGGCGAGCGTGCGCGCGACATGCTCGAAGGTGTTGTGGTCGTCGTTGCAGACGATCACGCGCCAGGAGCCGCCGGAGCCGCTTCCGGGACCCCCCACCTTCGGCTTCTCGACCGTCTGAGCCACGACTCGCAGGATAAACCGGCAGGCGCGACCGTACAATGCCGGGTATGAGCGCAGAGCACCCCCCACGCCTGCCCGAGCGCGACAGGCCCTGGATGATGCGCACCTACGCCGGCCACTCGACGGCGAAGGCGTCCAACGAGCTCTACAGGCGCAACCTGCAGAAGGGCCAGACGGGCCTGTCGGTCGCCTTCGACCTGCCCACGCAGACGGGCTATGACCCCGACGACGAGCTCGCCCGCGGCGAGGTCGGCAAGGTCGGGGTGCCGATCTGCCACCGCGGCGACATGACGGCGCTGATGGAGGGCATTCCGCTCGGCGAGATGAACACCTCGATGACGATCAACGCGACGGCGGCGTGGCTGCTCGCGCTCTACATCGTCGCGGCCGAGCAGGAGGGGGTCCCGCAGGAGCAGCTCCAGGGGACGACCCAGAACGACATCATCAAGGAGTTCCTGGCCCGCGGCACCTACGCCTTCCCGCCCGCGCCCTCGATGCGCCTGATCGCGGACATGATCGCCTACACGGTCGAGAACGTGCCGAAGTGGAACCCGATCAACATCTGCTCCTACCACCTGCAGGAGGCGGGCGCGACCCCCGTGCAGGAGATCGCATACGCGATGAGCAACGCGATCGCGGTGCTCGACGCGGCACGCGAGCGTCTTCCCGAGGACCGCATGGAGACGTTGTTCGGCCGCATCTCCTTCTTCGTCAACGCCGGCGTGCGCTTCATCGAGGAGCACGCCAAGCTGCGGGCGATGTCGATCCTGTGGGAGGAGCTCGGCCGCGAGCGCTACGGCGTCAGCGACCCCCGACACCTGCGCTTCCGCTACGGCGTCCAGGTCAACTCGCTCGGCCTCACCGAGGCGCAGCCCGAGAACAACGTTCAGCGGATCGTCCTTGAGGCGCTGGCGGTGACGCTCGGGCGCGGCGCGCGCGCCCGTGCGATCCAGCTCCCCGCCTGGAACGAGGCGCTGGGGCTGCCCCGGCCGTGGGACCAGCAGTGGTCGCTTCGGATCCAGCAGGTGCTGGCCTACGAGACCGACATCCTTGAGTACCCCGACATCTTCGAGGGCTCCAAGGTGATGGAGGGCCTGGTGCAGGAACTGCTGCAGGGCGCCCGCGAGGAGATGGCGGTCGTCGCCGAGCATGGCGGGGCCGTCGAGGCCGTTCCCTACATGAAGGCCGCCCTGGTCGACTCCCACCGCGAGAGGATCAGGCGGATCGAGACCGGCGAGCAGGTGGTGGTCGGTCAGAACCGCTACAGCGAGTCCGAGGAATCTCCCCTGACGGCCGACGCCGAGGGCGGGATCCTGCAGGTCGACCCGGCGGTGGAAGCCCAGCAGATCGAGCAGGTGCGCGCCTGGCGATCAGCGCGCGACCAGGCGGCCGTCGACGGCGCGCTCGCCGAGCTGGCCGCGGTCGCCTCCCGGGAGGACCCCTCCGAGAACCTGATGACGCCGACGATCGCGGCGGCCCGCGCAGGCGCGACGACCGGCGAGTGGGCCCGCACCCTGCGAGAGGTGTTCGGCAGCTACCGTGCGCCGACGGGGGTCGGTGAGGCGACAGCCGCCCCGGCCGATGAGAACCTCGCCGAGCTGCGAGATGAGGTCGCCCGCCTGCAGGACGTACTGGGGCGCCGGCCGAAGATCCTGGTGGGCAAGCCCGGGCTCGACGGGCACTCCAACGGCGCAGAGCAGATCGCCGTGCGCGCACGCGACGCCGGCATGGACGTCGTCTATGAAGGGATCCGCCTGACGCCCGCGCAGATCGCGTCCTCCGCACTCCAGGAGGGCGTGCACGTGATCGGGCTCTCCATTCTCTCCGGCTCACACCGTGAGCTGATCCCCGCTGTCATGGCCGCCCTGCAGGAGGCCGGTGTGCAGGCTCCGGTCGTCGTCGGGGGCATCATCCCCGACCAGGACGTGGCGGCGCTGAAGGCCGCCGGCGTGGCGGCCGTCTACACCCCCAAGGACTTCGACATCACCAGCATCATGAGGGACATCATCACCCTCGTTGGAGCCGGCGCGGACGGGAAGGCGCTCGCCGCAGACGGCGCCACGGCCACCGGCTCGGCGTGAGCGCCGACGGAGCCGGACTTGCAGCCCGCCTGCGCGAGCGCGACCTGAGCGCGGCACCTGCGGCCCTGAACCTGCTGGAGAGCACGACCGCCGCCGACCGGGAGCAGACGGCCGCTCTGCTCGCGGGCCTCTCGCCGGCCGCGCTCGGCGGCGAGGCCCCCGCCCACATCGTCGGCGTGACGGGCCCGCCGGGGGCCGGAAAGTCAACGCTGCTCTCAGCGCTGCTGAGGTCCTGGCGCACGGCCGGACGCACCGTGGCGATGCTGGCGGTCGACCCGAGCTCGCGCCGCTCGGGCGGCGCTCTGCTCGGCGACCGGGCGCGTATCGACTTCGACCCCGCCGACCAGGGTGTCCTGATCCGCTCGACCGCCGCCGGGGAGCGGCTCGGAGGCCTTGCGTGGCCGACGCGCGCGGCCGCTCAGGCGCTGTCGGGAGCATTCGACGTCGTCGTGATCGAGACGGTCGGGGTCGGGCAGGCCGAGACCGAGATCGCCGACGTCGCAGACACCGTCGCGGTCGTGGTGCAGCCCGGCGGCGGCGACGTCCTGCAGTTCCTGAAGTCCGGGATCATGGAGATCCCCGACGTCCTCGTCGTCACCAAGGCCGACCTCGGGCAGATCGCGATGCGAACGCGCCGGGACCTCTCGGCCGCGCTGCGCTCACTGGGCACCCGCGCCACCGAGGTCATCGCCGTCTCCTCGCTCGCGCCCCCGAGCGGCATCGACGAGCTCGTTATGGCACTCGAGCGCCACCGGGCTGAGCTGGACCTGCCGCGGCGGCGACTGGCCGCGCGCAGGGCGAGTGCACTGACCGACTTCGCCCTCGAGCATGGCGAGAGCGGCCTGCGCTCGCTCGGCGGGCGCCGGCGCGCACAGGAGCTGCTCGCAGGCCAGGACCCCGGCCTGGACGTTCTCGCGCTCGTGCGTGCGCTCGAGGCGCAGATGCGATGAGCCCGGGCAGCGCTCACAGCGGTCGCCGTGGGCGCGATGCGCACTGACCTGACGCTCATCCTGGGCTCGTTCGTTCTCGCGAGCGCCCTGGCGGGGCTGCTCGGAGCGGCGAACCTCGGCACGGCGCTGGCCTTCGGGCAGATCGCCCTCGCGGCCACAACCGTGTACGTGATCCTCAGGCGCTGAGGGTTCGCCGTAGCCCCGGCAGCCGGACTCGCCTACGCTGGAGGGGTGAGCAAGAACAACCAATGGAAGGCCAGCTGATGTCCGACACCGCGACCGCCGACGCCCAGAGCGCCACGGCAGCACGCACCCTGCGCAACCACGTCGGCGGGGAGTGGCTCGCGCCAACCGCCACCGAGACGATCGACGACCGCAACCCCGCGACGGGTGAGCTGCTCGCGCGCGTCCCGCTCTCGAGCGCAGCCGACATCGACGCCGCGGTCCTCGCGGCGCGCCAGGCGGCCGCCGACTGGGCCGAGCGCTCCCCGATCGTGCGCATGCGCGCCGTGTTCGCCCTGCGCCAGGTGCTCGACGAGCACCGTGAGGAGCTCGCCGAGCTGGTCACGCTGGACATGGGCAAGACGCTCCCGGACGCGCGCGGCGAGGTCGGCCGGGGCATCGAGTCCGTGGAGGCCGCCTGCGGCCTGCCCCACGTCCTGAAGGGCGAGAGCCTGACCGGAGTGGCCAGCGGTGTCGACGTCGACCTGATCCGCCAGCCGGTCGGCGTGGTTGCGGCGATAACGCCCTTCAACTTCCCGGCGATGATCCCGCTCTGGTTCCTGCCGTACGCCATCGCCACGGGCAACACCTTCATCCTGAAGCCCTCCGAGCAGGACCCGCTCGCGGGCGAGCGCATCGTGGAGCTGGCACGAACGGTCAAGGAGATACCCGCCGGCGTGATCAGCCTCGTCCACGGCGCCCACGACGCCGTCAACGCCCTGCTCGAGCACCCCGGGGTCGACGCGATCTCGTTCGTGGGCTCGGCGGCCACGGCACGCCACGTCGCCTCCACCGGCGCCGCACACGGCAAGCGGGTGCAGGCGCTCGGCGGCGCCAAGAACTCGATGGTCGTGCTGCCCGACGCGGACCCCACGCTGATGACCACCGGAATCTGCAGCTCTGCCTTCGGAGCGGCGGGACAGCGCTGCCTGGCAGGCTCGATCGCCGTCCTGGTCGGAGACCGCGAGCAGCAGGACCGCTCGCTGGACCTGATCCTGAAGGCCGCGAGCGAGCTGACGGTCGGCGACGGCGCCGACCCCGCCACCGACGTGTGCCCGCTCGTCTCCCCCGCGGCACGCGAACGCGTCGAGCGGGACATCTCACAGGCGCTCGAGTCGGGCGCCGAGCTGGTCCTTGACGGGCGCCGCGACGGAGGCCCCGGGGGCGCCGAGCTCGGGCCCACGATCGTCGACGGCGCGCCCGATGACTCGCGCATGCTGCGCGAGGAGATCTTCGGGCCGGTCCTTGCGATCCAGCGGGCGCCGGACATCGACGCGGCGATCGAGCTGGTCAACGAGAGCCGCTACGGCAACGCATCGGTCATCTTCACCTCCAGCGGAGGCGCCGCGCGCGAGTACCGGGCCCGCGTGCAGGCCGGCATGGTGGGCGTGAACATCGGCGTGGCGGCGCCGATCGCGTGGTTCCCCTTCTCGGGATGGAAGGACTCCATCGACGGCGACCTGCACGCGAACGGCCGCGACGCGTTCGACTTCTACACCCGGCGGAAGGTCATCACCACCAGGTGGTAGACAGAGCCGCGGCCGGGCCGTTTCAGGTGCGGCCTGTAACGCCGTCCGATCCGGCCAGACTGTACGTACAGAGATCATGATCGTCCTGCTCAGCTTCGCCGTGCTCGCGGGTGCCGGCACCGCCCTGTCCCCCTGCGTGCTGCCGGTGCTGCCGGCGCTGCTGTCCTCCGCGAGTACGGGCGGAAGGCGCCGGCCGCTGGGGATCGTGCTGGGTCTGTCGATCACGTTCACCGTCACGATCGTCGGCATCGCCAACGTCGTCGGTGGAGTCGGGCTGGGCAGCGATCCGCTGCGATACCTGGCCGTCGCGGTGTTGATCGTGTTCGGCCTCACGCTGATGAGCCCCGCCGTGAGCGCCCGTCTGGAGGCGCCGCTGTCGCGCATGGCCCGCTTCGGGCCGAAGTCCGGCGGCGACGGCTTCCTCTCCGGGATGCTGGTCGGCGGAGCGCTCGGCTTCGTCTACACACCGTGTGCGAGCCCGATCCTCGCGGCCGTGATCTCCGTCAGCGCCGTGTCGGGGAAAACCGTCCTGATCGCCCTCGCCTACGCCGCGGGGTCCGCCGCGGTGCTTCTCGCGCTCGCGCTCGGCGGGCGCCGCGTGATGGAAAAGGTCCGCAGCGCGGGGCGCGGGCCGGCGGTGCAGCGCGGGCTCGGCGTGATCATGATCATCACAGGGCTGGCGATCGCGGCCAACCTCGACGTCAACTTCGACCAGCTCGTCGCCAAAAACATCCCCAACGTGAACCTCACGGCGAGCCTCGAGTGCTCGCCGACGGTTACCAGGCATCTGCACGAAATAACCGGCCGGGAAGCGAAGTTCAAGCCCGCGAACGGCTCATCCTCCTGCGAAGGCTCCTCGGCGCCAAACATTCGCACCGCTCCCCGAAACGCCTCGCAGGCGGTCCTTCTCGCTGACGCGCAGTCACTCGAACACCTGGGAACGGCGCCCGAAATTCACCGACACCCAGCGCTGGTTCAACACCCCCGCCGGCACGCCGCTGAAGCTCTCCTCGCTGCGCGGGAAGGTGGTGCTCGTGGACTTCTGGACCTACACCTGCATCAACTGCATCCGCACCCTGCCCTACCTGAAGGCCTGGTATTCGAACTACCACAAGGATGGGCTCGTGATCGTCGGCGTCGAGACACCCGAGTTCCAGTTCGAGCACGAAGCCGGCAACGTCGAAAACGCGATCAACCAGTTCGGGATCAACTATCCCGTCGTCCAGGACAACAACGAGGGCACCTGGAACGCCTACGGGAACGAGTACTGGCCCGCCGACTACCTGATCGACGCGAACGGCGTGGTTCGCTACACGTCCTTCGGCGAGGGCGAATACGGCAAGACCGAGACGGCCATCCGCGCTCTACTGGCCGAATCGGGAGCCCAGGTCGGAGGCAAGAGCCACCCCACGGGCGTGATCGTGCCCTCCGAAATCGCAACACCGGAGACATACCTGGGAACCGCACGCGCCCAGGGCTGGACCAACGGCCCCAAGACCGGCACCCACGAATACGGCCCGCCCCCGAGCGGTGAACTGGCGCTCAACGACTTCGCCTACAGCGGCACGTGGAAGATCGACGCCCAGCCGGCGGAAGCGATCTCCCAGGCGGGCGTGGACCTCGAGTTCAAGGCCAAGAACGTGTACCTGGTCCTGAGCTCGCCCGGCGAACGCCCGCTGCCGGTGCAGGTGCTGCTCGACGGCCACCGGATCTCAGCGGCCGACTCTGGCTCGGACGTCCACAACGGGGTCGTAACGGTTCGCCGCCAGCGCCTGTACTCGCTCGTCTCTCTGCCCGGCGATGAGCAGCACCGGCTCTCGCTGCGCTTCGCCAACGGCGTTACCGCCTACGCCTTCACCTTCGGGTAGGGCTCAAAGGGGCCGCGCCGCCAGGCGCGGCCCCCGCCGAGGCCATGTCGGTGGCTCAGTGCCAAGGGAGCACAGGAACGCCCACATCCGGCCATGTGAGCATGTCGCCGCTGGCATCGTTCGGTAGTGTCCCCGGCCACTTTCCATAACCAGTCGTGGCTACCGGTTCCCTCGGTAGCGGCAAACAACCAGGGGGCCGTCAATGGATGCCGAGAGAACCGCCACGCCGATCCTGCGAGCGACCGTGCGCACGCGCGTTCGCATGCTAGCCGTGTACCTCGGCGCTGCTTTCGCGTGCGTGATCCCCGGAGTGCTCGCAGCGCCACCGGCTTCGGCATCGGCTGCAGCAGCTGTCGCCCTCGACGCCCCCGGCAACGGGGAAAAGCCATTGATCGCCTACGACCCCTCTACGCGGACCACCTATGTGGCGTGGTCCAATCCGAACGGACCCGGTGTCGAGCTCTGCGTGTTGCCGGCCGGCGCCACGGTCTGTGAGGGCGGCGCGCCCGTGCTCCTCAACGACACCAAATACACGGGCTACGAAATCAACAACCCGGTCCATCTCGGCGGGCTGGTCGTACAGCCCGACGGCGAGGTGGTCGTGGTTGGAACTCCTGTGCTTACGGGCAGCGTAGCCTGGGCGTCTTCCCCCGGCGGCAGCGCCCTCTTCAGCTTGGGCCAGGGTCTTCAGAACGGCGGCCTCTTCATCAGCCCGGTCTCACTCTTCTACACATTCGGCAACGCGGCTGCACTGAACGACTCCGACGTCGCGCTACTCGATGACTACGGCAACAAGTTCAGTGACTCACCGTTCGCCGGTTCCTCTCCGGCAGTGCCATCGGAAAACAGCAATCCGGGTGGCCGCTACCCGCGCAAGGCGCTGCAGACGAACGGACCTGAGCTCGCCGCCGTGCAGGCCCCGCCCCCGGCCTCAACCGGCTCCGACGTCGTCATAGGCGTCGGGGACAACTTCGCGGGCTCGCCCGAACAGATTCCGGGATGCCTCAACAGCGCAGCCTCAGGCTATGGGGTGTCCGTCGGCGCAGTGAATGGCGCGTCGAAAGCCACAGGCACCTTGAACTACCTCGGGCTCCCTGCCTACAAACTGCTCGAATGCGCCGCACTTGATCCAGTGTTGGCGAGCGGCGGACAGGATGGCGTCGGGCTGATCGAGGAGCAGGGCTCCGGTGTGACCGGCGCCGGTTCGGAATTCGCGCTCTCCTACCGCCCGTTCACCGCCACCTCCACCGGAGGCAGCTTCGGCTCACCCGTCCCGGTGGCAAACGTCACGAGTCAGGTGCTCGACGGCGTCAACGGGATCGACCTCGCTGAGGACTCTGGAACCGGCGTGTACGCGCTCTGGGAAGACGAGCAGGGAACGGTGGTCGACTACAGCCCGAACGGCGGTGCATCCTGGGAAGGCCCAGCGGTTGATCCGGGGCCAGCCGACAGCAACAATGTGATCGTCGGGACGGGCGGCGGCAATGCGGAGATCGCTTACGAAAGCAACCCCGGTACAGGCGACCAGGTATTCCTGCAGTCCGTCAACTATGCGGAACTCGCGGTCGCGCCGGTCACCGTGACCACCTCGCAGACCGCCGGCGCCACGACGGGGGCGTCGATCACGGTGCCCCCGGGCACCGTCGGCGAGACCGACCACGCGACGATCACAGGCTCCCACGCCAGCACGGCAAGCGGGACGGTCAGCTACGCGCTCTACTCGAGCCCGTCCTGCACCGCCTCCAGCAAGGTGTTCGACGGTGGCACGGAGCCCGTAAGCGCAGGAGCCGCAGCCGCCTCCGCCCCAGTCACCACGGCGCTCACGCCAGGCAGCTACTACTGGGAGGCGGCCTACAGCGGAAACGCAGGCAACTCGTCCGGGGTCAAAGGCAATGACCCAGGGCTGAGCGCCTGCGGCTCTGAGGTGCTCACCGTCGGACCTGCCAACAGCAGCTACTCGGTCAGCGTCAGCGAGAGCTCCAGCGGCGTCATCACGATCACGCTCATCCCCGCCCAGCCGGGCGAAGCAACGATCGTCGTCACGATCGCCACAGCGTCGATCGCGAAGGACCACGCCGTGGCCGCGAAGAGCAAGAAATGCAAGAAGGGCCAGGTCAAGATCAAGGGCAAATGCCTGCCGGCGACCACCGTGGGCGGCAAGGCAAGCGGCAAAGGAAGCGCGGGCGTACCGCTGAAGCTCAAAGTCACCCTGTCGAGCAAGATCCGGGCGCTGCTCGCGAAAGGCAAGACCGAGCACGTCACCGCCACGCTGACCTACAAGTCGCTCTACGGCGGGACCCCGACGGTCAAGGTCTACCACCTGACCGTCAAAGGCAAAAAAGCGAAACACCACTAGCGGGCCAGGCCCCCGAGGGCGGCGGCTGAGCGCCGTCGCCCTCCCTCTCCCCGGAGCGGGAGCGCCGGACGCCTACAATGCCTGACATGGAGGGCTCAATGGCTGAGACGGGGGCGCGGAGCTGGCTGCGCTGCTACCGCTGCTGGTCGCAGGATCTCGAGGTGCAGGTGCACTACGAGGGCATCCATAAGATCGACCCGCAGACCGGCGAGCGCGCAGAAGTCGTCGACGAGCTGCAGGAGGCCGTCGTGCAGTGCCTTGACTGCATGCACGACCAGCCGCATCTCGGCTTCACCAACGGCCGCGTGGAGCCGATCGAGGACCGCTGGGAACGCATGATCGCCGGCACCCCATGGGTCGCCTCCTGCACCGTCGCCGTGGACGCGGACGACGTCGAGAGCTGCTCAGGCCCCGAGGCCGGAGACCAGCTCTCCTACGCCGCCTTCGGCGACCACGGCGTCCGCGAGTTCTTCACCCACGTTCGCTTCCACAAGCACGAGGACGACACGAGGATCATCGTGCACCTGCTCGTCGAGCTCTACGCCCGCTCGCTTGAGGAGGCGACCGAGGTGCTGGAGTCCGCCGCGCGCGGGGCGCTGACGATCACATCGCTCGCCGAGGAGTCACGGCCGCCCGCGGCCGCTGCCGGCGAGAGCCACGGGCACGAGTAGGCCGCAAGGCCCGCTCGCACCCGCTCCCGCCGGCGGGGGCGTCTAGCCCAGGCGCTCTTCGAGTTTGTCGAGCTGCGCGGTGAGCTCGGGCGGCAGGTTGTCGAATTTCGAGAGGTACTCGCGGAACTGGGGAAGCTGTGCCTTCCACTCGGCCACATCCACGCGCAGGAGCTCGGCCATGTCCTCATCGGAGACGTCGAGCCCCTTGGTGTCGATGCCGTCGCCGCCAACCGGCGGGATGACGCCGATCGGGGTCTCGCGGCCCGCGCCGTGACCGGCGCAGCGGGCGAACACCCAGGCCAGGACGCGTGAGTTCTCGCCGTAGCCCGGCCACAGGAAGCGGCCGTTCTCGTCCTTGCGGAACCAGTTGACGTAGAAGATCTTCGGCAGCACCGCGCCGTTGCGACGGCCCATCTGAAGCCAGTGCGCGAAGTAGTCCGCCATGTTGTAGCCGCAGAACGGCAGCATCGCGAACGGGTCAAAGCGGAGCTCGCCGACGGTCCCGGCAGCGGCGGCAGTCTTCTCGGAGCTCATGACCGAACCGAGGAACACGCCGTGCTCCCAGTCGATCGCCTCGGTCACGAGCGGCACGACGGTCGAGCGGCGACCGCCGAAGAGCATCGCGTCGATCGGCACGCCTTTGGGGTCCTCCCACTCGGCGGCGATCGCCGGGTCCTGGGACGCCGGGGTCGTGAAGCGGGCGTTGGGGTGGGCCGACGGCGTGCCGGACTCGGGCGTCCAGTCGTTGCCGTGCCAGTCGATCAGGTGCGAGGGGGTCTCCTTGGTCAGGCCCTCCCACCAGATGTCGCCGTCGTCGGTCTTCGCGCAATTGGTGAAGATCGTGTTGCTCTCGATCGTGCGGATCGCGTTCGGGTTGGTCTCCTCGCCGGTGCCGGGGGCCACGCCGAAGAAGCCGGCCTCAGGGTTGATGGCGTAGAGCTTGCCGTCATCGTGGAACTTCATCCACGCGATGTCGTCGCCGATGGTCTCGACCGTCCAGCCCTCGAGCGTCGGGATCAGCATCGCGAGGTTCGTCTTGCCGCACGCGCTCGGGAATGCGCCGGTGATGTACTTGACCTCGCCCTCGGGGGAGGTCAGCTTGAGGATCAGCATGTGCTCGGCGAGCCAGCCCTCGTCGCGTGCCATCACGGATGCGATCCGCAGCGCGAAGCACTTCTTTCCGAGCAGCGCGTTTCCGCCGTAGCCCGAACCGTAGGACCAGATTTCGCGGGTGGCGGGGAAGTGCACGATGTACTTGTTGTCGGCGTTACACGGCCACGGCACATCGCTGGCGCCGTCGGCGAGCGGCATGCCGACGGAGTGCAGACAGGGCACGAAGTCGCCGTCCTCGCCGAGAACGTCGAGTGCGCCCTGGCCCATCCGGGTCATGATCCGCATGCTCACGGCGACGTAGACGGAGTCGGTGAGCTGCACGCCGACGTAGCTTTTGTCCGAGCCGAGCGGGCCCATCGAGAACGGAACGACGTACATCGTTCGTCCGGCCATCGAGCCCGAGAACAGGTCGGTCAGCTTCGCCCGCATCTCCGCGGGGTCGCTCCAGTTGTTGGTCGGGCCCGCTTCGGCCTCGGTCTCGGAGCAGATGAACGTGCGGTCCTCGACACGGGCCACATCCCCGGGGTCCGACAGGGCCAGGTACGAGTTCGGGCGCTTGGCGTCGGAGAGACGCTCGAACGTGCCGGCGTCAACCAGCGTCTGGGCCAGGCTGTCGTACTCCTCCGCCGAACCGTCGCACCAGTGGATCCGGGCAGGTTCCGTCAGGGCGGCGACCTCCTCGACCCAGCTCAGCAGACGCTTGTTCTTGGTGGGGGCGGGAACGGTGGCGCTCATGATCGGGGCGGCTCCTCGGGTTGCGGGCATTTCGGCGCGCGCTGACGGCGCAGCGGCCGGGCCAAGACTGGCTCCGGGAAACAGAAAACGCCCTCTGCGGGCGACCAGGAAACCCTATCTTAAGTCGAGGGCTCCCTGGTCGGGTTTTCCCGCAATAACTACGCCGAGGGTCCCGGATTACGACGGGGGACAAGCACAAGTCGCTTGAACTCGGCGACCAGCACGCCGTCCTGGTTCAGGACCCTGGTCTGCACCTTGACGGTCCCGCGGTCGGGCTTGGAGCGCGACTCCTTCTTCTCCAGGACCTCGGACTCGCAGAAGAGCGTGTCGCCGTGGAAGACGGGTGCCGGGTGCTTGAGTTCTTCGGTCGCGAGGTTCGCGATCGCCTTGCCGCTCACGTCGCTCACGGACATGCCGAGCGCCAGCGAGTAGACGAGTGGCCCGACCACGACGTTGCGGCCCTGCTGGGATTTGCCCGCGTAGACGTCGTTGATGTGCAGTGGGTGGTGGTTCATCGTGATCAGGCAGAACAGGTGGTCGTCCGCCTCTGTCACGGTCTTTGCGGGCCAGTGCTTGTACACGGCACCGACCTCGAACTCCTCCAGGTAGCGGCCGTACGGGTGTGCGCCGCTCGCCTCGCGATCGGCCTGCTCTGTCTCGACGGTCTCTGTCTCGCTCATGGCTCTCCTTGGCTGATTTGCCGGCCAGACTCTAGATGGTCGCCTGACCTCCGGCGCCCGCCGTCGCTACCGTTCAGGCCCCAGACGACACAGGAGAGCCCACGTGCGCAACCCCCGAGACTTCCTAAAGCCCCTCGCCATTGGCGCCCCCGCGCCGGCGACCGAGATCCCCTTCAAACCGTCCCGGATGATCCATTTCCTGGACTTCTCAAACGAGAAGATGGTCGCCAAGGTGCCCGACATCGCACCGACCGTCGACATCCTGCTCGGGAACCTCGAGGACGCCGTCCCGGTCGACCGCAAGCTCGCCGCGCGCGCCGGGCTGATCAAGGTCGGCCGCGACATCGACCTCGGCGACACCCAGCTGTGGACGCGCGTGAACGAGCTCGCCTCACCGTGGGTGCTGGACGACCTGACCGAACTGGTCGGGGAGATCGGCCACAAGCTCGACGTGATCATGGTCCCCAAGGTCGAGGGACCGTGGGACATCCACTACGTCGACCGCCTGCTGGCCCAGCTCGAGGCGAAGGCGGGCCTTGAGCGGCCGATCCTCATCCACGCGATCCTCGAGACCGCTCAGGGCGTGGCGAACCTGGAGGAGATCGCGTGCGCGTCGCCGCGCATCCAGGGCATGAGCTTCGGCCCGGCGGATCTCGCGGCCTCACGGCGGATGAAGACGACCCGCGTCGGCGGGGGCCACCCCGGCTACCGCACGATCGCCGACCCTGACGCCAACGACCCGGAGGCGCCGCGTCCGAGCTACCAGCAGGACCCGTGGCACTACTCGATCGCCCGCATGGTCGACGCCTGCACCTCCGTCGGAGCGCTGCCCTTCTACGGCCCCTACGGCGACATCCGGGACCTCGAGGGCTGTGAGACGCAGTTCCGCGCCTCCTTCCTGCTCGGCTGCGTGGGCGCCTGGTCGCTGCACCCCGCACAGATCGCGATCGCCAAGAAGGTCTACTCGCCGGACCCCGACGAGGTCGCCTTCGCGAAAAAGGTCATCGAGGCGATCCCCGACGGCCGCGGCGTGCACATGATCGACGGCAAGATGCAGGACGACGCCACCTGGAAGCAGTGCAAGGTGATGGTAAACCTCGCTGAAATGCTCGCGAAGAAGGACCCCGAGCTGGCGGAGGCCTACGGGCTCTGAGCCGGACGCGAGGCGCCCGCAGCCCCATGATGTTGCCCGCCTCGGCACGGCCCTCCGACGTGAGGGCCGTGCTTCTACCCCCGAAAATGCCTGCAAAGAAGGGGTCCGCGCCCGCCGGGCGAGCCCCGCAGGGCAAGTCCCGATAGGCTTCCGCGCCGCATGAGGTTCTTCGAGTTCGAGGCCCGCGAGGTCGTCAAGCGTGCCGGCATCCCCGTCACCGACTACGGCTTCACCACCGATCCCGCCGAGGCGCGTGGAATCGCCGAGCGCATCGGCGGCCCGACCGTCATCAAGTCGCAGGTCCTCACCGGCGGACGGATGAAGGCCGGCGGCGTGAAGTTCGCCGACACCCCCGCCGAGGCGGAGGAGTATGCCCGCGACATCCTGGCGCTTGAGATCAACGGCCACATGCCGCGCGGAGTCCTCGTCGACCCGAAGGCGGAGGTCGAGCAGGAGTACTACGCGGGCGTCGTGTGGGACGGCACCCGCAAGCAGCCGGTGATGATCTTCTCCCCCGTCGGCGGCATCGACATCGAGCAGGTCGCCGAGGAGCAGCCCGACAAGGTCGGCCGCCGGCACTTCTCGAACATCCTTCCGCTCAGCGACTTCCAGGCCAAGGAGGTCATCGCCTCCACCGGCGTGACCGGTTCGGCGCTGAACAAGCTCGTCCCGATCGTCACTCGCCTCGCCCGCCTGTTCGTCGAGAACGACATGATCCTCGCCGAGATCAACCCGCTCGGGCGCCTGGCGGACGGCTCCTTCGTCGCCCTTGACGCGCACATGGACATGGAGAACGAGGCGCGCGGGCGCCACCGCAAGCTGCTCGCCGAACTCGGTGTCGGCGATGAGGAGACCCGCCAGGCCCGCGAGGCCACCCCCTTCGAGCTCGCAGGCGAGGAGGTCGACGCCCAGGACCACCGCGGCGTGGCCGGGAACGTGACCGAGTTCGACGGCAACCTCGGCCTGGTGATCGGCGCCGGCGGAGGATCACTGACGCTCTTCGACGCCGTCCGCGCCCACGGCGGCAAGCCCGCCAACTACTGCGAGATCGGCGGGAACCCGTCGGTAGCGAAGGCCTGCGGCCTCGCCAAGCTGGTGCTCGAGAAGCCCGGCGTCGACAAGATCGCGGTGATGATGTCGATCGTCTCCAACACCCGCGTCGACATCGTCGCCCGCGGCGTGATCAAAGCCTGCATCGAGCTCGGGTACGACCCGGCCGAAAAGATCGCCATCTTCCGGATCCCCGGTGCCTGGGAGGAGGAGGGCTTCAAGATCCTCGACAAGTACGGGGTCGACTACGCCGACCGCTCCGTGTCGCTCAACGAGGCCGCCCGCCGCGCGGTCGAGAAGATCCAGGGAGCCGGCGCCTGATGTCCATCCTGATCAACGCCGAGACCACCTTCATCGTCCAGGGCATCACCGGCCGCGAGGCCGTGAACCTGACGCGCGAGTGCCTTGACTACGGGGTCGGCGCGAAGGTCGTGGGCGGCGTCACCCCCGGGCGCCTCGGCCGCGAGGTCCACGGCGTCCCCGTCTTCGACACCGTCGCCCAGGCCGTCGCCCACCACGGCGCACCGATCCAGGGCTCGGTCGTCACGGTGCCCCCGGCCTTCACCAAGGACGCCGTCTTCGAGGCGATCGAGAACGGGATCGAGCTGATCGTGATCGTGACCGAGCGCATCCCCCGCCGCGACGTCGCGGAGATGGTCGAGCTCGCCTCGCTGCGCGGTGCTCGCATCATCGGCCCGAACTGCCTGGGGATCATCGTCCCGGACGTCATAAAGATGGGCGGGATCGGCGGCCCGGCGAAAAACGCGGCCCAGGCCTACACGCCCGGCTCGATCGGCGTGATCTCGCGCTCCGGCGGCATGACCACCGAGATGTCCTCGACGCTAAAGGCGGCCGGCCTCGGCCAGTCCACCGCCGTCTCGATCGGCGGCGACGCGATCATCGGCTCCACCTACGCAGAGCTGATGCCCCTCTTCGAGGCCGACGAGCAGACCGAGGGCATCGTCATCTACACCGAGCCCGGTGGCCGCATGGAGGCCGAGCTCGCCCGCTGGGTGACCGAGAACAACTCGCGGCTGCCGATTGTCGCCTTCATGGCGGGACGCTTCATGGACGAGATGCCCGGCATGAGCTTCGGCCACGCCGGCACGATCGTGGAAGGCAAGGAGGACACGGCCTCCGAGAAGATCACGCGCCTCGCACAGGCCGGCATCACCGTGGCCGAGCGCATCGAGGACATCCCCGGGATGATCCGCGAGAAGATCGCCGAGAGGAGCTCGTGATGCGCAAGGACGGCATCTTCATCGCGGTCGAGGTCGACGACGCCGTTGCATCCGACGCGGCGCTCGCCGCGAAGCTCGCCGAGGTCTGCCCCGTGGACATCTTCGCCGTCGAGGGCGGCGCCCTTGAGATCGTCGAGAAGAACCTCGACGAGTGCGTGCTGTGCCGCCTGTGCCTGGACGCGGTGCCCGAGGGCGTGCGCGTTCTGAAGCTCTATGAGGACGGCGCCGCGCTCTGAGCGCGGCCGGGGCCTGGCCCCGTGGCCTTCCACGTGACTGCGGCAGGCATTATCTTGGTGAGAGGACGATGAACGAAAACTTCTCACTCATCGTGATGTGCCTGTTCCTGCTCGGCTCGCTCGCGTTCCTGGCCGAGCAGCTGACGTCCTACCACTAGTCCAGCCGCGGGCCGCTAGTCGTGCTTGCGCGCCCGGCGGGTGTGTTCGCGCTCCTGCTGACGTTCGACGACGTTCGCGATCAGCTTGGTGAACTGCTCAGGCCCCGACGCCTTCGCCTGGCCGTAGGTGAACGCCTCCACCCAGTCGGGCACCTTGCCCTCCTTGGCCATGACGTTGAAGAACTCCCGCCGCATGTCCACGCGGATGCGGGCGTCCGTGGCGTCGCCCTTGGTCACCTTCACGCCGGGCATCTCGAGCCGGTACTGCTGGACGTCGCCGCGGCCGCGCAGGTCGACCCCGACGACGAGCTTGATCGGCTCCAGGGCAGGGACTTCGGCGATGAATTTCTCCGTCGCCAGCTCGATCAGGGCCTTCGCATCCTCCGCCATACACCCATCCCTCCTGGAACCGCTCAGCGGCCCGGTCGCCGACGTCTCAGATCTTGTGTCGCTGAAGGAGCTTGCGCCCGATCACCATGCGCTGGATCTCCGAGGTTCCCTCGCCAATCAGCAGCAGCGGCGCGTCCCTGTAGAGACGCTCGATCTCGTACTCCTTCGAGTAGCCATAGCCGCCGTGGATTCGGAAGGACTCCTCGACACAGAAGCGCCCCGCCTCGGAGGCGAACAGCTTCGCCATCCCCGCCTCCAGGTCCGAGCGCTCACCGGCGTCCTTCAGGCGTGCCGCCCTCATCGTGAGCAGGCGCGCCGCTTCGACCTGCGTGGCCATGTCGGCGAGCTTGAACTGGATCGCCTGGTGCTCGGCGATCGGCTTGCCGAAGGTCTTGCGCTCCTGCGAGTAGCGCAGCGCCAGCTCCAGCGCGCGCTGGGCGATGCCCACGCCGCGCGCCGCGACGTTCACGCGGCCGACCTCGAGCGCGTCCATCATCTGCGAGAAGCCCTTGTTCAGGCCCTGCTCCTCGCCTCCGAGCACGTTCTCGGCCGGACAGCGGTAGCCGTCGAAGACGAGCTCCGTCGACTCCACGCCCTTGTAGCCGAGCTTCTTGATCTTCGGGGGGACGATCAGGCCGGCGTACTCACCGGTGTTCTCCCCGACTCCCGGCTCCTTCTCGGCGATGAAGCAGGTGAAGCCCTTGTGCCGGGGGTCGGCATCCGGGTCGGTCTTGACGAGCACGAACACGAGCGAGGAGAGCAGGCCGTTGGTCACCCACATCTTCTGGCCGTTGATCTCGTACTTGCCGTCCTCGCCCTTCTTGGCGGAGGTTTTGATCGCCTGCACGTCCGATCCGAGCTCGGGCTCGGAGAGAGAGAACGCGGCGCGCATCTCGCCGGTGGCCATGCGGGGCAGGTACTTCTGTTTCTGCTCCTCGTTGCCGAACTTCATCAGCAGGTAGCAGCCGATGAAGTGGGTGTTGATTACACCGGAGATCGAGATCCAGCCGCGCGAGAGCTCTTCCACGATCATCGTGTAGGTCGTCAGGTCCAGGCCCATCCCGCCGTACTCCTCCGGGACGGTGACCCCGAACAGGCCGAGCTCCTTCATCTGCTCGACGATGGGCTCCGGAAAGAGGTCCTCGTGGTCGTAGTGCTCGGCGTTGGGGAGGATCTGCTCGTCGACGAACTGGTGCACCATCTCGGTGATGGCCTTCTGCTCGTCGGTCTTCTCGGTGTACTGCGAGGCGGCTACGGCCATGTGATCTGCGCTCCAAGGGTCGACGTTTCGCCGCGCGCAGCGCGCAGGCGGCGGGACCTGCACCGCCGGGCGCCGGTCACTGTTCGCTCCCACGAGCATACCGTCGCCGGTCGCCCGCCTGCGTGCCCGCGACACCCCGCGGGCGGCCCCTGAGCGCCTCTCAGCGCTCGGGTTTCCCCTTCGGCGGCAGCCGCCGTCGCGATCGCGTCCCTCGGGCCGAACCCGCAGGGTCGCCCGCAAAACGCCTGGGCGTGCTTCGGGGGATACCCTCGCGCGGTGAACTTCACCTACGACATCGTCGAGGGGAGCCCCGGCGAGCGGCTCGCGCTCGTCGAGCTCGCACGCGACGGGAGCCGGCGCGAGTGGACGTTCGGCGAGGTTGCAGGCCGGTCCGCGAGGCTCGCCGGCGCCCTGCACCGCCGCGGGATCGGGCGCGGCGACGTGGTCATGACGATGATCGGCAACCGCCCGGAGTGGGTTCTCGGGATGCTCGCGTGTTTTCGGATCGGCGCGGTGGTGCTTCCCTGCACCGAGCAGCTGCGTGCAAAAGACCTCAGGCTGCGAATCCAGGTGGCGCAGCCCGATCTGATCCTCGCCGACGAGCGCAACCGGGACGAGCTCGAAGCCGCCCTGCTCTCGGCCGGCGGTGCGCCTCCCGCAGTGCTTCATGTGCCCGACGAGGAGCTGCTGGGCGGCGACCCGGCGCCGGTCGCCGACCTGCAGCCCGACGACCCGTGCCTGATCACCTTCACGAGCGGCACCTCGGGCGAGCCCAAGGCCGTCGTGCATGCTCAGCGTTATCTGGACGGCCAGAGGGTCCAGGCCAGCACGTGGCTCGCGCCCGGCCCCGGCGAGCTGGTGTGGTGCACCGCAGCCAGCGGCTGGTCCAAGTCGGCACGGAACGTGTTCATCGCGCCCTGGATCGCCGGGGCGCCGGCCCTGCTGCACGACGCGCGCTTTGACCCGCACGAGCGCCTGGACCTGCTGGAACGTGAGCGCGTGGGCGTGCTGTGCATGGCACCGACCGAGTACCGCGTGATCGCAAAGCGCGCCGGGCTGCGCGCGATGCCGCACCTGCGCGGCATGGTCGCGGCCGGCGAGGCGCTGAACCCAGAGGTCCTGCGGGCCTGGAAGCAGGCGACCGGCCTCGAGATACGGGACGGCTACGGCCAGACCGAGACCGGCCAGCTGACCGGGGCACCGTCGGATGAGAGCGCGCGCCCGGGGTCGATGGGCAGGCCGCTCCCCGGCATGGGCCTCAGCATCCAGGACGGGGAGCTGATCGTCGACCCCACGAGCGTTCCGACGTTCTTCCTGGGCTACCTCCACGAGGAGGTTCGCCGCGAGAGCGGGCGCTGGGTCATCGACGACAGGCGCGATGGCGGCCCGTGGCACACGGGGGACCGGGTGACAGCGGACCAGGACGGCTGGCTGCGGTTCGTGGGCCGTAGCGACGACGTGATCGTCTCCGCGGGCTACCGCATCGGGCCATTCGAGGTCGAGTCCGCACTGGTGTCACACCCGGCGGTGGCCGAGGCCGCCGCCGTCGCGTTCCCGGATGAGGAGCGCGGTTCAGTCGTTCGCGCCGTGGTCGTCCTGAAGGACCCCGATCTCGAGCCGACCGACGAGCTCGTCAGTGAGCTGCAGGAGCACGTCAAGAGCGTGACGGCGCCCTACAAGTACCCGCGGGTGATCGAGTTCGCCCCGGAGCTGCCCAAGACGGCGAGCGGGAAGATCAGGCGCTCGGAGCTGCGCGAGGACGCAGGCTAGAGCGCGACGATCGCGTCTATCTCGACCTGGGCACCGCGGGGAAGAGAGAGCACGCCGACGGCCACGCGCGCCGGCGGGTCCTCGGGGAAGAACGATGCGTAGACCTCGTTGACGTCCGCGAAGGCGCTGAGATCGGTCATGTAGACCGTCATCTTGACGGCCCGGTCCAGGGAGGAGCCCGCGGCCTCGCAGACGGCGCTCAGGTTCTCCAGGCACCTTCGCGCCTGCTCGGCCGGGTTCTCGCCCGTGATCTCCCCGCTGACGGGGTCCAGCGGGATCTGGCCGGAGCAGATCAACAGGTCTCCGGCGCGTACGGCGTGGCTGTAGGCGCCGATCGCCGGGGGCGCACCCGGCGCGTTGATCGTCTCCCGCTCGGAGCTCATGCGCGGACCCTAGCGCGGCGGGGACATTCACGCACTGAAACGGCGGAATTCAACCGGCGAAGCGGCTCGCCGCGACGGATATCCTCACCCGAATGCGGCCGCGCGCCCTAGCCACGCTGATCGCCGCACTCGGGCTGATGCTGATGGCCGCGTCCACATCGGCAGCCGCACCCGTGACGTTCATCCCCTGTCCTCACAGCACCGAATACTCCTGCGCGTCGCTGTCGGTGCCGCTGGAGCGCGGCGGAGCGCTCCCGGGCACGCTCGCCCTCGCCGTGGAGCGTCGCCTGGCCGGACCGGCGCCCTCGCGCGATGCGGTCGTCGCACTCGCCGGAGGCCCCGGCCAGGCCGCCCTGCCGCTGGCGGAATACATCCCCAAGGCGATCGCCCCGGCACTCGGCTCACGCGACCTGCTGCTGATGGACCAGCGCGGCACCGGCGAGTCCGATCCGCTCGGCTGCCCGGCGCTCGAACGCTTCAGCACCGAAACGGTCGCCCGCCTGTTCGAACGGTGCGCCCAGCAGATCGGGCCCGCGCGCGGGGCGTTCACGACCGCTGAATCGGTTCAGGACATCGAGGCGCTTCGCGTGGCCGGCGGCTACGAAAAGCTCGTCCTCTACGGCACCTCCTACGGGACGAAGGTCGCGCTCGAGTACGCCGAACGCTACCCGCGCAACGTCGAGTCGCTGATCCTGGACTCGGTGGTTCCATCAAACGGTTGGGAACCGTTCCACCTGGCGTCCTTCGCAGCGATCACGCCGGTGATGCGCGAACTCTGCTCAGCGGGGGCGTGTGCCGGGATCACATCCGACGCGCTCGGCGACCTCGCGACCCTGGACACCCGCCTGCGGGCGCACGCGCTCAGCGGCACCGTCTACGACGGCACCGGCGGCCGGCATTCCAGCACCGTGTCCAGCAACGGCCTGCTGGGAATCCTGGAGGCCGGCGACCTGAACCCCGCCCTGCGTGCCCTGCTGCCGGCGGCGGTCACGTCCGCGCTCCAGGGAGACCCCCAGCCGCTGCTGCGACTGCACCTGCTCGCCGAGGGGCTGATCCCGAACACCCCGTCCGAAGGCAGCGAAGAAGCCGAATCCCAGAGCGGGATCGACGAAGTCCTCTACTGGACGACGATCTGTGAGGAGAGCCCGTTCCCGTGGTCACGCACCGCGCCGGAAGCGACGCGCCTGGCCGAAGCCCACGCATTCGTCGACGGCCAGCCGGCCGCCACCTTCTATCCGTTCGACGCCGGCACGGCCTTCACCGACAGCCCGGCGTCGGAGTGCGCCGCCTGGCCCGACGCATCGCCGGCCCCGTCCCCGCAGAGCGCGCTCCCCAACGTCCCGACGCTCATCTTCTCCGGCGGCCAGGACCTGCGGACGCCCACATCCGCCGCCCGCCAGGTCGCGGCGCTGATCCCCGACGCGCAGGTCGAGGTCGTTCCCTTCACCGGCCACTCCGTCGTCGGCAGCGACCTCAGCGGCTGCGCCGCCAAGGCTCTGACGACGTTCTTCTCGGGCGCCCCGGTCCAGCCGTGCGGCGCGGTTCGCAACGACTTCGCCCCCACCCCGGTGCCTCCGCGCAGCCTCTCGCGCGTGCGGGCTCCCTCGCGCCTTGCGGGCAGGCCCGGGCGGACGCTGACCGCCGTCCTTGACACCGTGGTTGACCTCACCCGGCAGGTCGTCGGGGCGACCCTGCAGCTCGACGCGCAGCTTCCCGCCGGCTCCAGCTTCGGCGGCCTGCGCGGCGGCTACGCGCGCCTCTCCTTCAGCTCCCTGATACTCCACGACTACGCGTTCGTCCCCGGCGTCGCCCTCAGCGGAACGCTGCCGGTGCGCAACGGCGGACTCGGCGCCGGAACACTGCGGATCACCGGCCGCTCAGCGGCCCGCGGGTCGGTGCGCATCAGCGCCGGTGGCAAGCGGGTGACGGGCAGCCTCGGAGGCAGGCGCTTTGACATCGCGGTCGTCAAGGGCCGCCTCGCCGGCGCCGGCGGAAGCTGGCCCGCGATCGCCGAGCTGCCCGCCCTGCTGAAGGCACGGGCGGCCGGAGCGCCGCCCGGGCCCCGGCTACGCTGAGCGCGTGGCAAACGCGCTCGCCCGAGAGACCTCGCCCTACCTCCTTCAGCACTCCGAGAACCCGGTCGACTGGCTGCCGTGGGGGCCTTCGGCCTTCGAGCGGGCCCGAGAGCTCGAAAGGCCGGTGCTGGTGTCGATCGGATACTCCTCCTGCCACTGGTGTCACGTGATGGAGCGGGAGTCCTTCGAGGACGAGCGCACCGCACGGCTGATGAACGAGCAGTTCATCTGCATCAAGGTCGACCGTGAGGAGCGCCCCGACGTCGACGCGCTCTACATGGAGGCGGTCCAGGGCATGACCGGGAGCGGCGGCTGGCCGCTGAACGTGTTCCTGACGCCCGAGCAGCTGCCCTTCTACGGCGGCACATACTTCCCGCCCGAGCCACGGCACGGCATGCCCTCATGGACGCAGGTGCTGATGGCGATATCCGAGTCCTGGAGCGAGAACGCACAGGAGATCAGAGCCGGCGGGGAGCGCCTGCGCGAGCGCCTGGCGGGAGGTGCGCTGCTGACTCCTTCGGCCGAGGCTCCGAGCGAGCAGGAGCTCGACCAGGCGGTTGGCGTTCTGCGCGAGAGCTTCGACGCCGTCAACGGGGGCTTTGGCGGCGCGCCGAAGTTCCCGCAGGTGCCGGTACTTGAGTTCCTGATGGCGCGTGGCGAGCGCGAGATGTCGATTCAGACGCTGCGGGCGATGGCCTCCGGAGGCATCCACGACCACGTCGGAGGGGGATTTGCCCGCTACAGCGTGGATGCGCGCTGGACCGTCCCGCACTTCGAGAAGATGCTCTACGACAACGCGCTCCTGGCGCGGGCCCACCTGCACGGCTGGCAGGCGACGGGAGAGGAGCGCCTGCGGGAGGCGTGCGTGGACACGCTGGAGTGGGCGCTGCGCGAGATGCGCGGCCCGGAGGGAGCCTTCTACAGCGCGCTGGACGCCGACTCAGAGGGCGTTGAGGGCCGCTACTACGTGTGGACGGTCGCCGAGATGCGGGCCGTGCTCGGGGATGACGCCGACAGCGCGATCGCCTGGCTCGGCGCGAGCGAGGAGGGCAACTTCTCAGACCCCCACCACCCGGCCCCGGGGCTGAACGTTCTGCAGGACCGCGGCCCGCGACCTGAACCCGAGGCACGCGAGCGGATCCTCGCGGCGCTCGCCCGGGCACGCCAGCAGCGTGTGCGACCAGAGCTGGACGACAAGCGCCTTACGAGCTGGAACGCCCTGATGGTGAGCGCGCTCGCCGAGGCCGGGGCGGCGCTGGAGGAGCCCCGCTACCTCGACGCGGCCACCGCGTGCGCGGACTTCCTGCTGTCGCAGATGCGAGATGAGGCCGGCGGTCTGCTGCGCACCTACAGCCGAGGGCAGGCCCGGATCCCCGCCTACCTCGAGGATTACGCCTTCCTGCTCGAGGCCCTGATCGTGCTCTTCGAAGCGAGCTGCGAGGAGCGCTGGTTCCTGCAGGCCGCGGCCCTTGCGGACGAACTGATCGCCCGCTTCGCCGACCCCGAGCGCGGCGGGTTCTTCTCGACCTCGAGCGAGGGAGAAGAGCTGATCGCGCGCCGCAAGGACCTCGACGACGCCCCGATTCCCTCCGGCGGCTCGAGCGCGGCCTCAGGCCTGCTGCGCCTGGCGCAGCTCACCGGCGATGAGGAATATGAGCGCCAGGCACTTTCGGTGCTGATGCTCCTGCACGAGATCGCCCCCCGGCACCCCTCCGCCTTCGGGCACGTCCTGCAGGTGCAGCACTGGTATCTCTCCCCCGCGCGGCCGCTGGCGTGCGCGGTTCCGGCGCGCCCGCAGCGCTAGAGGATCGACAGGTACCTGTCGAGCTCCCACTGCGTGACCTGCACGCGGTAGTCGTCCCACTCCTGGCGCTTGATCTCGACGTAGCGGTTGAACATGTGCTCGCCGAGCGTCCGCAGCACGAGCTCGGACTCGGCCGTGAGCTCGATCGCCTGGCCGAGGCTCTCGGGCAGCTGCTCGACACCGAGGCGCCGGCGCTCCTCACCCGAGAGGTGGTAGAGGTTCTTCTCCATCGGCTCCGGCAGCTCGTACCCCTTCTCGATCCCCTCCAGGCCGGCCTGCAGCAGGACCGCGAAGGTGAGGTAGGGGTTGCAGGCGGGATCCGGGCACCGCAGCTCCATCCGCGTCGCCTTCTCCCTGCCGGGGTGATACATCGGCACCCGCACCAGGGCCGAGCGATTCCGCCTCGACCACGCCACGTAGACGGGCGCCTCGAAGCCGGGTACAAGGCGCTTGTATGAGTTGACCCACTGCGCAAAAATCGAGCAGATCTCGCGGGCGTGCATGAGCTGCCCGGCGATGAACGCCTTGCCGACGTCGGAGAGGAAGTACTGGTCGTCCGGGTCGTAGAAGGCGTTCTTGCCGTCGCGGAAGAGCGACTGGTGCGTGTGCATCCCCGACCCGTTCTCACCGAACAGCGGCTTCGGCATGAACGTCGCATGCCAGCCGTACTTCATCGCGTACTCCTTGACGGTGATGCGGTAGGTCATGCAGTCGTCGGCCATCTTCAGCGCGTCTGCGTAGCGCATGTCGATCTCGTGCTGTGATGGCCCGACCTCGTGGTGGGTGTACTCGACGTGGATGCCGAGCTGCTCGAGCGCCAGCACGGTCTCGCGCCGGACGTCCGAGCCGGCGTCGAGCGTCGTCAGGTCGAAGTAGCCGCCCTGGTCCAGCGGCTCGGTCGTGCGCGAATCGCGGAACAGGAAGTACTCGAGCTCGGGTCCGACGTTGAAGGTTTCGAATCCCATCGACTGGGCGCGTTCGATGGCCCGTCGCAGCACATGGCGTGGGTCGCCCTCATACGGCGTGCGCTCGGGCGTGACGACGTCGCAGAACATGCGCGCCACCCCCTGCTCCTCGGGCCGCCATGGCAGCACCCTGAAGGTGCTGGGGTCCGGCATCGCGATCATGTCCGACTCCTCGATCGCGTTGAAGCCGGTGATCGAGGAGCCGTCGAAGCCCATCCCCGCCTCGAATGCGTCGTCGAGCTCCGCGGCGTTGATGGAGAACGACTTCAGCTGGCCGAGGATGTCGGTGAACCAGAAGCGGATGAAGCGGATTTCGTGCTCGAGGACGAGCGCCTTCACGTCCTCCGCAGTCTTGGGCTGATCTTGCATCGAGCGGACCTTAGACGATGCTCACCGCTGGGCGGTATCGACGTTTGGCCAACAACGCGGCGGGGACCCGGAAACCGCGGGGCCCGCGGGGCTCAGTGTCCGGCCACGGCCGCGACGAAGGCGGCTATCGATTCGGCTTCTTTGCCCTGGTAGAGCAGGGCCGGCATCTGCCCGAGGCCGCGAGCGCGGCCTTCGGCGATGGCGTTCGCAACCAGTTCGCGCCGATGGGTGATCGCTTCCGAGGGCGTGTTGCCGGTGATCTCTTCGCCCACGCGGACGTCGAGGTCGGGCCCGGTGCGGCCGACCGCGTTGGCGGCCTGCAGGCTGTGGCAGACCGCGCACGAGCGGGCGAACAGTTCGCGCCCCTTCTGCTCCTCCGCGGTCAGGCGCACTCCGCTGCTGGTGATGCTGGGCTTGTGGTTCCTGTTGTTCGCGAACACGAGCGCCGGGACCACGAGCCCGAACACGCAGACGACGATGATCCCCAGCGTGACGAAGCGGTGGCCGACCTTGGATTCGGTGTACAGGCTCTCGCGTGCGCCTTTCGGCCCACGGTGCATCGCGAGGAAGAACACGCCGAGGCCCACCAGGACCCAGAACAGGATGATCAAGATCAGCATGCCCGGGCAAGATATCGGTTGGACGCCCGGAACGGCCCTCAGGCCGCACGCGAAGGGCGGCCTCGGAGCCGATCATGAGAGGCCTCACAGCTTTACCGAGGCTCAAGCTCCGGCGCTACTGTGTGTCATAGGACAGGCAAACCCTAAGGAAGTGGGCCCGCAGTGAACATCCTCCGTCGTCTCCCCCTCTCTCGTCTTCTGCTGCTCTGCGCCGCCGTCGTCGTGGCGGGAATCTCGGTCACGGCCATCGCCTCGGCCGTCAGCGCGGGCCCGACACCGCCCTCCAAGCCGCTCGCCCAGGCCGTCCACGACGCCATGACAGGGCCCCAGGTCCAGGGCGTGAGCGCCAGCATCAAGCTCACCGACCACCTGCTTGAAGGCGCGAGCCTCGCCGGTGCCAGCGGCCAGGCGGGAGAACTCGCCTCCAGCCCGCTGATCGCGGGCGCGTCGGGCCGGCTGTGGGCAAGCGACGGCCACCTGCGCCTCGAGCTCCAGGCGGAAAAGGGCGACACCCAGGTGTTCGCCGACAGCAGCGGCATCTCGATCTATGACGCCGCCTCGAACACGCTGTACCGCTACACACCCCCGGCCCAGAAGCCCGACTCCAGCGCAGGCACGGCCCACAAGGCCGACCAGACCCCCACCGTCGCCCAGATCGAAGAAGCGATCACGCGCATCGGCGCGCACGCGAACCTCTCCGGAGCGCAGCCTACGGACGTGGCCGGCAGGGCCGCCTACACGGTGCGGATCTCCCCGAAGGAAGGCGGCAGCCTGCTCGGCGGCGCCGAGGTCTCCTTCGATGCCTCAAACGGAGCGCCTCTGCGCGCCGCGATCTACTCCTCGACGAGCCCCTCGCCGGTGATCGAACTCGCCGCCGAAGAAGTCTCCTACGGGCCCGTCTCTAGCTCCGTCTTCGACTTCACCCCTCCCGCGGACGCCAAGATCGTCCGGATCGTGCCGCCAGCCAAGGGCTCCACGCAGACGACTCACAAGGGATCGAAGCCCCAGCTGCACTCCTCCGGCAAGGGCCTGACGACGATCGGATGGCTCGAGACCAAGAGCAAGCCCGGCTCCTCGAGACAGATGGAAGGCCTGCAGAAGGTCTCGATCGGCTCCACCACCGCGAGCGAGCTGCGCACCGCCCTGGGGACCATCCTCACCTTCGAGCGCGCCGGCAACACATACGTGCTCGCCGGTTCGGTAACGCCCGCCGCCATAGAGGCGCTCGCGCGGGGCCTCTAGCGTGAGCGAGCAGGCCCCGCCGGTCAGGGCGCGCGGGCTGGTCAAGCGCTACGACGACGTACTCGCCGTCGACCACATCGACCTGAACGTCAACAGCGGCGACGTCTACGGATTCCTCGGCCCCAACGGAGCCGGCAAGACGACCACGCTGAGGATGATCCTCGGCCTGATCACCCCGACGGAGGGCCGCGCGGAGCTGTTCGGGCTCGACCCGATGCGCGACGGCGCCCGCGCCCTGAACGGCGTGGCCGGCTTCGTCGAGGCGCCGCGCTTCTATCCCTACATGACGGGCCGCAAGAACCTTGAACTGCTCGCCGCCCTGGACGGCGACGGCGCCGCCGGGCGCATCGACGAGGTGCTGGAGACAGTCGAACTCGCGCCGCGGGCGATACACCGCGTCGGCGGCTACTCGCACGGCATGCGCCAGCGCCTTGGCATCGCCGCCGCGCTGCTGCGCCGCCCCAGGCTGCTGATCCTCGACGAGCCGGCCACCGGCCTTGATCCGGCCGGCATGCGCGACATGCGCATGCTGATCCGCAGCCTCGCGGACGCCGGCATCACGGTCCTGCTCTCGAGCCATCAGCTGCCGGAGGTGCAGGACCTCTGCGACCGCGTCGCGATCGTCGACCGCGGTCGCGTGGTCTACGAGGGCGCGCTGGCGGACCTGCGCAGGCAGGGCGGGGCCGGCTACCGGCTGCGCACGAGCGACGACGAGCGCGCGCTCGCGATTGCGATCGAGCAGCCCGGTATCGAGCATGCCCACCCAGGTGAGCACGGCCTCAGCCTCCAGGCCGACGAGCGCGAGGTCGGCGCCCTCTCGCTAGCCCTGGGGCAGGCGGGGATCGCCATCCTGAACCTCACCCCCGAGCTGGCGACGCTGGAGGACCTGTTCTTCCGCCTCACCGAGGCCGGCTCGGCGCCCGTCCAGGGCGAGGGTGAGAGCGTCGAGCGCGAGGACGCGACGCTGGCGGGTGCGAAGTGAGCAGCGTCGCCGCCACCCCGGCCGCCGCGCCGGCCCGCTGGCACAGGCCGTCGACGCTGATCGTCTACCGCTGGGAGCTGCGCAAGCTGATCTCCCAAAAGCGCACCTACCTCGGCTTCTTCCTTGCGGTGCTGATGCCGCTCATCTTCGTGCTGAGCCAGCACCTGCGGGCCCACCACCCGCACGAACAGGACAACATCTTCGCCTCCCAGATCACACAGTCCGGCCTTGCCACACCGGTCCTGATGCTGCTGTTCGAGTCCTTCTTCCTGCTGCCGCTGATCGCGGCGCTCGTGTCGGGGGACATCATGGCCGCCGAGGACGGCAACGGGACGCTGAAGACGATCCTGACGCGCTCCGTCGACCGCGGACAGGTGTTCGCCGCCAAGACGATCGCTGCGATGACCTACGCGGCTCTGGCCGTGTTCCTGTCAGCGACGGTCGCGACGATCGCCGGTGTCTCCTCGTGGGGCTTTGGAGCATCACCAGCTACTCCGGCACCGTGGTCTCCGCACCGAAGGCGCTGCTGCTCGTCTACGCCGCCAACGCCTGCTTCCTGATCCCGCTGATGGCGATCGTCTGCATCGGCGTGCTGCTGTCCACCGTTACCCGCAACAGCGCCGCCGCCGTCGTCGGCACCGTCGGGATCACGCTGATCCTGGCCATCGTGGCCCAGATCCCCGGCCTCGAAGGGCTCGGGCCCTACCTGCTGACGAACCAGTACAGCAACTGGCACGGCCTCCTGCGCACCCCCACCGACTGGGCGCCGATCACCCACTCCATATGGGTGTGCGCGCTCTACGCGGTCCCGGCGCTCATCGCCGCTTACCTGGTCTTCCTGCGACGCGACGTCGCCGGCGGCTAGCTCGCCCGGCTGATCTGCGGCACGCCGACGACCGACAGGTCGACGCCGCCCATCAGACGCCTCGCCTCGCGAGGGTCGATCAGGCCGGCGCCCATGCGCCCCGTCGACTCGGCGCCGCACGCGACACCGAACCGCAGGCAGTGGTCGGGAGCACGCCCCTCGTAGCGCGCTGCGAGGTATCCGGCGAGGAAGGCGTCGCCGGAGCCGCGCTTGGCTATGGGTTCGCGCTGCTCGATCTGCGCGCGCTTGAGCACCCGCTGCCCGTCGACCACCAGCTGCGCGAAGCAGCCGTCCGGGAGCGTCATTATCGCCTCGCGGGGGCCGAGCGCGACGATCTCGCCGACGGCCTGTGAGCGCTCCTCCTCGCCCGTGAACTCGTGCCCGACGAGCTCCTCGGCCTCGAGGACGTTCGGCGAGACGAGGTCCGGTTCGGCTCGGACCGCCTGGCGCAGCGGCTCACCGTCGGTGTCGACGACGGTGGTGACATCGGAGCGCTCGAGGTCCCTCACCAGCGAGGCGTAGATGTCTGGGTCCACGCCGCGCGGAAGCGAGCCCGCGAAGACGACTATCGCCGCGCCGCGTGCGAGGTAGAGAAGCTTGTCGCGGAACAGCTCGACCTCCTGGTCTGAGACCAGCGGGCCGCGTTCGTTGATCTCGGTCTGCTCGCCGGTGGTCGGATCGAGCACCGAGGTGTTGGTGCGGGTCTCATCGCGGATCCGGACGAAGTCGTTGAGGATCGACTCCTCGGTCAGCTGCTCCACCAGATGGGTGCCGGTCGCGCCGCCCGCGAAGCCGGTGGCGATCACGGGCTGGCCGAGAGCCTTGAGGGTACGGGCGATGTTGACGCCCTTTCCCCCGGCCGTCGTGCGCTGCTCCACTGTGCGATGACGCCTGCCGATCCTGAAGTTCGGGACAGACAGCGCCTTGTCGATCGCCGCGTTGAGAGTGACCGTGATGATCATTCCCGCTCCTCTTCCGTGCTTTCCGGCGCACCCGGCCAAACCTGTCCGGCCCGGCATGCCCGCGACACAGGCTAGCGGACCCCGACGGCACGCCCGCGAACTGGGAGCTTGCGCTCAGCGAGCGCCGACGGCCTGCGCCGAAAGCGCCCACGCGGCAGCGCGCAGACGCTCGGCCTCCTCGCGCGCCGCGCTCGCCGGATCGCCGCCGTCCTTCGCATATGCGCCGGCGATGCTCCGCGAGGCGGTGATCAGGCCCGCGGCCCTGCCCGGAAGGAATGCCGGCGCGAGGTCCTCGACCCGCCCGCCCTGGGCCCCGATTCCCGGCAGCAGGAACGGCGCGGCCGGCATCAGCTCGCGCGCCCGCTCGAGATGGGCCGCCGCTGTTGCGCCGACGACCGCCCCGACGTCGCTGAGATGCCCGGGGCCGGGCGCATCCCGGCCGAGCTCCCTCACGAGTGCGGCAACGCTCTCCCACACCGCCGAGCCATCGGCGAGGCGCAGATCCTGGATGTCGGCGGCGCCGGGATTCGATGTACGCACCAGCACCAGTACCGCTGCGCCCGTGCGCCGGGCGGCCTGCACGAACGGCTCCACGGCGTCGGCGCCCATGAGGGGGTTGACCGTGACGAGGTCGGCGGCCAGCCCCGGAACACCTCCGAACGGGGTCTCAGCGCCGTCGATGAGAGCGCTGGCGTAGGCGCGCGCGCTGACGTCGATGTCGCCGCGCTTGCCGTCGGCGATCACGAGCAGGCCGAGTCCGCGCGCGTGCTCGGCGACCTCGCTCATCGTCGCCCAGCCCGCGGCCCCGAAGACCTCAAAGCGCGCCAGCTGCAGCTTGACCGCCACACAGGCGTCCGCGGCCGCGTCCAGCAGGGCCAGGCAGTGAGCGCGCACCGCCGCGGCCGATGCGAGGACCGGATCGTCAATCCCGGCTGCTGCGGTGTGGCCCTGCGGCCACAGCGCCGCAGGATCGGGGTCGAGTCCCAGGACTATCTGGGACTCGCGCTCGGAAACGCGGGAAGCCAGGCGCTCCCCGAAATAGCTCGTTCCGTTCAGCGGCCCTTCACCGCGCTCTTCAGCCCGCTCCCCGCCGTGAACCTGGGCACGCGGGAGGCGGCGATCTCGATGCGCTCGCCGGTACGCGGGTTCACGCCGGCGCGGGCGCTGCGCTCACTCACATGAAACTTGCCGAAGCCGGACACGGTGACCTCGCTGCCGCGGCGCAGCGCGTCCTCGACGGTCGCAAGCACCGCATCCACGGCGCGCGCGGCGTCATTGCGCGTCAGCTCTGCTCGGTCGGCAACCTGTTCGACAAGCTCGGACTTCGTCACTTCGCCCTCCTCGTTGGTTAGAAGCTTAGTGCGAAGCTAACATCGCGTTCGGACGGGCGCATACGTAAGAATGCCGGCATGGCCATCACCCGCATCGCGTGGCTGACGACGGTGATGGTCGCGCTGATAACGGCCGCGCTGCTCGCGGTATCCGGTTACGTCGGCTACGCGCTCCTGGGCGTGGCGGTCGCGATCTCCGCCGCGATCAACCTGCTCTAGCCGCTCAGGCGCCGCCGGCGGCTATCCAGTCGCGGAGCGCACGCGCAGCGATGCCGCGGTGGCTGATCGAGTCCTTCTGCTCATCGGTCAGCTCCGCCATCGTCAGCCCCTGCGGGCCGTCGTCCGGCAGGAACGCGGGGTCATAGCCGAATCCGCGCTCCCCTCGCGGCCGCGGGTCCAGGCGACCCGCGCATCGACCCTCGAAGAGCCGCTCGACTGCGTTGACCGGGTCGACGTAGGCGATCACGCAGACGTACTGGAGTCCGCTGCCGGCCGGTGCCCTGGCGAGCAGCAGGTCGAGGTTCTGCTGGTCGGTGGCGTCCTCGCCGGCGAAGCGGGCGGAGCGCACGCCCGGGGCTCCTCCCAGCGCCGCCGCACAGATCCCGGAGTCGTCGGCGATGCTCACGCGGCCCTCGCCCTCGGCTGCAGCACGTGCCTTGCCGAGCGCATTCTCGGCGAACGTGTCGCCGTCCTCGGGCGGCAGCTCGAACGCCTCGGAGAGCATGTCGATCTGGAGTTCTGTGCCCGCGAGAAGGCGCTGGAACTCGCGCCGCTTGTGCTCATTGTGTGTCGCCAGCAGAAGCTTCACGACCGTGCTCGCCGCGGGACGGCGCTACCCCTCTTTGCCCGCCGCGGCGGCGCCGGCGATCGTCCGCTGCTGAAGCGCCTGCAGGTGCCCTATCCCGTCCGCGGCGAGCGCCAGCAGCTCATCGAGGCTCGCGCGTGAGAGCGGTGTGCGCTCGGCCGTGGCCTGCACCTCGATCAGGCCTCCCTCGCCGGTCATGACCACGTTCGCGTCGACCTCGGCGGTCGAGTCCTCCGAGTAGTCGAGATCCAGCAACGCCTCGCCAGCGACCATTCCGCATGAGATGGCCGCTATCGAGCCCGTCAGCGGCGAGGAGTCGATCAGGCCCTCGCCGCGCAGGCGCTCGCAGGCCAGGGCCAGCGCCACATATGCGCCGGTGATGGATGCGCAGCGGGTGCCGCCGTCCGCCTGCAGCACGTCGCAGTCAAGGTAGATCGTGCGCTCACCCAGCAGCTGCATGTCGACGACGCCCCGCAGCGAGCGGCCGATCAGCCTCTGTATCTCGACCGTGCGCCCGTCCTGGCGCCCGCGCGTTGCGTCGCGCTGCTTGCGTTCGCCTGTGGACGCCGGGAGCATCCCGTACTCGGCGGTGACCCAGCCGCGGCCCCTGCCGGCCATCCAGCGGGGCACGCTCTCCTGAACCGACGCGGTGCAGATCACCCTCGTCTCGCCGACCGAGATCAGCGCCGAGCCGCTCGCGGGACGCACGAACCCAGGCTCGATCTCCGTCGGGCGCATCTCCCCCGCGCTCCGGCCGTAGCTGCGCTCACTCATCGGTGGCTCCCTCGGTTGGTCTCATGCCCGTGTATGCGGGCAATCATTCCAGAGCGATACGGTCGGGGGGTCTTGCGCGCCCTCGTGCTGTCAAACATGCTGCCCGACGGCGCTCACCCCGAGCGAGGCAGATTCGTGCGCGACCAGGTCGCCGCGCTGCGCACCCTCGCCGGCGTGGATGTCGAGCTGCACGAGTTCCCGCCCGGGCCGCGGGCGCTCGCGCATGCCGCCCGCGAGCTGCGCGCGAGCTACGGCCCGCCGTCAACTCTCAGCCGGCGTCCCGGCGGGCCTGTGCTCGACGTGGTCCACTCGCATTTCGGCCTGACGGCGTGGCCGGCAATGGCGGTGAGGGCGCGGGTGCACGCTCTGACGGTTCACGGGACCGACGTCAGCCATCCCCGAACGCGGCTGGCGACGGCGCTCGTTCTGCCAAGGGTCGACCTTCCCGCAGTCGTCTCCCAGGCCCTTCTGCCGGAGCTGCCCGGCGCCGGTGCCCGGCGGCGCGCCGAGGTGCTGCCCTGCGGAGTGGACACGGGCCGCTTCAGGCCGATCGCGCGGGCGTCGGCGCGCGCCGAGCTCGGCCTGGATCCTGAGCGGCCGTATCTGCTCTTCCCCGCCGACCCGGCGCGGGCGGAGAAGAGGTACGACCGCGCCGTCGCCGTCGCAGAGCGGACCGGCGCCACGCTGCTCGCGCTCGGCTCGGTCGAGCCCGAGGAGGTCCCGCTCTGGGTGAACGCCGCCAACGCCGTGATCGTCCCGTCCGAGAGGGAGGGCTTCGGCCTGGCGGTGCTCGAGGCGCTCGCCTGCGACGTCCCGGTGCTGGCCACCCCCGTGGGCGTCCACCCTGAGGCGCTGGAGGGCGTGCCGGGCACGGTGTGCGCCCCCTTCGACAGCGCCGTCTGGGCGCGTGCAGCAGAGGCGCACCTGGACGATGCGGATCCACGAATCGAAGGCCGGGCGACAGCCGAGCGCTACTCCTCCCGGGCGATGGCCGAACGCGTGCTCGACGCGTGGGGGCGCGCCCTGGCGCGATCCGGGTAACGGCCGGGGTAGCATGGATCGGCCGTGAACCAGATACCTGGCGCCACCCCAGCGGAGCCGTCCACCCCGGCGCAGGCAGCCGCACAACCGCAGCAGCCTGCACCGGAGGGCACGCCGCCCGCCGACCAGCAGTCGCCGGCCCCTGCCACGGGCTTCGGCTCGCGAGGACGCACGCGCCGGCGCGTGCGCTTCCTGCGCAAGGCCCGCGAGCTCGCCTACCGAGACCTCGGAGGCCTTGTCTACAACCTGCACAGGTTCGGCCAGCGCAACGACCCGCTGGTGCTCGACAAGCTAAACACCCTCGGTCAGATCGACGGCGAACTGCGGGCACTCGAGGGGTCGCTCGGACAGGTGAGCCCGGTGACGGTGCTCAGGGAAGCCGGCATCACGGCATGCCCGCGCTGCGCCGCCATCCACAGCAGCGAAGACCACTTCTGCCCCAACTGCGGCATAGCAATGGGTCGTCACGCGGACCTCCCGATAGCGGGTGCGGCCGCGGCGGCGACCCCCTCCACGCCCGCCCCTTCCACGCCGCCGCCCGTCTCACCCGCCCCCGCCGCGACGACCCCGCCGCAGTCTCCAGCGCCGTTCCAGCCTCCCGCGCCCTCGCAGCCTGTTGCTGCGCCCGCGCCCGCGCCCGCGCCCGCGCCGACAGCCGCGCCTTTCGCGGCGACGCCGCAGAGCGAGCCGGCTCCTCAGGCGCCAGCTGCCGCAGCGCCCGCGCCCGCTCCAGAACCCACCCAGACGCCCCGGCCGGCGCCCGGGCGCTCGCCCAGTCCGCCGCCGAGGCCCACCGGCGGTAAACCCTCGGAGCAGGGCGGCGAAGAACTCACCGAGATACTGCCCCCTCCCAGCCCTGGAACGTGAGCACGGCCCAACCACCGCAGGCGGCCCCCGCGGGCGCCGCCCAGGCTCCCCCCACTTCCAATCCCCAGCTTCCCGGCCGTGACATCTGCCCGCTGTGCGGAGGTCCGCTGCACAGCGAGCAGGAGTGGTGCCTTCGCTGCGGAGCGGCGGCGCGGACCCGCCTTGCGGCGGCCCCGAACTGGCGCGGCCCCGCAATCGCCCTCGCCGTGATCGTGGCCATCTCCCTCGGAGTGCTCGCCGCATCCCTGGTCAAGCTCGCGGGCGGCTCGGGATCCAGGACGACCATCACGAGCGCCGCAGCCGTGATCGCCCCGGGCACCACAGCCGCGGGCGCGATCACCTCCTCAACAGCCGCCGGCGTGACCACGTCGAGCACCACCGCCGGTGTGATCACGACGCCCACCACAGCCACGACGCCCGCGACGGCCACGACGTTCACCTCGCGCACGAGATCCACCTCACCTTCAGCCGCGCCGGCGCCGGGCGCCACCGGGCAGGCCCGGGAACGGGCGCGGAAACTGAAAGCGCTGATCGAACGCATCACCCGCGAAAGGCAGACCGGCTCGGGCAAGTGAAGCTGGGCGCGGGGCCTCCCGCCCCCGGGGATATACGGTTCCGCAGATGGCTGAACTTTTCCCGGCGGTCTCCGTTGAGGCCGACGTAGCCGTTGTCGGAGCGGGCGCCGCCGGGCTCTACGCGGCGCTGTGCGCGGCACGCGAGCACGCAAGCGTCGTGCTGGTGTCCGCCACGCCGCTGGCTCAGACGGCCAGCTACTGGGCACAGGGCGGGCTCGCCGCCGCCCTCGCCGAGGACGACAGCTACGAGCTGCATCTGCGCGACACCGAGGCTGCCGGCCGCATGATGGTCAGGCGTTCCGCAGCCGAGGTCCTCGTCAGAGAGGCACCGGACTGCGTTCGCGACCTGCAGGGGCTCGGGGTGCGATTCGACGCCGACCGTTTCGGGCAGCTGGCGCTCGGACTCGAGGGAGGGCACTCGGTGCGCCGGGTGGTCCACGCCGGGGGCAGCGCAACGGGCCGGCGCGTCGTGCGCCAGCTCTCCGCCCTCGCGGTCGAGGAGCCGATGATCTCGGTCCTGGAGGAAGCCCGCGCGCAGGCGCTCTGGAGCGGGCCGGAGGGCTGCAGGGGCCTGGTGTGCGAGGACGGCCGTGTGATAGCGGCTCGGGCGGTGATCATCGCCACCGGCGGGGCGGCGGCGCTGTGGTCGCGGACCACCAACCCCCCCGGATCCCAGGGCGTGGGCCTGCTGCTCGCCCATCGCGCCGGTGCAGCGCTCGCCGACCTCGAGCTGATGCAGTTCCACCCCACAGCCGTGACGGGGGTGCCGGGCCGGGAGGGCTTCCTGGTCACGGAGGCGATCCGCGGCGAGGGTGCCACGCTGCTCGATGACTCGGGCGAGCGCTTCGTCGACGAGCTCGCACCGCGCGATGAGGTGTCGCGTGCGATCCAGGCAAAGCTCCAGAGCTCCGGCGGGCGGTCCGTGAGCCTGGACATGAGGTCGATCGACCCGGCGCGCTTCCCGAACGTCGTGAGTGCGCTGCGGGACTCCGGGCTCGACCCAGCGCGCGAACTCGTCCCGGTCGCGCCAGCTGCGCACTACATGATGGGCGGAATCGTGACCGACCTGCACGCCCGCTCGACGGTCCCGGGCCTGTATGCCGTCGGGGAGGCCTCGTGCACGGGCCTGCATGGAGCGAACCGGCTGGCCTCCAACTCCCTGAGCGAGTGTTTCGTGTTCGCCCGGCGGGCAGTCGCCGACGCCCTCTCCGTCCCCGCGCCCCCGACGAGGAGCGTCGATGAGCGCGAGATCAGCGAGCTGCGCAAGCTGCCGGCCCCGATGCGCGCGGATCAGGCCACGCGCACCGCCCTGTGGGAGTCCGCGGGAATCGTGCGCTCGCCCGAGGGCCTGCAGAGCCTGCTCTCCCAGGGTCACCCCCTGGCCCGCCTGATCGGCCGCTGTGCGCTCGAGCGCACCGAGAGCCGGGGAGCGCACATCCGCATCGACTACCCTGAACTGGACTCCTCATTCAACCACCGGCACGTTGTGGTGGCGGGCGAGGAGTCGACCTGCTGGCAGCGCTGGGACTAGCGCTGCCGCGCGCGGCGGCGCTCTGCGGGCTTTTCTAAGAAGTTGGCCCGCTCGTCTTTATGTCGAACCTTTTGGGCAATCCCCGTGTTGGGGTTTGTGGAGGTTCCACCCGGGGGGGTTGGAACAGGCGGGCGTGATCCAAGACAAGAGACCCAACAGACAGAGAGCTTGAGGAAACCACGCCATGTACCAATTCAGTCGAGCAATCTATAGGGAGCTGGCTCCGCGGATTCAGCCCCCGCCGCCGGGATTTCCGGCGACCAGCAACCACGCTGCGGTTCTGCGCGCATGCGAGGACGTCATCAGCCGCCTCGCGACGGACGGCCACTACTTCGCCCGCCCGGCACGCACGCTTTTCTGTGACATACGCAACTACTTCCCGATGGCTGTCCAGGGCGACGTGCACCGCATCGTCACCCGCTACATCGGATTCGCACAGCAGTTCCTGGCCGAAAACCCGCACGAGGGATACACGGCCATCAGCGGTGCCCCGCCTCAGTGCCGCGCGACGACGCGCAAGGGCTCGGCATGCCAGCGCACGCCGCTGCCCCGCAACGGCTACTGCCCTTCCCACCAGCACCTCGCCGAGACCGAGGACCGCGCTCTGGCCGCCTGATCCTGGCTGCCCGGCGCTCGGATGCGCCGGGCAGGTTGTTCTCCCGCGAGGCGGTGCTCCCATAGGCTGCGGGCATGCTCCTCGGGGTCGATGTGGGCGGAACCTTCACCGACGCCGTCCTGGTCGGTAAGGACCGCACCGTCCACAGCGCGAAGGTCCCCTCCACGCCGAGTGAGGAGTCGCTCGGCGTCATGCAGGCGGTTCGCCTCGTGCTCGAGGCGGCAAGCGCGAGCGCCGGCGATGTGGATCGCTTCGCGCACGGCATGACCGTCGCCACGAACGCGCTGCTGCAGAACCGCACAGCGCGAACGGCACTTATCGCGACGGCCGGCTTCACCGACGTCATCGAGATCGGCAGGCAGGCGCGAGTCAGCCTCTACAGGCTCTGCGAGGCGGCGCCGGCCCCGCTCGTGCCGCAGGAGCTGCGCTTCGGGGCGCCGGAGCGAATGGGCCACGAGGGTCCGCTGCAGCCTCTGGACCAAGCTCTCGCCCTGCAGCTCGTCGAACTGGTGGCGCGGGCTGAGCCGCAGGCCGTGGCCGTCGCCCTTCTGCACTCCTACGCCGACGACTCCCACGAGCAGCTCGTCGGCGAGCTCGTGCGTGAGCTCATGCCGGCGGCGGCGCTGTCACTCTCGAGCGACCTGGTCGGGACCTTCCGCGAGTACGAGCGCACCGCGACGACGGTGCTGGACGGCGCGCTGTCCCCGGCCCTGCGCGACTACCTCACGAGCCTCACCGAGCAGGCCGCGGCGATCGGCCTGGCCGAGCCTCAGGTGATGCAGTCCTCCGGCGGCCTGACGGACGCCGCCCGGGCCGGCGCGCATGCCGCGCTCACCGTTCTCTCCGGGCCCGCCGGCGGAGTGGGAGGCGCGCTGCTGCTCGCGGACCTCGCCGGCGAGCGGGACGTGCTCTGCTTCGACATGGGAGGCACCTCCTGCGACGTGTGCGTGATCGAGGGCTCGCAGGTCGCCGAGACCGCCGAGCGGGTGATCGCGGGACGCCCCCTCTCCCTGCCGGCGCTGGACATCCACACCGTCGGCGCCGGCGGCGGCTCGATCGCGTGGCTGGACGCGGGCGGGGCGCTGCGAGTCGGGCCGCAGTCAGCGGGCGCGAGGCCGGGACCGGCTTGTTACGGGCGCGGCGGCACAGAGCCCACCGTGACCGACGCGAACCTGCTGCTCGGCAGGCTGCTCGATGACGCTCCGCTGGCCGGCGGGCTCTCGCTAGACCGCTCGGCGGCTGAGCTGGCCGTCGGGCGCCTGGCCTCAGATCTCGCCATGGACACCATCGCCTGCGCCGAGGGGATCATCACCGTGGCCGAGACCGAGATGCTCGGCGCGCTGAGGCTCATGACGGTGGAGCGCGGGGTCGATCCGCGCGGCTTCGCGCTGATGCCGTTCGGCGGCGCCGGACCTCTTCACGCGGCGTCGATGGCGCGCGAGCTGGGGATCAGCCGGATCCTCAGCCCGCGCGCCGGCGGCGTGCTGTGCGCGCTCGGGCTGGCCGCAGCGGCTCCGCGGCGCGACGTCGCAAGGACGCTGATGCTCGACCTCGGCTCGCTGTCGCCCGGCGGGCTCGCCGGCGAGCGCTCGGAGCTCGCAGCGCAGGGCGAGGCAGCGCTCGGCGAGGAGCCCGCGCGTGTGCGGGTCCGCTACGAGCTTCGCTACCGCGGCCAGTCCTTCGAGCTGTCGGTGGCCGAGGAGCTCACCAGCGCCAGCCAGGCGCTTGGCCCCGCCGAGCTGCGCGAGGAGTTTGAGCAGGCCCACGAGCAGCGCTACGGCTACCGCGACGGTGGAGCGGAGGTGGAGCTCGTGAACATCCGCCTCTCCGTATGGGGCCTCGCCCCCGATCTCGAGCCCTCCGCCGGACGCTCCGGCTCCAGGCCGGCGGCCCCGCGCCAGATCGTCTTCTCCGGAGAGCTCCTGGATGCGGCTGTGATCGTGGGCGAGCCCTCCCCCGGAGATGAGGTCAGCGGCCCCGCTCTGTGGGCGCATGCCGAGTCGACGCTGCTGCTGCCGCCCGGCTGGTCAGGGCGCGTGGATCAGCACGGCACCATCCACCTGATGCTGAGCGGGGATGCGTAGATGCTGGACGCGATCGAACTGCAGGTCGTGAGCGGGGCGCTGCGCGCCGCATGCCAGGAGATGGGCGTCGTGCTGATCCGCTCGGCGCACTCGTCGAACATCAAGGAGCGCCGCGACGCGTCGACGGCGCTCTTTGACCCGGACGGCCAGATGATCATGCAGGCCGAGCACATCCCGGTCCACCTCGGCGCCATGCCCGCGGCCGTCGCGGCGGTGATCGGAGAGCGCCACACGGCGGGAGTGTCGTGGATCCTCAACGACCCGTTCGCCGGCGGCACGCATCTCCCGGACATAACCGTGATCACCCCCGTGTTCGCGGGCTCCGGGCTGATCGGCTTCGCGGCGGCACGCGCCCATCACGCCGACGTGGGCGGCCGTGTGCCGGGCTCGATGCCCGCGGACAGCACCTCGCTGGATGAGGAGGGCGTGGTGATCTCGCCGCGGCCCCTTGATGAGAGCGCGATGCAGGAGATCGTCGCCCGCATGCGCAGCCCGGAGCAGCGCCGGGCGGACCTGCGCGCGCAGCTCGCCGCCAACCGCACCGGCGCTCTGCGCCTGAGGGAGCTCGCGGCGCGGCTCGGAGCGGACCGGCTGCGCGAGGCGACCGACGCGGTCCTCGACTACTCAGAGCGCCGGACACGCGCCTGCATCGGCGCGATGACACCCGGCACGCTCCATGCCTGCGACGTGCTCGAGGCCGCCGACCGCGACCTGCAGCTGCAGCTCCGGGTGCGGGTCGGCCCGGACACGCTCGAGCTCGACTTCCAGGGCAGCGCCCCCCAGCACGAGGGCAACCTGAACTGCCCGCTGGCCGTCACCAGGTCGGCATGCCTGTTCGCGGTGCGCGTGCTCACCGACCCGGACATCCCGCCAACCGCCGGGGCCTATCGGCCCGTCACGGTTCGTGCACCCGAGGGCACGGTGCTGAACGCGCACCCGGGGGCCGCGGTGGTCGCGGGCAACGTCGAGACGTCCTCGCGCGTGGCCGACCTCGTGCTGGCGGCATTCGGCCGCGCGCAGGGACAGGGGACGATGAACAACCTGACGCTCGGGAACGCAGACTTCTCCTACTACGAGACGCTCGGAGGCGGCCAGGGAGCCTGCGCCGACAGCGACGGCCCCAGTGCCGTTCACGTCGCCATGAGCAACACCCTGAACACTCCCATCGAGGCCCTGGAGCGGGAATTTCCTCTGCGCGTCGTCGAATACGCGCTGCGCCGCGGCTCCGGCGGAGAGGGCCGGCACCGGGGAGGCGACGGCCTGGTGAGGGAGATCGAGGCCCTGACGGAGATGACCTACTCGCTGATCGCCGAGCGCAGGCGCCATCGGCCCCGCGGTGCGGCGGGCGGCGCCGACGGAGCCGCGGGAGGCGACCTGATCGACGGCGCGCCGATCCCCGGCAAGTCCATCGGCACCCTGCGCCGCGGACAGCGGCTGCGCATCGAAACCCCAGGTGGGGGAGGATTCGGAGATGCCCGAGCAGCAGACTGAGCGCATCGGCTTCCTGGGCCTGGGGATCATGGGCTCGCGGATGGCCGCCAATCTCGTGCGCGCTGGATTTCAGACCGCGGTCTGGACCCACACGCCGGGCAAGGCAGAGGCCTGGGCGAGCGAGCATTCTGCGAGCGCCCACGCGACCCCAGCCGAGGTCGCGGCGTGCAGCGACATCGTCATCAGCATGGTGGTCGACGGCGAGCAGGTCTCCTCGATCCTGCTCGGGCCGGCGGGCGTGATCGAGGCCGCCCGCCCCGGGCTGCTGTGCGTCGACATGTCGACGATCGCCCCGCCGGACACGCGCCGGATCGGGGCGGCGCTCGCCGAGCGCGGCGTGAGGATGCTCGACGCGCCGGTCACCGGCTCGGCGCCTCGTGCGCAGGACGGCTCGCTCACGATCATGGCGGGAGGGGCGAGCGAGGACTTCCAGCGCGCTCTGCCGGCTCTGCAGGCCATGGGTGATCTGATCGCGCACGTCGGTGAGCTTGGCCAGGGCGAGATGCTCAAGCTCATCAACAACGCGATCGCAGCGGCCAACGCAGCTGCTGTCGCGGAGGCGCTCGTCCTCGCCGACGCCGGCGGAATCGACATCGACGACCTGATTCGCGTGGCCTCGTCGGGGTCGGGAGCGTCCACCCAGCTGACGCTGAAGGGGGGCGCGATGCGCTCTCACGACTACGCCCCGCTCTTCAAGACCGCCCACATGCTCAAGGACGTGCGCATGTGCCTGCAGGAGGCAGAGAACCTCGGTGCGCCCTTCCCCTCCGCGGCCCACGCGCGCGACCTTCTGGCGGCGACGATGGCCCGCGGCCACGGGGATCAGGACTATTCCGCGATGATCGAGGCCGTCGAGGGTCTGGCGGATAGGCGTTTGTAACACCGAATCACATGCCAGCGCCCTGATTTCGCGAAAAAACCCCTCCATTTGCAGGGGATTTGCTGTTTTCGCGAAGGTTTCGTATCGTTAACGCATCGGCCGCTCCCGTCCAGTCCGGACAGGGTGGCGTTGGAAAGAAGACGTTCAGAAGGTTTCTCAGTTCGCAGCACTCTCCCCATGCCAATTGCTTTCAAAGAATGGGCTGTCACCGTCCGCGCCCTAGCGGAAGGCGAGCAGCTCGTAACCCTCCGCAAGGGCCTGCCCTCACAGGCAGAGAAGCCCTTCAGGCTCGCCCACGAGCGGTTCTTCCTGTACCCCACGTTCGACCACCAGGCCGGCGATCTCGTCCGCGAGTCCCACCAGCCCGAGCTGCGCCGCGCCCTCGAGGAGGGCGTCTGGAGCGACGGTGAGCCGCCCCTGCACTCCTTCGTCTCGGGCGCACCGGTGCAACAGCCCGACCGCGTTCGAATCCGCGCCTGGGCCGAAGTGACCGATCACTTCACGATCGTCGACCCCCGCTGCGTAGACGCGCTCTCCCCCTTCTACGTGTGGACCCCCAACTACGCCGAAAAGCGCCTCGGATGGCGCGGGCGCCAGCCGCTTCACGTCCTGCTTCTCCGGACCTACCGGATCCCGAGGCCGGTGACGGTGAAGGTCAAGGACGAGTACACCGGTCCGAATGCGTGGATCGAGCTTCAGCGCGACCTGCCCTTCGAGGGCACACCGGTCCTCTCGGACGCGGAGTTCGAGCGCGCCTCCGAAGAGATCCGCGCAATCACGAGCGAAGCCGGCCAGCCCGTCCTCGTGTAGTGCCGCCGGGCCTCTGGGCCCTGGCTCCTCAGTTGGTCTGATCCCAGGAGAGCGCTTCGCGAGCCGCGTCGGCGCCCGATGCGGGAACGAGCACGTCGCGTGCGCCGGCCGCGAGAAGGTCCGGGACATCCGATCCCGCGGAGCGGCGGATCATGCTCGGGATCCCCTCCTCAAGCAGCAGGCCCTCGATGAATTCCGCCTCGGGCTGGCTCTGAGCGCGGGCGACCTTCACGAGCCGGCCTTCCGCGTACTGCGGCTTGATCTTCCTAGCCCGCGTGTGCGCCCTGCTCGACGGCGGCTGCGGTCCTGGTGCGTGCACGAGCGGCAGCGCGCACGGCTCGCAGAAGCGATCCTCGGGTGGATAGGAGCGCTCGCAACCGGGGCAGATCAGCCGGTCTGCGCTCAACCCTGCCCCTCGCCGACGGCGACCTCCCGCACGACGCCCGCCTCGATCACATAGGAGCGGACCTCCGGCTCGGCTCCGGGCGCCAGTCCGACGATGACCCACTCGACGCCGGGCCAGTTCGCCGCGAAGTTCACATCGGTCTGGGAGGGGTAGGGCGCGCTGCGCACATGCGAGTGGTAGATGCCACCCAGCTCGCAGCCTTCGCGCTCGATCTCCTGCCAGAGCCGCAGCAGTTCGTCGGGATCGATCTCGAACTTGAGCGGGCTCTCGTGGATGTTCCGCGCGCGCAGGACACGGACGGCGCGGGGAGCCCCGTCCTCTGCGGGCGCGACCGCGATCACGCCGCAGCACTCGTTGACCGGGTCCTCCTGGACGTGCGCGAGCAGCTCCCCCAGCAGGTCCTGCGCGATGTTCATGCTCGACCGGCGCCCCTGGCCATGACGGTGCCCGCTACCACCACACGGTGGAGTCGAGGTTCTCGATCTCGTCGACGGGCAGTGTGTAGATGCCGCTGGAGAGGTACTTCCAGCCGTCGTCGCAGACCACGAAGACGACGTTGCCCTCGTCGAGCTCGCCGGCGATGCGCACCGCGATGCTCGCGATGGCGCCGCTGGAGACACCGGCGAAGATGCCCTCCTCGTCGAGCAGCCGGCGCGTCCACACGATCGCGTCGCGGTTGGTCACGAAGATCTTCCGGTCCAGCAGCGAGATGTCGATGATCGGCGGGATGAAGCCGTCATCCAGAGAGCGCAGGCCCTGGACGGGCTCGCCCTGCATCGGCTCGGCGGCGACGATCTTGACGGCATCGCCGAAGGCCTCCTTGAGCCTGCGGCCGTTGCCCATAAGCGTCCCGCCCGTTCCCAGTCCCGCGACGAAAGCGGTGACGTCCTCGAGCTCTTCGAGGATCTCAAGCGCCGTGCCGTTGTAGTGGGCCGCCGGGTTGGCGGGGTTCCCGTACTGGTAGGGCATGTACACGGTCGGGTCTGCCGCCGCCATCTCCAGCGCCATCGCGACGGCGCCGTTGGAGCCCAGGTTCCCGGGCGAGTAGACGATGTCGGCGCCATACATGCGCAGCAGCTGCGTGCGCTCGGGCGTCACGTTCTCCGGCATCACGGCCTTCAGCTTGTAGCCCTTGCGGGAGCAGATCATGGCGAGCGAGATGCCGGTGTTGCCAGAGGTCGGTTCGAGGATCGTCATGCCACGGCCGAGGGCCCCCTTCAGCTCTGCGTCCTCGATCAGGGCGCGGGCGACGCGGTCCTTGACCGAGCCCGTGGGGTTGTGCGACTCGAGCTTGGCCCAGATGCGCACGCCGGGCTTGGGCGAGAGCCTTGAGAGCTCGACGAGCGGCGTGTTGCCGATCGACTGCACGATGTCGCCGTAGCGGCCACCGCAGGGCCTGTTCCTGAGCCGCTCCACTGCCATTACTTCACGGAATATAGCGGGGTCGGGATGCGGTGGTGTCTGAGTTCGGATCAGCTCCGGCGACGCCTGAGGCGTTCCGCACCGGGCGCCGGCAGGAACAGCGCCCCGACGGCCGAGCGCCGGCGTTCAGGCGACGTTCGGTACGGCGAGCGATCGATCCGCTGCGGGCCCGGGTGAGCGTTGACGGAGCTCACCCGGTAGCGGCCTTGCGAGCTAGGGGACTTTCTTCGGCGTGAGCTTGCCCGTGGGCAGCTTGGTCCTGCTCACGACGAGCACCTGGGTGTAGCTCTTGGGCTTGGCTTTCCCGAGTCGCAGCGAGACCGTCATGCTCACGCGCAGCGACTTGGAGCGCTTCAGCCGTGCTCTCCCGGTCGCGTTCAGCGGCACCTTCAGTGTCTTTGACCGGTTCGCCGGCAGTGAGAAGTTCAGCCTGCCGAGCACCGCGCCGGCGCCTGCGACCCGCGCCCCGGCGCCAGCTGCCGCCGCCTTGGCGGGGAGCGTGAGGGTGATCGTGCCGGTGCAGCGCTTGTGGCACTTCAGCACCGTGATCACGCGCCCGCCCGAGACCGTCGCGTACACGGGCAGCAGCACGGGCAGCGAAGCGGTCGACGCGCAGCTTCCGACGCACGGGCTCGAGGGGCCGCCGCCGCCGCTCGGCGCCGGAGTGCTCCCGCCTCCTCCGGCGACGCCCCCGGATCCCGGCGCACCCGCGATCAGGGTCGTGTCTTCGGAGCGTTCAAAGACGGATGTGCTGTCCGCGGAATACACGATGTAGCTCGGGCCTCCTATGCCCCCGCCTCCGCCCCCGCCCGGACCGCCGGAGCCGCCCGCTCCGCCGTTGCCGCCAGCGCCCACCTGGCTCGAGCTTTTGGTGTTGCCCTTGCCGCCGGCTCCGCCGCTTCCGCCGCTTCCGCCGCTTCCGCCGTTGCCTCCATTGCCGCCGCCACCGGCGTGGATGGTGCTGCCAAGGTCGACGACCAGCTTCGACGAGCCGTCGAGGTAGACCCCGAACGACCCGCCTCCGCCTGCCCCGCCTGCCCCGCCGGCGCCGCCTTCGCCGCCGCCGCCTCCTCCTCCGCCGCCGTCACCGCCGCCGTTGGCGAGGCCGTTGTCGTTGCCGGACCCGCCCCCGCCGCCTCCACCGCCGCCGCCGGGCACCCCCGGTTCGCCGGCAGGGGCGGCACCCGGGAGGTAGCTTTCGCCGGCGCTCGCGGCCTTGCTTTCCTCATTCGCGGCCGCGGAGCCCGACGTGCCGGCCGAGCCGCCGGCGCCCGGCGCGCCGCTGCGCGGCGACTCGCCGATCCAGTTGCTCACGTAGGGGCCGTAGGTCCCGCCACCGCCGCCTGCGGGTTCCGGGTGGTAGGCCCTGTATCCCGCCGAGCCTGATTCCCCTTCGAACAGCGGGCCTCGGTACCACTCCTCGCCGAAGGGCGCCGGGCCGTTCGCCTGGTTCGCTTCGCAGGGAGGCAGGTTGTAGGTGTACCCCGGCGGGTTGCAGGATCCCAGCTCCGCGAGCCCCAGAGGACCGGGGCCCGCCCACTGGACGCTGCTGCGGTCAAAACCCACGCCGCCCCAGCCGCCGTCGCCCGGGCTGGGAAGGCTGAAGTTCGGGTTTGCGGGCCGGCTGCAGGGCGCCGGCGCGGGGTAGCAGAGGTAGTGTTCGACCACGCCCGAGCGGCGATTGCCGTTGGGGCTGAGACCCGATTCGCCGCCGTCGCCGCCGCCGCCGGCGCCGAAGCCGGCGACGACTTCTTCAACCGTGCTTCCCGGCTCGCCTTCGTGTCCGCCGCCGCCTTCGGCGCCCGTCGCTCCCGTTGCGCCCGTCGCTCCGTTGGCGCCGTAGCCGGCGTCGACCTCCACGTCCGACAGGGTGGCGGTCGAGCCTTTGACCAGGCGCACGCCGTACCCGGACCCGCCGGGCGCACTCGGCCGCGAGGACTCGATCACCATCTGCTGAACCACGATGTTGCTCGAGGATTCGATCAGCAGCCCCTGCGGTTCACCGATGATGTCGGTTGGTATTTCCGGGCTGGCTTCGGGCTGGAAGGTCGCGGGGTTCAGATCTCCGTAGATGCCGAGCCCTTCGATGCGCCCGACCGTCAGGTGTTCCACGTAGAAGCCGTCGGCCACCCGGATCTGCGAGACGTGGTAGGCGCCTTCCCCGTGTTCTGCGTGTTCGAAATAGGCCGCGGCCATGCCGAGCGCGCGCGAGATGCTCTTCAGCGGCGAGCCGGCGCTGAGTCCGGTGTTCGCTTCGCTGCCCGTGTCGCCGGAGACGTAGAGCGCGACGGTTCCCGCCGGCACGGGTGGCGGGCCGAGCTCGACGTCGGCGACGGCGTTGACGTTTTCGCCTGCGTGTTCGATCACGCACGGGCTGGCGGCGGTGTGGGCACACGGCCCGCTCGCCCATTCGCGCAGGGTGGCGCCCGGCGTCAGGTGCAGCGTCAGTTCCACTCTGTCCCCGGCGTCGACGACGCAGGACCCGCCGGAGCAGGCGCTTGCAGGGTTGGTGTCCTGTATCTGGACCGTCCCGTAGCTCGGCGTGACGCTCGCCGCGACCTGGTAGCGCCTGAGGAACGTCGCCGTCTCGGTGCTCTTGGCCGCTTCTGCTTTGAGGATCGTGCAGCTCGGCGAGCTCACGCTGTGGCACGGTTCACCAGTCCATTCGACGAAGCGGTATTCCGCCGAGGGCGTGGCGGTCAGCGTCACGCTCGTCCCCTTTTCCAGGATGCAGGAGGAGCCGGTGCACAGCGACGGCGCCTTCGACGGCACGACCGCCACAGATCCACCCGGTCCCGCGACGCCGCTCACTTCCACGGCGCTTTTCAGGAACTGGACGGCGCCGGCGTCGCACGATGCGGCGGGACGGGTGAAGCCGCGCTGGTCGAGTCCTTCGCAGCGCGGTTTCAGAACGAGGCCGATCGCTTCGCTGGCCGCGGTCAGGTTGACCGTTTTCGTCGGGCCGCCGGTGATGGAGAGTTCGGGCTGCCCGGCCGATCCCGCAAGTTCCACCTTGCCGGGTTTTTCGTTGTCTTCCTGGCCCGTGAGCGCACAGCTCTTGTCGTCCGCGATCGTTCCGGCGCTTTCGTGGGTCGCCTGCCCGGCGCAGTCGCCGCCTTTGCTCTCGGCGATGATCGAGTTGAAGATGGCGTCCTGGCCCACGGTCGACTGCACGTAGATGCCGCCGCCCGACTGCGCCTGGTTGCCGGCGACCGTGAGGTGATCCATCGTGAGCCCGACCGCCATGTCATAGACGCCGCCGCCGAGGCTCGTCCCGCCTTCCTGTGCCACGGCGTGGTTGCCGGTGATCGTGCTCTCTTCGAGCGTTGTTGCCCCGCTGCCGAATTCGGTGGCGACGTCGATGCCGGCGCCATAGCCGTTGCCGCCTTCGGTCTGGTTCCCGCGGATGGTGCTGTCCTTCACGGTCAGCTGGCCGCTGGTGTAGATGCCACCGCCTTCGGAGGTGGCAACGTTGTCCGCGATTTCGCTTTCCTGCACCAGCAGCGAGGTTTTGCCGTAGACGTAGATGCCGCCGCCCTCGCCGTTCGCTTCTTCCGGGTATCTGAAGCCCGTGCGTCCTTCGGCGAGCTCAACGAGCTGGAGCTTGGCGGTGCCCCCGCCGCCGATCTGCCCGACTCGCATCAGCTGGCTTGCGTCTTCGGCCGTGATCAGCGTCGCGTCGGCCCGAGGGCCGCTGCCGAGGATGGTGAGCGTCGAGCCTTCCTGCGGCTGCACGAGCAGCGGGCCGTGGGTGAGCTTATATTCGCCTTCCGGCACCAGCACCGTGTTCGCGCCGGCGGCGGCGCTGGCGGCTTCCACGGCCTGTCGCAGCGAGCATTCCGTGAGGGAGCAGGTCCCGCTGGCGCTTTCGGTGTCAGCGCTCCCCTTCACCTTGAAGGTTGCAGCGCCCGCGGCCGCCGCGAGCACCAGCGCGACTGTCACCGTCGCCGTGAAAAGAGCACCTGCGCGCCGCCTGAACATAACGCCCCCGTTCTCGCTTTCCCACCGAAGCTGAGAAGCGCACCCCAGGCTCCGTCAGGAGCGTCGCGGCTGGCTGCTCGTTGTCCACGCGCTTTATACGCCCTTCTCCGGCGGCGAGAGGTGAGAGGTCTCTTCGACTGGCCAGCCAGCCAGGAACGGGCTAAGATCTCCTGCCTCTAAAGGACACGTCCAGGATCGAGGCGAGCATGGGTGCAGCGGACCGCACATACGACTACGACTGGCTGATCGTCGGCTCGGGCTTCGGCGGCAGCGTCTCGGCGCTTCGTCTCTCTGAAAAGGGCTACTCGGTGGGCATGCTCGAGTGCGGCAGGCGCTTCGCCGACCACGAGTTCCCGGACTCGACGGCGGACCTCAAGCGGTACTTCTGGAGCCCGCGGCTCGGCATGAAGGGGATCTTCCGCCTGACCACGTTCAAGGACGTCTCGGTGGCGTCCGGATGCGGCGTCGGCGGCGGGAGCCTTGGCTATGCCTGCACCCTCTACGTCCCGCCGGAGAAGTTCTTCAAGGACGAGCAGTGGGCCGACCTCGAGGATTGGCAGCAGGCGCTCGCCCCGCACTACGACGAGGCCCAGCGGATGCTCGGGGTGACCCAGAACCCGCACGAGGATCCCGCCGATCAGATGCTCCGCGAGCTCGGCGAGGAGATGGGCGTCGGGGACACCTACAAACGCACCCCCGTCGGCATCTACTTCGGGGACCGCGGCAAGACCGTGAGCGACCCGTTCTTCGACGGCGAGGGCCCTGACAGGACGGGCTGCCATCTGTGCGGTCAGTGCATGATCGGCTGCCGCCACGGCGCCAAGAACACGCTCGTCAAGAACTACCTCTATCTCGCCGAGAAGCGCGGGACCACGGTCATGCCCGAACGCACCGTCATCGACATCCGGCCGATCGGCCCGGCGGACGGCAGCGAGGGCTATGAGGTCGAAAGCGTTCGCTCGGGGGCGTGGCTGAACAAGGAACGCCGCGTCCAGCGAGCGCGGGGCGTGATCGTCTCGGCGGGCGCGCTCGGCACCAACAAGCTGCTTCAGCGCTGCCGCGTGAAAGGCTCGCTGCCCCGCATCTCCGAGCGGCTCGGGGAGCTCGTGCGCACGAACTCCGAGTCGATCCTGACGGTGACCGTACCCGAGGACTACCACGAGGACCTCATAAAACGTGTCGCGATCACGTCCTCGATATATCCCGACCCCGACACGCACATCGAGACCGTCACCTACGGCGACGGCGGCGACTCGATGCGCATCCTCTACACGCTGATGGTCGGCGACGGCACGCGTGTGTCAAGGCCGCTGAAGCTCCTCGCCCAGATCGCGATGCACCCGGGCCGGCTTGCGAAGATCGTCTTCCCCAAGCACTGGTCACGGCGCACGATCATCATCCTCGTGATGCAGACCCTCGACAACGCGATCGCCCTGCGCCCGCGCACCGGCCCGTTCGGATCCTTCTGGCTGCAGACCGAACAGGACCCCGAGCGGCCGAACCCGACCTTCATCCCGGTCGCCAACAAGGCCGCGGACTGGTTCGCGAAGAGGACCGGCGGCATAGCGCAGAGCTCGGTGATGGAGGCCACGCTGAACATCCCCACCACCGCCCATATCCTCGGGGGCGCGGTGATCGCCTCGGACCCCAGCAGAGGCGTCATCGACGCGGGCCAGCACGTCTTCGGATACGAGAATCTGCTCGTGGTCGACGGTTCGGCGGTCCCGGCCAACGTCGGCGTCAACCCGTCGCTGACGATCACCGCCCTGGCCGAGCACGCGATGAGCCGCATACCGCCGGCCGGCGCGAGGGACTCCGAGCAGCCCCTGCTGGCAAGCTCCTAGCGGCCCGAGCCGCCGAGCGGGTCGGCGGTGAGGTCGGCGCGCAGTCGCGCCAGCGCCGCGCGGGCACGTTCGGGGTCCGCCCCGGGAGTGCCCAGCGTCTCCTCGAGCTCGCGCGCCGCAGCTTCGGCGCCGCGGAAGCCGAACATGCCGAGTGACCCGGCCAGTGTGTGGGCCGCGAGCGCGCCGTCCCTGATCGCAGGAACCGCCGGCGGCTGCTGCCCCAGCGCCAGCACCGCGTCGGAGATCACCTCGACGCGCGCGTGCACCTCCCCGCGGTTGCGCTCCCACACCGCCTTGAGCAGTTGGGAGTCGCGCTCCGGCGCACCGGCGCTCTGCGTGTGGGGATCTGCGTCCATGTGCTCCACCCATCCGATCGGCGCGGCTGCGGATGGGCACATGGGTTGGATCCCGCACCGCCCCTGACGCTCACTACTGACCTGCCACCTCCCCGGCGGGACGACAAATGAGTGCGATGACAAACCAGAACGCCTCAGCCCGGGAGCCGCGCTACTCAGAGGAGGATTCGCCGACACGGACCCTGCTGCTCGTCGACGACGCCCCGGAGATACGCGAGGTGGCACAGATCAGCCTGGAGATGGCGGGCTGGAGGGTGCACACGGTCGCAGACGGACAGGGCGCGCTCGACGCGCTCGCATCGCAGCAGGCCGGCTTCCAGGCCGTGGTGCTCGACGTGGTGATGCCGGGCATGGACGGCCCCGCGGTACTTGGAGCGATGCGGGCCGCAGGACTTCCCGAGCCGGTGCCCGTCGTGTTCCTGACGGCGACGACACGCCGAGCCGACCATCACTGCCTGCTCGCGCTCGGGGCCGCCGGGGTAATCGCCAAGCCCTTTGACCCGCACGCGCTGCCCAGGATGCTGGAGCTGATGCTGGAGGAGGCCCGTGAGGAGATGGAGCGCCGTCCCCCCGTCCGCAGACCCCTCCGCCGCCTGCGCGCCGGCCGAACCCTCGGAGAGGTCGTCGGCTAGTGGCACGGGCTCGCGTCCTCGTCGCCGACGATGACGGGCTCACCCGTGACCTGGTCGCGTCCGTGCTCGCAAACGCCGGGCACGAGGTCGGCGAGGCGGCCGACGGCCAGGCTGCGCTGCGGGAGCTTTATTCGATGCGCCCGGACCTGGTGATCCTCGACGTGCAGATGCCCGGGCTGGACGGCTGGGAGACGCTAGAACGCATCCGCGACCTCTCGGACGTGCCGGTGCTGATGCTCACCGCCAGGGACTCCGAACTCGAGCGGGTGCGGGGGCTGCGCGCCGGCGCGGATGACTACCTAGTCAAGCCGTTCGGCAACCAGGAGCTCGCTGCCCGTGTCCACGCCCTGCTCAGGCGTGCGGTGGAGGCACCGGACCGCGCTAAGAGCTACCGCGATGAGCACGTCGCCGTCGACTTTGCCCAGCGCCTGGTCACATGCGAGGGCAGGGACGTGTCGCTCACCCCGCTCGAGTTCGGTCTCCTGCGGACGTTCGTGGAGAACCCGAACCAGGTGCTCAGCCGCGATCAGCTGCTCGAACTCGTGTGGGGCGATGAGTATGCGGTCTCCCCGTCCGAGGTGAAGGTCTACGTCGGCTACCTGCGCCGCAAGCTCGACCCCGAGCAGCCCTCGCGCGCGCCGATCGAGACCGTGCGGGGGTTCGGCTACCGCTACCGCGCGGGCTCGCGCAGGCCCGGCGCCCACGCGGCCTAGGCTAGCAGAATTCGCGATGAGTCGTTTTCACCGAGGTGTAGGTGGAGGCCGTACTCCAGGAGCGGTAGACAGAACTCGCCGGTAGTAGTAGGTGGTCGGGTACCCCAGCGAGGAGTTGTCGGTATAGGAGAGGTGCGCCGATGTGACGCTGCCCATCACCGTGTAGGGCCCTGCTGCGCGTCGCGCGTTCAACGGCGTAGGAGGTTGCGAATTCCGGATCCGCGGACCAGGTCGGACATGACACTTCGGGGGCTTTGCCGGATTTGCACGCCAGCTGTGCTGCGGCGAGTTTTGAGGGCGCGGTCATCGTCGCGGACGCCACCGTGAGCGGGCCTCCGCTGGCGGCGTGCGTGAAGACGCCCAGCGCCACCTGGGAGAAGGTCAGTGTCAGCAGGACGGCTCCGATGAGGGCGGCCGCCGCCGGCGTACGCCGGGGACGAAGAGCGGCCCTCATGCGGCGCCGGCTTCCGTCGCGACCTCCGGGGCTCGCCTCGCACGGGGCTCTGCCTTGGGCTCGGGGCGGCCCTTTGCCGCCGAGGCCCCATATCTCGGCGAGAAAGAGGAGCGCCAGCATCAGCGGCGCGATGATCACGGCAAGCAGGTGCAGCGTGCTGGAGCGCATGGCGTTGATCAGGTAGCCGAGCTTGGGGATCACCGCGACCTGGCGCCAGGCGGTCTTGCCTTCGAGCTTGGCGGTCCAGGGGTCATTGTGGTTGTTGGCGTCGCCGCGGGTCTGGATCGTCGGTTCCGGCCCGGGGTTGGTGATCGAAACCACGCGGTGGGTCTCGATCTGGTGGATCCCGACGGGCACGTGGTAGGAGACGACCTGTCCGACGCGGACGGCGCTGATGGGCTCCGGCACGTCGACCACGACGTCGCCGGGAGAGAAGGTGGGGCGCATGCTGCCCGAGAGCACCGTGACGGGCCTGTAGAGGCCGAGTGCCGGCAGCACGACGAGGATGGCGAAGATCGCGACCGCGAAGAAGATCAGCGCGCGGCCGGCGTAACGCCAGCCGGTGCGGAGGGCCGTTGAGGCCCCCCGCGCCGGCTTGCCATGGCTCGGCTCCGGGCGCTGCTCTGGGGGTATGCGGAGCGGGGTCATGGCTGCGTTACCTACTTGTTCCCTGCGACGCGCTGCGTGCCGAGGAAGGCGTAGGAGACCGTTGAGGTGAGTCCCTGCATCGTGTTCGGCGCGGCCGTCGGCAGCGTCAGAGTCACTCGCAGGTGGTCTGTGGATCCGGTGGTCAGCGACGACAGGCCCGTGAGAGCGATGTTGGAGCCGATGACGGCACGTGAGGCCAGAACCGTCGAGGTCGTTCCGCTGCACGTGTAGGTGTACGGCGAGGCGGACTCTGTCCAGGCGACCGAGCACTTCTCAATCGTCATCTGCAGGCCGTTGGTGGCTTCGGTGTCGAGCAGCGAGCTCGGGGAGGCCGTCGTGGTCAGTTGAATCGAGGACAGGTTGTCGGCCGTACCCGTGCCGTTGTTGATGAGGTCTACCGAGCGCTGGATGGTGTCTCCAGGAACGACGTTTGATGCGCCGACCGTCAGCCTGTTGGTGCTGGCGCCTGTCGCGCCGAGAGCGATCGACACGGTGCCGGAGTTGATCGTGTGGCTGGCCGAGGTGCTGCTCGTGAACGTCGCGAACGTGCCCAGCCCTGCAAGTGCTGCCGCCGTGCCGACAACCGCGAGGGTCGCCAGGGGCTTCTTCATTGTCTGTAGATTCATTTGCGTAATCACCTTTGTCGTTGGAAGCAGTGACAGCAGGCTCCCGCCGCCCGGTGGGAGGACGGCCGGGAGAAGGTAGGAATGCGGTATGAGCGCGCCGCGGACCTGAGCGTGGCCCCGCAGCCCTAGAGGGCCCGCTTTCAGGGGGCGCACGGCAGATGAGAGCCGGGGCCGGCTAGGAGAGGGAGATGCTGCGGCTGAGGCGCAGGGGCGCCGCGCCCTGGGCGCTGACGACGCCGAGGACCCGGTAGCTGCCGGGGGTGGGCGTGCCGACCCAGGGGATTCGGTAGTCGAGCGACGATCCGGGAAAGAGCTGCCCGAGGGTGCCCGAGTAGCTGAAGAGGGTTCGCGAGCCGCGCATCACGCTCAACTGCACGTGCGCGGCCTGGATCAGGACGTTGCCGCCCGGGAGCAGGCCGAGCATCAGCGCGGCGCCGAAGGGTCCGGCGGCGATCTTGGCCGACCGCAGCGCCAGGCTGCGCGTGGGCGCCCCGGGCAGCCGGACTGTGATCGGGATCGCCTCGCGGGCCACGGTGGAGATCTGGCCGCCGATGCCGGCGGAGTGCGCCTGGCGTGCGGGTGCGAGTTCAGCCTGGTTGACGGCGACGATGCCGGCGTAGTGCGAGCCCGATTCCCCTGCGGGCACGCTCAGCGTGAACTGGATCTCGCGCTGCTCGTGCGCTGCGAGGGTCGCGGCCGGGGAGCCCAGGGACAGCCAGCGGCCGGCCTGCGAGAGCGCGCTCGTGACGTAGTCCGCGTTTCCGTTGCCGCCGGTTCGGATGTCGGCGGCCTGAAGCGCGACCGTCACCGTTTCCCCGGAGAGGTTCTGCACCCGCACGGCTCCCTTCAGGACGCTCCCGGGAGCGCCTTCCAGCAGGAGGCCTCCGCCGGTGCCCACCGCGGAGAGAGAGACGGCGGCGGTGCGCGAGGACGGGGCCGAGGCTGCCTGGGCGCCGGCCGCCGAGACGGCGGCGAGGGTCAGCCCGAGGAGCGCGGCGACGATCGCTGCGCCCAGGCGCGGCGCGAGCGTGCTCGGTGACCAGTCAGATGCCATGCGACCTCATCCCTCTTCGTTGGACGGCGAGAGATGAGCTTCACGCCCGCCCGTGGGATGACGGCCGGAATCAGGTCGGAGTGCGGTATGAGCGCAGAGCCGCCGCGCTCAGCTCTGGTGCGTGCGCCCCGCGGGCCGCGGTCAGCGCGAGCCGCCGGCCATCGCCGGCAGGATCACGAGCGTGTCGGAGTCCCCGACGGCCGTGTCCAGGCCATCGAGCACCCGCACGTCCTCGTCATTCAGGTACACGTTGACGTAGCGGTTCAGCTCGCCCTCGGCCGAGAACAGCTGGCTGTCGGTGGCCGGGTGCTCGACGGCTAGGTTGCGCAGAACCTCGCCGACATTGGCGCCCTGAGCACCAACCTCCTTCTCGCCGCCGACGGAGGCACGCAGGACCGGTGGAATCTTGATCGTCGCCATCGCGTTGCGGAGCCTACCCGGCTGCGGCGCAGAACGCCTCGTAGTCCGGGAAGACGCCCATCTCCTCGTCGGCGATGTCCTCGGGGTCGCGGGAGCAGATCGGGCACTCCGGGTCGCGGTGCACTTTGACCTCGGTCAGGGTCGCCCCGAGGGCGTCGTAGAGGAGCAGCCGGCCGATCGCCGGGTCGCCGATGCCGAGGATCAGCTTGATGACCTCGGTCGCCTGGAGCAGCCCCATCGTCCCGGGCAGCACGCCCAGTACGCCGTTGGCTCCGCACGACGGCGCGAGCTCGGCGGGCGGCGGCTCACGGAAGAGGCAGCGGTAGCACGGGCCGTCATACGGTTTGAAGACCGACAGCTGACCGTCGAAGCCCAGGATCGAAGCGGACACGACTGGGATCTGGAGCCTGACGCTCGCGTCATTGAGCAGATACCTGGTCGGGAAGTTGTCGACGCCGTCCACGATCACGTCGTAGCCCTCGATGATCTCCATGATGTTCGAGGCGTCGATGCGGGTCTTGTAGCCGACGACGTTCACGTCCGGGTTCAGCGCCGTGATCGCCTCGCGTGCGGAGTCGACCTTCGACACCCCCACCCGCTCGGTGTTGTGGATCACCTGCCGCTGCAGGTTGGAAAGGTCGACCACGTCGTCATCGACGATCCCGAGCGTCCCCACACCGGCAGCCGCCAGGTAGAGCGACGTCGGCGAGCCCAGCCCGCCGGCTCCGAGCAGCAGCACCTTGGCGTCGAGCAGCTTCTGCTGGCCCTCGATGCCGATCTCCGGGATCAGCAGGTGGCGCGAGTAGCGGTCGCGCTGCTCGCCGGTGAGGCTACGCGGAATCTCGACGTCGTATCCGCGGTCCTTCCACAGCGTGATGCCGCCGGTCATCGAGCGGACGTGCTCGTAGCCGAGGTCGTTCTGGAGCGTGCGGGCGGCATAGGCCGAGCGAGCACCGGACTGGCAGTAGAGAATCAGCTCGGCCGTGCGGTCGGGCGCGACGCTTTCGATCCGGGCCTCGAGGTGCCCGCGCGGAATGCTCTTCGCGCCCGGCAGGTGCCCGGTCGCGAACTCTTCGCTTCCGCGCACGTCGACGAGGATGACGCCCTCGTCGACGAGCTCGTTGACCTCGGACGGGTCGACCTCGTCGATCTGGCTCTTGACTTGGCGGAGAAGCTCTGCGCCTGAGGGACTCATTCTGAAACTCCTAAACCACGGTCGGGATTCATGGACTTCATAAAGTGTAGCGACTGTCAGCGTGCCCCGGAAGTGGCTTAATTACCCTCCCGCTGGTGCCGCGGAAACCGCTTCCCTCCCACGTGATGCCGGTCGCGGCGCTCGCGGTCCTGGTGTTGGCGCTCGCCGGGGTGCTGATAGCCCGGTCAGGAAACTCTAGCGGCCCCTCTCCGGCCACCACGACCGCTGCGAACGGCGGCTTCCAGGGCGCGCCGCTGGCTGCGCGTCCCGCCCCGAACTTCACCCTCACCGACCAGAGCGGCCGCAGGGTCTCGCTCGCCGACTTCCGTGGGCACGTCGTGGTCCTCACCTTCCTGTACCCGGACTGCGGCGCCACCTGCACGGTCATCGCGCAGCAGATACGGGGCGCCCTGGATGAACTGCCCTCCCCCGTGCCGGTGCTGATCGCGAGCGCCGACCCGGCCTCCGACAGCGCCGCCGCGACGGCGCGCTTCCTCTCGTCCGTGTCGCTGACGGGGCGCGCGCTGTACCTGACGGGCCCCGAATCCACCCTGGAGCCGATCTGGCGCGCCTACCGCGTCAAGCCCGCGTCGGCCGGGCCATCGCTGTTCGACAGCTACGCCTTCGTGATGCTCATCGACGGCTCGGGCAGGGAGCGCGTCCTGTACGAGTCCGAACAGCTCACCCCGGAAGGGCTCGCCCATGACATCCGGGCGCTCGGAGGAGGCTGATACCCTAGCTGCCAGGTAGGAAATCTTGCGATGATGTTCTCAACCAAGGCCGAGTACGGCGTACGCGTGATGGTCGAGCTTGCCCGGCGGGCCGGCGACGACCCCATTCCCCTTGCGGAGATCGCTGCCCACGACGGGCTTCCGCTCGCGTATCTGGAGCACCTCGTCGCGAGGCTGCGCAAGGCGGGCCTGGTGGACAGCCGGCGCGGCTCGCGCGGCGGCTACATGCTCGCCCGCCCCGCTGGCGAGATCACGATGGCAGAGGTGGTCGAGGCCCTCGAGGGATCGATCGCGCCGATCGAGTGCATCTCCGAGGCCGCCGACGGGTCGATCGTGTGCTCGCGCGAGTCACGCCCCGACCAGGCCTGCCCGACCAAGCTGCTGTGGACGCGAGTGCGCTTCTCGATCGTGAACACGCTGCGCGAGACGACGCTCGCGGATCTGCTGGCCGGCCCGGTGATGCCCACGGGCCAGCCCCTGCCGACCCTGCAACTGCAAACACTCACCACGGGAGCCTGACACCAGAACATGGCCGAGCTAGAAATCAAGAACCTGCACGTGCGCATCGAGGACCGCGAGATCCTCCGTGGCGTCGACCTCGAGATCAACCGGGGCGAGATCCACGCGCTGATGGGACCCAACGGCTCGGGCAAGTCCACGCTGGCGAACACCCTCCTCGGCCACCCCTCCTACGAGGTCACCGAGGGCACGATCATCTTCAAGGGTGAGGACATCACGGAGGCCGAGCCCCACGACCGCGCCAAGGCGGGCCTCTTCCTGGCCTTCCAGTACCCGGTGTCGATACCCGGTGTCTCGGTCGCGAACTTCCTTCGCATGGCGATCAACGCCAAGCGCGACGAGCCGATCCAGGTCAAGGAGTTCCGCACACAGCTCCAACGCGCGATCGAGCTGCTCGACGTGGACCGCGCATTCACATCCCGCCACCTGAACGACGGCTTCTCCGGGGGCGAGAAGAAGCGCGCGGAGATCCTGCAGATGGCGATGCTCGCGCCCGACATCGCGATCCTCGACGAGACGGACTCGGGACTGGACATCGACGCGCTTCGCACCGTCGCCGAGGGCGTGCAGCGCCTCCACGACGACCAGGGCCTCGGCGCGCTGATCATCACCCACTACCAGCGCATCCTTCACTACGTCAAGCCGGAGTTCGTTCACATCCTGATGGACGGCCGCATCGTCCTCGAGGGCGGTGTCGAGCTGGTCGAGAGGCTCGAGCGTGAGGGCTATGACCAGATCCGTCAGGAGGTCGGCGCGCTCGCGGCCGGTGACGTCGGTGCCTGAGCCGAGCGGCACGCCGGCACAGGCGAACGGGTCCACCCCCGCTCCCAAGGCGGGACGCCACCGCGAGGCCAGCCTCTACCACGCGCTCGCGGGCGCGGGAGCGGGCGACGGGCGCAGCCTGGCGCAGCTCCGCGAGGCGGCGCTGAGCGCGTACGAGTGCTCGGAGATGCCCGTATGGCGGCGCTCGGGCTTCTGGACGACGAGCCTGCAGAGCCTTGATCTCGGATCTCTGCGCCTTGACGGGCCCGAGGAACGAGCGGCACGCGGCGAGGGAAGCGGCGTACCGGAGATCGTCTCCCGCACCCTTCCGCGGACACCCTTCGCCGGACGAATCGTGCAGTGCGGCGGCGAGGTGGTGCAGGTGGAGCTCGACCCTGCGCTCGCCGAGGCGGGCGTCATCCTCTGCTCGCTGCAGGACGCCTTCCGTGACCACGCCGAGCTCGTCGCGCCCTGGTACTCCAAGCGGCTCACGATCGACCGTCACAAGCTCGAGGCGGCGAACGCCGCCTTCTGGAGCGGGGGCGCGTTTCTGCATGTGCCCGCCGGCGTAATCGTCGAGGCGCCCTTCCAGATCGTGTACGTGATCGACCGCCCCGGCATCGCGCAGTATGGGCGCACGCTGATCCTCGGCGGCCCCACCAGCGAGTTCCGCGTCCACGAGTACGACCTCGCCGAGGACTTCTCCGAGCACCCTGAGGGTTCGCGCCAGGCGCTGCACGCCGGCGCGCTGGAGATGTACCTGCAGGACGGCGCGCGCTGCCGCCTGGCACAGGTGCAGGACTGGGGCCGCGGTGAGGTGTACGACGTCTCGACGCGCTTCGTGGCCGTCGGCAGAGACGCCTACTGCCACTGGCTCCCAGCGCTCCTCGGTGGGCACCTGGTGCGCCAGCACCTGGAGCTTGCCGTGACCGAGCCCGGCGGCGACATGGCCTTCCGCGGGCTGCTCTTCACAGAGGAGGACGAGCACCTCGACGTCTTCGCCGTCGACCTGCACGAGACCGGCCCCTCAGGAGGCGACGTGCACTGGCGCGGCGCCGCCACCGGCGAGAGCCGCGCAAGCTTCGAGGGCCTCATACAGATCGACCCCGGGGCGCAGAGGACCCACACCTATCTGCAGTTCCATTCGATGATGCTCTCCCCCAAGGCACGGCTCGACGCCATCCCATCTGTGCTCGTGTCCGCCGACGACGTCTCGGCCTCGCACGGCGGCACCGTGGGCGAGCTCGACGAGGGCGCGATCTTCTACATGCAGACCAGGGGCCTGGACAGGCCCGCGGCCGTGCGGGTGATCGTCGAAGGCTTCTTCGAGCCGCTGATCGCCGAGCTGCAGGACGAGGGGCTCGAGGAGCTCGTGCGCGGCAAGGTGGCGGCCAAGCTCGCGGCGGCGCGCGAGGACATCGAGGCCTATGCCACCAGTCGCTGAGAGCACGCTGCACGTCAGGGAGGACTTCCCGATCCTCGCCAGGGACACCGACGGGCGCGAGCTCGTGTACCTGGACTCCGGCGCGACCTCACAGAAGCCGCAGGTGGTGATCGACGCCATCAGCACACACCTGAGCGAGCACAACGCCAACGTCCACCGCGGCGTCTACCCGCTCGCCCAGGAGGCCGACGCGGCATTCGAGAGCGCCCGCGAGCGCATCGCGGCGTTCACGGGGGCAGAGGCCGAGACCACCATCTTCACCAAGAACGCGACCGAGGCGATCAATCTGGTCGCCTACTCGTGGGGCCGGGCGAACCTCGTGCCCGGCGATGCGGTGCTCGTTACGCAGATGGAGCACCACGCCAACATCGTCCCCTGGCAGGTCGCGTGTCGCGCGAGCGGCGCCGAGCTTCGCTACCTGGACATCGACGAGAACGGAGAGCTCTCCCCCGATCAGCTGCGTTCGGAGCTCGCGCGCGGCGACGTGCGCCTTGTCGCGTTCGCCCATGTCTCCAACGTGCTCGGCACGATCAACCCCGTCGAGCAGATGTGCGCCGACATCCGCGCCGCCGGCGCGGTGAGCCTGATCGACGGCGCCCAAGCCGTCCCGCAGATGCCCGTGGACGTCGCCCGGATCGGGGCAGACTTCTACGCGTGGACCGGCCACAAGGCCCTCGGGCCCACCGGCATAGGTGTGCTGCACGGCCGCCGGGAGCTGCTCGGCGCGATGGAGCCGTTCCTGACTGGCGGGGACATGATCGCCTCGGTGGAGCTGCAGAGCGCCACCTGGAACGAGCTGCCCTGGAAGTTCGAAGCCGGCACACCCGCGATCGCAGAGGCCGTCGGCCTTGCCGCGGCCGTCGACTACCTCTCCGACCTCGGAATGGAGCGGGTTCGCGAGCACGAGCTGAACCTGACCGGCTACCTGCTGGAGGGACTCGCTCGCGTGCCGGGGCTCAGGGTCGTGGGGCCCGCGCTTGCGGAGCAGCGAGGCGGACTGGCCTCGTTCACGATCGACGGCCTTCACCCGCACGACATCGCCGAGCTGGTCGGGCGCGAGGGCGTGTGCATACGCGCCGGCCACCACTGCGCGCAGCCGCTGATGCGCTGCCTCGGGGTCGGAGCCACGGCCCGCGCGAGCCTCGGCGTCTACAACCGCACCGCCGACGTGGACGCGCTCGTGCAGGCGCTGCTCGCGGCCCGCCGGCTGTTCGAGCTCGGTGAGGAGTGAGCGCGATGGACGACCTCTACCGCGACTACATCCTCGACCACTACAAGCAACCCCGCAACTTCGGCGAGCTCGAGCCCCACGACGCGGAGGCGCTCGAGCACAACCCGCTGTGCGGCGACGAGCTCGGCGTGCATGTGCGCATCAGCGACGGGCGCATCGAGGACCTGCGCTTTCACGGCCACGGCTGCGCGATCTCGCAGGCCGCCGCATCGATCGCCTCCGAGGAGCTGAAGGGCATGAGCGTCCAGGACGTCGAGCGACTGGATGCCGACTGGATGATCGATCTGCTCGGTATTCCCGTCTCCGCCACCAGGCGCAAGTGCGCGCTGCTGAACCTGAAGGTGGTCCGCGGCGCCGTGACCGGCGATAACGCCTGGCCCACATGAGCCCGCGATACAATTCCTACTTCCACGCACAGGATTCCAAGCGACCCGTCAGCGAGGAGCATCATGGCCACAGTTGAAAGCAGGATCACCAAGCCCAGCCCGATCGTCGAGGACGACCAGGGGCAGCTCAGGGCCCGCCAGGGCATCTCACGCGAGGTGATCAGCGAGCTCTCCAAGATCAAGGGAGAGCCCGACTGGATGGTCGAGAAACGCATCAAGTCGCTGGAGATCTTCGAACGCAAGCCGATCCCGACATGGGGACCGGATCTCTCCGGCCTGAACCTCGACGAGCTAGTGCTGTACTCGCCCCCGACGGCCGGGCGCTACAACAGCTGGGACGAGGTCCCGCAGGAGATGAAGCAGACCTATGAGGACCTCGGCATCCCGCAGGCCGAGCGCGAGCACCTCGCCGGCGTGGTCGGAGTCTGGCGCCAGGAGCCGGTCTATGAGGGCCTGAAGGAGGAGTACGCCAAGCAGGGCATCCTCTTCTGCTCGATGGACACCGCCATCACCGAGTATCCGGAGCTGGTGCAGAAATACTTCATGAACAAATGCGTGCCGCCGCAGGACAACAAGTTCTCGGCCCTGCACGGTGCCGTCTGGTCGGGCGGCGCCTTCTGTTACGTCCCCAAGGGCGTGAAGTGCGACCTGCCGCTGCAGTCCTACTTCCGCATGGAGGGCGCCGGCGAGGGCACCTTCGAGCACACGCTGATCATCGCCGACGAGGGCTCGGAGGTGAACTACATCGAGGGATGCACCGCGCAGACGTACAGCGTGAACTCGATGCACTCGGCCGTCGTCGAGATCTTCGTCCACGAGGGCGCAAAGGCCCGCTACACCACGGTCCAGAACTGGTCCAAGGACGTCTACAACCTCAACACCAAGCGCGCCGTCGTTGACGCGCAGGGCACCGTCGAGTGGGTCGGCGGCTCCATGGGCGCCAAGTACGTGATGCTCTATCCCGGCTCCTTCCTGATGGGCGAGGGCGCGCGCGCCGACCACCTGAACGTCGGCGTCGCGGGCAAAGGCGTGCACAAGGACACGGGCGCGAAGGTCGTCCACCTCGCGCCGAACACGACCTCGAACATCCTCGCGAAGTCCATATCCAAGGACGGCGGGATCATGGGCTACCGCGGCCTGGTCAAGATGGGCCACAACTCGGCGGGCTCCAAAGCCCGCGTGCAGTGCGACGGACTGATGATGGACGGCGAATCGCGCTCTGACACGTGGCCCGACATCCAGATCCAGAACCCGCACGTCACCGTCGCCCACGAGGCGACCGTCGGGCGGATCTCCGACGACCAGCTCTTCTACATGGGCTCACGCGGGTTCACCGAGGATGAGGCGGCGGCGATGATCGTCAACGGATTCATCGAGCCTGTGACCAAGGAGCTGCCGATGGAGTACGCGGTCGAGCTCAACCGGCTGATCCAGCTGGAGATGGTCGGCTCGATCGGCTGATCGGGCCGTGCTGCCGGTCACCTGACCGGCAGCTGGACGGACGTGCTCATCGATCCACTCCTCCGCGCCGTGCTCGCGGCGCCGAATGAGGGCGGCCGCTAGTGCGGGTCCCTGTCGACACGATCGCGGCTCCGCTGTTCCCGACGCGTCTTGCGCGCGTGAACGCCGACGGGCCGCTCGCGACCCTGCAGCGCGGCACCCCGATGCTGGTGGAGTTCTGGGACTTCTGCCGGCCGAACTCGATTCGCACGCTCCCCTACATGCGCGCCTGGCACGAGCGCTACGCGCCGCACGGCCTGCGGGTGATCGGCGTGCACTGCCCCGGCTTTGAGCCCTCGCGGGACGAGCAGGCGGTGCGCGAGGCGATCACGCGCCTGGACATCGCCTACCCGGTCGTCATCGATACCGAGCTGGAGCTCTGGCAGGACTACGAGAACCAGGGATGGCCCGCCCGCTACCTGTTCGAGGGCCGCGCCCGGCTGTTCGAGTTCCACTACGGCGAGGGCGCCTATGAGGAGACCGAGCTCGCGATCCAGGAGCTGATCGACGTTCACATGCCCACGGTCGAGCCGGTCCGTCCTGAGGATGCCCCCGGAGCGATCCTCGTACCCCAGACGCAGGACCAGCCGGGCGCCTACAGCGGGCCCTACGAGGCGGGCGGGGTGTGGGGCGTCTTCGACGGCAGCGGCGAGGTGAGCGTCAACGGCGCCGAGGTGCGGATCGAGCATCCCGGCGCCTACCCCCTGATCGAGCACGGGCACCACACCGAGGCGCACCTGAGCCTTCTCCCGGGCCCGGGCGTCAGCTGCCTTGCGACCTGCTTCACGCCGGGCCTGAGCGCCTCGCCGGACCTCCCGGCCGGCGGCTGACGGCGCCGCGGCGGATCAGATCGCCGAGAGCGTCGCGGCCGGCGCGCGCGGAAGCATCTGCTCGTGCGGCATGTCCTGGAGCAGACGCACCACGGCCGGCGGGCCATCGTCGTCCACGCGCACGCAGGATCCCGGCCAGTAGGGGCTCTCCCCCGGCCGGCTCGTGAGGAAGATCGGCGAGTACGCCCAGCTCCCGGTGTTCACGAGCCTGGCTCCCGAGCGCCCGACCCACTCGCTCTCAACGTCGCCGGGCAGGGGCCCGGCCCGGTGGGTGTGCCCGAAGACGACATAGGCGTCGCCGAGGTCCATGCGCGCTGCGACCTCGCCCATCGCGCGCAGGCCAGCGCGGCGCAGCTCGGCGGGAGAGATCTCCGCGCTCAGCGGGCCTATGCCGAGGCGGTTCAGCCCGGCCACCGCGAGCGGGAACCCGGCCGCCAGCGCGGTGCGCTTGACACGGGTCCCCAGCCTGACGCGGGCACGCGGGCCCCTTGAGCCGTTCAGCGCGTGCCATGCCGCGAGCGTCGCGATCCCATTCAGGGCGTTGCCGGTCCTCGAGTCCCTGGCGACGGCGTCGCGCCACGCGAACACGGGAGAGCCCATGGCCTCGTAGTCGTCCGCGCCCGCGAAGGCGCTCGATGGCCGCGAGAGCACGCGGCTCATGAACGCCATCGTCAGGCGCTCGATCGTGGGCACCGTCAGGTGGCAGTCCAGGTAGTGGCCGTGGGTCGCGTACACGTCGGGGCGAACCCAGAGCCCGGGATAGGCGACGCGCACCCGGGCCGGCGCCGCCCAGGCGGCGATGCGGGCCAGCGGCGCGGACACGTCGGCGGGGTCGAGCAGCTGCTCGGGCTCGAGCGGGCCGGGGTCATCCTCCAGGCCGCGCGTCGACAGCCACGGTTCAACGAACGCGTGGTCATGGTTGCCGGCCGTGATGATGATCTCCCGGCCCGCGAGCACGTCCCCGAGCTCGGTGAAGAACGGGCGCGCGAGCTCGAGCGCCTCCCGTACGGGGCCGTGGCGAAGCTCGACCACGTCGCCGAGCAGCACCACCCGGTCGACGTCGCCGGCCTCACGCAGCAGCGCCTGCATCGCCTCCGGGCGGCGCAGCAGGTCGGCCTGATGAATGCTGCCGAGGTGGAGGTCGGAGAGGATCAGGGTGCGCATCGTTCAGAACCTTCCGCGCCCGGCGGCCCGGAGGCTGCCGGCGAGGCGCCCGCCCGCAGCGGTGCTCAGGATGCCCCGCTGGCGCTGACGGCTTCGCGGATCGGCTTCGGGAGCATGAACCGCACGTCCTCGCGCACCACGTCGAATTCGGAGATGTCGCTGACGCCGCGCGCGCGGAAGAAGTCAACCAGCTCCCCGACCAGGTTCTCCGGTGCGCTGGCGCCGGAGGAGATGCCCACGACCCGCCGGCCGCTCAGCCACTCCTCGCGCACCTCGCCGGCGTTGTCGATCAGGTGGGCATCGGTTCCGCATCCTCGCGCGACCTCCACCAGGCGGACCGAGTTGGACGAGTTGCGCGAGCCGATCACGAGCATCAGGTCGCAGTGCACGGCCAGCTGCTTTACGGCCGTCTGCCGGTTGGTCGTCGCGTAACAGATGTCGTCGGTGCGCGGACCGACCGCACTCGGGAAGCGCTCGCGCAGGCGGGTGAGGATCTCGCTCGTTTCGCCCACAGCCAGCGTCGTCTGCGTCACGTAGGCCACCCGCTCGGGATCCTCGACCTCGATGCCCTCGACGTCGGCGACGCTCTGCACCAGGATGATCCGGTCGGGCGCCTCGCCCATCGTCCCTTCGACCTCCTCGTGGCCCTCGTGGCCGACGAGGACGATCGTGTAGCCCTCCTCGGCGAACCTGAGCGCCTCGCGATGGACCTTGGTCACGAGCGGGCAGGTCGCGTCGATCGTCTGCAGGCCCCGCTCGAGCGCGCCCTGCCTGACGGCGGGCGCGATGCCGTGGGCGGAGAACACGCACACCGCCCCCTCCGGGACCTCGGTGGTCTCCTCGACGAAGATCACGCCGCGCGCGCGAAGCTGCTCCACGACGTATTTGTTGTGGACGATCTCCTTGCGCACGTACACCGGCGCGCCGTGTATCTCCAGCGCCTGTTCGACCGTCTGCACGGCTCGGTCCACGCCGGCGCAGTAACCGCGCGGTGCTGCCAGCAGCAGCTTCTCGACAGTGTTCGACACTCACAACATTGTAGGGGGGCGGCAAGGTACGCTAGGCCCAATGCCGCAGAGCCACCTCGACCGACTGACTCCAGTCGACGCGTCCTTCCTGCATCAGGAGGGCGATCACTCGCACATGCACATCGGCGGGGTCACGATCCTCGAGGGCCCGCCACCGACCGTCGAGGAGTTCCTCGAACAGATCCGTCTGCGTCTGCACCTCGTGCCCAGGTACCGGCAGAAGCTCGCCTACACCGTGCTCGACAGCGGGCGACCGGTGTGGATCGACGACCCCAGCTTCAGCCTCGAGTACCACATCCGCCACACCGCGCTGCCCGCACCGGGCGGCCAGGAGGAGCTGCAGGACCTGACAGCGCGGATCTTCTCTCAGCAGCTCGACCGGCACAAGCCGCTGTGGGAGATGTGGCTGATCGAGGGGCTCCAGGACGACCGCTTCGCACTGATCACCAAGACGCATCACGCACTCATCGACGGGATCGCGGGCGTCGACCTTGCCACGGTGCTCTTCGATCTCTCACCCGACCCGCCCCCGCTACCGCGGTCCGGACGGCCCTGGCGCCCGAACCCCGAACCCAGCGCGGCCCACCTGGTTGCCTCCGGGCTCATCGGCGCGGTGCGCACGGGCCTTGCGATCGCGGAGGGTGCGGTCGACGCGCTGGCGCACCCCGAGCGCGCCCTGACCCGCGCGCGCGATGCCGCCGAGGGCGTCGGCGAGATCGTATGGGCGGGCCTGAACCCGGCGCCTGAGACGCCACTGAACGTCCCGATCGGCCCGCACCGCCGCTTCGTCTCGGTCACCAACGAGCTTGCGGACTTCAAGGTCGTCAAGGACGCATTCGGCGGCACCGTCAACGACGTCGTGCTGGCGGTCGTCGCGGGTGCGCTGCGCTCCTTCATGATCTCGCGCGGGCGCCGCACGGAGGGCCTTGAGATGAGGGCGCTGGTGCCCGTCTCCGTCAGGGCCGAGGGCGAACACGGAACCGGGGGCAACCGCATCGTCGTCATGCGCGGCCCGCTCCCGGTCTACATCTCAGACCCCGTTCACCGTTTGCACTTCGTCTCCGGTGCGATGGCGGGGCTGAAGGAGTCCAAGCAGGCACTCGGAGCCGAGGTCATCGCGGGCGCGCAGAACTTCGCCCCTCCCACCATTCTCGCGCAGGCCTCGCGGCTGAACTTCTCGACACGCCTGTTCAACCTGATCGTCACGAACGTCCCCGGCCCGCAGTTCCCGCTCTACGTGCTCGGCCGGGAAATGCTCCAGGTGGTGCCGGTCGCGTTCCTTCCCGAAAACCACGCACTGGCGATAGCGATCATGTCCTACAACGGCCAGATGAACTTCGGCCTGCTCGGCGACTTCGATGCTCTCCCGGACCTCGACGTGTTCGGCGCCAACATCGCCGAGGAGCTCGCCACGCTCGTCTCGCTCGCACGCGAGTCGATGACCGCAGCGACCTCTGCCTAGCCACGAGCGCCGACGCAGACCGGCGCCCGTGAAATGAGGAGGGCGGAATTGCCTCTCTAGTGCGGCGTGGATGCGGGAAGAGCCGGACGGCTCGGCGGCTCGCCCGAGTCATGCTGACGGTATGAGGTTTCCTTCTCTCATCGCGCTCTGTGGTCTGTGTGCGGCGCTCGCCGCGCCGGCGTATGCGAGTGCCGCCGCGCCCGTGAGCGCCGCGGGCTGGCTCTCGCAGCTCCAGTCCGCACCCGCCCGCGAGGTGCTGGCGATGACACCGCAGCAGGACGTGTCCGACACGCTCGCGCTCGCCGATGGGAACACGGTCGTGGCCGGCACCGTCAACGGGCAGCTGATCGTGGCCGAGCTGCTCCCGAACGGGCGGCCTGATCCCGCATTCGGCAATGGCGGCGTCGTGGTCACCTCCGTCAGGCTGCTTCCGTGGCAGCTGCTGAGCCTGCCGGGCGGCGAGATCATGGTGCTCGGCCCCAGCCGCAGCCCTGGCGCGCAGGAGCCCGTCATCACAGACTTCCCCGACTGGCAACTGCTGCGGCTGCGCAGCGACGGATCGGCAGACCCCGGCTTCGGCCACGCCGGCCTGCTCACCGCGAGCGGAATCCGCGTGCCGAGCGAGGGCCCGAGCAGCGAGATGCGGCCCGAGCTGACCCCCGGCGGCGGCATCATGCTCCCGACGATCATCGGGCCTGTCCTGACGCCCGCGGCCGTGTCCGCGCTCGTCCGCCTGAACGCGGACGGCTCGCGCGACTCGAGCTTCGCCGCCGGCGGGACGTTCCAGCTGCCCGGGAGCCTTTCGGCGTTCACCGTGCTCGCAGACGGCAGGACGGTTGTTGCGATGCGCTCACAGACGGGCACCGCGCTGATTCGCCTGACGCCGGCCGGTGCCGCGGACCCGACCTTCGGCGGCGGGGCATGGGTGCAGACCCCGGTTTACGCGGCGGATGCCATGCTCGTCCAGTCGGGCGGCGCAGTCCTGCTGCACGGCTACACCGCCACCAGCCTCCTCGGCGGGTCCCGGATCTGGAGCTACACGGCGGCCGGCACGCCGGACCTGAGCTGGGGCACCGAAGGCGCCAGCGTCTCGGAAACGGGCTACGGCTATCTCAAAGCGCTGCTCCCGGCAGCGGACGGGACGACACTGCTCGTGACCGGGGGCTTCACGGTTCCGTACCGGGTTCGCGCGACCAGCGTGCGTATCACGCGCTTCTCAGCGAGCGGACAGATCGAATCGGGTCCCGGCTCGCCGGGAATGCTCGCCGCGCTGCCCTTCGGCGGAGGCACCTACACGCCCGGAAGAGTCGTGAGCCTGAGCCAGGAAAGCTTCGAGCCCAGCGGGGTCATCGAGCGCGCAGACGGCACGCTGCTGCTGAGCGGCTTCGTGGGAGCGAGCGAGTCCTACGCCACGGAAGCCGGCCCTGAAGATGTCGCCTGGATCTACGGTCTCGGGCTCGACGCGCTCAACCCGTCCTACAACCCTGACCTCACGTTCAACGGCGCGCCTGCGCCGAAGGTGAGCGTGCGCGTCGCGAGTACGCGCCTGAGCCCGGGCGGGGTCGCCGTCAGGCTCAACTCATCCCGCGCGACATGGGCGATCGTCACGGTGTCGGCGCTCGGCAGGACCGATCGCCAAGGGCACCGTCCCATTCTTCGGGAGAGGCCAGGCCGTGAGCTACCAGCTCGCGCGCATCCCGCTCAACCAAGCCGGGCGATCGCTGCGCGCTCGCCACCTCCCGCATGTGACCGTGTCGGTCAGCGTCGCCGCCGCGAATCTTGCCGGCACGCGGGTGAGCGCCCGCGCCTCGAGCAGGATCACCGGCTGAACCCCGCGCGCAGCGTTCAGGGCTGCGCAAAGCTCCGCAGCTCTACGCGCAGGTGGCTACATTGGGAGTAGGGCCCTGCAGAGCCGTTGAGGGACCCTGAGGGTGGGACCGCTCTCTGCGGTGTGCCCTTTCCTCCAGAAGGGTGCAGACTGTTCAGGGCGGTCCCTGCCTGCGGGTGCAGACGTGGAAGCACGCGCACTCGCCGTCGCGACGGCGGTCGCCGAGAGGCACCTCGAGCCGCCTCGCAAGCTGCCCCGTGCGCGCCGAATCGGATCCTATGGCGGGGTCAGCACTTCCACGCGGTCGCGATGGCGGTTAGGGTCGGCTGAAGCCCGGCGCGCAAGTGGTCGTTCACCACGCCTGAAATGGCTCACGCGGCAGGACTTTGTGGCAAACTTCACAACATCCGACCAGCATCAAGGAGGCATGCAAAGATGATCTCTCGCGCCCTCACGGCAGTCAGGCACAACATCGTCGCGTGGTTGGCTTTGTTCGTGGCACTGACCGGTACAAGCATGGCGGCAACGCATTACGTGATCACCTCGACACATCAGATCAGGCCGAGTGTCCTGAAGAGCCTGCACGGCGCAACCGGGGCAAGGGGTGACAGCCGGTTCGCAGGGCGTCCCGGGTCCCGCGGGGCTGAAGGGCGAAACAGGTCCTAAAGGCGAAACGGGACCAAGGGGTGGACCGGGCCAGAAGGCAAGAGGGGCCGAAGGCAAAGCCGGGCAGCTAAGGGCGAAGCCGGCACGGCGGTCGCCTATGCCCATGTCTCAAGAACGGCACGTGTCAGGCACTGAAAGCAAGGGCCGGAACAGGTAGGAACGGTTCAAAAGAGCTGAAGAAGGCGTTTACTGCGTCTCGGGCCTGAAGGAAACACCACACAACGTCGCGGCAACGATCGATGCCAACGAAACGGTCGAAGCACCCGAACTCGTCCCGATGTACATAACCGCGACGCTCGGGCAGAGCAAGTACGCAGAAAAAGAAGAAATCAAAAAGAAAGTTCCGGTCTGCGAAAAAGCCCAGATAACCGTCGAAACGTGGTCGCCGGCGTCACCGAAAAATACGGATTGGGAAAGTGGAAGCGCAAAACCGTCGACTCGGGCTTTTACATCACGATCAACTAGGGCCGGATCATGCCATGCCCGCAGCGACCCGTATCGCCGAAGCGAGAGATGGCGACGGGTCGCTGCGGCGCAACGCGAGGGGCAGCCGGCCGCCCTCGCGCTCGCTCTCCTGGCCACCGGCATCGATACTGGGCATGATCGTGGCGCTCATCGTAGCCGCGCCGCAGAGCGCCGACGCGTCATGGCGAGGCGTCTCCCCCACTCCCTCGCAGTCCCAGCCCTATTTCGTCTGTCCCAAGGAGCGGGGCAGACCCGCTGCGGGTTGATCGAAGACCCCACGCTGGGTTCGGGCCGGCGCGGGCCGGTCTCCGCGGGCGCGGTGACCAAGGGCCCGGAGCAGGAAGCGAGCCCCGCCTTCTACGGCAGCGGCGTGGAAGGCGGCTACTCCCCCGAATGATCTCCGCGCCGCATACGAGATGCCCTCGACATATGCCGGATCAGGGCAGACTGTGGCCGTCGTGGACGCCTACGACGACCCCAGCGCCGAAACCGATCTCGCCCACTATCGCAGCGAATACGGCCTCCCGGAATGCACCGCAAAAGACGGCTGCCTTCGCAAGGTCGATGAAGATGGGGGCGCGAAATACCCGGCCGGCAACCGCTCGTGGGCGAAGGAGATCTCACTCGACCTGGACATGGTCTCGGCGATCTGCCCGAACTGCCATGTCCTGCTCGTGGAGGCCAGCTCCAACGAAGCGTCTCATCTGGCGGCCGCCGAGACGCGAGCGGCGGAACTGGGAGCCACCGAGATCAGCAACAGCTTCGCGCAGGAAACGCCCCCGGAAACCCACGAGCAGGCGGAAGCCTACGACCACCCTGGGACTCCGACCACAGCCTCAGGCGGTGACCACGGCTACGGGGTCGTCTGGCCGGCCGCGAACCCGAACGTGATCGCGGTCGGCGGCACGACGCTCAAGCCCTCCGGCGGCCGCAGCGGCTGGAGCGAAACCGTCTGGTCGACCCCGGAGGGGAACTGACGGGTACCGGCAGCGGCTGCAGCACCGAACCGAAGCCCTCCTGGCAGACCGACAAGCTCTGCGCCGGCAGGACGACCAATGACGTGGCAGCCGTCGCCGATCCGAACACCCCGGTGTCGGTGTACGACAGCTACGAAACCTCGGCGCCGCACTGGCTGCTGCTCGGCGGCACCAGCGTCGGAGCTCCCGTCGTCGCCGCCGAGATGGCGCTCGCCGACGCCTACACGAGGTCCTTTCCCGGCGCCGACGGCCTCTACATCCAGGACGCCGACGGCACCGCCGGCTTCTATGACGTCCTGTCGGGAAGCACAGCCGGGTGCGGCGACTACCTCTGCGAAGCCGGCCCCGGGTATGACGGCCCAAGCGGGCTTGGGAGCCTGCGAGGCACTCCGGAAGTGCCGCCACCGACGCCCGTGAGCATCAACGCCGGCTCGATCACCCAGAACACGGCGACCCTGGAAGGAACGATCAACCCCCATGGCGGGCGCCTGTCGGGATGCCGGTTTCGAATACGGCCCCACGACGAGCTACGGCTCGTCGGTGCCGTGCTCCTCGCTGGGAGGCTCCGCAAATGCCCCCGTTGGCGTGACGGCGTCGGTCACAGGGCTGAGCGCCGGGAGCGCCTACCACTTCCGCGTCGCCGTGGCATTCACCGGAGGCTCGGCGACCGGCGAAGACGTCGCATTCACGACGCTGGGCCCGCCCCCGATCATCGTGCCGGAGCCACCGTCGCAGCTTGCTCAGTCCTCCGTGACCCTCAACGCCCTTATCAACCCGGATGGCGCACCGGTCGGCGAATGCGAGTTCGAATACGGCACGACGAGCTCCTACGGCCAGAGCGAGCCATGCACTTCTTCGCCCGGCGCCGGAGAGGTTCCTGTCGCCGTGTCGGCAACGCTCGCCGGACTGACCGCGGCCCGCACCTACCACTACCGGGTTGTCGCCGAGAACCCTCAGGGACCGGGCTACAGCGGCGATGAGACCGTCACAACACTCCCCAACGCGCCCGACGCGGTCAGTGGCCCGCCCTCCGCGCTCACGCCCCGTTCCGCCGTGCTGAACGCCACCGTGAACCCGAATGGCGCGCCTGTCACGCTCTGCGAGTTCGAATTCAACAGCTCCGCCGGCGATCTGCCGTGCTCAACGACACCCGGTACGGGGGAAGTCGGCGGTCGCGGTCTCAGCTCCCGTGCTTGAGCTCACCCCGGCCACCACCTACACCTACCGAATAGTCGCGGGCAATGCCGGGGGCACCAGCTACGGCACGATCCGGTCTTTCACGACGCCGGCCGCGTCAGCAGGCCCTGGGAGCGCCGCCTTCAGCGGTGCGCAGCTGGCGGGCACCACGATCCTGGTCAGCTCGAACGGCAAGCTGACCGCGCGAGTGCAGTGCCCCGCCGGTAGCGCGCGCTGCGCGGGCAGCATCCTGCTGCGGACCATGACCGCCGTCGCGACCGGCGCAGGCCATGCCGCCAAGCGCATTCTCACCCTCGCGTCCGGGCCCTTCAGTGTGCGTGCCGGACACATCGCCGCCGTCCCGCTGCGCCTGTCCCCAGCCGCACGCCGGCTGCTGGCCGGCCGCGAGTCGCTCCGCGTGGAGGCGACCCTGCTGACCCGCCGGTCGGCCCGGAGCACGCAGTCCTGGCGAACTGCGGTAACGCTCCGGCGACGTTCGCCCTAGCCGAAGCGCCCGGGTCGGGCGTGGCCGCCGGGCGCTCAGTGCTTCAGGAGGATCGGATCGAGCCAGTTGACTTTTACGCCGTGCGGCGCCGTGAAGGTGACTTTGGCCCTCAGGGTGAGCTGCTTCTTGTGCGCGAGCGCTTTGCGCCCCTTCGCTGTCAGCCGCAGCCGTACGTTCTGCTTGACAAGGCGCTTGGTGTAGACGGTCTTGCCTTCAGCGACGATGAGCTTCACGATCTTCCCGTTGGCCCCCTTCACGAACTCGTACCATTCCACCGCCGCGGTCCCAAGCGTGGGCCCGACCAGCGAGAAGGAGTAGCCACCGGATTTCGCGATGGTGCTGAGCCGCGGTGCGGCGAACGCTCGCACGAGCTGCGTTCCGAGAGCCCTCAGGATCTGTTCGGCGGTCGGTTCGGTTTCAGGCGTCACGGTGGTCGAGCCGCCGCTCTGCGTGGTGCTGCTCGTTACGACGCGTTCCGGGATCGCGGCGTTATGTTCGCTTTCGACTTCCACGCGGCCTTCGGTGTTGATCGCGGTGACGTTGCACGAGAGCAGGTGGCCCTGGTCGGCGGGTTCGACGACGTAGGTCCCCGCTGTCGCTCCGGGCAGCGCCGCCCCGTCGCGCATCCACTGATAGCGGAACACCGGCGGAGGCTTGCCTTCCCAGATCCCGGGCTCGCAGGTGAGCGTCTGGCCGAGTGCGGGCGCCCCGGTCACGCGCGGAAAGACAAGCGGTTCCGGCGCCTTCCCCGGGATGCGCACAGAGGCGAACCCGGAAGCTTTTCCTTCGGTGTTTTCCGCGATCACCTCGCATTCGACCTGCAGCCCGCGCTGAGCGCTGGACACTTTGAATTCCGTGGTCTGGTCGTCGACGGCCACTCCACCGATCAGCCACTGGTACTTCAGCGACGGCGTCGGAGCTCCGCTCCATTCGCTCTTGCCGCAGGTCAGTGTTTCGCCCGGCGCCGCGTTGCCTTCGATCACCGGCTCCTTGGTGGGGATCGGCGGTTCGCCGGGAATGCGCACACTCGCGCTTTCGGCTTCACCCGAACCTTCGATGTTCGTCGCGGTGACGACGCACGAGAGGTGGAATCCGCGATCTTCGGCCTGGATCGTGTAGGTGCTCGCGGCGGCGCCTTTGATTTCAGCCCCGGCGCGGAACCACTTGTAGGCGAAGGTCGGTTTCGGCTGGGCTTCCCATTCACCGCGCACGCACGTCAGCACTTCGCCCACGTGGCTGCCGCCCACCACTTCCGGCGGGTACGTGGCGTGCGGCTTGATGCCACTGACCCGCACTTCGAGGCTCGCCGCTTCGCCCTTGCCTTCGCTGCTGATGGCCGTGACGTCGCACGTCAACTTCTGTCCGGCGTCAGCGCTGACGACGCTGTACCTGCTCGAGGTGCCGAGTTCCAGGACGTCTTCTTCGGATGAGCCCTTGTCGCGTACCCACTGGTACGTGAACTGGCTCGGATTGCCGCTCCACGTACCTTGGCTGCAGGTCAGTTCGTGCCCCGGCGTCGGCGTGCCCGACACTTCCGGGCGGCTCAGGTTTTTCGGAGGCGTGCCGGCCTTCGCCACCACGACGGGTTCGCTCACACGCGTCGTCGAACCGCCGGCGTTCGTCGCCGTGACAGCGCAGAGCAGGGCGTTTCCGACGTCTGCTTCCACGACCGTGTAGTTGCTGGTCTTCGACGACAGTTCGATTTCCGTCCCGCCTTCGTCACGCCACCACTGATATTCGTAGCTCGTCGGCGATCCGGTCCACGTACCCGTCGAGCAGCCGAGGGTTTTGCCCACTTCCGGTTTACCGGATACCACAGGCGGTTTGACGTTTTCCGGCGGCTTGACTTCGATCGTGACGGGCAGGCTGCTCGCCGAGCCTTTGCCCTGCGAGTTGGTTGCAACCACTTCGCAGAGAAGTTTCTTGCCTTCATCGCCTGCGGGCACGGTGTACGTGCTGGCGGTCGCGCCGCTGATTTCTGTGCTGTTCACGTACCACTTGAAGGCAAATGTCAGCGGTTTGCTCCCGGTCCATTCGCCTTCGTTGCACGTCAGGAGCTGGCCGACCTGATCTTGGCCCGCTATGTGCGGGAGCACACGGTTGACAGGTGCTTTGCCGGAAATCGTTGCGCCGGTGCTGCTTTCGGCAGTTGCTTCGCCCGCGCCGTTCTTCGCAGTCACTTTGCACCACAACTTATAGCCTTCGTCTTCAGGTACGACCGTGAAGCTCGAGCTGTTGGCACCGGAAATCGCTTCCTTCGCCCCGCCGGATTTCTGTTTGAGCCAGATGTAGCTGTAGGACGTCGGATTGTTCTCCCACCCGCCCTGCGAACAGGTCAGCACCTGCCCTGGTTCAGCGCTCGCTGGACTCACCTGCGGCGGTTCCGGCGGGGACTTTGCTTCCGGTGGCAGTTCTTTGGGAGGAGGTTCTTTGGCTGGGCTCCCTGGGTCGGCTTGGACGCTGTTCCAGCTTTCGGCGGCCGGCCCTGTTTTTTCAGCCCAGACAACACACCAGATCTGACCGCCCGTGTCCGCCGGCTTGGTGATGTAGACATTGCCGCCGATGGCGCCCGCTTTGCGCCCCTGCACCGTGATTCCTTCGCGGATGAACTCGTATTCGAACTGAGGACTCCCGCCCGTCCAGCTGCCCGAGCCACATACCAGCCGTTCCGGTCCGCTCACCAACGGTTCTGTCTGTGACATTTCAGGCGGGAAGTTGTTGACCGCACCGGCGGCGGCGGCGCTCGCGGCCGCCGGTCCGAGCACGACGACGGCCGCGGCGATTGCGGCTATCAGCAGACGGCGCGCGCACCTGGCGCCGGGATTCCTTGCCATGCCCCCTCCTTGAAGAAGCTGCGCAATCATGATCCCCTCGAGAGCCTCGAAAAACGGTACCACCCGCCAAATCGCTGTCAAGCAATGAGACGGAGGTGCTGCTGATGCCGACGCAAATGGGTGACCCGATCGCCGAGGGGCGCTCTGAGCGGACTCGCGCACACGCTCTCGCCCGCCCCGTGGCCACCGCTACCATGGTGGCGACTGGAAGGTGAAAGGCCACTGTTGAGGGGTCACATCGAAACTCCGCCGCGCCGTGCTCGGCGCGACCTGGCAGCGGGCGTGCTCGCGGTGGCGATGTTCGCCCTGAACCTCGCCGCCCCCGGCGTCTCCCGAGCGGAGACACAGCCGCTCGCGTCTGCCCCCCAGCAGTCCTTGTCAGCTGTTGCGACACTTTCGAACCTCACCAGCCTCTCGCGTTGGGCGTACCCGCAGGCTGAGGCGGCCGCGCACGAGTTCCGTCGCCTCGGTCCCGGGTCGTCGGCCACCTGCGGTTCCTGACCGGCGATGGGCAGGCCGCGCTGTATCTGGCACTCCGCTCGTACACGACCGGGAACAGCGAGTGGATCCTCGTGCCGCTCCCCGGCCGGCCGAACGGGGTCACAGGATGGGTTCAGTCGGCGACTCGGCGAAATGCACGTGACCCATGAGCACCTGCGGGTCGACCGCGCCACCTACCGAATCACCCTCTACAGATACGACCACTCGATCTGGAGTGCCCCGATCCGAGTCGGCCGGCCGAGCCTGCCCACGCCCGCGGCCACTTCTACGTGACGGAGAAGCTGACCGGTTCGGAGAACCGCTTACGGCCCGTACGCACTCGGGACGAGCGCTACGCTCCGACCTTGAGCGAATGGCCGGGCGGCGGGATCGTCGGGATTCACGGCACCGACGAACCACAGCTGATCCTGCCCGGCATCCCCGGCTGCATCCGGCTGCGCAACGGTGACGCCGCGCGGCTGTGGCACCTGGTTCAGGTGGGCACGCCGATCGAAGTGCTGTCGGAGCGCACGCGGCGCACCGCGCTCGCCGAGCTCTTTCGGTGCAGAGGACGTGCGGCCCATCAGCCCGTGAAATGCAGTTTGACGCGGGCCGGGTCGCGGCGGACGACACGGCCAGCCAGGTCTCGGCGCCGCCGCACTGCTCATCAGCGTCTTGAAGGAGAGGCGGTGGGGCCCGTCGGACAGCTTCGCGGCGTCGACCTTCAGGCTGAACAGCTTCCCCTTGACCTGCGACTGCTTGATGGTCTTGATCTTGCCGCTCGAACCCCTGGATCGCGCCGTAGACGAAGGGGCGCCCCGCGAGGACGCAGGCGTCGTTCACGAGGTAGCGGGTGGGGAAATTGTCCGAGCCGTCCACGACCAGGTCGCAGGAGCGCACGAGGTCGAGGGCGTTTGAACGGTCGAAGCGGACCGGGTGCGCCTCCACGCGGACGAGCGGGTTCAGCGCCCCCAGGCGGCGCGCGGCCGTCTGCGCCTTGTTGGCACCCGCGTCGGCGCTCACGTAAAGGACCTGGCGCTGGAGGTTCGAGATATCGACCGTGTCGGGATCGACGATCTCGATCCTTCCGACGCCGGCGGCCGCGAGGTAGAGGAGCGCGGGGCAGCCGAGGCCGCCGGCGCCTATCACGAGCACCGAGGACGTCTTCAGCTTCTCCTGGGCGGCCGGTCCGAACCCCCGGAGTGAAAGGTGGCGCTTGTAGCGCTCGATTTCTTCAGGATTGAGGGCCATCGGGCGGGGCGATCATGAGATCAGCGCCCCGGACTCGCTGCGAGCGAATCCGTCGTAGGCGCGGTCCCAGTCCTTCCATACGGGCTCGTAGCCCTGCGACCTGAGGAACGCGGCGACCTCGGCGGGGCTCCGGGCGTCGTCGATCTCGAACTGCTCCAGGGAGCCCGGATCGCTCGCGTACCCGCCCGGGTTCGTGCGCGAGCCGGCGCTCATCGCGGTGACCC
>CAWBBS010000008.1:0-21792 GCA_963787115.1 uncultured Solirubrobacteraceae bacterium
CGGCGCATTGGCCGCATGCTGACCGACGCTCAATCACCGGCCATCCGTGAAAGCCCGTACCAGATCCGCGCCTGCGCCTCATGCGGTGAGGGCCGGGCGTAGCGGGCACCGCCCGCGCACCTGCCCGGAAAACCCCTGAGCAAGGCTCCGTGGCTGGGTCTGATGTGCTCCACAGGGGCCACGACGGATGATCTCCTCACAGCCGACTTCAGGTTCGGCCATCCACCGAAAACGGAGGAACCAGGGTGCAGGTCCATCCGACCACGGGGGGTCCGGCCGTCAAACGGCCGGCAGGAGGACTTCAGGGCATGAAAGGTCCTGCGTACGTGCAGCGATCGCGTATGTTGCTGGGGCGTATTCAGCAGATTCAGCGCGAGCTCCGTCACCAGTCCAAGAAGGGATCGAGCGATGCCAGGCCCGGCGATGCCAAGGATCACCGCTAGCGAGGTGATCATCACGGCGTGATCGCCGCGCCCCCCAACACCGCTCGCGGATGTTGCCTCGCAGTGGCGCAGAACGGCGTCCACTGCGTGGTCGTCGAGGGGCTCGCGCGCTCCCGCGGCGGTCAGGAGAGCCTCGTGTGGGGCATCCTCTCGGATCTGGACCTGATGAGGGCCGTTGCAGCAGGCCGGCTCGATGCGAGCGCCGGAGAGTTCGCGGCGACCGAGATTGTCTCAGTAGAATCCACTGAGCAAGTCGAGGACGTCGCCTCCCTGATGGCCGAGCATGAGTGCACACATCTCGTAGTCGTCTCGCCGCAGTCCGGCGAGCCGGTGGGGGTCGTCTCAAGCCTGGACGTCGCGCGTGCACTTGCGCGGCCGGAAACAGCCTCGAGTTAGACGTGCCCCGCCCCGCGGTTCGGACCGTGCAGTCGCGGGCGCTGGCCCTGCTTGCAATCGGCGCGCTCGCGCTGGCGGGCTGCGGCAGCTCCTCAAGCTCGACCTCGACCTCGAGCGCCGCGAGCACGCCGACCGCGAGCACGCCGGCCACGACAGCCCAGCAGCCCGCGACCCCGGGAGCCGTGACCGCGAGCTCCGGTGCCCTGACGGCGACGCTGATCGCCAGCGGCCACTCGCCGAAGGTCAACGCCGCCTGGCCGATCCATGTCACCGCCACCGAGAGCGGGCAGCCCGCCAGCGCCACGATCGTCTATGAGTACCTCTACGGGGGAGCAGTGGTCGCCCACCGCTCGCACTACACCTTCACCGGCCACTTCACCGACACGCTGCGCTGGCCCGCCTCCGCCGTCGGCTACCCGCTGACGTTCAGGGCCGTGATCACCTCCGCCGGCGCGACGGTCAACCTCGACTACCCGGTACAGGTCAGCGGGTGAGCGCGCCCAGCGGCGCGGCGGTCGCCGTCGAGGGCGTCAGCAAGAGCTTCGGCCGCATCGCCTCGCTGCGCGACGTCTCGCTCGAGATATCCCCCGGCGAAGCGATCGCCATCACGGGCGCTCGGGCTCGGGCAAGAGCACGCTGCTCGCGATGATCGGCGGCCTTGAGCAGCCGGACTCCGGCAGGGTGTTGATCGACGGGCGCCCGATATGGACCGAGCCGCGGCCCGCCAAAGCCAGGCGCGAGGTCGTCGGCTTCGTCTTCCAGCGCCACCTGCTGCTGCCGTCGCTGACGGCCCGCGCGAACGTGGAAGTGCCGCTGATCGGGGCGGGCATGCACCGCCGCGAGCGCCGCCGCCGCGCGCTGGAGCTGCTGGACGAGGTGCACCTGCGCGAGCGCGCCGAGCACCACCCGTCCGAGCTGTCAGGCGGCGAGAGCCAGCGCGTCGCGGTGGCGCGCGCGCTCGCCAACCAGCCCAAGCTGCTGCTCGCCGACGAGCCGACGGGGGCGCTTGACTCGGGCTCCTCAGAGCGCGTGCTCGACCTGCTGCTGAATCTGCGCGAGGAGTTCGGCATGACGCTCCTGATCGTCAGCCATGACCGCTCGGTCGGCAAGCGTACCGACCGCACCGTCACGCTCAGCGACGGTGAGATCCAGGCCGACTGCTCGGCCGTCGAGCTCTACAAGCGATAGGCCGCCCGGATGTTCGCGATCGTCAGCGCAAACCTGCGCCGCAGCAAGGCCCGCACCGCCGCCACGGCCCTCGGCATAGCGGTGGGCGTGGGCATGATCGTCGCGCTGCTGTCCTTCACGCAGGGGCTGAAGGAGACGGCCGCGGGCTTCGTCCACCTCGGCGGCTCGGACCTCGGCATCTTCCAGGCCAACGTGTCGGACCCGACTGCCTCTCTGCTTCCGGAAACGATGGTCGCGCGCGTCGCGAGCAGCCCCGACGTCGCAGCCGCGACGCCGCTGGTGCTGATCGTCGAAGGCATTAAGTCCGACCAGAGCGCGGTCGTCTTCGGCGCGGACCCGTCCGGCTTCTTCACCCGCAACCTCGTCGTCACCGCCGGCCACTCCCCCGCCCCGTCCACCCAGCAGATCCTCGTGGGCGAGCGCCTGGCCTCGCAGCAGCACCTCTCCGTCGGCTCGCCGATCACCATCAGCGGCCACAGCTTCACGGTCGGGGGCATCTACCGCTCCGGGATCCTGTTCCAGGACTCCGGCGCGGTGCTCTCACTCGAGCAGGCCCAGGCGCTGACGGGACGGGCCGGGGAGGTGACCGACATCGTCGTGCAGCTCTCCCCCGGCTCCCAGGCCACGGCCGCAGGGCGCCGCATCGAAAGGAATTCCCCGGCACCCAGGTGATCTCCGACCCACAGCAGGCGCTCCGCGCCGGCGCCAACAGCACACTGATCTCCAAGGCCATCCTGGTGATCGTGGTGATCGCGCTGATCGTGGGCGCGATCAGCGTCGCCAACACGATGGCCATGTCGATCATGGAACGCCAGGGCGAGATCGGGATCCTCGCCACCGTCGGCTGGTCACCCACCCGCGTCGCGACGCTCGTGCTCTCGGAGGGCGTGGCGGTCTCCGTGATCGGCGCGGCGGGTGGCCTCGTGCTCGGCGTGATCGGCGGCGGCCTGCTGGTCAAAGCGCTCGGCGTGAGCACCTACGTGACGCCGTCCGTCACTGCTTGGGGCATGGGCCGCGCGCTGCTCGTGGGCGTTGCGATCGGCGTGCTGGGGGGCATCTACCCCGCCTGGCGCGTGACGCGCATGCGCCCGCTGAAGGCCCTGGCCAACGCGTAGCAGGCGAATGCGGGGTTCACCGGACGGCGCTCCGGTGGTGGCCACCGATGGACGGACGGCCCGTCGGCCGTACCTTCGCTCTTAGCCTCATCGCGCAAACCCCGCATCGATCCACTCGCGCGCCCGCCGGCTTCTCCCTCGGAGCTGGAGCCGTGAGCGAGACCGGGCCCGGCAGCAGCGTAGGGGCGCTCCAGAGACCTGTCCCTCGGCCGCGCCTGCGCAGGAAGGAGGATCGCCCGATCATCAAAGCCGGCTGAACCCGGGCCGGCTCCCGCTCGTTGCCCGCGGCCTCCCGTCTCCCATCCGGAGGTCGCGGCCGAGCAAACCCCGGCATGCCGCCTGCGCTATACCCGGGCGCAGCATGCCCGCCCCCTCCCCCTCCGGCGATCAGCGCCCGCTGCTCATCGCCCCCGACAGCTTCAAGGGGACTCTCGCCGCCGGCGAGGTCGCGCTGGCTCTCGCGGCGGGCGCGCGGGACGTCCTCCCGGTCGAGTTGTGCCCGCTGGCCGACGGCGGCGAGGGCACGATGGCGACCCTGCTCGGCGCACTCGGCGGCGAGATCCTCACCCGCCCCGCCCATGACCCGCTCGGGCGCGCGATCGAGGCCGAGCTCGGCCTGCTGCGGGGCGGCGAGCTCGCGGTCGTCGACGTCGCAAGCGCATCGGGGCTCGGGCTGCTCGCGGCCGGCGAGGCCGACGCCGAGGCCGCGTCGAGCGCCGGCACAGGCGAGCTGATCGCCGCGGCCGCAGCGACAGGAGCCCGCACGATCCTGCTCGCAGCGGGCGGCTCGGCGACCACCGACGGCGGCGCCGGGGCGATCGGCGCGATCGAGGCCACCGGCGGACTGCCCCCCGCGGTGCGCCTGATCGTGCTCGCCGACGTGAGCACGCCCTTCGAGCGCGCCGCCGAGGTCTACGGCCCGCAGAAGGGAGCCGACGGCGCGGCGGTCGAGCGGCTGGCGGCGCGCCTTGACGCCTTCGCCGAGAGCCTGCCGCGCGACCCCCGCGGGCAGCCGATGAGCGGGGCCGCGGGCGGGCTGTCGGGCGGCCTGTGGGCGGCCTTCGGGGCCGAGCTGTCCCCGGGCGCCTCCTGGGTGCTGGATGCGGTGGGGTTCGACGAGCGCGCGGCGCTCTGCGCGGCGGTGGTGACCGGTGAGGGCCGGATCGACGAGCAGACGCTCGAGGGCAAGCTCGTGTTCGAGGTGGCCCGCCGCTGCGCGGCCGCCGGCGTGCCCGTTCACGCCGTCGCCGGCTCCTGCGAGCTCGGCGAGCGGGGCCGCGCGCAGCTGGGCCTGGCCTCGATCCGGCAGGCCGGCACCCCCGGAGAGCTTCAGCGGGCCGGGCGGGATCTCGCAGCCAGGATCCGTGCGGGCGTGGAGCTCGCGGCGGTCGGCGCCGAGGCGGTCAGGGGCCTGCGCCGGGAGGTGCTTCGCCCCCACCAGAGCGCCGATGAGCTCAACTACCCGGGTGATGAGGATCCCTCAAGCCTGCACCTTGCTGCGCTGCGCGACGGGCGCATCCTCGCCGTCGCGAGCATCATGCGCGAGGCGATGCCCGGCCGGGAATCCGCGGCGGACTGGAGGATCAGGGGCATGGCCAGCGCGCCCGATGTGCGCGGGCGCGGGATCGGCAGCGCCCTGCTCGCGGGCTGCCTGCAGCACGCCCGCGAGCAGGGTGGGCGGCGCGTGTGGTGCAACGCCAGGGTCGGCGCCCGCATCTTCTATGAGCGCGGCGGTCTGCGCGTGCACGGCGACGCGTTCGACGTGCCGCCGATCGGGATGCACCTCCTGATGAGCACCGAGCTGGAGCGCGGGCGGCCATGAGCTCCGCGAGCCTTGTGATCTTTGACTGCGACGGCGTGCTCGTCGACAGCGAGCCGCTGTCGAACGCCGTGCTCTCGCGCCTCTTGGCCCAGGAGGGCCTTGAGCTCACGCTCGCGCAGACCCGCGCCGCCTATCAGGGCAAGACGCTCGCGCAGGTCGTGCAGAACGCCGGCGAGAGGATCGGGCGCCCGCTCGGGGAGCGGTGGCTGGCGCGATATGAGCGCGAGCGCGCCGAGGTCTTCCGCGCGAGCCTTAAGGGCGTGCCGGGGATGAGGGACTGCGTGCTTGCGGTCAGGCGGCGGGGCATGGCGGTGTGCGTCGCCTCCCAGGGCTCGCTGGAGAAGACGCGGCTGTCGCTCGATCTCACCGGCCTGTCTGACCTGTTCGAGGACTCCTGGCTCTTCTCCGCCGACATGGTGGCCCGCGGCAAGCCGTTTCCTGACCTGTTCCTGCACGCAGCCCGGAGCATGGGGGCGGCCCCCGCCGACAGCGTCGTGGTGGAGGACACGCCGTCCGGCGTGAGGGCCGGCGTAGCCGCCGGCATGCGCGTATACGGCTACGCCGCCGACAGCGACAGCGATGCGCTGGCGCGGGCCGGAGCGGAGATCGTGCGCTCGGCCGCCGAGCTCATCCCCCTGCTCACGGCCCCCTGAGCGCGGCGTCGCAGCGCCCGGGTGGGAGTACGATCGGTCGTGAATGGGTGAGCTGGGACCGCTGATCCCCGACGAGAGCTCCCGCGCCTCCCGAGCGCTCAGGCGTGTGCGCGGAATCTCGCTCATCCTGATCGCCTTCATCCTCGTGACGATCCTCTCGCCGCTGCTGCTGCTCGCCGCGGTGATCGTGGACGCATCGCTGTGGCTGCGCCGGCGCAAGCCGTGGATGGCCGTGAGGCTGCTCGCGATGCTGTGGTGGTTCCTGCTCGGAGAGCTCTGGGCGCTGGCGGGCCTGCTGCTGATCTGGGTGACCTCGCCGGGCGGGGACAGCGCCCGCCGGCGCGAGCGCACCTACGCCCTGAAGCGCCGCTGGCTCTCCAGCCACCTCGGAGGCATCCGCCTCCTGTTCGGCATGCGCTTCCAGAGCGAGGGGCTCGAGCTTGCCGGACCGGGGCCCGAGCTGATCATGATCCGCCACGCGAGCATCATCGACAACGCCCTGTCGGACGTGATCGTCGGCAGGGCGCACCACCTGGGCCTGCGCTTCATCCTCAAGCGCGAACTGCAGATGATCCCCACGATCGACATCGGGGGGCGCTGGGTGCCGACCCTGTTCGTGCGGCGCGCGTCAGGCGACATCGAGCGCGAGCTCGAGCGGATGCGGATGCTCGCTGTGAACATGTCCGAGCACGACGCGCTGCTGATCTACCCCGAGGGGACCCGCGCCACGCCGGCCAAGATCGCAAGGGCGAAGGAGGTGATCGCCGAGCGCCAGCCGGAGATCGCGCCGCTGGCCGATCGCCTGCAGAACCTGCTTCCCCCCAGACTCGGCGGCCCCATCGCGCTGCTCGAAGCATCTCGCGGCGCGGATGTGGTGCTGTTCGGGCACGTCGGCCTCGACGGCTTCGAGTACATCAGCGACATCTGGGCGGGCGGGCTGATCGGCACCACCGTGCAGATGAAGTTCTGGCGCTTCCCGGCGTCGGAGGTCCCCACCGACCGCGACGAGATGACCCGCTGGCTGTATGACCGCTGGCAGCAGATGGACGACTGGGTCGGCGAGATGGTGCGGGCCGCGGTGCCCGCACCCGCCTGAACTGCGCCCTATAGCTGCAGCGACTTGACCTGCAGGAACTCCTCGATGCCGAACGGCCCGAGCTCGCGCCCGTTGCCCGACTGCTTGTAGCCGCCGAACGGGGCGAGCGGGTTGAAGGCCCCGCCGTTGATCTCGACCTGCCCGGTGCGGATGCGGCGCGCGAGCGCCTTCGCGCGCTCCTCGTCGCCGGACCACACGCCGCCGGCCAGCCCGTAGAGGCTGTCGTTGGCGATGCGGACAGCGTCCTCCTCGTCGTCGTAGGGCATGATCGACAGCACCGGCCCGAAGATCTCCTCCTGCGCGATCGTCATGTCCGTGCTGACGTCCGAGAAGACGGTCGGCTGCACGAAGTAGCCGCGCTCCAGGCCCTGCGGCGGCTCGGCACCTCCGGCGACGAGCCTCGCTCCCTCCTGCACGCCCTTCTCGATGTAGCCGCGCACACGCGCCCGCTGGGTCTCGGAGACGAGCGGGCCGAGCTTCGTCTCGTCGTCGAACGGGTCGCCGGTCGTGAAGTGGGAGGCCACCACCGCGGCGATCTGCTCCGCCTCGGCCAGGCGCTCGCGAGGCACCAGCATGCGCGTGAGCGCGCTGCAGGTCTGCCCTGAGTTCAGGAAGCACTTGGCCACCCCGTCGGTGACCGCCGCCTGAAGGTCGGCATCCTCGAGGATCACGTTGGCCGACTTGCCGCCGAGCTCCAGCGCGACGCGCTTGACGGTGCCCGCGGCTGCCGCGCTGACCCTCTTGCCCGCCGCCGTCGATCCGGTGAAGGAGATCATGTCGATCCCCGGGTGGCTGGACATCGCCTCTCCGACCACGCCGCCCACGCCGGTGACGAGGTTGAACACCCCGGCCGGCAGGCCGATCGAGTCGATGATGTCGGCCAGCACGAAGGCGCTGAGCGGCGCGACCTCGGAGGGCTTGACGATGATCGTGCAGCCCGCCGCGAGCGCGGCCGAGACCTTGGCTGCGACCTGGTGCAGCGGGTAGTTCCAGGGCGTGATCGCTCCGACCACGCCGACGGGCTCGCGGATGATCAGCGAGTTTCCGATCTCCTGCTCCCACTCCATGTCGGCCATCAGGGCGGGCATCGAGCCGAAGTCCATCGTCGGCAGGCCGGCCTGGATCATCCCCGCGAGCTTGACCGGCATCCCGACCTCCTGTGCGATCAGCACGGCGATCTCCTCGGACCGCTCGCCGATCGCCGCGGCGATCGCGGCGATCCAGTCCGCGCGCTCGGACACCGGGGTCTGCGACCAGCTCTCGAAGGCCTCGCGAGCGGCGCTGACGGCGCGGTCGACGTCCTCGGCGGTCCCGTCCGGGATCGAGCCCATCACCTCCTCGGTGCTCGAGTTGATCACCTCGAGCACTCCGGTGCCGCTGGAGGCGGTCCACTGCCCTCCGAGGTAGATCCTGTCGCGGACGTGGATGTTCTGCTCGGTTGCGCTGGCCATCGAATCCTCCTGTGGGTTTAGTTCTAGGCGGCTGATGCCGCGCCGGCCGGGGCTCCCTGCGCCGCTGCGGCGAGGGCATGGGCGTTGCGATGCGCCAGCGCCATCGCGGTGATCATCGGGTTGGTGCCTGACGCGGTCGGGAACGCGCTGGCATCCCCGATCCACACGCCGGCCGTGTCGTGGAGCTCCCCCCACGGGCCGGCGACGCTGCTCGAGGGGTCGCTGCCCATGCGGCATGTGCCCATCTGGTGCGCCGAGAACAGCCTCCAGCCGCCGGCGCGAAGCGGAATCCGTTTGATGCGCTCAAGGAACGCGCCCACGTCGTCCCCCTCGCGCCATGCGGGCGCGCCGGCAGCGAGCGCGACGATCCTCTGCGCCCCGGCCGCGCGATGGAGCTCAACCTGCGCCTCGATGCTGCGATGCGTGATCTGCAGGTCGAGCTCGTCGGTGATGGAGTACCACGGGACGGCCATCCCGGCGGCGTCCAGCGTCACCCGGCCGTGGCCGCGGTCGCGCAGCAGGCCGATGAAGGACGCGGCGCGGCTGAAGCCTGACATCAGCCGCTTGTGCGAGGCCCCGTCGGTGAACGGGACGGCCGAGGCCGCCACGCCCGTCGTGTACTGGGCGCCCTCGATCAGAAAGCCGTGTCCGTCGCTGACGTTCTCGAACTCGTGCACGAGGCCCGCATGGGGCGCGCCCTGCCAGGCCTGCAGGTCCTGTCCGTAGTAGCCGACGACCGCAGTGCAGGGGTGAAGGCGCAGGTAGTCGCCGGCGGCGGGGCCGCCGATGCCCGAGCGCAGCAGCAGCGCCGGGGACTCGAGCGAGCCGCAGGCCACGACCACGTGCGGGGCATTGACCCTGACCGACGCCGAGCGCCCCGTCCCGGGGTCACTCCAACGTGCCTGCACCCCGGCGGCGCGGCCGCCGTCGACGATCACGCGCTCTGCGAAGCAGCGGGTCACCATCACGGCGCCGTTGGCCTGGGCGTCCTTGAGATATGTCTTGGCGGTGGAGCGCTTGGAGCCGCTCTGGTCGCCGAAGCCGAGATAGCCGGCGCTCTGGAAGGAGAACCGCTCGGGGTCGGTGTTGCGGTATGTCGTCTTGAAGTTCCAGCCCAGCGCGTCCGCGCCGGCCTTCATGCGCTGCTGCGGGCCGTTGAGCTCCGAGCAGCCGTCGTTGACGCCGAGCCGCTCCCACACCGCGTCCAGATGGCCGTCGAAGTCCGGTCCGGCGAGGCCCTCAAGGCCGAACTCCCTCTCCCACTGCTCGCGCACCCACGGCGTGGTGCGCAGCGAGTTGGTCCAGTTGATGACGGTCCCGCCTCCGAGACAGGAGCCCGCCTGCAGCGAGACGTTCAGGTCGGCTGTCGGCGTGGGCCCGCCCCGCCAGAAGAGGTTCTGGTAGGCCGGCAGCTCGAGCTGCGTGAAGTCGCGGTCATCGAAATAGCCGCCCGCCTCGAGCACCACGACCTTCAGGCCCGCGGCTGAGAGGACCCCCGCCATCACGCCGCCGCCCGCGCCCGAGCCGACGATGCAGACGTCGGCATCGAGCGCCGTGTCGCCGTCGATCTCAAGCGGCGTGAGCCCGCCCGGCTCCTGCGGCGGGGCGCTCAGCGGCCCGGGGTAGCCGAGCCTGCTCCAGTTCGGGTTCTGCCCGCGCTCGTCCGGCAGGCCGTAGGCGAGGAACAGCGTCAGCGCGCTGAGGCCCGCAACGCCGGCGGCAGCGGCGGGGCCCATCAGCGAGATGTTGCGAAGGATCTGCTCGCGGGACCGGCGCGAGGATGCAAGGAAGCCCTGTTCGGCCAGGGCGTCGAGCAGCTGCCCGAAGCCGGCCTGCTGCTCCGGCGCCATGCCGGCGATCAGCTGCTCCAGCGCGGCGGGCGCCCCAAGGTCGCTCGCGCTGCGGGCGAAGAACCCATCCTGGTCGCCCGGCTCGGCGATCGACGGAAACACCGTGTCGCAGACGGCCGCGAGGACCTCTCGCTGGACATCGCTCAGCTGGCTCACTACCCCGCCTCCTGTGTCTGTGGCCGCAGCCCGGTCACTGGCATCCACCCGGTGCTCCCCTGCGCGCCGGCCGCCAGTGACAACTTACCGCGCGGCGGGACCGTCGCACGCGTTGGTTGGCCGCCGGCTCGGCGGTCGCCGCGTGAAGGACGGTCCCCGGTGACCCGCAGAGCAGGGGCGAGTTGCTCGCTCGAAACGCACCCGTTCCGCCGCCCTCTCGAGCACGCGCGGCGTGCGCTGGGTCGCCGGTATGTGACCAAGTGGTGACCCCGCCGCCACCGCGGCGCTGGCGGGCCGGTTAATGGGTACGCTCGATCGTGGATGCGTGGAAACGGACCAGGCCGGTGACCCAGGATTCGGCCCTGAGCGGCGCAGGCCCACTGTCCGCCTCCGAGCTCGCCGAGGTCGACGCCTACTGGCGCGCGGCCAACTATCTCTCGGTTGGCCAGATCTACCTGCTGGACAACCCTCTGCTGCGCGAGCCGCTGCGGCTCGAGCACACAAACCCCGCCTGCTCGGTCACTGGGGCACCACCCCGGGCCTGAACTTCATCTACGCCCACCTGAACCGCGTGATCCGCTCGCGCGAGCTGAACGCCATCTACATCGCCGGTCCCGGGCACGGCGGCCCCGGGCTGGTCGCGAACGTCTACCTCGAGGGCACCTACACAGAGGTCTACCCCCACATCGGACATGACAGGAGGGCATCCGCAGGCTCTTCCGCCAGTTCTCCTTCCCGGGCGGGATCCCGAGCCACGTCGCCCCCGAGACGCCCGGGTCGATCCACGAGGGGGGCGAGCTCGGCTACGCGCTCGTGCACGCCTACGGAGCCGCCTTCGACAACCCGGACCTGCTGGTCTGCTGCGTCGTGGGCGACGGCGAGGCGGAGACCGGCCCGCTGGCCGCCAGCTGGCACTCGAACAAGTTCCTGAACCCAGTCACAGACGGCGCCGTGCTGCCCATACTGCACCTCAACGGCTACAAGATCGCGAACCCGACCGTGCTCGCGAGGATCCCCGAGAGCGAGCTGCGCTCGCTGATGGAGGGCTACGGCTACTCGCCGCGCTTTTTGACCGGGTCCGACCCCGAGGAGATGCACCAGCTGATGGCCGCCACCATGGACGAGGTCACGCAGGAGATCGCGGACATCCAGTCACGCGCCCGCTCCGGCGGCGCTACCGAGCGCCCTCTCTGGCCGATGATCGTGCTGCGCACACCCAAGGGCTGGACGGGCCCGAAGATCGTGGACGGCAAGCAGGCCGAGGGGACCTTCCGCTCCCACCAGGTGCCGATCGCCGAGCTGAAGACGCCCGAGCACCTCGCCCAGCTGGAGTCCTGGATGCGCTCCTACCGCCCCGAGGAGCTCTTCGACGAGGGCGGCGCCCTGCGCCCCGACCTGGCCGCGCTCGCGCCCGAGGGCCCCCGCCGCATGGGCGCCAACCCGCATGCGAACGGCGGCCTGCTGCTGCACGACCTCGAGCTGCCGGACTTCCGCGACTTCGCGGTGCCGGTGCCCGAGCCCGGCACCAGCTCGAGCGAGGCCACCCGGGTGCTCGGCCACTTCATGCGCGAGGTGATCCGCTCGAACCCCGAGACCTTCCGCCTGATGGGCCCGGACGAGACGGCCTCCAACCGCCTCGGCGACGTCCTCGAGGTCACCGACCGTGCCTGGGACGCGCAGACGCTTGACAGCGACGACCACCTCGCGCCCGACGGGCGCGTGATGGAGGTCCTCTCCGAGCATCTCTGCCAGGGCTGGCTGGAGGGCTACCTGCTTACCGGCCGCCACGGCCTGTTCAACTGCTACGAGGCCTTCATCCACATCATCGACTCGATGTTCAACCAGCACGCGAAGTGGCTCAAGGTCACCGACGGCATCCCGTGGCGGGCGCCGATCGCCTCGCTTAACTACTGCTCTCCTCGCACGTGTGGCGCAGGACCACAACGGGTTCTCACACCAGGACCCGGGCTTCATCGACCACGTGGTCAACAAGAAGGCCGAGATCGTGCGGGTGTACCTGCCGCCGGATGCGAACTGCCTGCTCTCGGTGGCCGACCACTGCCTGCGCAGCCGCGAATACGTCAACGTGATCGTGGCCGGCAAGCAGCCCGCCCTGGACTACCTCGACATGGAGCAGGCCGTCGCACACTGCACCCGCGGCATCGGAGTCTGGGACTGGGCCAGCAGCGACGAGGGCACCGAGCCGGACGTCGTGCTCGGCTGCGCCGGGGACATCCCGACGCTAGAGACAGTCGCCGCCGCGGCCATCCTGCGCATGAGCTCCCGCAGCTCAAGGTGAGGGTCGTCAACGTGGTCGACCTGATGCGCCTGCAGCCCGAACGAGAGCACCCGCACGGCCTGTCCGACAAGGAGTTCGACTCCCTGTTCACCAGCGAGCGGCCCGTGATCTTCGCCTACCACGGCTACCCGTGGCTGATCCACCGCCTCACCTACCGCCGCGCCAACCACCACAACCTCCACGTGCGCGGCTACAAGGAGGAGGGCACGACCACCACGCCGTTCGACATGGTCATGCTCAACGACCTCGACCGCTTCCACCTGGTGATCGACGTGATCGACCGCGTCCCGGAGCTCGGCGAGCGCGCCTCCCACCTGCGCCAGCGCATGACCGACGAGCGCCTGCGCCACCGCGCATACACGCGCGAACACGGCGATGACCCGCCCGAGCTCCGCCATTGGGTCTGGCCGTATCCGTCAGGGCAGGAAGCCGCACCTGCAGCCAACCCTCAGGGGTAGCGCTTGCGGGTCCTGGTCGTCAACGCCGGGTCGAGCAGCCTGAAGCTGCGCCTGCTGGACGGGGATGATGAGATCCTCGCGGAGCAGGAGATCCCGGCTCTCCGTGCACGGATCGACAACGACGCGCTCAGCCGCGCACTGGAATCAGGGCTCGGGCAGGCAGATGCCGTTGGGCACCGCATCGTGCACGGCGGCGAGCGCTTCCGTTCGGCCGTGATCATCGACGCCGCGGTGGAGCAGCAGCTCAGGGACCTGAGCTCCCTGGCCCCCCTGCACCAGCCCAAGTCCCTGGACGCGCTGGATGCGGTCGCGGACCTACTGCCGGACCCGCCGGCGGTCGCATGCTTCGACACCGCCTTCCACGCGACCATCCCCCCCGCCGCGGCGACCTATGCGCTGCCCGGCGAGTGGCGAGAGCGCTGGGGCCTTCGCCGCTACGGCTTCCACGGCCTCTCCCACGCCTGGGTCGCGCGGCGCGTGCCGGAGATCCTCGGCCGTCCAGCCGACGGCCTGCGGATCGTCAGCTGCCATCTCGGCGCGGGAGCGTCGCTGTGCGCGATCGCGAATGGCATCTCCGTGGACACCACCATGGGATTCACGCCGCTGGAGGGGCTGGTGATGGCGACGCGGTCCGGGAGCGTTGACCCCGGCATGATGCTGTGGCTGCTCGAAGAGGACCGCGTCTCACCTGAGGAGCTGGCCGACGCCCTGGAGCACAGCTCGGGCCTGCTCGGCCTGTCCGGGACCGCCGACATGGCCGAGGTCCTCTCCCGCTCAGAGGGCGGGGATGAGGCCGCGATCCTCGCGCTGGACGTCTACCTGCGCAGTCTGCGCGCCAACATCGCCGCGATGGCCGCCGCGCTGGACGGCGTGGACGCGGTCGCCTTCACGGGCGGAGTCGGCGAGCGATCGCCGCAGGTCCGCGAGCGCGCCGCCGAGGGCCTGGCGTTCCTCGGCCTGCACGTCGACCCGCAGTCCAACCGCGAGCGGGAGGGCGACCGGGTGATCTCTCCCCCGGGCGCGGGCGCGCACGTACTGGCGCTCGCCGCGCGGGAGGACCTAGAGGTGGCGCGGCAGGTCAGGTCGGTCCTGGCGCGCTGAGCGCAACTGGTCCTCCGTACCCGCCCGGACAGTCGCGCGGTCTACTACCGGAGTCCTGGTGCTCGCGGGTACCGATCATGTCCATGCCCGGCAAAGAGGCCGGGCGATCCTCGACAGAGCCGGCGTCGTCACCCCGTGACAAGAGACGCCCCTCTGCCCAACCTCCCAAGGAAGGGCAAATCATGATTTCCCTCAAGCGATACACACCGCGCATCCTGCAGGCGACACTCGGCCTGCTGGTGCTGTGCGCATTCGCGGTTGTGCCGATGACAGCACAGGCCGCCGCCAACGCAGTCCAGCTGAACGGCACGATAGAAGCCGGTCCGACAACGATGAGCACCCCGACTGTCGCCGCATTCACAGCGACTCTGACCGGTCAAACTCAGAGCGTGAGAACGAGCGTAGGGCCATGGGCGATCACTGACGCGTCGGGTGGAGTCGGCTACGCCGTCCTACTCGCGGCCAGCGAACCAACGGTCGAAAACTCGGTTCCAAAGGCGGGGACGGAAGGCGGTATCACGTTCGAAGCTCAGACCGCTGCGCCGGCAGCCGGAAACCACGCCGCGGCCCCCGTTAGGACGGAAGGTGAAGTCCCACTGTCAGCAACGGGAACAACGGTCGAGGAAGCGGTAGCGGGCACCGGCCAGGGCGTGTGGAACGTTCCCGGGGACGTAGTCGCTGGAGCAAACGAAGGAAGCGTGAAAGTCACCCTCGGAGGCGACATGTGGGCAGGTGCATACGCGAGCACACTGACATTCACAATTGAGGATCCGGTTAGCTAACCGAATGATGCGTGACGTCACCGCCCAGATCACCGGATGTGGTCACGCCGTGACAGTCGCGTTAACCTTCGCGACCCGATGGCCGCCGCCCGCAATGGTGGCGGCCATCGCTACTTGCATCCGTCAGCCCGAGCGACGCGAGGGGAGCGAACGCGTCAGGCCCTTGACCTTCAGGGTCGCCCGCTCGGCCTCATGATGGCGTGCAAACTCGCGGAATCCCAATCCTCCTTCGCGTCCGAGGCCTGGCACCCATGCTCGGCGCGCTAATGCTCGCAGCAGCCGCGCTTTCCCCGCCAGCCGCCGCTGCATCCCGTGAAGGGGTCGCGGCAACTAGCGGACCTGCCAAGGCCCCAACCGTTTCACTGTCCGGGAACGGCGGCGAAGGAGCCATCCTGCTCAACGGAACACCCGGTCATATCCTCCATGGGTCGGTTTCCGTCCAGAACCTTTCCGACCAGTCGATCACGGTCGTCCTCTGGACGGCCGACATCAGGACCGCCAGCAACGGCAATGCTGACTACGCGACCACCCAACTCGAAGGCGCAGGCCGCTGGCTGACGTTGTCGTCAAACCGCGTGCGGCTGGCACCGGCGGCGAGGACGCAGGTGCCGTTCGTGGTGAGCGTGCCAGCCGAGGCCACCAGCGCCTCGCACTACGCCGGCATCGTCGCTGTCAATCAGGCCGAACTTGTAGCGGCGTCCGCGAGGACCGCCCCGGGTGGCGCCAACACCGCCGCGGGCACGATCTCAAGAGTGCTGCGCATGGCTCTACCCATCACGATCCGCCTCCCCGGTGCGCTAACGCGCGCCCTGACGCTCCGCACAGTGGCGATCTCCGTCGCGCCGGCGGGCGCAGGATTGACGCTCGGACTCCTCCCCGGAGGCAGTGATCTGATCGACGGAGCGACAGTCGACCTGCGCGTCCTGCGGGACTCAAAGACAGCTTTCAGCTACTCCGGAAAGATGGGCCAACTGTTCCCCGGCTCGAGCCTCAACTACCGCATTCCATGGCAGGGTAGGCCCACGCCCGGCAGCTACCAGGTCGTCGGGTGGATCCATCCGCGGGGAGCCCCTGCGATCCTCATCGACCGGACGATTCAGTTCACCGAAGCGAAGGCCGAAAAGCTCAAGCGTGAGACGCCCACAGCACCCGGACCGCCCACCTCCGGCGGCATCCCGTGGTGGGTGTGGCTGCTGCTCACCGCGGCCGCCGGGGCGGTGCTCGCGCTCACGGTCGCCGTGCGCAAACTCTCGAGGCGTCCGGCCGCCCCCACCACCTGACAGACGGCGAGCTGGGGCACCCGTCCGTCAAAGTCGCTCCAATGGGGCTGTGCAAGCTTCGAGCGAACCCAACGTCGACCCCGCTCTTCTGAGCGCGCTGTCCTCGGCGTCCACATATCCAGGGCACCCGGCGGTAACGGTTCATGAGACACATGCGTCGGTGGTCTTCGTGGCAGGCGAGCACGCCTACAAGATCAAGAAGCCCGTGACCTTCGGCTTCCTTGACTACGGCACGCTGGAGCGCCGCCGTGAGGCCTGCCGGGAGGAGGTGCGCGTGAACGAGGCCCTCGCCCCCGGCATCTACTTCGGAGTGCTGGCGGTCGTCCCCGCGGGCGAGGGCCTGGGTCTCGCACCCGAGGACACACCGGGAGCTATCGAGTACGCAGTCCACATGCTCGCCTTCAGCGAGCGGAGCACCCTGAAGGGCGCAATCGAAGCGGGCCGGCTTACCCGCGAGCAGGTCGTAGATCTCGCCGGCGTGGTGGCGGAGTTCCACCGCAGGGCGGAGGTGGCGACGGACTGGGGCCCGGATCGGCTGCTCACCGTATGGCAGCGCAACATACGTGAGCTCTCACTGGCATCCCCGCCTGCCGACTGGCACCCGGACGCGGCGGCCGCCTTCGCCGACGCGTTCGTCGCCGGCCATACCCGGGGAGCTTCAGTCGCGTGCCGAAGCGGGCCTCGCCCGTGACGGGCACGGGGACCTGCGCTGCGAGCATGTCCTGCTGGAGCCGTCGATCCGCGTTGTCGACCGCATTGAGTTCGACGCGGGGCTCCGGCGAACAGATGTCGCCAGCGACCTCGCCTTCCTGTCGATGGACCTCGAGGCGAGCGGACAGCGATGGGCGGCGCGCGAGCTGACCCGCGCCTACGAGGCCGGGGGGCTGAGCGCCGGCTGGCAATGAGCTGCGGTCCTCTACGCCGCCCACCGAGCGTTCGTGCGCGCGAAGGTCGCGCTCATCACCGCAGCCGAGCGGGGCGGCGCAGAGTCGCTGCGCGAACAGAAGGCTGGCGCAGCACCTTTGGGAGCTCGGCGAGAGGCTCTGCTGGCGCGCGAGGGGACCCGTCGCGCTGGTGATCTGCGGTCCCGCCGCCAGCGGCAAGTCCACGCTTGCGCAGGAGCTGTCTCGCAGGTCCGGGATGCCGGTCATCTCCTCCGACGAGGTGCGCAAGCGCATGGCGGGCGTGCCTGCCAGCCGGCGGGCCTCGCAGGAGCACTACAGCGAGCGGTTTTCCCACGCCACCTACCGGCAGCTCGCGCTCGAGGCGCTGCACGCGATGCGGCACGGCCCAGGCGCGGTCGTGGACGCGACGTGCCGCGCGCCGGCCGACCGGCAGCTGCTGCTGGACGGACTTGCGGCGTGCGGGACGCAGCCGCTGCTCGTGTACTGCGACGTTCCCCTCGAGGAGGCCCTGGAGCGATCGGCGCGGCGCCTATCCGACCCCGATCGCGTCTCGGACGCCACTCCCGACATCGTGCGCGCCCACTACGCAGAGTTCGATGACCTGCGAGAGCAGCCGGACCCGGCACTGCTGATCGTCGATGCACTCGGAGCCCTGGATGAGCGGTCGCCGAGGTTTCGCTCGAGCTCGACCGCCGGCACAGCTGAGCCAGTCCGCTCCACCGATTGCGCCAACGGGTTACTGGGATAGCATCCCCGCACCGGCGTTTGCCGGCGGCGTCCGCGTCCACCTGCTGTGGCGCGGAGCCCAACTCGGACCGTCCACCAGGCCAACCACCCCGGAGGTTGCCGATGTCCGCCTTTCCCGCCCTTTGCTCGAAGCTGGCCAAACGTGCGGCGGCGTTCGTCGCGGCGATCGCCTGTATCGCCGGCGTGGTCCCCGCTACCGCGACCGCGGCGGCCCCCACCTACAACATGCTCGGCAAGTGGACGACCGGCTACACGGTCGGAAACGTCGTAGGAGGCGCCCGCGAACCGTCGAACGGCAGCTACGACATCACCCAGATGAACATGAGTACCGGGGGATTCTCGGGCACGGCGGAAACCGACGGGGTGCAGTTCCGCTTGAAGGCACCGAGAGCGGCGCCCTCGCCGAGCTCACGCTGAAGGAGGGCTTCTACACCGCATATGACCGACTGCCGCTGACGGTGCTCGCGAACGGCCAGCGTCGGCAGCGGCAACGCGTCGCTTCAGCTCGGCCGGCTACACCGAAGGCGGAAGCGGCTTCTGGGCCGAACAGGGCGGCGCGAGCACGAGCGAAGAAATGCTCAAGAAGGAAAAAGAAGAAGCGGAAAAGTCGGCCAAGCGCCCCACCGGCACGAGCGTGACCTGCAACTACGAAATTCGCCAGCTCTCAGAACACGTGCGTCGCGCAGGTCGGCGACGGCGGAGCACGAGCCCCCGGTCACGCCGACGGGGACCGTCACATGGACGACCACGAGCGGCGGCTTCGGCAACGGCGCCACCTGCACGCTTGCGGCCACCCCCCTGTCGCCCGCGGTCGCGAGTTGCACGCTCACCTACTTCACCGCCAACAGCGGCCTGCCGTCCATCACCGCCACATACCAGGGCGACCCGCGCCACTCCGGGAGCGTCGGCCACACCCAGTTCCTCGGGGAAATCAGCGAAACCTCCTTTCGAAAACGCCGACCGGGCCGTCTGGGCAATACCCCAACGAAGTCGTCCTTGGCTCCGAAGTGCCGGTCGCGGGTACAACCGTGGAAGGCACCGTGCAGGGACACATCGCCGACCCGATCCCAGTCCCGATCGTGCTGCCCAATGCCCAGAGCGGGCTCGACGGGACCTCTGCAAGCGACCTGCGCATAACGGATGCGCTGATCAGCGAGGTCGACGTAGAGGGCGCTCAGAAGCCATCGACCGTGGCCGAACTCGACCGGAGCGTGGAAGCCCTCGACGCACGGGCGATTGAACTCGACAAGAGCTCGAGTGCCGCCGAACAGCTTGCCGGGCAACAGCTGCTCAAGGACGCTGCCGCCGCCAGCGAACAGATCACGACAATGCTCAAGACCGAGGGCGAACTCCTGAAGGGCGCGATCGAAGGGAATGCCAAGGTCGGACGTGCAGATGCGAGCATCGAAAAGCTCGACGCGAAGGCGATCGAACTGCTCAAGAGCCCGAGCCTTACCGAACAGGGGAAGGGCCAGGTCGAGCTCGACGAAGCGGACAAGGCACTCGAAGCGCTGCTCAAGGCCGCCAAGCAGAGGGGCGAAATCCTCAAAAAGGTCGCGGCTAACATCAGCGCCGCGTCCAGCCTGCGCGGAATCAAGGTGGGCCGTGTGCGGGCGCTCGGCTTCGTGAGCCGGCACGGCGTGCCTGCAGGCAAGCTCAAACTGCGGATCCCGCTCAACCGGTCGGCACTGAAGAAGCTCGCCGGCGCCCACTCAGCATCACCGTCTACGTGCGCGTGGACATGATCCTTCCCAGCAAGTTCTTCCCGGCCGGCGTGCCGCGCTCATTCGTGCAGCGCATCACGCTCAAGCGCGCACCGAAGTCCAAAGCGCACGTCGAAAAAATAGGCCGCTCAGCGGTCCCGCATCTGCTGTACCGACCAGCGGTTCCCGTCGGGGTCGCTGAAGCCGATGAAGCCGCCCCAGGGGAAGACCTCGATGCCGATCAGCTCCGCGCCGCGCGGCCTGAATGTCACCGACGACGAGCTGCAGCCCGCTCCCGGTGCCGGGCTCGGCGTCGGTGAAGCCGGTGACGAACGCGATCGAGGATGAGGAACCGGGCGGCGTTGCTGGGACGATCTAGTCGTAGTGAGGATGGTAGTGGTAGGCGGTGAAGACGAAATTATGTGTGTAGAACTATTTTGCGCGGTCGATATCGGATACGGGAATGATAATTAGTTACAGCTTTAAGTAAATGGGTGTAACTTCGGTTGTGATGGAAAGCGGACTGTAAAGGTAAGAGGGAGAGGTAAGGGCCTCAGCGCAGCGCCGCCGCCATGGCGTGGTAGCCCCCGTCGACATGGAGGATCTCTCCGGTGATGGCTCGCGCGAGGTCGGAGAGCAGGAAGCAGGCCGCGTCGGCCACCGGGGCGGGGTCGCGCGCGTCCCAATGGATCGGCGCGCCCGAATCCCATGCGCTCAGGAGCCGATCGAAATCCGGGATGCCCCCGGCGGCCCTGGTGTGCAGCGGCCCGGCGGCAACGAGGTTCGCGCGGATACCGCGTACGCCGAGGTCCCTCGCGACATAGCGGTTCACGGACTCCAGCGCCGCCTTGCAGACGCCCATCCAGTTGTAGACGGGCCAGGCACCTGCGCGTCGAAGTCGAGGCCCACCAGGGCTGCGCCGCAGTCGGGCGCGAGCGCGGCGAGCAAACGCCCAGCGAGGCATATGAGAAGGCGCTGGTCTGGAAGGCGAGGTTCACGCCCTCCGGCCGGGCCGCGAGGAAGCTGCCGGCCAGCGCGTCCCTGGGCGCGAACGCGACGGCGTGCAGCGCGCCGTCGATCCTCCCCACCGGCTGCGCAGGTGCTCGGCGAGCGAATCGAAGTCCTCGGGCCGTGTTGCGTCGAGCTCGACGATCTCGACCGGCTGCGGCAGCTCCGCCACCGCCTGTTCGGTGAGCTCGCGATCACGGCCCAGCGTCGTGGCGATCACCTCGGCGCCTTCTCGCTGGGCTCTTCGGCGACCGCGAAGGCGATGCTGTCGGCCGTCGCGATGCCGGTGATGATCAGGCGCTTTGCGTTGAGCATGTGTCTCCTTGTGGTGGGTCGGTGGCGGATGGAGCTCTTGAACGCGCGCGTCCTTGCGCGGGCCGACCGGGCGAGGTCATCCTCACGCTCTCGAGGGCGTGCGCGCGAAGATTCGGGTCACCGATCGCAAGGATGCGTGCCGCCAGGAGGCCGGCGTTTCTCGCGGCGCCGATCGCGACGGTCGCGACCGGCACGCCCGCCGGCATCTGCGCGATCGAGAGCAGGGAGTCCAGGCCGTCGAGATGCGCAGCGGTAGCACGGATCACGGGCAGGACGGTCGCGGAGGCGAGCATGCCCGGCAGGTGCGCCGGCCGCCGGCGCCCGCGATCAGCACCCGCAATGCCTCGGTCGCGGGCGCCGGCGGCATAGCTGAGCATGTCGTGCGGGGTGCGATGCGCGGAGAGCACGCGCACCTCGTGGCTGATGCCGAGCTCGGCCAGCACCCCGGGGCGGCTGCAATAACGGGCAGGTCGCTTGTCGCTGCCCATGAGGACTCCCACGGCGGGCGGCACTCATGCCCGGGGCCACCAGCGCCGACGCCGCCGCCGAGCACGCTCGGAGTGGCCTGTGCCACGTTGGGGCCGAGCGCGGTGACGTGCCCGAGCTTTCGGCCGGGGCTGGGCGCCTTGCCGTAGAGGTGCACGTGGGCATGAGGCGAGCGACGCCCCACAGGCGGAGCCGCGGGTCGGGAGCCGTCCCGGTGGTTCCGAGGACGTTCACCATCGCGCATGCGGGGGCCAGGGAGCTCGCTTCTCCCCGAGCGGCCAGTCAAGGACGCCGCGCAGGTGCTGCTTCAAACTGCGAGGTGGGCAGCCCTCGATCGTCAGATGGCGCGCTGTTGTGAGCGCGGAAGAAGGCCGACTCGTTGACGAGCAGGCGGCCGCCGGACAGGAACATCTCGACGGCGAGCACCCCCGCCACGTCCAGTCCGTGCAGGCGAGGCCACGGCGAGGCGCCGCGCACTGTACGCGACTGCTAGGGGGAGATCGCGGCGGGCGCGATTACCTCGCGGCAGATGCCCTCG
>CAWBBS010000009.1:0-241179 GCA_963787115.1 uncultured Solirubrobacteraceae bacterium
CGACGGCTGTTGCCCAACGCTAGACGCTAGAGGAGCGGAGACCTGGAATGGGACCCGCTTTGACGGCCTCAGACAGGCCACGAAACGGTGCTACCCCACTTTCACCGAAAGCAGGGCGCCTCGATGGTCGAGGCTTGGACGAAGTCGACGCTCGGCCGACGCCTGCTGATGTGGCCGACCGGTCGCGGATACCCTCGCGCCGCGACGTGGTTGAGGGCCTTGTGGGGAGTTTTCCCGTGGTGGTTCGAGTCCACTCGGGCGCATTTCTGAGATAGCTCAGTGTCCTGACTGAAACCGTTCGGGCGGGTCGCCGATGCCCGGCGACCGGGGCTCGATATTCCTCGTGTGGGTCGCATCGGCCTGGCGGATGCCGCGATCGGCGATCTGCTCGGCGGGGAGTACTGCTGATCTCGCCCGCTGGGGCTAGGGGATCACGCGTCTCGGGGCCATTGAGGCGCCCGAGAGCCGTGGCCTGCCCGCTGCGGCCCGGCCATAAGACGCCTACGACCTAAATCAGGTTAAGTTCGGGTGGTGGCTACGCATCCATTGCGTAAGTTGCGACTCGCATCACGGCCCGGCTCGCCGCACCACAGTGTGCGTTTGGAGCCGCTCCGGCACCGTGCGCCGGCGAATGAAGCGCACGGTGAAACGGGCCGTCACTCGGCCTTGTCGGACAAGTAGCGTGCGATCTTCCAGGCGCCGCCGCTCCGGCGAAAGATGAAGATCTTCGCGATTTGACTCGGCACTCTGAGTGCCAGTGGCCAGGATGGTTTGTGTTCCGTTGCTGCGCGTGAGCGCGTACGCGGTGTCCTCTCCGGTGATCTGGAGCTCGTCGATCGTGAAGGCCACATCGAGGCTGATCTGCCCGAAGATCCGCCCGTAGGCCTCCTCCATGTCGGCGCCACGCGCCGTGGGGAGCGTCGTTGGCATGAAGATCCCGTCGTCGGTGTAGCACTGGGCCACGAGTCCGGCGTCGCTGGTGTCGAGCGACCGCTCGTAGGTGGCTAGCGGCTCACGGATGTCGTCTTGTGCGCTCATGTCGGTCCTTTCGGCTAATATAGATTCCATGGAATACATGATCTGGCCAGAGTGTAACGCACTATCTGCCATGGAAACTAGTTCCTTCGAATACTTGGGCCTCTGGTGTCGCTGACGGCCGAGGTATTGAGGAGCCCGTCGGCCTGGAGACCGAGCTGTGGGACGCGGTTGACGACAGGCTGCGCGCCGAGCACGGCCTTCCGCTTGGACGGTTCGAGCCAATGCGGTAGTCGGCGAGAGGGGAGCGTGCCGGGTTCAGGACATTGCGGAGGAGTTGTCGATAACTGTGGCGGGGCGAGCAGCTCATCGACCGAATCGAGGTGGACGGACTCTGCCGCCGGACGCTCATCCCAGAGACCGCCGCTCCTCCCTGATCGAACTTACTCCTGCGGGTGCGCTGCTGCTCGCGAACAGCATGGCCACGTTCCAGGCCGTGCTCAAGACAAGACTCTCGAGCGCTCTCAGCGCTCAGTCGCTCGAGGATTTGCGCGACACGCTCGCACGGCTCAGGGCCACCACAGGCCGGCCGCCGGTCGATGCAGGGGCGGCCTGATATGCACGAGAGGATGAAGGCGATCGTCGTGGACGGTCCCGGACCGCCTGAGGCCCTTAAGATCCGTGAGCTCCGAGTACCGAAACCGCAGCAGGGGTGGGTGCTCCTCGAGGTCAAGGCCTTCGGCTGAACAGGTCGAGCTGCATAGCCGTCCGCGGGCATGCCGAGGGCGTCACGTTCCCGAGGGTTCTCGGAATCGGGCAGCCCGGGTGGTGGCCGGGTGCGGGGGCGTGAGCTGCAGGTCGGCCAGCGAGGCTGCGCGCTGATGGGCGGAATGGGCCGCACCTTCGACGGCGGTTACGCGCAGTACACGTGCGTGCCCGTCCGCCAGGTCGTCCCTTTCACCAGCGGACTGGACTGGGGGACGATCGGCGCGGTCCCGGAGATGCTTCAGACCTCCCACGGATCGCTCACGATCGGCCTTGACGCAAAGCCCGGCCAGTCGATCCTGATCCGCGGAGGCACATCCTCGATCGGTATGGCGACCGCCATCCTTGCCAAGCGGCTCGGCATGAAGGTCCTTTCGACAACGCGCGACGCGAGCAAGATGGCGGCCCTCAGGGATATAGGCGTCGACCACGTGATCATCGATGATGGCGAGATAGCGAGCGATGTTCGCGAGCTCGCCCCGGGCGGGGTCGATGCCGCCCTGGAGCTGGTCGGCACCCCGACGCTTCCCGACACGCTGGCGGCTACCCGCGTCCACGGCGTCGTGTGCTTCACGGGCATGCTCTCGAACGAGTGGACCGTGAGGGACTTCTACCCGATCGACTACATACCTCGCGGCGTCCGCCTGACTGCCTACGGCGGCGACGCGACCGACCTCCCCGCCGAGACACTGCAAGCGTTCCTTGACGCTGTCGCCGCAGGACATGCCACCGTGCCAGTCGATCGCATCTACACGTTCGAGCAAATCGTTGAAGCACACCGAGCGATGGAAGCGGGCACCGCCACCGGAAAGCTCGTCGTCACCACCTGACCCAGACCTGATCGCGGTCGGTCCCAGAGGGCGCGTATCGATGGCGACGACTTCCGCATCGATCCCCTTGGGGCAAGCGGACTATGAACATCAGTGATGAAGCCTGCACCAAAGAAGCAGGCCATTTGACTTGAGTTTTCCTGTGCGCCGCCGCCATTCAAAACCCGACACACTCACCGGCTGGAGCCGCGGGCTCCGGTGGCGACCAACACCCGGCCGGGAAGCTCCTCGGCCGGCGGAGCGGGCGGCGTGAGTTCCCGACGATCACGTCGGGAGGTACCTGCGACACACGCTGCCCTCGCGAGGCGACTCGTTTGCGCGCTGGCGGCATGATCTCAAGCCGGTCTCACGTCGCGGCGTTCGTGACCGCATACCCGCTCATCTACCACGTCTCCGAGGCGGGAGCGTGGGCGTCGATCCGCCGACTCGGGTTGCTGTCAACGACGGCGCTGCTTGACCGGTTTGAAATCGCCGGCGAAGAGCGGCATCAGATCGAGTCACGAAGACGACGAGAGGCGGTCGAGATAGACCATCCGCGCCACGGTAGGGCATGGATTCGCGACAACAAGCCGCTGCGCGAGAGCGTGCTCGCCGCTCGCCTCGACGGGATGTCCCCGGAGCAGTGGTATGAGGCGCTCAACTCACGCGTTTTCTTCTGGGTGCACCGCGCCCGCGCCGCCACCTTGGTCGGGGCGCGCGCCCACCGCGGCCGTGACCATGACGTATTGGTGGTCGACACGCGCGCCTTGATCGAGGTGCACGGCGAGCAGGTCGCGCTTGCGGCAATCAACACAGGGGCGGCGCTGTTTCCCAACGCGCCCAGACGCGGCGCGGCGACGTTCCGGCCGCTGACCGCTCGTGACGCCACCGAGCGCGCGGTCGAGTTGACCGTCGCCTACGCGGTGGACGACATCGAGACGCTCACGCTGCGCGTCGAGCGCTGGCAATCCGGGCGACCGCCTGCGGTGCTGTGGACCCCCGGAGTGTGATGGCCGATGAACCGCAAGCAGCTGCCGGCGTCCGAGCCGAGGACCGGACGCCGGCAGCCATGCGGGGAGCACCGAGGCGCTACGCGCTCAGGCGAGCGTCGCACCGAGCTCGCGCGCGCGGGCCAATGCCGCCTTCAGATCGCCGTCGGCGTCGGCCGTCAGAACTGTCGGCTGGAAGCGGATCTCCGAGATGTCCTCGACCCCGATGAAGCGCAGCCAATCATCGAAGAACGTGCTGTGGAAGTCCGAACCAAACGCCTTGGGCGCGCCCTGCGAATAGACGCCGCTGGTGTAGACGACGACGGCGCGCTTGCCCTGGAGCAGTGGGCTATAGCCCTTGGCCGGGTCAAAGCCAAAGACCATCCCCGGCTGCGTGATCGTATCGATGACGTGCTTGAGCACCCACGGCACGCCAGCGTTCCACATCGGAACCGTGAACACGAACTCATCAGCAGCGGTGAACCGCGCGAATACCCTTTCTACGTCGGCCCACGCCGCCGCCTCCTCGCCAGACGGAGCCTGCCCGGAGAAGACGGTCATCTTCGCCGCCGCGCCCCTGCCGCCGTAGATAGGCAGCTGCTCCTCCCATAGGTTGAGAGTGTCGACCTCGACATCGGGTCGACGCTCGCGGTAGCTCTCCAGGAACGCGTCACCAAGGGCGGTGGACTTGGACTGCTCCCCCCGGGGCGAGGCAATCACATGCAGAAGCTTCGACATCTCTCGGTCTCCTTTAGTCGTTAGTCGTGCGCGTCGTCGGATCTGTGACATCGACGCGCGCGGTCTTACGCCCCGGCTTGGAGATTCGCTAAGCCGAGCCCCGAAACGTTTGCGAGCACGCCGCCGATCGCCTCCGCGCGCCGCAGGTCCGCTACAACCACTCGGCCGCTCAAGGTTCTTCTAGTCGCTCGCGAGCTCCCAAATCAATCGGGCTGCCTACGCGGCGCCGCGGCCGTCGCGCCCTTATTCGAGCCGCCGAGGTAAGACGCGACGGTAACTCGTCACACAACGAGTACATGTCCCATGCTGCAATCGATATTCCGCTCGCCGACGAGCCTCTGGCGACATTGGCGTCCGGTTCGGCTCTTCGACAACGCGGTGCCTGCGCCGGCCGCCGGCTCGGCTCCTCGCTAGCACTAGCGACGGCGAAGCGACCGCGGCTGCAGTGCCGTGCCAGGTGGCGAGCGTACACGCCCCCGGGAATGAGGCGTAGCCTCATCCCCATGAACGAGGGCATCATCGAATCACGCGAGGTCAGCCAGCCCCTTCCGTCGCTGCTCGATCTAGAGTCACGCTCATGGGTCGACGCACTCTCCCCGCCGGGGCGCGGCGCGAGGAGCGCGTAGCCGACCTGCACAGCCTGCTGCTGCGGGCCGCTCGGCGTGAGTGCGGACGACGGCGAGACTGGCTCGGCTCGGTGGGTGGCCAGGAGCTGGACGACATCGCTCACCAGGCAGCCGATGACGCTCTGATCGCGATCCTCCGGCGGCTCGGCGACTACCAGGGCGAAAGCCGCTTCACCACCTGGGCATATAAGTTCGTGATCTTCGAGGTCTCGGGGAAGTTCGCGCGCCACGCCTGGCAGCGCCAGCCACCGGCGGCCGACGAGGCGGTGTGGGACAGGCTGCCCGACCGGCTGCGCGCGCAGCCCGAGCGCGACAGCGAGCAGCGCGAGATGCTCTCGGTGCTTCGCGGACTGGTCGAGAGCGAGCTCACCGACCGCCAGCGAGATGTGTTCGTCGCGGCCGCACTGAACGAGGAGTCGATCGACGTCCTAGCTCTGCGGCTGAACTCCAACCGTAACGCCGTTTACAAGACCCTGTTCGACGCCCGTAAGAAGCTCCGCGCCGGTCTCGCCGCGACAGGGCACGATCTCGAGAGGTGAAGCCATGAACGAGAAGCGGACGATCAACGAGCTCTTGGCCGCCGACCCGCTCGATCCGGGCTGCGACGCCGGCGTGCCGATCATCGACCAGTACGTGGACATGGAGCTGGCCGGCCAGGACGCGGCGGCACGGTTCCCGGGCATGGCGGTCCACCTGCGCAGCTGTAGCGCATGCCGGGCCGACCACGACGGGCTGCTCGAGCTCGCCAAGGCCGGACCGGACCCCATCTGAAGCCCACCCGCCTTTCAGCGCTGCGGTAAGAACCACGTCACGCAGGTCACGAACACGCTGACGCCAACCCCTCCGAAAGGAATGTCAGCGATGACCAGCTACAAGACGGTGACGGTTCAGGGCAGCGAGATCTTCTACCGCGAAGCGGGAGCCGGGTCGAACCCCACACTGCTTCTGCTCCACGGCTTCCCAAGCTCCTCCGCGCAGTACCAGGGCCTGATCGACCGTCTCGCGGGGAGTTTCCACCTCGTCGCCCCGGACTACCCCGGGTTCGGCCGCACCGAGCCGCTCAAAGGAACGTCGACGTTTGAGCGACTCGCGGACAGCATCGAGGCGTTCACCGACGTGCTCGGCCTCGAGCAGTTCTCGTTGTACCTGTTCGACTTCGGCGCCCCGATCGGCTTCCGAATCGCAACCCGGCGTCCCGACCGCGTTCGGGCGCTCATCCTGCAGAACGCAAACGCATACGAGGCCGGGATCGGGCCAAAGCTCACGGGGCTCGCCCCCTACTGGGAGGATCGGGACGCAGCCGAGCCCGCCGTTCGCGCCTTCCTGACGCTCGAGTCCACGAAGTCTCAGTACCTCGACGGGGTCCCGGACGCGGAGCGGGTGAACCCAGACTCGTGGACGCTCGACCAGCGCTACCAGGACCTCCCCGGCCGCGACCAGGTGATGCTCGACCTGATCTATGACTACACCTCCAATGTCGCTCTCTACCCGGCGTGGCAGGAGTATCTGCGCAGCCAACGGCCGCCGACGCTGATCACCTGGGGGGCCAACGACGAATACTTCGTCGCCGACGGCGCCCGGGCGTTCCTCGCGGACGTGCCCGACGCCGAGCTGCACCTGTTCGACACCGGTCACTTCGCCCTGGCGACCCACGCCGACGAGATCGCCGCGGCGATCGAGCGTTTCCCGGCGGCGCGCGCCGCATAGGCCCGGGAGCGCCCGCGCGAGTTCCCGCCCGCCGAGAGGGGGTCGGCCGATCCCTCGGCCGACCCCCTCTGTCGTTGAACGTCCGGAGCCCGATCCCGGATGACGGGCAGAAATCAGCGCCGCGCGCGTAAGACGCGGCACGCGGTGCGCACTAACCCAATGAAGGCGGACGGACCGAGCCGCCAACTTCAGACCGAAAGGAACCGTCATGCCCAGCACCATCAGCAACCGCGCCTCGCTCGTCCGCCCGATCATCATCGCGACGCTCGTTGCCGCTGTCCTCGACGCGGCCTTCTCGTTCGTCGCCTACGTCGTGATCGACGGCCGCTACAACTTCGAGAGCCTGCTGCAATACATCGCCAGCGGCCTGCTCGGCCACGATGCTTTCACCCAGACGGGCACGACCGGTTGGCTTGTCGCCGGGCTCGGCTTCGCCCTGCACGTCGGGATCACCCTGACCATCGTGCTCTTCTACACCGCGGTGCTGCGCCCGCTCGCAACCACGCGCGCACGCCAGGTGACTCTCGGCCTCGTCTTCGGAGCCGCGGTCTGGATGTTCAACACCGCGGTCGTGCTGCCGCTCACCGGCACCGCGCACGAGCCGTTCTTCGCCGGCTGGTACGTCCCGTTCCTGATCGACCACATGCTGTTCGTCGGCCTGCCGATCGCGCTGATCCTCGGGATGCCGGCGGCGGCGCGGGAGACCGCGCGCACCCGCAGCACCCGGATCGCCACAAGCGCGGCGTAGGGCGCAGCCCGGGCCGCGTCCGCACCCGCGGACGCGGCCGTCCGCCGTCCGCCGTCCGCCGTCCGCTGTCCAGAGTCCCGCAACCGAGAACCGATAGAGACCACAGGAGAGGAAACGATGCGAGAGGACATCGAGATCGGAGCCCAGTTCCCAGACTACGAGCTCACCGACCACACTGGGACCAGGCGAGTGATCTCCGAGATCCAGGGAAGCAACCCGATGGTCCTTCACCTTGCCCGCGGCGGCTACGACCCGAAGGAGCACCGCTTCCTGCGCCAGTTCGCCGAGTCCTACGCCGACTTCAAGGTCGCCTACACGAGGCTACTGGTGATCACGACCGACAACCAGCTCGACGTCAACGAGTTCCGCGACGCCGTCGGCGCCGAGTTCCCCTTCCTCGCCGACCCCGAGCGGGTCGTGCAGAGGGACCTCGACATCCAGGAGTACACGGACCCTCACGACCCGATGGTGCCCCACACCTTCGTCCTCGGCGCCGAGCGGCGTATCCACTCGCTCTACAACGGCTACTGGTACTGGGGCAGGCCCTCCCTGCACGAGCTGCGCCTTGACCTGCGCGAGCTCGTGCGCACCACCAGGCCCGACTTCGACCTCCACGCCCCCGGACTGCGCGAGGCCTGGGAGCGAGGCGAGCACGAGCAGTTCCTGGTCGAGAGCATCGAGCCCGCAATCCGGTACACCGAGGGCCAGGCAATCGGAATAAAGCGATAGGCCCGCGAGACGCCAGCAGGCTCCCTCAACGGTTGGAGTGCGGCCACTTACTCCTGTCCCGAATGGGTCCGGCTAAGCTCGAACCAGCGACCTCGGACCAGGAACGCGTGCCCATCTACCGCCGCCTCACGAGCCCGCCAGTCGATACTGGCCCCGCGCGACACGCTCGAAGCCGAGCCGCGCCGCTTGGGCACCGGTCGATAGACAGCTGTTGACCGAATCCCTGGAAACGGGACATCCGAGGAATCCTTCGACTGCCCGATGCGTCTCCCCCACGTCCATCGGATGACCGGCCTCCACCAAAGCCTTGATGACGGCCCTCTGAACCACGCCGTTGCCGAGACGGCCGGTCCTCGACCCATCCGGCGCGAGCCCAGACGGGCGGCTCTGCTCCGGAAAACCCGCCGGAAACGCATCAATAACCCTCGAAAATGCTTGGGATTGGTTTGAGTAGTGTCCACTTAGGTGCATTGGCAGCGCCCTGCAAATCTGCAGGTGCGCCAACGCTGAGTCGTGATTGAGACGGGACTTTGGCGCGCGTGCTTCGTGCCCTACCTGGGGTCGCTGCGGTACGCGATGGAGCGGTGCCGAATCGCGAGTACTCGGACTGTCTGGTCGGCCTCTGCGAGCTGGTAGATGATTCGGTAGGCACCGACGCGAAGCGAGCGAAGTCCCCTCAGTCGCCCGCGTAGTACATGGCCTGCCAGCGGATCGCGTTCGAGGAGACCGAGCGCGTCTCTCACCGCGTCGATTATGGGCCAGCTGAGCTCGAGCACCTCGCCGCGGGCGCGGCGAGCGAGGACGACGTGCGCCACCGCTCAGCGGCTGGGGCGCAGCTCGTCGAGCTCGGCGCGTAGGTCAGCGAGACTGACAATCTCCCCACGCGAGACCTCGGACAGACCCGCCTCGATCGCGGCGAGCGTCTCGGAGTCGGAGAGAATCTCGGCCGTCTCCTCTAGAGCGTCGTACTCGTCGATCGGAACAAGCGCGGCGGCCGGCTTGCCGTTGCGCGTCACGAGCACATGATCGCGACGGTCGGCCACGTCGCTCAGCAAGGTGCTGAGATGCGCCCGGAACTCGCGAACTGGCACTGTCTTCGCCACAGGTCGAGTGTACCATATTGTGTACTCACCGTCTCGCCACGCTATTCAGGGATGGATCCGGGGTGCGCCCTGCCCGCCGCCTCGAAGTCCACCACGCATAGTGGTCGCACGGCGTGGCAACACTCCGGCAACGTCCAGATCGTCCGATGCGTCCGATGCGTCCGTTTTCCGGACGATACGGACGATCTGGACGCCGGCGGACGCATCTGCACTCTCTGCGCGAGGTTGAGGGCCTTGTGGGGAAATTTCCCCGTGGTGGTTCGAGTCCACTCGGGCGCATCCGCAGCGCCCTGCAAATCGGCAGGTGCGCCCAGCGTAAGCCGCACGCGAGACGGGACACTCGCGCGAGCTTCAGGCACTGTCCTGGGGCGCCGCCCCAGCCTGCATCCGCCGCTCGGACCCGCCTACGAAGCTCTGCGTGCCATCGCTGCCAAGCGGGCGTCGTAGGTCAACAGCTCGCCGTCCAGCTCGCTAACACACGCGAGCACCATCGCGTCAGGTAGACGCAACCGCACGTGCCGCGCTCGCAGCTCGGCCGCGCGCTCGGCCATGACCTCGGTCAGCGGCGCCACGGTGATGCCCATCCCGGAGATTGCGCCGCGCGCCTCAGCAGTCCGCCCCGCGCGAGCGAAGGCGACCAGTGCCTCGCTGTAAGCCGTTGCCGGCGCGACGAGCCGGCGTTGAGAGATGTCGGCCGCCTCGGTGTCTTGCACGGCGCGAGCGTGGTGCGCATCCGCGGAATCGAGCAGTCCGATCAGAACGCTCGCATCAAGAATCAGCGCTCCCACTCGCCGCGCAGCCTCTCGAGTTCGCCCTCGCGGTAGATCCCGGCAGCGATCCCTGCATGTCGTCGAACGCGCGAACCGCGTACCGCGACGATGACCTCGCCCTCGCCAACGGGTCTCACCGTGACCTCGTCCCCTGGGCGGAGACCAGCCGCGCGCATGACATCGACGGGCAGAGTCACCTGGTTCTTGCTAGATACGCGCGGCACATCCTTTACTTTAGCACCACAGTTAGTAAAGGCTGCTGAAGGAGTTTTCGCAGTAGACTGTATAAAAACCGACGCGTCGGTTTGGCTGTGCATCTGACCCGGAGGCCGCCAGTGCCCAAGCTTCGCCCGGAGACCCGTGCTGAGCGTCGTCAGCTCCTCGTCGACGCGGCATGGCGATGTGCTGCGCTGCGAGGGTTTCGCGATCTGACGGTTGACGATGTGTGCGCCGAAGCGGGGGTGAGTAAGGGCGCCTTTTACGGCTACTTCGTCCACAAGCAGGATCTGCTGCTTGCGCTGCTCGAGGACGACGCCGCGACGCTTGACAGCGAACTCGAGCAGATCACCAGCACGAACTCCTCAGGGGTCAAGCGGCTACGACTGTTCGCTCAGGCCATGCTCGCACGCGGCGAGGACCTGGCGCGGGTGCAGGTCCGGGCTGACCTCTGGGCCGATCTGCTCACCGAACAAGCCGTGCGCGAGCACCTCGCGAGGTCAATGCGGCGGCGCCGTGTGCTTGTGCGCTCGTGGATCGAGGAGGCGGTCGCCTCAGGGGAGTTGCTTGAGATCCCCGCGAATGCGCTCGCGTCGATTCTGCTCGCGCTGGCAGATGGCCTCATGCTGCACCGCGCACTTGACCCAGGTGCTTTCCAGTGGCGAAACATCCGCCATGCGATCGACGTGATGCTCGCGGGAATCGAGGCCAGCTAGGGACGTGGGCGCTGCAGAGAACACCCCCTGCGGAGCGTCGGCCACCGGGGCCGCGAGCCTCGCAGCCGGAGCGCCCGGGCAGTCGGCTGAACGCGTCGAAGCAGGAACTCGCGTTCGGCGGGGATGGCGCGAGCGGATGGCGCGCTCGGTTGCGGGAGGGCAGCGCGGGCTGATGCTCCTATCGCTGCTGGTTGGAGTCGGTGCGGGCTTGGGCGCCGTTGCTTTCCGGTACATGATCCTTGGGTTTACCTACCTGTTCACGGGCCACGACGATTTCAGCGCGGCCGGCCACGCGAGCAACCCGCTGATATCCGGTGTGGGTATCTGGTTCGTGCTCGCCGTGCCCATCATCGGCGGCCTGATCTACGGTCCGCTGGTGTCGCGCTTCGCGCCCGAGGCACGCGGCCACGGCGTTCCGGAGGTGATGTACGCCGTCAACCGTGAGGGCGGGCGCATGCGACCGCAGGTTCCCATCGTCAAGTCGCTCGCATCGGCCCTCTGCATCGGCTCCGGCGGTTCCGTCGGCCGCGAGGGGCCGATCGTGCAGATCGGTTCGGCCCTCGGCTCGGTGGCCGGCCAGCTCTTTCGACTGCCCGAGTCGCAGCTGCGCCTGCTCGTTGCCTGCGGTGCGGCAGGCGGGATCTCGGCAACGTTCAACGCTCCGATCGCGGGCGTGTTCTTCGCGCTGGAGCTGATCCTGCGTAACTTCGAGACCCGCTCGTTCGGCCTCGTGGTCCTCAGCTCAATCACGGCCGATGCGATCGGACGCGCGGCGTTCGGCAACCACCCCTTCCTCTCGCTGCCGTCATTCACGTTCAGCTCTCCGGTCGAGATCCTCCTCTATGCCGGGCTCGTGTTCTCGCCACCGCCGTCGGGTTGGTGTTCATCCGTGTTCTCTATAGCGGCGAGGACATCGCAGACCGGCTCTGGGGCAGGCGCCAGAATGGATCCGACCGGCGGCCGGAGGCGTGCTCCTCGGGCTGCTGCTGCTCGCCGTGCCCGAGATGTACGGAGTCGGCTACCCGGTGCTTCAGAAAGCCGTCTCAGGGCAGTACGTGATCCTCGTGCTCGTCGGGCTACTGGCGGGGAAGGTCCTGGCGACCAGCCTGACGATGTGGATCGGAGGATCAGGAGGAGTGTTCGCTCCCTCGCTGTTCATGGGGGCGATGCTGGGAAGCGCATACGGCGCGGTCGCACACCACATGTTTCCCGAACTGGCGATATCCGCTGGTGCCTACGGGCTGGTCGGGATGGGTGCCGTTTTCGCCGCCACCTCACGCGCCCCGATCACGGCGGTGCTGATCATCTTCGAGCTCACCGGCGACTATCGGATCATCCTTCCGCTGATGTTCGCGATCGTGCTGGCCACAGCACTGAGCAACGCCGTCACCCCGGACACCATCTACACCCTGAAGCTACGCCGCCGAGGCATCGACATCGACGCCCCGCCACCCTCGAGCCCACTCGCCAGCACCACCATCGCCGAGGCAATGGGAGACCTTCCGCGGCCGCTGGCACCACAGCTGCCGCTGCGCGAGGTCGTTGCGCGCTTCTCCGCCGAGCGCGCCAACACCCTCCCGGTGCTCGCCGCCGACGGAGCGCTGCTCGGCGTTATCGATGCAGCCGACCTCGAGCAATCACTCGCCGGCGACAGCAGCGATGTCACTGCGGCATCGGTCCTCCACACAGCACACACGCTGCACCCCAACCAAACCCTCGAGGAAGCAGCGCGAGCCCTCGCCGCCACAGACGACGAAGGTCTGCCCGTCCTGGACGCTGACGACCATTACGTCATCGGATGGCTGACCCACCGACGGCTCCCTGCGCGCTTACAGCGCAAACCTCAACACACGCTGATGTGGCCAATCTCGGGGCGTCTGCTCGAGAGCGTCGCCACCCGACTCGATATGCCCAGGTCCCGGGCGTAGCGGACGTTCTCAGCCTCGGCCGACGTTCCTGCAGAACCCTGTGGCGCGATCTTCCCGGTGGGCGCCCGGCTGCGTGATGTCGGTGCGGCTAATGCTTGCGGGCGGGTGTCCGCTTGAGCGTGATTGGCTCTACGAAAGACCGAGGCAGCCCGGTCTTGTAGGTGCTGCTCGGCAGCACCATGGTGACGCGCAGCAGCACCTTCAGACTGCCGCGCTTACCGGCGAGCTTGTCAATCTGCGTGCGACTCAGACGGAGTGAAAAGCTCACCTTGCCGGCAGCGACACCGTGCTTGACCACGTACGCGAGTGGCTTGAGCGTCCTTGTCTTAGGACGCTTGGCGGCTTGACGTGCCTGCACCGCGGAGGTCTTTACGTACTTTTTGAATCACTTCGGCCTCGGCCTGGTTCTGCTTCCGGAGCATCTTGGTGGCCGCTTCGATCTCCTTGATCGTGTCTTGCTGCAGCGTCTTTGCTTCCGCAGCTTCGGCAGCACCAGAACCCTTCATGAGTTCCGCGGTGCGCGCGTCGAGCTTTTCGAGACTTTCGCCCAGTTCTTTGAGGTCCTTGGAGTTCTGGGCGCCGGTGTTGTCGACCTTTGTTGTGTCCTTCTCGGTCAGCTTCAGGTCTTCAGCAGAGATCGCATCGAGGCCTGTCAGCGCCGGCAAGGAGAGCGGAAGAGGCGCGGGGTTGCCGTTGGGCGCGTCTACTACACCTTCGACCGTGGTCCCCGCGATCGGCACTTCCGTGCTGACCTTGACTTCGTTGGGGTATTGACCCGAAGGGCCCGCCGGAGCTTCATACGTGCCTTCGTTGCCCAAGCCCAGGAACTGCGTATGACCGACACTCCCGGCGTGCCTTGCGTCTCCACCGTAGCTCGCCGTGATCGTGGGCAGCCCGCTGTTGGTTGTGAAGTAGACGAGCGTGCAACTGCCAACCGAGGGCGAGCCGGGCGTCGGCGCGAGTGCACAGGTGGCGCCGCTGGTAAAGCCGCCCGTAGTCGTCGTGAATGTGACCGTGCCAGTGGGCGTGACAGGGGTTCCGGAGCCTGCGTCGCCGACCGAGGCCACGCAGGTGTCCTCAGAGGTGGCAAATTCGTAGTTGCAGGTGACGCTCGTACCTGTCGGCCGCTTTGCGGACTGTTCCGCTTCTTTCTTGGCTTTTGCTTCCTGTTCAAGCTTGGCTTTGGCTTCCTGTTCAGCCGATCCGCCAAGTTCGGCCCAGAACCCGCCTGATTCGAAGGCCCCGTTTTCGGTGCCTACGCGACCGCCGGCCAGCACGGACAATGTGTAGGTGTCGTGAGCGACGTATCCACCCTCTGAAAGTTCCTGGTGGACTTCCGCGCCGCTCTCGGTACCGCTCAGCGTGAAGGCGATCCCTTCGATTTCGGCGGTACCCGAAAACGCGCCCGTGCTCATGTCCATCTGCGTGATGTCCCAGGTGCCGTTCTGCGGCTCCCGCATCGCTCCGCTGAGATACCCGGTCGTCCACACACCGGCCATGTCGTATGTGGGAGCGGCGGCGGCAGCCATGCCCGGCGCAAATGCCGCGACCCAAGTGGCCAGGGAGAGCGCCGCGACGAGCACGAGGACCAGTCTCCGACGATATCCCCGCGACGTCACGGCCGGCATTCAACCAGATCGGCCCATTCGCTGCTCACGGCGCGACCCATCCCGCCGAACGCGATGTTCGCCTGGGGCGATGGGCCGAGTCCGGCTTTTGTGTCGGCCGCCGGAACCTCAGGCATCGGGGCCATCACGATGCACGACTGTATTGGAGACGGGTGCGGGTGCCGTCAGATTGGTCATCAGGAGCCGACGGCGGAGGTCGCGCCGAGCGAGTGACAGCACGGCCTCGCCGCCCGGAGCGGCGCTGACGGGATGCTGAGCACCGCGGCGGCCCCAGCCCAAGGCGGACGCGGCAGGCCACCGGCGGCCGACGGAGCTAATCTTTCTGGCTCCGCGTGCCGGGGGGTTCATCGTGATCTGTGGGAGCTGCGGCGCCGAGATTCCTGAGCGAGCGAAGTTCTGCATCGAATGTGGAACTGAGCAGCAGCTTCGCTGCCCGACCTGCCAGGCGCCTCACGCGCCCGGCCAGAGGTTCTGCGGCGAGTGCGGCACCCGGCTCGCAGCCAACCCTGCAGCGACGCAAGAGGCGGTCGCCGAGCTTCGATTGGTGTCGGTGCTGTTCGTCGACATCGTCAGCTACACGAGCCTCTCGGAGGCGCGCGAGGCCGAGGATGTGCGCGATTTGCTGGCCCGTTACTTCGACACCGCGCGCGCGATCATCGAGCGCCATGGCGGCACGCTGGAGAAGTTCATCGGCGACGCGGTGATGGCCGTCTGGGGAGCTCCCGTGGCCCGTGAGGACGACGCTGAGCGTGCGGTGCGCGCGGGGCTGGAGCTCGTTGAGGCGGTCAGCGTGCTGGGAGAGGAGGTCGGGGTGCCCGAACTCCGCGCCCGAGGCGGGATCGTCACCGGCCAGGCAGCGTCGATGAACCGGCCGGGGGAAGGGCTCGTGGTCGGCGACCGCGTGAACACCGCGGCCCGCACGCAGTCGGCGGCGGAGCCGGGGACGGTCTTCGTCGACGGGGTCACGCGTGAGGCGACCTCTCTGGCCATCGCTTACGAGGACGCGGGCGAGCACACCGTCAAAGGCAAGTCCGAGCCACTTCATCTCTGGCGGGCGGCCCGCGTCGTCGCCGGCGTTCGGGGCGCTCAGCGCGAGCGCGGGCTCGAGGCGCCGCTCACCGGCCGCGACGGCGACCTGCGCCTGCTCAAGGACCTGTTCCACAGCGCCATTGAGCGCGGCGCTGCCCGCCTCATCGCGATCTCCGGCGAGGCCGGGGTCGGCAAGTCCCGCCTGCTGTGGGAGTTTGACAAGTACGTGGACGGGCTCGCCGAGCCTGTCCTGTGGCACCGCGGTGCCTGCCTGTCCTACGGCGAAGGCATCGTGTACTGGGCGCTGTCGGAGATGGTCCGCCAGCGGCTCGGCGTCCCCCAGGACGCGCCATCGCGGATCGTCGCCGAGCGACTGCAGGAAGGCCTTGAGCGCTGGGTGCGCGAGGCCGCGGACCGCGAGTTCCTCGCGCCCCGGCTGGGAGCGCTACTCGGCCTGGCCGAGCGCGACATGCCGCGGGCTGAGCTTTTCGCGGGGTGGCGGATGTTCTTCGAACGGCTCGCTGAGGAGGCCCCGGTGGTGCTCGTCTTCGAGGACCTGCAATGGGCCGACGAGGGCCTGCTCGCGTTCATCGAGCATCTGCTCGACTGGGCTCAGGCGAGCCCGATCTTCATCGTCACGCTCGCACGCAACGAGATCTCGGCAAGGGCCGATGGCTGGCCACCGGCGCGACGCGGAGCGACGCTCGTGCAGCTGGACCCGCTCTCTGCGGCCGCTATGGGCGAGCTGCTCGACTCGCTCGTCGACGGGCTGACCCGCCGCGTGCGCCTTCAGGTGATCGAGCGCGCGGAGGGGGTGCCGCTGTACGCGCTTGAGACGCTGCGCGTCCTCGTCACCCGCGGCGCCCTGCGTCAGCACGAGGGGCGCCTGGTCGCAGAAGGCGAGCTCGGCGAGCTCGACGTGCCCGCCACCCTGGGCTCGCTGATCGCCGCGCGCCTCGACGCGCTCGCCCCGGACGAGCGTCGCCTGGTCCGGACCATGTGCGTTTATGGCGGGAGCTTCCCGCGTGCCGCCGCCTCCGCCGTCTGCGACCTGCCAGATGAGGCGCTCGATCCCGCTCTTGCCTCGCTGGTGCGCAAGCAGGTGCTCTCGATCAGCGCCGACCCGCTCTCGCCGCAGCGCGGCCAGTACGGCTTCAGTCAGGAGCTGCTGCGCACCGTGGCCTACGACACGCTTTCGCGGCGCGAGCGCAAGCCGCGTCACCGCGCGGCCGCCGAGCACCTGCGTCTGACCTTCCCCAACGACGGGGAAGAGGTCGTAGAGGTCATCGCCTCCCACTACCTGAGCGCCCACCGCGCAGCCCGCGACGACGATGACGCTCCCGCTCTGCGTGCTGAGGCGATCCTCGCGCTGCGGCGGGCCGCCCAGCGGGCGAACACCGTCGGCGCCCCGGCAACGGCGGAACGCAACTACCGCTCGGCGGCGGAGCTGGCCGAGGACAGCGAACGCATTCAGCTCACGATGTCCGCCGGCGAGGCCGCGCTGCAGGCGGGCGACATCGAACGCGCGCTCGAGTTGCTGAGTGGCGCGCAACGTGCCCTCGCCGATGACGGCGGCGCGCGCGAGGTCGCCGCCGTCGCCGCTGCGCTCGGCGAGACGCTGCACCGGCTGGAACGCAACGAGGAGGCGGCCCGGACCGTCGAGGAGGCGCTCGCCGCGCGTGTCGGCCGGGAGTCGACTCCCGAGGACGCGGCTCTGAACGCGATTCTCGGCCGCGCCCGCGCCTACGGCGGCGACCCGGCCGGGGCAGAGCAGCCGCTCGCCCGCGCCCTGCAGCTGGCGCGCGAGGGCGGGCTCGCCGCGATCGAGAGCCACGTGCTGACCGACCAGGCGATGCTCGCCGAACAGCGTGCGGACCCGCAGTCGGCGCGCGCGCTCCTCGGGCAGGCTGTCGAGATCGCCGAGCGAGAGGATCTGCGCGAGGAGTTGATCCTCGCGCGCGGGAACCTTGCGACGCTCGGATCCCAGTGGGATCTGCCGGAGGCTGCCGACCAGCATGCCGAGGCCCTGACGCTCGCCAGGCGCAGCGGCGACCGTCTGCGCGAGAGCATCGCCGTCGCGAACCTCTGCATCTCCTACCTGCTCTGCGGCCGCTGGGACGAGGTCGAACAGCTCACGGAGCGCGTGCTCGATGAGCTCGATGAGCGGCCCGGGAGCGAGTTCATCCACGCGCCGCTCACGCTGGTCCACGCGCTGCGTGGCCGGCGCAATGCCGCTCGAGCAGGCCTCGCCCTGCTCGAGTGCTGGGCACGGGGGGATGACGAGGAACTGCAGGCGATGCATGCCGCCGTGGGAGCGGTCGTGGCGCTTGCGGGCGGAGAACCCGAGCAGGCCCTGACCTGCGGTGAGCAGATGGCCCGCGGGGCACTCGCGACGCTCACCGCGACACACGAAGCGTTCCGCACCGGCTGGCCCGACACCGTCGAGGCTGCGCTGCAGCTAGGACGCGTGCCAACTGCGAAGGGACTGCTAGCGCTGGTCGCCGACGGACTCTCGGACGCCGCCCGTCCCCCCTACCTCGCCGCCCAGCTCGAGCGCCTGCAGGCGCTCGTCGAGGCAGCCGGCGAGACCCCCGACGAGATTTCTGTCGAGTCCGGTCTGCGGGGCGCCGCGGATGCGTTCCGCGACCTCGGATACCCCTATTGGACCGCCCGTTCCGAGCTGGAGCTCGGCACGTGGCTGAACTCGCGCGGCAACGCGGAGGCGGGCGAGGCGCAGCTCGCCTCCGCTGCCGCGACGCTCGAGCGCCTAGCGGCGGCTCCGGCACTGGCGCAGCTCGCGGCCGTTCGTGCCGGCGGAGCTACCACGCGGCGTGCTCCCGCGGGCCACCGCGGCGGCCCGCCGGCCTGACCTCGGCCGCAGCACCACGGGTGACCGACCGCACACCCGGTTGCGCCGACCCTTGCAACAATCTACTGAGTCGCGGAGCGCGGCCAAGGGGGCGACAATCCCGGAGGTGGGCGATGAGTGTTTACGTGGGGGATCGTGCTGGCGGGGCCGATGAGTCGTCATACCCGCGCCGACGAGCGCACCTGATCGGGACAGCGCTGGCGGCGGTCCTCGCCACGCTGGCGATGCTCGTCGCGGGACATCTTGCCGGCGGCCATGATGGCGCGCTCCCGCGCACCGGCGCAGCGAGCCTCCCGCAGGTTCAGCACCTGCCCCTGCCGCTGCGCTCGCAGCTGTCCACGGCGGAGGGAACGGCACCCCGCTACTGGGTGCAGAGCGCTAAGGACGGCACCCTGCACGCGCGTGGGGGCGGGATCACAACGAGCTTCTCGCGCGGCGGAGTCTCGCTTGCCAGCGCGCACGCGAGCACCGCGCTCTCGCTGGCTCAGGTGTCGGATGCAGGCGAACCACTGGCGTTGCCCGCCCCGCCCCCCCGCGCTCACGGCAATCGCGTGGAATACGCGCGCGGCGCCGTCGATGAGTGGTACGCGAACGGCCCTCAGGGCCTTGAGCAGGGCTTCACGATCGCGAGCGGTGCTCAGGGCATGCTGACCATCGCACTGGACGCGCGCGGCACAGCCGCACCGCATCTGAAGAGCGGGTCGGTCGTGCTCGGTGGCGGGCTTCGCTACGGCGGACTCTCAGCCGTCGACGCGTCGGGACGCCAGCTGCCGAGCCACCTGGCGGTCCACGGCGGCCGGATCGTGCTCGAGGTCGACGCGGCCGGCGCGCGCTTCCCCGTCCGCATCGACCCGTTCGTGTTCGAGGAAGGCCTCCACTACTCCGCACAGACACTCGGCGAAGGACGGGGCGGCACCGCGATCTCCGCGGACGGGCGCACTGTGGTCGTGGGCGCCTCGCAGCCCGCACCAGGTGCGGTCTACGTGTTCCAGCGCGGCGCCAACGGGCTCTGGGCGCTGCAGCAGACGATCTCGCCGGGCGGCACCGATGGCTACGCATTCGGCTCGCACGTGGCGCTGTCCGAAGAAGGCACGACGTTGCTCGTGACGGCCGAAACCTCGAGCAACCTGGGTCGCATCTGGACCTACACGCTGCACGAAGGCGTGTGGGCGCCAGATGCGACGACAGTCTCGGATCCGATCAAAACCAACCCCCCCTACGACCACGACAAACCCGGCTTTCTGTTCGGTAATGCGCTCGCGGTTTCCGGCAACGGGTCGATCGCGCTCGTCGCGGACGAACCGCAGGGTGCCGCTGTGCTCTACCGCCGTGTCGGCCCGGAATGGCACGAGGTCACCTCCTTCTCCAACGGCAAATCGGAACCGAGCGAATACGCGCTGGCGATCGCGCTGTCCGGCTCGGGCAACGAGGCGATCGTCGCCGCGCCGGCCGGCGCACTCGTCTACTCGTACTCCGAAAGCGGCGGCACATGGAAACAGGACGGGCAGTTCGCATATCCCAACTACGACGGCCAGCGCAACGTGGCGGTCGCGATCTCGCGCGAAGGCACGACCGCCATCGCGGGTGAATACGTCATCGGCGAAGCGCACGTCTGGATTCGCGAAGGAAGCGAATGGGCCGAACAGGCCGCGCTCAGAGAACCGGTGGGCCCCTCGCAGGAGGAATTCGGCTCGGATGTATCGCTCTCGGCCTCAGGCTCCAAGGCGCTGATACTGGCCTTCGGCGGGGGCGGAACCGTCATTTATGAGTACACCCGAACGGGGTCGTCATGGAGCCAGCAGGGCGCCGCCATCGAAGCGCCATTCGGCGCGGAAGGACGCGGGAGCGGCTACATCCCCGAAGCGGTGCTGTCGGCGGAAGGCCACACGGCGGTCCTGTGGCCGAAGTTCGAAACCGAACCCGAGGTCTACACCGACAACCCCTCGCTCGCCACCGGCGCGGCCGGTGAACTGGGCACGTCGACGGCGACGCTGAAAGCGACCGTCAACCCGGCCGCCGAAACGGTGACGAGTTGCAGCTTCGAATACGGCACCTCGTCCTCATACGGGTCCACGAAGGCGTGCGCGACGACGCCGGAAGGATCGGTGGCGGTTCCCGTGAGCGCGACCGTCAGCGGACTGACCCCGGGGACTCAGTACCACTTCCGGCTTCAGGTTACGAGCGCCGCAGGGACCTTCTACTCCAGCGACGCGACGTTCGCGACCCTAGCGGCGCTTGCAACGGCGAAAACCGAAGAACCGTCGAAACCCGCCACCGCCACGCTCGGCAGCGTGAGCGCCACCGCCAGCGGCGGGACCGGAACGGTGGCGGTGGGCTCCTACGGGTCCAAGGTCGGCGAGCCGCCGCTGCCGAGCTCGACGGGCGGCTACCTCGACGTGTACCGCTCGACCAGCGCAACCTTCAAAGAAGTCGAAATCAAAGCTTGCGAAATCGGCAATGCGAAGGCGCTGTGGGCCTACGGCAGCGACGGCTGGGAGCCGGTCAAGCCGGCCGCAACGCTCAGCGGCGGCTGCCTGGTGTTCACCGCGACCGCGACGAGCCGCCCGTCGGTGAGCGAACTGGAAGGGTTCAAGTACAAAATGGGCGAGCCGGCGGGCCAGTTCGGCGAGTGCCGCGCGGCCAAACTCTCGGTCTACTCCGACTCAGGCTGCCTGACCGTCCACGAATCGAAGGGCCACGCGGACGGGAAGGGGAAATACGAATGGTTCTCGGCGGACCCCGGCGTGTGCTTCCCGCAGAAGAAGGGTTCGTTCGCCGACACCGCCTGCAGGGAACCGGACGAAAAGAAGGACAAGCCGGCCGGCAAGTACGAAACCATGAACGGGGCCTTCACGTCCGTGAGCGGCGCCGTCACGCTGGAAGTGAGCGGCGAAAGGATCGAATGCACGTCGGGGACGGGTGCGGGCGAACTGCTCTCGCCCGAAAAGGGCAAGGAGACGCTGACACTCCAGGGCTGCGACCAGCGGGGCACGAGCTGCAGCTCGGCGGGCGCCGCCGCAGGAACGATCGTTAGCTTCCCGCTGGAAGTGATCGTCCTGGAGGGCGCGGAAGCGGGGGACTACGAACTCGCGCTGGCCGCCGCGCAGTTCGCCGTCTTCTCGTGCGGCAAATCGGCCTACGCGATCGAGGGCGCGGCGGTCGGCCCGCTGACGGGAGCCGTCAACGAGATGAGCTCCACGACGACGTCCGGGTTCACCGCTGCCGGCTCGCAGCTGATCGACCTGTCGGGGTCCTCGGAAATTCCGGCGAGGCTGACCATGACGATCACGACGACCAGCCGCCAGCCGCTGGAGGTGGACACGAGCAGGCAGCCGTAGGGCCACGGCCGGTGCCGCCTGCGGGCGAGCTTCTCAGCGCGATGGCGAGAGCCGCACGAGCGTCGTCGCACTCACGCGGGCCGCGGCGCCCGAGGTCGGCTCGAGTGTCAGCAGCACCCGCACGCGCAGCACGCGCCGGGCCCGTAGCTCCCGCAGCGCCTGACGGCCGGGGCGCAGCGAGAGCCTCAGCGGCCCGGCGGCGAGGGCTCTCCTGCCCGCCGCGAAGCTCACGATCTGCCGCGCGCACGATCTGCCGCGCGGCGCGCACCTGCTCGAGCCGGTGAACGTCAGCTGCCAGCGCAGCGTCCCGGCACTCGCGAGCGCGAGCGCGAGCGTCACCGTCCCGTTGCGGCGCGAGCTCGTCGGCGCCGCACGCAGCTGCAGGGCCGGGGTGCCCGCGAAGGGGGCAGGACCGAACGCCAGGATGCCGCTCGCGGGAGCGGCGGCCACGGTGTAGGACTGCATCGCCGCCTGCGCAGGTTCATAGTCGCCGTCGCCGGGCTGCTCGGCTGCGATCGTGCAGAGGCCCGCAGCAAGCGGAGCCACCGACCCGCCCTGCACCGCGCACACACTCGGCGTCAGCGATAGCAACGTGACCGGCAGCCCCGAACTGGCCGAGGCAGCGGGCAGGTAGGCCCCGCCTCCGGCCACCGCCGCGATGGGCGTGGCGGAGGAGAACGCGAGGTTCTGAAGCGTGCGCGCAACCGCGAAGCTCTGCTGCGCCTGCAGGTATCCGTTGCCACCGGCTGTCAGCGTGCAGGTGCCGGCGGCGAGCAGCGCGACCCGGCCGGCTGCGGCGGAACACACCGACGGGGTCGCCGATTCGACCTGCACCGGCGCGCCGGTGCCATCGACCACCGCTTCGACCGCAAAGTAGTCGCCGCGGCGGGGCGACTGCGGCGGCGAGGTGCGGAACGCGACCGGCGGCTCGAGCGCCGCAATGCCGCGCAGGCTGCCCACGCCGGTGGGTCCGTCGTAGCCGGGGCCGGCGGCGCAGATCGGACGCGACGCGCAGTCGGCGGCCTGTTCATCAGCGGTGCAGCCGCGGCCGAGCGGCAGGGTGCAGGCGCCGTTGGTGCCGACGGTGATGTCGTGCAGGAGGCCGGGATCCCGTGCAGCGTTGCCGTACAGCGTCTGCGCGGGGTAGGCCACGCCGTGCGCACCGCCGGCGAGCGCGAAGGCAGCGGCGATCAGCGGCGCGCCGGCGCTCGTTCCGCCGAGTCGCCGCCACCCCGTCGTGTGCCCTTCGCTGTCCTTGTTCGAGTCGTAGACGGCGACGCCCAGGCGCGGATCGGCGACGGCCCCGATGTCGGCGGTCGCCCTGCGCGTGCCACAGCCCAGTGCTTCCCAGTCCGGCAGTTCCAGCTGCCAGGCGGGCGCCTCGAACGAGGTGCTGCAGCCGCTGCCGCCGGCCTCGTCGCGAGGTTCGAGCTGATTCCAGACCTGCTCGTCCTGCCATTCGCCCGCGGCCCCGAGTTCCAGGCTGGTGCCGCCGACCGCGATCACGTCGGGGGAGGAGGCCGGGTATTCCGGATGCCCGCGTTCGGCTTCGACCGAAGCCCAGTTCAGGTAGCCGCTGTCGCCTGCCGGCGCGGTGATGACCGTCCCGGGGTGGTCGAAGGCGGCGCCTGCTTCGGGTATCGCCTCGGGCTCCGCTTCGCCCCAGGAGATCGAGATCTCATCTGCACCAAGGCGCGCGGCGGTGTCGGTCGCCTGTTCGAAGGCGGCGAGTGAGCTCGAGCCCGCCTCGACCAGCAGCAGGTCGCAGCCGGGACAGACCGCATGGGCCATCTCGATGTCGAGCGAAGTCTCCAGCGGCGCTTCACCTTCCGCGGCCGGCAGCGGCCGCGGCTTACCTTCGCCGTTGACGATCTCCGGGCACGCCGTTTCACTGGCGCACGGCTGGAGCTGGAATTCGCGGTCGTAGTTCGCGAGGTCCTTCCCGATTCTCGGGTCGCCACCGGCCGTGACGATTGCGATCGTCTGCGTGTCGGGCGCGGATTGCGGCAGTTCATAGGCGCTGCGCAGGTCGCGGGGACGCAGTCCGTAGCAGCCTTCGCTCGCGAGGGGAATACGGCATTCCGGCGTCTGAGCGGCTCCCGTCGCCGCCGCGGAGCGGGCACCCGCCGATAGCGCACCGGCTAGACCGCCCGGCGCCGTCAGCTCGATGGCGTTGCAGCGCATTCGCCGCGTTGCCGCGGGCGGGCAGACATCGCGCAAACCGTCCGCTCGCGGTGCGAGCGCGGGGCCGGCGGCTTGCGCGGGGGCGCAGCCGCTGGCGAGCGCAGCCCACGCGATCGCGAGCATGATCGCGCGCCCCACGAGGCGGCGCGTCGGCGCCGCGAGGATCCTCACTGCCGGCTGTCCGACTCCCCTCACAACGCCCAAAATGTAGCCGCTGGCCGCGTTCGTTTGGCGCCGGCGCCGGATCGAGCCCTCCGTCAGGGCCCGAGCCTCGCATCGCCCCGACAGGGCCCCTACACACGTCAGCCGGTGGTGCCGCAGCAACAGCTGTTTTGCGACCCTGACCTGTGGGCATCTACGTGACGGTGGCGCATAACGAGATTGATGTGGACGCACCCGCCGAGAGGGTCTTCGAAGTGCTCTCAGATCCGCGGTCGTTTGCCCGCTGGGTCGTGGGCTCGAAAGAGGTGCGGCGGGCGGACCGGGGCTGGCCTGCGGTCGGCGCCGCGTTCGACCACGAGGTCGGTATCTGGCCGTTCGCGCTCTCCGATCACTCTGAGGTCCTCGAGGTCGCGCCCCCGAGCCTGCTGCGGATGCTCGTCAAGGCCAGACCGTTCGCTAAGGCCTACGTGACCCTCAGGCTGCGTCAGGAAGCGAGCGGGACGCTCGTCGGGATGGATGAGGTGGCCGCGAGCGCCGCGAGCAGGATCCTCTTCAATGCGCTCACGGACCCGCTCCTGAGGATCCGCAACAGAGAGTCGCTTCGCCGGCTGAAGGCACTTGCCGAGGGCAGGGAGCAGATCCCAGGCGGAGATCTCCCGTCTCGCGAGAGCGATCGCGAGGCGCACATCACGGCCAGCAGCCGCCCGGCCGCGGACTGACGCCCCCGGCCGAGCTCAGCGCCAGGGCGCGAGCCGCTTCTGGCGCAGCAGCGCGCGGGCGGCGCCTCGCCCGCTCATGCCGTGCACCGCCCCGCCCGGATGCGTCGAGGCACCGGCGACGAAGAGACCCCTGATGGGTGTCCCGTATCTCGACAGCTGCGGGGATGGACGGAAGATGAGTTGCTGGTCAAGTTCATAGGCCCCTCCCCCGAGGTCCCCGCCGACGAGGCTCGGGTTCTCCCTCTCGCTCTGCGCCGGTGAGCGGATCGCGCGCTCGCGCACCACCCCGGCGAACCCGGGGGCGAAGCGCTCGAGCTGGCTCTCGATCAGAGCCGCGACCTGCTCGTCGCTCTCCTCATAGCGCGGCGGCACATGCGCGTAGACATAGAGCGTGTGTTCTCCGGCCGGCGCCCGTGTGGGGTCGTGGAGCGACTGCTGCCCGACGACGAGCGCCGGGCGCAGCGGCATCTCACCGCGCGCTCCCGCCTGCGCGGCGGCCGTCAGTTCGCCGAGCTCGCCGCCGACGTGCACGACCGCTGCCGCCCTGGGCTCGCTCGCGGTCCACGGCACCGGCGCCGACAGCGCGTAGTCGAGCTTGAACGCGCCCGTTCCGTACCTCCACCGGCGCAGCCGCCGCTCCAGGCCGCGCGGCAGCGCGCGGTCCGGGAGCAGCTGCGCGAGGACCCCGGCGCTCACCGTCGAGATCACCGCCTCGCTGTCGATCTGCTCTCCGCTCGAGAGCCGCACGCCTTGCACACGCCCTCCGCTGACCATCAGTTCGCGGACGCTCGCCGAGCAGCGGATGCTCGCGCCCGCGCGTTCTGCACGCCGCACCATCGCCCCCGACAGCTCCCCCATCCCGCCGCGCGGCAACGGCCAGCCGTGGCTGTGGCCCATCAGCTGGAGCAGAAAGCCGAAGGCGCCGCTCATCGTGGTCGATGGGGGCAGCCCCGAGTGCTGCGCGGAACCCGAGAGCCACGCCGTCGCGCGCCGATCACCGTCGAAGAGGTCGAGGCCGAGTGCTTCGACCGAGCCGAGCATCCGCCGGGCCCATTCCGCAAGGCCGCCGCGCAGTCCCGCGGCGAGCCGCAGTGACGGCGTCATGGGCGGCAGCGGCGAAAGGACCGTCTGGAGCAGCGGCTCGCTCACCGGCAGCATCTGCCTCATCGCCGCATCCCATCCGGCCCCGGCGCGGCCGAGGGACGCGACCGTCGCCTCGACATCCCGGTTCAGTGCGATGGCCGTCCCGTCGTCGAACGGGTGCGCGAGGACCTCGGAGGGGTTGATCCACACCAGGCCGTCGGACTCGAGCTCGAGTTCCCTGATCGCGGGCGAGGCCGCCGACATCGGCACGAACGCTGCGCAGTGGTCGTGCAGAAAGCCCGGCAGGGTTACTTCCGTGGTGCGCGAGGCGCCTCCCGGCACAGGCGCGTGCTCCAGCACGGTCACGTCGAGGCCGTGGCCTGCAAGGTGGACGGCGGCCATCAGGCCGTTGTGCCCGGCTCCGATCACGAGAACCCGCGTCACCGCGTCAAGTTACCCGTCCCGGGGCGCGCACACTCGCACCTGCCAGATTCCCCACGTCAGCGGCTACGGTGGGTACCGTGAGCGCTCTCGGACGCACCGATCTCGACGTGTTCCGCGTCTGCCTCGGGGGCAACGTGTTCGGCTGGACCGCCGACGAACGCCAGTCCCACGCCATCCTCGATGCGTATGCCGGAGCGGGCGGGAACTTCATCGACACCGCGAACTCCTACCTGGTCGAGCACGGCGGCTCGGAGACGATCATCGGGCGCTGGATAGCCGATCGCGGCAACCGCGGGCAGATCGTCCTGGCCACGAAGGTCGGCGGCGGGCACGGGCCGCTGCGCAACCTGCGGGCGGAGACGATCGAACATGAGGCGCACGCCTCGCTCGAGCGGCTGCAGACCGATCACATCGACCTCTACTACGCGCACTTCGACGACACCGACACGCCGCTCGAGGAGTCGCTGCCCGCCTTCGACGCGCTCGTGAGGGCGGGCGCGGTCCGCCACCTCGGCGCCTCCAACTACACACCGCAGCGACTGGCCGAGGCACTCGACTTCCAGCGCACGCACGGGCTTGCCGAGTTCACCGTCCTGCAGCCGCACTACAACCTCGTCGAGCGCGACTTCGAGCACACGCTGCTGCCTGTCGCCGAGGCCTGGGAGCTTGCCGTGCTGCCCTACTTCGCTCTGGCCAAGGGCTTTCTGAGCGGCAAGTACCGGCCCGCCGGTGAGGCCGTCGAGTCACAGCGGGCCGAGGGTGCGCGCGCCTACCTTGACAGCGGCGGCGCCGCGGTGCTGGAGGCGCTGGATGAGGTCGCGGCGGCGCACGAGACGACGGTGGCCGCGGTCGCGCTCGCCTGGCTTCTGGCGCAGCCGTGTGTGGTGGCCCCGATCGCCAGCGCGCGGACGATCGAGCAGCTCGAGCAGATCCTGCCGGCCGCCACGCTCGAGCTGACGCCCGCGGAGCTCGAGCGGCTGTCGGCTGCCACTCCGGCGGCATAGGCGCCCGCGCTCCGCGCGGGTTCAGTGGTAGCGGTCGAAGTCCTCGGGCCAGGGCAGCGGGAACAGCTGCCTGTAGGGTCGAGCGTCGGCGATCACCCTCGCGAAGGAGGGCCTGTGGGCGAGGGCTCGGTAATAGCGCGTCAGACGCGGGTGCGTGGTCTCCCGCCACGGGTGGACCGCGAGGGCGTAGAAGAGTCCAGGGGCGGCTGCACAGTCGGCGATCGTGACGACCCCGCCGGCCAGGAACTCGTGCTGCGCGAGCTGCTCCTCGAGCATGCCGTACGCCATGTCGATCTGCTCGCGGACCCGGGCGACGGCGGGCTCCTCTAAGCGCTGCTCGATCGCCGCAAGCACGATCGCCTGGACGGCGTCCGAGATGTATTGATCACACAGGCGGTCCCACTTTCGGGCCTCCAGCGAGGGCACGAGCCGAGAGCCTGCGACGTGCTCGATGATGATCGACGTCTCGCCTATCACCTCATCCCCGTCTCGCAGCACCGGGATCGAGGCGGGCGGCCAGATCTTGGTCAGTTCCGCGCGGTCGAAGTCCCGCTGCTCCTCAAGGACCTCGTAGTCGACACCCAGCTCGTTCAGCGCGATGAGGACCTTCTGGCAGTAGAGAGCGAAGGGATGCTCGTAGAGCGTGAGGATCGCTCTTCGCCCCTACCTGCCGCCGTGCGCCGGCGCGCGCCTTCTCAGCAGGCCATCTCCATCCGCCATCCGGCTGCAGGTCTCTGAGTCCATCGTCCTAGCTCCCCTCGTGGCCAGCGCTCCGAAAGCGTAGACCGCCCGTCGGCTGCCCTTCGGCTGCGGCTCCGTCGCCCGCCGTTTACAGGCATGGGCAATGCAGCGCCGCCGGCTCCGGCCTGGCGCCGTCGGCCAGCCTTGGGGCTCTGCGCCGCGGTGGGAGACGCGAGCCGGGCATTACCATCATCATGTCGGGTGCAGTTCTCGCCTTGCCCTCGCCGGCGCCCGCTGCGTCGGCAGAGCGCCTTGCCAGACCGTGTCCGCCGCCGCGGATATCGCGATCGGCGGGGCCGAGATCTGCTTCAGGGGCTGCTGCCCCAGATGCTCGACACCAACGCCCGCCCAAGAACGTCCCCAATCCCGGAAAGGGTTCCCCTTGTCTGATACTCCGAACGCCGTCGTAGGCGAGATGAACGATGAGAACGCTGATCGCTGCCCTGTCGCACACGATCGCGCTCCCTACCCGACCCAGGGCGCAGGCACCGCCGGCTGGTGGCCGCAGCGTCTGAACCTGAAGATCCTCGCCAAGAACCCCGCCGTGGCCGACCCCTTCGGCGGCGAGTTCGACTACGCCGAGGCGTTCCGGTCCCTCGACCTCCCCGCGGTCAAGCGGGACATCGCCGACGTCCTGACCACGTCCCAGGATTGGTGGCCTGCGGACTTCGGCCACTACGGCCCCCTGATGATCCGGATGGCCTGGCACAGCGCCGGCACGTACCGGATCAGCGACGGCCGCGGCGGCGCAGGAGCCGGTCAGCAGCGCTTCGCACCTCTCAACAGCTGGCCGGATAACGGCAACCTCGACAAGGCTCGCCGGCTGCTGTGGCCGGTCAAGCAGAAGTACGGCCGCAACCTGTCCTGGGCCGACCTGATGATCCTCGCCGGCAACGTCGCCCTCGAGTCGATGGGATTTGAGACCTTCGGCTACGCCGGAGGCCGCGAGGACGTCTGGGAGCCCGACGAGGACGTCTACTGGGGTCCGGAGACCACCTGGCTGGGAGACGAGCGTTACACCGGCGACCGGGAACTCGAGCAGCCTCTCGGCGCTGTCCAGATGGGCCTCATCTACGTCAACCCCGAGGGGCCGAACGGCACCCCCGACCCGCTTGCGGCTGCCAAGGACATCCGCGAGACGTTCCGCCGCATGGCGATGAACGATGAAGAGACGGTTGCGCTGATCGCCGGCGGGCACACGTTCGGCAAGACCCACGGCGCAGCCGACCCGGAACAGTTCGTGGGCCCCGAGCCCGAGGCGGCGCCGCTGCAGGAGCAGGGCCTGGGCTGGATCAGCAGCTACAGCTCCGGCAAGGGCGCGGACGCGATCACGAGCGGACTCGAGGTGACCTGGACGGCCACGCCGACGACGTGGTCCAACAACTTCTTCGAGAACCTTTTCGGCTACGAGTGGGAGCTGACCAAGAGCCCGGCCGGCGCGCACCAGTGGCAGCCGAAGGACGGCGCCGGCGCGGGCACCGTTCCCGGCCCCGCGCAGGATTCGCCGAGGCGTACCCCCACGATGCTGACCACCGACCTGTCGCTTCGCGTCGACCCGGCATACGAGAGGATCTCGCGGCGCTTCCACGAGAATCCCGCTGAGTTCGCGGACGCGTTCGCGCGAGCATGGTTCAAGCTGACGCACCGTGACATGGGGCCGGTGGCGCGCTATCTCGGCCCGGAGGTCCCGGACGAGACGCTGCTGTGGCAGGACCCGCTCCCTGAGCTGACGCACGAGCTCATCGGAGCCGACGACGCCGCGGCCCTCAAGGCCCAGATCCTCGATTCGGGGCTGTCCGTCTCCCAGCTGGTCTCAGCTGCGTGGGCATCGGCATCGACGTTCCGTGGCAGCGACAAGCGGGGCGGCGCCAATGGCGCGCGCGTCCGCCTGGAGCCGCAGCGAGGGTGGGAGGTCAACGATCCCGAGCAGCTCGCGACGGTTCTGAGCACCCTGGAGGGGATCCAGCAGGCGTTCAACGGCTCCCATGACCCGGGCAAGCAGGTCTCGCTCGCCGACCTGATCGTTCTCGGAGGATCCGCGGCGATCGAGCTGGCCGCCCGCAACGCCGGATATGAGGTCGAGGTCCCGCTCACGCCAGGACGGACGGACGCCTCGCAGGAGCAGACGGACGTCGAGTCCTTCGCCGCGCTCGAGCCGTCCGCGGACGGTTTCCGCAACTACCTCTCAGGCGAGCAGAGCCTCGCGGCCGAGTACCTGCTCATCGACCGCGCGAACCTGCTGAACCTGAGCGCACCCGAGATGACCGTCCTGGTCGGCGGCCTTCGTGTGCTGGGCGCCAACTCGGGGCGGTCCCCGAAGGGTGTGCTCACCGCGACGCCCGAATCACTGACGAACGACTTCTTTGTGAACCTGCTGGACATGGGGACCGCGTGGTCGGCCACTGATGAGGACGCGGGCTCGTTCGAGGGGCGCAACGTCAGCACCGGCGAGCTCAGCTGGACCGCCAGCCGCGTCGATCTCGTGTTCGGCTCGAACTCCGAGCTGCGCGCGCTCGCGGAGGTCTACGCAAGCGAGGATGCGCGGGAGAAGTTCGTGCACGACTTCATCGCAGCGTGGGTGAAGGTCATGAACCTCGACCGCTTCGAGCTGTCCTGACGTCGACCGCTGGGGCCGGCCGCTGGCCGGCCGGCCCCAGCGGGATTCACCGCTGCGATACGCAGGGAATCGGCAGGACCGGACAGGGGCCGGAGATGAGATGGCGAGGATGAGCATCGGACCCTGGCTGCCGGAGGGCTTTGATTTGGATGCGTCCGCGGGCGAACGTTTTCGCTGACGGCCGCATCGAGCGCCCGAGGATTACTCGGGCATCACGTAGGCGCCGGCGAGCGCGCAGACCTCGGCGTAGATGCGGTCCCCCCGGGCCTCATCGACGACGGGCTTGCGGATGCTCGTGAGCGCCCACTGCTGCTGGGCCTCGGTCGATGACGCCTTGCCGTGGAGCTCGATCGCCGTCGCCGTGAAGTCGCGCACAAGGGTCTCGAAGATCAGGTCGACGACGTCCGCCGGCGTGCCGTCGAGCTGCGTCTGCTCGAGGATCAGCTGTGCGTAGGGGATCAGCGTGAACAGCTGCGAGAGCGACTGCTGGAAGTCGAGGTCGCTGCTCATCTGCTCGGGCGTCAGCAGGCCCTGCTCGATCATCGCGACCAGGGCGTCCGCCTGTTCGCGAAACACGGCGACGTTCGGCGCCGCGCAGGACGCTTCGAAGACGGGACGCCAGTCGGGGAAGAGGATCTTCCCGAGCCCCCGGGTGGGGCCCTGGGCGAACAGAAAGGCGTCGTCGGCGGGGGTGTGAAGCGCCGGGGGCGCGCCGAGCTCCTCGCGCCCGAACAGGTAGTTGGGGAGGAACTTGAGCGTCAGCGCGCGGTTCACATGGACCGTGCCCTCGAGCTTGGGCAGCCCGTCGATGATGTTCTTGGCGCTCTCGAAGTAGCTGTCGCGCTCGAAGCCCTTGGCCGAGATCACCTCGGCGAGCAGGCGCACGATGCGCTCGCCCTCGGTCGTGACCTGCATCTTGTTGATCGGCGTGAAGAGCAGGTAGCGGCGATCCTCGCGACTGGCGCTGCGCACGTAGTCGACCGCGCGCTGCCCGTAGAGCTTGGCCGCGAGCAGCCGCGCGTAGGCCTCCGAGAGGATCCGCCGGACCTGGCCGAACTCGGTCACGCGATGACCGAACAGGATCCTGCCCTGGGCCTGGGTGACGGTCTCATAGAAGCAGTGCTCGGCCATGCCGATCGAGCAGAAGCCGAGGTTGAACTTGCCGACGTTGATGGTGTTGAGCGCAGCCTCGAACGCCTCGACGCCGGTGTGCAGGACGTCCTCGGGCTGGACGGGGTAGTCCTCGAGGTCGAAGGCGCTCACATACATCTGGCCGTACACCACGTTGGAGCGCAGCTTGTAGGCCGCGTGGGCGCTGTCGGCGGCGAAGAACACGTATCCCTCCGGGCCCTCAACGTCGGCGCGGCGTCCGAATACCGAAACCATGCCCGCCACGTTGCCGTTGCCGATGTAGTACTTGCTGCCGCTCGCGCGAAAGCCGCCGGCGCCGTCTGGGGTCAGCACCATGTCGGTGGAGTAGATGTCTGCGCCGTGGTCGCGCTCGGAGAGGCCGAATGCGAATACGGCGCCCTCCTCGAGCAGCTGCGCGGCACGCCTGCGGGCGTGCTCGTTCTCGCTCTGCCAGATCGGCCCGAGCCCCAGGATCGTGACCTGCCAGGCATACCAGTAGGTCAGGCCGTAGAAGCCCAGGATCTCGTTGAAGACCGCATTGCGCGCGGTGTCCCAGCGCTTGTCCGGATCGCCTGCGCCGTCGCGCGCGGGCGTCAGCAGGATCGCGAACGCACGCTCGCGCGCCAGGAACTCGATGAAGTCCGCATACCAGACGTCGGTGCGAACCTCAGCCGTCAGCCGCGAGTTGCCCTTTGCCTCGAACCAGTCGATCGTGGCGCGCAGCAGTCGCCGGGTCGCCGGGTCGAACTCGGCGGCGTCGAAGGTCCTCGGGTTCATGAGCCGAGCGGCTGTGGAGGTGACGGTGGCGGCCATCGGTGAAGCTTCTCATATGCCACCCGGCGCGAACGCGACGGGTGGCTCACCGCGATGCCTGCGGCGCCGGGGCGGTTCGCGCTCAACTCGCCTGTGCGATGGCCAGTTCCAGTTGCGCCTGGACCGTTGGGCGCTGGTTTTCGATCAGCAGCCGGCGCTGGAGCACCTTCACCGCGGCGGCCGCGCCGCCGTCCAGGCGCAGCGCCCGGCCGAGGTCATAGAGAGCGTAGGCTTAGGTCAGGCATGTTTCGCTTGCGGGCTGCGCGCACTCCTGGATGTCGCCGCCGGTTGCGGTCAGCGCCCTTTCGAGCACTGTGATCGCTTCGCCGTATCGCCCGCTTTCGAGCATCGCGTGACCTTCAGCCTCCAGGCGTGACGCCATGGCCGGCGTGAGCGCCGGTTGACGGGAGGGCCGCGGCCGTCGGCTGGTGGCGGGGTGCGTTTGGGACGCGGCCGGAACACGGCTCCCTGCAGCGACGGGCAGAGAGGGACGATGCGCCCCGCTGTCGCCGGGAGCCCCGCCGCCGACCACGGACAGAGCGCCGAGCACGATCGCACCGGCGACGACGGCGCCCGCGAGCGCGGCGACGGTCGATGAGGCTTCCAGCCCCGGTCGAGCAGCGCCCTGGGAAGGCCCGCGAGCGTGGTGTGGGGGTCTCTCGCAGGCAGGTCCGCGCCGGCGATATCGGGTGTCTCGCCAGCCGGATCAAGGCGCACCCCGGCCACGCGGTGCAGAGCGCCCGCGTGCGCGTCGCAGCGCTCGATCTTCGCGCCCGCAAGCTCGAGCTCCGACACCACGCTCGCGGGAAACTCAATACCTGCCTCGCGCAGTTCGGTGTAGCTCACAGGTGCCCCTTCGGCACCGCGCAGCATCTCCAGCAGCACCGCCTGCTGGGGATCGGACTGCGCCCGGTCAGCGTCGAGCGCGGGCGACGTCCGCGTCTCCCCCGGGACCGGCGATGCGCTGTCGGGCTCGCCCCGCCGCGTGAACCTCGTGCCCATGGTCCGGCCTCGCTTTCTGACCAGCGTGGTCAGTAAACGGTTACCCGTTTTGCGCCGGTATTGATCGCGCGTGGTTGTGCCTGCATCACCGCAGATGCCGGCCGATGCTCCCATCCACGCACCGAGCTACGTAGTCGTCTGGATAGAACCGTTCGGACTAGTCGCCGCCGGTGGAGACCGGCGCGCCGCAGCCGAGCCCGCCCGCACGGAGCTGAGCAGGCGTCGGCGGGTCCTGCTCCATGAGTTCGGGGATCGTCACAGCTCGCAGGTGATCACGTTCGAGCGCGGCGAAGATCGTCAGCATCGCCCGGATCGTCTGTCCATGATTCTCGTGCATCAGGATGATCGAGCCCGGGTGAAGTCCGGCCAGCACGTTGTGTTCGATTCCGGCGTAGTTTGCGCCCAGCGAATCCCTGCTGTCGACGGTCCAGAGCACCTGCAGCATCCCGAGCTGCTTGACCTCGCGGTCGATCGCCGGCGTGTGGGCGCCGTATGGCGGGCGGAACAGGACGACGTGCTGCCCGGTCGCGTGTTCGATCAGGACCTTGTTGCCAGCGATCTGCTGCACCATTTCGGCCTGTGAGAGCCCCGGGAGGTACGGGTGCGTCAGGGTGTGGTCGCCGACCGCCGCAACGGCGTTCTCCAGCGCCGCGAGCCCGGGGTAGGCGCGGATCTCCTTACCGACGAGGAAGAACGTCGCGCGCAGATGATGCTTCAGCAGCTTGGCGACCGCGAGGCGCGTGTACGGTCCGGGGCCGTCGTCGAACGTCAGCGCGACCACTTTCTTGGAGCGCCCGCCGCAGTAGAGCGGAAGCCCGTAGGAGGCAACCCGCCCGACCGCCGCGAGCTCGGCCTGCGTCCGCGAGGCCGGCCCTGCGAGCGCCGGCGCCGTAGCTGGATGCTCGGCGGTACTCGCATGGGCCGCTGTGGGGGCATCCGAATGCCGCGAGGAAATGCCGACCACGAGCGCACCGGCGCCGAGCACCACCGCGAGCACCACGAGTACCGCGACTCGGCGGCGCCGGCGCACCGCACGGGCCCTCTCAGCACGACGCGCCCTCAGCTGTGCGGCTCTGTCGTCCACCCGCGGACATCGTGGCAGGTTCGCACCCGCTCGGGTCCAGCCGGGACGTGGGGGCCGGGGCCCGGTGTCCCCCCGTCACGGCCCTCTGTCGGTGGCCCGGGGCGTCGGGTGCGGCTCAGCGCCTGGTGTAACGGTAACCGCCCCCGCGAGACTGAATATCAGCAGCCTGGGCGCGCGATCAGAGCGCCCATGGGACCTCCGCTCCGAAAGGACGAACATGATCTTCAGCCGCAGCAGGAGGGATGCCCCTGAGGCCGAGGTGGCATCCGCCTCACCCATCCCCGCCGTGCAGGGCCGCGGGCCCGAGGGCGCCGAGCGCGCTACCTTCGCCGCGGGCTGCTTCTGGGGCATCGAGGCGGCCTTCCGCGAGATCCACGGCGTGGTGCAGACTGCCGTCGGATATACCGGCGGCCACACGCCGTCACCGACCTACGAGCAGGTCTGCAGCCACCGAACCGGACACGCTGAGGCGGTTGAGGTGTGGTTCGACCCGGCGCTCGTCAGCTACCAGCAGCTCCTCGACGGCTTCTGGCAGATGCACAACCCGACCACACGTAACCGGCAGGGCCTGGACATCGGCGACCAGTACAGGTCTGCCATCTTCACCCACAGCGAGGAGCAGCAGGCGGCAGCGATCGCCTCCCGGGACGCGGTGCAGCTCAGCCGGCGCCGGCGGGTCGTGACGGAGATCGTGCCCGCGACGGCCTTCTTCAGGGCCGAGGACTACCACCAGCGCTACTTCGAGAAGTCGGGCCGTGCGGCGTGCGCCGTCACCCTGCAGCAGGCTTCCTGACCAGCGCGAGAGACGATTGGAGCAGCCAATGGACAGCAAGATCATCAAGAGCGAGCGCGAGTGGCGCGAGGAGCTCACCCCGGAGCAGTACGAGATCCTGCGACGCAAAGGGACAGAGCCGCCGTTCACGGGCGCGTATGCGTTCACCAAGCAGGACGGCACCTACTGCTGCGCGGGATGCGGGGCGGAGCTCTTCAGCTCCGACGCAAAGTTCGACTCCGGGACGGGCTGGCCGAGCTTCACCGAGCCCGCCGTCGCGGAGGCGGTCGAGCTGCGCTCTGACAACAGCCTCTTCATGCGGCGCACCGAGGTGCTCTGCAGGCGCTGTGGCTCCCACCTCGGCCACGTCTTTGACGACGGCCCCGGTCCCGGCGGACAGCGCTTCTGCATCAACTCGGCTGCCCTGGACCTCCAGGGCAGCTAGCTCAGGCGATCAACCCCCGCCTGCGCTGACGGCCGGTCCAAGGACCGGCCGTCAGCCTTCGGGCGGGCAGCAGATCGTCCCGCCAGGTTCACCCCGATCAAATACGGTTCGCGATACTTCCGGGCGCCGCCTCCCCGAGCGGGCGACACCGACACATCGTCGCGTGGGCGGGAGGATGGGCATGGGCAACCAGCACTGAGCGAAGGGAAGCCGATGGACACGCTGACGACGTACGAGCTGCAGGACCGCATCGCCACGATCACCATGGATGACGGCAAGGTGAACGCACTGTCGATCTCGATGCTGCAGTCGCTGCATGACGCCTTCGACCAGGCCGAGCGCGACGAGGCGATCGTCATCCTCAGCGGACGGGAGGGTTTTCTCTCGGCCGGCTTCGACCTGAAGGTGTTCGCCGGCGGAGGCGACGTCCTTGAGATGCTCACGCTGGGAGCGACTCTCTTCGAGCGCATGCTCTCGTTCCCCGCGCCGGTGGTCGTCGCCTGCTCGGGACACGCGGTGGCGGCAGGCGCGTTCCTGCCGCTCGCGGCGGACGTGCGGATCGGCGTCGAGGGGACATTCCAGATCGGCCTGAACGAGGTCAGGATCGGGATGACGGTCCCCTGGTTCGGGATCGAGCTCGCCCGCCAGCGGCTGAGCCCCGCCCACTTCGACCGGGCCATCAACACCGCCAGGATGTACCAGCCACACGAGGCGCTCACCGCGGGATTCCTCGACGAGGTCGTCGCGCCCGGTGACCTGCGCGCCGCCAGCCTCGGGGCTGCCGCAGCGCTGGCAGAGCTGAACTCGGCGGCACACGCGGCGACCAAGCTCCGCGTCCGCGCGGGAGCGCTTCAGGCGATGCGCTCGGCAATCGAGGGCGAGCTGACCAGCGAGGGCCTGAAGATCACCTGAACACAGGTAACCCCGCCCGGTGCGGGTATCGCCGGCGTGCACGACGGTTTATTACGCGCCCGGATCAGGACAGACCCTGATGAGCGGGGGTGTCCCCGGGTCTAGCTTGGGTGCGTGCTACCAGGGACTTCCCAGGCGCAGACGCCGAGACTCAGACCCGAGCCGTGGCGCTGGGGGCACCCCCGGATACTGGTGGAGCATCCGGATGAGCAGGCCGGCCTGGCGATCTCCTCAGCCCTGCGTTTCGCGGGCTACGCGGTGGTCATCTGCCCCGGGCCACCAGGACGCGGCAAGTGTCCGCTGACGGGGCCCGAGGGGTGCGCGCCGGCTCATGATGCGGACCTCGTGGTGTGTGCCCTGGGCTATGAGGGAGAGGCCGGCCGTGCGGTCCTGCGAGAAATGCGCACCCGCTACCCGAGCATCCCGGTCCTGGTCGAGGTCCCAGCTGTCATAGACGCGGCCCTGAGCGAGCTGCTGGACGGATGTGAGCAGCTACCCGAACCGGCGACGCCCGAGCAGGTCGTGGCAGCCGTGCAGCGGCTGCTCGGCCCGCCCGGCACGAAGGATCAGCCCGGGGGTGCGTAGCCCGTTCCTCAGCGAGCGGGAGGCGTTTCGCTTCCTGCTGCTCGTGATCGTCGCGATGGCCGCGGTGGTGCTGGCCGCGGTGCTCGGCCCGACGTGGCTCGCGCTCGGCGTGCTCGGGCTGATAGTCGTCGTCATGGCGATCCGCATCACCCAGCTGCGCATGCGCCACAGCATGGAGGTGCCCCTTGAGAGCGCCCCGCCACACGTCGGCTCCGCCTCGGAGCGGCGTGTGCTCGTGGTTGCGAACGACACCCTCGGTGACCAGGGCCTCCTCGGCGGAATCGCGATGGTGGCCTCTGCGCCCGGCACAACAGTCCTGATACTCGCGCCGGCGCTCGTCTCGCCCGGGGACCGCGTGACCGGAGCCGTTGATGTTCCCCTGGCTGAAGCGCGCACTCGCCTTTCCGCCGCACTGGAGCGCATCGCCAACGACCTCGATGTCAAGGGCGAGGTCTCTGAGGCGGACCCGATCGAGGCCATCGAGGACTCCTTCGCCACCTTTGCCGCGGATGAAGTGATCGTCTGCACCAGGCCCGAGCGGACCAGGAACGGGCTCGAGCCGCTGCTCGCGGGTCTCGCCCGCGAGAGGTTTGCGGTCCCCGTGCGCCATCTCGTCTTCGAGCCAGGATCGAATCCGCAGGAGTCCGACCGCGAGGCCGAGTCGAAATATCGCCGGGAAGCCTCCAGCCGAAAGGACAAGCAGGTGATGCTCGAGACGGTCGCCGTGGTGGGGGTCCTGGCAGCACTGGTGCTGTCGATGGTCGCGCTGATAAGGAGCAACCAGCCGAGGGCGGTGGCCGCGTCCGGCACGGCGTCCGCGACGAGCTTCCTCTCCAACCCGGTTATCGCTGAGACCTCGATCGTGCCCGAATACAAGGTCGGACCCGACGGCAAGAAGCACGATGCCTTCACCAACACCAACTTCGCTGTCAAAGCCGGACAGCCCCTGGAGATCCGGGTCGACAACACCGACGAACAGCCGCACAGCATCACCGCACCCGAAGCGGGCGTGAACATCACCGCGATGCCTGGAGTTCACACCTACACCGTCGTCGTCCAGAAGCCGGGCACCTACCAGTGGTTCTGCGTCTACCCGTGCGACAGCGGCGCAAATGGGTGGGCGATGAAGCATGCCGGCTACATGAGCGGTTACATCACCGTCAGCTAGCAGGCCTCGCCGGGCCGCCGGCAGCGAGCTCGAACGGCACCCGCCCACCGGAAACCCGAAAAAGTGGTTTGACGGCCGCGCCTGGCGGGAATCTCCTAATCGCAAGCTTCTTGCAATAGTGGACCCCGACCCGGGTTCCGGCGGACGAGGAGACGGCAGTGGACTCAGCGGGCAGTACGCGACTCGGCTTCCTCTCGCGCGCCGCTGTGCTCGCCCGGTCGCTGACTCCGGGGGAGCGTCGTCGCACCGGCGCCATGTTCGCGACGATCGCCGTGCTGCACATCGTCGGTTTCGGCGTGTTCATCGCGTTCGTTCTGCCCTCGCACTACACGGGACTCGGGCTCGGCGTCGCGGGTCTCGCCTACTCGCTGGGCCTGCGCCACGCGTTCGACGCCGATCACATCGCCGCGATCGACAACACGACGCGCAAGCTGATCGGCGAGGGCAGGCGACCGCTCAGCACCGGCTACTGGTTCTCGCTGGGACACTGCACGATCGTGATCGCGATGGGTGTCGCCGTGGTGGTCGCGGAGAAGGCGATCTACGGCACGGTCTCGAACAGCCACTCGGCCCTCGAGCGTTTCGGCGGGGTGTTCGGCACCGCCGTGTCGGCGTCCTTTCTGTACCTGATCGCGCTCCTGAACGTCCTGATCCTCGCGGGCATCCTGCGCGTTTTCAGATCCATGCGCCAGGGCGACTACGACGAGGACGCGCTCGAGCAGCAGCTGCTCAGCCGCGGGCTCATGTCCCGCTTCTTCGGCAGATGGATGCGGTCGGTGCGAGCCGAGTGGCAGCTGTATCCGGTCGGCATCCTGTTCGGCATGGGCTTCGACACCGCCAGCGAGGTGGCTCTGCTCGCGACGACCGCCCTGCTCGCCTCCCAGCACCTGCCGTTCTACTCGATCATGTGCCTGCCGATCCTGTTCACCGCCGGCATGAGCCTGATGGACACGGTCGATGGGCTCTTCATGAACCTCGCATACTCGTGGGCGCTCGCCACCCCGGTCCGGCGGGTCTACTACAACCTCGCGATCACCGGACTGTCTGTGGCGATCTGCTTCTTTGTCGCCACGATCGAGGTGCTCGGACTGCTGCCGGCGGAGATCGGCGGAATGAACGGGGGGTTCTGGCACTACATGGAGTCCTTTGACATCAACCGGGCCGGCTTCGTCATCGTCGGCATGTTCGTCGTGTGCTGGGCCGGTTCGGCGGCCTTCTGGCGATTCGGACGAGTCGAAGAGCGCTGGAACGCGCGTGCGCAGGCCGCCGGCGCGATCGGCGACACGCTGGAGGCGGGATAGGCCGGGCATGACGGTCTCGCCCGACACGCCGCCGCTCGTGTGCGCCAACCTGGAAGAGGCGGTGGAAGGGCTGCGCGAGCGCGGACTGCGCCTGTCGAGCTCACGGCGCCTGATCCTGCAGGCCCTGTTCCAGGCGCCGGACCCCCTCTCCGCGGAGCGTCTGTCGGTCGACCTGCAGCTGGATCTCGCCACCGTCTACCGCAACCTGGAGGCCTTCGAGCAGCTGGGTCTCGTCCGCCACGTGCACCTCGGACACGGGCCCGGGCTGTATGGGCTGCTCGCGCACGGCGAGCGCGAGTACCTGTTCTGTGAACGCTGCGGATCCGTCCGCTCGCTCGCCCCAGCGGAGCTCGACCCGGTCCGCCGGCAGATAGGCGAGAGGTTCGGCCACGAGGCGCATTTCAGCCACTTCCCGATCGTCGGCGTCTGCCCGGACTGCCTCAGCGGCGGGGCGGCGCGCTCTAGTTGAGCGCCCCGCCGGCGGTGGCCGCGGCGATCGCCGCCTGGCCGAAGGAGATGGCGCCGTCATTCGGCGGCAGCCGCCGCGGGAGCAGCACGCGGAGCCCGGCCTCGCGGGCGCCGGCGCAGGTCTGCTCGAGCAGCAGGCGGTTCTGAAAGACGCCTCCTGCGAGGACGAGTGTCTGCACCCCGTGTTCTGCGGCGAGGTCCGCGCACGCGCGAACGGTGACCCGCGCGAGCGCGTTGTGAAAGCGGGCTGAGACCGTGGCGGGCGAGCGGCCCGCGCCGAGGTCGCCCAGCACTTCGAGGATGGCGGCACACGGGTCCAGCCGGCGGCCGTCCCAGGCGATCGCGTAGGCGCCGGCCTCATCCGGGTCCGCCGCCGCCTCGAGCTCGATCGCAGCCTGCCCCTCGTAACTCACCTTCGAGCGCAGTCCGCACAGCGCGCCGACGGCGTCCAGGAGCCTGCCGACGCTGCTCGTGAGCGAAGCGGACAGACCTTGATCGGCCAGCCTTGCGACTGCGGACCACCGCTCCGGCCCGACGTCCTCGCTGAGCGTTCGCGGGATCGGCGGGATCGCCTCGCCGCTCGCCTGTGCGATCCACACGCAGGCCATCCGCCATGGCTCCCGCGTCGCGCGGTCCCCGCCCGGCAGGCGGACGGTGCGCAGATGCCCGGCGCGCTGAAAGTCGCGCAGGCCGCCCACCAGGAGCTCGCCCCCCCACACCGTTCCGTCGCTGCCGTATCCCGCGCCGTCGTAGATCGCGCCGACGGCTGGGCCGCTCTCCCCGTGCTCTGCCAGCACCGCCGCCAGGTGGGCGTGGTGGTGCTGGACGGCGAGCGTCTGCACCGATCCCTCCGGTGCGCGCGCCCGGCGCTCCGCCGCGTACGTGCTGGAGAGGTAGTCGGGATGCAGGTCGTGGGCGAGGATCCGCGGCGCCAGCGCGAACAGCTCTTCGAAGTGCTCCACGCCCTCGCGGTAGGAGCGCAGCGTCTCCCAGTTGCGCAGGTCGCCGATGTGATGGCTGACCCAGGCGCGGTCGGCGCGCCCGAGGCAGAACGTGCTCTTCAGCTCTGCGCCGCACGCGAGGATCGGCGCCGCCGCCGTGAGCGGAAGGGTCAGGCTCGCGGGCACATACCCGCGTGAGCGGCGAATGGTGAGCGGGGACTCCTGTGCCCCGTCATCGACCACCCGCACGACCGAGTCGTCGGTGCGGGTGTTGATCGGGCGGTCGTGCACGAGGAACGCCTCGGCGATCGGCTGCAGGCGCGCGAGCGCGTCCGTGTCCCGGAACGCGATCGGCTCGTCGGAGAGGTTGCCGCTCGTCATAACCAGCGCGCTCACGCCGAGCGCGCGGAGGTCCGAGAGCAGCAGGTGATGCAGCGGCGTGTAGGCCAGCATCAAGCCGAGCTCGCGGACGGCGGGCGCGAGCGCCGGCGCCACCGGCGCGCCGGGCAGGCGCCTGCAAAGGACGATCGGCCTGGCGGGCTCGCTCAGGAGCTCGCGCTCGCGGGCGCCGACGACGGCTAGCGAGCTCGCCGCCCCCAGGTCGGCCACCATCAGCGCGAACGGCCTGTCCTCGCGGTGCTTGCGCTCCCGCAGCCGCGCTACGACGGCCTCCTGGTCCGCCCGGCATGCGAGGTGATAACCGCCGAGCCCCTTCACGGCGAGGATCGCCCCGCCCGCGAGCAGCAGCGCGGCTCGCGCGAGGGCGTCCGCCGCGGGATCGGCTGCGCCCGCCGCCACGACCGAGCCGTCGCCGCGCACCAGCCGTGCGCTCGGGCCGCACCGCGGGCAGGCGTTGGGCTGGGCGTGGAAGCGGCGATTCGCCGGATCCTCATACTCGGCGCGGCAGCGCTCGCACATCGCAAAGCCGGCCATCGTCGTGAGCGGGCGGTCGTATGGGACGCCGCGAACGATCGTGAACCGCGGCCCGCAGTTCGTGCAGTTCGTGAACGGGTAGCGGTATCTGCGGTCGGCGGGATCCAGCAGCTCCCTGAGGCAGTCGGGGCATGTCGCAGCATCGGCAGCCACGAGCGCGTCGGCATCGCCCCCGCTCGCGCTCGGCGCGATCAGGAACCCCCGGTCCCCCAGAGCCGGGAGGCTCTGAGCTCTGACCCCCTCGACGGACGCCAGCGGCGGCGCCTCGGATGGCAGGCGCGCGAGGAACTCGCTCAGGGCCTGCTCGGCGCCCTCGACCTCGATCTCGACTCCGCGCTCGTCGTTGCGAACCCAGCCGGCGAGCTCGAGCTCGCCCGCCAGCCGGTACACGAACGGCCGGAAGCCGACTCCCTGCACCGTCCCGCTGACACGGACACCCAGCCGCCTCGGGTGTGCGCCGAGCGCGCTCACGGCTCAAGCAGCTCACGGAGCACATGCCAGGCGCTCGCCTGCGCCTCCTGGATCCGCGGTATGTGCTCGGACGGGACGAGGATCACATGGTCGGCGAGCCCCTCGGCGCTGACGCGCCCGCCGTCGTAGCCGACTAGGGCGACCGTCAGCATCCCGCGGCGGCGCGCCTCGCGAAGCGCGGCCAGGACGTTGCGCGAACCCCCGCTGGTGGAGAAGACAAGCAGCGCATCGCGCTCGCGCCCGTGCGCGATGAGCTGCCGCGAGAAGATCGCCTCCTCGCCGACGTCGTTCGCGATCGCGGTGAGGATGCCGGGGTCCTCCGTCAGGTCTATCGCCGGCCGCGAGAGCCACCCGTGGGGCGGGAAGCGCAGATCTGCGACGGCGTCCATGGCGTCGGTCGCCGATCCGCCGTTCCCGAGCGCCAGCACCCGGCCCCCGTCGTCGAGCCTGGCCCTCAGCGCGGACGCGGCGTCCGCCATCTCCTGCGAGCAGTCGATGAGGGTGCGCGTCCGCAGCCAGGAGATCTCGTCGGACTTCGCGAGCACCGAGGAGCGCACGTCGGCGACGACTGCCTCGAGGTCGTCCTCGTGCTGGCCGAGGAACGGGTAGAGAAAGCCCGATGCGCCGGGGTCGTGCACCACCGTCTCCTGCCTGCCCTGAAGCAGCCCGCGGTGCTCGAAGAAGACGTGGACGAGCTCCCACAGCACGTGATAGAGCGTCTCGACGAGCTCCTGGGCGATGAAGGGGTCCCGCTCCTGCGGGACCAGCTCGCACTCCGCCCCCACGTGCCCCGCGGCGACCGTCAGGCAGCCGCGCTCGCGAGCGAGGCGCACGGCGGCGGCGGTGTCGGGATGCTCGCCGAATGCGAGCGCGATGTCGTCGGGCTCGCAGATGAGCCTGACCTGCTCGGAGGGCGGCCCGCCCTCGGCCGTCAGCGCGAGCGCCGGCAGCGCCCGCTTGCCGACGATCACAGGATGCACGAACTCGACTGCGACGTGGCGTGCGTCAGAGCGCGCCATCGGGCCCTCACCGAAGGCGATGAGCCGCCCGCCGCGGGCAAAGCGCTCGGCCATTCGATGGCACAGCCGCGCGATGCGGTCCGCATCGCAGGAGAAGAAGGCCGCTCCCGCGAGACGGCGCTGCTCGGCCGCGCTCGGCGCGAGCGTGCTCATCAGGCGGCGACCCGCTCCCTCGCTGGCGCGAGCAGCCTCTCGCGCACCGCCTCCACGCCCTCTCCGGTGCGCGCGCTCGTCAGCAGGTGCTCGATCCCGGGATGTGCGCTCTGGAGGTTCGCGAGCAGCCTGCCGAGGTCGACGTCGACGTGTTCGAGCAGGTCGATCTTGTTGACCACGGCGAGCTCGCACGCCCGGAACATCAGGGGATACTTCAAGTGGCTTGTCCTCGCCCTCCGCGACCGAGCAGACCATAACCCGCATGTCCTCCCCCACCCGGAACTCGGCGGGACACACGAGGTTGCCGACGTTCTCGATGATCAGCAGGTCGATCTCCTGGAGCGGGAGCGAGCCCAATGCGGAGCGCACCATGTTGGCATCGAGGTGGCACTCGCCTCCGAATCCGCTGGCGGTGTTGATCTGGACGACCGGGACGTGCAGGGACGCCAGGCGCTGCGCGTCGAGCGAGCCCTCCACGTCCCCCTCCAGCACGGCCACCCGCACGTTCCCCGTGTCTGTGAGCACCCGCTCGAGCAGCGCCGTCTTGCCAGCGCCCGGGGCGCTCATGAGATTCACGACCGTCACATCAGCGCGGTCGAAGTCCTCACGGTTGGCCCTGGCAATCGTGTTGTTTGCGTCGAGCGCGTCCTCGACGACCCTGACCCTGACCCTGTGCATGCCTACATCGCCCTCATTTTCAGGTAGCGCTGCAGCTCCGGCAGCTGCGCCATCCCCGCCGCTCCGATCGCGATGAGAATGGCTAGCAGAAACCCCACCTGTGCCGAGCGGGTGATGGTGATGTCGCTCATGACGCCGATCCCTTCCTTTCCTGTGTGCTTGTGATCTCCCTGAGCAGGTCCTCGACGAGCGCGACCGCCCGGTCCAGAGATGCGCGCACCGGCTCGCTCAGCTCGGCCACGATCCGCTCGTCCTCGGCGCTCATCCGCGTGAGCGGCTCGCAGCCCACGATGAGCGTGCGCGGCAGCGACTCGGCACCAAGTGTGCGCGCGAGGGCCAGGACCTTCACGGGGTCCATTCCGTGCGCGTCGATCGTCGGCGGGATGTCGTCGAGCTCGGGCTCGATCAGATAGACCGTGCCGGCGCGCTGCCCCCGCGGTGTCGCGTCGAGCAGCACGACCGCCGAATAGTCCTCCTGCATCGCATAGGCGAGGTCCATCCCGCGGATACCGAAGTCAACGACGTCGACGCCGGCGGGCAGCTCGCGGGACTCGAGTCTCGCCGCCAGCGCCACACCCCAGCCGTCGTCGCCGAGGAACACGTTGCCGATGCCTGCGACCAGCACACGCCGACGCGGCGGATCCTGCTGCGCGGCAGCAGCGAGCGGCTCGACCTCGTCGGGGTCGAAGAAGAAGCGATGCCCGGGTCGGCGCTGCGCGCCGAGGTCCGCTCCCGGATCCTCGCCGACCGTGACCGCCAGCTGGATCCGCCCCTCGTAGTCCTGCAGCACCTCGTGCACCACCGCGGTGCGCCCTGCGAGCGCCACCTCGAATATGTCTCCGCTCGACTGCCGGGGGCAGAGCCGCACGGTGCTCCCCGCCCGTACGGCAACGCCGGCGACCTCCACGTAGTCCGGGCCGAGGCGCTCGAGCTGCTCCCATGGCGGCCGGTCTCGGATCACCGTTCGCGCACCATCTGGAAGTCGCGGACCGCCCCGTTCAGGCGCATGATCTCCTGCGGGGTGAGGGACTCCGTGCGCTCGAGGATCGCCCGGGCCCGCGGGTCCGAGGCCCGCATCGCCTCGCGCTCGGGGTCGGTCATGGCGAGGATGTTCAGCACCAGCATCTGGTCGATCTCGCCCGAGTCGAACAGGTCCCCCGGGCTCTCGGGTGCGATCTCGGGGTGGTCGGAGAGGATGATCGGCGAGGCGAGCACCGTGCTTCGCTCGCCCGGCTCGCCGACGAGCACGGGCCACAGACCGGCGTTCTCGCACCCGTCGGCCGCAGCGCGCAGCTCGCTCGGCGGGTCGGTCAGGGACACCCAGGCGGCGCCGGTGCGCAGGACGGCATGTGTCGAGCAGAACGTCTCTCGCAGGGCATCCTCGCGCGAGGTGCCCGCCCACGGCGAGTTGTTGCTCACCCGCAGTGTCACTCGCGAGAGCCCGCCCCAGAGGATTTCGCTGGAGAGCGAGACCTCACCGGTCAGGGCGCGCCAGGTGCGCCTGACCATGCCGCCCGGGATGTGCTCGATCTCCTCACCCGCCGGCAGCTCGATGGGCCCGGGCGCAACCTCGCGCTCCACCGCCTCATCCCAGGAGACCCAGCGCCGGCCCGCTGCCTCGAGCTCCTCGACGGGCTCGGGTGGCCCGCCGGGCACGATCCTGAGCACCTGGCGCCGGACGAGGTGCAGGAATCGCACGCGCACGTCCACGTCCGCGTCGTGCTGGCCCTGGATGAGCAGCTGGGCCTGCAGACTGGAGCGGTCCTCGAAGGCGGGAGGGTAGACGCCGCCGAAGGTGAAGCGATGCTGGTTCTTCAGCGCCGTCTTGCGGTAGGGCCACAGCAGATAGCCCTCATACAGAACGGCGTCGGCGAGGCGGCGGACCGCGTCGGCGCGCGCGTCGTTCACCGGCGAGCTCATCCTCGTTCCCCCATCAGCTGCTCGATCGCCTCCTCGAGGGTCCGCAACCCGTGTTCGGACTTGTAGGCGCGCAGGCTGTCAAAGGCTCCCCGCCCGATCCGCACCCATGCGCTGCCGGGGAAGTGGCGGTCCATCGCCTCGCGCCAGACCCTCACCGGCAGCCGGTAGGCGGCCTCCTGCTCCCAGGAGATGCGCGCGGTCTGCAGCACTCCGGACGGTCCGGCGTAGAAGACCGAGCCGGAGAACAGGAACTCGAGCGGCACCTCCCCGTCCTGCAGTGCCGAGAGGTAGTCCGAGGCGCTCGCCTCCAGGTCATATGAGCAGGCGACGGGGAGCGTCACGCGCGCCACGTCCGTGAATGGCGGCACCACGAGGGTGGTGCGGGTCCAAAGCAGCGTGCGAAGCGTCGTTCCCCAGCGATCGGGCGTGCCGAACAGCTCGACCAGCCACGCCTGCTCGCCATCGCTGTATGAGCGCCGCCGCGCGGCGATCTGGATCTGCGTGTCGAGCATGATCGAGCGCACCGGCCCGCCGCCGGAGCGCTCGACGGCCAGCAGGAAGTTGATCGTCGGTACCGCCGAGTAGCGCTCGGCGACCGCATCCTGCACCCGGAAGGAGAGCTGGGGGATCGCCCCCGCCGGTGCCTGTGCGGACTGCGCTCTGGTCGCCATCTCGCCTACGCAGGTGACAGGTTCGGCATGCTCGGGTCGATCGGTTCCCCTTTGGCGACCCCCGTCGAGCGTCTGGCGGTGGATGTCCCGTCCGGCAGGTGGCCGGGCATTTTCTCGTAGTTGCCCTTCGTGTTGCCTTCTTTTGTTCCGGGTACATGGGTGGGGGCTGTGGGTGTGGACTGCGCCGAGCCCACGTTCAGGTTCGCCATTGCGATCCCCTTCCTGTCGCGCTGTGCGCGCGGCGGTCGAGTTGCTCAAAGAATCCGTCGATCTCGTGCCAGACCTCGCTGCCCCCGCTCAGGCCGCGCCAGCGGGTGCGGATGAGCCCGACAAGGCGGTAGCAGTCGTCCAGCGGAACCAGCCAGTGTCCGCGCGCTCCCCTGGCGCGGTTGACCAGCAACGCCTCGACGTCGTGCTGCATCTCGGCCAGAACCGGGTTCTCCGCCTCAAGGACCCGCCATGAGACGAGCGTCAGCTGCGACTCGGTCGCGCCCATCGGCCCGGGGTAGTAGGCGAGCACGCGCCCGGCCTCGCTGGAGTGGAAGAAGAACGCCATCTCGACCGGTATCCGCAGCTCATCCCACGCCTGGTCGCTGATCGCAAAGCGCTCCAGGCGCAGCCGGCGCTCCGGCAGCAGCATGTAGCGGCCGCCGCCCGCCCCCTCTGAGTCGAACAGCAGCGAGCACGGGCGGCAGGCGCAGACGAGCTCGCGTGAGGAGAGCTCGAGCAGATGCCGGTGCTCGCTCCCGATCGCCACCCCGCACAGCTCGCAGCGCTCCGGTGCGCCGGGGCGGCCCTCACCCTCGCCCCCGACTCCCCGGGCCAGCTTGCGTAGACGCGGGCTGAGCAGTGCTGGGGCCGGCGCGGGCATCGCCTCAGGCCGCCGTCCCGAGCGCGACCTTGACGAGCCCGGAGGCGTCGACGAGCAGCGGCACCGGCTCCAGATGCAGCCGGGGGGCGTCAAGGCACCGGCCGGCCCGCATGACGTCGTAGCGGTTGCCGCAGCCGGCGCAGGTGAGCTCGGTGGCGCGCAGAGTTCCGTCCTTGAGCGTCCGTGAACAGCCGGGGCACACCGGGCGGTAGGCGTATATGCGCTCACTGGGGCGCAGGAACAGCACCTGCTCGCCGCTTATCTCCTGAAGCAGCATCCCGCCGCCGGAGAGCTGCGGCATCCCTCCGGCGCTCGCCCAGGCGCCGGGCGACAGCGACGGAGCACTCGAGGGCATGACCTGGATCGAGAGCAGGCCCGAGGACGGCTCCTGGTCCGCCGTCGCACCGTCGGCCCGCACCTCCTGCACGTCGGGCGCGACCTTGAGGATCGCATCCTCGATCGCGAGCTTGAGGGTCATCGAGGACGACGGGCAGCCGGCGCAGCTGCCCTGCAGACGCAGGTGCACCACGCCTTCGCTCACGCCGAGCAGCTCGACATCCCCGCCGTGGGATTCCAGATACGGCAGCACACCCGCGAGCGCGCCGCGCACACGCTCCTCCACCGGAACGGGGTGGAGCCCGTGGAGCAGGAGCAGATGCGAGGCGAGCTCGTCCTCAGAGAGCCGCGCGGCAACGCTGCCGTCGTCATGCTCGGCGAGCACCGTGACTATCCGCGAGAGGCCCTCGCCGTACATGTCGAGCAGCGCCTGGGCCACGTCCATGGCCGCTTCGCGCGCGCCGGGGTCGTTGATCTCCTCGACGGCCGCCAGCGTTCCCTCGACGCGCTCGACGATCTCCCGTGCCAGTCCGTCGGGCGATGTGGGGCTGCTGAGCTCTGCTGCGCCGCTCACCGTGCGCTCCTAACCGTGCTGCTCGCCGAACATCGGTGAGTGCACCTGCTTGAGCGTCCTGCCCCCTCCGAGATACATGTGCACCCCGCACGGCAGACACGGGTCGAAGGACCGAACCGCCCGCATGATGTCGATCCCGCGGAAGTCCTCCTGGCGGCTCTCCTCGAAGATCGGCTGTCCTGCCACGGCGTCCTCGTATGGGCCTGGCGTGCCGTAGGAGTCCGTCGGCGACCCGTTCCACGGCGTCGGCGGATAGGGGTGGTAGTTGGCGATCTTGCCCTCTCGGATGACCAGGTGGTGGGAGAGCACGCCGCGAACGGCCTCGTGGAAACCGCAGCCGATCGCCTCGTCCGGGACCTCGAAGTCCTCGAACACCTTGGTGCGCCCCGAGCGCAGCTCGGTCATCGCCCTATCCAGGAAGTGCATCGCCATCCCTGCGGCGTAGGCGACGAAGTAGATGCGGGCGCGGTCGCGCTCGATCGCGTTCGACCACTGCGGGATCTTCCACTCCAGGGTCTGCTCCGGCGTGTTCGGCGTCTTGGGCAGGTTGATCAGCACGCTCTTGCCGGTCGCTTTCACATACGGCGTGTCGACCTTGTTCGCGAGCGCGGTGGCCCACAGGCGCGCGAGAGCGCCGCCGCCGGTGTCGAGCGCCAGGTTCTCGCCTGTCCGCTTGTCCAGCCAGCGCGGGCTCATCACCCATGAGTACTTGCCGCCGTCGAGGTCGCGCTTCTGCGGCTTGGGGATGGTGGTCTGGTTCCACGGGTGGCGCCTGTCGACCGGGTTGCCGAGCGGGTCCTGCCTTACGAACATCTCCTCGTTGGTCCAGTCCTCGTAGTAGGAGGAGCCCAGCAGGATCCGGATTCCGAGATTGATGTCGACCAGGCTGGTGGTGACGAGCTCGCCGTCCACGACCACGCCGGGTGTGACGTACATCTCGTTGCCCCAGTTGTCCATGTGGCGGTAGTCGTAGTCGACGTAGTCGGGGTTGTTCCACGCCCCCCAGCAGCCGAGCAGGATGCGCCGGCGGCCCACCTCCTCATAGCCGGGCAGCGCCTGGTAGAAGAAGTCGAACACGTCGTCGTTCATCGCCACAGCCGACTTGATGAAGTCAAAGCAGCGCAGCAGCCTTGCGAGGTAGTCGGTGAACAGCGTCGGCGTGGCGACGGTGCCAACCCCGCCGGGGTAGATCGTCGAGGGGTGCACATGGCGCCCCTCCATCAGGCAGATCATCTCCCGCCCGATGCGGCTCATGTGCAGAGCCTCCTTGTACGTCTCCCCCGTGAAGGGGTTGTAGGAGCGCATGATGTCGCCGATCGTGCGGTAGCCGTGGATGTTGGCTCCGGGAGCCTGCGTCGCCTCCGCCTTCTCCCACACCTTCGGGTTCGTGGCCTTGACCATCTGCTCGCAGAAGTCCACGAACACGAGGTTGTCCTGGAAGATGATGTGGTCGAAGATGTACTCGGCCGCCTCGCCGAGGTTGACGATCCACTCCCCCAGGGGCGGAGGCTTGACGCCGTACGCCATCTGCTGCGCGTAACACGAGCACACCGCGTGGTTATCGCCGCAGATACCGCAGATGCGGCTGGTGATGAAGTGGGCGTCGCGGGGATCCTTGCCCTTCATGAACACGGAGTAGCCGCGGAACATCGACGAGGTCGATTTGCATGTGGCGACCTGTTTGTTGCTGAAGTCGATCTTCGTGTAGATCCCGAGGTTCCCGACGATCCTGGTGATCGGGTCCCAGGACATGTCCACGAGCTTGCCCGACTCGGGCTGGATGCGCTCCCTTGCTACGGCCATCTCGATTCCTCCCTTCAGCTGCCCCAGCGAGGGCTGTAGCCGGTGGTCAGCTCAGACCCGTTGTGACGCCACTTGGTCTCCTTGTTGACGGTGTGATTGGTGATGCTCCGGAGCCTTCGCATCACCGGCCCGTAGACGCTCCCGATTCCCGCAGAGATGCCTCCGCCGGGGGGCGCGTCCATGAACGGCATGAACTTGTCGGGGAAGCCCGGCATCGTGCAGCCGATGCAGATCCCGCCCACATTCGGGCAGCCGCCGATTCCCGCCATCCACCCGCGCTTGGGCACGTTGCAGTTGACGACCGGGCCCCAGCAGCCGATCTTCACCTGGCACTTGGGCGAGTTGTAATCGCGGGCGAAGTCGCCCTGCTCGTAGTAGCCGGCCCGGTCGCAGCCCTCGTGCACGGTCTTTCCGAACAGCCACTGAGGCCTGAGCGCTTCATCCAGCGGGATCGTCGGCGCGAGCCCTGCCGCCTGGTAGAGCAGCCACACCAGCGTCTCCATGAAGTTCTCGGGCTGCACCGGGCAGCCGGGGACGTTGACGATCGGAAGGCCCGCGGCCGAGCGGAAGTCCCAGCCGAGGTAGTCGGCGAGCCCCATGCAGCCCGTGGGGTTGCCCGCCATGGCGTGGATGCCGCCGTAGGTCGCGCAGGTACCGACCGCGACCACGCCCCAGGCTTTGGGTGCGAGGCGATCGAGCCAGTAGTTGAGGTTGAGCGGTTCACCGGTTGCCTCGTCGTTGCCGAAGGAGGTCCAGTAGCCGTCGCCGTTGATGTTTTCGTTCGGAATCGATCCCTCGATCACCAGCACGTAGGGCGCGCCAAGTTCGCCGCGCACCGCCTGGCGGTAGGGCAGCAGGAACTCCTCGCCTCCGAGCGTCGGCGAGAGCACTTTGTTGTGGAGGTTGACCTTGGGCAGGCCAGGGATGGCGCCGAGCAGCACATCCTCGATCCCCGGCTGGCCGGCGGCCGTGATTGACACGGAATCCCCGTCGCAGCTCATGCCCTCCGAGATCCAAAGGATGTGGACCTCCTCCACACCGGACGGCTTACCTTCAAACGTGGCTGCCATGACCGACCCTTTCGTTCGTCGACATTGCCTCCTCGAGCTCGAGCGCATCCACCAGCAGCTCCTCGCCCGCGAGCACCTCCATATCCAGCCCGCCGCACACCGCGCAGCACAGCGGGAACCCCTCCATCACGCTCTCCGATCCGCACTGCCTGCAGCGGCCCGCCGCGGGCACGTGCGTGATCTGGAGCACGGCGTCGTCGAGCGCCGTGCCCTGGGTGACGAGCGAGAATGCGAACTCGAGGGAGTCCGGGACGACCTGGCGCAGGTGCCCGACTCGGACCTCGACCTTGACCACGCGCCGCCCGCCGGCATGGCGCGCGGCGATGTCCGCGATGGACTGGGCGATCGAGAGCTCGTGCATCAGCAGATCCTCGGCAGCGGATCGCCGACGAGCTGATCCATCACGCGCCGGCCTCCGAACGCGGTCTCCACGAGCACCATCCCGGGCGGCTCGCTGCGGACCTCGCCGATCTCAGCGGCGTCCTGCCCGCCGGGGACGCTCCTCATGGCGGCGAGCGCCCGCTCGGAATGCTCAGGCGCCGCGAACGCCACGAGCTTGCCCTCGTTCGCCACGTACATGGGGTCGATTCCCAGGATCTCCGCGGCTCCGGCCACCGCCGGCTGGACGGGAACGTCCGCCTCGCGCACGAGCATCGCCACCCCTGAGGCACGCGCCAGCTCGTTCAGCACCGAGGCGACTCCGCCGCGGGTCGGGTCGCGCATGCAGCGCAGGCCCGGGCCGGCGGCGTCGAGCAGCGCGTCGACCACGGGCCACAGCGAGCAGGTGTCCGACTCGATGTCGGCCTCAAGGCCGAGCTCGCCGCGCGCCAGCATGATCGCGGTGCCGTGTTCGCCGATCGGCCCGGATAGCAGCACGCGGTCTCCCGGGCGCAGCAGATCGGGCGCCAGCCGCGCCCGCTGATCCCTCTGGCCGAGGCCGGTCGTGCTGATGTACATGCCGTCGGCGTGACCGCGTTCGACCACCTTCGTGTCGCCCGCGACGATCTGCACCCCAGCTCGCTGTGCGCTGGCTGCGATCGCCTCGACCTCGGCCCGCAGGACATCGGCCGCCAGCCCCTCCTCGAGCACCAGGGAGAGCGTCAGCGCGAGGGGCCTCGCTCCGGCCACGGCGAGGTCGTTGACGGTGCCGTTGACCGCCAGCTCGCCTATCGATCCGCCCGGGAAGCGCAGGGGCTTCACGACGAATGCGTCGGTGCTCAGCGCGAGCTCCGCGCCGCCGACGCTGAGAATCGCCGCGTCCGCGAGCGAGTCCAGTGCGGGGGATGCGAATGCCGGAGCGAGGAGCCCCTCGATCAGGGTGCCGGTCGCCTTGCCGCCGGCACCGTGGGACATCGTGATGTGAGAGTCGCGGAACCGCGGGCGCTTCGACCGCGCGGTCTCGATGATCCCGAGAATCCGCGACTCGCGCTCTGAGAGGAGATCGGACATCAGGCGACCTCCCGTTCTCGCGCGAAGCGCCCGTAGTTGTAGTAGGCGGCGCAGGCCCCCTCCGGAGAGACCATGCAGGTGCCGATCGGCCGCTCCGGGGTGCATGCGGTACCGAAGACCTTGCACTCCCACGGCTTGATCACGCCCTTGAGCACCTCACCGCACTGGCAGGCCTTCGGGTCCGCGACGCGTACGCCGGGGACGGAGAAGCGCTCCTCGGCGTCCCAGTAGGGAATAGGCGTCGGAGAGCCGAAGGGCGCTCTGGGAGATGAACCCGAGGCCCCGCCACTCGAAGTGGGGCCGCAGCGTGAAGACCTCGCTCATGATCTCCAGCGCGCGCAGATTCCCCTCCCACGGGACCACCCGGGCGTACTGGTTCTCGACCTCTGCCCGGCCGCCGGCTAGCTGCCTCAGCACCATCAGGACCGACTGCAGGATGTCCAGCGGCTCAAAGCCCGAGATCGCCACGGGCTTGCCGTATTGCTCGGGCAGGAACTGAAACGGCCTGGCCCCGACGACGGTCGCGACGTGGCCCGGCCCGATGAAGCCGTCCAGGCGCAGGTCCGGGGACTCGAGCAGTGCGCGCAGCGGCGGGACGATCGTGACGTGGGAGCACATCACCGAGAAGTTCTCGACGCCCTCCGCCTTCGCGCGCCGGAGCGTCAGCGCCGTCGACGGCGCCGTCGTCTCAAAGCCGATAGCGAAGAACACGACCTCCCGCCCCGGGTTCTGCTTGGCGATCCGCAGAGCGTCGAGAGGCGAGTACACGATGCGCACGTCCGCCCCCTCGGCCTTCGCGTCCAGGAGCGTCTGGCTGGAGCCCGGCACCCGCACCATGTCGCCGAAGCACGTGAAGATGACGCCGGGCCTGTGGGCCAGGGAGATCCCGTCGTCGACGCGGCCCATCGGGATCACGCACACCGGGCAGCCGGGGCCGTGAACGAGCTCGACATTTGCCGGCAGCAGGTCGTCGACCCCGTACTTGTATATCGAGTGGGTGTGCCCGCCGCACACCTCCATGATCTTGTAGTGCCTGTCGGGGTCGGCAACATCGAGGATCTCCGCGGCCACGGCGCGGCCGAGCTCGGCGTCGCGGAACTCGTCGACGAACCTCACGCCGCAGACCCCTGCTCGGCGGCCCGGCCGAGCGCGGTGCCCGCGTGAACCAGCAGGACCTCGCCCGGCGACACCGGCTGCACGAGTGCGATCTCCACGCTCGCGCGCGACCCCTCGCTGCTGGAGCAGAGCGCGAGCGCGCGGGCCTCATCGACCCTGAGGACCCACATGGGAACAGCCTCGTCGCCGCACGTGATGCACCCGTGTTCGGCGACGCACCGGCTCATGGCTCGGCGACCCTCATTCGATCACGCTCGCCTTCAGCTCCTCGAGCTCCTGCTCATACTCGGCGCCCATGGCCTGCAGCAGCCGGAGTGTGGCGCGCGCCTCCTGCTCGTCGACCTTGGAGAGCGCGAAGCCCACATGTATCAGCACCCAGTCGCCGGGTTCGGCGGCGCCCCCTTCGACGTCGAGCAGACCTATGTTCACCGTCCGGCGCACGCCTGCGACGTCAACCGTGGCGAGGCGGTTCTCCGCGTCGACCACTTCGATCACTTCCCCTGGGATCGCCAGGCACATTCTGCGCACCCCTGCCTCGGGGGTCAGGAAGGAGACCCCGATCCCGGGGCTCTACCCCGCACGCGGTGGGCTCAAACACAACCCTTCGACGGTCACGGGCGCTGCGGGAGCCGGCGGCGTTGACCGCGGCTCATGCGGCCGCCGCCAGGCGGCCCGGCTCAGTCCAGTTCGGTGCCGTGCCAGACCCAGTTTCCGTCGTGGTCCTGGGTCACTGCGTGGTGCTCGCGCCGCCAGAAGTCGAGCGACTGCTCGATCACATGCTCCGGGTACTCGCCCAGCGCCTTTGCGATCTCACTCGTGGACATAGGGCCGTCGGCCTGCTCGAGCAACTCCTTGACGCTGTCAGCCGGGTCGGCCTCCATTGCGCGCTCCTTTCGTTTGGCTTGCCCCGAGCCTACCGGCATACGCCTGCCGGGAGTCACTCAGAGAGTCGTCCAGCCTCGAAATCCGACCCGCCCGGACCTGCTAGCTTCAGTCGTGGAGAGGGGTATGTAGAAGTGGGGGTGCGCCGTGCGTTTGCCTGGGCTCTTTTCTGTCAGCCTTTCAGTCCTCGTCGGGTCGATCGCAGCGATCGGGCTGATGCTCGCTCCCGCCGCCGTGGGCTCAGGCCTTTCGACATCGGGCCCCGGCTTTCACCTCCATCGAGGGGCCCGCGGCGAGCGCGACGTGAACGCCTGCTCCTTCGCGGTCGGGCCCCGCTCGGCGCACTGCGACGTTCACGTGCGCACGGACGCCTCCGCACGCGAGCGCAGACCCGAGCGCCCGGGCGCGGTGAGTCCCGATCTGCTCGGTGACGACGGCGCCTACAGCCCCGCCTACCTGGACTCGGCTTATGACGTCGCCGCGGCCGCCGCAGCGAACGGCGGCGGCGAAGGGCAGACCGTTGCCCTCGTCGACTCCTACAACGACCCGAACGTCGCCGGTGACCTTGCCAAATACCGCTCGTACTTCGGCCTGCCCGCCTGCGCCGGCGGCGTCGTCTCTGCGGCGGCGACGGGCTGCGTCTTCGAGAAGGTCAGCCAGAGCGGCAGTCAGAGCACGTTCCCGACGTCGAGCCCGTCCTGGTCCGCGGAGATCTCCCTCGACGTCGAGATGGTGAGTGCGATCTGCGCCAAGTGCCAGATCCTGCTCGTCGAGGCGAATGACAACTCGGACGCCAATCTCGCTGCGGCGGTCAACGAGGCGGTGAGCCTCGGCGCCAACGCCGTCTCCAACAGCTGGGGCGGCGCAGAGGGCTCCTTCGAGAGCAGCGAGAGCAGCGCCGACTACGACCACCCGGGGGTTGCGATCGTCGCCAGCTCCGGTGACGACGGCTACGGCGTGGAGTTCCCCGCCGCCTCTCGCTATGTCACTGCGGTCGGAGGCACCAGCCTGACGCAGCTGACGAGCACCGGAACGCGCGACGGCTCAGAGACCGCCTGGAAAGGAGCCGGCGCCGGCTGCAGCGCGTATGAACCGAAGCCGTCCTGGCAGCGGGACAGCGGCTGCCCGAACCGGAGCGTCGCGGACGTCTCGGCCGACGCTAACCCCGAAACGGGCGTGTGGGTGTACGACAGCTACGACGCCGGGGGCTGGGGAATCTACGGCGGTACGAGCGTCGCCTCACCGATCATCGCGTCCTTCTACGCCCTCGCCGGCAACAGCCTCGCCTCGGCCGCAACGCTCGCCGAATATCCCTACGACAGCCCCGGAGCGCTGTATGACGTGACATCCGGCAGCGACGGCAGCTGCTCGCCGGCGTACCTGTGCACGGCGGGCGCCGGCTACGACGGTCCGACGGGGCTCGGCAGCCCGGGCGGGCTGCCGGACAGCATCGCCGCATTCGGGCCGGGCGGTCCGCCGCCCCCGCCACCGCCTCCCCCTCCGCCGGTCGCTCCCGGAGCGCCGTCGGGCATAACGAGCAGCGCGAGCAGCGGACAGGTGCAGCTCTCATGGTCAGCCCCCGCCACCGGGACCGCTCCGTTCACCTATGACGTGTACGAGAGCACCACGAGCGCGACGAGCGGGTTCCGCCTGCTCGAAGGCGGCTCCGGCCTTTCGGCGACCGGCTTCACCGCCACCGGACTGAGCAACGGGACGGTCTACTACTTCCGCGTGACGGCCACGAATGCGCTCGGAGAAGGCCCCCCGTCCGCCGTGGTGTCGGCCACGCCGTCCGCCAAGCCGACCGCTCCCGGCGCGCCGACGGGCCTGACGGCGACGAACACCTCCAAAGGCATCGCGCTCAGCTGGCAGGCTCCTGCGTCAAACGGAGGCTCGCCCGTGACCTCCTACATCCTCTACAGGTCAACCGCCTCAGGCCAGGAGAGCAGGTACGCGGTCATCTCCTGCACAACGGCGACGTGCACCGCCCGTGACGCGGGCACGATCTACAGCACCAGGACCTTCTATTACGAGGTGACTGCCGTCAACGGCGTCGGGGGCGGGCCGCGCTCAAACGAGGCATCGGCGAAAGCCTGACCGGGAGCAGTGGAGCGTCTCGGTGCCTCGCGGGCGGCGGCTCGCCGCCTCCTGTCAGGGCTCGCCGCCTGCCTCCTGTGCGCCGCCTGCGGCGCAGGCCCCGCCGCGAGCACCTCCCGGTCACAGGGCCAGGGGATCCCCGCGAACGCGGCAACACAGTCGCGTAGCTCCGCCGGCATGACGGTGACGCTGACCGCCTACCCGGCGCGCACGGGCGCGGGCGCAGCGGTCTCCTTCAGGCTCGAACTGTCCGCGCGGTCCGCGGCCGGCGCTCTCGCCTACCGTCTCACTCTCGGCGACGGCTCCAGCCGGCAGAACATCGTCCCGGAGTTCTGCCGGGCATCACCCCGCGGCGGGGCAAGCACGAGCTGGCAGCTCTCCCACCGCTATGCGAGAGCCGGCACATACCGGGTGACGCTCTATGGCTCGGTCAACTGCCAGCGCTCCTCACACGCCGCGGTGAGCGTCAACGTCGTGATCACGTGAGCGCCGCCGGCGCCGATGGCGTACTTTTTCCGGAGGGGACATCGACGGGGCCGAGGCCGCCCGGCATCAGCCCCACTAAGGAGGGGAATGAGGATGAGCAGCGATCTGATGCGGCCACGCAACTGGACGAGCGGGCTGCGGCTGGCAGCGGTGCTCGCGATCGGCGCCGTTGCGCTGATGGGGCTCGCGGCGACCGCCAGCGCGAAGAGCAAGACGGTGTGGCTCTGCAAGCCGGGGCTGACGCCCGACCCATGCAAGGCGGACCGGACCACCACGGTCGTCTCCTACACGGGCGCCACACGCCACGAAGCGATCCAGAAGCCCGTCAAACACGGAGGCCCGCCGATCGACTGCTTCTACGTCTACCCGACGGTCAGCGAACAGACCGGCCCCAATGCTAACCTTGAAATCGAACCGCAGGAGCAGCAGATCGCGATCGACCAGGCGTCCCGCTTCTCGCAGGACTGCCGTGTCTTCGCGCCCATGTATCAGCAGCTGACCCTGAAGGCGATCAACAACCCGGGCGGGGTGACGCTCGAAGACGAGCTGAAGGCCTACACGGGTGTCGCGAGCGCGTTCAACGAATACATGCAGAAGTTCAACAAGGGCCGCGGCGTGGTCCTGATCGGCCACTCCCAGGGCGCCCTGATGCTCATCAACCTGATCAAGGAGGAGATCGACAACAACGCGGCGATGCGCAAACAGCTCGTCTCCGCGGTGCTGCTGGGCGGCAACGTGCTCGTGCCGGAAGGCGAGCTGGAGGGCGGTTCCTTCAACCACGTGCCGGCGTGCACCGCGGCAACGGACACCGGCTGCGTGATCGCGTACTCCTCGTTCGCCAAAGAACCGCCCGCGAACTCGTTCTTCGGTCGTCCCGACAGCCCGCTGCTGGAACAGGAACCGCCTCCGGCGGGTTCGCAGGTCCTGTGCGTGAACCCGACGCTGCTCGCCCAGAACGGGTCGGTCGGCGTGCTCCAGCCCTACGCGCCCACCACCCCGTTCCCGGGAACGCTCGGCGAGGGCACACCCACGCCGACCGCGAGCACCCCTTGGGTTGAGACGCAGGACGCGTACACCGCCCAGTGCAAGAACGAAAACGGCGCCAGCTGGCTGCAGGTGAGCCTCGCTGGGAGCGTGAGCCCGGAACAGGCGAGCGACCTGCTGGCCCATAACGAAATCGCCGAGGAACTCGTCGGTCCCGAATGGGGGCTGCACCTCTACGACGTCAACATCGCGCTGGGGAACCTGGTCAACACGGTTGCCATCCAGGCCCAGGCCTACGCGTTCGACAACTGAGAGGGGCAGGCGCCGGCTCGCGCCGCCCGCGAAGCATCGCGGGCGGCGCGGACCGCGCGGGAGCCTGACCGCGGCCGATGAGGACCCGGGTGCTCGCCGGGTAGACGCTGCGACGCGGCGTCCCGCCCCGAGGCGCTCACAGACGCGCGTGTCGCGCGCGATCGGGACGCCCCCACAGCTGGCCGGGCGCCCCTAACATGCGTATGGATGGGCGCGATCATCGAGGAGCTTGGCCCGGCTGATGTTTCGGCCCTGGGTTCCCGCGTCGCGTCGAACATCTCCTCGGCCGTGAAGATGCCCGAGACCGTCCTGCGCGAGATCCTGGTCGCGCTGATGGCGGAGGGGCACGTCCTGATCGAGGACCACCCAGGCGTCGGCAAGACGGCGCTCGCTCGCGCGCTCGCGAAATCCATCGACGCCGGCTATGCACGGATCCAGTGCACATCGGACCTGCTGCCATCGGATGTCGTCGGCACGAACGTGTTCAACCAGCTGGGCGGGAACTTCGAGTTCCGCCCCGGCCCGGTGTTCGCCCACCTCGTGCTGGTCGACGAGATCAACCGCGCCTCCCCGCGGACACAGTCAGGTCTGCTCGAGTGCATGCAGGAGGGGCACGTGACGGTGGACGGCGAGAGTCACCCCCTGGCGAGACCGTTCATGGTGCTGGCGACGCAGAACCCCGTCGAATACGAGGGCACCTACCCCCTGCCGGAGGCGCAGCTCGACCGCTTCATGGTGCGCGTCTCGCTCGGCTACCCCTCCGCGGGGCAGGAGGCGGAGATGCTCGCTGTCCACGCCGCCGGTGACCGCGTGATCGACCTCGCAGCCGTCACATCGCTCGAGGAGGTGCGGCTCGCCCAGCGCGCGAGCGCGCTCGTGCACGCGAGCGCGCCGCTCAGGGAATACGTCGTCGCCCTGGTCGGGCACACTCGTGAGGATCCCCGCATCGAACTCGGGGCGAGCCCGAGAGCAGGGCTGATGCTCCTCAAGGCTGCCAAAGCAAGCGCGGTGCTCGACGGCCGCGACCATGCGCTGCCTGACGACGTCAAGGCCATGGCTCCCGCGGTGCTGGCGCACCGGCTGATGCTCGCCCCCACAGCGCTCGGGGTTCGAAGCGAGCAGGTGGTCCGAGAGACGCTCTCGACGGTGCGAGCCCTGTGAGCCGAGCACAGGAGCTGTCCTTGATCGGGGCGCTCCTTTGCCTGACAGCGGTCGTGTTCGGCGTGCCGGCGCTCTACATCCCCGGCATCGCGGCACTGCTCGCGCCCGGGCTCGCATCCGCCTGGGTGGCCGCGTGCGCCAGGCGCACCCGCGTGAAACTCGCATGCGGCGAGCTGGCGGTCCAGGAGGGCGAGATGGTGCCGGTGCAGGTGAGCGTCCTGCGCGGGCGGATCCCGTTTCCCGCCGCGACAGTGGTGCCGTGGCCGTCGGCGCGGGAGCTACCCGTACCTCGCGAGAGACAGATCCGCGCCAACGCGATCCTGGTCCGCCGCGGCCTGCAGGAGGTCGGCCCGGCGCGCGTGCGCGTAGCCGACCCGCTGGGGATCTGCGTGCGGGAGATCCTGTCGGAGAGCTCCGAGGTGCTCGTGCTGCCGCGGGTGCACCCTCTGAGCGCGCCGGTTCCCGCCCTGGTGGAGGGAAGCGGCATATCGCGCCGCGAGGCCCCCCAGGAGGTCGACTCCCTGCGGGTCTACCGCCCGGGCAGCCCGGCATCCAGGATCCATTGGCCGACGGTCGCGAGGTCCGGCGTGCTGATGGAGCATGGACTGCGGGCCGAGGACGACTCCCGCGTCCTCGTCGAGGTCGACGCTCTGCACCCGGCCTCCGAAGAGGCCCTCGACCAGGCGCTCCGCGCCGCCGCGTCGCTGTGCGTCCATCTCGCAAGGCGCGGCGGTTGTCTGGTGCTGCTTCCCGATGATGCACGCCCCTCGCTGGTGGGACCCGATCTGCGCGCGTGGCCCGCTCTGCACGCAAGGCTCGCGCTCGTCAGCGCGGGAGAGGGCGCTCGGCGAACCCGCCGCCTGCGGCGCGCGCCAAGCCTCATCCACGTCACGGCGTCGGCGGAGGCGCAGGGCGTCGGGGTTGCGCACCTGCGTGTCGCCCCGATCCCGCTTGCGGGGCTGCCGGTCACGTTCACGGTCGCGGGCTGCTCCTGCCAGCACGTCGGCGCCGGCCTTGCGGCGAGCGTGCCATGAGCTTCGCGCCGGCAATGGCATCCCCGGCTCCGCGCACGGCACAGGAGCGCGAGCGGCTCGCCATCTACCTCGAGACGCTCGGCTTCTCGCTCGTCGCGCTGCTGGCGGCTCTGCGCTTTCTCGCCCTTCTCGCCCACCCCCCGGTCGCATCGGCGATCGCCGCCGTCGCGGTCGCCGCCGCGGTCGCCGCCTCGCTGCAGGCCAGTGCCGGGGTGGCCGGCGGCAGGGGCTCGGCGACCCTGCTCAGGATCCTGATCGTCGCGGCGGGCGCGTGCCTGACGCTGCGGCTCGCCGGCGTACCCGCGCGGGAGCTGCTGCCATGGCGGTGGGCTCTGCCGGCCCGCGCCACCGCGAGCGGGCTTGAATCTCTGAACGGGCTGTGGCCGTACACGGGCGGCTCCGCACATGCCCGCACGGCACTCAGCGAGTGTGCCGGCGTCCTCGTCCTTGCGGCTGGCGCGCTCGCGTTCTGGCCGGGCGAGCGAGGCCGCGGCGCCAGGCGCCTGACGGCGCTGGCGCTGCTGCTTGGGCTCTACGTGACGGGAGCCGTCAACGAGACGCGCACGGGATGGCAGGTTCAGGGCGTCCTGCTGCTGGCCGCGCTGTACCTGCTGGCCTGGGCAGAGCGGACGTGGAGGCGCGATGACGGGCGCGCGGGCGCGTGGATGCTGACACTCGCCGCCGTTTCTGTGATCGGCGCGGGCATGATGGCCGGAGGCTCGCCGCTGATCAACTTCCGCGCCTGGAACCCGTTCGGCCAGGTGTTCGCACCGACGTCGTTCAGCTGGAATCAGACCTACGGACCGCTGCCGTGGTCCACCTCGTCCGAGACCATGGCCCTGGTTCAGTCCCCCACTCCGCGGCTGTGGCGGGCGACTGAGCTCGACCGCTTCGACGGCGTTCGCTTCCTGGCCTCGGGTGAGCCCCCCTCTGAAGAGCTCGCAGCCAGCGGCGAACGGCGCGATCCCCGCTGGATCACCCGCGCCACGGTCACGGTTCGCGGTCTCAGCAGCCGGCTCATCCTCAGCCCCGGAGAAATCCTCGCGGTGGACATGAGGGGAGCAGCGACACCGAACCTCGAAGCCCTGAACGGCGACGGCACCCAGGTGCTCGCGGCCGCACCGGCGAGCGGCACCCGCTACACCGTCACCGCCTACGCACCCCACCCGACAGCGGCCGAAATGCGGGAGGCCTCGCCCGAGGTGCCCGCGGAGTTCCTGCCGTACCTCGAGTTCGATCTGCCGCCCGGCTCGGGGCCGCAGTCCACGGTCGCCACCAGCGCCGCCCCGGTGGTGCGGGTCACCTCATCGTCCCGTGCGAGGGCGAACCCGCTCGCGCGCAGCCTCGTAGCCGGATCCGGGCAGCAGGAAGACACCGCCCGCATCACCTCATCGCCCTACGGCGGCGTCTATGCGCTCGCGCGCCGCCTGGCCGAAGGAACCGAGAGCCACTATGAAGTGGCGGCCAGGATCCAGGCTTACCTGAGCAGCGGGTTCACGTACGACACCAATCCCCCGCCCGCGACGTATCCGCTCGTCTCCTTTCTGCTCGTCAACCACGAGGGCTACTGCCAGCAGTTCTCCGGCGCGATGGCGCTGATGCTGCGGATGGACGGCATCCCGGCCCGGGTCGCAGCCGGGTTCCTGCCCGGAAGCCGGGTCGCCGAAGGCGAATATGCCCTCAGCGCGCACGACGCCCACGCCTGGGTGGAAGTGTTCTTCGCCGGCATCGGCTGGGTCCCATTCGACCCGACCCCCCCGCAGCCCAGCTCGCTCTCCGGCGCGGCCGCCAACACGCAGCTGACCCCCGCCGAGCGCGCAGCCGCACTCCGGCACGGCCACGGCAGGACCTCCGGCGGGGCCGGTGCCCTCACAGCGGGCGCGCACCCGCGGCACGCCGAGCGCACCGGGTCGTACACGTCGGCGGCGGTTATCGCCTTCGCACTCGCACTGGTGCTGCTGACCGCCCTGTGGTGGGCGCGGCGGGAGCGCCCCGGGCCTGATCGCTCCGGCCAGGATGCTGTCGCGGAGCTCGCGGGCGCGCTGGAGAGCCTCGGAATCCCGGTCGCTCCGGGCGCAACCCTCATGGACCTCGAGCGCCAGCTCGAGCGCTCCCACGGCAGCGGCGCGTCGGGCTATGTGCGCGGACTGCGCGAGCTGCGCTACTCGCGGGGAGGCGAGGCAGGCCCCTCCGCGCGCGAGCGAAGGGCTCTGCGCTCGGCGCTCACAGCCGGCGCCGGGCCGGTGAGGCGGGCGCGCGCGCTGCTGGCGATTCCCCCCCGGGCACTGGCGCCTCGGGGCCGGAGCGCCGAGATCGCGCGATAATCAGAGGGTGCGCACCAACCCCAACTACGCCGTCACCGACCCTCGGGTCGTGCGCGCGCTGATCGCCGAGAACCCCTGGACGACCATCGTCAGCGGCGCCGGCGGCGAGCTCGTCGCCTCCCACTACCCGGTGCTGCTGGACGATGAGAGCGACGGCCTCGCGGTTCTCACGCACGTCGGGCGTCCCGACGAGGAGCTCCACCGGTTCGGCGCGAGCGAGGTCCTGCTGATCTTCGCCGGCTCGCACGGCTACATCTCCCCCAGCTGGTACACCGATGAGCCGAACCCGGTGCCGACTTGGAACTTCAGCGTCGCGCACTGCTACGGAATCCCGCAGGTGCTCGACCCGCAGGAGAACCTGCGGGTGCTGACGCGGATGGTCGACCATTTCGAGCGCCGGGTGAAGGACCCCGTCGCGCTCGACCAGGTGATCGGTGCGCGTGTGGCGAGCGGGACCGTCGGGCTGAGGGTGCCGATCACGCGTTTCGTGTGCAAGGTGAAGATGAGCCAGGAAGAGGACCCGGAGAGCCAGAGGCGAGTGCTGGATGCCCTTCGCCGCCCCGGCCCCTATAGCAACCCGGATCTCGCGCAGGACATGGAGCGTGCCCTGCGCGACGCTCGCTCACCCTCCGCGTAGGTTCAGCCGCGCAGCAGGAGCGCACTCGACACGCCGGCGGCAGGTTCGCCGCGTCGCGCCGGGGCGAGGTGCACACGCACGATCACCTTCACCGCCCTGTGGCGGCGAAGCGCCGAGACGCCGGTGCGCGACAGCGGCACGTACAGGGTGACGGTGCTCGCCCGGCGCAGACGGCGCACCACGGTGCGCAGGTTACTCCCGCCGGCGCTGAGCCTGCCCGCCGCGATCGTCCTGACGCGCAGCACGAGCGTGTGGCCCTTCAGGCGGTGGGAGAGGATCCTGACGCGGCGGGTGGCCGCGTGCGGGCAGCCGGAGACCGCGATCGTCGTGTTCCTGACGATCTGCGCTCCGTTCTGCGCCGTGATCCGCGTGGGCATCAACAGCGGCTTGGAGCACAGCGAGCCATAGCCGGCGAGCAGTGAGTTCGGCCCCATCGGAAGGCTCATGTCGAACCGCGAGACCGGTACATCCGGGATCGAGGCGAAGGTCGTGCTGGTGACGCCGCCGCTGATGAACGTGTTGCCGGTGAGCACCACATGCACCCCGCCGTCTTCGAGGATCACGTCGAGGTCCGGGAAGGCCGCGCCTCCGTGCGAGACCAGATACACCTCGCCGCGCAGCTGCCCGGGCAGCACCGGAGTCGTGACGGTGGCGATCCCCACCACGGAGTCCGCCGGGCAGTCGGTGGGTCCTATGTTGTAGTCCGCTTCCGGGCAGGCGTGCTGCAGCGCGCTCTGGCGGGTGATCAGGCTCGGCGGGAGCTCGACGTAGACCGAGTGGATGTTCGACTCGTGGGCACCCTGTGTCAGGTCGACCTGCAGCTGCGCGCCCGCGGGCTTGGAGGTCTTGGCGACCGTGGATGCGCTGAGCGACGGCCTGAACGCCAGGCCGCTGCAGCCGGTCACGCGGAAAGGGCTCGACGGCGTGCTCATGGCCCCAAACGTCGATCGCAGGGTGCTGTCTCCCGCGAGCAGCGCGCAGCTGGTGGGGTTGGAGAGGAAGCCGGGCCGGTTGATCGTGACCGTGAGTTCCCTGAGCCTGATGGGGACGCCCTTGATGATCGTGGGGAGCGCCGCGGAGGCGATCACGCGGGCGCTGTGCGGATCGACGTTGATGGAGGCGCGGGTCAGCACACAGTCACAGGCGCCGCTGCCGAGGTCGAAGGGACCGGCCGCGGCGGGCAGCGCGATCGAGAGCCCATACGGGGCGCCGCCGTACGGCCCGGTCAGATACACGGGCCCGGTGAAGGGATACGGTTCCGGCCCCGCGCCGACTGCCGCCGTCGCGGTCCCGATCTGACTTGAGGGTGAGCAGGTTCCCTCGGCGGCCTGCGGTTCTCCGCACAGCGCCACGGTCGGGATCGCGCCCACGAGCCCCTCCGGCAGGGCCGTTTCGAGATGCGAGATGTACTGCTGTCCGCCCGGGCGGCTGAGGTTGAGCGTGTACGCGGTGCTCGCGCCTGCAGCCGCCGAGGAGATGCCGTTGGTCTGCGTCGGCGAGAACGCGAGCGGCGAAGCGCACCCGCTGGTGGTGAACGGGCTGGCGCTCAGCGCGGCCGGCCCGCCCGTATATGGCGTGAACACCGCTTGCGCAGGTACGGCGGAGCACTGAAGCGGATTGGCGAGCGGCGCCCGCGCGCCGCCGCTCAGGCTGAGGATCAGTTCGCTGAACGGCAGCTGCGGGTTTTCGGTGAAGCTGGATTCCAGCCTGCCCGTTTCCGGGTTGGGGCTGACCTGGCCCGTGAGCCTGACGGACACGCCGTAGACGCTCTCGGCGTCGAGATAGATCGTGTAGGGAGGCGCGGTCAGCGGCCCGCCGCCGGGACTTGCGAGGTAGACGTTTCCCGACAGGGACCCCGGCGGCAGATCGGTTTCGATCGTGACGGTCCCGATCTTCGACGCCGCCGGGCAGCTCACCGGGCTGGTGCTGCCGATGGCGATCTCCGCGGCTGCGCATGTCTGGAGCCCGCGGGCCGCGGGCGGGTTGAGCGTCAACCCTTCGGGGAGCCTCACTCGCGCTTCGCGGATGTCGGCTGTGTTGATCTGGCCGGCGCCCGTGTTCTGCTGCGCCCTCACGACCGTGCGGGCCCCGTCGGGCTGATCTGACTGGGCGGTTTCGGGCGCGACCTGAACGCTGGGGGTGAACGGCACGTCCCCGCATCCATCGACGCCGACAGGGGTGTGTGTCTGCGTCCTGGCGACCTGCCCTTCCCAGGATTCGACTTCCAGGTGCGAGGTGGTGGACGGCGAGCAGGCACTGGGGAGAGTGAGAAAGTTCCCGAGTCCGGCCCTGCCGTTGAAGATCAGCTTGGACTTCAGCACCGCCAGCGGCACCTTCACGCCCAGCACTTCGCCTTCCCTGGGGACGTTCCTGATCTCAAAGTACTCGTGGTAGTCGGTGCTCCAGCTGACGTGGCCTTCGAGGTATATGTCGACGCTCACGAGCGGTTCCACGGACACGTGGATGCCGAAGTCCAGCGGCAGCCCGGGCGGCTGCTGCAGGTTGTAGACCGTTCCGGAGATGGTGAGGTTGTTGATGCCGTCGAAGACGGTGAGTTCGTTCGTCCCGACCTGGCTCGCCGCGCTGCACGTGTTGCTCTGAAAGGACGAGATCGGGCATGCCGGAACCGTCTCGGGATCAGCCGCCAGACCGGGCGGAAGGTCAACCCGGATGTTCCTGACGTCTCCTTCGGGTTCCTCCCCGAGCAGTCCGTTGTGGTGATTGAACTCGAACGAGGTGATGCCGTACTGCGGATGCCCGGCAGCCTGCGTGTACGCCTGTTCGGTGTCCGCGTAGGTGCAGGAGGCAACCTTGCAGGTGGCGGCTTCGAAGTTCTGTTCCTGCACGCCGAACGCGGCCTGCGCGGTGGACACCGCGAAGACGGGGACTGCGCTCAGTGCTGCGGCCGTGAGCGCTGACGCCAGCGCGGTGCGAGCCTGCATGCTCTGCCTCTCCTTTGGAAAGCCTCAGCACCCGCTACCCGGCTACGCGCCCTCTTACTCTCCGCGGCCCGGGGCGCTAGGCTCCAGCGATGGCGCTCGCGGATGAGAAGTACATGCTGTTCACCACCTTCCGGCGCGACGGGACACCCGTTTCCACGCCCGTGTGGGTCGTCAGGCTCGGGGACTCGGAGGTCGGGTTCTGGACGAGTTCGGGGTCCGGAAAGGCAAAGCGGCTTGCGCACACCGAGCGGGTGACCGTTCAGCCCTGCGACGCCCGTGGCCGGGTCAAGCAGGGCTCGGCGGCGACCGACGGCACTGCCCGCCTGGTCAGCGGAACCGAGCTCGAGCAGATCTCCGAGCGTGTGAGGGCGAAGTACGGGGCGATGACGAAAATGACCAAAGTGCTCGGCACCATCGGCGGGATCGTGAAACGCAACCGCATCCCCTACGGGGACCGCGGCGTCATCATCACCCTCGCTCAGGCGAGCTGAGCTCCCCCCTTCACAGCGAGGCGTACAGGGCGTCGATGAGCGCCCGGTTGCGCGGGTTCTGCCATCTCGGCCCCAGGCCCTGGTTGGGCGTGTAGGCGAACGCGACTGCGGCGTCGGGATCGGCGAAGCCGAGTGATCCGCCGGCGCCGAAGTGCCCGAAGGAGCCGGGGTTCGGCCCGAGCCGGCGCTCGGGCTGTGTGAGCTGGAAGCCGAGCCCGAAGCGAGAGGGGCGGTCGAGCACGAGGTCGGGGCCGCTGGACGCCTCGCTGCTCGCCAGCGCGACCGTCGCAGGGCCCAGGATGCCGGCGCCGGCAGCAGAGATGAGCGTGCTGTAGATCCGTGCGACGGCGCGCGCGTTCGAGTGCCCGTTGGACGACGGGATTTCGGCCTGCCGCCAGCGTGCGGTGTTGACGGTGCCGTAGCCCGAGAGGCCTCTCGGGTTCACGTACGCGTTGCCTTTCATCGTCGGCGGCGCCGCGGGGTCCAGCGCGGGCATCTGCGGAAACATGAACTCGGCCACCCGGCCGTGCTGCTCCGCGGGCACACCGAACTGGAAGTCCGCGCCGAGCGGCCCTGCGACCTCACGCTGGAAGAATCGACCTGCCGGCAGGCCGCTGGCGCGCCGGACGATCTCGCCCACCAGGAAGCCGAAGGTGTTCACGTGGTAGCCGTGCGCGGTCCCCGGCTCCCACCACGGCCGCTGTGCGGCGAGCGCCCCCGTCATCCCGTGCCAGTCATACATTGCATCCTGGACCAGGGGACGCGCGATGGCGGGGAGTCCCGCCCGGTGGGCCAGGACCATGCGGGCGGTGATGCCCTCCTTCCCGCAGGCCGCGAACTCCGGCCACAGCAGCGCGAGCGGATCATCGAGCCCGACCTCGCCTCGCTCGACGAGGATCAGCAGGCACAGGGCGATCATCGGCTTGCCCACCGAGAACACGTCGACGATCGTGTCCCGCTCCCACACTCGCGTTCTGCGGGGGTCGGCCCACCCCGCCCACAGATCCACGACCGTCCGGCCTTCCAGTACAACCGAGACCGCCGCTCCGACGTCGCCGTGGTCACGGAAGTTGGCCAGGAAGGCGTCCTTCAGCGGCGCCATGCGAGCGTCGGCGTGCCCCGCGAGCGCCGGGGCCTGCTGAGCGGCGCCCTCGATGGCGCCGGTGCTCACCGCGACAGCTCGTCGCGCCGGGAGCGGCGCCGGGAGCGCTCGAGATGCCGGGCGCGGCTGGCCCTGAGGTTGGCTTCGAGGGCATCGTGGTCGGGCGCTGGGCCGAGCAGGAGCCACGCGTTGCGCACGATCGGGATCAGCGACGCGATGATCACCCAGATCGGCCAGAAGGATCCGCTTGCGCCGCTGGCGGCCCAGACGGCGACGCACAGAGCCGAGATGCCGAGTGCTCCCCCGCCCTCCTGGAGCAGGCTCCGGCGCAGGTATGCCCTGCGCTCCGCCAATGCGCCCTGCATCGTCGCCGGGCTCATCGGCAGATCCGCGCGCAGAGCATCGAGGTCCGCGCGGGTGCGTGCGCGGTAGGCGGCTCCGAGACGATCCTCGAACTCCTCGTCGCTGAGTCTGCCGGCGAGCATGTGCTCGCGCAGTTCGCTGATCAGGCTCTCCCTGTCTGCGTCCGCGACGCGCAGGCCCGACGGATCGGTCATGACCCAAGCGTAATGGCCGCACGCGCCGGCGGGGAGCCGGCGGCGCGAAGATCTCAGCAGATTCGCGGCAGCTGCTCGCCTATCTGCAGGTCGATCACACGGACCCCTCCGATCCCGGTCCTGGCGGTTACCAGCCCCGCGGGGCCGTCGGCGACCGTGCCGATCGCGCACGACTGCTCGCCGTGCGGATCGGCTCTCATCGCAGCGAGCACCCGATCGGCTCCTTCGGGGTCGACGATCGCCGTCAGGCGCCCCTCGCACGGTACATACAGGGGGTCAAGGCCCAGCAGCGCGGAGGCCGAGGCGACGAGCTCCCGGACCGGTATCGCGCGCTCCTGCAGCTCGATCGCGACGGATGAGGCGATCGCGAGCTCGTTGAGCGCGCTCGCCAGCCCGCCGCGGGTGGGGTCGCGCAGCGCCCTGACCGCCCCCGGGGCGGCGGCGAGCATAGCGGCGACGAGCCCGTGCAGGGGCGCGCTGTCGGAGGCGATCTCCGCGCCGAACTCGAGTCCCTCCCGGACGCTGAGGATGGCTATCCCGTGGTCCCCGACGGGGCCGCTCACGAGCACCACGTCCCCGGGACGTGCCCGCTCGGGCCCGACCTCGACGCCGTCGGGCACGAGCCCGACCCCCGTCGTGGTGATGAAGAGGCCGTCCCCGCTTCCCTGCTCGACCACCTTGGTGTCGCCGGCCACCACGGCGACCCCCGCCGCGCGCGCGGCGGTGCCCATCGACGTCATGAGGCGCCCGAGCAGCTCCATCGGGAGTCCCTCCTCGATGATCAGCGCGCTGCTCAGCGCCAGCGGCCGGGCGCCCATCATCGCCAGGTCGTTGACCGTGCCGTGGACCGCGAGCGAGCCGATGTCCCCGCCCGGGAACTCGAGCGGGCGCACGACGTGGGCATCCGTCGTGAGGGCCAGGCGCGCGCCGCCCGCGGACAGGACCGCCGCGTCGGCGAGCCTTGCGAGCGTGTCGCCGCCTAGCGCCGGGAGCACCAGGTGCTCCAGCAGCTCGGCCTGCAGCCGCCCGCCCCCGCCGTGGCCGAGGATCACGCGCTCGTGGTCGCGCAGCGGGGCCGGACAGGTCCAGGACTGCAGATGCTCGCCGGGGTCCCCGAGAGCCTTGCCCTCAGCCAACGCCGGCGGCCTCCGGGTCCGTGCGCACTCCGCGATAGCGGTAGTAGGCCGCGCACGCACCCTCGCCGGAGACCATCGTCGCCCCGAGCGGCGTGCGCGGGGTGCACTCCCGGCCGAAGCACGCGCAGTCGCTCGGCTTGATCAGACCCTGAAGGACCTCCCCGCTGCGGCAGCCGGGCGCCTCCTGCGTCCTGATGGAGGCGACCTCGAAGCGACGCTCGGCATCGAAGCGGGCGTAGCGCTCGCGCAGGCTCCACCCGCTCGCAGGGATGGCGCCGATGCCCCTCCAGGTGCGATCTGTCTCCTGGAAGACCCGCTCCAGAACAGAGCGCGCCGCGGTGTTGCCGCTGTCGCGGACCGCCCGCGCATACGCGTTCTCGACCTCGCTTCGACCCTCCTCGAGCTGGCGCACGGCGCACCGCACCCCCTCGAGCACGTCCAGCGGCTCGAAACCGGTGACGACGATCGGTACGCCGTGTTCGCGGGCGAGCGGGACATACTGCTCGGTGCCCATCACGGTGCAGACATGCCCGGCGGCCAGGAACGCCTGCACACGGCGGGAGGGTGAGCTGAGGATCGCCTCCATCGCCGGCGGCACGAGCACGTGCGAGACGAGCATCGAGAAGTTCTTCAGCCCCAGGCGCTCGGCCTCGAGCGCGGCCATGGCGTTTGCCGGTGCGGTCGTCTCGAACCCGATCGCGAAGAAGACGACCTCGCGGTCGGGGTGCGCCTGTGCGAGCGCGACCGCGTCCAGCGGCGAGTACACGATGCGAACGTCCGCGCCCTGCGCCCGGACCGCGAACAGGTCGCGCCCGCTGCCGGGGACCCGCAGCATGTCGCCGAACGAGCAGAAGACGACGCCCGGCGTCGCGGCGATCGCGAGCGCCCGGTCGATCGTCTCAAGCGGTGTGACACAAACGGGGCATCCAGGGCCGTGGATGAGCTCAACCTGCTCGGGCAGCAACTGGTCGATGCCGTTGCGGATGATCGAGTGCGTCTGTCCTCCGCAGACCTCCATGATCGCCCAGGGTCGCGTGAGCGTGCGCTCGATGTCCGCCAGCAGCGCGCGCGCGAGCTCCGGATCCTGGAACTCGTCGAGGTATCTCATCGCGGCCCGCTCTCGCGGCCCGCCGCGAGCGCCACCGCCGCCTGCCCGAGCGCGAGGCCGCCGTCGTTGGGCGGCACCTGCGTGTGCGCCAGCACCCGCAGGCCGGCTGCCTGGAGATGCTCGGTGATCTGCTCGAGGAGGAGCACGTTGGCAAAGACTCCACCGCTCAGCACCACCGTTGTCAAGCGCGCCTGCGCGGCCAGCGCCGCCGCCGCCCGGGCACCGAACGCGGCCAGCCCGGCGTGAAAGCGCGCGCCGACGTGCTCGGCGCCGGCGCCGTCGAGGACCTCGGCGGCGGCCTGGCGCAACATCGGCGTGCTGTCCAGCAGCAGCGGCCGGCCGTCGGATATCCCGAACGTGTAGGGCTCCGCCGCCGGCCCGCCGCGCACGGCCGCTGCTTCCAGCTCGATCGCGGCCTGCCCCTCGAAGGTGCAGTCCTGGCGCACGCCGGCAAGCGCCGCGACCGCGTCGAAGAGTCGGCCTGCGCTGGTCGCCGTTGTGCAGCCGGCCCCCGTATCCAGCATGCGCGCGAGCACGCGGCGCTCGCGCTCCTCGCAGGCGGCCACGCATGGCAGCCGCCCGTCCCAGTCGATCCCCGCCGCGTGCAGGTGCGCGAGCGCGATGCGTGCGGGTCTGCGGATCGCACTCTCACCGCCGGGGAGCGGGACGGGGCTCAGGTGCCCGGCGCGGCGAAAGCCGCTGTAGTCGGCGATCAGCAGCTCTCCGCCCCAGATCGTGCCATCGGGCACGCCGTACCCGGTGCCGTCGAATGCGATGCCGAGCACCCGCTCGCGCCCGTCGAGGCCGTGCTCGGCCATAACCGAGGCGACGTGGGCGTGGTGGTGCTGCACCGCGAGCGGTGCCCGCATCCCGGCCGACGCACACGTGCGCCTGGCCCAGGAGGCGCCGCGATAGGCGGGATGGGGGTCGCATGCGATCTGCTGCGCCGTGGTTCCGGTCACGCGCTGCAGGCCGGCCACCGCCCGGTCAAGGCAATCCAGGGCGCCTGGCCCGTCGAGGTCCCCCACGTGCTGCCCGAGGATCACGCGGCCTTCGCCCGCGAGCGCCGGCGCGCACTTCACGTCTCCACCCACGGCCAGCACCGTCTGCGCGCCGGGCCCCGCGTGGGGGACCGCAAGTGCGCTGGGCACCCATCCGCGCGCCCGCCGTACGGGCACCGGCGCGCCGGTGCGGGCGCGCAGAACCGAGTCATCGCATGGGGCCGCGATCTCGCGGTCGTGGCCGAGCCACAGGTCCGCGATCGGCGCGAGGCGCACCCGCGCATCCTCATCGGCGGTCACGATCGGCTCGTCGCTGAGGTTCCCGGACGTCATCACGAGCGCCCGGAACGGCGCGCCGGCGAAGAGCAGGTGATGCACAGGCGTATAGGGGAGCAGCAGGCCAGAGAGCGAGCTCCCGGGAGCGACGGACCGGGCCAGGGAAGCATCGGGGAGCGCGGGCGCCAGCACGATCGGCGCAGCCGGGGAGCTCAGCATCCGCGCCGCGGTGCCCGTGAGCCGCCCGAGTCGCCGCGCGACCTCCAGATCGCGGGCCATCACGGCGAACGGCTTCTCCCCTCTGCCCTTGCGCTCGCGCAGTCTCCCGACGGCGGCCTCTGAGGCCGCATCGCAGGCCAGATGCCATCCTCCGATCCCCTTCACGGCGAGGATCGCGCCCTCGGCCAGCGCCGCCCGCGCCGCCGCGAGCGTCTCCTCGCCCGCCGCGCCGTTCCCGGCCGCAGACTCGAGCCACAGGCGCGGGCCGCAGTCCGGGCACGCGATCGTCTGGGCGTGAAAGCGACGGTCGGGCGGGTCCTCATATTCGCGGCGGCATGCGTCACACATCGCGAACGGCGCCATCGTGGTGTTCTCGCGGTCGAACGGCAGCCCGAGCGCGATCGTGAAGCGAGGCCCGCAGTCGGTGCATGAGATGAATGCGTGCCCGGCGCGCCTGGACCGAGGGTCCCGCATCTCCGCCAGGCACCGCGAGCAGGTCGCGGCATCGGGAGCTACCCGCGCTCCGGCGCCGGCGCCGCCGCTGGGCGCGATCGCAAAGCCCGAGAGCCCGAGCGGTGCCAGGTCCTGAACCTCGATCGATTCGACCACGGCCAGAGGCGGGTGCGCGGAGCGGATCCGCCCCGGCAGCGCATCGAGCATGCCGGCCGGCCCCTCGGCTTCGATCAGGACGCCGGCGGGCGTGTTTCGAACCGATCCCGCCAGAGACATCTCCACGGCCAGGGCGTGGATGAAGGGGCGAAACCCGACGCCCTGAACGGTGCCCCGCACCGTCAGCCGCCGGCGCGCCGGCGGCGCTGACTCATCGCGCTCGGGGACCATCCTCAGAGGTGAGAGACTGTGGGCATGTGTCTCGCGGTGCCAGGCAGGCTGCTCAGCGTCCGGGGGGATGAGGCGCTGCTGCGCATGGGGACCGTCGACTTCGGTGGCATCCGCAAGGACGTCAGCCTCGCCTACGTGCCCGAGGCGCAGGTGGGCGAGTACGTGATCGTCCACGTCGGATTCGCGCTCGAGGTACTGGACGAGGAGAGCGCGGAGCGGACACTCGCGCTGTTCCGGACGCTCGGCACCCTCGAGGAGACGCTCGGCGCGGAGAGCGTCATCAACTGAACGCCGCCGGGAGCTCGCGCCAGAACACCACACGGGCCTCGCCGGGCCCGGCGTAGTCCGCGACCTCCGTCGCGCTCATGCCGATGGCCCTGTGAAAGGCGATCGAGCGGGTGTTCACCGGCCGCGTGTAGGCCTTCAGAGCGCGTGCGCCGCGCTCGCGGGCGAGCTGCTCGAACTCCTCATAGAGGCGCCGCGCGAGGCCCTGGCGCCTGTGTGAGGCGCGCACGGCGACCAGATGTGCGTATCCCACGCGCCCATCGATCGTCACAAACCCCAGCAGGTAGGCCAGTATCAGCCCGTCCTCGCCGCGCAGCACCACGGATGTCTCGCCGAACTCATGGGCGAACATCGGGTGGTGCAGGGGGGCGATGTCGCGCCCGTCCCAGAACTCCTCCTGTTCCCCGGTGACCGTGAACAGGTCGTCGATGCTCGCGCGGTCGACGGCCGGCTCCACTACGTTCCGGTGCCCGTGAGCGTCACGGTCACGTAGCCCTGCCCGTCGTTGGCGTTGAAGCGGTACAGGGCCTTGGCCGGTCCCGTCTGTTCTGGCTGGAAGGTGACGCTCTGCTTGAGGTATGTGCCGGGGTCGAGCCTGATCCCCTGCGGCAGGGGTTCGGCCGCCGAGAACACGCCGAAGGGGGCGATCGCGCGGCTTATCGTCAGCGGCACGGTGCCGGCGTTGCCGACCTCGAAGCTGACGGTCCTGGACTCGCCGACGGGCACATCCCCCGCGCTGACCACCGCGGAGCTCACGGCAAGGCGGGCAACCCCGGTGACTGCTTCCCCTCCGACGGGGAGCGTCACCGTCCGCTGGTCGGTGGAGATCGACAGGCTCGACGGGTAGGAGCCCGCGCGAGCCGGTTCGAAGTGGACCGATGCGGTCACCGCCTGGCGCGGCGCGAGGACCGTTCCGGGCGCGGGCATCCCCGCCAGCGTGTAGGGGCCCGCCGGGGCGCGGAAGGAGGTGATGGTCTGCGGGCGATTTGAGCTGTTGCTGAAGGTGAAGCTCAGGGACTTGCCCCCAGCGCCGGTGTCGAGCGTGCCGAATTGCAGTGGCTGCGCCGACAGAAGCAGACCCGGAGCGGTTCCATAGCCCGAGACATCGACGGCCAGCGTGCCGGTGCTTGTGGGTATCGACAGCACCCCGACCGCCGGGCCGGCATGGACCGGGCGGAAGCGGACCTGCAGGCGGATCGTGCCACCGGCCCGCAGCCTGGTCCCGGCGCGGGGCTGCTGAACCGTGAACACCTTCGCCGCAATCGCCGCGGTCCCGGACGGCCGCGCCACCTTCGGGCCCGCCGTGCGCGCTGCTGCCTGGGCTGAGCGCCGCGCTATGTGGGCGGGGCCGGGGACGCTTTCCTCGCCGGAGAGCTCTGATCGGCCCCGTGATGCTCAGATCCTTGGTCGCCGTGATCGAGAGTGTCTGCGTGCGGCTGGCGCCGAGCGCACGGCCCCGGCCTGCACAGGTGCTGCGCGCACGGCTGCGCCCGCGGTGGCGCCGAATGCCGTGAGCAGGCCTGTGCGGGTGCCGACGTAGACCCGGCCGCCATAGGCGGTTGGCACCGAGAACTTCGACGCCGTACCTATGCGGCTGGACCACAGCAGCGGCAGCGAGCCGCCGCTGGGCGCGGCGGAGTAGGCCCGCAGTTCGCCTCGGGATCCGGTCGGCCCGGATGCGTAGACGACCCACACGACGGCGCTGCCGGCCTGTGTTCCGCTGCTGGTCACCAGCGGCGACCCTGAGGTGTAGCCGAAGGATTCGCTGCTGGTGGCGGACGAGGTGAGTGCGGGAGCGCCCTGGCCGTTCAGGCCATAGCTGAGCGCTCGCAGATACCCGCCTCCGGCGCTCTCGAGCACGTAGACCCAGCCTCCCTGCCCTCCGTAGGCGGCCGGGTGGCCCCACACGCCGTCGAACGGCCCGAGTGTCTGGAGCACGGCGTCGGACCCGCCGGGACCCTGCCGGCTGCCGCCCATGTTGTCGGCGTCGACGAGGAAGATGCGCCCGTCCTTGCCGACCTGGACGACTAGATGTTTGTGGGCGGTGGTGCCGAAGTATTCGGTCGGCAGCGCGATCGGGCCGCCGGATCCGAGGTCTTCATCGTTCTGATCGAGCGTGGGAGCGTTGCTGGGCGAGAAGAACTGGGTCGGCGTCAGCGACCCCCCGCTTCCGACCGTCAACCCGACGACGGACTCCGACAGCGTCGCCGGCGGATGGCTGGACGCAGCCGGGGTGGGCGATACCCCGTTGCCGGAGGTGAAGATGATCCGGCCCGGGATGTCGGACACCAGGCCTCCCCCGCCCTGCCAGATGCCCGCCTCGGAGTTTTCGTCGGTGCCGGCACCGGACTCGTCGCTCCACATGCTGATCGCGCGCGTCGAGGTGTTGACCGACGCCACGATTCCGCGATAGGGGGTGATGTCGCAGTCCGAGGCGAAGGCCATGTAGACCTCCCCGTTGAGAAGCAGCAGCCCCGGGCGCTGCATCTCGTAGCTTTCATTGAACGGCACCCCGGGCGTGTTGACGGGCGTGCCTGTGATCGGCACCGGGTAGCCGGGCAGTTCCTGGCCGGTTGTCGCTGACAGTGCCTGCAGGTACCAGTGGGCGTTCGAGAGGCCGTTGCCGCTCTGCAGCCTGGTCGTCATGTAGATGGTCCCGGTGGCGGGGTCGATCACGGGAGTGGAGGTGGAGCCGATGTACGGCTTCAGGTCAGAGCATCCGATGGTCCTGGCCTTGAACGGCACGCCGAAGGAGCGGCTCCACACGATCGCGCCGGTCGCGGAGTTGACGCCGTAGGCGTTCGCCTTCTCCGTCGTGACGATGACGGTGCCGTCGTAGAGGAGCGGCTGTGAATAGATCGCACCGGACAGGCGCGTGGAGAAGACCTTCCCGAAGCCGGCCGACTGAACTGCCGCAGGGCTGAGTTCTGGCTCTTCGGAGTCCCAGTTGTCGCGCAGGTTGTTGTAGCCGGCGGTGAAAACACCCGTGGGAGCGCCGGCCTGCGCGACGAGCGCCCCGGCCGAGGAGAGAACGAGCGCGATCAGCACGAGCAACGTGGTGAGCGCTATCTGATTCCGTCTGGGCATCCCGCCTCCATTGAGCATCCGCTTGCCGTGAACGTATCCGTCCGGTGCCACCCGGATGTTCCGGACCCGATAACGAGCCTGGATCATCTCGCATTTTGCCTGCGGCCGGTGTTCCCCCGCGCCGCTCGAATCCCTTCCCGGCACCCGAGCCCGACCGTAGTCGCCGGCGTTCGTGCTCGGGGCCTCAGCCGACGCCGCGCGCCAGGTGCCAAGCGACGGCGTCGCGAAGTGTCTGCTCGAGGGGCCTTGAGGTGTAGCCGAGCTCCCGTCTGGCCCGGCGGTCGTCGTAATACCAGCGCCGTTCGCTCATCAGCGCCATCTGCGTAGTCAGCGGGGGCTCGGCCAGCACCCGCTCGGCGGCGCGTGCCGCGGCCCGCGCGATCACCGGCGCGAGCTTGACCTTCGGGCCCGGCCGGGCGGTTATGTAGGTCAGCAGGCCGAAGAGCTGCTCGAAGGTGATGTTCTCCCCGCCGAGCAGGTAGCGCTCCCCCACCTCGCCATGCTCCATCGCGAGGATCAGGCCGGCGGCGGCGTCGCGGACGTCCATCGCGTTGTGGCCGCCGTTGATGTACGCGGGCAGGCTGCCATCCAGGAAGCCGGTCAGCAGGTCTGAGCTGGATGCATAGACGTCGCCGGGGCCGTAGCAGAAGCATGGGTAGGCGAACACGATCGGCATCCCCCGGCGCGCCTGCTCGCTCACCATCAGCTCGGCCTCTCGCTTTGCCTGCACGTAGGGGACGTCCAGGCCGCCCAGCGTCCAGCTCGTGTCCTCGCGCACCGGCATCCCGTCGCCGCCTCCCAGCGCGAAGATCGAGGCCAGGTATAGGACCCTCTCGATGCCGTCGCTGGCGGCGAGCGCTCGCAGCAGGTTGCCGGTCGCGGTCACGTTCACCTGCCGCATCAGAGATCGATCGCGCTCGCGCAGCGAGATCGTGCCCGCGATGTGGTGGACACGGGAGACACCCTTCAGCGCCGGAATGATCGTGGCGGGCTCGAGAAGATCTCCCCTGACGACCTCAAGGCCCGGCGAGCCCTCCTCGATCCCGACGTCGCGCAGGCGCTCGGGAGAACGGACGAGCAGCCTCACGCTCTCTCCCCGCTCGAGCAGCTGCCTGGTGACGTGCGACCCGATGAAGCCGCCCCCGCCCGTGATCAGGGTCCTCACGAGACCCGTCTCCTGCGCGTGTGGCGTGTCCGCTCGAGTTCGGCGGCCGCCGCGAGCTCCGCGACCGAGTCGCGTACCTCCGCCATCAGCGCGGGCAGGTCGCTGACGTGATCGCTGTCGGCGATCACCGAGATGACCGCGTTCCCGTTGTAGGAGACGATCGCGACCGCCAGGCGCTTGTCCTCGGACAGGAATGCGACCGGGATGAAGGTGCGCAGCTCCCGGCCGAGCACGAACACCGGGAACTGCGGCCCGGGGACGTTCGAGAGCAGGACGTTGTAGAGCCTGGTCGAGAACTGCAGACGCGAGGCCTGGGCCAGGATCGTCGGGGGCGCGAGCTCCTCGACGGCTGCGATGGCGTCCGCGCCGACCGCCTGTCCGGACTCCTTCAGCCCCGCCATCTCCCGCGTCACCTCATGCATCCGCTCGACCGGATCCTCGATGCCCACGGGCAGCGGCGCGAACATCGCGACGATCCTGTTCCCGAGTGCTCCGCGGTCGGCCTCGCTCCGGACCGACACCGGCACGCAGGCCCGCAGCCGGAGCCCGTCCACCAGCTGTCCGCGCTCGCGCAGCCACGAGCGGATGGCCCCCGCCATGACGGCGAGGAAGGCGTCGTTGACCGTTCCCCCCAGGCCCCTCTTGATCTCCTTCAGCTCCTCGAGGGGGAGCTCCACCCACGCCACGTCGCGGTGCGGCCCGATCGGCCCGTTCAGGGGTGTCCGGCTCGCGCCGGCCCCCATCACCGCGGCGACCTCGGCGAGGCCGCCGACGACGCGGCGCGCGTCGGACAGGGCCCGGGTGGGGGCGCTCGTCAGCCCCGCCGCCTGGCGAGCGAGTCGCAGCGGGGTCAGCGCGACGTCGCGCGCCACGCTGGCGAGGAGCTCGGCGGGCGATGGCGGCGGCGGCGGCGACCATGGCTCCCGCGGGGCGGCGTCGTGCCCGGGCTCCAGCGGCTGCAGGTCGAACAGCGCCGTCGTGATGTCGATACCGCTGACGCCGTCCACGACGGCGTGATGGGTCTTGTTGATGAGGGCGAAGCGGCCCTCATCAAGGCCCTCGACGACCCACAGCTCCCACAGCGGCTTGCTCCGGTCAAGGCGCTGGGCGAAGATCCGCCCGGTCAGGCGACGCAGCTCCTCCTCGCCTCCGGGCGAGGGCAGCGCGGTGTGGCGCACGTGATAGGCGAGGTTGAAGGCGGGGTCGTCCACCCAATAGGGCTTGCCCATTCGCAGCGGCGGCTCGGCCAGGCGCTGGCGATAGCGGGGCACCGCGTCCAGCCGCGCCTGCAGGTGTGCCATGAACTGCGCCTGGGAGGGCGAGGGTCCGTCGCAGATGAGAACCGCGCCGACGTGCAGGTGGGCTCCGCCCCGCTCCTGGTCGAGAAAGCCGGCGTCGACTGCGCTGAGGCGATCCATCTGTGTCTAGCGCCCGCCGTGGCCGGCGAGGGGGCCGGCGGCCGGGGCGTGATCGCGTGCGGGGGTCGTTGGCACCGGCGGATACTCGCGTGAATCGCGATCGCGTGCTGTCTCGACACACGATTGGGCGCCGGCGCAGGAGCGTACGATCACGGCATGTCCGCGAACGGGCGCGATCAGAGCCGTCCCTCGAGCGCCCCGGCGGCGCTCGCCGACGTGGTCGACTTCCTCCGCGCGCACCCTCCGTTCGACGCGCTCGAGGAGCAGGACGTCGAACTCGTCGCCGCCGCCTCGGATGTTGAGTTCTTCCTCGCCGGCGCGACGATCTTCTCGCAGGGGCCGGACCCGATCGAGCACCTGCGGGTGGTTCGCAGCGGAGCCGTTGAGATCATCCTCGCCGGGAGGGTGCTCGATCTGCTCGGCCCCGGTGAGCTGTTCGGCCACTCCTCGATGCTCTCGGGGCTGCCGCCGGGGTTCGCGGCGCGCGCGCTGGAGGACACCCTCTGCTACCGGATCCCCGAGTCGGTCGCGCGCCCGATCCTCGCGCGTCCCGAGAGCGTGGGATTCGTCGCCCGCTCGCTGCTGGAGATGCATGCGAGAGCGCCAACGGCGCTCACGCAGCGCGGCCCGGCGCCCGAACCGTCGAACCTGCCCGTTCAGGCTCTGATCCGCGCGCCTGCGGTGATCATCACGCCGCAGACCAGCATCCGCGACGCGGCCGCGCGGATGACCGAGGCGGGCGCCACGTCGGTGGTCATAGACCTCGGTTCCTCGCTCGGCATCCTCACCGACCGAGATCTGCGCACGCGCGTCGTGGCCGGCGGGCTTCCGTATGACTCGCCGGTCTCTGAGGCGATGAGCGCACCTGCATACACCGTCGAGCCCGAACGCCTCGGCGGCGACGTGCTGCTCGAGATGCTCGACCGCGGTATCCGCCACTTCCCGGTCGTCACCGCCGCCCGCGAGGTGATCGGAGTGGTCGAAGCAACCGACCTGCATGCGGTCCAGACCCTCTCCTCGTTGAACCTGCGGGGTGAGATCGCTCGGGCCACGAGCGTGGAGGAGGTGGCGCGGGCGGCCGCGGGCCTGCGGCCGGCAGTCATCGCCCAGCACGAAGCGAGGGTGGCCGCGACCAGCATCGCCACGATGTACTCGGTCCTGCTCGACGCGCTCACCAGGCGCCTGATCGAGCTCGCGCTGGCCGACTCGGGCGAGCCGCCGTCCGAGTTCTCCTGGCTCGCGCTGGGCAGCCAGTCACGACGCGAGGCGACCCCCGGGTCGGACGCCGACAGCGCGATCGTCTGGTACGGCGACGTGGATGAGAGGAGCATCCGCCCGTTCCTGCACGGGCTCGCGAATACCGTCGCGGCCGGCCTGCGCGAGTGCGGGATCCAGATCGACGCCCACGGCGCGACGGCCTCCGACGTGCTGTTCGTCCGCTCACTTGAGTCCTGGCAGAGGGCTTCGCGCAGCTGGATCGAGAACCCGACGCAGGAGCAGGCGCTGATCCTCGTCTCCGTTCTGGTGGACAGCCGGCCCGTGTGGGGCATCCACAGGGGCAGCCCGCTGTCGGACACGTTCCGCTCCGCCAGGAGCAGGCCGGATCTGCTGCGGCTGCTCGCCCGATTCGCACTCTCCCACAGACCCCCGACCGGCTTCCTTCGCGGCCTGGTCGTCGAACACGACGGCGAGCACCGCGGCACGCTGGACATCAAGAACGGCGGCCTGCTCCCCGTTGTCGACCTCGCGCGCTGGGCCGGTATGGCGGCGGGCGTGACGAGCGCATCGACTCATGAGCGTCTGGCGGCCGCCCGCCAGGCCGGAACGCTCCCCGCCGCCGACGTCGAAACGCTCATGGACGCGCATGAGCTGTTCACCGAGCTGCGACTGGACCACCAGGTCGAGCAGATGCGCGACGGCGTGGCGCCGGACGACTTCCTGGACCCGAACCGGCTGAGCGCGCTGACCCGGAGCCATCTGAAGGAGGCGTTCAGGGCGGTCGCCTCGCTGCAGAAGCGAATCGCCGCCGAACTGGACCTGCGGGCGCGATGAGCGAGCGAGGGCGGGCAGGCTCCGGCGCCGAGGCCTACCGCCGGCAGAGCCCTCCCGCAGGCAGGACGCCATGGCGCTCGGCGGCCTTCTGCGCGGTGGATCTCGAGCTGAGCGGGCTCGACCCCCGGCGGGATGAGATCCTCTCGTTCGGCGCGATCCCCGTCGAAGAGGGCCGCGTCGTGCTGAGCTCGGCCGTGGAGGGCCTGATCAGGCCGTCCGGGCCGATCAGCGAGTCCTCGATCCGCGTGCACGGGCTGCGCGTTGCGGACCTCAGGCACGCACCTCCGCTCGACGTCGCGATAGAGCCTCTGCTGGCGGCGATGGCCGGGAGGATCCCGGTCGTGCACGCGGCGGCCGTCGAGCGGGGCTTTCTGACGCCGGCGCTGCGGCGCAAGGGCCTGCGGCTTCGACGACCGATGGTCGACACCGCGCTCCTCGGGCTGATCTGGCTGCACGAGCGGGACGGACGGGCGCCCGCCCACCTGACTCTCGCCGACCTGGCGGCCGAGCTCGGGCTTCCCTCCCACCGGCCGCACGATGCCGGCGGCGACGCCCTCACGACCGCCCAGGCCTTCATGGCGCTGGCAGCGAGGCTCGACGCGCGCTCGCCCGAGACCGTCAGGAGCCTGACCCGGGCGGAGCGGCGCCTGCAGACGCTGCTGACCTTCCACCCGCGCTAGCTGCGCAGGCGAGCCGCCGGACGGGACTGCACGTCCTCGCCGAGCGCCTCGGTGACGACGCGGTGATAGTCCTCGAGGTCCAGCAGGAACGAGTCGTGGCCCCAGGGCGCGGTCAGCTCCACGTGACGGGCCTGCACGCCTGCCTCGCCGAGCGCCCGCACGATCAGGCGCGAGTGCTCGCTGCCGAATCGCCAGTCGCTGTCGAAGGAGATGACGGCGAAGCGTGTCGACAGGCCCGTCAGGTCCAGTCCCGGCTCGCCGAAGGGGTCGAAGTAGTCCATGAGCCGGGTCAGGTACAGATAGCTGAGCGCGTCGAAGCGCTCCACGAAGCTCTCCCCCTGATGGTCGAGGTAGTGCTCCACCTCGAAGTCGCTGCCCATCGTCATCGGCGCGTCAGGGCCCCCGCGGCGCTGGCGGTCGAACTTGCGCCGCATCGACTCTTCGGAGAGGTAGGTGATGTGGCCCAGCCGGCGGGCGACCGAGAGGCCGCGGTTGGGTCGCCGCGGCCCGTCCAGGTAGTCACCGCCCTGGAAGTCCGGGTCGCTCAGGATCGCCGAGCGCGTGACGGCGGTGAGAGCGATGTTCTGCGCGCTCAGCCGAGCGCTCGCGCAGATCAGGATCGCGCGCTCGACCTCGCCGGGATGGTCCAGCGACCACTGCAGCGCCTGCATACCGCCGAGCGAGCCTCCGATGGCGGCGTGGACCCGCTCGATGTGCAGGTGGCGCAGGAGCGCCCTGTGAGCCGCCACGAGATCGCGAACGGTGAGCAGCGGGAAGCGCATCCCGTAGGCGCGGCCCGTGCGAGGATCGACGCTCGAGGGGCCGGTGGATCCCGAGCACCCGCCGATGAGGTTGGCGCAGAGAATGAAGAACCTGTCGGTGTCCAGCGGGCGCCCGGGCCCGATCATCGTGTCCCACCATCCCCGGCGACGCTCGTCGCCGTGGTGGCCGGCCGCGTGGGCGTCACCCGTGAGCGCGTGGCACACGAACACGGTGTTCGAGCGAGCGGCGTCGAGAGTGCCGTAGGTCTCGTATGCGATCTCGACCGGCGCCAGGCGCGCGCCGGACTCGAGCTCCAGCGGGTCGTCCTCGTCGAAGAGCACGACCCGCTGGGTCTCTACGCGGCCAAGGCCGCCGGAGCTCATGCCGTGACGAGCGATCGCGACGCGGCGAGGGCCTGGGCGAGGTCCTCGAGGATGTCATCGATGTGCTCGATCCCCACCGAGAGCCGCACCGTCTCCTGGGTGACGCCCGCCGCCGCGAGCTCTTCGTCGTTGAGCTGCGAGTGCGTCGTGGAGGCGTTGTGGATCGCGAGCGACTTGGCGTCCCCGATGTTCGCGAGATGGCTGAACAGTTTCAGGTTCTCGATGAACGCCTTGCCTGCGGCCGCTCCGCCCTTGACGCCGAACGTCACCAGTGCTCCGTATCCGCCTCGCAGCACCCGGCCGGCGACCTCGTGGTAGGGGCTGTCCTCCAGGCCGGGGTAGGAGACCCAGTCGACGGCGTCGCTGGCGTCGAGGTACTCCGCCACCGCCAGCGCGTTGGAGTTGTGCCGCTCCATGCGCAGGGGCAGCGTCTCGATTCCCTGCAGGAACAGGAAGGCGTTGAACGGCGACAGCGCGGCACCCGTGTTGCGAAGCAGCACGGTCCGGGCGCGGCCCGCGAACGCCGCCGGCCCGAGCGCGTCCGTCCATACGACCCCGTGGTAGGAGGGATCGGGTTTGGTCAGGCCCGGGTAGCTCTCTGAGTGCGCGGCCCAGTCGAAGTTCCCGCTGTCCACGAGGGCGCCGCCGATGGAGGTTCCGTGGCCCCCGATGAACTTCGTCAGCGAGTGGACGGCCACGTCTGCTCCCTGCTCGAAGATGCGGGCCCCGATCGGCGTTGCGACGGTGTTGTCGACGATCAGCGGCAGGCCCTGATCGTGTGCGGCCTTCGACCACGCCGGCACGTCCAGGACGTTCAGGCGGGGATTGCCGATCGTCTCGGCGAACACGAGCCGGGTGTTCTCGTCGGCGAGCCGTGCCACAGCATCCGGGTCGTCGCCGTCGGCCCAGCGGACCTCGATGCCGTACTGCGGGAGCGTGTGCGCGAACAGGTTGTAGGTGCCTCCGTACAGCTGCGAGGTGGAGATGATGTTGTCGCCCGCGCGGGTGATGTTCAGTACCGAGTAGGTAACCGCTGCCTGCCCCGAGGCGGTGACCAGCGCTGCGACGCCGCCCTCGAGTGCGGCCAGGCGCTCCTCGAGCACGCCCCACGTCGGGTTCATGATGCGCGTGTAGATGTTCCCCGGCACCGCCAGCGCGAACAGGTCGGCGGCGTGCTGGGTGTCGTCGAAGACAAATGAGGTGGTCTGGTAGATCGGCACCGCGCGCGCGTTTGTGGCGCTGTCAGGCTCCTGTCCACCGTGCAGCGCGACGGTCTCGGGACGGTGTTGATCACTCACGTTCTTGCTCCTCTTGTTGTCGGCTCGCCGGAATACCCTCAATAGCCAATTGGATTTACCGAGTTTACATGCGACGGTCGCGCTGTCGCGGCCGAGATAGCGAGATGCGGCATGGCTTACGCGCTCGAGCAGACCATCGCCCCCGCCCGATGATCATAATTTCACTAGACAAACTAGAGATTTGCTGTGAGCCCGTCAATGACTGCACGCCGGCGCCCCTCTCGGGGCGGGCGAGAACGCGCGCAGATGGGGCGCTCTTCTAACCTGAAAGCAGGCGGACCGCATCCGATCACCGCCGAACTAGGAGATTCAGATGCCCGTTGCAAGCCCTTCACAGATCAACGCCGACCGCGTTGAGGAGCTCACTCGCGTGGAGCTCGAGGCCCTGAACGCCCGCACCCAGGGCTCCGCCGCCATGTACGAGCGCGCCCGCAAATCGCTCACCGGCGGCGTCGCGTCCTCATACCAGCTCCGCGACCCCTGGCCGATCTACCTGGTTGACGGCAAAGGCCCCCAGGTGACCGACGTCGACGGAAACACCTACTGGGACTTCCACAACGGATTCGGCTCGATGGTCCAGGGCCACGCGCATCCCGCGATCGCCCGCGCCGTCGCCGACCGCGTCGAGCTGGGCACACACTTCGCGGCGGTCACCGAGGACACGATCATCGTCGCCGAGAACCTCTCCGAGCGCTTCGGTCTCGAGCGCTGGCGATTTGTGAACTCCGGCTCTGAGGCCACGATGGACGCGATCCGGATCGCGCGCGCCCTGACCGGCCGCGACACGATCATGAAGATCTTCGGCTCCTACCACGGCCACCACGACGCGGTCATGGTCTCAATCGGCGTCGCATACGACGAGATCGGCGACCGCGAGGACCTCGCATCGCTGCCCTACGGAGCCGGCATCCCCAAGGCCGTGGCCGACATGACGATCGCGGTGCCCTTCAACGACGCCGGTGCCATGGAGCGGCGCATCGTGCGCCTGGCCGCCGAAGACCGCCTGCCCGCCTGCGTGATCATGGAGGCGGCGATGATGAACCTAGGCGTCGTCCTGCCCGAGCCGGGATACCTGCAGGAGGTCCGCGAGATCACCGAGCGCCACGGGATCGTGCTGATCTTCGACGAGGTCAAGACGGGTCTCGCGATCGCCCCCGGCGGCGCCACCGAGCGCTTCGGCGTGACGCCGGACATGGTCACGCTCGCCAAGACGCTGGGCGGCGGTCTGCCCTCAGGGGCGATCGGCGCCAGCGAGCGCGTCATGGACGTCGTGGAGGACGGGAGCGTCTACCAGGTCGGCACCTACAACGGCAATCCTCTGACGATGGCCGCCTCGCGCGCCAGCCTCGAGGAGGTCCTGACGAGCGAGGCCTACCGGCACCTCGAACACCTCAACGGCCGCATCCTGGCCGGATGCGAATCGGTGATCGAGCGCCACCGACTCCCGGGCTACTCGGTCGGGATCGGCTCCAAGGGCTGCGTCACCTTCTCCCCCACCCCTATCGTCGACTACGAAACGTTCAAGGCCAGCCAGGACGCCGCCGTGACAGACCTGGCGTGGCTCTGGAACATGAACAGGGGCATCTACATGACGCCCGGGCGCGAGGAGGAGTGGACGCTCTCGGTGACGCACACCGACGAGGCGATCGACGCCTACGTCCAGGCGTTCGACGAAATGGCGGCGGCGCTCACGTCCTAGCCGCCGGCGCGCCGCACGAGCGCCTCCGCCACGGCGCAGGCGCTCTCGATCGTCCCCCAGTCCAGGTTCTCCACAACGTCGGTCGGCCAGTGGTAGTTGGCCGGCACCTTCAGGTCCGTGCACGCGGCAAGACACGCCGCGGGGTAGCCCGCGCGCATGGCGGGAAGGGCGTCCGTGGCCCCGGCGCCCAGCCGCAGGCCGCGCCACACCTCCACGCCCGCGTCGTCCGCTGCAAGCTGCAGATCCTCGCGCAGGGCGGCGTCGTGGTCGCGCATCCGCAGCATCCCCTCCCCCTCCATAATCACCAGCCGCGGGGATCCCACGCACTCCAGGGCGACGAAGCGGGTCCTGGCAGGGTCGAGCTCCGATCGATGCCGCCGGATGAAGCCGCGCATCCCCTCCATGAAGGACTCCTCGCTGCCCGTCGAGAGCAGCAGCACCCGAACCCCGCTCACGGGCTCTGCGGCCAGGCGCTCGGCGAGGTCGAGCAGCACCGCGACGGCGCTGAGGTTGTCGTTGGCTCCCGGCACCACCGGCGAGCGGGCCACGTCGGCGAGCAGCAGCGCCGTGGCGGCGCTCCAGAGCGTGCCCGCCGTGCGCAGCCCGCGTACTCCCAGAGCCGCCCCCGCCGCGACCAGCAGGGGGCCCAGCACGAGCAGGCGCCCGGACTGCGTGGAGGTGTTCTGCCGCGCATACCAGCCCGGCGCGAGCCGGCTCGCGAGCGGCGCCAGCCCGGGGTGGAAGAGCAGGCCGGTGTGCGCCGCGTCGTGGTGGGCGACGAACACCAGCGTGTGCTCGCCGCCGGGGTCTCCGGCCCATGCCAGCACGTTGGTCGTGGCCCGTTTCGGCAACACCCGCCGCAGCACGTGGGCGCCGCAGTCGACGTCGTCGGCGATCAGCGCCGCCGACGCGGCGGCGGCCGCTGCCGCGGCACGGCGAGCCCTGCCGCCCGCGAGCCCAGCGAGCGCGGCTGCCGCGCTCGCCAGTCCGGCCGCCTGCCAGAAGCCTCCGACCGCCTGCTCGCGCTCGAGCTGCGGCTCAAGGCCGCGCTGCGCGAACATGCCCGCCAGCACGCGGGAGGCCCTGGCCTCTCCGTCGGTCGCCGAGCCGCGGTCCATCGCCGCGAGGCGCTCGGTATCCAGGCGTGTCTGCGAGCCGGGCATCGCGTGCACTCTAGGGCGCCCCGGAGACCGGCCGCAGCGGACCTCAGGCAGGTGCGGGCGCTCGGCGCGCGCGGCGGCGCGCGCGCGAGGCCGGAGGGCACCTTGCGAGCAGGTCGGCCAGCGAGTGCTCGATCCCCTCGCAGAGCACGTCGATGTCGGGTGCCGTGTCGTAGTCGCCCGTCACGCCGAAGGTGAGCGCTCCGTCATAGGAGAAGATGGCCACACCGATCCTCACGTGGCCGCCGAGCGGCACGTAGCCGACGGCCTCCACCATCCGCCTGCCGGCTGCGTAGAGAGGGTGTTGGGGACCCGGGACGTTGGTCGTGACGGTGTTGACGTTGCGCTGCGACACGCGCGTCCCGAGCCGCTCCCCGAGCGCCAGCAGCATCGGCGGGGCGAACCCTCCCAGCGAGGTCAGGACCTCGCCGGCGACCGCCTCCTTGGAGCTCTTCAGGTCGGCCATCTGTGCCCGCACCGAGTCCAGCCGTCCGACGGGATCGTCCATCGACACCGGCAGCTCGGCGAAGATCGCCGACACGCGGTTGTTGTACTCGCCGTGCTCGGACGGTGAGCGCACCGACACCGGCACGAGCGTCCTGATCGTGCGGTCGGCGTCCTCGCCGCGGGAGATCAGCAGCTCCCGGAAGCCGCCCGCGATGCTGGCCAGGACGACGTCGTTGACGGTTCCGCCGAGGGCGTGCTGCACCGTCTTGATGTCGGACAGCCGGGCGCGGCTCCAGGCCCAGCGGCGCTGGGGCCCGAGACGGCCGTTCAGCGACGTCGACGGCGTGGGCGCCAGGACGGTGCTCATCCGCAGCAGGCCGCGCGCGGTGTCGCGTGCGCGCTGCGCGCGCTGCTGGGCGGAGAGCAGGCTCTGCACCAGCTGGTAGGGGCTCAGGAGATCGTCGGCCAGCGCCCGCACGAGCAGCTCCGGTCCGCCGGGGGCGGGCCGCGGGCTCCACGCCTCCAGGTCATCCTCCAGCGGCGCCGGGACCGGCTCGCTGTCGAGCATGACCGTGAGAAGGTCGGCAGCGGACACGCCGTCCACCATGCAGTGGTGGACCTTGGATATGACCGCCCATTTGCCCTCCTCCAGCCCCTCGACCGCCCACATCTCCCACAGAGGTCTGCTGCGGTCCAGCTGCTGGGACATCAGACGGCCGACCAGGCGCCGAAGCTCGCTCTCGCCGCCGGGCTCGGGCAGCGCGGTGCGCCGCAGGTGGTACTCGAGGTTGAAGTGCTCGTCGTCCACCCACACGGGGCGGCCCGCTATCAGCGCGACCGGGCGCACCACCTGCCTGTAGCGCGCGACCTGCGGCAGCTTGCTCGCGACCATTCCCCGCATTTCAGCGTGGCTGGGCGCCGGGCCCTCGAAGATGGCCACCGACGCGATGTGCATGTGGCTGACGGCGTCCTCGACCTCTAGGAAGGAAGCATCGAGAGCACTCAGCCGGTTCATGGCGAGGCGATCAGTCCGGCTCGGCGCGAATGTATGAGGGCGAGTCCTCGTGGCCGTCCGTGACGGCGCCGAGATCGCGTACGCCCTCGCGGATGCCCTCGAGCATCACGTCGAGGTCCGGGACCGTGTCGCGGTCGGCGACCACGCCGAAGAACGCTTCCCCGTCGTAGCTGACGATCGCCACCCCGATGGCGTGCTCGGCCGCCAGCGGCACCAGCGGCTGGATCTCACGCAGCCGGCTCCCGAATGCGTAGAGCGGCTGCTGGGGCCCGGGGACATTCGTGATCGTGACGTTGAACAGCCGCGTGGCGTAGAGGGCCTGGGCGATCGTTGAGTGGATGATCGGCGGCGCCAGCCCGGCGATGTCCAGGACCGCGGTCGTGCCCGCGGCGCTGTGACCATCGGACTTCAGGGCGGCGGCTCGCGCCGCCGTCTCCCGGAAGCGACGGACAGGATCGGGCTCACAGACGGGCAGGTCGATGAAGAGGGAGGAGATCTTGTTGCCGAGTGCGAGCTTCTCGCCGGCGGAGCGCACGTTCATGGGGACCATCGCGCGCACACCCTGTTCGGGTGGCGCCTCCCCCCGTGACTCCAGCAGCGCCTTCAGCCCGCTCGCCACAACCGCGAGCACGACGTCGTTCACGGTTCCGCCCAGCTCGGCTCTGATCGACTTGATCGCCGCGAGCGGCACGGGCACCACCTCGAAGCGGCGCTGGATGCCTATGGGCTGATTCAGGCTCGTGTGCGGCGCCGCCCGGATCTCCTCGCGCGCCACCATCTCCAGCGCCGATGCCGCCTTCTTGACCGCTTCGCGCGGGTGCAGCACTCCGTGTGCACCCGCCTGCGCGGCGTTGGCGATGGCGTCGACGGGCAGCAGGCCCGACCAGGCTTTCACCAGGCGCCCCAGAGGGTCGGAGTGCTCTTCGCGCTCCGCCTTCTCCTGCGCCGCGGCATCGGGGCGGGAGGGTGTTCCCGTGACTCGGCGGCGGGGGCGCTTCGGATGAGCCTCGAGGTCGAGGATCAGATGGCCTACGTCGACCGATCCGACCCCGTCGACCATGCAGTGGTGGGTCTTGGTCGCCAGCGCCCAGCGGTCCTCCGCCAGGCCCTCGAGGATGACCATCTCCCACAGCGGGCGGAGCCGGTCGATGCGCTGGGAGAAGAAGCTCGATGCCCACGCCTGCAGCTCCGCTCGCCCTCCGGGCGCCGGCAGGGCGGCCCGCCCCACCTGTCGCGAGATGGCGAAGTCGGGGTCGGGCTCCCACTCCGGCCAGGACAGGCCACCCGTGTGCGGCTCGGACAGGCGCTGGCCGTATCGCGGCAGCTGCCCGAGGCGGTCGGCGAGGTGGTCGCACAGCTCCTTTGTGGAGGGCGCGCCGCGGCCGTCGTCGCTGTCGAAGACCATGATCGCCCCGATGTGCATGTGGGCGCTTTCGTCCGCCTCCTCGAGCTCGAGGAATGTTGCGTCTAGTGCTGTGAGCCTGTCGGTCATCGCTGAGGCCGTCCCGGACGCAGCGGGAGGGATCCGCCGGCGCGGACGCCGGTCCCCTTCCTCACCCCTGCCGATCACGGCAGGAAGACCCTACGTCCGCTCGGCGCCGAGCTCATCAGGAGCCTGCCGATCAGCACTTTCGGGTTATCCCTGATTCGCCCGTATAACGTGCCTGAGATCGTTGACGCGTCCGGCCCGAGTGAGGCCCGGCTGCGAACAAGACCCAGAGGAGGGACCACCACGATGGGCAACATCGGCGGCAGCGCCAGCATCGAGATCGACGCGCCCCTGCAGGATGTGTGGGCGGTCGTGGAGGACGTCCTCACAGCGCCGGAGTGGCAGGGCGGGATGGACGGGATGACGGCGCTGGAGCATGACTCCCAGGGCCGCCCCACGCTCGTGGAAACCGAGAGCGACATCAAGGTCCGGCGCATAAAGGCACAGGTGCGCTTCGCCTACGAGGGGCCTGCTCGCCTGAGCTGGGCGCAGGAGAAGGGCGACATGAAGTCCGTGAACGGCGCCTGGGACCTGGAGGACCTCGGTGATGGCCGGACGCGCGCGACCTTCACGCTCGACACCGACCCCGGACGCATGCTCGGCATGGTCATCCGCGGCCCGGTCGAGGCCGCAACGCGGGCCATGTTCGTCAGCGGCCGCCCCGGCGAGCTCAAGCAGCGGGTTGAGGGCGCCTAGGTTCCGGGCTGAGTGTGTGGCTGAGGGCGAGCAGGAAGGCGAGCACCAGCCAGGTGAACGACGCGACCGAGGAGTGCACCACATCGATCGCGAGCCCGCCGCCGCTCGCGGCGTCGACTGCGCCGAGGCCCGCCTGGACCACGAACAGGCCTGCGCAGGCTCCCGCCGCGATCACGATCGGTCGCTGCGCGGCGCGCTCGCGGCGGCAGCGGGCGTAGACCCACAGGGCAAGCACGAGCATCGCCGCCGCCCAGATGCGGTGGGTGAGGTTGATCACCACATTGTGGTTCAGCTCCGGCGTCAGCGTTCCGCGGCACAGCGGGTAGCTGCGGCCGCAGACATCGTCGGAGTCGGTGTTCGCGAGCGTCGAGCCGGCGAGCAGCAGGCCGTAGCTGAGCGCGGCGAACCAGTCGATCAGCCGCGAGATCGAGTCTCGCCGCGGCACCTCGCGCGACGAGGACGCGAGCCTGACCGACACGAGTGCAATCGAGGCGATCAGCAGCGACGCGCCGCCGTAGTGCGCCACCACCGTCCAGGAGACGTTCTTCAGCAGCACCGTCACCCCTCCGAGCACCACCTGGAGCGCCAGCAGCCCGAGCATCCACCATGTCGGGCGCACGAGACGGCGCTCGCGGCGGTAGCGCCGGAGGATCACCAGCGCCAGGCCGACGACGCCGACCACCAGGACCGTGCCCACCCAGCGGTGGATCTCCTCCGTCATCGCGTGATGGCCGCCGGCGACGAGCGCTCCGTGGCAGGCGGGCCAGTCCGGGCAGCCGAGCCCGGATTCGCTCGCGCGCACGTATGCGCCGACGCTCATCATCAGCCAGGCGAGCAGCGCCATCGCCCCGGCCCAGATCGCGAGCCGGCGCCGCAGCACCTCCGGGGCCGCCGCGGCCACGGGCGGCCCTTTCCCGGAGGCTCCGTTCAGCCGATCCAGCCCGGCCGGAGCCCGCGGGACGTCGACGCTACCCTCCATGACCGTTCGGCCGGTGCTAGGGCAGGTCAGCCAGGATGTCAGCCAGCGGGCGGCGGATGCCCGTGATGAACGGCAGCTCGTTTTTGGTGTACAGGCGCGCCTCGGCGCTCCTGAGGTGACGGATCAGGTCGACTATGCGCCCGACGTCGTCGGCCTCGAATGCGAGCAGCCACTCGTAGTCGCCAAGCCCGAAGGAGCTGACCGTGTTGGCGCGAACGTCCGGGTAGTCGCGGCCCATGCGGCCGTGCTCGATCAGGAGCGCCCTGCGGCGCTCGGGCTCGAGCAGGTACCACTCGTGCGTGCGCACGAAGGGGTAGGCGCAGAGCCACTTACGCGGTGTCTCTCCGGCGTAGAAGGCCGGGATGTGGGACTTGGAGAACTCGGCCTCGCGGTGAACGCCCATCGCGACCCAGAAGGGCTCGAGGACATTGCCGAGGTCGGTGCGCCGCAGCGCCGACTGTGCCTGCTGCAGGCTCTCGGCGCTCGGGCCGGCCAGCCACAGCATCAGGTCGCACTCGGCTCGCAGGCCGCTGGTGTCATAGGCGCCCCGGACAGCGACGCCGGCTGCCTGGGTGAGCGCGCGTTCGGCTTCCGTCGCGACGTCGACATGTGCACGCCCGGGAATCGGTGCCTTCACGCGGTAGGAGGCGTATGCGGTGTAGGCAAGTCCGGCGGGAAACCCGTCGCCGGCCTCGGTCTGCTCTTGGCTCAGGAGGGTTGACATTGCGGATGCTCCTCTCGGGGGGTCATTGGGAGATGAGTGCCGAGTGGGGTCGCGCAGCCGCGCGGTCCACGCCCAGCGAGGTCAGGCTGCGGTCGGCGACCGCCCGCCCGTCACGGATACAGGATGCGACGCCCACGCCGCGGTAGGCGGCGCCGGTGAGGCTAACGCCGGGCATGCGCGCCAGGGCCTCCTCCATGCGCCGGACGCGGTCGAGGTGTCCCACGGCGTACTGGGGAAGCGCCCGCTCGAAGCGGAACACCCTCTGCTCCAGCGGCTCCCCGCGCAGTCCCATCGAGCCGGCGAGATCCGCGCGCACCGCGCCGAGCAGCGCGTCGTCGTCGAGTTCGAGCGCCGTCCGGTCGCCCGCGTGGCCGACCGAGCACTTCAGCAGCAGATCATGGCCCGCGAGCTGAGGCCACTTGAGCGATGACCAGGTGCAGGCCGTGATCGTGTGGCCGCCGCCGCGGGCAACGAGGAACCCGCTCCCCTGCGGCCGCTGCTCCAGCGCCGAGTCCGGATAGGACAGTGCGACCGTCGCCACAGACGCGTACTGGACCGAGCGCATCTCCAGGGCGCCGTCCGGGCACTCATCCGCCAGGAGTTCCGCGGCGGCGAACGCCGGCACCGCGAGGATCACCTGGTCGCCGTCAAGGCTCCCGCCGTCCGAGAGGGAAAGACGCACGCCGTCCGCGAGTCGGGCCAGCCCCGTGACGGCGGTCCCCGTGCGGATCTCGACGTCTGGCATCTGCTCCCGCAGACCCTGAACGAGATCCTGAAGTCCGCCGCGCAGGGTCAGAAAGACGGGTGCGGCCGCGGCTCCCGCAGGTGCGGCCGCGGCGAGCGCGCGCAGGCCGCGAACAAGACCCCGGCCGCGGTCGAGCGCCGCGGGGAGCTGCGGGGCGGTGGCCCGGACGCTGAGCTCATCGCAGCTGCCCGCGTGGATGCCGCCGAGCAGCGGGTCGATGAGGCGCTCCAGGGCCTGCCCGCCGAGGCGGCCCCTGACGAGCTGACCGATGGAGACGTCCTGGTCCGGTGCGCTCGAGGGGATCACCATGTCCAGCCCCGCCCTGGCCAGGCCGGCCGGCGAGAGGATGCGTGAGCGCACGAGGGCGCCGGATCCGCCCGGAACCCCTGCCATCAGGCGCGGGGGCAGCGGGCGCAGCTTGTCTGTCCACACGAACGGCTGGTCGGCGGACGGCGCCACCAGTTCCTTGCCTAGGCCGATCTCTCGGCACAGATCGACGCCCGCGGGCACGCGCGCGAGCAACGACTCGGCACCCACATCCAGCGGCCGCCCGGCAAAGCTCTCGGTGCGGATCTTGCCGCCGAGATGCTCCTCGGACTCAAGGATGGTGATGTCGACGTCGGCCCCGCTGCTCGCCAGGCGGTGGGCAGCCGCCAGACCGGCGATGCCCGCCCCGACGATGACGATCCTCGGACGCTCGCCGATCATTGCCGCGCGGGAACGTCGTCCGCTGCGCTCTGCTCGAGCAGGAGCTCTGTGAGTGCTCCCATCACCACCGGGTCGGCGTTGACGGACGCGGTGCGGGCGAACTGGATCCCCAGTTCATCAGCCCGTTCTCGAGCCTCGATGTCCAGGTCGAACAGAACCTCGAGGTGGTCTGCCACGAACCCCGCGGAGCAGACCACAACCGCGGGTGTACCGGCGGCCGCGAGATCTCCGATGACCTCCAGGACATCGGGTCCGATCCAGGGGTCCGCAGTGCGTCCTGCGCTCTGCCACGCCACCGACCAGCGCTCCAGGCCGAGCCGCTCGGCGAGCGCCTGCGCGGTCTCCATCAGCTCATCCGGATACGTGTCGCCGTTCTGAAGGATCCGCTCCGGAAGGCTGTGCGCCGTGATGAGCACGTGCACGCCCTCCCGCGGGCCCTCATCGATCTTGGCCAGCGCGTCCCTCAGTGCCGCCTCCAGGAAGTCCAGGTAGGCGGGCATCAGATGCCAGGAGCGCAGAACGGTGACGGTCGGTTTGCTCTCCGATTCGTCGGCGGCCTTCTGCGCCCGGGCTGTGTACTCGCCGACGCTCATGCTCGAGTAGTGCGGGGCGAGCACGAATCCCGTGATCTCCGTCGCGCCCGAATCGGCGAGCTCCCGCACCGCGTCCTCTATGAAAGGCGGCGCGTGCTTGGTGCCCAGCGCGACCTTCATGTCGGCATGGCCGGCCTGCGCCAGAGCGTCGCGCACAGCATCGACCTGGGCGAGCGTGATCTCGGTTAGCGGCGATCGCCCGATCGCCGCGTAGCGGCGGCGAAGGTCCTCAAGGAGCTCGGGCGTCGGCGGACGTCCGTGTCGTATGTGCGTGTAGTAGGCCTCGATGTCCTCCGGACCCGCCGGGGTCCCGTAGGCCATTGCCAGGATCGCCCGGGAGCTCACGCGCTGCCAGCCCGCGGCACGCGATGGGCGTGCACCTGCTCGACGACGTGTCCGAGCAGGCCCGGATCGGTCTCGGGGGGAACGCCATGGCCGAGGTTGAAGACATACCCGCTGCTCGGCGCCTCGCCGAGGACGCGCGCGACCTCGGAGTCGAGCACCGCCGGGGACGCGAGCACCGCCACGGGGTCTAGGTTGCCCTGAAGGGCGACGCCCGGGAGCCGGCGACGGCCCTCTCCGAGAGGCACGCGCCAGTCAAGACCGACGGCGTCCGGAGCCGCACGACCGATCTCCTCGAGCAGGTGGCCGGTGCCGAGCCCGAAGTAGATGCGCGGAACGCCGAGCGCCGCCAGGCCGTCCATCAGGCGCCGGACCACCGGCAGCACATGCGCGTGATAGTCGCGCGCGGACAGCGACCCGACCCAGCTGTCGAAGATCTGTATCGCCTCGGCGCCCGCCCGGACCTGCGCGGTCAGCGAGGCCAGCGCGATGTCCGCGAGCCTGTCCAGCAGACCGCGCCAGGTGATCGGGTCGCTCATCATCAGCGCCCGCGTGCGTGCCTGATTCTTGGAAGGGCCGCCCTCGACGAGGTAACTGGCGAGCGTGAACGGCCCGCCGGCGAATCCGATCAGCGGCACGCTCAACTCGGCGCAGGTGAGACGGACCGTCTCCGCCAGCCAGGGCGCGTCAACGGCGGGCTCGAACGGGCGCAGCCGGCGCAGGTCGCCCGCGCTCCTCACCGGCTCCGCGATCACGGGGCCGACACCGGGCCGGATCTCGACGCCGACTCCGATCGCCTCGAGCGGGGTGACGATGTCCGAGAAGAGGATCGCCGCGTCGACGCCGTGACGCCGGACCGGCTGCAGGGTGACCTCGGCCGCCAGCTCCGGCTGATGCGTGATCTCCATCAGCGTCGCCGTCTCTCGGACCGCGCGATACTCCGGAAGCGATCGCCCGGCCTGGCGCATGAACCAGACCGGCACACGGTCGGGCTGTTCGCCTCGCAGCGCGCGCAGAAGCGGCGCCTCGGCGGTCCCCTGGCCTTGCGCGGCGTCTATTGCGAGCGTCCCGGTCGGCACGGCACCGACGCTATGGATGGGCTGGAACGATCACAAGCGGGAAAGCCACTCCCGGGGAGGTTACCGCTACGGAGCCGCCATTGCGGAGTATTACCGAGCATCGGCGCAGTCTCTGTGGTCGCCCGGGCCCTTTGAGTAGCCGTAGACCCTGCGGCGCGGCAGCCCCCGGCGCGGCGGTAAAGCCACAGCAAGGCAACTTCCTTTCACGGATGAGCAGCCGGCGCAGCGGTGGGAAGTTGGCGGGTGCCGCACGGACCTCACGAGCGAGAGGAAGGCATTTTTCCAATGAGCGCCGCCACCGAGACACTTCAGCGCTGGATCTGCGAATCCTGCGGCTTCACCTACGACCCCGAGCTGGGAGATCCGGACGGCGGGATCCCGCCGGGGACCCCGTTCGAGGAGATCCCGGACAGCTGGATCTGCCCTGTCTGCGGGGCGCGCAAGCGCGAGTTCGTGCTGGTCGAGGACTAGGGTGACTTTCCTTCGGGGCAACCCGTTTCGGCGTTCGCTCGTAATTGGCTGGCTGGCCAGCTAGTATCGCGCCACGCAGAGGCGTAACCACAACCCGGGAGGTTGAGCGAGATGGCAACAGTTGGGCGCGACATCGAGAGCATCGAACTGTCGGACTCCGAGCTGTGGACCGACGGACCGCCGCATGAGCTCTTCAAGCAGATGCGCCAGGAGTGCCCCGTCCACTGGACGGCCAAACTCGAAGAATTCCCCGAGGAAGACGGCTTCTGGTCGGTCACAACCGCCGACGACATCTTCACCGTCACCCGCGACTTTCGCACCTACTCCTCCGAACTCGGAGGCGTGACCGCACTCACGCACGCGATCCCGCTCGACCTCATGAGGGCCATGTTCATCGCCATGGACCCGCCCCGCCACGACCGCGTCAAGGCCCTCTTCCAGAGGGGCTTCACGCCGAAGCGGATCGCGGCCCACGAAGACGAGATCAGGGCGATAGTGGTCAGGGTGCTCGACCGCCTCGAGGGCCGGGAGAGCTGCGATCTGGTCACCGACGTCGCGCAGCCCGTCGTCTCGCGGGTGATCCACAGCTTCATGGGCATCCCGGAAGAGGACGATGCGGTGTGGGCGAAGCTCGCCAACTCCGTGCTCGGCACGGGCGATGAAGACCTCAACCCGGGCGGCTTTGAGGGCATGGTGGAAAAAGACGTGCCCGAGGTATTCGAGCGCTGCCAGGCGCTGATCGCGGAGCGCAGGGCCAACCCGACCGATGACCTCACGAGCGTGCTCGTGCACGCGGAGGTCGAAGGCGAGAAACTCGAAGAGCACGAGATCGTGATGGGTTTCTTCCTGCTCGTCGCCGCCGGCAACGACAGCACCAAGGCGACCTTCTGCAGCGGTATGCGCGCGCTCATGGAAGACCCCGAGCAGATGCGCGTGGTTCTCGAGGACCCCGCCGTGATCCCCAGCGCCGTCGAGGAGTCACTGCGGATGTTCCCCGCCTTCACCCACTTCCGCCGCACGGCCACGTGCGACACCGAGCTCCACGGCCAGAAGATCGCCAAGGGCCAGAAGGTGGTCATGTGGTATCCGTCCTCCAACCGCGACGAGACGCGCTACGAGGACCCCAACCACTTCGATGCCAGGCGCAACCCGGATCACCAGGCGTTCGGCGCGGGCGGCCGGCACACATGCCTCGGGCTGGCACTCGCCCGCCTGGAGCTGAGGATTCTGTTCGAGGAGACCCTCAAGCGCTACCCGCACATCAGCATCGACGGCACCCCGGTGCCCGTCGAATCACTGTTCATCAACCAGATCAAGTCTCTCCCGGTGCGGCTGATCCCCGCATCCTGAGAAGGGGACCGGGCACGGCGGGCGCGCGATGGGCGCCCGCCGTGGCCGCTGTTGTCTTGGCGCGGTTAGAGTCTTGCCGTGACCCTCGTGCTCCTGACGGGCGCAACCCGCGGCATCGGCCAGGCGGCCGCGATCGGGCTTGCGCGCCAGGGTGTGGACGTGGCGATCGTCGGCCGCGAGCAGAGCCGTGTCCATGATGTCGCCCGGCAGGCCAGGGCGGCCGGGACGGGCGCCGTCCACGAGCACGTCGCGGACCTGCAGCTGATGGAGGAGGTCCGCGCGCTCGCCCGCGAGGCAGCCGAGCGCTACGGCCACATCGACGTCCTGGCCAACAATGCCGGAGCGCTGTTCGCCTCGCGAAAGCTGACCTCGGAGGGGCTCGAGCGCACGTTCGCCCTGAACCATCTCGCACCGTTCCTGCTCACCAACCTGCTGCGCCCGCACCTGGCCGCGGGGCGCGTCGTCACGACAGCCTCCGACGCACACACCGGAGGACGACTCGACCTCGATGATCTGCAGTCCGAGCGTTCCTACGCGGCGATGCGCGTCTACGGCACCTCCAAGCTGTGCAACATCCTCTTCACCCGGGAGCTCGCGCGGCGCGCTCCCGAGCTGCACGCGAACTGCTTCCACCCCGGGGTCGTGCGCACCGGGTTCGGCAAGAACGAGAACGGCATCTGGAGGCTGCTGACGACACTCGGGGCGCCGTTCATGCGCTCGCCGGATAAGGGCGCGAGCTCCCTGCTGTGGCTCGCGACGTCCGAGGCCGGAGGGCGGCTGGACGGCGAGTACGTCGTGGACGAGAAGGTCGCGCAGCCGAGTGCCCAGGCCCAGGACGACACGCTCGCCGAGGGACTGTGGGAAAACAGCGCGCGACTCACCGGGATTCTCCCGGACGGCGCCACCGCCGCCGAACGCTAGGTTTTGGCTTCGGCTGTCGGCGTGGCGTCCGGAAGCCGCGACCGGGGAGCGCCACTTGAGAGGGAGGCAGCCATGCAGGGGCTACGCGAGGGACTTTCCTACGACGAGGCCGTATCCGAGCACCGCTGGGAGGTGCCCGAGCACTACAACATCGCCGCCGATGTGTGCGACAAACACCCCCGCGAGAAGCTCGCGATGGTGCACGAGCACTTCTCCGGTGAGGTGCGTGAGGTCATGTGGGGTGAGCTGCAGGACACCTCGAACAGGCTCGCGAACCTGCTGGCCGCCATGGGGGTGGAGCGCGGCGACCGCGTCGCCGTCGTGCTGCCCCCCACCCCCGAGGCCGCCGGCGTGTTCTTCGCGACCTGGAAGCTCGGCGCCCTGCTGCTGTCGATGTCCGTGCTGTACGGCGACGAGGGGATCGAGCACCGCGTCGGCGACTCACAGCCGCGCGTGCTGGTGACGGACGCGGAGAACGCGGGCCGCTTCTCCCACATCACCGGGCCCGAGCTGCTGATCCTCGACGCCGACACGCTCGCCGGCGTATCCGCGGAGTTCGACACGGTCGACACGCTCGCAGAGGATCCAGCGCAGCTCTACTACACCTCCGGCACGACGGGCCTGGCCAAGGGCATCGTGCACGCCCACCGCTACATCCTTGGACACGAGGAGTTCCGCTACTGCCACGACATCCGGGATGGTGAGCGCTTCCACGGCATGGGCGAGTGGGCCTGGGCCGCCGGCATCTGCCCGCTCATCGGACCCTGGCGGTTCGGAGCGGTCCAGTACGTCTACCAGCGCGAGTCGGGCTTTGACGCGGGCAAGCAGCTCGACTTCCTCTCGCGCCACGCGGTGAGCAACGTCTTCGCGACGCCGACGGCGATTCGCTCGATGATGTCGATCTCCGATGCCCGCACCCGCTACCCCCAGCGCTTCCGGATCGTGTGCTCGGCGGGCGAGCCGCTGAACCCGGAGGCGATCCGCTGGTTCCGCGACCAGTACGACGTCACGGTGCTCGACTACTACGGCCTGACCGAGTCCTATCCGCTGTGCGGGAACTTCCCCTTCATGGAGGTGCGGGAAGGCTCGATGGGCCGGCCGGTACCCGGATGGCAGGTCGCGATCCTCGACGAGGACGAGCAGCCGGTCCCGCAGGGCGAGCGCGGAGAGATCTGCCTGCGGGCGAGGAGCAACCCCCACTACCCGCTCGGATACTGGCGCCTGCCGCAGGAGAGCGAGGCCGCCTTCGGCGGCGACTGGTTCCACACCAAGGACGCCGCGAGCATGGACGAGGACGGATACATCTGGTACGAGGGCCGGGCCGACGATGTGATCATCGCCGCCGGCTACAGGATCGGGCCGTTCGAAGTCGAGTCCGCCTGCCTGGAGCACCCGGCCGTCGCAGAGGCCGCGGCTGTCGCGGCCCCCGACGAGCGGCGCGGGAACGTGGTCAAGGCGTTCATCGTGCTCGCCCCGGGACGCGAGGGCTCGGACGAGCTCGCGAAGGAGATCAAGGACTTCGTCCGCGATCGCCTGTCCGCGTATGCCTACCCGCGGATCATCGAGTTCACGACGGAGCTGCCCAAGACCCTCACCGGCAAGATCAGGCGAATCGAGCTCCGCGAACGAACCTGACGGCCACCCATCACGAGCGTGGCTGCGTCAGGTCGTACACGGTCGTGGAGCCGATCGTCACCGACTTGTAGTGGGCCTTGACCCAGGTGGAGATGGCCGAGCTGCTCGAGCCTGATCCGCCGGGGCCGCCGGCCGGGCTCCCGCCTCTGGAGCCGCCGGGCGACCCCGAGGGAGGTGTGCCGCGCAGGCCCGACGGCGCGCCGCCCTGCCCCCCGCTGCCGGTGCGCAATCCGCCGCCGGGGCCACCGCTGGCGCCCTGTCCCGAGCCGCCGGAGAGGGCGCTGCCGGAGGCGATGTAGTAGCGGATGTCGCCGGCCTTCACATAGCGCTCGAACTGGGCGAGCGTGATGTTGCCGCCCTGGTTGTTGAAGCCGCCGATGGCCATCACGGGTGAGCCGCCGCTGGCGAGCTCAAGCGCCGCGGCCGTCTGCGAGCCGGACACCGCGGCTGCCCACCGGTAGTGGGCGGCGGCGCTCCCGAGGGCGCTCGCCAGCGCGGTGCTCGTCCGGCCCTCGGCCGCGCCGGCGCCGCCGGAGGGCTGTCCACCGCCGGCCCGGCTCTTCAGCGCGGCTTCAGGTCCCGCCGACACGACCGAGCCGGTGTGAACAGAGGTGATCGTCTCAGCCGAATAGGCGACCGGCCCGGCCAGGCAGGCGACGGCAGCGAACACGGCGCCGGCGACGGTGGCACGCCGCGCGATGGCAGGCGCGTTGCGCGCGGCGATCATGCACACGGCCGCCAGAGCCAGGCTCACAGGGATCAGCACGCGCAGCCAGGACTCCCATTCGGGGCTGCGGTCCAGCAGCGCCCACGACCAGGCCGAGGTGACGAGCGCGGCGGCCGCGACCGCCGCGCGAGCGGACCTGCTGCGGCGCTCCTGCCAGGCCATCCATCCGCCGATTGCGACCAGGGCTGCGATTGCGGGCGCCAGGGCGACCGTGTAGTAGGTGTGGATGACGCCGCTGGAGAAGCTGAAAACCGCCGCCGTGACGAGCAGCCAGCCGCCCCACAGGATCAGCGCGGCACGCGTCCGGTCAGTGCGCGGTGCGTGGCGCGTGTGCCACAGCCCCAGCACGAGGGCGATCAGGGCGGCGGGCAGCAGCCACGATGCCTGGCCGCCCATCAGGTTGTTGAAGAGGCGCAGAACTCCGGTCGAGCCGCTGAAGCCCGCCCCGCCCCCGCCCCCGCCTCCGCCGGGGCCACTGGCTCCGAAGATCCTGCCGAGGCCGTTGTAGCCCACGACCAGGTCGAGCACGCTGTTGGCCGAGCTCCCGTCGATGTAGGGGCGGGACCCGGTCGGCCACAGTTCGACGATCGCAACCCACCAGCCGCCCGCGGCGACCATGGCGCCGGCCCCGGCGGCCAGCTGCCAGAGCCGGCGGCGCGGGGTGGCGGGCGCGGCGATGAGGTACACCAGCCCGAAGGCGGGCAGCACCAGGAACGCCTGCGCCATCTTCGCCAGGAAGGCGAAGCCGAGCAGAGCCCCCGCGGCGAGGATCCACCTCGTGCCGGCCCGCTCCAGGGCACGGGTCAGGCAATAGGCGCTCGCGATCAGCAGGCAGACGAGCAGCGCGTCGGGATTGTTGAAGCGGAACATGAGCGCGGCCACCGGGGTGATGGCCAGCAGCGCGCCCGCGGCGAGGCCGGCCGGCGCGCCGAACCAGCGCCTCACGGCGGCGTAAAGGAGCGCCACCGCCGCCACGCCCTCCAGTACCTGTGGGACGAGCATGCTCAGGGAGCTGAACCCGAAGATCCGCCCGGAAAGCGACATGACCCAAAGCGAAGCCGGCGGCTTGTCGACGGTGATGAAGTTCGACGAGTCGATCGAGCCGAAGAACATCGCCTTCCAGCTCTTGGTCCCCGCCTGGACCGCCGCGGCATAGAAGCTGTTGGCGTAGCCGGAGGAACTCAGGTCCCACAGGTAGGCCAGCGCTGTGAACGCCAGCAGAGCGATCAGCGCCGGGCGTACCCAGCGTGCATCACCCTTTCCGGCCTGCGCCGTGCTGGGGTCGGCTGGAGCGCGGCTCAGGCGCGGTGCGCGAGCGGGCACGGACACGGGGCGTGGAGGCGAGAGTGTTGGGTTCATGAGAACAGGGTGCGCCGCGTGCATGTGCGCAGGGTGCGGCGAGGCTGAGAGCTTTGTGAGAGAAAGGCTCTGCGCCTTTCCGCACCGGCGGCTGCCGGCCCATGTAGGCTTGACCGCGTTCAGGGAGGAGAGGAGATCGAATGACCATCGATGATCTGAGACGCGCCGAGGAGGCCGGCGAGGTTGACACCGTTCTCCTCGCGATGACCGACATGCAGGGGCGTCTGCAGGGGAAGCGCCTGACGGCGAAACACTTCCTGAAAGAGGTTGCCCACCACGGCGCGGAGAGCTGCAACTACCTGCTCGCCGTCGACGTCGACATGGCGACCGTCGAGGGGTACGCGATGGCTTCGTGGGAGAGCGGCTACGGCGACATGCTGCTCAAGCCGGACCTCAGCACCCTGCGCCCGGTGCCCTGGCAGGAGGGAACTGTGATGTGCCTGGCAGACGTGGCGTGGCTGGACGACTCGGAAGTCGTCGCCTCCCCGCGGCAGATCCTGCGCCGCCAGCTGGCGCGGCTGTCAGAGCGCGGCTGGACGGCGAACGCGGGCACCGAGCTCGAGTTCATGGTGTTCCTGGACACCTATGAGGAGGCGTGGCACAAGGGCTACCGCAAGCTGCAGCCGGCGAACCTCTACAACGTCGACTACTCGCTGCTGGGCACCGCGCGCGTGGAGCCGCTGATCCGCCGCATCCGCAACGAGATGGCCGCCGCGGGAATGGTCGTGGAGGACTCCAAGGGCGAGTGCAACTACGGGCAGCACGAGATCAACTTCCATTACGCCGACGCGCTGCGCACCGCCGACGACCACTCCATATACAAGAACGGCGCAAAGGAGATCGCCTCGGATGAGGGGTTCTCGCTCACGTTCATGGCGAAGTACGACCAGCGCGAGGGCAACTCGTGCCACATCCACTTCTCCATCGCCGACGATGACGGCCCGCTCTTCCACCGCGAGAAGAAGCTCTTCGAGTCTTTCCTGGCCGGACAGGTGGCCTGCCTGCAGGAGATGACGCTTCTGCTCGCGCCGAACATCAACTCCTACAAGCGGTACGCGTCGGCCAGCTTCGCCCCCACGACGGTGGCGTGGGGCAAGGACAACCGCACGTGCTCCCTGCGGGTCGTCGGCCACGGCCCCTCGCTGCGGTTCGAGAACCGCGTCGGCGGGGCTGATCTGAATCCCTACATGGCGCTGAGCGCGATCATCGCCTCCGGCCTGCACGGCGTCGACGCGGGCCTCGAGCTCGAACCGGCGCTGGAGGGCAACGCATATACAGCCACCGAGCGTCCGCACGTGCCGAAGACGATGGCCCAGGCGCGCGAGCTGTTCGCCGCCAGCGAGGTGGCCCGGGACGCGTTCGGAGAGGATGTCGTCGCGCACTACCTGAACGCGGCCGACGTGGAGCTGACCGCCTATCAGGCCGCGGTCACCGACTGGGAGCACGTCAGGGGATTCGAGCGGCTGTGAGAAGGGCCTGAGAACCCGTGGCTGGCGCTCCTGAGCAGCGGGTCGCCGACACGCACGCGGCCCCCGAGGCCGTCTTTGCGCCCGTACGCTCGCACACCGCGTTCGAGGAGACGGTCGACCGGCTCGGGACGGCGATCAAGCTGGGGCTGCTCGCACCCGGCTCGCGACTGCCGGCCGAGCGCGAGCTGTGCGCGCGCATGGGCATCGCGAGGTCGACTCTGCGGCAGGCGCTGACGGCGCTGGGGCAGAGCGGCCACGTCTACGCGACGCGCGGCCGCGGCGGGGGAACGTTCGTGTCCGACCCCCCTCCCCCCGCCGATCCGCCCTCGCCCGAGGTGCTGGCGCGATGGCGTGAGATCTGCGATCAGCGTCTGGCCGTCGAGCTCGGGGTCGCTCTGCTGGCGGCGCAGCGCGCGGGCCACGAGGACCTCGCTGCGCTCGATGAGAGCGCCGACGCGCTCGACCTCGCGCTCGAGGACTTCGCCGCCTACCGCCAGGCCGACATCCGCCTGCACGTCGGCCTCGCCAAAGCCGCGCACTCGCCGGGCCTGGTCAGGGCGACGACCGAGGCGCAGGGGGCGATGACCGACCTGATCGCTCATATCGCGCACCCGCCGCAGGTGCTCGAGTCCTCCAACGCCCAGCACCGCCGGATACTTGCCGCGGTGCGCGAGCGCGACGAGATCCGGGCCGTGCGCGAGATGGCCGAGCACCTTCAGGGAACCGAGCACATACTCGCCGGTCTGCTCCCCGAAGCCTGACCTTCAGCGCCCCTCTCAGGAGCCCTGGACGGGAGTCCGGAAAGAGCCGCAATTTTTCCAACATCTGCTCTTGACTTCCGTCCGGGGTCGCGCGTATTGTCACGAACGAAGGACGGGTAAGCAAACCATTTTAATTTGGGGGCGAGGCGATGAGCACGACGGAGACGCTTGGGGCGGACGAGCAACGACTTGCGGAGCTCGGCTACAAACAGGAGCTGAACCGCGGCTGGAGCGGGTTCTCCAACTTCGCGATCTCCTTCTCGATCATCTCGGTCCTGGCCGGGTGCTTCACCACCTACGGTCAGGCGTTCAAGAACGGCGGGCCGATCGCGATCTCGATCGCGTGGCCCCTGATCAGCATCCTGATCCTGGCAGTCGCCTTCTCGATGTCCGAGCTGGCATCCGCCATGCCAACGGCCGGAGGCATCTACTACTGGGCCTCCAAGCTCGGGGGCGCGGGATGGGGCTGGTTCACCGGCTGGTTCAACCTGATCGGCCTCGTCGCCGTCGTCGCCTCCGTCGACTACGTGTGCGGGACGTTCCTGATCAACCTGCTCGGCCTCTTCAACGTCAACTTCATCTTCAACTTCACCAAGGCCGCCGCCGGCACGGACATCCACTACAGCGCGCACGTGAACTTCTGGATGTTCCTGATCATCCTGGTCGCGGGCGGGCTGATAAACGTGTTCTCCAGCCACCTCGTCTCGGTTTTCAACGGCATCTCGGTCTGGTGGCACGTGATCGGCGTCGCCATCATCGTCCTGATCCTGATCATCGTGCCGAGCCAGCACGCGAGCCTGTCCTACGTGTTCGGTCACCGCATCAACGCCTCCGGATTCGGTGAACACATGTACTGGTACTACGTGCTGCCACTCGGGTTCCTGCTGACGATGTACACGATCACCGGATACGACGCCTCGGCGCACGTGTCCGAGGAGACGCACGGCGCCGCCGAGGCCGCGCCGAAAGGCATCTGGCGCTCGGTGTTCTACTCCGCCGTGATTGGCTGGATCGTGCTGCTCGCGATCACATTCGCGGTGCAGAAGAGCCACGAAGCGGAAATCATCAAAGCCGGCTTTCCACCGCTGACGATCTTCTCGACGGCGCTGAGCCTCACGGGCGCCAAGGCGGTCATCTTCATCTCGACCGTCGGCCAGCTCTTCTGCGGCGTGGCCTGTCTGACTAGCGCCTCGCGGATGACGTTCGCCTTCTCGCGGGACGGCGCCGTGCCGGGCCACAACCTTTGGCGCCGGCTCAGCTCGAACAAGACGCCCACCTGGGCGGTGTTCTTCGTGTGCCTGTTCGCTGCGATCGTGACGATACCGGCCTACTTCCCGAACCACCTCGGGACACCGGTCGCGTTCCTCGCGGTCACCTCGATCTCGGTGATCGGGCTGTACATCGCCTACACCATCCCGGTGTTCCTGCGCTGGAGGATGAAAGACAGCTTCCAGCCCGGGCCGTGGACGCTGGGCTCCAAGTACAAATGGGTCAACCCGGTCGCCTTCTGCTGGGTGGCCCTGTGCGTGATCATCTTCTGCCTGCCGTTCTCGCCGGAAGGCGTGCCCGGCGCCAGCGAATTCAACTGGTCGGCCGTGAACTACGCACCGCTCGTGACGGTCGGGACGATGGTCGCGGTGACCGTCTGGTACCTGGTATCGGCGAAAAAGACATTCAAGGGCCCGGTCAGGACGGTCGACGACCTCGACACGGAAGTCGCCCTGCCGGACATCGCCCAGGCGCCGTAGGGAGGTCGACAGTGGACCTCTTGCAGCTGGGTCCCGATGGGCCCCGGACAATCACGGACGGCTGAACTGTGAGCGGTCTACTCTCGGTCCTGGAGCCGGCCACCGAGGCCGTGCTCTCGGAGATCCCGCGGGCGGGCGTCGAGGACGTCGACCGGGCCGTGGCGGCCGCGAGGGCCGCCCTGCCCGGCTGGCGCGCGCTCGCTCCCGGTGAGCGCGCGCGGCTGCTGCACTCGCTGGCCGACACGCTCACCGAGCACCGCGAGGAGCTTGCGGTGCTCGAGGCGCGCAACGCCGGCAAGGCGATCGGCGATGCGCGCGGCGAGATGGGGATGGTCATCGACACCTTCCGCTACTACGCGGGCGCTCCCGAGAGGCTGCTCGGCGACACGATCCCGGTGGCGGGCGGCCAGGCGTTCACCGTTCGCGAGTCGCTCGGCGTGGTCGGCCTGATCACGCCGTGGAACTTCCCGCTGACGATCGCCGCATGGAAGCTCGCTCCGGCTCTCGCCGCGGGCAACACGGTCGTCCTGAAGCCCGCCGAGCTGACGCCGCTGACCTCGCTCAGGTTCGCCGAGCTCGTTCTCGAGGCCGGGCTTCCGGGAGGCGTCGTGAACGTCGTCGTCGGCCCCGGGCGCACCTGCGGGCAGCGGCTCGTCGAGCATCCGGATGTGGCGAAGATCGCCTTCACCGGCTCCACCGAGGTGGGCCGCTCGATCGCAGCGGGCGCGGCCGAGACCATCAAGCGCGTGACCTTGGAGCTCGGCGGCAAGTCAGCCAACGTCATCTTCGACGACGCCGACCTCGAGGCCGCGGCCGCGGCCGCGCCGATGGCCGTCTTCGGCAACGCGGGCCAGGACTGCTGCGCCCGCTCGCGGATTCTCGTCCAGGAGGGCGCGGTCGACCGCTTCATGGAGCTACTCGAGCCGGCGGTGAAGGCGATCAGGGTCGGGGATCCTCTGGATGAGAGCACCGAGATGGGCCCGCTGATATCCGCCACACAGCTGCAGGCTGTCTCCTCCTTCCTCGAGGACGACGTCTCCGTCGCATTCAGGGGCAGCGCCCCGGATGGAGCCGGATTCTGGTTCGCGCCGACAGTCCTTTCGCCCGTGAGGCCGACCGACCGCGTGGCGCGGGAGGAGGTGTTCGGGCCGATCGCGGCGGTGATTCCGTTCCGCGACGAGGCGGAGGCGATCGCGCTGGCGAACGACACGATCTACGGGCTCTCAGGGTCGATCTGGACACGCGACGGGGCTCGCGCACTGCGCGTAGCCCGCTCGATCGAGACCGGTGTGCTCTCCATCAACGCGAACACCTCGGTGCGCGTGAGCACACCCTTCGGAGGGTTCAAGCAGTCCGGCTACGGCCGGGAGCTCGGGCCGCACGCGCTCGACGCCTACACCGAGCTGAAGACGATCTACTACGCAACGGAGGCATGATGAGCGGAGCGGGAAGGCTCGAGGGGCGCGTGTGCGTCGTGACCGGCGCGAGCGGCGGGATCGGCGCCGCGACGGTGGAGCTCTACCAGCGCGAGGGCGCCAAGGTGGTCGGTGTCGACCTGCTCGACGGCGCGCCCGGCGACCTCGCCCTCCAGGTCGACGTGACCAGCGAGGAGGACGTGGCCGGAGCCTTCGGGAGGGTGCGCGAGGAGTTCGGGCGCATCGACGTCCTCTTCAACAACGCGGGCATCTCCCCCAACGACGATGGCTCCGTGATCGAAACGACCCTCGAGGCGTGGGAGCGTGTCCAGAACGTCAACCTGCGCAGCGTCTTCCTGTGCTGCAAGCACGGCATCCCCCACCTGCTCGAGAACGAGGGTCCCCTGCGCGGCTCGGTGATCAACACGGCATCGTTCGTGGCGGTGATGGGCGCGGCGACCTCCCAGATCTCATACACGGCCTCCAAGGGAGGCGTGCTCGCGCTCTCCCGGGAGCTCGGCGTCGAGTTCGCCCGCCGGGGCGTCCGCGTGAATGCCCTCTGCCCCGGTCCCGTCGACACCCCACTGCTCAAAGAGCTGTTCGCCAAGGACCCGCAGAAGGCGGCACGGCGCCTGGTCCATGTGCCGATGGGCCGCTTCGCGCGGGCCGAGGAGATCGCCCAGGGTGCGCTGTTCCTGGCCAGCGACGAGTCGAGCTTCGTCACCGCCAGCACGTTCCTCATCGACGGCGGCCTCAGCGGCGCATACACGACCCCGCTGGACTAGATGCTCGGAGCACTCGACCATGTGGGCTACCTGGCAGCCGGCCTCGACGACGCCGTCGAGGAGTTCAGGGCGACGTTCAGCCTGCCGGTGGCACGGACGATCGAGCTGCCGCAGTTCTCGATAACCGGCGTCTACCTGGGAGCCGGCACCGGCTCGGTCGAGGTCTTCACGATCACCGACCCCGCACTCCTGCGCCGGCGCCTCGGCGGGGAGCGGATCCTGCTCGACCACGTGGCACACGAAGTGGATGACATCGACGCCGTGGCCGCCGCCTTCGCGAAAGCGGGCGTCCGCTTCTCCGGCCCCGACCGCCGCGAAGAGGTCAGCGAGCCATTCGACCTCGGCGGCATCCGCCACCTGTGGACGCTTCCGGAGAGCGCCTGCGGGCAGTCGATCCAGATCCTGCAGCGCTGAGCGCGCCGGTGGGCGTCAGGCTCCGCTCGGGCCAGCCAGCCCGAACGGGCTTCCCTCGGAATCGCGGCAGATCGCCCAGCGCTCCCCCGGATGGATGACCGTCCCGCCGAGGGCGGAGACGCTCTCGAGCGCCTGCTGCAGGTCGCTCACCTCGAAGTAGGGCAGCGACACCGTGTCCCCCGGCCCGCTCGCGCGGGCGTGAAGCCCGACCTCGGTCGAGCCCGAGCGCGTCTGCCAGCCCGCGCCCTCCTGCTCGCGCCTGTCCTCGAGCCCCTCGCCGAGCAGCCCCTCCCAGAAGCGCCGCGCCCGCTCCGGGTCATCGGCGGGAAACTCGATCAGCGCTGGCCTCGGCTTGCTCACCGCACGGACGATAGCGCCGGCGCTGGCGCCGCCCTAGTCGATGACGAAGGCCACCTCGTCGATGAAGCACCACGACCAGTCCTCGCCGGGCTCGATCGAGGTCATGATCGGGTGCGAGGCGGCGGCGGCGTGTGCGCTCGCGTGTTTGTTCGGCGAGGAGTCGCAGCAGCCGACCTTGCCGCACGTGCGGCACACCCTTAGATGAACCCAGCGGCCACCGATCTTCAGGCACTCCTCACATCCAGGGACCTCGGCCCGCGTGGGGACCTCCATCACGGTGACCTGATCCAGGTGCTGGCAAGTCGTCTGCTCGCTCATCGGCGGCTCTCCTTGTTGTTCGATCTGGGCGCGAAGCGCCCGGCTGCCCGGACCCTGCGGAAATATAACTAGGCTGAGGGTGTGCATACAGGATGCGCCGTGGGAGTGCCGGCGCCGTGAGCTCCGCGCCCGCAGGCGACGGTCAACGGCCCCGCGTCAGCGCGCAGGATCTCTCGCTCCCGAGCGGGCTCGGCGGAGCGAGCCTGCGGCGCCGGATCGCGATTCTCGGCGTGGTCGGGCTGGTGATCGTCGGAGTGATCACGCTGCTGCCGGGGCTGAGCGGGCTGCGGGAGAGCCTGGAGCGCGCCAGCCCGGGCTGGCTGGCGCTGGGCGTCGTGTTCAAGCTCGCCTCGGGCATGGGCTATGTGGCGATCTTCCGCGTCACCTTCTGCCGCCGGATGAGCTGGCGGGTGAGCACCGAAGTCGGGATGTCCGAGCTCGGCGCGAACGCCCTCCTGCCGGCTGGCGGCGCCGGCGGGCTGGCACTCGGGGCCTGGGCGCTCAAGCGCGGCGGGATGGCGACCGAGGAGATCGCCAGGCGCACCGCCGCGTTCTTCATGCTGACGAGCGTCGCGAACTTCGCGTTCGTCGCGATCCTCGGCACCGGCCTGGCGACCGGCATCCTTCCGGGGGAGCCGCACCTGCTGCTCACCGCGCTCCCGGCCGCCCTGGCCGTCGCGGCGATCGCAGGAGCGCTGCTGGCGGGTCGCGCCGCGCCGGCGCTGCACGCGCGCGTGGCCGATGCCGGCCACCAGGACCCCCCTCCCCGCAGCTCGATCGTGTGGAAGTCTCTGAGCGCGGTGGCGGACGGGGTCAAAGAGGCCGCCGCGCTGCTGCGCGAGCACGACGCCGTCCTGATCGGCGGGATCCTCGCGTACCTCATCTTCGACCTGCTGATCCTGTGGGCCTCGTTCAGGGCCTTCGGGGCCGCGCCCTCCCTGGCGATCATGACGCTCGCCTATCTGCTGGGCCAGCTCGGCGGGCTGATCCCGATCCCGGGCGGCATCGGCGGCGTGGATGCCGGACTCGTCGGCACGCTGGTGCTCTACGGCGTCCCTCTCACGCCCGCGACGTCGGCTGTGCTCGCCTACCGGGCGATCTTCCTGTGGGTTCCGGCCGTCACCGGCGCGATCGCGTTCTACTTCCTGCGGCGCACTCTCAGCGACGAGGCGCGCCGCGCCGAACTGTGCTCCTCGGACACCGAAATGGAAATCATCGGCCTCGGCCGCGTCGTGATCGGGCCAGGGCCGCCGGCCGAGTCCGAGCTCGACGAAGCCCCGGGCGAGCCACTCAGCGCGTGAGCGTCCCGAGCGACCACCCGCGTGCCGGATGCTCGCCGAGCGCCTGAGCTCCCAGATGCTCGCGGGCGAGCGCGCCGCGGACGCGCTCGGCGTCGCGACGCGCATCCTCGCGCTGCAGGCCCAGAACCAGCGGGGCGTGCGCATGGCCGTGAGGGCGCGCAGCACCCTCGCCGGCGCGGCCGAGGTCGACGACGCTCTCACCCGCGAGCGATCCCTTCTGATCACGTGGCTGAACCGCGGCACGCTGCACCTGGTGCGCAGCGAGGACTACCCCTGGCTGCACTCCCTCACCGCGCCCGGGCTCCTCACCGCCAACGCCCGCAGGATCGCCCAGGAGGGAGTCTCTCCCGCCCAGGCCGAGCGGGCGGTGAACACGATCGTCGGCTCCCTGGGCTCGGACGGCCCCCTCACCCGCGAGCAGCTCGGCGAACGGATCAGCTCTGTGCGGGTGCGGACCGACGGCCAGGCGCTGATCCACCTGCTGATGCTCGCCTCGCTGCGCGGGCTGATCGTTCGCGGCCCGATGAGCGCTCGCAACCAGCAGTATGTCCTGGTGCGCGACTGGCTCGGCGAGCAGCCGCGCGTCGAGCGGGACCTTGCGCTAGCCGAGCTCGCCCGGCGGTTCCTTCGCGGCCACGGCCCCGCCTCCGAGCGGGACCTCGCGCGGTGGTCGGGCCTGCCGCTGCGCGACGCCCGCGCCGCCGTCGCGGCGATCGCGAGCGAGATCACCGAACGCGAGGACGGCCTGCTCGCGCTCACGGGCTCCGCACCGGCGGCGCCGGTCCCCGCGCCGGCGCTGCTCGGCGCGTTTGACCCCGTCCTGTTCGGATGGTGCTCGCGCGAGTGGGTGACAGGCGCCCATGAGCGCGAGATCGCGGTGGGAGGCATCTTCCGCCCGTTCGCCACGGCCGGCGGCCGGGCCGCGGCCATGTGGAGCCTGGACGCCGGCGAGCTGGAGCTGAGGCCGCTGCGCCGCATCAGCACGGCGGACAGAGCGGCTCTCGCGCTGGACGCGCAGGACCTCTCGCGCCGCATGGCGGGATGGCTCTAGCGCCTGCGAGGGATTGCCGGAGCGGCCCGGCTGCGGCGCAGGCGTTCAAAGGGCGCCATCCCGCATCGCTCCGCTCCGCCGCCGGGCTGCGGCGGGGCTGCAACGGCGCTGACGGGGAGGACGCAGGGACCGCTCGCGGCGGTCTGCGTGCAGGGCGCCGTGGCGGGCGCCGGGGCGGACGGATGGCCCGCGATCGGCAGCGCACACCCCGTGGCGCACTGTTGGCTGAGAACCGAGCACGCGCGGCCGCCGGCTCCGGGGGCGGCGCCGTGAAGTGCCCCGCCGGCGACATGGGCAGCGCGCGCGTGAAGTGCCCCCGCAGCCAGCATCCCGACCGCGAGCACAGCACCCAGGAGCGCTGCTGCCGCGACGCGTCGTCCGATCAACATCTACCTCTCCAGCCTACCTCCGTGGAGTGCTGCCGAGGGCTCAGAGGCCGCCGATGCGATCCGGGGGCCAGTAGGTGGCGAAGGCGCTTCCGATTATCCAGCCCGTCGGCACGGGCCCCCAGAATCTGCTGTCGTCCGATTCGCCGCGGTTGTCGCCCATCATGAACCAGTGGCCCGCCGGGATCCGGATCGCGGTGGGGAAGTTGCACTCGCTCACGCCCGGGCACGGTTTGATGTAGGAGTCGCTCTCCCTGACGAACTTCGCCGTGCCCGCCGCCCGGCGGAAGACATGGCCTTCGGAGACGTAGATTTCATCGCCGGGACCGGCGACCACGCGCTTTATGAAGGTCACCCCCGCGGCCTTGGGGTCCGGCTCGTCGCAGGCCGCCCCACCCGGAGTCGCTGAGCGCGATTCCGGCCCGCAACCGCCTTCTTCTGCGTTCTCCGGCGGATGGAAGACCATGATCTCGCCCACGCTCGGGTCGCCCAGGTGCATCCCCAGCCGGTTCACCAGCACGCGCTGACCGACGTCCAGGGTCGGTTCCATCGAGCCCGAGGGGATGCGGTAGGGCTTGACGACGTAGGCCTGAACGAGCAGCGCGAAGAGCAGCGCGGCGCCGACGAGCAGCACGAGCTCGCCGATGGAGCGCGCGGCCGACTTCGGCCCGTTCGATCCGGGCTTGTCCTTCGGCTTCTCGCCGCCGGCGTTGAGTGTCTTGGGCTGGGCCATCGCTTCAGGTGACCGTATCCGCAGGGCGGCGTGCTCGCGAGCGTTTATGGCTCACGATGCAGCTGTCGCCCGGCCGGAGCCGGCGCACCCCAGACATGTTCCGCTGATTCCCCGTTTCGTGATGCACCAAGCGCGGCACCCGGCGGCCGCGTGCGCCGCGGAGGCCCCGCCGCGCGTTTGTAGCATTCGCCGGCGCGTGCAGGTTCCCTCGCTCCGGGGTCGAACCGAGAGGAAACGAGTCATTCCTCGCCTTGGAAGGAGCAGGATGGATTACCCCCTCGATCGCAAGCTGGCAACGGAGTTCATCGGGATGTTCCTGTTCGTCTTCACGGTCGGGATGGCAACCGAGCCGGGCAACAAGAGCGGGGCAATCCTCGCACCCATCGCGATTGGCTCGCTGCTCATGGTGATCGTGTTCGCCGGCGGGCACGTCTCCGGTGGCCACTACAACCCCGCCGTCAGTACCGCGGTCTTCCTGCGAGGCAAGATGAAGGCCAACGAATACGGCGCCTACATGGTCACCCAGTTCATTGCCGCGGTTCTGGCGGGACTCCTCGTGAGCGCCGTCGGCGGCAAAGAGGTCGCCGGCGCCACGTCTGCAACGGGGAAGATGCTGGTGGCGGAGTTCCTCTTCACATTCCTGCTGGCCTACGTGGTGCTGAACGTCGCCACCGCGAAGGGCACGGCGGGCAACTCCTTCTACGGGCTCGCGATCGGTTTCGTCGTCGTCGTCGGCGCGATCTCCGTCGGATGGGTCTCCGGAGGGGCCTTCAACCCCGCCATCGCGCTCGGAGCCAGCGTCCTGGGCGCCTTCAAGTGGGCGAACCTGTGGATCTACCTAGTCGCCGACTTCCTCGGCGGCGCGGTCGCTGCCGGCACGTTCATGTACATACAGGGCGAGCACGCCAAAGAGGAGTAGCGCCGCGGGCCGACGCTCGGCGCCATCGCGGGAGCAGCGGGCGCCAGCAGGCGAGGCCGGGGAGCATCGCCCCCCGGCCTGACGGTCCTACGGGTTCTGCGCGTGCACTCCCGGCGGTGCGAGGAGTTTGTCGATGCCGTTCACCCCGAGCGACCCGAGCATCCCGGTGGTCGGCGAATTGAATTCCAGCTGTTCCAAGCCCACCCACGGCGAGAGCGTGCCCGAATAGATTTTGAAGAGGCTCGAGCCTTTGCACTGCACCTTCAGTTCAACCCCCGTGATTTCGTCCGCGATCGGCGAGACCCCGACCAGTTTCGATGCCCACGGAAGGTTGAGCGCTTTCACCGTCAGCGGCTTCACGACCCCCGTGGTCGAGACGCATGGCGATGGACCGCAGTTGGTCAGCTTGAACGCCTTCATCGAGTCCTGCCCCGCGCCGCCGCCCACGGGGTTGATGATGACCTCCGCGTCGACGACGGTGCACGTGACCACCGTACCCGCGCTGGTTTCGGTCAACGTGAGCGTGCCGCCCGTCTTCACCGCCTTTTTTTTGCCTTCCGGAATCGGAGAGCTCCCGATGTACCAGTGTGGTTCGGTCGCGTGGGCGACGGCCGGCGCCGCGACGCAAACCGCCGCGAGCGCAGCAGGCGCAAGCCTGACCAACATCTTCCTTCGCATCTCGTAACCCCCTCCAGTGTCGACACGGGGCGAGTGTGGTCTTCAGATGCTCGGCGAGCCCCAGGCGCCGTGCGCACCACTCGCACGAGTCCGAACGTATAGCCGTGTCAAACGCTTGTCAACGGCATGTTTCGCGCGCTGCGCTCACGGGCGGCGCACGGCCGGATCCCAACGCCAGAGGGCGGGCCCGGCGCCGCGGCGTTCGGGATCAACCGGCAGTGCCGGACGGTCGCGGGCGAGAGCCAGGACTTCAGAGGAAAGGCGCCGGACCGTTGTGCGTAAAACCCACGATGCACGTCGCCTGGATACCGGTCATCGTTACTACCCGTGCCAGGAGGGCATGTTCCGGCAGCAATCTTTTTGACCAAGAGAGATAGGGAGTCTCCAGATGGCGAAGTTCAAGGGCAAGGTCGAGCTGGACATCAGGGACTCAACGCCGGACTGGGAGCCATTCCTGGCTCCGAAGGCGCCGGACGGTGCGCCCAATGTCCTGATGCTCGTGTGGGATGACGTGGGGTACGGGACGATGGACGTGTTCGGCGGCCCGGTGGAGACGCCGAACATGCGCCGGATCGCCGACGCCGGCGTGCGGTACGCGAACTTCCACACCACGGCATTGTGTTCGCCTACCCGCTCCTCGCTGCTGACCGGGCGCAACGCGACGTCGAACGGGATGGCGACGATCGCCGAGTTCAGCTCCGGCTTCCCGGGGATCTCCACGCGGATCCCGTTCGAGAACGGCTTCATCTCAGAGGTGCTGGCGGAGCAGGGATACAACACCTATTGCGTGGGCAAGTGGCATCTCACGCCCGGAGAGGAGGCCACGATGGCGTCCTACAAGGGGCGATGGCCGCTGGGGCGGGGCTTTGAACGCTTCTACGGATATCTCGGGGGCGAGTCCAGCAGCTGGTATCCGGACCTGATCCACGACAACCATCAGATCGAGGCGCCGGCGAGCCCTGAGGAGGGCTACCACCTCTCCGATGACCTGTCGGACAAGGCGATCGAGTTCGTCCGTGACGCGAAGGCCGTCGACCCGGACAAGCCATTCTTCATGTATCTGGCGCCGCAGGCAGGTCACGCGCCGCATCACGTCCCCAAGGAGTGGGCCGACCGCTACAAGGGCCGGTTCGACATGGGCTATGAGGCGATCCGCGCGGAGATCCTCGAGCGCCAGAAGGAGCTCGGGCTGCTGCCGCAGGACACAGAGCTGTCGGCGATCAACCCGCACGGTGAGCCTCAGACGACGGGGCCTGACGGGCAACCCTGGCCGCTGCTGGACACGGTGCGCCCATGGGACTCGCTGAGCGCCGATGAGCAGCGCCTGTTCATCCGGATGGCGGAGGTGTTCGCCGGCTACATCTCCTACGCCGACCATCATCTCGGCCGGGTCCTTGACTACCTCGAGGAGTCAGGGCAGCTTGAGAACACGATCGTCGTTGTCGTGTCCGACAATGGTGCAAGCGGCGAGGGAGGCCCGAACGGGTCGTTGAACGAGTGGCGCTTCTTCAATGGGATCGCGGACACCACGGACATCACGCTTGAGCACATCGATGAGCTCGGCAGCCCGCAGTCCTACAACCACTACAACACCGGCTGGGCGTGGGCCTTCGACACGCCGTTCCCGTACTGGAAGCGCTGGGCGGGCTTCGAGGGCGGAGTCGCCGACATGTGCCTGCTCTCTTGGCCGGCCGGGATCCCGGCCGCGTCCGAGCCTCGCCAGCAGTATGTCCACGCCGTTGATGTGGTGCCGACGATCTACGAGCTCCTGGGGATCGAGCCTCCCACGGTGATCAAGGGCTATCAGCAGAGTCCGATCGAGGGCGAGAGCTTCGCCGCCAGCCTCACCGACCCTGGCGTGCCGGGGAAGGAGACGCAGTTCTACTCGATGCTCGGGCAGCGCGCGATCTACCACAAGGGCTGGCTCGCGAGCACGCTGCACCCCCCGATCAGCGGCTGGGGCAAGTTCGAGCAGGACGTGTGGGAGCTCTACAACCTGCAGCAGGACCGGGCCCAGTCCAAGAACCTTTCCGACCAGGAGCCCGAGCGCCTTGAGCAGCTCAAGAAACTGTGGTTCGACTGCGCCGAGGAGCTGAACGGGCTGCCACTGGATGACCGCAGCGCCATCGAACAGGTCATGGCCGAGCGCCCACACCCCGCTGCGCCGCGCGAGCGCTACGTCTACTACCCGGACTGCGCCGACGTGCCCGAGGAGGGCGGCGTTCGCATCAACGGGCGCTCCTACACGATCGCGGCGGGCGTCGCAGTCGACGCGGCCGAGGCTCAGGGGGTCCTGTGGGCCCACGGGGGCGTGGCGGGCGGCCACAGCCTGTACATCAAGGACGGGCGGCTGCGCTACACCTTCAACTGGGTGGGCACCCACCTGCAGGACGTTGTCGCCGACCGCGACATCACGCCCGGAGAACATGTCTACAGCGCCGAGTTCACGGTCAAGGGCAAGAACGAGGACCCAGCAATGCCCGGCTTCGCCGGGACGCTCACGCTCTACATGGACGAGGAGGAGGTCGGCAGCCGCGAGATCGTGACCCAGCCCGGCGCGTTCTGCCTCGTCGGCGACGGCATCTGCGCCGGACGCGACAGCGGCTCCCCCGTCAGCCCGAGCTACACCGCCCCCTTCCGTTTCACCGGCGGCACGATCGACAAGGTCATCGTCGACGTAACCGGCGAGCGCTACATCGATCACGCCGCCGAGGTCCGCGGCTGGTTCATCAAGGACTGACCCACCCAATGGGCCAGGGCATCAGCCAGATACTGACATTCGCCGTCGGCGTGGCGATCAGCCCCGTCCCGATCATCGCCGTGACGCTCATGCTGTTCTCCCAGCGCGCTCGCGTGAACGGGCCGATGTTCCTACTCGGATGGGTCCTAGCGGTCGCCGTGGTCAGCTTCGCCGCATACGGGCTCGCAAAACAAGGCGAAGCATCAACGAGCAGCACGACCGTCGAAACGATCGCGTGGGGCAAGATCGTCGTCGGTGTCCTGCTGCTGCTCCTGGCCGCACGCAACTGGCGCGGTCGCCCGGCGCCCGGAACCGAATCCGAGATGCCCAAGTGGATGGTGGGCATCGACGCCATGACCCCACCCAAGGCGCTGGCACTGGGTGCCCTGCTGGGCGGAGTGAACCCGAAGAACCTGCTTCTCGCGGCCGCGGCCGGCGCCGGGCTCGCAGAGCTCGGACTCTCCTCAGGCGACGCCACTGTCTCCCTGATCGTGTTCGTCCTCATCGCCAGCGTCACGATTGCAGGACCCGTCCTCTACTACCTGATCGGAGGCGACAGCGCAAAGGGGCACCTCGAGGAGATCAAGCAGTGGCTAAGCATCCACAACGACGCCGTCATGGCTGTGCTCTTCCTCGTCTTCGGAGCCAAGCTGATCGCCGACGGCCTGCCGCCACTGACGTAAACGCACGGCCCGGTTCGGTTCACACCAAACTGATGGCGACGCGCGGGGGCGTGAGCCACACCCCTGACGCTCAAGGCAAGAGGCGGCAGTGACCGACGCAGTTGAGCGCGCGACCGCTTCGAAGAAGATGCGACAGTCCAAGCGCCGGCGCGGCGGACTCCTGCTTTCGCCATGGCAAAGCAGCAGTCTCAGAGGACTCGGCGGCGTGCCTGCGCGTCGTCCAACGCGCTAGTGGGCGTGGCCTGTACTCAGACGCGCGTGTTGCCTCCCCCGGAGAACTCAGCGCCGGTTCGCACGCACCAGGGGCCCACGGCGGTTGACCGAGCGTCTCGTCGAGCGCCCCCGCGACTACTGGTTAGTCATGGCAAAGCGGGCGTCTCGGGAGCCCAAAGCCAGGACGAGCGCTTCTCGTCCTTTGCGGAAGTGTGTCGCCGAGGCTAGCTGGCGGCCGCGATGCCCGGGGAGCGAGGCAAATAGGGTCGACGCGTGCGGCGATGATCAGCGCTCAGGTTCCACGTTGTGCGCGGGAGAACTACGGAAGCCCCACGGTCGTTCCGTGAGGGATATTTCGTCGTGTGTGGTTGACGGAACAGAGGTGCCTCGACCTGCCCGCTGTATGTCTCTGCAGCGACAGTCGTCCCCGGCGAGGGCCCTATGTCGTTTAGTGCCGATCAGCTGCGCTACTTCGTGGTCGTCGCAGATGAGGGACAGATAACGCGTGCAGCGGCGAAGCTGCATATCGCGCAGCCCGCGCTCTCCCAGGCGATCGCAAAGCTCGAGTCCCAAGTCGGCTTCGCGCTCTTCGAGCGCGAAGCCCGCGGGGTTACGCTCACCCCCGACGGCTCGGTGTTTCTCGAGAAGGCGCGTCGAACTGTGATTGCCGAAGAAGACGCCGTGCGGGCCGCCCAGGCGCTGGCACGGCCCGCGCAGGGGGTGATCGAGTTCGGCTACCTAGGGATACCGCCTTCGGTTACCAATCCAAGCCTGATCGAGGCCTTCACAGAGGAGCATCCCGGTGTTGAGCTCAGGTCACGGGAACTACCGTTCCCTTCCATCCCGACGGCAGCATGGCTCGCGGACGTAGACGTAGCGATTTGTTCTCGACCTGCAACCGATCCGCAGGTTTGGGTCGTGCCACTGAGCCGCGAGCCGCGAGTAGTTGTGGTCTCGACGAGACATCCACTCGCTGGCCGAAGCGAGCTGACAGTTGCTGACGTGCTCGACGCAACCTTCATCGGCTTCGATCCCTCAGTCGACCCGGTGTGGGGGGGCTTCTGGAGTCTTGATGATCATCGAGGTGAGCCTTGCCCACACCTGACCGTCGAAGGGGCCATCAACGCGAAGGAGAGATTCGCGATGATCGCTGCGGGCAGAGCGATAGCGACTGTGCCGGCCATCCACGCCGCGTTGATGACCAGGGTCCTGCGAGGCGTCGCCGCGATACCGATCCGCGATGCCGATCCAGCAATCCTCTCGCTGGTCGGGCGCGAGGACCGACTCAACCCGATGGTCGAAGACCTGCGCGCACTCGCCCGAAAACGAGCTAAGAACGTACACGCTACCTAGCCCCACTGACATCGAGTTTCCGAACGATCAGTGCAGGACATTCCCCGCAGGTCCGAGGCGTCCGCGGCCCTCGACCAGTGAAGCGGCCCTCGGGTTAGACCGAAGCCAGGGCGGCCTGGCTACGCGGCGCGGGCCACCGCCGCACTGCTGCCTTGCCATGACCAAAGCTGGCGCCTGCCGCGGGTGGGACGAGACGCGCCGTTTCGTCCAACGTAGTGGTCGGGTCGGCGCGAGCCTTTGGGCTACCGGGGCGGCGCGTTCCGGTGTCCGAAGGGGGAACTTCGAGCGCCTGGCGTTGCCCTCGCTGAGGGTCCAGGGAAACCGAAGCACAAGGTCTCCCCGGAGGGAGAGAATCGACACCGCAAGGATTAGTGTTGCGCCCCGATTGGTGCGTCCGCGGTGCGCACGGATCGGCCCGGCGCGGTGGCGGGGCTAGGGCGTGACGAGGTGGTGCAGCTCGAAGTACGTGATCTCGGCGTCCACGGGTGCGCCGACGGCTTCGCATGCGGGCTTTAGCCTGTCCTCGTCAAAGCGCAGGGCGTACTCGTCCGAGTCCCATACCTGTGCGACCTCCACTATGCCGTCGGCTTCGCTCGCGCCGTGCATGATCAGCCCCAGCGGATGATCATGGTCGATGTCCAGCTCTGCTGTGAGGGCGTTGTACATATCGCGGTTCATGCCACGCCTGATCACCCTGAGGATTGTCATCTGCCCCCCTCCTCTGGAGAGAATTGACCAATCAAGCCTATCCGGAAGGAAAGCGCCCGTGTGACCCAGTCAGCGGTCGTACATAGTGCGACCGCTGCGGAACCTGGGAGCACGACGACATCATTCCGCTCTCGGACGGCAGCCGCTGGCTCCGCAAGACCGGCTGCTACCAAATCGAAGGAGGCGTCTGAGCCCACGAGCCCGGCACTGGTAGCCGCGTTAGTGTGCCCGTCCAGGCCGCGAGCCGGTACATCCGACACGCGGCCCCTGCCGATCGGGACCCAGCGTGGCCCGAATCTAGGATCACGACAGACGGCCGAACCGGACGAACTGCTGTAGCCCGGGCGCCGGCCCGGCGTACTACCGCTTTGCCATGACGAAAGCAGCAGTCTCGAAAGGGCCGAGCGAGGCGACTGCTCCTCGTCCAACGCGATAGTCCGGAGAGGCACAGCAGTACACGCCTCCTTCGCTGGCGAAGCAGCAGTCAGGGTATCCGTCCCATGGCCGCTGCGAGAGCCGCAGCGGCCGATGCCCGAGGAGTCCACGACCACCGACCTGATGGCGCCGATGTAGCATGCGTTCGAGGCGGTGGGCCGCCGCCACTTTGATGCGGGTCTGAGTCTCGACGCTGCGGGCGCGGCGTGTGACCTGTCGGATGCGGGGATCGGGAGCTTCGAGGGCGCGACAACAATAAGAGGCGTTCTAGAAGACAGGCGCGGCAACTGGGAGGATTATCTGATGGAGTTTGTCATGCGACGACCGTGCGTGATGGAGCTAGCCGGGGGCATGGGATCGTAGAGTCAGAATCGCCGCGCATTCCTCCCGAGGCCTGGAGGTTGTAGCGAACGCCGCTCGTGCGCGTCGCTGACACTGGGACCTGCGCCCTATCAGCCTCCCATCGAGCCAAGCTGATTCCGGTAAGCGAACGATACCGACCACACCACCACAAGACGCCTCCGTTCGTCCTCATTGCTTGGCCACACAACGGACCCAAACATCGCGCACTCGGCGAACTAGCAGGCGTCCCGCCAACGCTTTCAATCGGGATCAGTTCACACTACTTCGTTGTACAGCCATTCAAAGAACAATGGCGCGATATGCGTGGCAATTATTCCCCCGTAGCCGGTTTGGACCGTGACCTTCGGTTCGGGACAGTCCGTACCGGTGAGCGTCCCAGACACGTTACCTACCAACCCGTGCCCCAGCCACAAGCCGCCCGTTAGTGTACCTCTGTAAGTGCAACTCGCGTATGGTGCTGGCCATATTAGATGCATCGCGACACCTTGCATTGTCACGACGCCGCCCACGTTAAAATTAACGTCCGCCTCTTCCAACCACCCCTCTTCTTGGCTTTCGATCTCTGTGGTGTTGTACCAGCATTCACCTCCGTAGCTATGGCCCTCGGAGGTGAACACATCGTTCTTAGCGTGGTTCGTTGTAACATGCCCCGGTTCTCCGACGCCGCAGCCCCAAAGGGTGCCATACACGGTCACGTGGAAACCCCACGTCATTTCTACTTCAGTCCCAGGAAGCACGAGTGCGCCTCCAAGTTCGGTAATGTTCAGAAGACCGCTACATGTAGTACAAAGGGTGTGGAGTTCATCGCTGACAGTCGCTTCGCGAGAGACCACTTTCCAGATCCCCGTGAACGCCACGGTTTTGGGGCAGCCTGCGTTGCTACCCGCGGCCAGCGTTAGCGTTTGGCTGGTCGTGACGGTCAGAGGCACCTTGCCTTCAACACCTAGGTTGAAAGTGCCTTTGATCTTCTTGGCCTCAAAGTCACAGGTCATGGTCCGTAGTCCACGGCAAAGCCGAGAGGTTCACCAGATGTCATGTCGGCTGTACCTTTGGGGGCGAGTGCGAGCGTCGAAATGAACTCGGTCGGACGGACCGAGACTTCTTCTCCCGATCCGCTTCGGCAGTCACCGCCAGACCAGGATTCGAGATGCAGGAGGTCTGATTTCGGGCCTTCGTTCGAGGTCAGGGTGCCCGACAGGCTGTTCTGCGTCGTGCATTCGAAGGCCCCGAACTTTAGGTTCGTGCTGGACAGTTCAAATAGGCGCCCCAGCTTTCAGGGGACCTTCGGCTGTGCTCAGTCCAACGTTGCTTGCCGCATAAGCCCCAGTCGCAGAGATCGCTCCGAATGTCAGCGCCACGACGAGCGCCAAGGCGATGTTCGGGATACGGTGCATGTCTGCCACCCCCTACCTTGCGGTCTACGCAGCCTCCACCCCGTGCCAAAGCTACGCTACCAGTTATCAACGCGGCGTGCATTTGTGCGCGAAGTAACGGCCTCTCGCTCCAGCGTTCCCCGTCTTCGAAGTCCCTGGCGCGCCCATTTTGTGCCCCACTGGAGGTCGTCGGCGGCCCCAAGAAGCTGCCCCGCCTGTTGCACCTGATGGTGGGGTGCCCCGGCACGGCAGAGTAGGCTCGCTGAGGGCGCTGCCAAGTAGGGGTCAAGTGCCGGTGTCGGGTGTGAGGCCGCGGTCGGACAGGTGCGCCAGCCAGGCCCAGCCGGCGCGATCACTGACCACGCACGACTGCGTCCGTGGCGAGCAGCCGTCCTAGCCGAGGCGTTCGGCAGTGTCGCTCGGGACGATGAGCGCTCATCAGGCGGCCGGCCCGCGAGACGCTCACTTTCCTGCAAAGCAGTCGTCTTGTGCGTCGCGACCCACTTCTGCCGCACAGAAAAGCCCCGCATCAGCGGGGCTTTTACGAGGGGTGAGCGATGGGGCTCGAACCCACGACCGCCTGGACCACAACCAGGAGCTCTACCAACTGAGCTACGCCCACCATGTTGCTGCGACGGACAAGTCTAGCGTCGCGTCAGCCTGAGGATCGAATCGCGTGTTCGGCGAGCGCCAGACTCTCGCTCGGGCTCAGGCCCGGCGCACGCGAAGCAGCGGCCCTCCACTCGGCGAGCAGCCTGCCGGGATCGGACCCGAGCAGCGCTGCGGCCTGGGCTCCGAGAGCCTCCAGGGTGAGAGCTCCTGTGTCTGCGGCCGCGGTCTGGGCGCTCGCCGCGGGCGCGGCGGTCTCGGCGGCACGGAACTCCTCGGCCTGGGCCATCAGCTTGTCCGTGACGTCAACGCCCTCGCGGAGCGCGGCTGCCCAGCCCCGCCCCATCGTGAGCTGCTCAAGCGGCAGCTCCGGCCCCTCGAGGATGATCAGTTTGGCCTCGCCCGGGTTCCACTTGCGTTCTTCGAGCTCGAAGACTTTCTCGCGCACCCACGGATCCAGGATGGGCCGCAGCTCGGGGCCGGCGAGGTTGAAGCGGTTCAGGTTGTGGTAGGACTGGCGGAGCTCGATGTGGTACACGCCCACAGGCTCTCATGTCCGGCCTGGGGACGCGCTCAGGCTGCCTCGGGGAGCCTGGCCCGCATGATGGCGACCGCCTCCGGATTGGAGTCGATCAGCACGTAGTGGCGGCCGAGCTGGGCCGCAACGGCGCCGAGCGTGCCGCTGCCGGCGAAGAAGTCCAGGCACCAGTCGCCGGGCCGGGTCGAGGCCTGCACCATCCGGCGCACGATCCCCTCGGGCTTCTGCGTCGGATAGCCGGTCTTCTCGCGCCCGCTGGTGGGGACGATGGTGTGCCACCACACATCCGTAGGGAGCTTGCCGCGGGCCACCTTCTCGGGAGTGACCAGGCCGGGCGCCATGTAGGGCTCGCGGTCCACCTCCTCGGAGTCGAAGTGGTAGGCGCCAGGGTCCCTGACGTATACGAGGATCGTGTCGTGCTTTGCCGGCCAGCGGCTCTTCGAGCGGCCACCGTAGTCATAGGCCCAGATGATCTCGTTCAGGAACGACTCGCGCCCGAAGACCTCATCGAGCAGCAGCTTGCAGTAGTGCGCCTCCCGGTAGTCGATGTGGAAGTAGAGCGTTCCCTGGAGCGTGAGCAGCCGGCGCGCGTGCGCCAGGCGCGGCTCCAGGAACTCCAGATAGTGCTCGAAGTCGTCGCGGTAGCTCGACTGCGCAAGCAGCCGGGAGCTGTAGCGCCGCCCCTGAAAGCCGGTCCGCGCCCCCTCGCTGTCACGAACGGTGCTCAGCGTCCGGCGTGTCTGGGCCCGGCCGGTGTTGAACGGCGGATCGATGTAGATCATCTGAAAGGACGCATCCCCCAGCGAGGGCAGGAGCTCCAGGTTCTCGCCCAGCAGGATGCGATCCGCAGGCTCCTCTGAGTGCGCGGCCTCCATGCCAGGAGACTAGTTCGCCGGCCGATGGACACGCCGGGACGCGTGCGATGTGCGGTGCCGGTTTACTGTGGCGGGTGGCGAGGAGCACCCATCCAGGGCACAGGCGCACCCCCCGGCGAGCGGGCATCGTCGCGATCCTCGTCCTGCTAGGGCTGACGATCGCTGCTGCCAGCGCCCTCGCCCTGTCCTGGGCGGACAGCGACGGCGCCTCCGCGGGCGCGACATCGCTCTCGGCGCGCAGGGCCGCTGAGTACGCCGCACTGACGGCCGCGGCGCGGCCGGCCGAGGTTGCGGTCACCGTCAGCAGGGGCGGCCGGGTAGCCCGGTGGCGCAGCGGTTCCTCGGTCTCTCCTTCGAGGTGAGCGACCTCGCGCTGATCGCCGGCTACGCCGCCCGGGGCGACCTGCCGGAAATGCTCCGCTCGCTCGGGCCCGGCCTGCTGCGCTTCGGAGGCATCAGCGCCGACACGCGGACGGCGTGGACCGACGCGGTGGACCCGAGACCGGCATGGGCGAGCAACACCATCGGCCCGGCCGACTTCCGAAACCTGCGCGTGCTTGCGCAGGAGAGCGGCTGGCGGGTGCTGCTGACGGTCGGCCTGGCCCACTATGACCCGGGCTCGGCTGCCCGTGAGGTCGCCGCCGCCAAGGCGATCCTCGGCCCGTGGCTCGCCGGGATAGAGATCGGCAACGAGTCCGACGCCTATGCCCGCCACGGATTCCGAACCAAGCCCTGGGGCCCGGTGAGGTACCTGTCGCAGGTCAACGCCTACCGGCGCGCTATCGACAGGCTCGCACCCGGCATCCCGCTGGCGGGCCCTGACGTTTCAGGTTCCCGCAGCTTCCAGCGGTGGGGCCCCGCCGAGGTGCGCTCACAGCGGCCGGCGATGCTGACCGGCCACCACTACCCGCTCGGCTGCCACCTGGTGCACGCGGCGTCGATCCAGCGCCTGCTCAGCCCCGCGATCCGCGTCAGGGAGGGAACGTCCCTGGCGCGCTACATGCAGGTCGCGAGCCGGGCGCACATCCCGCTGCGGGTCGATGAGGCCAACACCGTCTCCTGCGGCGGCATGGCGGGGATCAGCGACACGTTCGCCGCCGCGCTGTGGGCGACCAGCTACATCGCGCACACGATGACCGTGGGCGTGGCCGGGATCAACCTCGAGGGCAACCCCGCTCGCTGCACCGGCTACTCGGTCGTGTGCGCCTCCAGCCCTGCCCGCCTGGCCGCAGGCCAGCTGCAGGCGCAGCCCGAGTGGTATGCGCTGCTTCTCATGCGGTCCCTGATCGGGGATCGCCCGCTGAGGACCAGCGTGAGGGCACCGTCCGGCACGAACCTGACGAGCACGGCGCTGCTCGCGCCTGACGGCTCGATGCGGCTGGTGCTCGTGGACGAGGAGCCGCCCGGCTCCCCGGTTACCTCGGTGCAGGTGCGGGTTGGCCCCGGCTACCGCGCGGCGAGCGCGATCAGCCTCACGGCACCCTCGCCGCAGTCCCTGTCCGGCGCGTCGCTCGGAGGGACCTCGGTGGCCGCGGACGGATCATGGCCGGGGCCGTCGCGCACGAGCGCGCTAGCCGTGAGAGGCGCCTTTGTGACGGTGGCGCTTCAGCCCAGCAGCGCTGCACTGGTGACCGTCAGCCGCTGAGCCTTCAGGCGCCCTGGGACGCAGTGCGTTCGGCGAGCAGCTCGACCCACTGCTTGCTGCTCCCCCGGCAGAGATCTCTCCAGGCGGCGGCCGGGGCAAACGACAGCGGTGCGGGCGTCGCCTCGGCTGCGGGTGTCAGCAGGATCGCGTCGATCACGGCCCGGCCTGCCGCGCCCGGGTCAAGGCCACCGCCGCCTCGAGTGAGCGTGATGAGGTGGGTTCCCGCCGTGAGCGCCAGGCGGATCGGCGGGAGCGTGTCCGGCACCAGCGAGTTGCCACTCAGCTCGCCGGCGGGCGAGGCCACGGCCCGGCCGTCGACCCCGACGGTGACCTTCGGCATGAACTGTCCCTGCAGCCACAAGTCCCACAGGCCGGTGCTCGGGACCCGGACCGAGACGGTGAGCGTGCCCGGATGGGACATCACCAGACCCGAGCGCTGATGCCCCCATCCGCGCGGGCGCCGCGAGCTCGCGAGATTCGCCCTAACGATCGTCGGCGCGGCGGAAGCGGCGAGCGTGCCCGAGGGGTCGGCGAGCGCGAGGCTCCCGATCCGGGCACAGGTGCTGGCCGAGGATCCCGCCAGGGTGACGTGCGCCAGCGCCGGCGCGGCGCCGGGACGCCGGCCCCAGACGCGGTAGTAGGTGCCCTGCCAGAGCAGGCTGTAGGCAGCGGGCGGACGGGGTTCGCTCGGATCGCGCCGGGTGATGATCAGTGGGTAGTCGCTCAGCTTCTCCGGCGCGAGGCGATCGAGGCTGACCGGCTCGCCGTAGCCGCTGGAGGAGGCCGCCAGAGCGGCGGGCGGGTAGACGAAGTCCGGTCCTCCGATGTCGAGATCCCGCAGCACATACATCGAGTATTCATCGAAGTCCGTGAACACCGCCGGACCGCGGCCGGCAAAGCGCGAGTTGATCGCTTCGAGCTCCTTGTAGCGCGCTGTCGGGGCGAGGTTCGACGCCCGGTACTGCTTCCCGTCGGAGATCAGCACTCCCGCGAGGATCGCGACCGCAACCAGGCCGGCGGCGCCTCTCGCGAGCATGCCGCCCGGGAGATCCGCGATCGCGCCCACCCCGCCCCACGCGAGCAGCATCACGACCGGCGAGGTGAGCATCAGGGTCTTGGCGCTCCCCCACGTCGTGACGGCGTGGGTGATCACCAGCCAGGCCAGGAGCATCAGCGCGATCCAGGCGAGGAGGGCGTACGCGTGGACGCGGACGAGGTGTACGGCCCCGACCACCGCGCACACGAGCACCAGGATCGCGAGCACGTGCGTGACGGCGAGCGTGCCCGCCGCCGGCTCCACCTTGTAGCTGTCTGCGATCCAGACCCCGAGGAGCTGGATCGAGCGCAGAGGTTCGTGCAGGTTGCCCGGATTTGAGGTGTTCGCGATGTTCCCCGCCACCTTCAGCGAGCCGCCGATGTCGGCCCACGTCGGCCACGCGGCGATGAGAAGCGTCCCCAGGGCCACTCCCGCTCCGGCCGCCGCGCGAGCGGCGGGGACCGCACGGGCGCCGACCGCGCCGATGAGAACCACGGCGAGCACCGCCGCGGCGGCCAGGGCCCAGGCGCCAAAGGCGGCGCCGAGCGATGACGCGCCCGCCGCGACCACCAGCCCGGCCGGGATCGCCCTGCGGGGCGCGCGGCCCAGCCACGCCCTGTGGTCGGCGACGAGGGCGCCGAGGGTGAGGATCATCGTCAGCGCCGTGATCTCCTTCACCGACCCGATCAGCTCGTAGCCGTACACCAGCGCCGGCACGACGCTCGCGAAGGCGGCGAGGCAGGCCGCCGACGCCCCCAGACCCATGCGTCTGGCGATCAGCCACGCCGGACCGGTCGCGCACGCGAGCACGAATGCGTTCAGCGGCTGGAAGGCCCAGATCATGGGCAGCCCGAGCAGGAAGCCGCTGCCTCCCAGCAGCGTGTCGGCTCCCGACGGATAGCTGGTGTTGTAGTAGTCGTTGATGAACTGCCCATAGGAGTTGCGCAGATCCAGCCCCCCGTAGTGCTGGCCGTGGCGGATCAGGTAATCCGCGCCGATCATGTGGACGGCGGAATCCGACAGCGCCATGAAGGAGGAGAACGTCGCCCGGCCCGCGAGGAGCACCGGCGCCATCGCCAGCAGGTACACCGCCGCCGTCGCCACCAGCGCTGCCGGCCGCGCCAGAGCTCGCCGCGCGAGCGCCAGCGCACGAGCCCTCGACAGGAGCAGTCCGGCGAGCGCGACCAGCGCCATCAGAACGGGGGTGGCCGGAGCGAGGAACCACGCGTAGGTGCTCAGCTGCGTCAGGCCGATGAGGCCCGCTGCGCCGACCGGGAGCAGCAGCGCGGGATGCATGAAGGCGCCGCTGACCCGGTCCACCAGCAGCCCTGCCCCCGCACAGAGAAGCGCGAGCACGAGCGGGTATATGAGGGTCGAGACTATGAACATCGGGCGGCGGGCGGGACCGGGGCGCGGCTGGGTTGCCGGGCGCTGACTCTAGTCGGCTCCGCTCGATTCTCGCGCCGCCCGCGGGCGGGGCGGCGATGATCGCGGGCCGCGGCGGAGCCTGCGGCGGCCGCGGCGGGCAGGTTCGGTCCGGGAGGGATCGCACCCTCAGACCTGCAAAGGTGGCGTGATGAGCGAAACCCTGGACGGTGCCCGGCCCGGCTCCTCCGATGACGGATGACACCGAGGCGCCGCCGCTTCGCCTGATCTTCACGGGTCTGCTGCTCGTGATGTTCCTCGCCGCGCTCGACCAGACGATCGTCGCGACGGCGCTGCCGACGATCGTGGGAGACCTCGGCGGTCTCAGCCACATCTCCTGGGTGGTGACGGCATACCTGCTCGCACAGACGGCCGTCACACCCCTCTACGGGAAGCTCGGCGACATGTACGGGCGCAAGATCGTCCTGCAGGCCGGCCTCGTCGTGTTCCTGATCGGCTCCGCCCTGTGCGGGCTCAGCCAGAGCATGGATCAGCTGATCGCGTTCAGGGCCCTGCAGGGCCTCGGCGGAGGCGGCCTGATGGTCAGCGCTCAGGCGGCGATCGGGGATGTGGTCCCGCCGCGCGAACGTGGCCGCTACACGGGCCTTTTCGGCGCGGTCTTCGGCCTCGCGAGCGTGGCGGGGCCTTTGCTCGGTGGTTTCCTGACGGGATCCTTCAGCTGGCGCTGGATCTTCTACGTGAACGTGCCGATCGGAGTCGTCGCGTTCTTCGTCCTCGCGGCGACGCTTCCCGCCACCAAGGAGCGCGTCGAGCACGTGATCGACTATCTCGGCACGGCGCTGCTAGCGGCGGGCCTCGCGTCGATCATCCTGGCGACCTCCCTGGGCGGCAACTCATATCCGTGGGGCTCCCCGTTCATCATCGGCCTCGTGGTCGGCGGCGTGATCCTGCTCGCGGCGTTCATGTTCGTGGAGAGACGGGCGGCCGAGCCGGTGCTGCCGCCGCGCCTGCTCTCCAACAGGGTGTTCGCGATCGCGGGGGCCGTCGGCTTCGTCGTCGGGTTCGCCCTCTTCGGAGCGGTCACCTACCTGCCGCTGTTCCTGCAGGTGGTCAAGGGCTCATCGCCCACCAAGTCGGGGCTGGAGCTGCTGCCGCTGATGGGCGGGCTCCTGATCACCTCGATCGCCTCGGGGCAGGTGATCACCCGGACGGGGCGCTACCGCAAGTTCCCGATCGCCGGGACCGCGGTGATGACGGCGGGCCTGTTCCTGCTCTCGACGCTCGATCCGGCGAGCAGCACCACCGACATCTTCATCTTCATGTTCATCCTCGGGCTCGGCCTCGGGATGGTCATGCAGGTCCTCGTCCTGATCGTCCAGAACGCGGTGCAGTACTCGGATCTCGGGGTCGCCACATCCGGCGCCACGCTGTTCCGCTCCGTCGGTGGATCCCTGGGCACGGCCGTGCTGGGCGCGGTGTTCTCCGGCCGCCTCGCCGCCGAGCTGAAGAGCGTGTTCCCGCCGGGGGCGAGCGGCAAGGTGCCGTCGTCCGCCGCCGTCAGCCCGAAGGTGATCGCTGCCCTGCCGGCGCCGGTGAGAGCGGACTATCTGCAGGCATTCACCAACTCCCTGAACACGGTCTTCCTGGTCGCGGCGATCGTCGGATCCCTCGCGTTCATACTCTCGTGGTTCATCCGCGAGATCCCGCTCCGTGACACGGTCGCCACCGGCGACATGAACGACACCTTCGCAACTCCGCGGGACACGGACTCACTCGCGGTCCTGATCAGCAAGATCGGCCGCCTCGACCGGCGCGAGGGCGCGCGCGAGATCGTCGAACGGGTAGCTGCTCGCGCAGAGGTGGACCTGCCGCCCGCCGCGTGCTGGCTGCTCGCCCGCAGCAGCGAACAGCCGCCGCTTGACCTCGCGGCGCTCTCGCAGCGCGCGGGCGTCGACATCTCGACGCTGCAGGACGCGCGCGAGCACCTGCTGGCCGACGGACTCATCGCATCCACGAGCGAGCCCGAGCATGCATGTGAGCTCACCCCCGAGGGCCGCGCGACACTCGACAGGCTCACCCACACCGGCGAACGGCGCCTCTCGGACCTGCTGCACGAGTGGCGGCCGGAGGAAAACGAAGAGCTCGCGCGCATGATCGGGGTGCTCGCCCGCGAGTTCTTCATCGACACCGCCGCACTGCAGGCTCACGTCCCCGCCGGCGCACCGGCCTGAGCGCTCCTAGGAGAGCCAGCCGTCGATCCTCGGCGGCTGTGCTCCGGTGCGGGTGCACGTGAGCGCGGCGACCCGCACAGCCTCGGCGACGGCCCGCTCCAGCATCGGCATCTCTATCTCCTCGCGGCCCAGCCCTCGCCCGGACCACCAGGCGGTGAACGCCCCAACGAAGGCATCGCCGCTGCCCACGGTGTCCGCGACGCTCACATCGGGTACCTGAACGATCGCCTCTTCCCCGCCGCAGTGGATGGACACCGGCGCGGGGCCGTCCGTCAGCAGCACGGCGCGCGGTCCTCGCGCGAGCAGGGCGCGGGCGCCGTCCCGCGCGTCTGCCTCCGGCGCGAGCACAGCGAGATCCTCCGCGCTGACCTTCACGATGTCCGCGCGCTCACAGAGCGTCTCGATCAGGGCCCGGTGGGCATCGGTGTCCCCGATCGCGCCGCGGCGACAGTTCGGGTCCAGCACCACCACGGCATCCCCGTCCAGCTGGGTGATGAGCGCCATCAGCGTCGATGCCATCGGCTCGAGCAGCAGCCCGAGACCGCCGAGCACGAGCGCGTTGCTCTCGGCCGCCAGCCGGGGCGGGATGTCCTGCGCGGACAGCTGCCCCGCCGAGGTCCCTGCGAGGTAGAAGCGGTAGTCGGCGTCCCCGGCGCCGTCGAGGACCCCGACCGCGAGCGTGCAAGGCTCCGATACCGGCTCGGGGACCGCCATCGTGATGCCGTCCTCCCCGATCGACGCGCGCACAAGCTCCCCGAGGGCGTCGTCCGACAGCCGTCCCAGCCAGCGACACTCGACGCCGAGCCGGGCGATCGTGCGGGCCACGTTCAGCGAGGCGCCTCCGGGATGGGCGCTGACAGCTCCTGCGCGGTCGACGAGAAGATCGACCAGCGCCTCTCCGGCGACGGTGATCATCGCCCGCGAAGCCCGCTCGGAGCCGGGCGGCCACACGGCAGCGCCCGCCTCACGACCCCCGCTCGACGCTGGTCCCCGCGTTCCCCCTCAAAGCCTCGGCGGCGGACTCCATCGAGGCGATCACCGCGCGTCCCCCGCTGTCGGCGAATCGCGCCGCCGCCTCGGCCTTCGGCCCCATGGATCCGGCCGCGAGGCCCAGCCCGCGCAGCTCCTGCGGTGTGGCCGACGTGAGGGCGTGCGCGTCGGGCGTCCCCCATCCGACCTGCACCGCGTCCACGTCCGTCAGCAGGAGCAGCGCGTCGGCGCCGAGTGCGCGTGCGAGCAGCGAGGCCGCGAGATCCTTGTCGATCACGGCCTCCACGCCGACGATCGCACCCGCCGGAGACAGCGCAACCGGGACGCCCCCGCCGCCGGCGCACACGACGATCACTCCCGCCTCGACCAGGATGCGGATGGCCTCGACCTCGACGATTCTCTGCGGCTCGGGCGATGCGACCACGCGCCTGAAGTTCTCTCCGTCCGGGGCTATCGCGAATCCTCGCTCGGCGGCCAGGCGCTCAGCCTCAGCGCGGTCATAGACCGGGCCTATCGGCTTGGATGGTTTCTGAAAGCCCGGGTCGCCGGGATCCACGACGACCTGCGTCAGGAGCGTCGCCACGCTGCGGCCGGGCAGCTCGTTCTCGAGCCCCTGCTCGATCAGGTAGCCGATCATTCCCTCCGACTCGGCCCCCAGCACGTCCAGCGGATATGGGCGCGCGCCGGCGTAGGACTCGGCCTGCAGGGCCAATAGCCCCACCTGTGGCCCGTTGCCGTGAGTGACGATGAGTTCATGCTCGCGCGCGATCTGCGCCAGCGAGAGAACCGCACGAGCGACGTTCTCGCGCTGGACGTCGGCGTCGGCGCGCTGGCCCCGGCGGATCAGCGCGTTGCCGCCGAGGGCGGCGACGACCCGCACCGGCTCAGCCCTCGTTCATGAAGTCGGCCGCCCGCTCGGCCAGCCGCGCATACGCGTCCGGTCGACGCGTCATCAGGAACGGGAACAGCTCGAGCCAGTCGTGGCGCTGGTCGAGGTCGAGATCGGCCACCAGCACGGCGGCCTCTTCCCGCGGCGCCTGGACGAGGATGCGGCCGTATGGATCGCAGATGAAGGAGGAGCCGTAGAAACGCAGCGGGCCCTCGACACCGAAACGGTTCACCGCGACCATGAACACGCCGTTCGCGATCGCGTTGCCCACGATCACGCGCTGCCATAGCGGCTGTGTGTCGAACTCGGGATGCTCGGGCTCCGAGCCGATCGCGGTCGGGTACACCAGCACGTCCGCGCCCTCGAGGCTGTACGCGCGGGCGACCTCCGGGAACCACTGGTCCCAGCAGGTGGGCAGGCCGAGGTGCGCGTGTCCGAGGGCCAGCACCGGGAACGCCTCCTCGCCCTCGCCCGGGCCGGGGCGGAAATAGCGGTCCTCGTGGTAGCCGGCGGTCAACGGGATGTGAAGCTTGCGCGTGCGGGCGAGCAGGCTGCCGTCGGGGGCGAGCACGATCGCCGTGTTGAACCCAAGGCCATCGGGCCCGTCGGCGCGCTCATAGACGGAGGCGTGAACGTTGATCTGATGCTCGGCCGCCATCCGCGCCGCGAAGCTGTGGGTCGCGCCGCCCGGCAGGTCCTCGGGCTCGACCACTCCCGCCCGCGGACCGGCGGGGTCGACGGCGAAGTAGGGACTGAGCGTCAGCTCCTGCAGGCAGACGAGCTCGGCACCCTCGGCGGCGGCGATGCGGATTCCCTCGGCGAGCGCGGCCTCGTGCTCGGCGGGATCTTCGAGCCAGCGCACCTGCACAGCGGCTATGCGGAACGGCGGCCGGCGGGGCGGCCGCTTGCGCGCGGGAGAGTCGTGAAGGCCGGGGGTTCTGACTATCTGGAACTCGTCCATCGCCGTCACTCTAGGACCTGCGAGGACGGCGTGGCGATCTGCTCGGGCCCCCATCGGTTTCGCATCGATAGTGACTGCGGCCTTTGACGGATGGGGCGGCCTGCGCTGCGGGAACACAATGGCGACATATGCGCCACTTCATCGACACCCAGGACTTCGACCGCGAGGAACTCGAAGAGCTGCTCGCGCTGATCGGGCTTCTGAAGGAAGCGGACAAGGACGCAGCTGTTCCGCACGTTCTGCACGACCGCTCGCTGGGGATGATCTTCGAGGAGCCCTCCACGCGGACACGCGTCTCGTTCGAGGTTGCGATGGTCAAGCTCGGCGGTCACGCCCTCTACCTGAAGCCCGGGGAGATCCACCTCGGCGCACGCGAGTCCCTGTATGACACGGCGAAGGTCCTCTCGCGCATGTGCGATGTGATCGAGGCCAGGACCCTGAAGCACAGCACCGTCGTCGAGCTCGCACGGGATTCGGATGTCCCGGTGATCAACGGGCTGACGGACTACAACCACCCCACCCAGGTCGTGTGCGACCTGCTTACGATGAGCGAGCACCTCCCCGAGGGCAGGCGCCTGGACGAGTGCACCGTCGTCTTCGTGGGCGATCGCACGAACGTCTGCAGTTCGCTGATGGCGATCACGACCCAGTTCGGCATGAACTTCGTCCACGCCGCGCCGGCCGCGTACCAGTCGCCGCCGGAGTGGATCGCGATCGGCGAGGCCAACGCGGCGCGCTCGGGCGGGTCGGTCACCGTCACCGAGGACGTCGAGGACGCCGTCTCACGTGCCGACTTCATCTACACCGACCTCTGGTGGTGGGTGGATCAGGAAGACCAGATCCCCGAGCGTCGCGCCGCGTTCATGCCGCGCTACCAGGTCAACAGCGAGCTGATCGACCGCGCACCCGCGCATTGCTGCTTCATGCACTGCCTGCCCGCCTCCCGTGGCGTGGAGGTCACCGACGAGGTCATCGACGGCCCGCACTCGATCGTCTTCGATCAGGCGGAGAACCGGCTGCACACCGAGAAGGGCATCCTGGTCTGGCTGACCTACCCCACCCTGAAGCAGCCGAGCGAGGAGACCGTCCTGATGCACGAGCGGCGGATCAACTCCCATCTCACCCACATGAACTGGGACCGTGCCTCGGCACTGCACGCCGACGCGGCACCCGAGACCTGACAGGAGGCCTGATGGCCAGCGAGGCGACGGACACGAAGCCGGTCGCGGACCTGCAGGAGCGCGTCGCGCGCAAGCGGGTGATGGGCATCTTCGATGTCACGCTGTTCACGGTCTCGGCGATGCTGGTCGTCGAAACGCTCACCGCGTCGGCGTCGATCGGACCGAAAACGATCGCATGGTGGATCCTCGCGATCGTCCTGTTCCTGATTCCGTACGCGCTGATCACGGCGGAGCTGGCGACCACCTACCCCACGCAGGGCGGGATCTACGTCTGGGTCAAGCAGGCGCTCGGAAGCCGCTGGGCGGCGCGCACCACCTACTGGTACTGGGTGAACGTGGCGCTGTGGATGCCCTCGGTGTTCCTGCTGTTCGCGGGAGTCTTCTTCCAGCTCTTCGACCATCACCTCGCCGAATGGCCAGCCGGCAAGTGGACGCAGGTAGCGATGGCGATCGTGCTCGTGTGGCTCGTCGTCTGGGTCGGCATCATGCGCCTGGAAGTCGGCAAGTGGGTCAACAACCTGGGCGCGGTACTGAAGGTGATCATCATCTTCTCCCTGGGGATCGGCGGCATCGTCTTCGCCCTCCGCCATGGCTCGGCGAACACCATCAACGCCTCGAGCTTCCTCCCCTCCTTCGGCCTGGCGAAGCAGTTCCTGCCGGTGATCATCTTTCTGCTGCTGGGCTTCGAGCTCGTCTCGAGCATGGCGGGCGAGGTCAAGGAGCCCGAGAAGCGCATCCCGAGAGCGATCTTCACGTCGGGCGCAATCATCGCGTTCCTGTATCTGTTCGCCACGATCGGGATCCTGCTGGCGCTGTCGCTCTCGAAACTGACGCTGGTGGAAGGTCTCGTCGAAACCTTCAAGGCGATCTTCGGGAGCAAGGGACTCGGCGAGGTGGCGGTCTACGCCCTCGGGATAGCCGCGCTGTATACCTATTTCACGAACATGACGACCTGGACGATGGGAGCAAACCGCTCGGCGGTCGAGGCGGCCGCTGAAGGCGAGCTGCCGAGCGTGCTCGGCCGCGAACACCCGACACGGCACACCCCCGTCGGCGCGCTCGTCGGCACGGGAGTGATCTCGACGCTGGTGCTGGTCGTGAGCGCGCTGTTCATCAACACCCAGAGCTCGCTCTTCTTCGGGATCTTCGCGGCCTCCTCGGTGATCTTCCTGCTTCCCTACCTGCTGATGTTCCCCGCGGTCGCGATCCTTCGCTACAAGGACCCAGACCGCCACCGGCCGTTCCGCATACCCGGCGGGGACCGCTTCGTGATCGCGATCGCAACCCTCACGAGCATCATCATCGCCGCGGGTGTAGTGCTCTTCCTCTGGCCCGAGATTCCCAACCCGCCGAAGGAATGGTCGTACACCGGGCCGCTGCTCGGCATCGTGGTGGTGACCCTTCTGGCGGGTGAGGTGATGCTGTGGCGCATGAGCCGTCCCCGCAAGCCCGAGCGGGCGGCCGTCACGGCGGCCCCGCCGGCACAGGCCGGCGTCAGCGGGCAGCCCACGTGAGCGAGACGCTCACCTCAACCCCGGCCGCGGACGGGTACCGCATGCCGGGCGAGTTCGAGCCGCACAGCGGCTGCTGGCTCGCCTGGCCCGAGCGCCCCGACAACTGGCGCCTGCATGCCCGCCCGGCGCAGGAGGCCTACGCAGCTGTCGCCGCGGCCATCAACGAGTCCGATCCTGTAACCGTCGCCGCCTCCGACCGTGAGTACGAGCGCTGCAGGTCGATGCTCCCGTCCTCGGTGCGCGTTGTCGAGATCTCGACCGACGATGCCTGGATCCGGGACACCGGCCCGACCTTCGTACGCGACGGCAAAGGCGGCCTACGCGGCGTGGACTGGCACTTCAACGCCTGGGGCGGGCTGGAGGGCGGCCTCTACTCCCCCTGGGACCAGGACGACCGCGTGGCGCGCAAGGTGCTCGAGATCGAACGCGTCGACCGCTACCGCGCGCCCTTCGTCCTCGAGGGCGGCTCGATCCACACCGACGGCGACGGAACGCTCATCACGACCGAAGAGTGTCTGCTCAACCACAACCGCAACCCCGATCTCTCTCGAGCTCAGATCGAGCAGAACCTGAGGGACTATCTCGGCGTCGAGCGCGTGGTCTGGATCGGCGACGGCGTCTACAACGACGAGACGAACGGCCACGTCGACAACCTCGCCTGCTTCGTCCGCCCCGGTGTCGTGCTGCTGACGTGGTGCGCTGACGAGTCAGACCCACAGCACCGGATCTCGCGGGAAGCGGAGGAGCGGCTGCGGAGCGCAACAGATGCCCGCGGCAGAGAACTGGAGGTCATCCGCATCCCCTCACCTGGCCCGATCACGATCACCGAGGAGGAGGCCCGCGGAGTCCACGAGGTCGCAGGCACCCAGCCGCGCGCGGCCGGTGACCGCATGGCCGCCTCCTACGCGAACTTCTACATCGCGAGCACCCGGATCGTCTTCCCACTGCTCGACGAGCGCCACGATGAGGAGGCTGCGGAGATCCTCAGCGGCTGCTTCCCGGACCGGGAGGTCGTCGGCGTCCCCGCCCGCGAGATCCTGCTCGGCGGCGGGAACATCCACTGCGTCACCCAACAGGTCCCCCGGCCCTAGCCCGCACAAGGAGATACCGATGTCAGCAGACACTCACTTCACCGCTGAGCAGGCGCGACGCTTCGGAGCGGAGATCGGGATCGACTGGAGCACCGCTCCGTTCGACGTGGAGGAGTTTCGGGCCGGGATGGACGTCGAGCTCGAGCACGGGCTGCATGACGTGCTGACCAACGTCACCGATGATGACCCCCACACCACCGCGAAGATCGCGTTGGCCCACCTGCATGAGTTCCCCGACTACTACACACGTCTCGCGCGCATGGAGCGTGAGGCCGAGGAGTACTGGAGCACTCGGAGCAGCTGAGGGACCAGCCCGCTAGGGGTCGGCGGTTAGGGACGCCACGGCGGGAGGCAGCCCGAGCGAGGCGGACAGGGATTCTGGTGTCCCTGCGCGCGGCAGATACTGCTCCAGAAAGGCTGTGCTCACACGCTCGACGATCGACAGCTGCGGCTGCTCACTTGTGTACGGCGGCAGATGCTCCGCCCCGACCAGGCGAAGCAGATACTTCGGCCGGTGGCCGCGTGCGAAATAGGCGTAGGTGTAGCGCGGTTCGTTAAAGGTGTCCGCGGTGCCCTGAACGGCGAGCAGAGCGGGGCCACCCGCCGGGAACGTATAACCGCCGATCCCTGACATCATCGCCCCGGAGAGGATCACGCTCGCGCGAACACGCGGGTCGCGGTAGCGACGGCTGTAGGCGACGGCGAGAGCCGTCTCCGCGCCGTCGGAGTGGCCCGCGACAGCGATGCGAGCGGGATCGATCAGCCCAGCGAAAGGCCCCGACCCGGCCGGTGCCCCGCCCAGGGCGAGCATGCTCGAGATCACAAAGCTCATGTCCGCCGGCTGGTTGGTGATGTCCCCCTCGTCCGGGCCGCCCGGGGCACCTGCGCTCCCGAGCGGAAAGACGGGCGCGGCGACGACGAAGCCCGCCCGCGCCCAGCTCTGCAGCAGCCGGGAGTAGATCGCCGGCGTGACCGCGAAGCCGTGGCCGAACACGATCAGCGGGAACGGGCCGGCGTCTGTGAGGGCCGGGGCGTTGGATACGTCGTATTGCCCGGGCTTGCCCGCGGCCGGGTATCGAACCAGCGTCGTGAGCGTCCGCGGTACACGTCTGCCATCCGGGAGCTTGATCGTCCGGCTCCGGTCAACGAAATGCAGCACCCTCAGCCCGACCGCATAGGACGGCGGAGCACCTGCTGCGGGTGCGGGAACTGGGACACCGCCTCCGGCGGCTGACCATCCCGTTGCCGTTGATCCCAGAGTCAGCGAGCCAGCGACCAGCAGCAGCACCGTCAGCCGCCTGGTCGCCCTGCCCACAGCCACGCGTCCGATGCTCAAGAGCCGAGTCGCTCCCACAGGCCTCACCTCCGCCAGCCGGTCACGAGGAGTATGGCGCAGGGCGACACGGCCATCGCGCTCCCGCGATCGTGCGCCGGCCGGGGAGACCGGCCTTTGGGGGCTACGGCCGAGTGACGGGTCAGTGCTCCTTGTGCTCGCTGTGGCCGGCGCCCGCGATCGCGTCCGTCACCTTCTCGGCGGCCTTCTTGACCGCCCCCTTGGCCTGCTCGGAGCGACCCTGGTTCTTCAGGCCCTCATCGCCTTTCAGGGCTCCGGCGGCCTCGTGAACGCGGCCCTTCGCTTTGTCGACGAGTTTGTCGCTCATCTCACGCTCCTTCGTGTCGGGCGCGGGCCGTGTTGCCCGCCTCGGTGCGCTACCCCTTCGCGCGCAGCCGTAACCCGGCGCGTGCCAGAGCGCTGTTTAGGCGCAGCCGCACCGCGGGCATACGTGACCCATGCACGTTCACGCGATCCGCCGCGCGCCGGAGCCCGTTGCTGAGTGTCACTGAGACACCCAGTCGAGCGTGGCGTGTCAGGCCGGCGCGGGACCTTTGACCGCGTCGCGCAGCGGGCCTCCTACTTCTCGAGCTCTCCGCTGTTCTTCGTCATCTGCCTGGCGCTCGTGGCTGCCTGGCTCGGCGGCTATGTCTTCGGCGCCGGTGCCTCCTATGAGCAGGCCCTCGGCACCGCGCTGACCGCGACGACCCTGCTCCTGGTGGCCCTGCTCAAGAACGCCGAGCTGCGCGCCGAGGCGGCGATGCAGAACAAGCTCGACGCCCTCGCCACCGGCATGCTCTCCGCGATCCGCGAGGACCGCGAGCGCGCCGACGCCGACCGCATGCTCGAGCGCGCGATCGGGATCGATGAGGAGCTGTAGGACGGTCTGCGGTTAGTGCCCCGGCCGCGCCGGGTAGATCGCGGGCGTAAGCAACATGTGGAGGTGGGCAGATGCCGCCGAGAGGTGTTCGAAAGGGCAGCAAGCGCGCACGCCAGTACGAGCACATCCGCCAGTCCGAGCGCAAACAGGGTGCTTCCGAGGCGCGGGCTGAGGAGATAGCTGCTCGCACGGTCAACAAGGAGAGAGCGCGCAGCGGCGAATCGCGTGAGAGATCCGCGACCTCGCTGAACGACATCTCCTCCGGGCGCAGGGGCGGCCTGCGCTCTGGGCATCCCGGGCCGCGCGGTCGCACCAGGCGCCAGCTCTACGCCGAGGCACGGAACATGGGCGTGCCCGGGCGCTCGAACATGAACAAGGCCGAACTCGAGAGGGCGATCGACGGGCGGCGCTGACCCGGACCGCTTGATCGTCCGCGCCGGCGGGCCCTTCAGGCCGGCCCCTACGGCGCGGGGCCGGGCCGGCGAGCCTGCACCCCCCCAGGGCCGTGGGCGCGGTGCAGGCACGCCGGGTCGGCGCAGATTGCGCTCGCGACGTCGACTTCGACCGCCGGGGCGTCGAAGGCGAGCGATGCGACGTGCTCGCGTGCACGCTGCCAGCCCGCGAACAGGATGCTGATCGTCAGAGCAGACGGCAGCCCGATCCCCTCCTGTGACTCCCAAAATGCCCTATAGGCCTCGGCGCTCAGTGCCCCGGGATCGACGGAGAGCCGCTCTGCGGCGCTCCTCATGGCGGCGAACGCCTCCAGGCGAGCCTGCACGAGCGCCGGGCACAGCGGTTCCCGCAGCGGTCGGTGCTCGGCTGCGGTCTCCGGGGAGACTCCTGGGCCGGCGGCGAGCAGGCCTTCGGCGGGCGGGCGATCCTCGCCCTGAGAGCGCTGCTTCGGCATCTTGTGGTTGGCGGAAGCGCGCATTCCCGGTTTCTGCGCACCAAACCCCCTCCCGGGTGCGCGCTCTAGTTGTATGCCGGGCGGGCATCCTCCTAAATCCGCCGTTCACCCCCATGCCCGCAGCGAAACTACCGCCGCGGCGTCCGTAGGGGCTGTCTGCGGCCGGACCCCGCACAGCCCTTTCCAGAGGGCGTTTTTACCGGCGGTGGCACGCCTGTAGACATATTCTCTGGCTTATGTCTGCTGGGTATGCTGTTATGCCGTCGCGCTCCTTGCGCGCTCTTGACCCTGACAGGAGGTGGGCCCAGTGCCGGTAGTGAAGATCACGCGGACGCCAACGCTGACTCGGGACACCTACGACGCGGCGAACGAAAAGGTGCGCATCGGTGCCGACCATCCACTCGGGCTGCTCATGCACGTCGCGGGCGAGGCGGACGGGGTCTTCCAGGTGATCGAGGTCTGGGCCTCAGAGGAATACGCCGAGCGCTATGAGACGGAGCGTCTGCGGCCGGCGGTCGAGGAAGTAGTGGGAGGCAGCGCGCCGTGGGGCTCAGGCGCCACCCTGATCTACGACGCGCACTACCTCGTGACTCCGTGACGAGCGGGGCCCCGCCGGCCCGCCTCAGGTCCCGTATGCGCCGATCTGGTGGTAGAGCCTGACGATCAGGCTGGCGGCGCCGTGCAGGTGATCGAGGGTCTGGCGAACGTCGGGTTCCGCCTCGATGCGCTTGCGATCCTCGACGCTCTTCATCTCGATCACGGCCGCAACAGAGGAGCGGTCCTGGCTCTCGAGGATCCTCGCGGCGACGAAGCCAGGGTCCGTGCTGATCTGGTGCTGGAACAGCTGCTCAAGCTTCTCCACGCAGGCTGACTCGCTCTGCGGATCAACCGTCCAGACATGGATTAGAACTGGACCCTCTTCCATCGTCTGACCTCTCTTTCGCTCGGGCGGCGCCGTACCTGGCCTGCTCGCGATCATAGTCGCCGCTGGGCCGCCGCGTGCACGGGCGAAGGGCTCGAGACGCGCCCGCCGCTGGCTACAGTGCGAGTGTGCCGAGGCGTCGCGTCGTGATCGACCATGTCACCGTCGGGGTCAGCGACCTCGAGCGCAGCCGGCGGTTCTACATGCAGACCCTTCTGCCGCTGGGCTTCACCGAGATCGGCCCTCCGCTCGAGCAGGGCCGAGAGATCGAGTTCGGGCTCGAGGAGGCGCCGAACTTCGCGATCTCCACGCTCTACCCCACGGGCGCCGCGGTGCACGTCGCCTTCGCCGCGGACAGGCGGGAACAGGTCGACGCGTTCCACGCCGCGGCGCTGTCAGCTGGAGGACAGGACAACGGGGCGCCGGGAGTCAGGCCCCAGTACTCGGAGGGCTATTACGGAGCATTCGTGCTCGATCCCGACGGGCACAACATCGAGGCCGTCTGCCACGCCGAGCCCGGCCGCTGAGAAGTGCTGACGCGCGAGGACGGTGCGCCTTGACCGCCCGGCTCCCTCCTGCGGGCTGGCGCGGCGTAACGTCCCGCCGACGCAGCGGACACCACAGCAACGACAACGCAGCGCCAACCACGGGAGAGAACCCACCGATGCCCATACCCGACTCGATCAGTGAATTCATCGACGCGCAGGCGGAGCGCGCCCCCATCTCGTTCGATGACCTACGCGTCACGATCTTCAACGGCACCACGAAGCGCTCGCCCGAGAGGAGCCACACCGATGGGCTGCTCGCCGTCTCCTGCCGCATCTTCAAGGCGCTCGGGGTGCGGTTCGACGAGGTGCGCACCGTCGATCACACCATCCCCCCCGGCCTCTGGCCCGACATGCGCGAGCACGGATATGACCGTGACGACTTCCCGGACATCTACCGCTCTCTGGTGGAGCCCGCCGACATCCTGCTGCTCGCCGGCCCGATCTGGCTCGGAGACCAGAGCTCACAGACCCGCGTGATAATCGAGCGGCTCTACGCGTACTCCGGCGAGGTCAACGATCGGGGGCAGTGGGCCTACTACGGCAAGGTCGGAGGCGTCCTGACAACGGGCAACGAGGACGGCGGGAAGCACGTCAGCGCCCAGGTTCTCTACGCCCTCCAGCACATCGGCCTGACGATTCCCCCTCAGTCAGACGCCTACTGGGTAGGGGAGGCCGGCCCAGGGCCCTCATACCTGGACGAACCGGGAGGCGGGCAGCACAACGCATGGACCACGCGCAACACCGTCTTCATGACCTGGAACATGCTGCATCTCGCGCGCATGCTCAGGGACGCAGGCGGTATCCCCGCCTACGGCAACTCGACGAAGGACTGGGACCTGAACGACAGCGAGCACCCGAACCCCGAGTACCGCTGAGCGCCGCCTGTCCTAGTCGAGGAGCACACCCGTTCTGGAGGTCAGCGGGTCACCGCGCATGCGCAGCGCGATCGTCGGGAAGAACAGTGTCGTCAGGACGGCGCCGCCGATCAGCGCCGCCTGCGTGGACGGGCGCATGTGCCCGCCGGCCACCGCGAGCGTGGTGATGGCGATCACGAGCGGGAGCTGTGTGGCGCTCATCAGCGCCAGAGCTCTTCGTTCGCGGGGATCGAGCAGGCGTCGGTAGAGCAGCATCGCGGGCGCCCCGCGAACGAGCAGGAACAGGGCGACGAACATCAGCATCTTCAGCACCCCGGACCAGCGGTCGAACAGGGCCGCGACGTCGAGGTTCATCCCGCTGACGACGAAGAAGAACGGGACGAACACGCCGAACGCGATAGCGGTCAGCTTGGACTCGAAGGCTGGGATCTCGCTGCTGCCGAGCACCTGGCGCGTGATTACGCCTGCCGCGAAGCCTCCCAGCAGCAGATCCAGCCCGAGTTCAGAGGCGAGCAGCGCGAGCGCGAATACGAGAACCAGGATCCAGCGGACGACCAGCTGCGAGCTGCTCTCGATCGTGTTCACGAACGTCGGCATCACCCGCGACGCGGACCGCACGGCCACGACGGCGACGCCGACTGCCGTGGCGACGAACGCGAGCAGGATCACAGCGTTGTGCTCGGTGCTCTGCGCCGAGAGGATCAGCGTCAGCAACATGATCGGCCCGAACTCGCCCACTGCCCCGGAAGCCAGCACGTGAGTGCCGAAGCGGCTGCGCATGTCTCCTGCATCCGAGAGCACGGGGATCAGCATCCCGACCGCGGTCGTAGCGAGAGCCGAGCCGGTGTACAGCAGCGACAGCACGACCCCTGCCTCGGCAAGTGCCGATCCGAGCACGTAGGCGATCGCGAGTGACATGACCCAGCCGGCGATGCCCAGTCGCAGCGGGGTTCCCGCGATCTGGTGCAGGTCGATCTCGTAGCCGGCGAAGAAGAACAGCAGCCCGAGGCCGAGGTCGGAGAAGAACGAGATCAGCTCGGTCACGTGGAGCCCGATCACCTGCGGCCCGATCACGATGCCGGCGATCAACTCGAGCACGACGACAGGGATGACCAGGCCACGCGACCCGGCACCCGCGGCGACGCTCCCCGCTACCGCCGACGCGCACACGATGACAAGGAACGTCCCGGGGCTGATTGCGGCGGTCGCGATCATCGCGTCGGAGCCGGGTCAGTGCGCGCCGCGAGGCTGCGCGAGGACGCGCGCCCGCCGCGGCGCCTCACGAGCAGGCCCATCCGCGTCGATTGGACTGAGGACCGGCCCCGGAGCCGGGCTCACGGGAGCCGTGAGCCCGTGCTGCAGTTTGCGGGTGACGGATCGGGCCATGCGGCGCGATCCTATCCGCTGAAAACTGCCCGGCACTCGGCGGGGGTCGAGCACTCAGCGTCAAAGCGCTCGCGTGACTCGATTTCCACTCGCCTCTCGGGCCGGTCGCCGGGCCTCATCTCCGGAGTTTTCGCCCATTTTGGCCTCCGTGGCTGTATGCTCGCGTACACATAGCCCGTGGAGGGTTACCTAGGGAATGGGATAGGGCCCCCTCCGGTGTAGCGGCTCAGGCCGCGGCAGCGGGTGATTAAGGATCAAATCACTGGAGGAATGTCATGCACAGACGTGTATTTTGTGCGGGCCTTTTGGTCATGGCGAGCAGCCTGTTGCTCATGGCGGGGACCGCGTCGGCACATGGGACCGCGTCGGCTCAGGTAACGGAAGGCACCACTTGCGCGGTGCACTCTCTGCCTTCGTTCGTCGCTCAGGGCGAGTTCGAATATCAGGCGACCGTCGCTGATGTCATTGAAGTGGAGTGCAACCCGTTTGTATACGGGACAGGCTCGAAAGTCACCGTTACCGCGAGCCAGCTGTACTCGCGGTGCAGCGGAGACATATCCTGGTTCGGCGTGTCCACCGACGAAGAGGGACTCGAACTTCCGACAGGTCGGAGCGTCGAACTGACGCTCGACGCTGACGGGAACGCCACGGTCGCCTTGATCGCGGGCCCGGAGTGCCAGGCTGGAGAATCGCTGATCAGTCTTCACATGGACGAAGGCGAATACAACAGCTACACCACGTCGTTCACGGTCCTGCCGCCGAACGACACCCCGCTTGGCGTGACGGCACTGCCGTCCCACCAGGTCGAGGACTCGGCGACGAGCTCGGTCGTCACGATCATCGAGGCCGAGTTCCCGGGTGCAGCCGAGGCCTCCGTGCGGGTCGGCTCAGAAGAGTTCTACCGGCGCTGTGGGTACGAGCCCAAACTCCTCTGGATCACTCCGGAAGAAACCGAGGTGGAGAGCGGCGTCCGTCCCAAGGACGTTCGTGAGGGCCCTGAATACAACGGCCTGAGGCTCGACAACAACGGCAACGGCTTCGTGCTCGCCTTTGGTGCCGAGTCGTGCTCGCCGGGGTCATCCCTGATCGAAGCTGATCTGGAAGAAAAACCGTTCACGACCGTGACGACCAACTTCCTGATCGAATCGCCCAAACCGACGGAATTCTAGAAATACGGCTCCCCGTCTGACGGCGGAGAGCCGGTAGTGCAGCAGCGCGAGAAGGACCCCGGGACGCACACAGGTCTCGGGGTCCTTCTGGTTCCGGCGCCAGCAGCCGCTCCTCCTTAGACCAAGCGTGCCGCGCAACCGCGGCGCGGGCAACACGGCGAGCGCGAGCGCCGCTGGCGCTTCGACCCCCGGCCCGAGGTCCGAGGCAAATCCGGGCGGCAAGGCGAGACCCATCTGACGTGCGTCGCCGGCCGTGTACCGGCGCCCGCCCGGGAAATCCATGAGGGAACGCGCTGCGCGGCCCGACACTGAGCCGAGCTAGCTGTCCGGCCCGCGGGATGGGGAGCGGGCCGGACAGAGCATCACTGGAGGAGGGTCGTGACGCCTTCTAGCTTGCTTGATGGAGCATCGCCCAGCTCGGTTAGCGCGACCTAAGCGGGCCCATCAGGCGCGTTAAATGTTTGGCTCAGCTTTGCGAGGAACTGGACCAAACGTGGACAAACCACTGCAAACCGTATTGCAGGTCGACACATAAATCTGGGGGTTCTTCCAAAAAGTTCGCAATTTGCGTGTTTTTTGTCGACCGCGGAAACGCCATCTGTGGTATTCGCTACAAACACATAGCCCGTGAGGGGTTCCTGGGATTGGGAAATGGACCCCCTCGTAGTTGGCGACCTCGGTCGTGCAGCGGGCGCAAGCGATGACTCACTGGAGGTAAGTCATGGACAGACGTACACTTGGAGCGGGCCTCATGGCCCTAGCAAGCAGCTTCGTGCTGATGGCGGGGACAGCCTCTGCGCATGGGACCGTGCAGGCACAGGTCAGTGAAGGCACTACGTGTGCTGTGCACTCACTGCCATCATTCGTTGCCCAGGGGGAGTTCACCCGGCAGGCAACGGCTGCGGATGTAATCGAAGTGGAGTGCAACCCGTTCGTTTACGGGACCGGCTCAAAAGTCACGGTGATCGCGAGCCAGCTGTACTCCCGCTGCAACAGCGACATTGAGTGGTACATACCGAACCCGTACTCAACCTCGTCGGGGCGGAGCGTCGAACTGACGCTCGACGCTGACGGGAACGCCACGGTCGCGTTGATCGCGGGCCCGGAGTGCCAGGCTGGAGAATCGCTGGTGAGCCTGCACATGGACGAAGGCGAATACAACAGCTACACCACGTCGTTCACGGTTCTGCCGCCGAACGACACCCCGCTTGGCGTGACGGCACTGCCGTCCCACCAGGTCGAGGACTCGGAGTCGAGCTCGGTTGCGACCATCATCGAGACCGAGTTCCCAGGTGCGGCTGAGTCCTACGTCCGCATAGGTTCGGAAGAGCTGTACCGCCGCTGCGCAATCGGGCCGAAACTCCGCTTCATCACGGAGACGGGTCAGGAATACGACGCGTCGGGCGAAATCAGCGACGAAGCAGTGCAACTCGACAACAACGGCAACGGTTTCGTGCTTGCCATCGGCGACTCTTCGTGCGCCCCTGGCTCGTCCCTGATCGAAGCCGATCTGGAAGAAAAACCGTTCACCACGGTGACGACCAACTTCCTGATCGAATCGCCTAAACCGACCGAATTCTAGGAGCCGAGCTCCTTGTCCAACGGCAAGGGCGTAGTGCAGTAGTCAGCAATGCGCGAGGACCCCGGGGGCTTCCAACCCCCCGGGGTCCGGAGCGCACCGCGCGGCCGAGAGCGCAGGCCTGACTGCCACTCAGCCTCGCGCGGGTCCTGCGCTTGACTTCGTCTGGAATGGCGTGGATGCTGGTCAGGACAGGAAGCTCACTTCGCTGCGTGAGGCGCTAGGAAATGGACTCTCATGCGGATCTTGGTCTCGATAAGGCGTGCCGCAGGGTGCATCGTCGGTTTGGCACTCGCCGGGACGCTCGGCCTGGCTCTGCTTTCGGCGAGCGCTCCACGCGAGGCCCGCGCATCTGGCTCTCCGCCGCTGCTGCCGAATCTGGTGGCTGATCCACCCGACAACGCCGAGCTCGTCACGAGCAGCGTCGAAGCGGGCTCGCGGCTGCTGCTGCGATTCGACGGCTACGTCCACAACGCCGGCGCCGGGGCGCTCGACATTCGCGCCTCGCGGAGCCAGCCGCATGTTGAGGGGAAGAACACCGAGGAACTCTATGAAGAGGTCGAACGGTACAAGCGGCTGGAACAGAGCCTCCCCCAAGCGGTGGAAGAAGAACTTGCCGTGCCGGCGATGAAGGTCTTCCAGCGAGTTTTCACGACCAATGAAGGCTCTCCGGCGCTGGCGGAACAGTACGTCCAGCGGCCGCACGTCGAAGAACCCAGCGAAGCGCAGCTGGCCTACTCCAACGCTGATGGCCACCACCACTGGCACCTGCAGCATGTGGCCAAGTACTCGCTTTGGAACGCGACCAAGACGGCCGAAGTGGCACCGGCGCAGAAGGTCGGGTTCTGCCTGGAGGACAACCAGCACGTCGAACCGGAAAAGGGTCCCTCGACGCCTATCTACGCCAACGACGTACCCCCGTATCAGGGGTTCTGCGACCGGTTCGAGCCCGACGCGACGAGCGTTTACGAGGGCATCTCGCCGGGGTGGCGGGACATCTACGAACGCCAGCTGGCCTGGCAGTGGGTCGACGTCTCCGACGTCCTGCCGGGCGAATACTGGCTGCGGGAGGACATTGACCCCACGGGAGCGATCAAACAGAGCGGCGGCGGCGCGAAGTTCGAATACTCGAAGAGCCCCACGGTCATCCCCGGATTCGATGCCGAACCACAGACGGCCTCCATAAGCGAAGATGAACCCACCACGTTCGACCTGGCCGCCCGCGCCTTTCAGGACACCGCGACACCCGTCTACGCGGTTCTCTCCCCACCGCAGCACGGGACACTCGGCGAACTCCAGGGAGGCCAGGTCAGCTACACGCCGGCCCTCGGGTACTCCGGGACCGACTCCTTCACATTCGACGCCCGCGATCCGGACAGCCAGTTCCCTGAACACCCAGAGGTTGCGACCGTCTCCATAGACGTCGCCTCGCACGCGCCCAGCCTCATGATCAACGGTGCGCAGGCCGAAATGGCCGCGGCGACCAGCATCGAACTATCGGCGGCGGTCGCGAACGACACCGGGGGCGTTGAATGGGAAGCGTCGGCCGGGACCCTCGAGCCCGAAGGCGCGGGCGCCTACAGGAGCCGGTATACAAGTCCCGCCGACCCCGCTGCCGGCGGCGAAGCGGTCACGATCACCGCGCGCCTGCGGGACGACCGCACGGTCGCCGACGAGCGGACCATCTTCGTCAAGCCTCCTGCACCGGGTGCGCCCGCTCCCGAACTGCCCTCCGAAACGGCCGCGGCAGCCGGTAGCGTGCAGAACCCGCCGGCCACGACGATCTCCCCAAGCCTGTCCCCCACCGGCGGGAGCCAGGGATCGACCTCGAAGGCATCCGCTCCAACGATCGCTCCCCCTCGGGCCATGCTGGTGGGCCGGATGCTCGTGATGTCGACGCAGCCGAGCGCGGCCGGACGCGTTGTCCTGAGCGCCTACCTGCACGGCCGCTCGCTCGGTGGCTGTTCCAGCGAGATCCCGGCCCGGCGAACCTTCACGTGCCGAATCACGCTCCGCCGCGGCATCTCACTGCATGCTCCGATCAGCGTTCGGGCCAGCCTGCGTTCTGGCGGGCTGCTCGTGCACGCGCAGCGCACGGCTGGGCGCATCCCGGAAATGAAGATGAGGCCCGTCGGCGCGGGTGCTCGTTCGGCGTCGGCAGCCGGCGTCTTCTGGTGCAGTCCCTCGGTGCTGACCGGAGAGCTCGTCGGCGAATAGCCTGAAACAGGCGGGGCGCGCCGGGATTCGCCAGCCGCGAAAGCGGGAATCAGGTGCTTACAGGCGCGCGATCGATGCTGCCTGCCGGAGCAACGTCTGTCCGCCATATGGGCCGTGGGGAACTGGCATAACCACAGCCAATGGCAATGTATGATGGGCATGCGGCCTTGAGCCGCACCACATGGCACCTCCAGTGCAACGTGGACGGTTGACCCGGAGGCTTCCCAGTAATTCCCGCCTCCGGGTCGACCGTATTTACGGCCATTGGCCCCCCTTGGATCAGCCCCGGAACGCCCCGCGGGGCGGCCCTGCGCACATACGCTCGACCAATGCCGCAGGCCCGAATGGGCCTGCGTCTGAATGACCTCGGATCCGCCCTGGCCGGCCTCGGCGAGCACCCGTCCCACGCGCGCCGCCTGTCTGTGCGGCCCCCCAAAGAGGGTCCCAGTCGGCCTCGATCCTCACGGCCCGAGAACGGCCCATTTGCGGCGATTTTTCCACCGCTTCGCACCGCTTCGGTGTATGCTCACTGCGACACAGCCCGCGGCGAGTTTTCTGGGAATGGGATAGGGAACTCCGGAGTTTGCGGCTCGGGTCGCAGCGGCGGGTGCTTGAGCACCAAATCACTGGAGGAATGTCATGCACAGACGCGTATTGTGCGCGGGCCTTTTGGCCATTGCCAGCAGCATGCTGCTCATGGCCGGCACCGCGTCGGCACATGGGACCGCATCAGCTCAGGCAGCGGAAGGAACCACCTGCGCGGTCCACTCGCTGCCCTCGTTCGTCGCTCAGGGCGAGTTCGAACATCAGGCAAGCGTCGCCGACGTCATCGAAGTGGAGTGCAACCCGTTCGTATATGGAACCGGGTCGCAGGTCACGGTGACCGCGAGCCAGCTCTACTCCCGCTGCGGTAGCGAAATCGAGTGGATCGGCATCCAAGGTGAGCCGATCTCGGCGCGGAGCTTCCAGATGACGCTCGACGCCGACGGCAACGCGACGGTCGGACTGATCGCAGGACCGAACTGCCAGGCAGGAGAATCGCTGATCAGCCTGCACATGGACGAAGGCGAATACAACAGCTACACGACTTCGTTTACGGTCCTGCCGCCGAACGACACGGCCCTCGGCGTGACGGCGCTGCCGTCCCACCAGGTCGAGGACTCGCAGACGAGTTCGGTCGTGACCATCATCGAGGCGGAGTTCCCCGGCGCGGCCGAGGCCTCGGTGCGGATCGGCTCGGAAGAGCTGTATCGCCGCTGCGGTGAAGGCGTGATCTGGTTCTCGCCGGAAGAATTCGTCGACGGTGGCCTGCGTCGTCCCAACGACATCACCATCGGCTCCGAATACAACGGTCTGAGACTGGACAACAACGGCAACGGCTTCGTGGTCGCGCTCGGCGCGCTCTCCTGCACGCCGGGGTCGTCTCTGATCGAAGCCGATCTGGAAGAAAAACCATTCACGACGCTGACAACCAACTTCCTGATCGAATCACCCAAACCGACCGAATTCTAAGAACGCCGTCGCCTACCTGAACCGAGGTGGGCGACGTAGTCGCAACCATCACGAGGACCTGGGGCTCCGCCCCAGGTCCTCGGCGTTTGGGCGGAGCCGATCATCAGTCCGACGGGGCATTTCGCGCAGTAGTGACCGCCGCCTGAGGGCCGTCGAATCTCCAAGAGCAACCCATAGACCTGGCGCCTAAGACTGGCGGGACCTAGAGAGCAGGGTCCCTGCAGGAGCGCCCGCTCCGAATGCCTCTGCTCCCATCTCAGAGTCCATCGCCCCACGATCTCCGCGGACTCCTGGCACTGCACGGGTCCGGTCTCGAGCTGCGTCTGCGCCGAGTAGGCCGCCACAATGCAGCGCGCGCCTGCTCAGCTGCGGGAGAGCAACGGCAGCTGTAACTGCCCGCCCTCGGATGGCCCTGGACCGAACGTGATCGAGCGAGCTACCCGTACAGACGCGACCCCGCTTTAGGAATCCTGAACCGATGCACCCAGGGCCAGCGTGGAGGCGTGCCGGTAATAGGTGTTGTTCTCCTGCAGCAGTGCTTTGGTGTCGAACGCCGCCAGACTTCCATCGACAATCACCATGACGCGGTCGCAGATGTCGAGGGTGGACATGCGATGGGCGATGATGAAGAGCGTCAGCTCGCTTCTCAGCGCGGTCAGCGACTCGCCGATGAGCGCCTCCGAGTGGGGGTCCAGCGCACTCGTCGGCTCGTCGAGGACGAGGACTTCAGGTCGGGCAACGAGTGCGCGGGCCAGGCAGATCCGCTGCTGCTGGCCACCGGAGACCGCGTCCGCGCGCGGGCCTACGACGGTCTCATAGCCCTCGGGCCAGCCCGCGATGTCCTCGTGGATCCGCGCGAGCTTCGCCGCTCTTTTCAACCTCGTCGTCGGGAATCTCGCGGAAGAATCGGATGTTGTCGGCCACCGACGCATGCAAGAGCCGAGGCTCCTGAGGAACATAGGACACTTGGCGGTGCCAATCCTCTCGAGAGAAGTCGCTGGCCGGCCGGCCGTTCACGAGGTAGGCGCCCGACGCCGGCTGACGAAGCCGCAGCAGCAGCTGGACGAGAGTCGACTTGCCCGCTCCGGAGGGGCCGATTATCCCGATCACCTCGCCCTGCTGCACCTCGAAGGTGATGTCCGAGAGCACGGGCCGCCCCGCGTTGTAGCTGAACGAGACATGGTCGAAGCCGACGGTCTCGACGCGTTCGAGGGGCTGACCGCCGTCCGTTTCGGCACTTTCCTCGTAGCGGTCGATCGCCTCGCTGGCGCGTTCGATGAAGGGGACTGCCTGAGCGATCCCCTGATAATTGCCCTGTGCCAGCTGTCCCGCGGTGGCGGCGCGAAGCAGCACGAGGATCACGCCGCCCAGCTGCCCAGCATGGTTGCGACCTGTGAGGTACAGACCCGCTAGACCGGCGACCAGCAGGATGTAGATCAGGCTCTGGTAGATGTTGCCGACCATCCGGGAGAGAACCTGCGTACGGAAGAAGCGCTGCTTGGCTTTCTGCACGAAGACATCGATCCGCTCCCGCTGCACATCGCCGACGCCGAACACATTGACCTCCTGCGCGACCCTCGTCGCCTCGGCGACGGCGCGCGCGAAGCTCACCTGCGCCCGGGAGAGAGCTCGGGCGCTGCGGACGCCCATGCCGCGCATCGGTCGCAGCGCCGCGAACATCGCGGTGGAGGTCACCCCCACGACCAGCGCCGCGACGGGATTGAGGGCAAAGGCCGCTCCCATCAGCACGATGAAGCTGAAGGCCGACGTGATCAGCGAGGTCGTCTGTAGGGCGCCCGAAGTCGCCTGGGAGATTTGATTCGTGATCGTCTCCTGCAGGTGCCCCTCGAGGTCCTTCGACTGCTGCCCCCAAGAGGCGCGCGTGTAGGCGTCGAACAGCCGCAGCCGAAGACTCGACTGAACCTCGGAGCCGATACGCGCCGGAATCGTTGACAGGGGTATCTGGATGATCAGGCGCACGGTTGTCAGCACGAAGGCGATCTCGATCATCGTCGGGATGGAAGCGTTCACGTCGACATGACCGATCGAGGCGTGCAGGTGGGTCGAGCCTCTGACGAGTGCCGAGGCAACCTGGGCGATAACGGCCAGGATCGAGGCTTCAACCAGCCCGGAGAAGATGGACAGAATCGCAAGCGCAACGACCGAGCGCTTACGCTCGCCCAAGAGTAGCCCGAGCTGCTCGCGTCTATTGCGCATCGGCACCCTCGGCTTGGCGTTTTCCGCCGCGTCGCTCACGCCGACACCACCCCTCGCGGGGACCCGTGCTCCGAGCTTGTCTCGACCGGGCGGGTGAAGCCAGTGATCGCCCGCGCCACAAGTGGGCCGCAAGCGCCCGCGAACAGGATCACAAGCTCCGGATCCTGGACATCTCGCAGTCCTTCGCGGCCCCCCACGGGGTCCGAGGTTCTGAATCCCACGCCGGAGGGCACGATATCGAGCTCATGCGAGATCAGGGTATATGATCTCGCGACGCGTTTCGGACGCTTCCCAAGCACATGTCGGAGGCCGAAGCTGAGAGCATTGCGCCCCGGTGGGGGCGAACGGACGGGCGCGTGACCGAGCTACAGTCCGCCGCCTGACCAGGACCGCCGCAGGCAGGTACAGGAGTAGTCTTACGCGACTGGAAACGTCGACCTTTCTCGGAGGGTGGGGGGGACAATGGTCATGCTGCACGTCGCGACGGTCCACCACCGATCGCCGCGGTGGATCGACATACAGCAGCGCGAACTGCGCCGCCACATCTCGGTGCCCTTCCAGGTATGGACATCACTCCAGGGCATCGACCCGAGCTACGGCGACAGGTTCGACCACGTCATAGATCAGGCGGGTGGTCACGCCGGGAAGCTCAACAATCTCGCGCTCGAGATCTCCCAGGAGGCAGACGAGGACGACCTGCTGATGTTCTTGGACGGCGATGCCTTCCCAATCTCCGATCCGATGCCCGTGATCGAGGAGGCGCTTAACAGGACCGATCTCGTCGCGGTCCGCCGCGCCGAGAACCTCGGCGACGAGCAGCCGCATCCATGCTTCTGCGTCACGACGGTGAGGACGTGGCGCGAGGTCCAGGGTGATTGGTCGATGGGACACAGGTGGCAGACACCCGACGGCCGGCGTCCCACCGATGTCGGCGGAAACCTGCTGCGCGCGCTCGAACTCGCGGGCGCCTCGTGGCATCCGCTGCTGCGCACGAACCCGGTGTGGGGGGACGGGCTGCAGCTTGCGCTCTACGGGGATGTCGTCTACCACCATGGCGCAGGATTCCGGCGGGGGGGCGCATCGCGCGCCCACTACGACACGCGCCCTGAGAAGCTTGCCGTCCCCGACGTTCCAGGGCTGCGCGCGCTCACGGGCCAGATCGACAAGCTCCGCGTTCAGTTCTGGAGGGCGCGGACGCGAGGCCCGCAGCTTCTGGAAGCAAAACGGGTGTTCGAGATGATCGAGCGTGACGATCCGAGCTGGCTGGAGTTTGTGCTCGCCGGCGGCCGCCGACCCGCGGGCCCGTCCCACCCCGAACCCGCCCCCGATGAGGTCAACCCCCCGGCGTCGAGCGAGACAGGCCGCCGGCGCTGACCCATTACGGCACGCTGGCGCGTCACCGAGCCACGATGCGCAGCAGGACCCCATCTCGCCGAGCACCGACGGCCCTCAAGAGTCGTCTTCGTCGTCGAACCCGCCACGTTTCGACGCGCGGACACTCCCGACGGATGATCCGCGTCACCCAGCTTGGGCAGCTAATGGTGGGCGATGATTTCGCGCATCCGCCTGTATTCCTCGGTCGTGATCGCGCGACCTCGGAGAGTGCTCAGTGCCGGGTCGTGGCTGAGGTACTCGTCCTCGTTGCGTAGCCACACCGCCAGGTAGCGGTGGAACGGGACGACGGGATGCAGGTGGTGCACGAGGTGGTAGTTCTGGTAGAGCAGCAGCGGCGAGAGCAGGCGCTCGAGTCCCACGCGGTTGCGCGTCGCTTTGAACCGATCCTCGCTCGCCGTCAGGTTGAGGCCGTTGTGCGGCAGATAGTCGAACGCGAAACCGAGCCACAGCGTCGCGAGACGCGCCGGGATGAAGAGCACCAGCACGAGCTGCAGCAGGTGCCCGGTCAGCGCCGCAGCTACAGCCATCGCGATGACCAGCACCCAGACGAAAGCCAGTTCGCCACGCTCCGTCCGCGGGCGGCTGGAGAGCTTGGGGATATAGAACACCATGTAGTGGAGGTCGATCGTCATCCACCGCATTGGCCTCTGCCAGCGGGGCCCGCGGCTGGCGTAGTCGTCGGGGTCCCGTTGGTCGTCGTTCGTGAAGCGATGGTGCTGCATGTGTATGAAGCGGAACGTCCGGAAACTCGCGAGCGAGGAGAAGAACATCGCCGCGACCCTTCCGATCCAGAGGTTGACCGCTGGAACGCTGGACAGGGAGTTGTGGCTTGCGTCGTGCATCACCGTGAACAGGAGATAGGTGGCGACTGCGTTGACGAGGATCGTGAGCAGCCACGGCCAGGAGCTGCTCAGGGCCAGAGCACTCGACCCCGCCCAAACGGCAAGGGCCACGATGAAGAGGGCGAATGCCGCAATCGACAGACGGGGCACCGGCTCTTCCGGGTTCGGAATGCGTGCGACGCTCACGGGCCGTGGGGCCGTCTCTGAACCGATGCTCACGTGTATTGCCTCCCAGTCTGCATTGACCCAGTCATCTCTGCAGGCCAACTTATGGGCGCCGGGGAGCTTCCGCGATGGCCTATCTGCCCCGCTTTGTGTGCAGGTTGCACATCAGGGTGCCTGAAGGACGCTCGCGCCGAGAGCGTCCGCGAGCAGCAGCGCCGCAAGCAACTCGCTGCCGTGATGGGTCACGGGCCTCCCGCGCAGCTCCTCGGATCGCGCGAGTCGCTGCCTGACGGTGTTTCGATGAACGCCGAGCGCGGCGGCGACGGCCGTCTGATTTCCGCTCGCACCCAGGTAGATCCTCAGGAAATCCCGCAGCAGAGCGCTGCGTTCATCATCTTGAGCGAGCGCACCCAGCTCCCGGCGCACCATTGCGCGCGCCGAGGGGAGGTCTGCCGACAGCAGGTCGACGAGCGCGACATCCTCAAACCGCGTGAAGCTCGGGGCACTCTCCCCGGTGAGGGACGCGACACGCTGCGCACGGATCGCCTCGTCGTGGCTGGAGCGGAACCCTTCTTCGCCTGATGCGACGCTTCCGACGGCGACGTGAACATCGGGCGCTGCCGCCTCGGTCGCCCGCGCGAGGGCAATGGGGTCGACCCGCTCGCCCGGTGGGACGTGCACCCAGCCGATCAGCGAATCGGCTCCGTGCGCGAGCAGAAGCGGCCGCTCGGCACCGAGAGCAGTGACCAGCGCTGCCGCGGCCGACTCCAAAGCGGCTGGCGCACCCTCACCTCGACATAGAAATGCCACGAATGGCCTCTCGAAGGAGAACCCGAGCGTGCGCTGCACCGCAGCCGGATCAACGGCCGTGCCCGACAGGATTTCCTCAACGATGTCCTCGCGCATCGCGGTGATCCGACGCTCGCGACGATCGCGCTCGGCAAGCAGCTCCGCGGTGACCTCCGCGGACACAGCGTCCACATAGGCGAAGCTGAAGGTTGCCGTTTCCGCCAGCGCCGCGGCGAGCCTCGGAGCATCATCGATCTGTTCGCTCAGTGCAGCGATCCACCACTGCCAGAAGAACGCATGACCGAGTCTGTAGAACCGAAGGGTCGTGTCAACGCTGATCCCTCGCGCTGCCATGTGCCGCGCATGCTCAAGGGCAGCGACCGGTGCTTCGGCGCGCTCGACCGGGATACCGTGCCGCACCATCGTCAGCCCCGTCTCAACCGTCGACACACAGCTCGCCATCGTCAGGGCCACCGTCTCGGGATCCGAGCCGACCTGCTCGATCTCACCTGCGATGAAATCGAACATCTCGTGCGCGAACGCGCTCACGCCCCGACCTAGACTCTCGGCAAGCTGCCGGCCCTCAACTGACTCTACGGTCGTCCGGCCTGTCGGCTCGGAGTTCGACGCCACCACCAAAGGGACGGTAGATCATCCGATCTCCGAACGGCGAGCAGGATCGCCGCGGGCTCTTGTGCGCTTTCGCGCCATTTCATGGACCTGCTCGCCTCCCCTATGCCCCCGGCTGGATTCGAACCAGCGACCCTCGGATTAGAAGTCCGATGCTCTATCCAGCTGAGCTACGGGGGCGAGGTGCTCGAGAACAACAGTTTGCTCCCTGCCGCGCGCTCGCGCGAACGCCGTCATCGTGGCAGGCCTCGAGGACCGATCGCCCTCTCGGGACAGCCCCTTTCCGGCGTCTGCGGGAGAGTCCTTAAGCAGGATTGAGACTAAAGCTGTAAAAGTTCCGACTATGAGCCCAGCCGAAGAGGACGACGTCGAGGACCTTACGCGCAAGGAGCGGCGCGAACAGGCACGCGCCCAGCGCAAGGAACTGGAGGAGTCCGAAGCGGCGGCGGCAGCCCGTAAAAAACGGCTCAGCCAGCTCGGCATCGTCGCGGCAGTCGTCGTCGTCGCGATCGTCGCGATTCTCCTCGTGACCGGCGGCGGCAACAGCAAGCCCAGCACGACGGGGAAGGCCGCAAGCGAAACCGCTTCCCTTGTCGACTCGCAGCTCCAGGGCATTCCCCAGAGCGGCAACACGATCGGCAACCCGAACGCACCGGTCACGCTTCAGTACTTCGGTGATCTCGAGTGCCCGATCTGTAAGGAATTCACGCTGGGCGCGCTGCCGACGATCATCCAGCAGTGGGTCAAGACCGGCAAGGTCAAGATCGAATACAAGTCGCTCGAGACCGCGACCCGCGAACCGGAAACCTTCAAAACTCAGCAGGTCGCGGCGCTCGCAGCCGGCAAGCAGAACCTGATGTGGAACTACGTCGAGCTCTTCTACCACGAGCAGGGAGAAGAGGACACGGGCTATGTCACCGAGGCCTACCTCGACGGCCTCGCGAAACAGGTCAGCGGCCTGAACCTCTCGCAGTGGACGACCGACCGGGGCGACACGGCGCTCGCGAACCAGGTCGAATCGGACAGCCAGGCGGCCAACGCCGCAGGCTTCACCGGGACCCCGTCGTTCCTGATCGGCAAGACCGGGGGTGCTGCAGAGAAGCTGCAGTACCAGTCGCTGAGCGACCCCACCAGCTTCAACGAAGCGATCGAAAAGCTACTCAAGGCCTAGCCGGCGATGAGCGCGCGTGCACTCCGTACGACGCTGCTGGTGCTCTCGGTCATAGGCGTCGCGCTCGCCGGCTACCTGACCTACGTCCACTACTCGGGTACCACGCCGCCCTGCTCGATCAAGGGCAACCCGTGCAGTGCCGTCCAGAAATCGAAGTACGCGGAGCTGCTCGGCGTGCCCGTGGCCCTCATGGGCCTGATCGGGTACATAGTGATCCTCGGCTCGCTGCTCGCGCCCGACAGCGAACAGATGCGGTTCGTGACCGTGGCGGTCGCCGTCGGTGGCTTCGGGTTCAGCATGTACCTGACATACCGAGAGATCTTCACGCTTCACAAAATCTGCGAGTGGTGCGTCGGCAGCGCGACGCTGCTGACCATCATCATGTGCCTGGCGATCTGGCGATATCTGCGAGGGGACGTGGCCACCCCAATGGCCGCGGGCTCTCCCGGGCTCGATCAGGGCGCCTCGACCCAGGGCGCGTAGGCGCGGCGCCTGCGGGCGTCGTCAATCCGTCCACTGAGGGTGCGGGTTGCAGCGCTGGGGTCCCCCCGCGCCGACGTTTAGCGCAGGAATGGGCCCCCAGGCGACGAGCATCCCCAACATCGCAGCGCACGAGGAAGACAGCGGTCAGCCGGAGATCGCGCGTCTCTTCGAGCTGACCAGTGAGCTGCTCGCGACGATCTCGCTCGACGGGCGCTTCACGCTGCTCAACCCTGCCTGGGAGCAGCTTCTCGGGTGGACCCGGGAGGAGCTCCAGGCCCAGCCGGTCCAGCATTTCATGCACCCTGACGACGTCGAGCAGACCCTCGCGCTGATGCGCTCCGGGGAGCAGGGGTCGCCGGCACAGACATTCACGAACCGCTACCGCCACCGCGACGGCTCATGGCGCTGGCTGCTCTGGAGCGCACGGCGGGACGGCGACACCTGGTACGCCGCGGCGAAGGACGTCACCGACCGCCGCTGGCTCGAGCGCCAGGCACTGCACGACCCGCTCACCAGGCTGCCCAACCGCGTGCTGCTCATGGACCGTGCGCGGCAGGCACTCGCGCGTCTGCACCGCAGCCAGGGTGTGGTGGCGATGATGTTCATCGACCTCGACAAGTTCAAGGCGGTCAATGACAACCTCGGTCACGACGTCGGCGACCGCCTGATCGTCTCCGTCGCCGGCCGCCTGGCGGAGCTGATGCGCGACAGCGACACGGTCGCCCGCCTGGGAGGTGATGAGTTCGTCATCCTCGCCGAGGATCTCGAGAGCGAGGAGGAGGCGCTGTCGCTGGCCGAGCGCGTCCTTGACGCGCTAGAGCGGCCCTTCGCGCTCGGCAAGGCCGAAGTCGCGATGCTGGCGAGCGCAGGCGTCTCGGTCTCCCACAGCCCCGATACCGACCCCGAGGCGATGCTCCGTGAGGCCGACCTCGCGATGTACCGCGCCAAGAACTCCGGCGAGCGACGGCTGGCCCTGTTCGACGAGAGCCTGCGCCGGGAAGTCAGCACCCAGGTGGAGATCGAGGATCGTCTGCGCAGCGCCGTGCCGCGGCGTGAGCTGCTGCTCGCCTACCAGCCGATCGTCCCGCTCGCGGGTGGCCACGCGGTGGGCGCGGAGGCGCTCGTGCGCTGGAACCCCGGCGGCGGCGGTCATCCGGCGGACGGCGAGCTGCTGCCGTCGGTCTTCCTGCCTCCCGCCGAGGAGAGCGAACTGATCGTGCAGATCGGCAAATGGGTCCTGCACGCCGCATGCGAACAGGCTGAGAACTGGAGGCGCAGCGGGATCTCGATCCCGATCTCCGTGAACGTGTCGGCGCGCGAGCTGACCGAGCTGGATCTCGCGGAGCGGGTCCGCGAGGAGCTCGCATATTGCCGGCTGCCGGGGCGTGCGCTCTGCATCGAGGTGAGCGAGGAGGCCGTCAAGCGCGACCCTGAGCGTGCCCGCGCCGCCCTGAAGGACATCAAGCGGCTCGGCGTGACCGTGGCCCTGGATCGCTTCGGCTCGGGCCAGTACTCCCTGGGCCTTCCGAGCAACATGCCGCTCGACGCCGTGAAGCTCGACCGTGTCCTGGTGGGCAGCTTTGACACGGGCAAGGAACACCGCGCGATGTTCGCGGCGACGATCGCCCTGGCGAAAGAGGCGGGGCTGACGGCGATCGCGGTGGGGATCGAAACGAAACGGCAGCTCGCCCTCGCCCGGCAGCTCGACTGCTCGATCGGCCAGGGCTTTTTGCTGCACGGACCGGCCTCCCCCGACCGTGTGAGACTCAGGGAGACCTCAGGGACGCTAACGTCCGCGCCGTGGCGTCCCCTTGTGAGACTGCGCGGCAGCGACCCGCAGATCTGAGCCTGCTCCCGTGAGTGAGCGGGAGAAGGCCGCAGCCGCGGTTGCGGCCGCGGCATTGCTGACGGATGGCATGCGCGTCGGGCTGGGCACGGGCTCCACGGTGGCCCACCTGCTGCCCGCGATCGCGGCACGGTCGCTGAGCGACCTGTGCTGCGTGGCGACCTCGCCCGCAACCGAGTCCGCCGCGCGCGAGCTCGGACTGGACGTCCGCACACTCGACGAGCTCGACGAGCTCGACGTAGCCATCGATGGAGCCGACCAGATCGACCCCGCGGGCTGGCTGATCAAGGGCGGCGGAGCCGCCCACACCCGCGAGAAGATCGTCGCGGCGGCGGCCAGGACATTCGTGGTCATTGCTTCCTCGGAGAAGGCCGTCGAACACCTGTCGCCGCCAGTGCCCGTGGAGCTGCTGCGCTTCGGCGCGAAGCGGACGCTGCGAGACATCGCCCCCGCGGCTCTCCGCGACGTGCCGCCCAGCCCTGACGGCGGCCTGATCGCCGACTACCTCGGGCCGGTGGAGGATCCAAGGAAGCTCGCGCAACGGCTGCAGGAAACACCCGGAGTGGTTGATCACGGACTGTTCGCGCCCGAGATGGTCAGCCTGATCCTCATCGCCCGTGGCGATGATGTTCAGAGCCGCCCGGGCGGCAAGAGCGCCGGCTAGACCCTGCGCTCAGCCCGTCGGCTCGAGCGTGCGAAGCTCCTGCTCGTAGGTCATCGGGTGCCGCGCGAGGACACCGTCGCTGCCGACCACGTACGAGCCCATCCTCAGAAGGGGCGGCGAATACACGTGGATCGTGACCGCCGGGCCGGTGCCGGCGTGGCGCACGCGGTGGATGTCAGAGGCCGAGAAGTGGAACGTGCTCGGAGCCTGCGCTATCACCTCGCTGCCGGTGCCGGCCATCGTCAGGCGCTCCTCCCGAACGGCGCCGCTCACGACCGCCACGGCGCCGGCGGAGAGGTCGTGGTCGTGAAAGCCGGTGTCGTGGTCCTCCATCCAGCAGATCAGCCACGCGGTCACGTGGGGGTCGATGATGAGCTCCTCATACCGGCGCTGGCTGCTGTCGTGCTCAACGAGGTCGATCCACAGCTCCGGGCGATCGGCGAGCTCACCCACGAAGAGCTCGAGCTCGGGAGCTGACAGGTCGCGCCCGCGCGGCCTCGGGACGGCGTCGAGCGAGCGAGCCCTCTCCGCAGCCGGACTCGCCGGCTCATATCCCGCCGACGCGACACCGCTCATCTCGCCGCCCCCACGTCAGCGTGGCCGAGCGCTCGGCGCGCCGCGTCGTCGAGCGGGCTCCAGTCCAGCCCACCGGGCATCCCGATCTCAGCGGGATCCACGACGGGGCGGTCTGAGCCGTAGAGGATCTGCCCCCAGCCGACCACGGCGGCCACGGCGTCGATCGCGCTTGACCCGTATGAGGAGGTGTCGTAGAAGGTGAGCCGGTCCGCGGCGATCGCGGGACCGCCGCGGGAGACGAGCCGCTCGTGCTGGAGCGGAGCGAGACCGGCAAGCATCGAGAAGATGACGCGCAGGCGCGGGTAGCGCGCCCGGCCGGCGGTGGTGAACGCTAGCCAGGCCGACTGCATCCCGGACACGTACCCGGTCAGCGCCGGCCACCAGAGCGGGTCCCCGAAGCTGGCCGCGCCGAGGTGGCCACCCGCCAGGCTCGCCGGCCCGGGCCCGGGATGGATCATGAGCGGTGCTCCGAGGGTCTCCAGGCGCGTGAGGACCGGGTGCATCGACCCGAGCGCGTCGGTGCCGGCCAGCGCGCCCGCGGGCAGTGAGATGCCGACGCAGCCGCGGCCGAGTGCGCGGTCGACGTCGTCGGGGTCGGCGCGGTCGAGTGCCATCGCCCCCCACGCGCCGAACGGCTCTCCGAGTGCGAGCGCACCCTCGTGGTAGGCCTCGATGAGCGGTGCAGCCTGGGCGCGCGGAAGCGACTCGATCCCGATCGGACTCGACAGGCACAGCAGGGCGCGGTCCAGTCCATCGCGGCCGACGAGTTCAGCGCGGCGCTCGCGCTCGCCGTCGAGCTGCTCGATCACATAAGGGCGCTCTCCCGCGAGGTAGAGCACCGTCAGCCCGCTTTCGCGCCGCACGAACGGAAACTCGCTCCGCACCGAGAGGGCCTCGAGAAGCTGCTCGCTCCAGAAGTGTTGGTGGACGTCCAGTTTCATCAGTTTGTTCACCTATTTTATGGAGATTAGCGCAAGCCGGGACTAGATGCAAGCCGGCTGGCGGTTGGGTCTGCGGGCCGCGCGGCCCGCGGACCTTCGCCGCTAGCCTTTCAGCGCCATCGCCGGATCGACGGAGGCTTCGCGGGCGCGCCAGTCGATCAGGCGGTCGAGCGAGCCGTCGATAATGCGGTTCAGGAACTCGGTGCGATCGTTGATACGCGGAAGCGGGACATCCGGGACCGGCAGCTCCAGGAACTCACACAGAGGCCCCCATCCTTCGGCGACGTTCCAGACCAGAAGCCGCTCCGGTGCGATGTCGCGGGTCACCTGCTCCTGGTGGCGCAGCATGCCCTCGATCAGCTCGCCCGTGGTGGCCTGCTCGCCCGCGAACGTGCCCGCATCGCGCCAGAGCAGACCGTCGATCATTTTCAGATAGGCCCGCCAGGCCGGGTTCACGTGCGCCTGCGCACTGGAGAGCAGCCGCACGAGCGACTCGCCGTGGCGCACCGCCCACACGGTCTGGCGCATGCTTTCCTGCCATGCCTCGGGGTCGCGAACGCTGAGGACGACCTTTGCCTGCGGGTAGAACTCAGCGAGCTCCTTGTAGAAGTAGCCGCCCGGCCAGTCGACGGTCGATTCGAAGCCGTCGAAGATCTGCGTCCACGGGCTCTCCCCCTCCAGCGCGCGCTCCCAAAGCGCCGCCTGGTCGAGGTCGGCGAGCACATTGACCATGTGGTAGCAGGGGCCGAGCCCGAGCATCTCCAAGGCGAGCTTCTGCGTGAGTGTGCCGGTACGCGGCATCCCCGCTCCTATGACCTTCATAGATCTCCTCCGTGTCCTGACGTTGCCGGCGCCTTCTCCGCGCCGCTCATCAGTCAGCCCGCACACCGTCGGGGCGTCCCTGGGAAAACTCTAGTCGAGGCGGCGACGGACTCGCCGGATCTTCAGGCGCGCGAGCTGATCCATATGGCCGATGCCGTCACACTGCAGGCGTGCTCACGGCGTTCGGCGCAACAGCGGTCACCTTCATGATGGTCATGTACGCGTGCGAGAACCGCCATCCGGGCTTCATCCTCGCCTTCTCCTTCGGCTGCCTGCTCTCGAGCACATACGGCTTTTTGGCTGGCACCTGGCCATTCGGCGTCGTGGAGGCGATCTGGGCACTGATCGCACTCCAGCGCTACCGCGCTGTCACGCGCTGAGGAGCAAGCAGGGAGAGTGTGTCAGTCGGCCGGCAGGTCCTGCGGGAGGGGTACCTGCTGGGGAGGCAGGCCCTCTCCCCCCTGCTCCCACGACTCCCACGCCTGCCCGTCCCTGCCGGCGTGCTCGCCGGCGCCGCCGAGCGCGAGAAGCACCACCCGCCCGCCGCCCGCGTTCACGAGCTGCCTGCGAACCGCGGGCCCGACACGCACGAGGTCGTCGGGCCCAAGCGTGTGCTCAATCCCCTCCACCACAAGCGTCAGCTCGCCCTCGAGGACGAGATAGACCTCCTCCTGACGCTCGTGCGCGTGGATGCGGCCCCGCTGGCGGCTCTCCAGGATGATCAGGTTCATCCCGAAGCTGCTGACGCCGAGCTCCCGCCTGAGCGCCTGGAAGCGCTCGCCGCCGCTGCGCTGCAGCGCCGCGAAGGTGATGTCGGGCTCGGCCATCGAGCCAGCATAGGGGTACCGGCGCGCCGCGCGCAGGCAGAAGTGTTCTAGAACGCAGAAGCCCCCGCCTGGGCGGGGGCTTCGACAGCGGGGGACCGAGGAGTCGAACCTCGCGTTGCGGTTTTGGAGACCACCGTGTTACCGATACACCAGTCCCCCGGGGTCGGCGAATTGTAGGCTCTCGCGGCGCCGCCCACCGCCAGAGCCCCTCAGGAGCGCAGGGCAGGCGTCGAACCCGCCGCGCACGGCGTCGATCCGCACCCCGGACCGACGAGCCACCGCGACCACCGGCGAGCCGTGTCTGCGCCTGACGCGCAGGTCGGCCAGGACCTTCGTGAGCCGCTTAGAGCCCGCTCCAGCGCTAAAGCCGGGGGCCGGAGGTGCCGAAAGGTCCATAGACCGGAGCTTTCTTGTGACGATGCACACATTCTTTGGGACGCTACGTGACGACCTTCGCTGTCGTCGGCTGCGCCGACGCCTCGGCGAGGCTCCGCGGCGCCCACGAGGACCAGGCTCGGATGACGGCTTCCTGCTCATCGAGGTGGTCATCAGCGCCGCCCTCGTCGGACTCATCGTGCTTGCGACCTTCAGCGGCTTCGACGTCGTCAACCGCCTGACCGCGGACCAGCGCCGCCATGACGAGGCATCGCTGCTCGCCGCGCAGTCCCAGGAGCAGCTCCGCAGCGATCCCTCCACCACGCTGGACACGCTCGAGACCAACCCCCACAAATACACGCGCACCGTGGGCGGCACCGTCTTCACGATCACCCAGGAAGCCCAGCCGGTCAACTCGGCGGGCAACGCCGTCGGATGCAACGCCAACGAAACGACCGCCAAAACCGGCGCGAACATCCGCGTCACCTCCGCGGTGACCTGGGCGACCCTCGAAAAATCTAAACGTCCGGCCGTCTCGCAGACCAGCGTGATCACCCCGCCGACAGGCTCGGGGCTCGAGGTCGACGTCACCAACGGCGCATCGACGCCGGCACCGGTCCCGGGAGTCACGGTCACGGCCACATACATCCCCGTGGAAGCCGGTAGCCCCGCATCCGCGGAAGGCACGACGGCTTCCGGCGGATGCGTCGTGTTCACGGCCATCCCCTCGACCCTGGCGACCGTCTCGATCGCCGAAAAACTCGGCTTCGTGACCACGAGCGGGGCCCTGAAGTACCCGAGCAAAGAACTGACGCTGGCGCCGAACATCACGACCCACGACCCCGTGACCTACGCGGAAGGCGGCGGGCTGACGGCTCAGTTCACCTACAAAGGCGAAACCACCTGGGAAGGCAAAGAAGTCCGGAGCGACACCTTCGTCGCCTACAACGCCAACCTGGTCTCGCCGTCCTTCGAGCTCGGCAGCACGGCGTTCAAATACGAAGCCGGCGGGGAAGAACGCTACCAACCGCTCACCGGCACCTACAAACCCACCGCCTCGACGCCGTCGGGTACCCGCTACCCCTCGAGCGACCTGTTCCCGTTCCCGGCCACCTGGGCCGTCTATGCGGGCGACTGCACGAAAAACAAACCGCCCGAAGGCAGCCCGGGCGAATCGAAGGTCGAATCGGGCAAATTCAACGTCGTCAAAGTCCCGATGAGCTACGTCGCTCTCAAAGTCCACACGGGAACCCGCGCAGAACCCAAAACCCTGGCCAAAAACGTCAAATACGCGGTCAAGATCACGAACACCGAATGCGAACCGATCGTCACGCCCAACAACGCGAGCACCTCAACGGTCACCCATGCGCAGCTGACCACCGAAGCGGAAGGGGCCCCTCTGGAAAACCCGTTCCAGCCGTTTGGCGCCGCGACGCTGTGCCTCGCCAACGGCGGCCGCCTCTACAAGACCAGCTACGCGAACAAAAGAGTTGAAGGCTCGACCCTGAACCTCGACGTCGGCGAACTGACCGTCGCGGAAAACGAAACGATCCGCAAAAACGCCGAAACGACCACGCGCACCGCGCGCGAAGCCACAGAAGCCGCCAACGTGACGCAGTGGAAAAAAGAATGGTCGCCCGAAGGCAAAATCTCAAAAACTACCTACGAAAACAAAGTCAAAGCCCAGGAAACGGCGGCGCCCGGCAAAAAAACCGAAGAAGAAAACACACGTAAAACGGCGCGTACCAAAGAAGAAACCGAAGAAAACGCCGCGGGCGGCTTCCAGGTGAGCTCGGGTGCGTCATGCTGAACGGCCGGCCACCTCTCCACCTCGGGGACGAGAGCGGCTTCACGCTCATCGAGTTGCTCGTCGCCATGGTCACCGGGATCATCGTCACCGGCGCGCTGTTCGCGATCCTCGAAGTCTCGATGCATCAGACGGCGCGCGTCACCGACGTCACGCAGGCCAACCAGCTCGGCCGTTCGACGATGACGCACATCGTCGACGAGCTGCACTCCGCATGCATCGCCGCCGAACACCCGCCAATCATGGAAAAGAGCGAAGGCAGCAAACTCATCTTCCAGGACGCCTACAGTGAAAAAGCCGAAATCCCGAGTGCCCACAAGGACGAAATCACGTGGACCCCGGGAACGGGCACGATGGTCGACAAGACGTATCTGAGCACGGGAGGCAGCTGGCCGAACTTCACGTTCCCGGCCACCGCGACCCCCAGCGCGGGCGTGATCATCGGCGAACACATCAGCCAGACAGAAAATGCGAAAAAAGAACCGGTCCCGATCTTCCAGTACTTCGCCTACACGACCAAATCGAGCACCTCACCGACGGCGCCGTCGACCACGCTCAGCGAAACCCCCCTGACAGTTCCCTTCACAAACGAAGAAGCAGCTCACAAAGCCGCGTCGGTGCTCATCAGCTTCAAGGCCGCACCCACGAGCAACGTCACCTCGCGCGCCATCGAACTCAGCAACCAGGTCACGTTCGCGTTCAGCGCGCCCGCGGCCGAATCCCCTGTGGAAGGTGCACCATGCGAATGACACGCCGCGCATCGCTCATCCGGTCCAGAGTCGCCTCAGAGGCGGGCTTCACGATGATCATCGCGCTCGGGGTGATGTTCGTGACGAGCCTGCTGCTGGTCGCCGCGTTCACGGCAGCCAACGGCGACATCCACCTCTCGCACACCGACACCACCCAGAAGCAGGCCTACTACGCCGCCCTGGCCGGCGTGCAGGAGTACGAGTACGAGCTGCAGGTCAACCCTGACTACTGGGAGACCTGCGCGACGCCGAAAAGCACGGTCATCGAAGAAGCGAGCGAGAAATACGAAATCAAGCTGCTGCCCGCCAGTTCGGCGCCGGAAGGCACGACCTCATGCAACCCGGCGTCCCCGTTCTCGACGATGATCGAGTCCAAAGGCACCCTCGCGAACACCTTCCGGATCAAGTCGACGGGCGTGGCAGGCTCCTCCTCGCGCTCGATTGTCGCCACGTTCGCGGTAACCGGCTTCCTCGACTTCATCTACTACACGAACTTCGAGACCCTGGATCCGGGCACCTACAACGCTCCGACAGGCTGCGAAGGCGCCTACTACAGCGAATGGTCCGCCAAAGGACTCAAATGCCAGAACATCCAGTTCACGACAGGCGACTCGGTGGACGGACCGATGCACACCAACGACGCCGCGTACGTCAGCGGCGGCACCTTCGGGCGCTCTGGGCACGTTCCCGCGGACGCGGTTGAAATCAACGGCGGTACCTACCCGTCGGCCGGCTGCACCGGCGGCGCGACCTACTACACGGCCACCGGCTGCTACACGAAGGGCGCGACGATGGTCCCGCCGGAAAGCGACAGCAGCCTTGAAGCCTACGTCGAACCGGGAGGACGGTTCGAAGGCGTCACCCACCTCACGCTGAACGGGACCACCAACACGATCAAAGCCGTCTACTACAAGGAAGGCGTCAAAAAGGAAGAAAACATTGCGTGGCCGGCCAACGGGCTGATCTACGTCGAATCCAGCGGGGCCTGCACGTACCAGTTCACAGCGAGCAACGCGGACACATCCAACGAGACCGCCGAAGAGAAAAACTGCGGCACGGTCTACGTGAGCGGCACCTACAGCAAATCGCTGACGGTCGCGGGCGAAAACGAAGTGATCGTCACCGGCAGCCTGTACCCGACCAGCGTCGAAGGAAAACTCGGCAGCGAACCCACCGGAACCGCGACGCTCGGTCTGATCGCGACCGACTTCGTGCGGGTCTACCACCCCTGCTCGAACGGCAACAACGGCTCGGGGTCGCTCGAAAACCCTTGGATCTACGCCGGCATCCTCTCCACACACCACTCGTTCATCGTGGACAACTGGAGTTGCGGAAACGAACTCGGCAAACTCAACGTCGACGGCGCCATCGCCCAGAACTACCGCGGTCCGGTCGGAACCACGGGCGGCAACGGCTATCTGAAGGACTACAAATACGACGGCCGCCTGGCGACCGATGAGCCGCCGTACTTCCTGGCACCGCTGAAGGCGGGCTGGAAAGTGATCCGCGAGACCGCCCCGAACGCCGGCTAGAAGCCTGGGCCGCGGTGTCGGCAGCGCCATCACCGCGGCCAGCAGCGGTGATATGGTCGCGCCATGGCTGACCTCTCCCCCACCGCCAGTGCGCTCGAGCTGGCGGCGGCGCTCCGGAGCAGAGAGATCTCGGCGGTCGAGCTGCTCGACGTGTGCTTGGCAGCGGTCGATTCCCTGAACCCGTCTCTGAACGCGGTCACCTGGCGAAACGACGAGCAGGCCCGCGCGACCGCCGCCGAGGCCGACAGCCGGATCGCGGCAGGGGATGAGTCGCCGTTCCTAGGGGTCCCCATACCGATCAAGGACCTGACCCCAGTCTCCGGATGGCCCGTCACTTACGGCTCGCACGGCGCGCCCGAGGAGCCCAGCGAGACGAGCGAGCTCGTCGTCGACGCTCTCGAGCGCGCCGGCTTCGTGCTCTGCGGGCGCACCAACACGCCCGCATTCGGGGTCATCACCGCGGCCGAGAACACCCGCCACGGCATCAGCCGCAACCCATGGGACACCAACCGCTCGCCGGGCGGCTCGAGTGGCGGCGCCGCGTCCGCGGTCGCCGCCGGCATGTTCCCGATAGCCCACGCGAATGACGGCGGCGGGTCGATCCGGATCCCGGCGTCCTACTGCGGGCTCGTCGGCCTTAAGCCGAGCCGCGGGCGCGTGCCCCGCCTGGCCCAGAGCTGGCTCGGAGCGGTCGTCGAGGGTGTGGTGTCGCGCACAGTGTCCGACAGCGCGGCGACGCTCGATGCGATCTGCGGCCCGGATCCCCTGGCCTGGTATAACGCCCCCGCGCCGGCGCGCCCCTTCTCTCAGGAGACGGCTGCCACCCCGCCTGCGCTCAGGATCGGCCTGATGGCGCAGGCACCGCTCGGCATGCCGACCGACGAGGCCTGCACGGCAGCGGCGCGATCGGCCGCGGCCGCGCTCGAGGGCCTCGGCCACTCTGTGCAGGAGGTGGAGGTGCCGACGATCTCCGAAGAGATGGTCCCGGCCTTCATCGCCCTCACACAGGCCGGGCTCGGCGACTACGAGGGTGTGGACTGGAGCCTGGTGGAGCCGCACATAGCGCACCAGCGCAAGGCCGCAGGCGAGCTCTCCGCATATGACTTCACGGTGGCGGCCCGCTCGCTGGAGCTGCTCAGCCGCCGGGAGGTCGCCAGGTGGGGGCGTGACTTCGACATCCTGCTCACCCCGACGTCCGCGATCCTCCCTCCCGTGGCCGGCTCGATCATGCAGGCGCAGCACGCCGCGCCCGACCAGCCCGTGTTCGACGTGGTGGCGAGCGTTGCGTTCACGGCGTTCGGCAACGTCACGGGCCTGCCGGCCATCAGCCTGCCGCTGCACTGGACCGACGCCGGCCTGCCGGTCGGAGTGCAGCTCGTCGCCGGCCCGTGGCAGGAGTCTCCGCTGATCTCCCTCGCGGCGCAGCTGGAGCGAGCCGTGCCATGGCATGCGCGCCGCCCGGCGCCGGCCGGCGCCGCGTAGATCACGCCGGGCGCGTTTGGTCGACGGTCAGGCGGGCAGGACCCCGTGTCCACCGCTGCCAGCAAGCATCTGGCGTGGTCGCGACGGGCGGCTGCCAGCTCGGCGCCGAGCTGTCAGCGATCGCTGCCTGAGGCGCTCTGCTGCGCCGCGGCGGAGACGACTATGACTCGTGCTGGTCCACTGGATGCGGCGGGTGGGAATCGAACCCACACGCCCTTTCGGACAGGGCCTTTTGAGGGCCCCGCGTCTACCGTTCCGCCACCGCCGCAGTGTGGGCCAGGCTCCGCGAGGATAACCTCGCTTCAGGCGGGGTGGGCGGGAGCGTTCGCCATCGCCGCGCCCGCATTGGGATCGCGGCGCTCGAGCTCGACGTTCCAGCCCTGCTGGAAACCGCGCATCGCGAACACCACGAGCGCGATCTGCACAGGCACGATGAGCAGCGTGAGTATGCCCAGCAGGCTCGCGTCAAGCCCGGGTTCTTCGTAGCCGAAGCCGTCGCGGTTGAACCATCCGGGCCCAGCCACGGCGGCGAACACCCCGAGCAGGACCGCGAGCGCCGCGCCGACGGGCAGCACGCCGCGGTTCCAGCGCCATGCGTAGTAGGCGAGCGTCAGGTACACGAGCACGTAGGCGATATCGACGGGGATCGCGCCCTCGAGCTGGTTCCAGCCGCCAACGGTGACGATCAGGACCAGAGCAGCGCTGATCAGGAACAGCAGAATGACCACCGCCCGCGTCGCCTGCACGACGGGCTTGTCGCGATTCGGGTGCGTGATGATCACGTCTCTGGGCGCCTCCGGGGCGTGAGCCGAGGACATACGCGATGACCATACAAGCTCACGCGCCAGTGTGTGCGGATGCGCACGCCGCACAATGCTGGGTACGCTCTGATCCGCCCAGCGGGCGTGGTGGAATTGGTAGACACGCCGGCCTTAGGAGCCGGTGGGCGAAAGCCCTTGGAGGTTCGAGTCCTCTCGCCCGCATTATGCTGTTTTGCAGGTCTTTTTTGTCGCAAGAACAAAGGCGTGATCATCCAAATTCGACCGTGTTCCCAAATCGTGTTCCCCAGATGCATACAAACTCGCCATCAGGGGCCGCCGCGGGGAGGCACTCTTCGTCGCCTGGCGCTCGGATTCGGGCGCTGAAGGACCTGCTGGGTGACGCGAATCCGTCTGCGATGAGCGAGCGTCGATTCCGGGTGCGGTCGAGGCGGTCTCCGCGAAGCCGCGATTGATCCCGGCTCGATCGGGCGATCGGCGGTGGTGTATCAGGCACCCCGCGCCCGGCGGACCGGTCGAGGATCGCGACATGGTCCCTGAGAGCCCTCCTGCGATGGCCGCCGGCATTGCCGATCACGTCTGGACCTAGCGAGAGATTGCGACTGTTCCGGACTAGTTTCCAGGGCCAACGACGGTTAGGCGCTGGATCCATGAACCTCCGCACACGACGTTGCTCGCTACATCCTGGAGCAAAAGGGAGAAGGGACGAACCTGGAGCCCTCCAAAAGCTCGGGTACCACTCCCAGGCTTGACACCTTGCCTGAGCTGGCGAGACCCCTGGCATTCGAGGAGCGCGAGAGGCGCGGCTGGGCAAACGTGGCCCGTGGTCCCCGATCTGTTCGCGAACATCGCCGGGAAGTTCAAGATGAAGAAGTGGCCGAAGGGCAACATCTCCCGGCTTACCAAGTCGCAGCGCGAGTCGACTGACGTAGTGTTGAGGCACTACGGAAGGCGGACAAGGCACGGGCGTCCCGCGAGCAGACGCACAAGGAGCCCCCATGGAAAGACGCCCGGGTCGGGCGTGCCGACCGTGGTGCTCGGCTAGCACCAAAGCCATTACGGATGGCACGCCATGGCGTCCGACTACGGCTCGCTCTAGGCCAACGCGCCCGCGTGGGGGTCAAGGCTTCCAAAGGTAAGGACGGCAAGGCTAGTGCGCCCAAGCGGGTCGATTTCGCCGCCCGCGCCGCCCGCAGACCGGTGCCTTGTCTGGCGTTTTGAGTCGAGGCTCGACTATGCCACGCAGTTGTGGATGCCGAGATGCTGTCGCGGTGCACGTGCCCCGACACTGGAGAAGGAGCTAGTACACCTTTCAGGGCTGAACCGGATCCCCGCTCGCTGCTCCGCCAAAGGCTGGCTGAAGTTTGCGCCCGCCGAGATATGACGACCCCCAAGGCCCGAGACGGGGTCTCGAGATGGGCTTCCCGAGGAGGAAGGTCGAAGGCGTCTGCACCTGGCGGACAGACGAGCGGCGCGTCTGGTAGGTTACCAGGACCCCCTGGAGTTCTTCTTCTTGTGGGATGGCTACCACTACGGTCGCTACCGCGAAGTCGCGAGAGCTCGATCTAAGGTGGACCGCCGCTCAGACCCTGGATAGAGATGACCCGATCGGCGGGCCGACACAGAATCAGCGGCACCGCCAGTCGAGGGGTGATGACTGACCTCCGAGAGCTTCGTTCCGTTCTAGCGCCGGAGGCAGAGGCCGTCCGTCGTCTACGGTCAGCCTGATGGTGACATGGCACCCGAACTGATGGCCGAGGCGCGAGCGCGAAGTGGTGAGTCCTCGCTCCGTGGATCCCCGCCGCCGCCTACAGCCTGCGGAAGGTCCTGAGCCGGCGTCCGCTGGAGGCTCGCCAAATCATCGTGACGCCGCTGGCTTCGGGACCTGAGGTGCGCGGGACGCTCACCACGACCTGGTTGTTGACGACAGCCGCGGTGAGGCGTGGAATGCGGGCGAGATCGGGGGCATGTGGCCGCTGGCCGGGCCGCGGGGTAGTGGAGCGTGACGTCCGCAACACCGTCGGGAACGATCATGCTGATCGTCTGCGACGTGCTCGAGCCGGGCGGGCCAGCTCCAACTGCCCTTCCCTGCTCGATGTCCGAGGCGTTTGAGCCGCCCCCGCCAGACGCGCCAAGCAGGCCGTGGCCGAGGTCGACGTTCTTTGCCATGTCCATCACGCCTTCGCGAGGCGCCTCGCCCGTCCCGCACTCGCCGATGACGGCGGGGTAGATGTAGTAGGAGGCGCCCGAGACGACGCGGGCCCGGCGGATGTAGTTGACAAAGACGCCGTGCACCATCCCTGCCGCGGTGATGCCGCTCGCAGCGTCGGCTGTCGTGGCGGGGCGGCGCAGAACACCGAGGATCGACAGCAGCGACCTGGCCGGCGCGCCCCGCAGAGCCCCGTCGCCCCCGGTGCACGATGCGGGCGAGGTCCGAGCTGTCGCCGCGGGCAAACGGCCGGCAGCCCGGAGCTGCCTCCTGGACGGGAGGTCCCGCCGCCGCCGCCGAACAACACGAGCATGAGCCCAATGGCGGCGATCGCCGCCGCCGCGGCCGCGCCTCGATGCCGGCGCTGGCGCACGCGCGCCTCCTCGATGACGCCCGCATGCGGCGTTCCTCGAGGTGGGGCTTCTCGACGGTCGTCGTCATCGGATCTCGGGCGGGCGCCATAGGACGGCTGAGCTACTATGAATAGCACAATGATGGATGTGAGGGTTGACCGTAGTGACCCGGCGCTGCTGCATGACCAGGTCGCAGCGCAGATACGCCGCGCAATCGCCGACGGTGAGGCGAGGCCGGGCGAGCGGCTCCCGCCGGCGCGCCATCTCGCCGCGGTCATGCACATGAACACGAACACGGTGCTGCGGGCAGTGAGGATCCTCCGCGACGAAGGGCTCTCGAGCTACGCCCGGGTCGCGGCATCCGCGTCAGCGGCACACCCCAGCGCGGCGCGCTCCTCGCGAAGGCCATCGAGCTCGTTCAGCTCAGCCGCGAGAGTGGCTACAGCCGGGCTGAGCTGCTCGACATCATCCAACAACTCCCGTAGCTCGCGATCCGGCCGAGCGGCCGGGGTGATGCCGAATCAGCTCTTTCGAGGCGCGTGTTTGCTCAGCCGCTCGAGCTCACGCCCGAAGGCGGCCTCGACCTCTTTGGACATCGTCAGCTGGTAGGCCGCGAGCAGCGCCGCCGAGGAGACGGGGCGCAGCCGGTCGATCGACTCAGTGACCTCGGCCCATCGCTCCTCGGGGTAGCCCTCCTCTGCGAACGGCTTCCAGACGTCGGCGACGAAGAGTTTGACGAACTCGCGCGCCACCGTCCTGCATTGGTCGCGGACCTTGGCGATCACGACCAGCGCGTGTTTGAGCGAGACGCCACGGGCGACGACCTCCTGGGCGATGTCGAGCAGCGAAGGTATAGGGGCCTCGTAGCGACCGTCGCCGAGCGCGGTGAGCAGGCCGAGCTCCTCGGCCTGTGCGAGCGACTTGGCGTCTGCCTGCTCACCGAAGCGCTGCTGCAGCTCGGCGGTGGTGAAGACGCGGGGCTCCTCGCTCTCGAATGGGGCGCTTATCGCGTCCTTGAGGCTGAGCAGTTGCTCGGGCTGCCGTGCGCTGCATCGAGCAGTCGTTCGATCGCGCGCAGGTTGAAGCCGTCGGCCTGCATGCGGGCGATCAGCCGCAGGCGGGCGAGATGCTCGGGACCGTAGTAGCCGATCCGCTCGCGGACCTCGGGCGCGGGCAGTAGTCCGCGGGCCCGGTGCGCACGAATGTTGCGCACGGTCATGCCGCTCTTGCCGCGAGCTCTTCGATCGTCAGGACGTTTTGGTCGGCCACCACGGGAAGCTTACGTCAAAGAGCGGACACAATATGGCGTGACATCAAATCATGTAACATCGATCGATGTGAGGAGTAGGTGTCTTTGACGTTCAGGCAGCATCACCCTGAGGAGACGCGCTGGGAGCCACCAGCACAACAGTCGCCAGACGGTCTCTCCGCGCCGCAGGATGGCGCGGCGCGTGCTGCATTCACGGGCTGGTGGGGCGCTGGCTTTTCCGCACGGCGTTGATCGCTATGTCGAGCTCGTCGACCCGCTGCTTCTCAGGCGCGACGTGCGCGCGCGAGATCACGGCCGTCCACCGCCAGACCGAGCGGAGCGTGACCTTGACGCTGCGCCCCAACGAGAACTGGCGCGGCATCCGCGCGGGCCAGTTCGTGACGGTCAGCGTCCAGGTCGACGGTGTGCTGCTGGCGCGCCCCTACTCTCCCGCAGGCCCGGAGCGGCCCCGGACGGCACGCTTGAGCTGACAGTCTCGACCCACCCCGACGGGCGCCTCTCGCGCCACCTTCGCGAGCTCGCTCGCCCAGGAATGACTGTTGGGCTGTCCCAGGCACAGGGCGAGTTCGTGCTGCCGAGCCGGCGCCCGGAGCGCGTTCTGCTGATCAGCGGCGGAAGCGGCATCACGCCGGTGATGGCGATGCTCCGCACGCTTTGCCTCGAGGGCTACACCGGCGAGGTCGCGTTCCTGAACTACGCCCGCTCGTCCGAGCTCGCGCTCTATGGGCCTGAGCTGGCTCGTCTGGCGAGGGTCCACCCTGGCTGCGGGTCGGTCGCGGATACACCCGTGGCGGGGACTCCCCGCTCTCCGGGCGGTTCTGCCGCCGGCATCTCGAGGCGGTATGCGGCGCCACGGGATGCGGCGACGTTCGTTTGTGGCCCGCCGGCTCTGGTCGGCGCGGTTAGGCGCGGTCTGGGCTGAGGACGGGTTGCCGCCCCGGCCGTCGAGACGTTCACGTCGCGGGCACTGCCCCTTGAGCGCGGCGACGCGAGCGGCATAGTGCGATTCGCACGCAGTGAGCAGGAGTTGCCAGCAACGGCCTGGTGCTGCTGGAGCAGGCGGAGGACGCCGGCCTTGATCCCGAGCACGGCTGCCGTATGGGCATCTGCAATACGTGCAGCTGCCGCAAGGTGAGCGGCACGGTTCGCAACCTGCTCACCGGCGAGCTCTCCAGCCAGAACGACGAGGAGATCCGGATCTGCGTGTCGGTGCCCGTAGGCGATGTCGTCCTTGACCTGTAGAGCCCTGGACCCCCGAAGGAGTGAGCCATGACCGTTAGCACCTGCCCTCTCACGCCCGCCCAGCTCGACGCGTTCGGCGAAGAGCTCGACGCGATCCGTGCCGCCGTCGTCGCGGACCTCGGCCAGCCCGACGTGGACTACATCACCCGTTTGATCCGTGTGCAGCGAGGTCTGGAGGTCGCGGGCCGTGGTCTTCTGTTCCTTGGCTTCCTCCCCCGGCCTGGGTCGGAGGGACGGCCGCCCTGTCGCTGTCGAAGATCCTGGACAACATGGAGATCGGCCACAACATCATGCATGGCCAATACGACTGGACCGGGGATCAGCGACTCAGCGGCAAGGCCTTTGAGTGGGACACGGCGTGTCCGGCTGACCAGTGGCGCCACTCCCATAACTACATGCACCACACGCACACGAACATCGTCGGTAAGGACCGCGACATCGGCTACGGCGTCATTCGGATGTCCGAGGAGGAGCGCTGGCGCCCCTACTACCTCGGCAACCTCCGTGGGGCACACTGCTCGCCCTGTTCTTCCAGTACGGCGTCGCGCTTCACGACCTCGAGAGCGAGCGGATCGCGACCGGCGAGGTCGCGCTCAGAGAAGCGCGGGATGCTCGGCGACATCTGGCGCAAGGTCAAAGGCCAGACGCTGAAGGACTACATGCTGTTCCCGATCCTCTCCGGCCCGTCGCTGCCGTTCGTTCTCGCCGGTAATGCGACCGCGAACCTGACACGCAACGTGTGGGCGTTCACGATCATCTTCTGCGGACACTTCCCGGACGGTACGGAGCAGTTCACCGAGCAGGAGACCGCGGATGAGACGCGTGGCGAGTGGTACTACCGCCAGTTGCTCGGCTCGGCGAACCTGACCGGCGGCAGGCTCTTCCACATCCTCGCGGGGAACCTCAGCTTCCAGATCGAGCACCACCTCTTCCCGGACCTCCCGCGCACCGTTACGGCGAGATCGCCGGACAGGTTCATGAGATCACCGAGCGCTACGGGATTCCCTACAACACGGGCCCGCTGCACAGGCAGTTCGGCAGTGTCGTGCGCAAGATCGCAAAGCTCTCGCTGCCCGGTCCTGGGCGCTCGAAGCCGCGACTGGAGGACGCGAAGCCCACGGCCCATATCGCTGCCGCGGCATAGGCCGCGGCAGCCACCCAGTGGTCACCTTGTGGGTGCTAGATCGCCCCGCGCTCGATCTCTCTGAACCGCGCGGCGGCCCTCGTGGGGAATACGAACTCCCGTGAGCGATGGACGAGGCCGGCGGCGTGCAGGCTCTCGATCGCGTCGAACGCGAGCACGTCGTCGCCGGTCGCCTGCGCGATCTCCTTCACGGACCAGGGCCATGATGCACCCGGCTCGAGGAGAAGTGCGAGGACGGTGTACTCGCGCTGGGCTTTGTCGGCCTGCAGGGCGCTGGGGCTAGGGTGATCGTGCATGGGAAGTCCTGCTTTCCGTGCCGCGGCCCCGGGCAGTGTCCGCTGCGCCGGGGCCAATTTGCGTTGACCGCCGGAGGCTAGCGCCGCGTTGAGCCGATATTCGAGAGCGTCGTTCGTGGGTCAGCTTCAGAGGCAAGCAGGCGCTTCGCCACGATCGAGCCCGGCAGCCGCGAAGCCGAGCCGATCCGATCGGCGAGTCTCTCGACTCTGTGACGTCACGGGCCTCAACGAGCATCGGACGTCTCTTAGCCGACGCTCGGTCTGTCTCATCAGAGAAATCTCGGAGGAAGATCGGGTACGCCCGCCGACTCGCTCGCGCAAGCCGGCGCCCAGCAGCGAGCGCGCGGCAGTCGAGCGCGCTAGACTGCCGCTAGCACAAGTTGTCGTGAGCGGGGGCGACCTTCGCGGGGTCGACCCCATCACCCGGGGTGATACGACAGGAGACCCAGCAGAAGCTGTAAGCCTCCATCCTTCCGGGCTAGCTCACGTTCTCCCTCCCCGGCGGCGTATTCGTCGGCTCATCGGGAGAAACCTGTGGGAGCGCCGTTGGCGACCCGTTAGAGGCGGGTCCAGGCAGGCTCGATGACGGTGTAGCGTTAGAGCTTGGCGCTGGTGCGTTTGTCCGCTCGCGGTTTGATGTCACCTCGATGCTCGGCTCGTTTAGGTCGAGTACGAGAAGGTCGTCGTCCAGGCGACAGGTCCAGCGGCGAGCGATTCCGGTGTCAATTCCATAATACGCCGTGAAAGCCATACCAGAGATGAGCCAGCTGGTGTTTCCCGTCTGTCGCTGCTTTCGCTGCCCACCGAGCGGTCGCACGACATAAGCGTACTCGCTGTCCTCCGGAGCCTTGCGGAGCGCAACTAGATTGCGCTCTTTGTCATAGAGCAGTTCCACGGCCTGAGGTTCGCCCAAGGCGCTATAGGCCGCAGGATTAAGCCAGAAGTTGCCCCGCTTCTGAATAGTGATCGCCGGGTCGCCGGTCAAGGGGGCGCGTTGACGTTTGAAGGCCTCAAAGCTCACGGCAACAGACTACCATGGACCTCCGGCAGATGCGCGTTATTGCAAATTGCAAAAGCAATGGAGTAAGCGATTCGCAACTGCGCGGGGACAGGAATCGAGGGCGCGTCGAGCAACATCAGGCTGACCTACCATACGAGCCCCGCTGGCCGGGCAGCCGTCCATAAGCCGGTGCTCGCCGCCGACGCGTGGGGTAGCATCGCAAAATGGCCAAAGATCGTGTTGTTGACGATGATGCGCGTGTGCTCAGCGAGTTCAGGGCGGGTATGGCGAGCTGGGGCGGTGCTGTGCAGGCACACAAGCTGGCTCCACCTGACGGCGGGTTCGCCGGTCGGCTGGCCACGCTCGCTGAGGGTGCCCGCGATGCGGCGCGGGTGTGTCGCGCCGCGGACGCGGCTGGGTTCGCCTGGCCCCCGGCCAGGAAGGCGGACAGCGAGCCCCCTTACGAGCTGCGGCCCGGAACCGGGCGCCGTGGCCCGGAGGCGCTGTGGAAGAACTTCGACCAGGTCATCACGCGCCTCGGGACGGTTGCCGCGGGTGAGGACATGCTTGAAGTTGCCCGCGCCTATGAAGAACTCGCGGACGTGGTCGACGCGCTGGCCAGTGCCGTTGCAACAGAGGATGCACCGCGTTCGCGCAAACGTCGCTCCGCGTAAGAGTCCGATCCAGCGAGGACCATGGATAACGACGTCTGGCCGGCGAGGTCTTCGGCTGCCGAACTGGTGATCGGCCGCCGACGCGAACCGAGTCGCCATGAACGCCGACTTCGACCCGCTGCTCATTGCAGTCTGTGTCGAGGCTGAGGATCCGTAGCGCCGGGTCTGTGCTGGCTGGTCACCGTTCGAGTACGGGTTCCTGCCGATCTCAGGAATCACCGCCAGCCGTATGAGGGGGGTGGCCCGGCGGCCGCTGAGCCGACATGACTTCGTGGTCAAGCTTGACGCCGCAGCGACCTCCGGGCCGCCCGCGGCGTCCCTCCAGACGGGAAAGGAATCTCAAATGGCGATCTGCGCGGCAGGGGAGTTCAGCAGCGTGAGTGTGGGAGACCGGAGTGCATGCGGCGGTTTGCCGCCTGAGAACTCAGGCCCGCTTCGCGGGCACGATCGGGACGTCCGCACCGTCCCATATCGACGGCTGACGCTTGGGCTCGCGGGGCCGGTAGGGCATCCCGAGCGTGTCGGGGTCCCAGAGGTCGCGGTGTGTGCCCAGGGGAGCGGTTTCGCCCTGGTGACGCCTCAGCATCGCGTCCACGTCCTCTCGCCTGACGCGGTAGACATGCCCGATCTTGACGGCGGCCAGCGCACCACTTCGTATCCAATTGCGAATCGTCTGTGTCGTGAGCTGGAACTCGCGGGCGACCTGCTCAACGGTCAGGAGCGGCGTATCGGGCATCGCAAAATCACCAAAGATCGAGGGTCAAGATGGGTGATGTTAACGCAGGCGTCGGCGTCGTCGAGGCGGTGCAGTCATGAGCTCGCTTGAAGGTGGAACTCCGCAGGACGGCGACCGGACGCTCGTCGCGCCCGTGATCCCGCTCTCGCGCAGACGTCCTGTCGCTGCTGCAGCGACGCCCGGACCATCCACAACCGTGGATCAAGACCTGGCTCCGACGAACGCCGCCGACCAGGAAGAGCGATCGGTGTGGGAGCAGCCCGCGGTCGAGCTGCGGCGCCGCACACCGAATGACCCGTCGCCGGGCGACGCCGATGCTCGTGACTGGGACGACGCGCCGGCGGCACCCCGGAGGCCTATCGGCGCCCTGTGCGCCGCGGGCTTCGCGGGGGCGGCGGCCGCGACGGTCATCCTTGTGTTTGCAGCGCCATTTGGCGTGTTGCAATCGCGCGCCGCTCAGCAAGTCCTCGAGTACCGCGCGATGGGCGGTCAGACCCCAGGGCACCCGTCATCTGCTCGTCCGGGCGCCGCGGGCGCGGGCTTGAATCCCGGCGGGAACCGTGTCGCGGCGGAGGACCTCAGCCGGCCGGTGCGACTACGCTCGGCGTCGCCCACGAGGAGGACATCCGTCGCGATCGTCGCACCCCGTCGAGCGACGAGCTCGAGGAACAGTCAGGCTATCTCGACCGTGGCGCAGGACACGGCGCCTTCAGCAGACGCGCGCAGTGCCGCCGAAGAAGGAGCCGCGCGCGAGTTCGGCTTCGGCGGGTAGCACCGCCGGCCACCATCTCTCCGCCTCCCTGCGCTGCGTGAAGGCAATCGACTGTGGCTGCCAGCTTCCCGAGCGGTGCCGGTTCTACACGGGTGCCCTAGCAACGGGGCGGCTGTTCCCGGGCCGCAATCTGTGGCGCGCCGGCGGCAGCTACCCGCAAGCAGCGGCCGATAACAGACCCGGCCCGCGGCGATAGGCCGAGGAGGGCTCTGTGGGAAGCATCGGGTAATCCCTCACGGGGGAAAAGCTACCGGAGCTTGCGCGCGCGCCCGAAGACTTCCGTCGGACACGAGCGGGCTCACCCGAGCGCCAAGTCGCCGACGCCGGTGATGCCGATCGCCCGCGACATGATCCCGGGTCCGACAACCTGCGGGACGACAAGAAGCCCGGGTTTGGAGCTACCTCGAGGCGCGTAGAGTCGCTGGTAACTCGTCAGCGACTGCCCAGTTTGATGCTGGCTTTGTGATGCACGGCTTTGACCGCGCACGTGTGGTAGGTCCGGGTGCCCGACAGGTGCCGGCCGAGGTAGGTCGTGGCCTTGATGACCACCGAGAAGGCCCCTTTGGGGAGTCCTTTCAGGCTGACCGTCGCGGTGATGGTTCCGCCGTGGCGCACCGTCTTGAGCTTCTTGCCCTTGACGGTGATGCTGATTGTCTTGAAGGCGTCGTATTTCGGGTCCAGAACGTGGATCTGAAAGCTCCGTGAGCTGAAGCATTTCCTGTTGTTGGGCAGCGATACGAGTTCTTTGAAGTTCTGGGTGCCCGATTTGCCGCTCGTCCCGTTCGCCGCGGTTGTGGTTTCAGCCGCGGGCAGCGGTGCGCTCAGTGCCGAGTCAAAGCAGCCGTAGGTCGCGTTCGCGCTGGTGCCGTTCGCGGCGATCGTCGGCTGCGCGGTGCCGGGAGTGCTCAGGCAGACCCTGAGGTAGTGCGAGCCGCTGCTCCCCTCGAGGATGCGGAAGGCGCTCAGCCCGAGCGTGGGGTTCAGAGTGCACCCGGACTTTTCGAAGTACCACTGGTGCAGGCCCCAGAAGGAGCCGTCGGGCTGCGGCGTGATCCCGGTCCAGATCTGCTGTCCCACTGGGTGGCTGCATTCGGCGAACTTGGTTTCGGTCACGATCGTGCCGACGAACGTGCTGTTCGTGAGCGGCTGAATCGCGATCTGCCCGCCGTTAACGCCCACACGCCTTCGATGCTCGATGCCGCGCTCGCGGAGGAGGCGCCGGTACCGACTAGCAATGCGACAAGGAGAAGTGCGCGGATGCCCCACTTGACTGACCTGCGTGTCTCGCCACCCATTCCGCAAACGCTAGCGTATGAGTTCACTGGGCGTCGCCAGGCCCCATTAATAAGGGCTATTCGCGAAGGGCGCGTTGTCTTCTAAACGCCACCGGGTGTCCATAACTCCGCAAAAGCCACCACGCGTTGGTGGGTAGCTCCGCACGCAAAGAGACCCCACAGTTGGAGCCAGAGGGCCTTCGCCTCTACGACGCCGTTATCGCCCCGGCGAATACTGCCCGGGTGGCGCGTAGTTAGAGACCGCGAGCAGCGCCAGGCGGCCAAAGCGTTCAGAGGCCGAGTCTAATACCCCGGATTGTCCAGATCCACCCAGAGGTTGCCGAGACGCTCTCAAATCACAGCGCCCACGTTTACATACCGGCGCCATTCGGCTACCCTTCTCGGCGGAGATCCCCCTCGATCTCTCATGGGTGGGGTGCTCCCGGGCCGTTCATTGCACACTGCGGTCCGGGAGAGCCCCTCCGCGCGGGCAGAAACGGATCGCATCCGGTAACTCCAACATTGGGGTTTATTGGCCGCCCGACTCATATAGCGTTGTCGAGTGGCGCGGTTCAGGGTGCAGATAGTCGGCCTCAGTACCTCCTCGGCCATAAGCGGGACCGACTGGGAAGGCGACGCCGAGAACGAACACGCCGCGATCGACGCGGCATACAAACAGTGGGATGAGGAGCGTGGCGGCGGGAGGCGGCCCGGCGGGACGGTCGTGCACATCACCCAAGTCGACCGCTAAGGAAAGGTCCAGGGCGGCCAGCACCGATATTGCGGCCGCTGACGCCGCGACGCGAACGCCGGGTCGCCACCGTCGTGTCGGGCGCTGTGGGAAGGGCATCGACCTCTGGCTGCCGGTCCACCTCGTTCGCGCATCGACACCCACCTCGCGCCTGCCCTCGATTTCGCCCTCGAGGAGCGCGGACCACAATTCGTGGAAGTCGCCGGTTGGGTCGGCGTCCACGAGTCAGCATCGCTGCTCCGCGTACCGGGACGCCGGGTCGCTCATCTCGAGCTGCACCGCAGGGCCCACGACGCGATCGCCGATCCTGCCGGCTACTGATCGCGGTCCCGGCCGCACCCGAACCGGAGATGACCAACTCAGCGCCGAGTGCTGAAGGCCGCGACGGTATGGGACGAACCCTGACGGCAATGCTGGACGCAAAACACGTCAGCCGGCCGAGGAGCGTCAGATCGGCTCCGGGGCCGCGGCGCTCTCGCTCACCGCGTCGCCCGGGAGCGCCACGCGTGAGCTGGCTGATCGTCCGAGGCGAGCGACCTCTTCGTCCATGAGCGGGAGGTGCCGTCTGGTCTCGCGTCTGCTCTGGAGCTCGGCGAGCTTTGTGCTGAGCACCGGCTTGATCCAGCGCAGCATCCCCACCCAGCCGGGCACGTTGATGCGGCTTGCTCGGTTCTCGATGCCGCGCACGAACGCCTCGGCGCACTGCTCTACCGAGGTCGTGGCTCCCAGCGGCCCCGGCAGGGATCCCAGCATGCTCGCCGAAGGCGGTCAGGTCTCGCTTGGCGTCCTGGACCATCGGCGTGTCGATCCAGGACATGTGCGCGCTCCCCACAGCCACGCCCCTGTAGCCGAGCTCCATCCGCAGCGCGTTGGCGAAGTGCTCGGCCCCGGCCTTGCTCGCGTTGTAGGCCGCCAGGCCGGGAGCCGGCGCATATGCGGCCGCGGAGGACACGACCAGCACGTAGCCGCTCTGCTGGATGAGCGCGGGGAGCGCGGCGCGAACGATGTGAAACACACCCGTGATGTTGATGTCGATGACCCGCCTGAAGATCGCGGGGTCCACCGTCGCCACCGAGCCGTAGCTTGCAATCCCGGCGTTGGCGACCACGACGTCAACCGGACCGAAGTTCCAGATGGCGCGGGCCACAGCTGCCTGCATTGCGGCTAGGTCCGTGACGTCACCGGTGATCCAGGTTGCGCGCTCGGGCCCTAGGCGCTCCACCAGCTCGATGAGCGGGTCTTCATCGATGTCCACCAGGACGACCCTCGCGCCGCGTTCGACCAGTCGGCTGGCGGTCGCAGCGCCGACGCCGCGCGCACCGCCTGTGATCAGCACCACCTTGTCCTGCACGCTGCTCACGCGCCTGGCCTGGCTCTCATTTCAGCCCGCAGCGCAACTCGACGCTGGGTGTCATGGATGCTCGGTCGTTGCGTCCCGAGTCCTGTCCCGCGCGGGCCGGGAGGTGAGACCGGGTTGGCAGCTGGGATTCTGATCACGGGATTAGTTCGGCCGGGCGTCCGAGGGTGAACGCCCGGCCTGGGGAACTGCACGTCAACACCGATTAACCAGGGAGGGAGAGTCGGCGTCGCGTGGGCAGAATACACGATCGGGTGCTCGAGTGTAAACGTTTGTGGTGGGACAACAGATCATGGTAGAAACGGGCAATCTGGGCGAGCGCGAACGTCAGCGAGCTGTCAGCGGCCCTTCCTATTGTGCCTGAGGTGCGGCGGCACGAACCGCCGTCGGCCGGCCCCGCCGACGGGGCGCATGGACTGCTTGATGCGTTGCTCAACGATGTGGCGTGGCCGGCCGGCCGGGGGCGGTCGTGGCGCCGGCTGGCGGCCCTGGATCAGCGACTCCAGAGCCGCATTGTCCGTGAGAAGGCTCGCCTGAGGCTGAGGCGATCGCGACGCGGGTCACGTGGCGTCTCGGCTGCGGCGAGGGAAAGCAGTGTCGAGTCGGCGTACCACAGCCTCAGACGCAGCCACGCGGGCGCCAGGCGCCCATAGATCAGCAGGGCCACGTCGGCGTCGGCTTGGCGAACCAGGTGCGCCCCCGCCAGTGCTCTGAACTCGCTGCTGACCGTTCGGGAGGCAGGCTGCAACGCACCGGATCGCTGCGTGGAGTGACGTGTGACCTCCTCGTCGCCGAGCGTCTGGCGCAGATATTCGAGGGTTGTGCGGTCGCCGATGCCGGAGCAGAAGATCCTTGCCCGGTGGTTCGCGACGATCGTTTCGGCCCTGTCACGCCCCCACCGGTCGGTGGCCTGACTGATGTTCTGAAGGACGGTGAGGAGCTGCACCCCCTGTCCGGGGCCGGTGGAGGCGATCTCGTCGAGGTTCGGGAGCGGTGCGACGTTCGCAGCCTCGTCGAGTGCGAGCAGCAGTGCGGGCTCGATCGGCTTGCCGGTCCTGGCGGAGCGCTGGAATGCGCCGGCGGTGATGTCTGCCACGAGCGCTGCGAAGAGGCCCCGCAGGCGGCGCTGGTCGTCGGCGGGTGAGACGAGATAGAGGGTGTTAGCTCCGTCCAGGAGCCAGTCTGCGGTGATCTGGCTCTCGCCGGCGGTTGCGGCGGCGATCGCGGGCTCCTGCCATGCATCGAGCGCTGTGGAGACGGTCTGGATCAGGCTTGAGCGGAAGCGTCCGTCGGCTTCCCACACTGACGTGAGTGCTTCGAGCGCCGGGCTCGCGCCGCGTGCTGGGCTGGCGCGGAGGAGTTCCGCGGGCTCCTCTTCGTTGACGGTGGCGATCCAGGAGAGGATGTCGCCCATCGTGAGGTCACCGTGCGCGCCGGCGAACAGCAGCGGAGCGAGGTAGCGTGCGCCGGCGGGGCGCCAGAAGCTCTCGTCTGCGGAGTTTGTCCGCCCGCTCTCGCCGACGCCGAGAAGCCTCGCTGCGACGCGGCGGGCGCCCTCCCAGGTGGATGCTGCCGCGACTGGTGACCAGGGGGTGTGGGGCAGCTGTGTTGCGCCGGTCGGGTCGAAGATGCGGACCTCTCCCTGGCTTCTCGCGCCGCGTGCGTGTCGTTGACGACGTCGCTCTTGATCGACGTCGAAAGCGCCGGCCCCGCCCACTCGAGGAGCGCGGGCACGACAAGTCCGGTGGTCTTGCCTGACTGGGAGGGGCCAACGACCATGACGGACGCCCGAGGCTCGGCGGCGATCACGGCGCGGCCGTGGATCCCAAGGGTCACGCGGCCACGTTGCGGGCCCCGCACCCGCAGGTCCGACAGATCGGCCCGCGAGGCAAAGCGCGCGCCCCGCGGACGTTTGTTCGTGCGTCTGGCGCGCGCGACCAGGAGCGCGGCGGCCGCCAGCGCGGCGATCAATGCCAGCAGCCACAGCGCCGCGGCCGGCGGGCCGGTGAGCACGTGGCCCGTCGTTTGGTGCGCCGAGCTCACTCGGAGGAGCAGCCGTCACCGGCCTGCGGCGCGGGGACGGCTCGTGGTTCACGCTCGGCCATCGCCGCGTCGGTCGCGGTGAGTGCTCGCTCGCGCTCTGAGCGGATGTGACGGACCTCGTAGGAGCGTCCCCCGATGCGCCACAATGCGACGCCCTGCGGGTACTGCCCGATCCGCTGCGCCTCGGTCTCTGAGAGACCGAGAATGGGAGTCGCACGCTGAGCCTCCTCGGGATGCTGGCGGTGGATGATCACGGTGCCGGTCTCCGCCAGGAGTCCCTTTGCGAGGGCCTGCTGTCGAGTCCCGGCATCACCGGCGGCGTCGAGATCTGAGAGGCGGTGCAGCACCATCCAGTGCTGCACCCCGGTTTGCCGGCCGAGCTTGAAAGCGGCCTGGTAGTACTCCCCGAACCCTGCGACGGGCAGTGCCCGCCATGCCTCGTCGTTGACGCGGATCGTCTTCGGCGCGTCCTGGCCAACGGCCTTTGCCTGAAGCGTGCGCTGCATTCGCCGCGCGTCAAGGAATGCTGTCGCGCAGACCATCGTGATGGCGAGCGCGAGGTCTGACGATGCCGAGCCGGCTGCCACCCGCGATATGTCAAGGGAAACGACGGGCGAATCCCAGAGCTCCTCATCGCGGGTCGGCGCGTCAAACATCCCGCGCAGCGGCCCGTGGCAGAGCCGCATGAGTGCGAGGGCTAGCTCACGGAGCCGCTCTCGCGCGTCTTCGCATGTCATGTCGAGAGCGGCGGTCGTGCTCTCGGAGGGTGCACGCAACTGCATGACGACGTCCCCGATACACACCTCGCCGGTGCACTGCTCGTCCGCGGCGCCGAGAGCCTCGATGACGCCGACTGCCTCAACCTGCGTGAGCGGGCGGCCGAGCATCGCATGGGCGACGGCCTGCAGCAGTCCTTGGCGCATCGCGGGCGTGCCGACGCGCGTGAGCGGGTTCAGGCGCGTGGTGCCGCCGGGCTCAAGACGCAGCACGGTCCCCCCGAGTGCGGCGACCAGCTCGCCGTACTCGCCCTTGGGGTCGATGATCTCGCAGCGACGTCCGAAGACACGGCTGCGGTAGAGCCAGCTCTTGGTGAGCGAGCTCTTGCCGAAGTCCGGCATGCCGAGCACGAGCGTGTTCGCGATCGACAGGACACCGCGCTGGTAGAGCAGCCATGGGTCGTAGACGAAGGAGCCGCCGTGCAGGTCGCTGCCAATGTAGACGCCCTCGGAGCCGAGCCCGGCCTCGGCGACGGCCGGATAGGCGGCCTGAAAGTGCGCCGTGGAGAGTTGGTGTGCGGCGCGCTCGGCCGGACGACGTAGACGCGCGAGGCTCGCGGACGGTCGCTGGGAGAGGGTTCGTCTGAGCGTGGCGCGACGTAGGTCCTGCTCGCGCTCGAGCGCCAGCTCCCGGTCGCGCTCGTCGCGCCGGCTGCGGCGGCTCAACGCAGCCCCCTGCAGAGGGGCAGCCCGTATGTGAATGCCTCGGCTTGCTGGCCCCACATTCGCTCCAGGCGAAGGGGCGCGCGCTTCGCCTCGAGTTCGATCCGGGAGATGTCGGCCTCGAGCCGCGCGAGCGCGTCAGGGCCCGAACAGGGGACGCTGACCGTGACGTAGGCGGCGTAGCGGACGGCAGCGTGACCTTCGGCGAGCTCACGCTCGGCCTGGTGTGCCGCCCGGTCGCGTTGGGTCTGGCGCTGGCTTGTGCGCTGGCCGACACGCGCGCGCAGACTCTGCTCGGTCGCCGTCTCCGTGGCCGCTCGCTCGGCCTGCCGGATCGCCTTGCCCGGGCCGACGAGCTCCATGCACATGGAGATCGTCCGGGTGGTCTGCGACCGCATCAATAGCGGCTGCAGGAACAGGGCGCGCACATCGATGCGCGGCCACTCAGCTGCCCAGAGCGTGCAGTGCAGTGCTCCGTCGGCCTGGATGTGTGACCAGTTCTCAGCACGAGCGACCGGTCCCGCGGTGTGCGGCGCGATTCCGGAATCGGCCAGTCGCGTACGGTCGAGCTGCCGCTGCCGCCCTTGCCGCCCCCAGGGGTCATAGCCGTCACGGATCTGTGCGGCGAGGCCGCGTCTGGTGAGAGCCCCGACGGGGGTAATCGCGGCTCGGTCCAGGAGCTCGATGAGCTGCCCGAGCTCTCCGGCGAGGACGGCCAGCGCGCCCGCGTCGCCGCCGCCCATGCGGGTGATGGCGCGGCGGGCCGCGGGTCGCCTGGCATCGATCTGCAGGCTGAAGGTCAGCTCGTGCTCCTCGGCGACATCTCCGGCACGCCCGATGAGCTGCAGATAGGAAACGAGCTCCTCCCGTGGCTCCTCCAGGCTGAGGTCCGGACGTTTGGCGCGCAGGAGGTGATCGCCGAGGTGATCCCCGTCGCCGGGAATGGTCCGCTCCACCCAGCCGACTCGACGGACCGGCGAGTCATCCCGCGCGAGGGATGCGAGGACCGCGCCGTAGTCCGCCAGGCGCTGCTCCCGCTCGGATGGTCCGAGGAGCGCGAATGCGCGGCCCCGGACGTGCAGTGATGCCGTGTATGTGTCCGCATGGGTGTCCTTGACGGCACCGAATGGCGCTCCGTCGTACAACGCCAGCCAGCCCTCCAGGAACTCCAGGTCGGCGAGCTCACCCGGCAGCGAGGCAGGCTCCTCCGGGCGAGCAGGGTCAAGCTGTCCGTCCGGCAGTTTGACCGTGTGCCCGAGCTGGGCTCGCTGGGCGCGAAACACCGCTCGCCCGCCGCGGCGGGCGAGCAGGTGGCGGGCAAGGACGGGTGCCCATTGCTCGGTGGTGCGCCCCCGGACCGGCAGGAGCAGAACCGCCGCCGCGCACGTGAGTAGACAGCTCGCGAGAAGAAAGCCGCCGAGCCCGCCCGCCCTCAGCCCTGCGAGAGCGAGCGCCGCCGCCACGACGAGCCCGACCAGTTGGGGGATCCGAAGTCCGAGCACAACCCCGCTCGATGGCTGGGGTGCGAAGCGGTAGCGCGTCTCCTGCATAGCTAGGCGCCGCCGATGACGGGCTTCTCAGAGACCGTGGCAGCATCCGGTGCGCCGACGCTTGACGCGCCGGCCGTAGGCGACGGTACGTCGCCGAGAGGCGGTGGTCCCCCCGCCTCGCGGGCGCCGTCTGCGCCGTCGGGTCGCTGGTCCGTCGGCGACGACGCGGCATCGGGGCCACCATGGCCCAGTCGGGTGCTGCCTGCGCCGGCCCTCCCCTCCCCGGCGGTTGAAGGCGTACCCGAGGATCCTGTGTAGCTCTCCCCTGGCGACCCCGGACCGGGAGCGAGTGAAGCCGATGCGGACTCGGGAGCGGACTGACCGCCGCCTTCTCCTTCTTCGTGTTGGCCGGGCGTGCCGGCAGAGCTTGCCATGGCGACGCCGGCAGCCGCGCCGACGCTGCCCGTGCCGATCGCCGCGGCACCGACCGCCAGGCTGCCCTCGTCAAGGTTCTGCCCTGCGGGGCCCGATCCTCCCTCCGTAGCAGGGCCAGAGCCCCGCGTTGGCGGGCCGGCGGACGGACCACGGCCGCCGGATCCCGGTCCAGCTGCAGAGCCGCCGGCTGGGGAGCCGCCGGCGCCGTCTGCTGCGAGGTTGCGGATTCCGCCGCCCGTGCGTACCGAAGCGCCGCCCTGGCCGGTCGTGGCGGATGCCGCCGCCGCGCGAAGGCCGTGCGAGGCCTGTGCGCTCTCAGAGTCGGCGGCGAGCAGATACATCAGCGCCCACGGAGAGAAGGCGGCCAGCCCGAGGATCACGGTCGCCGCGAGAATGGTCCCGACCGAGCCCGATACGCCACCGCTGAAGGACAGACCCGATGCAGCCGCGTTCCCGGCGAACGAAAGCACGATGAGCGCCACCGGCTTGAGCGCTACGAACAGCACCAGGAGTCTGGCCAAGCGGCCAGGCCATGCAGCGAGAGCCGGCCATATCGCCGCGGCGAGAGCCACTGGAAAGAACAGGACCGCGACGTAGATGACGGCGTCCCTGACGATCAGCTCGAGCCACACGAAGATCGCGGCGAAAACCTCTATTAGCGCTATCAGCATCGCGAGCGCCGAGGATCCGAATCCTCCGAACCCGCTGGTGCCCCATGCGCTGGAAGCGGCCGCCCAGAACGCGTGCGGTGAGCTGCTGATCACCGAGGCTGAGATCTGATCGGCGATGCCAAGACCGACCACTGTCAGGGCGACCACGAGCCCCGTCCCGATTCCCGCACGAGCGATTCCCGCGATCGTTGCTGCGAGAGCCTCCGGGCTGCGGCGGACCGCAGCCGACGCCAGCGCAATCAGGGTCACGAGCAGCCCCAGCGCGGCGCCGAGGTCCGCCATCGGCGCGAACTGGGCCTCATACCAGGCGGACTCCAGCTGCGGTGTACTCGTCTTGCGCATCTCGCTGGACACGAATGAGGTGATCTTGGTGGCGGCCCCGATGATCCACGTGGCGAGCTGTTCCAGAACACCGCCCGCGAGTGATCCTGCGGCTTCACCGACCAGGCCACCAACGGAGCCGGCGACTTCGCCGGCCGCTGCACAAATCCCTCCGGTCACGGCGCCTATGACAGGGAGCGCCACTCCACAGGGTGCGCTTGGCGGCTTGAGAGTCGTCACGTGCGCCGCGTTCACCGGCGCGCCCGGCTGAGTGCCGGCCGCTGGGGGTAGCGCGACCGCGCCTGTGCAGGGGCCCAGGAAGCCGACGCTGAGCAGGACGAAGGCGAAGCCGGCCTTCCGCCGGCAGGCCATGCTCAGCCTCCTGCGCCGTAGAAAGGCGCGGACATCCCGGCCAGACGCCCGAACGCTGACGAGCGGTCGTTGGTGCCGTCCACGTACACGAGCGCCGGCACCGGTGCGGGTGTGCTGTCGCGCTTGCTCGAGACGATGAGCCAGCGTCCGGCCTTCCAAGCAAGCGTCGTATCGACGAGATTCCAAGTCTGTCGGGGCGTATACCGCGGACCCCAGACAAACCCGCCGAGCCAAGTCGTGACCGTTGCGGACGCAGGCGTGTACCTGTCGAGCCGCCTAGCTGCGATCACGGCGACTCCCTCGCCGCCCGCCGCGTAGTTGGTCATGTTGGCCGTGTCGCCCGCCCGCAGCCGTCGGGCTTCCGCGAGGACGCCGGCACGCCCTGCGGGCTCGTAGGTCTGCGCCACGAGGGCGGCAAAGACCCTCGGGGTCTGCTCGATCGACTGTGACGCGACCGCGAGGTAGTTGTCCGCCGCTGCCAGCGCTCCGTCGGGAGTGCGCCGTGTGCCGACCGGGATCCCGCCGGAGATCGCGACCGCCTCCTGCGGGCCGACGGAGCCGCCGTGCGTCGCGATCTCGTCGGTGAAGAGCAAAGTTCCGGCGACGCTCAACGCAACGACGGCGGCGTAGGCGGGCGCGCGTTGGTCACGCAGACGTCGCATCTAGCCGATCCCGTAGGCGAATTGGAGGATGGCGGCCGCTGCGCCGACCAGAAAGGCCACGCCCACGCAAACCGCCATGCCGATCTTCCCACCGACGGCGGTGTGGTCGTTTCCGACCCTCCCGCCGACCGCCCACACCGCTCCGCCAAGCAGAAACCCGGCGAGACATGCCAGGAGCGTGTATACCGCGATCACGTTTATCGCGCTCTGGATGCCGGCTGCCCCGGGGGCACGGGCCGGTTCGGGGGTCACGTTGAACGTGAACGCGCTCGCTGCGATCAGGATCCTCATCTTCGAAGCACCTCCGGGGGCCGGGAACTCGGGCGCAAGGTATACCAAATTAGCAACGACAGTACTGTTTGTTACTGTCTCGCTATGTCCTCAATTGGCCATGTTTCGCGATGGAGGGGGACGTGAAGGGGCTCCTCTTGCTTGCGGCCGCTGCCGGACTGGGACTCGTCCTCATGGGTCTCGCCGCGGTGCTCCTGAGCACGACTGCTGCCGGCGGCGCATGCTCCTCGCCCACTGCCGTCGCCCCTCCGGGGTCCTGGGTCGCGACGGCGTACGGTCCGCCCTGGGGCGGCATTCAGGGCGGTGGGGTCACCGCGACAGGCCAGGACCTCACAGCGGGACAGCCCGCCCTGGAGGTGGCAGTCGACCCGGCGGTCGTCCCCCTGCGCAGCTACGTGCACGTCGAGCCGAACCCGTTCGGGACCACCAGGGCCTTCTACGCCGGTGACACGGGCGGAGCCATAATCGGCAAACACGTCGACATCTACGACTGGCGCGGGCGCGCCAGTCAGAATGCGTGGGGCCAGCGTCCGGTCGTCGTAACGCCGGCAGCAACCCCTGGTGCCGGCAACCTGCTGGGCGCCGTCCCGGCTAGCTCCGGCGAATGCCAGCCCACTCGTGCCGGCGGCGCACTCGGGCTGACGGCCGGCCAGACCGCGCGGGTGCTCGCCGGCGGGAACGCCGCAGCCCCGCTTGAAGCGCCTTCAACTGTGAGGCGAGCGATCGCCGCGGGCAACCTCATTCACACCCGTCCGTACCCCGAGCCGGACGTCCACTATGGGTCCCTCGCTCAGCTTTGGCCCGCGTACGACTGTTCGGGTGCGACCTCGTTCGTTCTTTACGCGGCGGGTCTGATGGGCCCGAACGCCTTGGACTCGACTGGGCTTGAGGGCTACGGACTCGCTGGGCCGGGGCGGTGGATCACGATCTACGCGAACAGCGCTCATGCCTGGATCATCGTCGCGGGTATAGCCCTCGATACAGCCGGCTACGGAGGGCCTCCGGTCCCCTCGGGTTCGGGTCCACGCTGGCGGTCGGATCCTGTGGCGAACCTTGGAGACGGGATGCAGTACGTGGCCCGGCACCCTCCTGGCCTATGACGAGGTCGCTTGCGGTCGTGTTACTCACGGTTGCCCCTCTCGGCGGGTGCGGCGCCACCGCGCACCCCTCGCCCCCCGCTGGAAGGGCGCTGGGTGCAGCGCACGCCGATCTGAGCGCCGCCCCGGCTCCGGTGGGCGACCCGCCGGCCGAGCGCGGCGGCACGATCCCACATGAGGATTCCGGGGAGAGCCTGCCAGGAATGCCAGCGGGTCAGCCGTCCCGGCGGGAGGCGTTGCGAATGTACGCGCTCGCGTACACCAACTGGAATGCAGCGACGCTCCCCGCTCACGAGAGGCGACTCGCCGCACTCGGATGGGGTGCCGCGAGGCACATCCCGCAGCAGACAGCCGCATCACAGAGCGGGCTGACGGCACTGGCCGACAACCACGTCCAGAACCACGGGACGGTGCTGTCGATCGCCGAGGGCGAGGGTTCCGCCTACGGGTACTGGGTCGTCGTCACCCAGGAGCGGACGACCGGGACCGGCGTTTATTCGGGCTTGCCACCCTCCCCGCACATCACCCTCGCGCGAGCCAAGACCGTTCGTGGACGTTGGGTGGTCACCATGTGGCGCCCTCAGAGCTAGGGCCGTCCCTTCAGAGTCGGAGGGTGGTGAGGCGCTGGGCGCGGCGCGCAGCGTAGCCCCGCGTATCCAACCATCTCCGTACTCGCTGCCGCCCCCATCTGCGTTGCCGCAGTAAATCCCTCGCTGACGTTTACTAGAGGCCGCTGATTGTGTACGATGTCCTGCGATGCCAGGGCGCTGCACCACTGTTGGCCCGGCGTCGACGGGATCCGGGCAGGGTGTCGTGGGCGGTAGGTGGTCGCCCACGACACCCGGGTCTTTTGCGTGATGCGGGACGCCATTCTGATCCACACTCACGAGTTCAGCTGGATTCCCTGGCTCGGCCGTCGGCGCGGCATCTTCGATGTCGAGCGTCGCGTAATCGTCTACCGCGCGTCCAGCCCAGCCCCCGGCCTGCGCTGCCGGCTGTGGGCTGAACGTCACGGCTACCGGATCGCCGATCCACGTGCTCTGGCAACCGCGGAGGACCCCCGGACCTGGTCGAGTGACCAATGCCCGCTGAGCGAGTTCTGACGATCGAGCGGTCGCTGGTGAGCCCTGTCCTGGCGCCCCGCACATCGTTCACCGCAGCTTCGGCGCCGAGATGATGGCGGCGCTCAACTCAGGACCGACACCTTCCACGTTTTGAGGACCCGGCACGATTTGCCGGCGCCCGCCCGCGATCTGCGCGACCGCGGTCCGATCGAGATCGTGGATCAACTCGCGGGACGAAGCTGCTACCGAGGTGCATACCAGCCGAGGTGTGGCCACACGGAGACCCGCACCCGCTATCCGAAGTGCCCTATCGGCGCGTGACGGTCACAGTTTGTCGGCCAGAACGTTTACTTGGGGTGTGAGCGCTCACGAACGACTTACGGACGCCGGGCTGCTCGCGGCTGCACGCTGGGACCCGGACGCGTTCGCCGCCTTCTACCGCCGTTATGAGCGCCTGGTCCTCGGCTATCTTCTGCGCCGCACCGGTGACCCCGAGGTCGCCGCTGATCTGACGGCGGAGGTCTTCGCCGCGGCATTGCGCGCGTCGGGCCGTTATCGACCCGAGTGCCCGACCGCGGTGGGCTGGCTGCTGACTATCGCTCAGCGGATCCTCGCGAGCAGCAGGCGCAGAGGCCGGGTCGAGGCTCGCGCCAGACACCGCGTCGGGATCCGTGACGCGGTCGTGTTCAGCGGCGAGGACCTCGAGCGGATCGAGACGCTCGCCAGCCTGGACGGCCAGAGCCTTGAGCTGCTCAACGATCTGCCGACCGACCAGCGCGAGGCCATCCGTGCGCACGTCCTCGATGAGCGCTCCTACCGCGACATCGCGGGGGAGCTGCAGACGTCGGAGCTGGTGATCCGCAAGCGAGTCAGCCGCGGGCTGTCGACCCTGAAGCGTCAACTGGAGGAACCAACGTGAGCATCGTCCCCGAGATCGAGCGCCAGCTCCGCGACGCAGCCGAGCGTATGGCACAGAGCCCTGCCAGCCGAGCTGCCGCGCGAGCCAGGCGCTGGCGCGGCCGGCTCCTCGCGAGGCCGCTGCTGGTCGGGGTGCTGCTCGTGTCCAGCGCGAGCGGCGTCGCCCTCGCAGCACGAGCACTCGTCGGAGTCGGCACCCCTGCGCCGGCCGAGTATCCCGATTTCGGTGGGAGAATCCTGCCGTCCGGGACAAGGCTCCTCTCGCTGAGAGAGCCAGATCCCGCGGGCGGCCCTCCGTGGGGGATGCGGCTTATCTTCACCACCGAGGACGGCCACGGCAGCACGGCCGCCGGCAGGGACGCACACTGGGGCTGCGTGCAGATCGGGCGGATCGTGGATGGTGAGCTGGGCGTTCTCGGCGAGGATGGCGCTTTCCACGACGACGGCCTCTTCCATGAGCTGCCCGTCCAGCCGGAAGGATGCGGCGGTCTCAGCCGCTCAGGGCAGCTCGTGGGTCTGACGGGCGGTTCGAACATCGAAACGGCCAGCGCCTACCAGGGCCTTGAAGGCTGTGTCACCGGGACGGCCCGCGGGCAGCAGCAGCTCGCGCTGCCGAGCATCGAGCGCGAGCTCGCCGTCGCCAGGGCAGAGCATGACGCCCAGGGCATCCAGGCCGCCATGGAAGGGCTCGCCAGCTACCGTCGGATCGCCCCGAAGGTGCGGTCCGAGCCGACCTGCGCCGCCGTGGATCTGCGCCGCATCTACTTCGGTATCGCGGGCCCTCTGGCCCGCAGCGTCACGGTCACGGGCCCGGGCATCAAACAGACGATCCCGGTAACCCCGGCAGACGACGGCGCGTACCTCATTGTGCAGCGGCGCACCCATCTGCAGAGCCTGCTCTCAGCTCTGAAGTCCGAGGAACAGACGCTGTTCGCCGGGCGGCGGCTGCACGCGACGGTCCACTATGTCAACGGCCGCAGCTGTCAGCAGGAAAGCGCCCCGGACTGCCTTGCGCCGCTCGGCTCGTTGAGCGTGGGGCGATCCGCGCGGCGCGGTGCCGGCGCTACAAGCGCTGTGGTGAGAAGGCGCGCGCCTGCGCCCGGGCCTGAAACGTCACTCTCGCGAAGCGCCGAACGCGACCCGGCGACGCCCAATCCCGTGACCGTGACGCCCCGGGCCGGCGGCCCCCACACCGCCTTCAAGCTCACCTTCAAGTCACTGCTCAACGGCGGCGGCTATAGCTACCTCATCCTCGCAAGAGGCTCGCGCGGATCCGGTGCGAATGCGGGACGGGACAGTGCCGGCACCCGCTGTCAGCGCGCAGCAGAACGCGCGACCGGTGGCGACGGGGTCGCGGCTGGCGGCGAGTCGCTCGTCCGCGGGCAAATCATCACGAAGATCCTGAGACCTCCACCACAGGGAATGTGCCCGGGCCGCTACAGCATCTACATCTCATTCAGCAATCCCGAAGGTGAGCTGCAGAACTTTCCGTTCGCCACCGTCAACCTCGTCGTGTCCCGCTGACGAGACGTACCGAGTCGAGGCGCACGGTGCGCAGCCTGAGACGCCCGTGAGCCCGGTTCGCGCGAGACGGTCACAGTTCTGACGGAAGACCGAACCAGTGGATGAGGATGTCACGCGCACCCGATCCGACAGATGAGCAACTCCTGGGCGCCGCAGCCGGCGATGAGGAAGCGTTCGCGGCGTTCTACGCGCGTTATGAGCGGCGCGTCATCGCGTTCTTCTTCCGGGCCGTCGCGCGCGGAGATCTCGCGGCGGACCTGACGGCCGAGACGTTCGCGGCAGCACTCGAGTCCGTCGAGCGCTATGACCCAGAGCTCGGCGAGGCAGGTGCGTGGCTGTTCGGCATCGCGCGCAACCTGCTCGCTCGCAGCCGCGAGCGCGGCCGTGTCGAAGACCGCGCGCGGCGGCGAATGGGTATGAGCGTGCTTGCGCTGGACGACGAAGCGATCGAACGGATCGAGGAGAGCGCAGAGTCGGCCGACGGCGCGCTCACGCTGCTTGCGGACCTTCCCGAGAAGCAGCGTGAGGCGATCCTCGCCCGCGTCGTCGGCGAACGCGGGTACTCCGAGATCGCCGATGAGCTGCAGTGCTCTCCCAGCGTCGTGAGAAAGCGCGTGAGTCGCGGCCTAACCGCAATGCGAAACAGGATGAACGAGAGACCATGAGCCTGCTGCTTCCAGAGCTTGAGCGTCAGCTGCGCGTCGCGGCACGGGCCCGCGGCAGCGCGAGCTCGGCCCGGCGGCCGGCCGGCTCCTCCCGTGGTCGCTTGTCGGCACTGGCCGGTGTGCTGGTGGTGGCCGCGGTGATCGCTCTTGTTCTGGCGTTCGGCCTCGCGGGCAACGGTGCTCTCTCCGCGGCGCAGGCGCTAGAGCGTGCGGCCGAGGGGGCGCAGCGCGGGCTGGCGGCACCCAAGCTCGCTCCTGGCGAATACTGGTATACGCGCACCGTCCAGGCCGGCAGCACAGGATTCAGCCTGTATGGCCGGCCCGCACTGATCCAGTCGCGACAGAGCATCGAACGGTGGGAGGCCGCGGACGGGTCCGGGCGTGAACGCAGCGTCGCCGGCGGCCTCCCGCTGTTCTTCGGCTCGGACGCTGAACGCGTCCGCTTCAGGGGACGGGAATCCTCTGCACCCCAGCCGGTTCCGTCCGATGAGGCCATCCCGGCCGGCGTCGGTTTTCGCTCCAGCCTTGGCGCCCTGACCTACGCTCAGGTGCTCGCCCTCCCCGCAGACCCGTCCGCGATGCTCGACCGGATCCACTCCGCTGCCAGGCACTCGCAGGAACGGCTGGAGCACCTCGCACCGGGATCTCCGATGGCGCAGCAGTCGCTCACCGAGTTCGAACTGGAAGCCGCCGCGAGCGCGCTGACCGGCCTTCCGCTGACGCCCGGGTCGCGCGCGGCGATCTATCGCGCGATGGCCCGCATCTCCGGCGTGAGCTATCTGGCGAGCGTTCGAGACCCGCTGGGACGCGGAGGGGCGGCACTGGCGAGCAAGGGTTCGATCGCCGGCTTCATCGACGGAAAGGGCACCCTCGGGCAACCCCGCCGCGTCACGAACGAGCTGATCTTCGACCCTCGCACCGGCGTGGTGCTCGCCCAGCAGACGCTGCTGCAAAACGCGATCCCAAGCGTCGGGCTGCGCGCGGGTTATCCGATCCAGTACTCCGCTTACCTCACCTCGGGAAACGTGGCCAGCACCACAGAACGGTTCGTCCCGCACGGACCGAGCACAGTCCTCGCTCCCGCGCCGGCGAGCAGCAACTGCCCGAGCGCAGGACCGGCAGCGGCACAGGTCGTGTCGGGCCCTATCCCCTCTGCCTTCCTTGACCAGTTCGCTGCGTTGCGACGCGCCGAGACACCCGAAGATCAGCTCCCCACCGGCACGACACCCGCATCGCTCGGGAGGTTTCTCGGCGTATCGCGGTTCCTCGGCAACTCGGTGCGTTCGCTCGGCGCCGCACCCGACGGCGTCCGCGCCTACCTGCTCGTCGGGTACAGGCGAAACGGTCTACCACTACCCCCGCGGCGCTGTGTGCCACAGCTCAGCACCAGGCAATACGACAGGGATGTCGCGGCTCAGCAGGCGGAGCAAAGAGCCCGGCCTCAGCCTGTCCTATGCGTGCTTGCGGCTGGAGGCGGCCTCGGCTTCCCATGCGTCTCGGCGAGCGAGCTTGACTCGATCGACTACGAGACGTCCGACTTCGGGCGCCCGCCGGCCACTGTCACCGGGATCGCTCCTGACGGTGTCTCGGCAATCCAGGCGATCTATCCACACCGGCGTCATGTCCTGGCCCGTGTCGACCACGGCATGCTCGTCTATACGGTGGACCTGGCCGCTCCGAACGCGACGCCGCGGGAAGCGTTCTGGCTGAACAGCCGCGGGGACGTGATCCGGCGTGTCACCACGAGGTGAGCTCAGCGCAGTGTTCGCTACATGGGCGGTCAGCGGCGCCGCTGACGGATCAGCGGGTCTGTTTGAGAAGGCCCGCGGCACAGCCGACCCGTAAAGCGCGGTAGTCCCGTCCCGGCAGCGCTCATCCCAGCCCGGACGAAGTTGTTGCGCGGGCACCCTGTGACCGAACGTGACCGCAAGCAAGGTGGGCGGTCCGCGATTGCCCTACCCGGCGCTTTCGCAACGAGGGATTGCTCCGATCCGAGCCTCAGGCCAGGAGTGCTGCGACCTGCTCGTCAACACTGATGATCCGGTTCGTGCCGGCCTCGACATGGACTACCCGCGGCTCGTAGCGGTCGAGCTCCGCCTCGTCGTAGTGACCGTAGGAGATGATGATGATTGTGTCGCCGCCGTGCACGAGGCGGGCTGCCGCGCCGTTGACCTGAATCGCACCTGAGCCCGCCGTCCCAGGAAGCGTATAGGTCTCGAACCTCGCGCCATTGTCAATGTCGACGACGTGCACCTGCTCATGCGGGTGAATATCTGCGGCCCGCAGGAGGTCGGTGTCGATCGTGATCGACCCGACGTAGTGCAGGTCACAAGCGGTAACCGTGGCTCGGTGGATCTTGGACTTCAGCATCACGCGCTGCATGCAGTGAGGACCTCCTCTTGATGATCGGCTCAACTCGGGCTCGATGGGCGCGCCTGACCCTGCGAGGCCCGAACCCGCTCCTTGTGGCGCCGCGCAGAGCAAGTCGTGCTGGCTAGCACACGCGACAGGAGACCAGGGCAGGGCCGACGCTCGGGCAGCATCATGATAAACGCTGGCGGGAGTATTGCTTGAGGGTCGCGCGGCTCTCTCGGCCAGCGCTCACAACTGTCGTCCACCGCAGCGATCGCTCGCCACGCGTGTACATCGGGCGGTCAGCGTTCGCGTGAATTGTCTTGGCCATGCTCAGGTGTAGCTCTGCCGAGCCGCTGTGTGCTCTGGCGGACCCGTTCCTGCGCTCTTTCCCACCCCCGTCGCATGTGCAGTGTCTGGGGACGATGTCCTAGAGCAGTGTCGGGGTCAGTGATTCCGTGCTCCGCGCGGTAACGGGCGGCTTGCCTGACGGCGTCCTTCCAAATCTCCTGGCCTCGTGCACCGTGTGGTCGCTCCCCGAACGTGTCCAGCACCCAACGGCCGGGTGCCTCGACCTCGCTGTCGATGAGCTGATCTCGCACTGCTGCGCGCTGCCTGGTGAGGTCGGCGAGCTCAGCCTGGAGCCTGCGGCGCCCGACCCTCATCGCCGCCGACTCGCCGATCTCACCCCGCAGACTCTCAATCGCTTCCCCCACCCTGCTCGTCTCGCGACCAGATGCTTCGAGCGCGCTCGAAAGATGACTGCGCTCCAACGTGTCCGCGCCTCTGGCACGCCCAAGTCGGCGCGGTCGTTGTGGCAGGAGCTCGATGCGCCCGCGCAGGTCCTGCTGTTCAACCGCCAGCGTCGCGGCTCGCTGCTCGAGGTCCTCCAGGCGCCGCAGCTGCCTTGTCGGGAGGGCCGCGAGTCGCTCCTCGAGGAGCTCGACGCTCTTCTGGAGCTCGCCCATGAGCTGCATCGCTGCGGCCGCAGCGCCGGGGTCAGCGGTCGGCACGCTCCCGGTCGCTGCGACTGCGCGCTCAGCTGTTCCAAGGGAAGTGTTCTCGGTGCTCCTTGCGGACGTTGCTTCGATCTGGTCCGTGGCGAGGTCTTCGTCGTCGCGTTCGAGCATCCGGCGCGCGGCGCGTGCGAGCAGCTCTTGCGGGGTTGATGCTGCGTGCTCGCGCGGCGCGTGCTCTTCGCGGTCTGGGTGGGGGTGCTGGTCGTGAATGAGGAGGTGGGTATCTGCGCGTGCGCGGGACAGCGCTGTGTAGCTCCAGCCGGCTGTGAGATCACGAGGTGAAGCGACGACGAATGCTTTCTCGACGGTTCCACCCTGCATCCCGTGACCGGTTAGCGCATATGCGTGCTCCAGATGCGCTTCGGCGTAGCTGGCGGGGATCTCGCGGTCAGCTCCTCCGTCGGTCCGGATCATCACGGCGCTGCGGTGGAGGCGGGTGATCGTGCCGCGTGTGCCGTTGTCGACGTTGAGGCTGCGTTCGTTGCGCCGGCAGATGACGCGGTCCCCTACCGCGAGGCCCAGGCGCCCGTAGGTGTGATCGGGACCCAGCCGCCCGAGAGTCCTCCAAAGCTCTCGGGCTGCGGCGTTCAGCGCGGACCTCGTGTCGTTATCGCGGGCGATCATCACCACCCGACCCTGCTCAGCGGCTGCGGCTGCCTCGCCCCAGCGGCTGACAGCTTGCTCGCAAGCTGCCGAGGGATCGTTGAAGGTTCGGATGCGCCCGGCTGACGTTGCCCACTGCAGGTACTGGCGGGGGAGCCGCCCGTGCAGTGCGCAGAGTGCTTGGCGCTCCGCACGGTCGCGCTGGCGCAGCACTTCGGTAAGGCGTGGCGCGCCGAGTCGCTGGCTGATCGCGGCGAGCCATCCGCCGGCCTGCACGGATGAGAGCTGCCCAGGATCTCCGATTGCGATGACCTTCACGCGGGCCGTCTGTGCGGCGGCGAGCAGCCGGGCGCTGGGCCGGGTTGCTGCCATCCCAGCCTCATCGAAGATGAGCACGCCCCGCGTGGGGAGACGCTCGTCGAGCTGCTCAAGACCCAACAACAGCCGGTCCAGGGTAAGCGACGAAACCCCGGCCTCCTCGCTGAGCTCCCTCACCGCTCGGCCCGTCGGGGCCACTCCGATTACCTGATAGCCGCCTCGTTCATAGACCTCTCGCAATACGCCGGCGGTGTAGGTCTTGCCGGTCCCCGCCAGGGCCTGGATCACGCTCACCCCATCCCCACCCGCGACCGTCGCCCGGACCGCTGCGGCCTGCTCACCGGTCAGCCGCCGGTCCGCCAGCGCGACCAACCGGTCGACCTCCTCCGCATCGATCGTCGCAGCGCCCTCGCGTGCGCGGCCGACCGCCGCATCGATCAGCCTGCGCTCACTGGCGACCAGATCGGCGGTCGTCATCTCGCCCTCCGAGATCTGCAGCACATCGGGACGCCCGGTGAACCTGCCCGCCTGCCCACGAACAGCGCCAACCGCAGCACCCTGGCGAGCAGCGCCGGCGAACCCCCGGATCACCGCCCGCTCATCAAAGGTATTGCTGCGCTCGGTAAGCCCGTCCGGGCCCGCCAGGAAATCTCCCGCCGCAGCTTCATCCACCGCCTCCACCCGCGCTGTCCCGTCCAGGACACGGTCGCGGCCGGCCTCAAGCAGCTCCTGGACCTCTAGGGTGCCGAGGCCGAGCTCCCCCGCCCGGGCCCTGACCTCCTCACGCCAGGTATGCGTGCTGACCCCGTACTGCTTGCGCTCCCGTGTCATCAGCGCCGCGCTCTCCGCCGACGCCTTCGACTCCAAGCCGATGCCGCCCTCTTCGGCGGCCCTGATCATTTCCTGTCGCCGCTTAGAGAACTCCTCGAGCACGAGAGGCGGGACCGCCTCAAGGTCGGCGGCTCCCTTGTTGACCTCCCCCCACTTGAGCCCCAGCCGCTCAGAGACCAGAGCTCGCAGGTGGGCCTGGTAGAGGAACCCCGCGGTCTGCGCCGTCCGATACAGCTCACTCCCATGCAGCGCCGTGAACCGGCCATCGCTCCCCCGCGCCAGGTTCGCCGCCACCACATGCGTGTGCAGCTGCGGGTCAAGCGCCCGGCTCATCCGATGCCGGTACGCCGCCGCCACGAGCCCCTCCCCCTCTCAACACGCTCCCCGGCATGCCCACGCCGCACCCTCACCGCCGACTCCTCCAGGTAGCCGAGAACCGCCCGCACCGCCTCCTCATGACACGCCACCAGCTGCCCTGAGACCTCCTCCGGGGCGACCGCAAACAGCACGCTCACCGACTTCGGCGCCGAGAACGTCAAGTCAAACGCAGCCACCTTCGGATCCTGGCTGGAGGACCGCAGACGCTCCGCGGGAGCCCTCGGGTCCATGCCCGCGACCAGCGCGTTGAACTCCTCCCGACCCACCCGGCCAGACAACCCCAGGGCCCCCGCACCGGCGCCCACCCACTCCCCCGGGGCCTCGCCACGGCCGCTGTAGTAGTCGTCGGCGCCCTGGGCGACCTGCTGCTCGTAGTAGCGGTGCTGGCCCAGCCCGATCTTCCCAATCGACAACAAGACTAGCCAAACTAGCAAAGACAGCAGCCTTCAGGTGCAACTGTGTGCTGCGAAGTGGAGCGCAGCGACGCAGAGCGGCAGGGACGCCTTTGCTGTTGGCCTGGATGGCCTTCGAGCAGTGATGCGAGAGGCCCGGAGGCGGGGCACGGGCGTGCGGCGATAGTCGCGGTTGCGTGGAGCGCTCGGCTAGCGGCGAACCAGGCTGCCGAAGAGTTGGGGAATCATCAGGCTCCCGAAGTTCTGGTCGTGACCGCCACGCCCGGCTGTTGCCGGGTGCCCCTTTCGCAGCGCGACGGGAGAGTAGTTTTCTATTGATCTGGCTATTCTTGTGGTACAGTAGAAAAGACCATGGCGGCAGAAAACAGATATCAGCAGATCCTTGCGAAGGCCGTTGATAGCTTCATCGTCGAGCCGTCGTCAGGATCCGCGCGCCACGACCTCATGATCCAAACGCGCGACGGTCGCACGATTCCGATTGAGATCAAGTGGGCCGCTGAGGGATGGCCGCAGGACGTTCGTCGTGCGGCAGGGAACATGCCTGATCCTTGGCCGGCCAACGTCGTACTGCTCGCACACCGGCTTTCCCCCGGAGCCCTCGAGTGGCTTCGCGACCGCGGTGCCAACTGGGCCGATGAGACCGGCCAAGTCCGCATCCTCGGACCCGAAGGACTGATCGTGATTCGCGAACCCGCTCAGCCGCGGCGAGAGGAGCACGTGCCGCGGCCCTTCAACTGGTCGCCCTCCGTCATAACGATCGCCGAGCTCATCCTCGCAAGCAAAGACCGTCCGCTTCAAGCAAGCCAACTCGCGCGGAGCTCCGGCTGGTCGGTACCTCAGGTTGCCAACGTCCTGACAGCCTTCGACGCACAAGGCTGGACCGCTAAGCGCGGAACCTCGCGGGGGCCTGGCGCACATCGGCAACTCGTCGACGCCAACACGATGCTCGAGGCATGGTCAGCCGGCCTCGCCAACAGCCGTCGGTCGACACGCATCGCCCATCGCGCCACTCAGGACGTCATGACCCTTTTGCACAAGGACCTCGCGCCCGCGCTGCGCAAGGACATCGGCCAATCGCTCGACAGAACGCAGTGGGCCCTCAGCGGCTGGGCCGGCCTCGAGCTCACCGCCCCCTTCGCGACCAATACTCCCAGCCTCCACATCTACGTAGCCGATACCGACTTCGCCGGGCCGCTCACAAACGCCATCGAGCATGCCGGTCTGCGGGAGCTCGACGAGGGAGGACGTGTCACCTTCTGGTCCGCCGATCCCCATGTGCTCAAGCTCGCGACTACCCACCAGAAGATCCCCGTGGTAAGTCCACCACGCCTCTACGCGGATCTCAACGCCTTTGGAGCGCGCGGACAAGACGCCGCAGATCACGTCAAAGAGCAGCTCATCGACCCACTCCACGAGGTCGCCACCGCGCCGAAGGATCCAGACAACCATGGATGAGCAGCGCTCCCGTGCGACGAGAGCACGCGCTGAGCTTGCGCTCGTCCGTCTCCTGCACGAGCTCCGTAAGGAGGAGGTGTTCCTCGTTGTGCTCGGAGGCCTCGTGCCAGAGGTCCTCTCGCGCGATGACGGGGTCATTCCGGTTCACCTCGGCACGACAGACGTCGACGTGCTCCTCATCACCCACGTGGACCCCGACGCGGATCTCGGTGGGGTCGAGCGGGCGCTCGAACGGATGGAGTTGAACGCCGACAACGAGGAGGGGTGGCGCTGGCGCGGCCCCGTGGCCGGTGCGGCCGTGAAGCTCGAGTTCCTCTGCGATCTCCCCGACCACCCAGAGCATGAGGTGATACGCCCTCGCGGATGCACGACTCTTGCGGCAATAAACCTCCGCGGCACCGGATATGTCGCTCAAGACTTCGCCTGGGAGGAGCTCTCCGGCGAGCTCACAGACGGCACGCTCGTTACCGTCCGCGTCCGCTTCGCTGGCCTGCAGGGCTACCTCTTGTCGAAGTGCGTCGCCGCTCGCACCCGCGGCGCGACCAAGGACTACTACGACCTCGCGTACGTACTCCTGCATAACCGCACTGGCGGGCCGGAGCAAGCAGCGCAGCAACTGCTCGAGGGCGACCTCGCCGCGGAGCTGCCCCCGCTGCGTTCAACCCTCCTCGAGGTCAGAGAACGCTACGCGAACACAACCGACGTCGGCGCCCTTGGATACGCCGAGCAGGCACTCGAGGTGGAGCCCGAAGCGAACGCGAGCGAGCTACGCGCCGACGCCGTCGATGCGGTGCAGCGGTTCTTCGCGGCCCTCGATCCCTAAGTCGGGGAGCGAGGACCGCCTGCCCGAAAGCTAGAGCCGGCGCTGCCACGAGCATCCGTCGCTCGGTCTACGCTCGTCTTTATGGACGGTCCTCCACGCTTAGGCCAGCGCGTCACCGTCGATTCGGACGGCACTCTGATCGAGGGCGTGTTCTATTTCCATGTTCAAGAGCAAGACTTCGCCCCGGACGACCAGCCGGAAGGGGGCGTCGAGTCGTACGGGTGGATCAAGCGCTCCGACACCGGCGAGGTTGAAGGCTTCCGCTACGCCGACATGACGCCGCATCCCGAAGGGGACATTCGCATCTCGATTGGCAAGCCAACCGAAAACGTGTCTGACGAGCGCCGGGAGGCGACCGAAGCTCTTGCCGAGGACTTGAGCACGGTTACCGGCCTGAGTGTCGACCTTGAGGTCATCGAGCGCGTGCCGAAACGCTATGGCCTGGGTCTGGTCGAGTGGACAGCTATCTATATAGGCGTGAAGGTCGCAGACACGCTCATTGAGAAAGTGACAAGCGACCTCTACGAGAAGGCGAAGCAGTGGTTCTCTGAGCGCAAGCAAAAAGGCGAAGGACGGCCGAACAAAGGCTTCGTGATCTACGGGCCGGATGGAAAGCCGCTTCGCAGCTGGGACACGGAGAAGGGCGACCACGACGTGGACGACGAGGGCAAGTAGTCGTTGGCGCACGGATAGCTTCTCTTACATGTCGCTAACCCCGCTTGAGCTGGACCTGCTCGTCGCCATCGATCGGCTGACTCGCGACTCATACTTACCCGCCGAGCAGGACGACGTACTTGGCGAGCTTGCCCGTATCGGAGTTCGAACCACCGACGCGATGTGGCTCTATTACGCCGCTCAGCAGCTACGCGACGATGGCTATATCGCGGCGGATTTCGCTGGTGGCATGACGATGTGAACGTTAAGCTCACCCGCCGGGGCAGGGAAGCCGCGCGGACCATCTTCGATCCGATGGAGAAGGTGCTTGCAGAAAGCCGGTCCAAGATCGGATCCGAGGCGTTTGCGGCCGCGTTCCCCGATGCCTACGAGCCCTGGGCCGACTCCGCGAAGCTGCTCTATGGAGAGAGCGCAGCGGCAGAGCTTACGACCACTGGTCATAAGGTCCGCGAGGCATCGCAGGGGTTTGCTACGGCTGCAATCGCGACGTTCGGCGCGGATGATCCGCCCGAAGACGTGAAGTTGGTCAAGAGACGCCTTGGGGCTGTGATCGCGCACAATCGCGACTACATCAGTGACGCGAAGCGCAAGGTACTAGAGGACCTTGGCGATCTATGGGAGAGCACTGTCGATCTGATCCAACGGCAGGAGCACGCCGCGCAAAAGGAGGGTGAGCCGGTCAGCTTCGAGGACGGTAGGCGAGTCGTCAACCTGACGATGTTCCTGATGCTGGAGTTCGCGACGATCCTGGCGGACCGCAAAGTCCCCGACAACGTCGCGACTCTTGAGGGTGGCTAGCTGACCGTGGCCCGCAAGAACGAGTATCTGACCTGATGCCGCGCCGTCCACATCGTCAAGCAGCACATGCCTCCTGACGCTCAGGCAGATCCTGCCCGAAACGTCCCGCCGCCTTCATGGGCCTACTTCCGCGACGGCTTCGAGAACGCTAGTCCAGTCCGCTCGCCGGCTTGGCGGCGAGTTGGGCTGTGGGCAGCTGATCGTCTGAGCAAGCGCCTTGGTGATGACTGGCCACAGCGGACCTGGGAAAAGTACGGTCAATTGCCGGGCGGAATGGAGTTGGCCATCGGGCACCCGGCCGCTTACTTCGAGTTCGCAGAGCTTGCACTGTGGCTCGAGGTTCTATGTGACCGCGAAGGGTTCGCTGACGTCATTCGGCCGCTAAAGCAGGACCCAAGGCAGGACGTGGTTCCGCACGTGCGACTGGAGCTCGAGGTTGGGGCATTGGCCGCAGCCGCGGGTTATGGCGTTCGGTTTGAGCGTCCTATCGCCGACAGCACAAAGACCTCTGACGTCGCAATCGATCTCGATAACGACGAGTCGCTGCTCGTCGAGGCAAGGGTGGTACTCCAAGACGATCGTGCGGTTGCGATCAATCGCTTTACCGACCGGGCCTTCCCGAGCATCCAGAGCATTTGCAGCCGATACGCAGTGGAGTGCAGCGGGGACCTGTCAGAGGTACTGGATGATTCAAAGCTCGCCGAGTTGCTTGACAACGTCGAGACGCATGCTCGGCTGGTAAAGGTCGGCGGTTTCACGCCACGCCTCCTTCTCCACGGAGCCGCACTGCAAGTCAGCCAGCGAGGGAGCTCTTCAGATAAAGGGCTGCACGGCCCCGCCCTCACAGGCGATCTCTGGCCACGCATCGCTGATAGGCTGGAGCAGAAGGCACGTCAGACAGAAGGGGCACAGAACGTCTGGCTCCGAATCTGCGCCCTGCAGGGCCTCTGGCTGTTCACCCAATGGGCCAGCCTACCTCTCGACGAAAAGCTCGCGACGATGCGCCAAAACATTCTGAGCCAGCTGTCTGAACACCCCCACGTCGACGGCGTGGTAATCAGCTCAGCATCCGCTTGGCCGCAAGGCACGATCGAGCCAGACGAGTACGAGGACGAGCTCGGCGGATATGCCCTCCGGTGCGCCATACCGCCTCTGATGGCGCGGGAGACCTTGGTAGTCCCGCTGCGCGCGGACACAGATACGAGCAGACATGCACGTATCTGGCGTGATCTCTACGCCTTTGAGCCAGGCTTACTTGACCATGCTCTCGGGCAGTTCCGCCTACCCAGTGCCGCCGAGATCTTCGCGATATCAGAGTAACGGGGCGCCCCAGCAAAACGCGGTCACTCGATCTCGTTGTACTCGGGATCCATGTGATGCAGAGGCAGCGCGCCACGCTTGATCCCTTTCTCGGTGTCGAGTCGGGCCCTCTTGGACTCGCTCGCATCGACGGTCCTGATGAGATACAGGATGGCTGCGCGCGCCACACGCAATTGCTCGATCGACTGCTCGACGAAGTCTCCCCACTCGACGTGGTCGAGCCACGGTCCTGGCTGCTCCTCGGCAACCATCTGATGGGTCACGAGGAACCGGTGTGTGGCGGAGTGTCTGCGCTTGAGCAGCGCAGCGAGCGGTGTCTCTTCCTCCAGGTCGCAGCTCAGGTCGAGCAGGGCTATCAGCCCGCGGTTCGTGCGATCCTTCACGGCCTCAGCGAACTCCGGATCCATAACGTCTTTGTTTCGCGGATGCCAGAGCGTCCGGAAGTACACGGTATGGGAGCGACGCTGTGTGCGGTAGTAGAGATGCAGGAACGACGCGACCTTGTCGAGCAGATTCGTCGTGGCCGCAAACGCCTGGCTCGCGATACCGGTTCGGACACCCCAACGCGCGTAGTTGAGGTTGTCGACGTATGAGGCTCGGGCGGTTACGCTCGCCATGTCGTCGCGCATGGGGCTGTCGGCGTCGGTCGCCAGCCAGCACATGTATCGCGCCGCAGTGTAGTCCTGCTTGACGGCATTGAGGGCGTCGAGAATGTCCCGCACCCGCTGCTGCTCGTCCTCCCCGTGCCGGAGAGGAGTCTTCTGACCCCAACCTGGTCAAGGCATTGCACGTCCTCGTGTAGGCAGGCGTGAGATACGTGCAGAAATAGGCTGTTCTCGAAGCACCAGCGCAGATGCGGATCTGACCACTCGCGGGGACCGTGCTCGTGTCGGTTGATGGAGCCGTCTCCCAACCGTTCGCGCCAGACCTCGAACGAGCGCAAGGCCGCTGGCGAACCGTACATCAGAACCTGCTCGGGATCCGAAAGGGCGCGGTCGAGCGCAGCACGCGCCTGCAACGACACGGTGGGGGTGTGCTCGCCCATAAATGGAGCGATGCCCGCGAGGCAGATCCCGATCTCTCCATGGGCCATCGCGAAGTCAGGGCGGAGCGCAAGCACCTTCTCCCAGCACGCCAGTGCGTCGATGTCGCGGCCCTCGTGATCGTAGGAGTTTCCGAGGTTCGTAAGTGCTTGCACGCGGGTGTCCAACGACGCGTCGTCATCGGCAGCTGCTTGGCGGAAGAGCTTCCGGCAGGCGTACAGGTGTGCCCGCTTGTGTTCCAGGGCGCTCCCGAATCCGTGTTGGCGGACCGCGAGTTCCCATCGGTTTTGTTCTACGTTGGCGAGGTTGTAGGCCATGCCTCCACTCGCGGGCGCCATCTCATACAAGGCTTGCCAGAGCTCGGCGCCCGTTTCGAGCATCGCGTCATCACCGGCTGCCCGTCCGCCATGGGTGTATGCGATCGCCTTGAGGTTCATAACGGCCATCTCGGCACCGGAGATGGACTCGGAAAGCGCGACTGCGCCGGCGACGTCACCAGAGTCGATGAGACTGTTGATCTGCGTGGCGGCGTCCTCGGCCGCCGCTTGCGAGTCGATAAGCATCTAATCCATGAGTCAGGTTAGAGAGGGTGGCGGCACGTCGAACTTGCTTTCGGCCGTGGCTCGATCGAACTGCTTCTGCATCCACAGATCGAAGAGCCGCTGCAACCGCTCTGGTCTGAAGTCGATTTCGTAGGTGCCAGCTGTTGGGTGAGGAGGGATTCCTACGTGGCCGTACAACATCCAATGTTCCGTTGGACTCGGGACGCGACTGACGAAGGCATCGATGTAGGGCTCTCCTGACCACTCCATCTTCGTCTGTACTCGGTTGTCGACAGGGCCGAGTACTCGAATTGTCGCACTCCTCAGTGACGGTAACGGTGTCTCAGATGCCGCGCGATCGAGCACAGCATCGACGAACGACTCACACCCATCGATATCCGCAGGCACCCAGCCATGGCGGGATTCGAGATCGTGAATAAAGGTCTCGCTGACGTGTCGGATTGCTCCTTTGCTCTCGTGCGCCATCTCGTCATCGGCGTGCGCGCCGGTAACATCAACGAGTCGGTTCTCTGGGTCACGGACGCAGATGTGGATGCACTCTCCGCTGGAGTTGCTGACTGCGACTATCGGCCATCCCGCGCGCCGATGCACTGCCAGCGCCAAGCCGTGGCATTGACTCCCCGTAAAGGCCAGCAAGGCACGGTCGTCGAGAACGCCCCGCTGAAGAACAAAAACCCTGTTATGCGTGCCCTTGAGCGTGATCATGTCGTGCATTGTCGGGCGGCCTGACGCGGCGCCTATCGTGGAGCTGTGTCCGACCGCGCAAGCACCACTTCGTGGCGCAGCTTTATCAACGCGGATTCGCTCGCCGCAAAGGCAAATCATTTCAGGTGCGCGTCCTGAACAGGACTTCAGGCGAAGGCGGGATCCGCAATGTGCGCGACGCGTTCTCCCAGCGCGACTGGAACACGATCAGGACCGAGGATGGCCTAAGGAGTTCAGCGTCGAGCGTGTCTTGGCCGAGTACATCGATGCTGAGGCGGCGTCTGCTTTGGAAGCAACGCGCAAGCATCAATTCCCCTTGAGCCGCCCTGACCGGGAAGCCCTCGCCATGTTCATGTCCGCCCAGCTATCGAGAGGCCGAGCCGTACGCAAAGGATTGGCCGAGTCCATGATCGAGGTCCAACGACTTCTGCTTCGCCTTGGAGCGGTGAACTACTCAGACGAGCGACTGCGCGAGATAACCGGCCAAGAGCCCTCCGCCGAACTGCGGGAGATGCTGGCGAACAGCGAGAAGTACTTCGACATCAAACCCACAAACGCGATGCTCCTCCAAGCGATGTTCTCCTCCGTCCAAGAGATCGCCGAAAAGCTGGACATGCGGACGTGGACGCTGGGACTATCGACTCGCCCTGCCTCTTCACGGGAGAGCACCCGTTCGTCCACATCGACCCTTCCGGCGAGTCCATCGGGTTCGGCGTCATGACCGCCGAGCAGCTGTATCTGCCGACGTCGCCTACGCAGGCCGTAGTGCTCTCGCATCCGTGGACGAGCTGGCCCGAGGCGCCAGTCGAGGGGACGATGGAGATGGCAACCCGGCTCAATTGGGCGATGCTGACCCACCCCTCGAATGAAGAGCTTCTGCTCCATCCAGACGTGCCAGGCCATCCTCTGCCCTCACCGGGACTGCTGGCGAGAAACAGTGTGTGGCCGTGGGGGAGAGGATCCCGAGGCGAGGCGCGGACCGCCAAGCGCATAAAGGCGCCCGGATTCGTCGTTCGTTGCATGGAGCGACTCCCGGCCGCACCTAGTTGAGGAAGTGCAAAACCACGATCGCCGGCGGCAGCACGGTTGCGACGAGGCGTCGCAGGATGACGATCCACAGCAGACGACGCGCGAAGCGTTGCGCGCTCGTATCGTCGAGTAGGGCTAGCAGCTCTTGCGTGTGATCGGGCACACTCGAGAGCGTGACGCAGCGCACGACCGATGCAAAGGACACTTCGGGCTCCCCGAGGCGCCCCGATCTGTCCGGTTCCCCTGGGCTACCAGCACCGAGCACCGAGCTTGAGATGCTCATTGGTCAGCTCGTTCCTGCCGGTGCGCTGACCTGGCGCGTTCTCCCCTGCTCGCTGCCGTGGACGAAACCTCCAGGGATAGGGCAACCAACCAGCCGGCCGCCTGACGCGGTCCTCAACGAGCTGCTCGAGGGCGCAGGCGTGAAGGAGCCGGCAGCGCGCGACTACATCCTCAAAGGCCCGTTCACCGATCTCATGGTTCTCGCCCAGTGAGCATCTCCGCAACTACGGCCGGCCAGCCAGAGCAATCGAGGTCGCTGCCGAGCACGACATCTCGGGCAGGGCGCTCGTCGATCTCGCGTCCTCGCTCGATCTGACCGACCACCAAATGCCCCTCCCACGCCAGGATGGCACGGTGACAGGCGAATCGCGCGGCGGACGACGCTATCTGAGCCAGGGTCGAGGGTTGCTCAGAGCGCTAGGAGTGTGGCCCTGGGCTCACGTGGAGAACTGGTCCCGAACAAGGCGCTGGTGGCTCGACCCGACCGTCGTTGCCGCCCTCCGCTCTTGGCACGAAAAGCCTGGATGAGGGCCGCAGAGCAGCTCGCGTACAACGCGCGTGCACGTTATCGGCAGGCCCCCTCGTTCGTGATCACGGTGCAAGAGCACGAAGCCTGCCGCGATTTCCGAGGACGTCTCGCCAAGCTCGGCAAAGAATGCGCGGGCCACACCCCGCCGTAGCTCGACGCCCAACGCGATGGCGACAAGAGAGGCGAGCCTCAGCGCCTTGCGTGCGGAGCGGACTGTCGCGGCATGATCAGATTTGCCGGCCCAGCGTCCGAGAAGTCGGAGGGCCTCTTGCCAGGCCGGGGACCTGCTCGCGTACATGTCCTGCACCGATCGTTCACGCCTAGCTACGCCGTGGAACTCTCGGCCGCCCTTGCCGTCAGGCCCGGTTGGCGGCGAGCGGAACGAAGCCTGCTAGCGGTCGACCGCGATGCCGGGTCCTCGGGACGAGAGGATCGCGCCGAGATTTCATCGGGTTCCACTGCAGATCCGGTGAGCTGTGATTCGATCCAGCGGTCCAGCTGCGCTCGCGCGGTCTCGATCGCATCGGGCAACACGTGGGTGTAGCGCGCGAGCGTGATCTCTGCTGCTCCCGGTTGCCGGTCTGGGGTCGCGTGGCCCATGAGCACAGAGGCGACCTTCGGCGAGACGCCGGCTGCATCCAGCCATGTGGCCGCCGTGTGGCGGCACTCGTGAAGACCAATCGGTTCCATCCCCTTGGCCTCCCATGCCTTCTTGACCCGGAGCGCGAGGCCGCCCGTATGGAGCAAGCCCTCTACAGCACTGCGGCGGGGCGGACACACCAACCCCTCCCCTACCGGCTTGCCTTGAGCGACCCAGATCTCCATGAGGATCACCATGAGCGGCTTGACGGCCGGGACGACACGTTGAGCCGAGGCCGACTTGCGGGCGTCGTCCTCGACCCCCCACTCGATCAGACCAAGCTCAAGGTCGATGTCGCGCCAACGCAGGTACTGGATCTGCGCTCGTCGGCCCATCCCGTACCCCGCCAACGCGTAGGGCAGCGCGTCCTCAACGTCTAGAGCACCGGTTCGCCTCCGGTAGCCGCCTCTCAGGAAACCCCTGCTAACGCGGGGGCTTCGGCGTTCAGGCTGCTCGCGCCCGGGTGCGGAACGTACCGAGAGGCCCGCGTACATCCTGGCACCGGTGTCAGCTCAGGGCCCTGAGGAGTCCGCGTCCGCGCGCGCCTCGGCTTCCCTCTGCTACTGCTCTTTCGTGTGCTGCTCATAGCGTTCACGTTCGCGCTGGTTGTGCGCATCGCCGTCGTAGCTCATGACGTGGTGGGTGCCGAGGTCGCCCCTGTTTTTCAGCAGGTCGCGCACGTCCCGCACGGCTCCGGCGAGTTGGTGCATCCCATAGGTCACGATCCAGCCGCGCTCGATAATCGCGTCCCAGTCGAGGTCGAACGTATACGGGCCGAGGTCCCGGCCGCGAGCGTCCCTGAAGGTGATCGTCGCCGTGTGGGTCTTTGGCACGCCCTCCACGGTGTTGCGGGCGATCGCCGTGTCCCAGAACGTCGTCCATGACTGGCCCGGGACGAGCGTTCGGATCAGGCTTGGCACTTTGACGTCGGTCGTCTCGCCGCCTGCGAGCTGCTTTAGAGGGGGATCGATCTTCACGCGCACGTCCTTCGCGGCAGTTGCACCGAAGTTCTTGATGATGAGGTCAACCGCTTGCGGGTCCGCTTCGGCTGGCTCCATGTACATGGCGACATACGGCTGGGCTTGCTCCTCCCGAATCCGGCGGGCCTCCCGGAACTGAACGAAGCCGAAAATCGCCGCTGCAACGGCTAGCAGCAATCCGACCCACGCTGCGATCGCCGACCAACCGCCGTTGGAGATGTGGAGCAGTGTGGAGGAGGCCGTAGTCATCTTGAGTCGGGACCTAGAGCGATCGGTCGATCGGCACCAGATGGACCGGAGCCATGCTCTCGGGCCACGCGTCGTATTTCGCTACCCACTTCTTCACCATGTCGGCGGCTTCCTGATTGACGCTCACGGGCGAGGGACTGTCGTGCGCCCACTTGGCGAAGACCGGCATGTCGTGGCCCGTCGCAAGGTAGTCGTATCCGGGGCTACTGGGGTTGGGTCTGATCTCGTATTCCATGTCGCCGAGCGTACGCCCGTGCCCCGACGCTCCCTTGACAACCCGCGCCCAGGGCATGCTCGCCCGTGAGTCCTTCGACATCGCAACGCCACACGCCACAGCCGCCACGTTGGCCGACGCCGAACTCCGGACCCGCCGGAAATCCGCGGCGTCATCGAGCGCGCAACCGCGGCCCGCGCCGAAGACCCACCGCTCCCCCACACCCGCTGACCGCACGCAGTTCGCTGCGGGCTTTCTCGTCCACGATGTCATGACCGGGAACGCGGGCGACCGGCTTCGACCTACAACCGCCGGGATTGCCCATGCCGGGGCTACGCGTGGCTGTAACACCGCTCTCTGCCGCGACATATAGGGGGTGAGATGTCGCAGTCCGAAGAGGAGCGTTTCCGCATGCTTTATCGCACTCACCGCGCGGCGATTACGGCCTACGTGCGACGGCGGGTGCCCGCAGAGGCCGTCGAGGACATCGTGGCCGACATCTTCCTCGTGTGCTGGCGGCGGCGCGACCGCGTGCCTGTGGATGCGCTTCCGTGGCTGTACGCGGTCGCGCTGAGGACCGTCGCGAACGATCGGCGATCGACGCACCGGCGTTTGCGCCGCCGCGACCGGCTGATGACCCGGTGCTGGCGTACGCGTTTGCGGCCCTTAGCGAGCGCGACCGGGAGATCCTCTGCCTGGTCGCCTGGGAGGACCTGGCCCTTAACCAGGCCGCAGAGGTCCTCGGATGCTCTCCTGTGGCTGCGCGCGTGCGGTTTCAACGCGCCCGACGCCGCCTGGCGAAGCTCCTCGCCGCCACAGAACAGAAAGCTGCGCCCCAACCGCTGCCCGAAGGTTCGCCCGCATGGTCGCTCACGCGCAGTTCATAAGAACGGGGTTCGTGTTCCTCCCTGCGCGAGAGGCTTCGAGCCAGGACACGAAGTTCCAGGCGATCCAAGCAACCGTGCCGGTCTGCGCGACGACGACTTGTTCGGCAGGCCCGACGCCGACATAGAGATCGCTGTAATACGGTTCCGCGCTGCTGGGGGCACCAGGCGCTTCGATGTCGCCATGGTGGGGTCCTGTGGGTGCACGGTGCACCAATCGTCCTGTCGTCAGGTCCACGACCGTGATTCCCCAGTGATCGCAGGCACAGATGCTGTACTTGCTGGGTTCCCCGGAGTCGGTCTCGTAGGCGAGCATCGTCCCGGCAAGCGCGATCGTATTCCGCCAGTTCCCACGTAGACAGCCGCCGCTTTCGGTGCAAGGACCGGCGTTGTATCCGTATGTGAGGACTTCGCGCAGGGACACGGGACGGTGGCCACGCGTGCAGGCGAAGACGGCCGAGGCTTCCTCGTACCCTTCAAGGCCGCGGCGGGGAAACCAGTAGACCGCGCTGCGCGCGTCCCGGACGAGTATGTGAGCTCCACGAACAGGACAGCGTGACGTGGTCGAGGTGGCGGCGGTCGCGGGCATCGCGGCCGCAAGCCATGCCACGAGGGCGACGGGCAGAGCAGAAAGTCGCATGCAACATAAACATCGGCGGTGCCCCATAGTTGCTTGACGACTGGCGCGCGACTGCCCACTCCGCCGATGCGGGCGCTCAGCCCCACCCCCCAACCGCGCCGGACCGAACGTCAAGCGGAAGGCAGCACTATCGCGACGAGCTCCGAATCGCGGGCTTCCGCTTCGGCGGTCGTGTAACCCCGCGCCGTGAGGATGACCGTGTGGCGTCCAGCCGGCAGCTTGACCACCCACTGCAGGGGTAGGGTGTTCGAGAAGGAATCGGCCGCATCTAGGTACACCGTCTGTTCAGTCAGCGGGACACGGTCAGTCGCGATCCCCAGCCGCATGTCATCGTCCGTTCCTGCAGCTACGCCCCCCTCTGAGACGGTGGCTGTCGCAAGCAGCAGGACCTGAGAGGCCCGGCTGAGATCAACAACGGCGCTGGTGACCGGGCGCGACCGTGGCGGCGGCATCGAGCAGGGGTAAGGTGCTGGGCAGTGCAGGGCTTCGGACCCGAGACGCTCCGGTCCCCGGTTCAAACCCGTCGTGATCCCCAGCGGAAAAGCGAGCTTTGCCGGCGTCACGGCTCCGCCACGCAGCTGCGTGGACCCAACGCTGTTGCTAGGCAGCGACGACGCCGCGTATTAGACCCCGCCTAGCGCGACGAACAGCGCCAGCGTCGCTATGACATTCGCATAACTCAGCCGCGAGCGGACCCAATGCCCCACCCCGTAAACGCTATCACGCAGCCTAGCCCGCAGCGCGGCTCAGCCATCGGTTGCAATCGCGTGCACGCCATCCGTGCGGAACTCGCGAACGACCCACGTCCCCGTGAACGGTAGAGACTGCCACAACCTCCCGGCCTTGTCGAGCGGCGGGCAGTGGTTCTGTTGCGCTGGGCCGCTCCCTGCTCAACCAACGGTCGCTGACGGCCGATAAATGCTCCATGCGCAGATTGCTCGCCGCAGTTTCTGTCTTCGTAGCCGCCGCCTCCGCTGGTCCTGCCACCGCCACGCAAACGCCTGCGTGCCGGTCGGCTGGACCAGGAGTTGCGGCGCGCGAGCTGGCGAGATCTGCGCAGACGAGCGCAGAGTCGTTCGCAACGGACCACGCTGGTTCCTACGCACGCCTCTCGCCACGCCGCCTTCACCATTATGAGCCGCTGATCCCTATCTCCCGCGCCGAAGCGGAACGCGAGCACGAACCCTGGCTGATCGCCGCATGGTCGATTGATCGTGGCGAAGGCTACGCGCTCATCACCCGCGCGACCAACGGAGACGACTTCGAGCTTGTGCGCGAAGCGAGTGGCAACTTCCAGCGCTTCGCGCGCCAGTGCGGGCGTCTCACGCGCTGGTGACCCTGCGCGCCGCCGGGGACGGGACCCCGCCAATCCGCGATGGACCGACCTGACCTGTGGACTCCGTGTCGCCCGGATCGGGCGACCAGTCGACGACTCAGCGGATACGGCATCCGCAAGCCGCCGTCCACTCGCGCCGCAGCCCTCCACGTGTTAACGCGCACTCGCGGCGGCAGGATTTGACTTGGAGCCCCCAGAAGCCGATCCTCACCCAATGACCCGGTCTAAGTGGCGCGACCTCCCGTTGGCGGAACGTATCTGGCGCGTGGGATACACGATCGGCTGGCCTTTCCTGTTGGTCGGAGCTCTCTTCGGTCTCTTCGGCAATGTCGGCGCGTTCAAGGCGCTCTCGATGGTGGGCGTCCTGGTGGCGGTCCCGAGCCTCGTGACTGCATTCGCAGTGGAGCGACGGGCGCGACGGACGCAGGACAGGTAACGGAATGGCGCAGGCAGCGCGGTCGAGGCAGGCCCCGGGGTTACGTCCAACTCTGCTCACGGGACGGTCCATATATCGTCGTGCACATTGGGTCTCATCACGCGAGCCTTGGAGCACGCCGCACCCTCCAGGCCATGAGGATGAGAGCGGGTGGAACCAGTCCGATCACCAGGAGCTCGGGCCAGATCCATGAGCCCCACTCTTCAGCTTCCTGCCCCCTGCATCGCGCAGCAGCTACGGCACTGTGCGAGCTGCGCTGAAGGCATTCTCGCGCGATGCGCCCTTCGTTGTTCAGCGTGATTCCGGCCATCGCGGTCCAGTAGACGCACCAGACCGCAGACATCGCCAGGAGCCGGCGGATCCATCTCACCGTTGCAGGGTAGCCTCCGCCGACTGGCAGCGGCAAGGTGCGTCCAGGCATTGACCGTCCTCAACACGTTCTCTGCGAGAGCCCTCCACTGTTGGCCTCGACTCTCCTCCAGGCGAGGTCCAGTTGTCGGTCACGTGAGCGACCCGGACAGCCCCGCCGTTGGGTGTGCACCGGCGCGCCGGGCCATCGACGACGGACCCTGGCCACCGCATCGACCGCCCTCAGGGAGAAGGCGCTGCCCCCTGGTCGCCGCGGGGGAGTCGGATCGTCGCGGTGGTGAGCAGGAGCTGACCCGGCGGCCTGCCGGGGGATCGCTTCGCGTCGGCTGCCGATGAGTCGAACAGGATTTCGACGGATCGCTCGGCCCCTGAGCAGCGCGCCGCGAACGGATACCGGAGGACGAGGTGCACCATTCCTCCCTTGGCAACGTCGTGGTTGAAGGCGGCGGCGTCGGCGCCTTGGCCGTGTGTCCCGCACCCCGCGCTCCACAGGTAGTAGTTCTGGGCGGCGCCGTGGACCGGGAACGGCGCGGGGAAGGAGATCTCCGCCGCCGTCACTCGACCCGCTCGGACGTTGAGGTGGATTGACGGATGCAGCCGGGACAGGCCTGCCTGCGCCGCCTGTACCGGCGGAGCCGGTGCGCCGGCGGGTGGGCAGCTGTGCGCGACGGTGACCGTGGCGCCGTTGCGAGCGTCGTAGCCGTTTTCGCAGGTGCTTCCGTTGTTGAGGTAGGTGATGGCGGTGATGGCGCCGGCGGTCCCGGGTCCCGCGCCCGGGGTCTGCGTCCCGGGTGCCTCTCCGGAGCCTCCGTGGTCGCTGTTAGGGGGAGCCGGCTGCACGATCAGGTAGGCACCAACACCCGGCACCACAGCCTCGCTGTTACGCGACGAACCTTCGCGGTAGCTGACACGCACGGCATGCGGGCCCAGCAGCCCATAGCTGATGTCTCGCGCCTGCGGGCTTCTCGGGCTGAAATGTCCATGCGAGAAGGCGGCGTTGCGGTCGACGCCCCACAGTTCGGCGGCGACCGCGCTGCCCCATGCGGCGCTTCCCGCGAGTGTGCAGGTGCCCCCTTCTATCTCGGTTCCGTCTTCTGTCGAGCCGCCCGGGAATGACTGGACGACCCCGGCAGGGAACGGGTGGAAGAGCCCGTCGTCGTTGAAGGCGCCATCTATGCCGAGCTCTCCCAGCCGTCCGTTATCGACCCTGCCTACCTGAGCACAGACCAGACCGCGCGAGGTTTCAATGATCCGCATCCCCCAGGGCAGGCCCCCATCGGGGTCCTTTGCCCGCACGGGGAGCAAACGTGTGGAGACCGGAACGCCGATGCCTTCTGAAGGCCCGACAGGCGCAGGGGCCGGCACCGAAGACCCGGTGAGGATGACCCCGGTGGCGGCGAGCGCGAGCGCCCCTCCGGCGAGCAGGGCGCCGGCGAGCGGGACGAGTACACCCCACCCGGCCCGTCGAGGCAGCCAGATCTTGCGACGGCGCGCCCGCTTGGCCGGTTCCTCAACCACGCGTCGCAGCTCGCTCTCGAACGTCTCCAATGCGCGAAATCTGTAGCTCATCGAGTCCCTCCCCAAGTTATGGCCAGCGAATGCTGCATGGCCCTGAGCGCACGTGACACGCGAGCGCGAGCCGTCGGCTCGGAGATCCCCAAGCGGGCCGCTATCTCGTCGTATGGCATCTCCTCGATCACGCGCAGCTGGAGTGCGGCCCGTTGATCGGCGGTGAGCCGTTCAAGCTCCGCGGCCAGCTCGGGACGGACGGCCTCGACCCCGGCTGCCGCCTCGATCGCCGCGAGGTCATCTTCGTGAGCGACCGGCGTCCGTAGTCCCAGACGACGCAGTGCAGCGCGCTGCACGTGGCCCCGGCGTAGATATCGTCCGAGCTGACGACGGGCGATCGTAAAGAGCCATGCCCGCATCTCCTCATCACTGTCTGTGCGTACGCGAGGCCAGCCGAGCCACGCTTGGGCGAACGTCTCGGCCGTCAGTTCCAGCGCAACCTCGCCGTCGAGCGTCCGCCTCGTCAGAAACATCAACACCGCCTCAGCCTCAGCTTGGTAGAAGGGCACGAAGCCCTCGGGATCAGCCATCACACCTAGATTGCCAGCGGCCCAAATTCTGTGACGAGGGCACAGCGTGCTCCCCGCCCCGCGCCTCTCGAGATGGTTCTGCAGTCGAGAGCGGATGATGGTGGTCCCTGACTGCAGCAGCGGCTGCCGCAAGACGGTCATAGGCGTCCACGTTCGGGCTCGGTCTCTGTGCGTGCAATGGCGGCCGACCCGGGCGGGTGATCGCTCAACCGCCGTGCCGGCGTACGCCGCTCGGCTGGCCCGCCTCGGCTCAGGGTGCGGCGATGTTGAAGCTGCCGACGGTGGGGAACTTCATCGGGTTGCGCCCCGAGCCGGGAGCCCCGAACTGTCCCGCGATCACCTCATAGAGCGGTCCTTCGCCGCTGCTTTCCCCGCCAATGCCCGATGAGGTCGCGTAGAACACCCTTCCGGCATAGCTCGTGGCGCAGCTGGTTTCGAGCGGCACGGTGATGTTGACCTGTTCGCCGGCCTGCAGCGTCTGGCTGGTCGGCTGGCTGACGATCACCGCGGGTGTGGAGCATTCCGGGACCGGCTGGGGCCTGAGTTCGACGACGTAGGCGCTGGAGGCATTTGCGGCGGCGACGGGCGCCTTGAAGGTGACCGCAACCGCGGGACCCGGCGCGTCGTGGCCGTTGGAGCCCGTCCTGCCAGGGAACGAGCGCTCTTCCCCGGCTGCTTCCATCAGGAGCGGTGATTCGGGGTGCTGCTCGAGCGGTACATAGCTCGCGTGCACGACGCTTCGCAGCTCGCTCGCCGAAGGGATCGCGGGCCCGGCGCTGCTCTGCGCGTGACACTGCTGGCTGGGGCTCGTGATCGGGATCTGGCACTGGAAGCCGTCCTTGTAGGTGACTTTCAGCACGGCGCCTCCGGGTGCGTTGCTGACGCTTCCGAACGGGCTCTGATACCCCCCTGAGGACATGCTGGCGTTGGCGTTCGGCTGTGCGGGCAGAACGATGAGGTAGGCGCCTTCGGGCCCGTATGGGGCGATCGAGAAGCCACTTCCGTCGGGGTTGGTCACTTCGATGCTCCTGGCATTGGGGCCGAGGAGACCGAATGCCACCTGGCGCAGTTCGGACTGCGGGCAGCGCACGCCCCAGTCTTCCTGTCCGGGTAGATCGCAATGAACCTGATCGCTCTGGGCGACGTTTTCACCGGCGAGCGCCAGCCCGTTTGACGGCACGGTCACGGGGGGGCCTGGCAGGAACGCCTTGCCCTCAGCTCCCACGGCCGGACAGGCGTCGGTCGATATCGCGTCGTCGGCGACGAAGGGATGGAAGCGTTTGTCGCCGTGGAAGGCGTACCCGGTGCCGAGCGCACCGAGCCGGCCGTCGACGACCCGGCCGGCCTGCAGGCACAGCAGGCCCCGCGTGGTGCGGATCACGCGCATCCCCCAGGGCGGGCCCGCTTCGGTGTCCGCCACTCGCATCGGCAGGAGAGCCAGACTCGCGGGCACGGCGTCGCCGAGCCCCGCGGATGGTGTCGCGGGGAGAACGAACGCGGGCGCGACGGTTTCGCCGGAGCTGAACAGGAGTGCGCCGCCGGCACTGGCGGCTGCGAGCACGAGGGCGCCGATGGCGATCGGCAGCGCCAGCCCGCCGCGGCGTGACCAGCGGCGCGGCTTGCTCTCCTCCCCCGCCCGTTCAATCCGCTGGATCACGCTCGACACGGGCGGGCGGGGCTGGTCCACGGCCGGCCGCGCGGCGCGGAGGCGTTGCTCGAGGTCCTTCAGCGTGCTCATATCGGCTCCGTTCTGCTCACGCACGAGGCCTCGCGCTCTTGGTCTTCCTGGGGCTCGCTTTCGATGCCTTCAAGCTCTCGTCGCAGCCGCAGGCGCGCCCGGTGCAGCCGGACGCCCATCGTTGCCCGCGAGCAGCCCATCGCCTGCGCTATCTGCGCCGGCTCGAGCTCCTCCCAGTAGCGGAGCAGCAGTGCTTCGCGATCGCCAGGCGCCAGGCGCTGCAGCGCCGCAGCCAGTCGGTCGTCGAGCAGCTCGGGACCGGGCGTCTCTTCGATCGCTTCGCCGCGGAGCCGCTCACCGAGGCGTTTGCGTCTGGCCGCTCCGCGTCGCTGATCTGCTAGCGCCTTTCTGGCTACCCCGTAGAGCCACGGCAGCGCTTCCTCCGGCAGTGCAGAGCGCCGGCGCCAGGCGACCATGAATACCTGCGCCGTGATCTCTTCGGCGGTCTCCGGATCGGATCGGCGGAGCGCGTAACGGTGCACCGCCCCTGCGTAGCGCTCATACAGACGGGTCACCGCCTGCACCTCATCGCCGGTCATACCCTCACTATGGCCGCCAGCGTCGCTGGAGTTACACGTAGTGTCCGGTCGATGGCCTCGTGCGATCGGCAGGCCAGGTAAGGGCTGGCGCTTGCGGCGGCCGGCGCAATGCCGACCCACCGCCGAGAACGCCTCGTCAATAGGCTGACTGCGATGACAAACGTCTTCCTATCGTGCGCGTATTGCGAGCGTCGGCTGACCGTGTGGACGTGACGCGTGTCGCCGGCAGGAGCGGTTGTCGCCGCTGCTGACGACGAGCACCCTGTCATCGCCGCCGAAACTCGGGCCTGTGCTCCTCGCGCCAGGCGATCTCGCTGGCGCCGGGAGCCCAAGGTGGATTCGTTGATCCGGGAGGGCAGCGCCGGATCAGCCCCTGCAACGTCGAGACGGGCGTCGTCCGGACTGCGGGATGTCGCGCACCGGGCTTGCGACGCCCACGGGCTCCGCGCCCCCGTCACCGGTCATAGCCGATCGACCGGGTTGGCCGTGACGAGCTTGGTGAACCCGAGCCGATGGAGCAGCGCTGCGCGGGAGTCGGGGCGCAGCTCGGCCTGGCGGGAGGTGTCCGAGAGCAGCAGCTCACCCGAGCCTTCGCGTGGCCAGCGTCGCGTCACCTCGAGGACATTGGTGGGCGGGATCTGCTCCACCCGGCGGCCGACCACGTCCAGCATCACGCCCTTGTGGAGCAGGGTGGCGATCGGCCCGTACTGCTCCTGAACGTTGATGTTCAGGTGCAGCGAGATCGCCTCGGCGACCGTACGGGCGCGATCCTCGCTCTCCCCGTGCCGGCAGACGATCTCGTGTGCGGCCCGGGCGCCCCCGACGGCAAAGCAGGCGGCGCTCGCGTCGCGGCCGTTGTACCTGGCGGTCAGGCCGATGTCGTGAAGCACGCACGCCAGGTAGAGCAGCTCCTCGTCGTGCGTCGATCCGGTCGCGCGCACCGAACAGCGTCGCGAAGGCCCACGTACGCAGGCAGTGACCGTAGAGCGCGGGCGGCGATAGCTCGCGGACCAGCTCCTCCGCCTCGCGTGCCAGCCGTGTGGCCGGCGGCGCCGGCACCGCCAGGGATCTGCCGTCCTTCGCTAGGCCTGCACGCCAGGGCCCCGGGAGAGCGGCGAGCCGGGCAAGAACGCCTTGGCGCACCAACGTTGCCCGATCACGTCTGCTCAGTCGGCCGCCTGTCTCTTGCGCCCAGTCCCAGCTGCCGACGGAGTTCATCGGCTGCGGCGGGACCGACGTGGATGAGCGGGCGGGAGTCGCTGAAGGTCATGACGGCTTCCTTACCAGCGGCGGCAACCTATCCCGACCGGCTTGGCCAGATTTGAGGGATACCTGTCCTTGCGGCCAGCAGGCCAGCGGTGCGAGCATGGCGGCGTGCCAACCGGCAAGCGGTCCATGACGCCGGCAAACGGCTGATCGCCGCGTTTGGGAGCGCCCAGTGCTGTTCGCGTGCTCGAACAGCCCGCGGGCAGCTCCACGGCGCACGCGGTCGGGCAGGTGAGCACCAGCTCGGCTGGAGCGTTCACGGCCGGCTTCCGGGCCGGGCCATCACGGCTGTCGAGATCGTCTACCAGGCGTTCTCGGCCGACGCCGCGTACGCCGCGGTGGGATACGTGCGGGAGTCCGTCGCGGCCGGTGTGCGGCTCAAGCCGTCACCCCGCGCGTGACCGCCTCGACCGGGAGGATCGTCCTGTCGGGCATCGTGCAGGGGCCGGTTCCTCACGCGGGCGCGCTCTGGAACTGCTCGTCCGCAATCGCGGGCACTGGGAGCCGTTCCGGACCCCCCACACAGACGCAGCCGGCAGGTTCCGCGTCATCTACCAGTTCGAAGGCGCCGTCGGGCGATGTTTCCGTTCATGGCCCGCGTGCCGGGCGGACAGGCGGGCTGTCCCTCGCCACGGGGCGTTCGGCCGCGGTGCTGGTACTCACCGGTCAGAGAGAGACCGCGGGAAGCGTCCCCAGCGGGCGGCGGGTGCGACGGTAGGGCGCCGCCAACCCGGGGAGCGCTCGGCCCGCGTGGACGTCGGTCTCACGTCGGTAGCCAGGGGCGCCGTCCCGACCGGCTGTCATCGACGCTGCCTCGCGGCACGACCCAGCGCACCGTTTGGCCCGTCAGCTTGGCGATCCGGTCGAAGTCCGCGTCGTAGTGGATGACGGTCAGCCCGGCCTGCTCGGCGCAGGCTGCGACCAGCAGGTCGGGCAGCGGGACAGCGCGGTGCTGAGAGCGCTGAGCGAGCATCGCCTGGACCTCGAGCGCACGCTCCACGCAGGCCTCGTCGAGCGGGACGCGCGGCATGCCGCGCTGCGCGTCAGCCGCGGCCCGGTAGATCCTGGGGCTGCTGGCGCTGTAGAGCATCTCCAGGTCGACGATCCCGCAGGTGGCGACCTCGGCTCCCAGCAGCAGCGACCCGAGGACCTCGCGAACCGGCGCTCGGGTGTGTAGGCGCGCAAGGCGCTGTGTCGGCCAGGAACGTGGCACCGCTCAGCGCCAGGCGCCGGCCATCACGTCAGGATCGTCGAGCTGCAGCGCGCCAGGTGTGGAGAGCAGCTTGACGAGATCGCGCGGCGTTGTCTGAAGTTGACGACCTCTGAGAGCGCCGCATCGACGGTGTCGGTGAGCGTCTTGGTGCCCAGGATCTCCTTCGCGGCCTGGACCTTGGCCGTGTCGATCTCGAACGATGTCTTGCGTCTGGTAGCGATGGTCATAGGAGGAGTATAGCCAATACGTCGACGCATCGATAGCAACACGGGCCCTGTTTCGCTGTCTAAGCCACTGGACTGCCCGGAAGTCGCCGGCGGCCAAACGCCGGCGCCCGGCGATGAGTGGCCTGTCGGGCGTGCGTGGGCAGGTGTAGGCGGGGCCCGTTGGGACCACCCGCCTCCCGTCGGATGCACGGGTGGTGCTCATCGGAGACGTCTGCCTCGCGTCGCCTTCGCGATGTGAACAGGACGGAAGCGTCATGCGGTCCCGGCCCGTTCTATTTGGAGTGGCGCGCGTGGCGTAGCAGGTCTTGGACCGATGTCAGGCCGGTCTGCTTACGCAGGGTGTCCAAGCGCATGTCGCCGCGGACGCAAACGTCGACGCCGTAGTCCTTCTCGATGTTGCCGACCAGCGTGTCGCCGCGCCTCTGGCGCAACTCCCCATCGTTGTCGCGCGTGCGGTCGGTGTTCATCCCTTTCGCCCGCTGATGATGCTCTGCCATGAAGGCCCCTGTCGCCAGAGGACGAGGGACTGGTCGTGTTCCCCGGGAAACCGGAGCCTCAGGCGAGGGGGTCGCGGACGTCGATGCCGTCGTAGAGGCGCAGGTCGCGGTCGCGGGTGTAGATGACGGTGACGCCGTGCTGGCGCATTAGAGCGGCGAGGTGAGCATCCGGGACGGCGTTGGCACGAGTGGCGGGGCCGGCGGTGGCGCGGTAGAGCTCCCAGAACCCGTCGCGCTCACCGGGGGTGCGACGTTCGGGCGCTGAAGTAGCGCGGTGACGGCCTGGGTGGCCTGATCGGGGGCGTAGGGGTCCGGGAACACCGCGGGGTGCGTGGAGATCCGCAAGAACCCCATGATCGTCGGCCAGAAGAGGTAAAGCAGGTCCGGCCCGGATGCCAGGCGCTCGAGCACGTCGCGGGCGGCGGGGTGCGCGTCGTCATCGGTGTTCGCGGCGTACAGCAGGATGTTCGTATCGACGGTGACGCTCAACGCGACTGCTGCCCCCGTTGGCCGGCGTCGAGGATCCTGAGCACGGCGTCCTTGTCCTGTAGGTCGACCGCGGGCCTGCCCATCGGCTTCGCGGGCCACCGCAGCGGCGTGGTCTGACCGGCCGGCTCACGGAGGGCCACCGCCAGGCGCTCTGACGCGAGCTGCCCCATGCTCTTGCGCTCGAGGTGCGCGCGGCGGCGCAGCTGCTCAAGGACGGAAGCATCGAGGTCGATCGTCGTGCGGACCATGATGCTTGATGATACCGCCAGCGCATCTGATGCGGAGCGCGGCCACTGGAGAGGGAGAAGTGTGAGGGACAAGGAGGTCCCGAAGCGTCTCCATGACAGCGCCCCGTCCGCGCCAGCCAGGCAGGACCTCAAGCGCGACCGACGCTTCCCCCGGGGGACATCCCGGCATAGGCCGCAGAGCGGTCACCTTTCGCGTCTCCCGCATCTCGTGCCGGGATTCTCTCATCCGAGAGTGCCATTTCGTCGAGACGGCCGTCGCGGCCAGGCAGCAGCATCGCCACACGGGTCGACGTGACCCCGCCGTCCGCAACCCGAGCTACCGCTCGAGGCGCTCGTCGCCGAGGTGGATCGAGGGGGAGTTTTGAGGCTGCGGGGGGCTTCGGCGGATCGAGCGCTCCCGGGGGAGATGTGCTCGGGGCAGAGGATCCGGAAGTACGGCGGCGCCTCGGATGCCTCGACGACGCCCTCGAGCGCTCGCGCTTCTGCGCGACAGACGGTGCAGCGGCCGGCGTAGGGGTTTCTTTTCACCATCTGCGGGGAGGTTCAGCGGGAACTGGTCGGGTTGATGCTGGGCTGCCTCCAAATCGGCCAGCTCGCGGGTGCACTAAAGCCCGCGAAAGCTGCCGCAGACTCGAGGCGGCGTTGTCGCGCACGAGTACTGGCCGGCAAAGGATCGTTCACCCCACGCGGGCGTCGCAGCCGCGGATAGCCTGAGCCGATTTCCGTCGGGACGGCCGATGAGATCCTGGTCGCCGTCGCGTCGCGCACCGCGGCGGGTCTGGTGCTCCACGAGCGTGTGCGCACTGCCGTTCGCGATCTGTGAGCGGGCGAGCGGCCCGCCGGACTCGGAGCCCTCCGAGGAGAGGAGCAGCGACGGGTCGAGGATGAGATGCTCACCCGAGGAAACGGGCGCAGGGGACATCCTGCTCTCGACGGCAAGCCCAACCGATCGCGGCGCTCCACGCACGCGCGGATGGCAAGCACAGCACCAGCGTCTATTTTCACCTGCTCCTAGGAGCGGTGGCCGGGTAGGGGCGCAGGATCGTGAGCTTGCGGGCGCTGGTCGAACTCGACACGGAAGTAGCGGAAGAAGTCGTCGCGTCCGAGCAGACCCACGCCGATCGGCCCAAAACAGGCGGAAGCAGCTCGACATCGAGACCCGCGACGGTCGCCATCAGCGGGCCTGAGGCCTCGTAGTGCGCACCGACGCCGGCACCCGTGAGGAGTCCGTTCCTTGCATTCGCTCAGCTGGAAGCCGAGGAACTCAGCCCGGTCTTCCGGGAAACACGATGAGTCGGCGCCGCTGTCGGGGATCGCGTACAGCGGGAAATGCTTTTCGCCGTCGGTCGAGTGCAACGTGACCGGCAGGGCCGGCTCGAGCTCGCCGCCGGGACTACCGCGCTGTACGGGAACGACTGCCTGCTAGAAGAAGCAGGTGAGGCCCGACTCGCTGGAGACCTCGAAGATCCGGTCGATGTGCTCGATCTCTTTGGTGTCGGCAAGCAGGTCTCTCAGCGAATCCGCGTGGCGAGTGACCGCGAAGTGGGCGAAGAAGTCCCGTCTGCCGAGCAGCGGGATCGTCGTGGGGGCGAACGCCACCCTCAACGGGATCGAACCCCAACACGGCGGCCTGAATCTCCTGGGGGGAGACGTACATCGCCGAGGGCCCTGCGCTGGTCATGCCGACGCTGCTCTCACAGGTGCTCAGGTCGATCCCCAGCAGGTTCCGAACTCGTAGGGAAGACACGAGCTCTCGGCGCCGCTGTCGATCAGAGCCAGGACGAGATACTCCTGGTCGGCTCCCTTCAAGGAGAGCGGGATCACGGGCGCGAGCACCGGGCTTGAGCCGATCGTGCGAAACGGGAGCCGCAGCCCGTCCGGCGTCAGCTCCGGCGTGAGGCCCACGGGCTCACCGGCTCGGGGGGAACGGTCGCCTTGACGGCGGCGACTCCGCAGCGCCAGGTGGCTCTCAGGGCCGTAGCGGTCACGACGCTTATCGAAGGACAACGCGACGGTGGCTCCGCGACTTGCTGGAGCTCTGGTGAAATCGCCCTCCACCACGCCGCTCGTTCTTCCGGGCGCGAGACAATCAGGATGACGGGCGCGTTCACGTCAGCCCAGTAGGCCAGGTCGCGGCGTGTGCACTCGAACGTGAAGGACGCATCGCTCTCCGCCTTGAAGGGGCCCTGGTGGGCTCGGCTCTGCGCCGCTGCCCAACGGTTCAGCATCACACCCGTCTCAGGGTCGCGAAGCTCGATCATCGCGTCGATTCCGCTCTCCAACATCGGGTTGGTCTCATGCCAGGTGGACCCCATCTCAAGCGTGAGGAGCTTTGCCACCGCGACGCCCTGCTCGCCGATCAGCGGGGCTCTGAGAAGTCGCTTCGGTACCGCCGGCACGCTCACGGCGGCGAGTCTAAGGAAACGGCTCGGGAAGCAGGCTTGCGCCGGCTCGCGAGCGTAACGCTCGGCACAGACCCAGGCGCCGGGTCTCGCGGGCAAGTTGTTGTCGGGTGCGAGGTGTCTCTGGTGCTTGGTGCGGGATGCACCGGCGAGTGTTGGGCTCGATGCACCTGCGGTGCGGGGTGCGGATGCCCCTTGGCTTGATGCACCTCGGTGCGGGGGGTGCGGATGCACCACCGGCGCGATGCACCTTCGGTGCGCACGGTGCGTATGCACCGTGGCCCCGACGCACCGTGGGTGCGGTGGTGCGATGCACCCCCGGTCGGCGGGGTCATGCACCGTCGTGCTGGATCCGCGGCAGGCGGAGCCGCGGAGCCAGCCCGCCGATGCACCTGCGGTCGTGGTGGGTTGGGTCCACGTTGTGCGGACATGGTGGCAGCAGCGCTGCGCGAGGCGGTGAGCGCCTGGCAGCGTAGGCGGGGACCGCGGATCACCCAGCAGCACGAGGGGCGTGGCGGGGCCGGCTCTGCCTCAGACGTATTCCCACGTGCATTCTTTGCCGTCGTGTTCTCCCCCCCCCCCCAATGGTCACAAGGGGCGAACTCGGCGGGCGCGGTGACTTTGTCCTTGACGCCGTTGTGCTGCGTGCACTTCACTTCACCGGTCGTGGGGACCGTGTCGCCCGGCTTGTAGGTATCGCTCATCGTCGCTCCTTCGCTTGCTTGCTAAGCCCTCACGCTCCTCGTGGCAGTGCCGGTCTTGCCGGAGACGGTCAAGGACGCGTGGATCTTCAGCTTTACGTGGTGGCTCCTGGCGGCGCGGCCGGCGGCGGTCAGGGGGACGGTTATGAGGTGGGTGCCGGCCTTCACGCCCCGCTTGGTTGTCGTGCGCAGGCCCCGGCCGGCGATCTTGACGGTTCCCTGCTGGCCGAGTTTGACGGTCACAGCGACGCTGTTGCCCTTGGCCTGGGTCTTGGTGATGGTGACGGACGGCGGGCAGCCCGTGACGCTGATCGGCGTGTCCTGGGAGAGTTCGGAGCCGTTCTGGGCGATGAAATGGGTTGGCATCACGCAGCGTTCGCCCGCAGAAGCTCGGGTTGGCGTTGCCAGCGACATACGGGCCGAGGGCGCTGTAGGGCTGCTCGGGGAGCGTCAGTTCGAAGCTCGTGACCGGCTGGTCCGGGACCGCCTTGAACGTGCTGCTGGTGATGTTGGTCTTGGGGTCGATGTGGGTTTCGCCGTGCAGGTCGATCGTCACGCCGTAGCCCTTCAGGACGAGGATCAGTTCGGGGAACTGCGCTCCGCCATAGCTCACGAAATACGCGTTGCCCGACAGCGGGACCGGCAGGAGCGGCGTGACCGCGGTGGCATGACCGACGATCGAGTGTTCCGGACAATGTTCAGGGCCTTCTTCGAAGACCTTCGCAAGGCACGCCTGCTGCAGCGTCTTGAGCTCCGACGGCAGCGCCTTCGGCAGTTCCACCTTGACATAGCGGATGTTCGCCTGGGTGCCCTGCGGGGCTGTCGGGATAGGTCAGTTTCACGGTCAGGCTCGCCCCCAGCTGTTTCGAGGCCTGCGCCTGCGTGGAGGCCGTGAAGGACGGTTTGAACTGCAGGCTCGCGCAGTTGGTGACCTGGAACGGGACCGAGACGGGGGAGGTGGCTCCTTCCACGGCTCCGATCGTACCGGTGATGCTCATCGGGTTACAGCTCGTCGGGTTGAACGTGAAGCCGGGGCGGTCGATGGTCACGTTGACGTGCTTGATCTGCAGGGGGATGCCGTCGAGGATGTGCGGGATCTGGCCTGTTGTGATCGTCAGGGCGGCCGTGGTCGGGTCGATTTCGATCTTCGCCCGTACGACGACCTTGCCGAGGTTGAACGGGCCCGCGACCGCCGGGTTGACGATCGAGAGGCCGAACGGGGCGCCCTGGTAGGGGCCGGTGAGATAGACCTTGCCGCCCTTCACGCTGAACGGGTCGTTGCCGACACCAACCGAGACAATCGTTTCGCCGATTTCGCTTTCCGGGCGACACGTCCCGCGTTCGCTTCCGCTTCGCCGCACAGCTTCACACCGGACAGCAGACCGGAGAGACCCGGAGGCATCTGCAAGCTGATCGCCTGCAGGTTCTGATTGCCGTCTTCGCGCGAAATCGTCGTCGTGAACGGGCTGAACCCGCCAGCCTGGTTGCTGGTGGTGCCCGCGGCCAGCGACGGCTTGAATGGCAGCGGGTCCTGGCACTGGGCGCCGTTTGGACCGGTCGTGATGTTGAACGTCGAGGTCGAGTCCACGGGTCGTTGCCGACCACGGTGTGATCGACCCCGTGGTCGTATGGTTCCTGCACAGCGCGGGCGTCGTGAGCGGCGCCCTGATTCCCGCCGAAGAGAATTCCAGTTCGGCGTCTTCGAACGCAGCTGCGGATCGTATCGAACGTCGAGACGATTTGCCCGGTCGTTTCGTTCAGCGAGACCTTCCGGCGAGCTTGACGAGCACGCCCGACACAGGGTCCTTTGCGACAACGTACATCGCGACGAGCGATTCGAACGGGTTTTCCTGCGGCGGCGCCGCAAAGTTCTGTGGCGAGGCGAGGTACACAAAGCCCTTCAGCGTGTTCGGCAACAGCGGCGAGTGGATCGTTACGTTCCCGAGCTTCGAGGCATCGGGACAGGCCGCTTCATTGTCGTTTGAGAGGCCGACCTGCGCCGGCGAGCACGCCTGCAAACCGTCGGCGGCGGCGGCGTTCAACTGGAGGCCTTCGGGCAGCGCCACGGTGATGTTCTTGAGTCCGCGGAGCGAGACCTTGGGTTCAGCGCCTCTTCCTGGGGGACATGCACGTCGACCGTCAACCCACTCGGGCTGCTGCCCGGCACGACGTCGCGGAGTGACCTCGATCGATGGGCCGAACGGGAGGCGGTTGCACCCATCGAGTGACGGCAGCGGTTCGCTGGAGGGGAACGATTGGAAATCGCCCTCCTGCTTCCATGAAGCGGCTTCGACCGTCGTCGCGAGCGAACCGGTACACGAGGTCGGCAACGTCAGCAGCGGCGGCGAATGCTGCTCTTTGGATCCTACACAAGGAGGATTCTCCGGAAGTTCGCCTAGCTTCAGTCTCTTTTCGTGGCTGATGAAGACCATCCGCGTGCGTTGTCATGCTTTGGATCGCCGGGAACGCCCCAGAACGTAACACGACTTCCCATAAACGCCACTATCTGCGTGATGTTATCGACGCTGACTGTAACACCGTAGTCGCCACCGTTCGCACGGAGGTGTCGAGAATCACCGGAACGTCGGCCGCGAGAAAACCAAATCGCGCGGGCTCCCCGACAGCGGGTTCCAGGTTGAACACTGGAACAACAAACGTCTGCAACCCAAAAACGCTGGGGACGTCGACCTTGACTGCTGCTACGCCTACGGCGGTATTTGCCGGACAGTTGTTGCTATATCCAAAACATTGAACTTACTCACCGGACATTGTGGAAACGGCGTCGGATTCCCAATCAAGCCCGGTGGCAACTTGAAGTTCAGATCCTTTACCAGAGCCGGCGGTTCGTCCGGATTATAGGACTGGTTGAGCGCCAGCGTCGTCGTCAACTGGTACGGGTGCGAGCCGGCCTTCCTGTCGGGTGCTCCACCTTCTTCTTCAGCGCTCACTTCGTAGTTCTCCACTCCGAACGGCGTCGGTGCGCCGCTGATCTTCAGCGATTGCTTGATGCTGGCGCCTTGCGCTTCCCCTCCCGAGACGCTCGCTTCGTTGACTTCTCCCGATTCGGCGCCCGGCGCCACGGATACAGAACCCGCACTTCGATCTGGCTGTATGGAGGCAGCTTGCCAGCGAAAGTACACGTCAGTGATCCGAGCACGCATTCCACGGGCCCCGCATATCCTTCCTTTTTGCCCTTTCCCGTGCTTTCGCCCGCAATCGCTTCGATCCCCAAGGCTGTAAATCCCGCCGGCAATCGGTCAACGATCGCCACAGGCGCCGCCAAACCGTTCATATCTTCATCACCAAGGTTGCTAGCCGTCACGATGATTTCACCATCAAGCCCGCCACGAGTCAGGCTCGGTTACCATCGCTTCGGTGACTTCCGCCCGTCAGATGGTTATGGCTGTGGATGACTTCCAGGGGAACGTGCTCGTCGGCGAATGCGCCCTCAAAGGTGACGATATACGGTTTGCTTCCATTTTCATCGCCAGGACCACCGGTCACCTTTACGTTCCCCGTCCCGTACAGCTGTTCGACTTCCAGATGTTCTTGTACTTCCTGAGCCGTCCAATCGGGTTCGAAGCCTTCTGATCCCTCGCCTGAGCTCAGTTCGTAGAAGCCCCCGGTAGCGCTGACCGTGATCTCTTGCACCTCATCCTTGGTGACACCTTCATGCAGATTGACCGGACTGGAGGCCGATTCGAGATGCCACCACGGAGACTGCGCACCCGCAGGTGGGGCGATGGCCAAAAAGATGACTGCTACGAAAGCGGTGAAGCCCACGCCGCCCGCAGGACCTTGCAGCAGGCGGACGAAAGAAACGGGAAGTCTTGATGAAGTCGGCATCGTCACTTACCCCCCTTGCGAGCTTTGGCGGCCCTGCGTGCCGGGCCGTAAGCTAGTCTTGCGTGTTTTTCACAAGAGACTCGCCGTTTCCTCGACTTGGTCTTGCATACCTTCAACGCTTTACCGAGCTCTTGCGCGCGTGTCAACGGCTTCGCCTTTCCCTTGACGGATGGTTTCGCCGGCGGGGCCGTAGCGGTGTTGCCGGCGCCCGTGAATGTCTCGCTCGAGGGCGCTCCAAACACCGACGGCTGCGGCGATGGCGCGAGCTTGCACGATTCTCCTTCGCGACATGGCGGCGGTATGACAGCCGCCGTCGCGCACGGTTCCCGCGTACTACATTCGTGCGCGTCGTACACGTCAAAGCTCGTGTCGAAGTCCTGGGAGACCAGCTTCGCAGCCGTCAGAAAGAAGACATCCCCGCCGCCTTCATCGCCTTCGAGATCGCGGCCACCAGTCGCGCTCGCGTCGAGGAAGGCCGATTCTTCCGCTGATTCCCCCGACGAGATCAGACTGACGCAGCCGCCTGTGGCATCGTTGAACGTCGTGCTGGACGAGGCACAGCTCCCGACACCCGGCGGTGAGTACTCATAGACATCCTCGGTACCATTGACATCTTGCGGCACAAGAGCGTCGCGTGTATCGAAGAACAGCCGACCGTTATCAGACAGAAAGCGAGACTGGTAGAAGGCATGGTCGGTCCGATACGGTGTCCATGTGGGAATGTTTGCGGCGATCCACGTGGAGTTGCCCCAGATGTGAATACCGGGAGCCACGAGCGCCATGCTCTTGCCTTCGGCATATTCCACTCCGACCGGCGGTGCTCCTGTCGGATTACACGAGACGCAAGTTACATGTTGGGCGTTTGCGCTATAAAGATACACCTCCTCATCGGGCATGCCACTGACCGCATCGGCGTTGTCGTAACTGGTCAATGCCCTGTCCGACATGAAGGCCAACCACCGGCCGTCGGGCGAGACACGCCCTGTCAAATGTGCCATCTCACGCGTCCAGTCGGTCGAGTCATCCTGGGACAGGGCCGCAACCAGGGTCGTCGCACCGTTGTGGTACTCATATAGATTGCACTTAATCGTCGCGGCTCCACCACACTGCCCCGCGGTCGCGTTCTCGGTGAGAGCCCCCCCAGCGGCAAAATAGACATATGAGCCATCTTCACTAGCTCCGATCACGTTGTCGACGTTGGCGTGTTCGCCGGTGTGACTGTCCACCGTCAAGTCCGTTAGCCTGCTCCCCATCGGCGCACTCGCGTCGTACTCGTAGAGATCGGGTTCGTTGCTTTTCGCTGTCGATACTTCGGTCAATTTGCCTCCGTCGAGAAAAAAGATCTTTGACCCGTCGCTACTCGCGGTCATAAAAGCCGGTTTGCTACTAGCCGTAGTATTATTTGCGCCTTGAGGAACATCCAGCCGGATGGTTTCGTGCGTAGTCGTATCCCTCATATACAGGGTCGTCGGGGTCGATGTTCCAGACGACCAGATCACGCGCGATCCGTCGTCGGAGATCGCGTGCCTCACCACTTCATCCTTCCAGCCGAGGGTGCCTGCCACTGCCGCGCCGCTTTCGCCTTTGCCTTCGCTCGGCAAGATACTGACGAGCTGCAACGACCCTGCGGACCACTCATAGAGGCCTTCGGTTTCACCTTCTATCGGTGTCTGCGTCAACGCCGCAGGAGATTTTAGGACAACGTGGTTCAGATCGGGAGTTCCGCCGACGAATTCAGGACCGCAAACATGCGCCGACCCGTGACAGACGCCAAAACTCCTACCGGCTGGTACGTTTGCGGCAGTTACCAGCGGTTCGTAACAGGATTCGGCGCAATGTTCACTCACTTTGCCCTGCAGATAGTCACGGTGCAAATACGCGGTCGATTCGGTCGCTTCAGGGGACAGCGGCGTGGAACTGCTGGCGAGCGGCTGCACAACCCCCAACGACAGGTTGGCCGAGAAGAAACGGTAATCCGAGCCGAAACCGCTTCCCACCACTTCAGTCGCCTGATCGTGACTCGGCGCGATGTCCTGCGAAACCCATCCGCCGCCCGGTGCCCGGGACGAGAATACCTGCACGCCGTGAGAATAGCCCTGTGGCTCTGCGTCGGTCGGGGTATTGGCAACATATGAGATCGCGCTGCCTTCTACGGACGCCTGTATCGCGGCTTCGCTATTTTCTACTAAGGCGCCGTGCTTGTCCGGCGGCGAGACAAGTTCCCACACCCGATTATCGGGCAATGCGAAATTTGCGCCCTGCGTTTGCGTCGTAAAGACTTGGTCGGGACTTTCTGCTGTACCGAGTGCGCTGTGCGCGACCACATGGAAGTGATAGGTCGTACGAGCTTCCAAGCCCTCCAACTGAACGCTCGCCCCAGAGGCGCCAAAGCTCGCTGCCAGCACCCCGCGCGGGACAGGAACGCTTGTTCCGTATGCAGCGGTTGGACCATAGTCGAAATAATATTCCGTGGCTTCCCCCCGCGGGTTGATGTGAGCGCCCAGCGTCGCGCTGCTAGACGTCACATTGGCGGGCGCAGTACGTTCGACCGTCGGAGCGGCCGGCGGTTCCGGGGTAAACATCTTGACCGCGTCGGCAGAGGAGTCGGCGACATAAACCGTTCCGCTTGCTGAGTTGACGCCGATGCCCTTTCCGTCACCCAGAACTCCAGATCCGAAGCGTTCGATCAACGCGCCGCTCTGAGAAATGCGGCCGACCGTTTCTTCGTTGTCGACATAGACGTCGTTACTCGAGAGTTCCACGGCAAGTCCCGTGGCGGCCTGATTGTCCAGTTCTTTTATGAGCACTTCCCCGAAGCCGTTTAGCTTTGTGGCTTCTTCGTTGACATAGAAGAAGTCTTCCGAATTAACCGCGAACTCCGGGCTGGCGCTAAACAGGACTTGTGATTTCTGGTCGGAGAGGAAGACGTTGACGAGTTCGTTGCTATAGCTATCGATTCCGCCGCTTTCGTGGTAGATCCACACGAGCCCCTCGGCGTCCACGCCAACACCGTATAACCCGCTGGGGTCACCGCCAGAGCTTTTGCTGATCTCCCCGATATAGCTGCCCGCGGCACTGTACTTGTCGACTACGTCATTGCCCGCATCCACAACGTACACATCACCGTCGGAGGGATCGAATTCGCCGCACGTCGGCGTCGTGGCTTCGGTCAAGGCCGGCCTGTGCAAGCTGCACGCGTTATCGACCGCGATACCACCGGGAGAGGAAAACTGGCCGGCCGGAGCGGGTTCCCCTTCCTCCGCAAGCGTGCCGCTTCCGTTGAATTCGGCTTCGTAGACTCCGGTTTGGCTGAACCGCTCGACACGATTGTTGCCTTTGTCGACCACATACACCTCGCCAGTCGCTTCGTTGACGGCGACCCCCGTCGGCCCTTCGAATTGGCCGGGGCCCGAGCCCGCCGTGCCAAATTCGCCACCGAACACATGCCCGCGCGCCGCCAGCGCAGGCGCGACTGAGAGCGCAAGGGCACCGGTAAACGTGCAGAGCATCATCACCGCAGCGACGACATGCCGACGCAAAACCAGACGTTTACGTATTACCGAGAACGTCAGACCACGCGCGATCATCAGACCATCCCCTCGGAGAAAGAGGGGACGAGAACGACAACCCCTCGAGTGTTTAGCGACCACCACGCGTGAAGGCGTGAGACCACAAGCGCCAGCCCACCGAAGTGCTCGACGAACTGCTCGGCTGCGCCCAGGGCGAGTACGAGATCGTCGACCCTGGAGGCTGCTCGCGCAGTTGACGAGCGCGCCAACCAGCGCGCACAGCGAAACAATCCTAGCCAAAGTCAGCCTACGAGCGTTCATCAAACCATCTCCTCTCGGAAGAGGGGATGACCCCTCGGGTTTCCGACCCCTGCGCGCGAAGGCGCGAAGCCACACGAGGAAGCCCACGTCCACTGCGGAGCGACGATGTGGCTTTGTCGCCGTGCGGGCTGGACGTGTTGTTCGAGCAGTTATGGCACCAGGGGTGGATGTTCGGGACGCTGGGTCCCTGAACGTATGCCGACATGTCAGCCGCTCCTCTGCGGTCGGGGATGCACGCTTCGCGCGGCCGGCCATGTGTGTGCCGTAGAGCGTGCGGCCCGATGCACGCATTGAGTGCAGAGGTTGCTGGCTCGCACGCGGGCGCGGAGGGGCGCGGCGCCGGAGGGGCGCGGCGCTCTCGGCGCGCGAGCGTGAAGGCGCGGGTGTCAGTCGAGCTGCTCATCGCCCTCTCCCACCCGCGGCGCGGGAGGAACCGTTCACGGCCGGCTGCGTGTTCTCGCCGACCGCCGCGAGGAGCTCCGCGCCGGCGGCGGTGAGCCGCCAGGCGTTCGGTTCCGAACGGGAGCGGGTGGAGCAGGAGGTTCTCTATCAGGCCGAAGCGGGCCAGGCGCGCGAGGAGGGTCGACGCGTGGCCAATCTCGTTGATCCCGGCGAGCTGCGCGATCTCCTGGTTGCTGAGCTCGGGCTCGGCAGCGATCACGCGCAGGACCTCGACGACACGATGGTTCAGACGGCCCCCGCGGCCCTGCACCAGATCGAGCGCGAGCCTGCGGCGCTCGGCCGGCGGTGTCTCCTGCCAGATCGCGCGCTCAAACATCTCGCCCGCGGGGGTGAGATGCCACACGTTTAACCTGCCGGCGGTCCTGGCGTTCACCACAAGCCCGCGCTCGTGAAGCTGTCTGCATTACCTCTCCCACTCCTCCGCCGGCTCTGCAACATGGATCCCCGTTCTCGTCCCCAACTGCCTGTCGCGACCAGTGCTCCACGCCTGCATAAACGTCGGTGTGCACGTTACAGGATCCTGAGGACTTCTGCAACGAGGAACCGTCAATGCCCAAGAACACGGGCTGCAGGATGCGCTCCATGGCAAAGCAAACACGCGGCCGGGCGCAATGTTGCGCCGGCCGGCGCGCGAGCCGCCAAGGACGCGCAGCGATCTCGCCGGCGGCCGATAAACGGCGGTCACGCCGGGCGGGCGCGAGGTCCGCCGTAAGCGAACTTCGCGGGCAGCGCACGCGTACTCTCCCCCACCACAAAGAAGATGATTGCGCGGCGGACACGCGCCAATAAGTCAACGGATGCAAGTTTTCGGCGGGCCCGTGCGAGAGAGCGGCGCACCGCCGGCCCCGCCCGGTGAGACCCGCGTCCGGGAGCGGCCAGGCAGCCAGCCGCGAACGACATGACCGCGGGTGAGGCGGGGTCCCGGGTCACGACCAGGCAGGCGGCCGGGCACGCATGGCCGGGGGGGTGGCGGGCAGGGCGCAGGCGGAGCGTTCGCGGAAGGGACGCCGGCCAGCAGCGGGGGGAGCGCAGAGGGCGCCCAGGGCGTGCTGTGAGCCCGCCCGGGGCCCCGGGGAGACTGGCGAGCCCTCTCACGCCGGTCGCATGCGCGAGGCGGCGGTCGATCGCTCGGTGCGGGGCGCGCCGGGCGGCCCGAACGTGGTCGCGGCGACGTCCCCCCTCCCCGGCCGGCGCCGACGCGCTGAGCTCGCGAGCGCCCGGGGGCCGTCAGCGACGCGGGCCGTCGTCACCGCGACGCCGAGAGGCAATCCCCTTGGGTCGCGAGAACCCAGCGGCGCGCACACCGGAGCGCCGCGTCTCGCGCCGTCGCACGCCGTCGCGGTGTGCGCGAGGAATCAGGCTCCCAGCGGCCGGTTCGACGAAGCTGACCTGCGGAAGCGTGCCCGGTGTGCCGGTCCAGTTAACTCTGCTGCGTGCTGCGACGATGACGTGAGCGCACCCCGCCCGAGCGTGAACGCTCTGGCATCGACCAGGAAGAAGGCACACTCCGTCGGAGGCGCATGCCGCGCTGTGCGCGGATGCTTTTCAAAGGCAGCGCTGAGGGATGGGTGATGGGGTGATGAAGCGCTGTTGGCAGGGTCTTCGGCTGGTGACGAGGTGGGAGGTCGGGTTGAGCCGGAAGGCCGGAGGGCACCGCCGGGACCGTGCCGGAGCGATGAGGTGATCTGAGGAACGTGTCCTGTCCTTCGGCGGCCCGGTCAGGCGTCCGTAACGCTGTAAGGCCGAGCCGTCGTTGTGGGCGTCTGCTCAAGCTCAGCGCGGCTACGCGCCGGCCTCGGGGACCGGAACAGCGATCACCTGGAGATCGTCGATCCCACGGAAGTCGTCCGGGTTGCACGTGTACAGCGGCAGGTCGTTCGCCAGGGCGGTGGCGGCGATCATGGCGTCGTAGCTGCGCGCGCTGCTGTTACGCCTGGCTCTTCGGAGAGACGCGGCGACGCGGCCGAACGCGCGGGCGGCATCCGCATCGAAGGGGAGCGGATCGAAGTCGGCCTCGGCCTGCTGCAGGTGAGCCTGGCGGGCGGCGCGCTCGCGACGGTCGTTGGTGACGAGCGGGCCGACCGAGAGCTCGGCAAGCGTGACGGCGGTGATGAGCGGTTCCGCCGGCAGCGACGCGGGATCCCGTAGGCGCGCCAGAAGGATGACGGTCGACGTGTCAAGGACGCCCCTGTCGAGGGACGGCTGCGCGCTCACAGGCTGGCGTCGAGCACGCGGTCGATGTCCTGGCGCAGAGCCGCGGGGTCCAACGGCGGCAGCGCGCGCCAGCGCTCGAGCAGGCTCGCGGATGAGAGGCGCGGAGGAGCGAGCGCGCGCAGCTCGGCGACCGGGAGACCGGCACGGGTGATCGTGATCTGCTCACCGCGCGAGGCGCGATCTATGACCTCCCCCCCGTGGTTACGCAGGTCGCGGATGCTGACCTCAGCCATGCCAGCAGCGTATCACGCGTGAGACGAGGCAAACGAGGAGCTACCGCCATCCGGGCGTCCATGCGAGGGATTCGAGCTCAGCCACCGTTGCCGACCGGCCCCGATGGCCCGGTTTCTGACGGTGCCGACAGCCGCGGCGGATCCAGCAGCGGAGCCTGGGTCGGGTCGAGGAAGTCCATGATCGTGGCGGCGTTGGCATCGCGGTTCGTGAGCGCAGGCAGGTTTCACTTGTGCTCGATCGTCGCCAACACCGAGGTGTGATCGAAGACGACGTTGCTGACGCCTCCCTCGGGCCGTAGATGCGGTAGTCGCCGGATTCGCCGGTCCCCAGCTTCGGCGGGATGTCGTCGGGCGCGATCGCCGCCGGCGTCTGCACATGTCGTAGTGACCGCCGTGCTCGTCGTAGACGTAGATCAACAGCGTGCGTGGCCACGCCGGCGAGCGGAGAACCGCTTCGACGATTTCGTG
>CAWBBS010000010.1:0-297519 GCA_963787115.1 uncultured Solirubrobacteraceae bacterium
CGCAACTCCATGACGCCGTCGAGCACGACGAGGCGCAGCACCTCCATGGGCGCGCCGCTGGAGGCCGAGAGCGTCTCCTCGACAGGTGCGGCGGGGCCGCCGTTGCGGGAGGCGAACGCGGCGATCCTGCCGCGCGAGATGGCGTCGATGCGGGCCAGGACATGGTCGGCGCGTCCGAAGAAACGGTCGGCGGGCACCAGGCCGTCGATGCCCATGTGGGCGCGCCGATGGTCGTAGTCCTCGACGAACGCGGACAGGCGGCGCTCGGCCTCGGCCCTGTCCTCGAACTGGAAGCACTCCCACAGCTCGCGCTTGAGCGTGCCGATGGCGCTCTCGACCTTGCCGCCGCCGCGCGGGCTGTAGGAGCGGCCCACGATGTGGTCGACCAGCTCGGCCTCCAGCACGCGACCGAAATCGCCGTCCTTGGTGAACGCGACGAACGCGCCGCCCCGGTCGGTGCGCACGGCCTCGGGCTTTCCGTGGCGGGCCATCGCGGCCCGGAACGTGGCGGTGACCACGGCGCTCGACGGCGAGTCGGTGAGCGCGTGACCGACGATGAAGCGTGAGAAGTCGTCGAGGAAGAGCAGCGCATGCAGCCGCTCGTCGCCGACGCGCACCTCGCAGAAGTCGGCCTGCCAGAGGGCGTTGCGACGGGGAGCCTCGAAGCGAACGGGCTCCGGTCCCACGGGGCGCGCCTTGGTGTGCACCAGCGCGTAGCCGTGGCCGCGCAGCACGCGGGCGATGGCCTTGATCGACAGCCGCCAGCCCATGAACCTCTTGAGCTGCGCCCGGAGCTGGGCAGGACCCATCGACGGGTGCTTCTTCTTCCACTCCAGGATGGCGGCGATCTCGGGATCGCTCAGCCCCTGCGCCGGGTCCGCCGGTGCGTAAGGCGATCTTGCTGGCGTCGCGGATCTCGACCCGGCTGCGTGGTCACGTGCGGTGCGACCTGCCCGCTCGACCGGTGGCGTCGAGGCTCTCTTCGCGAGGGGCGGCGTCGGCATCGCGCCCGCCGCAGTGGCCTCAGTCACCCACCGCCGCAGCGACTCGGTGGTCGTCCCGATGGTCGCGGCGACCTGCACGCGACTCATCCCCGACGCGACCAGCACCAGCGCGTGCTGCTTCTGCGTCTCGTCGAACCTGCGGCCCTGCGGGGCGACCTCCGAGCGTGCGGGCGTTGCGGCCCTCTTGGTCTTGGTGACCTTCCTCGTGACCTTCTTCCTCTGACCATGATCGCCTCGCTTCCGGCTTTGCCGGACAGAGGCGCTCGACCCCTCCCTCAGCTCACGCTGATCCTTTGCGGAATTACCGGGCCAGTTTCCGGCAAGAAGTCAGGCGTCACGACAGATAGGTAGGTGTCCCCGCATCGGCCAGAAGACCTTCCGTCGCCTTCGTCGAGGCACGAGCGGACGCGCGACGCGACTGACACGGCGCCCGCTACGGACACATCGGGAAGTACTCCACCCAGCCGGCGACCAGGGTGCACACCTGCGCGATGCCGCCGGTGCAGGTGCCGTAGTCGCACTCGAGGCCCCGCGGCGAGCAGTAGGCCCCGAGGCGGGGCCGAGGCTCGGGGCAGCCGGCGGGGGCGTAGCAGGACCAGATCAGCGCGCCAGCCTCGGTGCCCGAATCGGCAGGGGCGGAGCTGCAGTTGCACTGCCCCTCGGGGTACCCGCAGTCGATGGCTGTCGGGCAGGAGTCGCCCGGGATGACGTCGGCGTACAACGCGGGGCAGCTCGCCGTGCAGTCCAGCAGCTGCTGGCTGCTCCACCCACCGGCGGCTTGCGGGTAGCACACGTCAAGCGGGTCGCAGCGCGCGTTCGCGTTGTCGCCATACTCGCAGGCGGCTCCAACGACCGGGCAGGGGCCCCCCGGGGTGGGGGGGATGACGGGGCAGACGGGTCCGAAGAACGCGGGCTCGGAATCGGGAGTTGGCGTCGGGCGTACCGGCATCGACGACGTCGGCGTCCGCGGTCTCTACGTCGAACACGTCGACGTCGAGCGACGCGTCGCTCGGTTCCAGGCTCGAGTCGCTTGTGAGCACGTCGATGGCGGACGAGTCACTCGACCCGCCGTCCGATCCGCTCGTCGAGCTGTCCGGCTGCGCTGCCGTATCCCCTGGCGAAGGTGCGCGCGCCGCACGCACCCGTCGTGAGCGCCAGACTTCGTGCGGCCTGTTCGTGAGTTCGAGTCGCGAAGCCTAGAACCCGGGGAACGCGCAATCGCCAGGTTCCGGCTGGAGTTTGGGAATTTTTCGTCGGCCGCGACCGTCTTGTCGATGGATGAGACAGTCTACCGCTGGCGTGCTGGACCTGCCCGAACTCGCCCCGTCCACGACATGGTTCGACGCGCAGAGCTGCGTCGTCGTGGCGGAAGATGGCAGTCGCGCAGTCTTCGTGGGCGGTCGGTTACTGGGTGCGTTCGGTGCGAAGGACTCGGCGGAGCGCAACCTGCTGCTGATGGCTGTGACCGAGGAGCCGGGGGCGCACTACGGCCACATCGCGATGGCGTTCGGGGTGTCGGCGGAGACCATCCGTCTGTTGCGTCGGCTGGTGGAGCGGAGCGGCATCGCGGCGGTGACGACGCGCAAGCACGGAGGCAGCGTCGGCAAGGGGCTGTCGGCGCGCGACGAGAAGAAGGTGGTGGCGGCATTCGAGCAGGGGCTCGCGGTGGAAGCGGTGTGGGAGCAGGTTGGACGGCGGGTGTCGCGCTCGACGGTAGGTCGGATGAAGAAGGAGTGGGACGCGCGACGAGGCGCGGGTCCGGCCGCACCAGTCGTCGAGGAGCCAGCGCAGACGAGTCTCGAGGAGCAGCTCGTCACGGGCAGCGACGGCGGCGACGAAGCGGAGAACGCTACTGCGCAGCAGGCGCCGACCGAGAAGGAAGGCGCGTCGCAGGCGTTGCGCCCGCAGCCGGTGACGTCGGGTCGGTGGGTGCAGCACGTCGGTGCATGGTTGATGCTCGCGACGCTGCATCGCCTCGGCCTCTACGACGCGGCCCGCGCGGCGTGCGCGGACGCGTCGATGCACGGGCCGCTTCGCATCGCTCTGGACGCCTTCGCGTGTGCGCTCGTGCTCGATGAGGGGTGCGTCGAGGGGGTGCGGCGCCTGATGACGCCGTGCGGGTCTGCGCTGCTGCGAGCCAACCGCGCGCCCTCGGCGACGTGGGTGCGACGTGTCGTGGGAGCCTTCGCGGCGGACAAGGGCGCGGCGCGCCTGCATCTGGCGATGGCGCGCCGCTACGTGCGACAGGCCCACGCCGAGACCGAGCGCGACGTGGTGGTCTTCTACATCGACGACCACCTGCGGCCGTACACGGGGCGGGAGACGATCCGTCGGGGCTGGCGCATGCAGGACAAGCGGGTGCGTCCGGGCGTGACCGACGTGTACGTGCACGACGAAGCCGGCAACCCGGTGCTCCGGCTCACGGACGTGGCCAACGGCTCTCTGACGGCGTGGCTGTCCTCGGTGGCGAAGCTCTTGCGGGAGATGGTCGGCGCCGAGCCGCGCATCGTGCTGGCCTTCGACCGAGGCGGGGCGTTCCCCGAGCAGCTGGTGGCGCTTCGCGACGAGGGCTTCGAGTGGGTGACCTACGAGCGCAAGCCGTATCCCTTGCTCGCCGCGACCGCCTTCGACCTGTCCTTCACCCACGATGGCGAGCGCTTCGACGCGAGCGACGCACGGACCAACGTCGGCGGGGGCCAGGGACGTCTGCGCCGAGTCGCGCTGCGCGGAGGCGATGGGCGACAGGTCAACCTGCTCGCCTCGGGCTCGCTGTCAGCGTCCGAGCTGTACGCCATCTTGCGCGGACGCTGGGTGCAGGAGAACGGCTTCCATCACCAGGTGCAGCGCTGGGGCATCAACCAGCTCGATGGCCGAGCGACCGAGCCGTACGACCCCGATGCAGAGATCCCCAACCCGGCCCGTCGTCGTCTCGACCGCAACGTACGGCTCGCACGTGTGACGGCCGGGCTGGCGCGCAACGAGCTGGCCGCCCTCGCGTCGGACGATCCGCGAAGAGGACGCTGGGACGCGACGCTGGAGCGCGCCGTGGCTCGCGAACGCGAGCTGCTGGCGCTGCGACCGAGCACGCCGACGCACGCGCCGCTGCGCGAGACCGAGCTGGCCGACAAGCTGGTGTGCCACCCGGGCGAGTACAAGATGGCTCTGGACTCGGTGCGCATCGCCTGCGCGAACGCCGAGTCGGACCTGGCCGCGAACCTGGCCGAGGCGATGGTGCTGCCCGGCGAGGCGAAGAAGCTCCTGGCCAACGTGCTACGCGCGCCGGGCCACGTCGTCGCCGGCAAGTCGGTAATCACCGTGCGTCTCGCTCCCGCAGCGAATCGACGAGAGCGCGACGCCGTAGCATTGCTCCTGGCCCGCTGCAATCGACAGAAGCTCACGCTGCCAGGCGATCCGATGGGGCGGGTGCTGCGCTTTCAAGCCCAATCTTGATGAGACGACCTGCACGAAGTCTGGCGCACCGCCCCGAGGCTGCGCGTCGAAAAGTGCTGCGTGCCGGCCGCGGTTACGAGTGCAGGATCACGAAGATGAACGAGCGCCGCTAGACCATGCCCTTGCGATTGGGGTCCCGGATCCAACGGCCGACGCTCCGGATGAAGCCCCAGACGTCCTCTGGTCCGGGGTGAACGTAGTCGGCGGCGGTTGGGTCGGAGCCCATGCGGTCGAACATCTCGATGAGCCACTGGGACTTGTTTCGCTCCACGCCAAGGTTACGGAGCCAGCACTCGAGCTCCCCCACAGGTACTAGTGCACCGTCGTCCATCCGGAATTAACGCTTGTGCCCATCCGTTTGGCGGGGCATGGCTCGTGTCATCAAGATCAGGTTGAGCATCGAGGAGCGGGAGGAACTGGAAGCGCTCGTGGGACGCCCCACCGAGGAGGCTGGCCTGGTGAGACGGGTACGGGTCATCCTGCTGAGCGATCGCGGGGTCACAGGCCGGGAGATCGCCCTTCGACTCGATCTCTCGCCCGAGCACGTATCCAAGGTCCGGACCTGGTTTCGCGCTGGCGGAGTGGGTGGGCTTCTGCGTCCGAGGTCGGGGCGCAAGGACCATGCGGTGCCCGCAGAGACCGTCGAGCGCATCGTCCAGCTTGCGATGTCGCCACCGCCGGCCGGACGGAGCCGTTGGACGACACGCCTGCTGGCCAAGGAGGTGCGCCTGTCGCCGGGCTGCGTGTCGGACGTGCTTCGGCGCAACGATCTCAAGCCCCATCATGTGCGCACCTACAAGGTCAGTCGTGACCCGGACTTTGCCTCGAAGGTGAAGGACGTCGTGGGCCTGTACCTGAACCCGCCCGAGCACGCCGTAGTGCTGAGCATGGACGAAAAGACGCAGATCCAGGCGCTCGAACGCACGCAGCTGCCCTTGCCGCTGCGCGCGGGCCGCGCAGCGCGCCACACGCACGACTACAAGCGCCACGGCGTGCTCGACCTGTACGCCGCGCTGGAGATCGCCACGGGCAACGTCACCCATCGGGTGACCGAGAGCCATACGGCGACCGACTTCCTCGCCTTCATGAACCTGGTTGTGCAGCGCTATCGGCGCAAGCAGCTCCACGTCGTGCTCGACAACTCGTCGTCGCACAGCACGCCGAAGGTGAAGGCGTGGCTCGAAGCCCATCCCCGCGTCCACTTCCACTACACGCCGACGAGCGCGTCGTGGCTCAACCAGGTCGAGGGCTTCTTCGGCATCCTCGGCAAGCAGTCGCTCAGCGCCACCGACTTCTACTCCAAGACCGCTCTGCGAGAGCACCTCCGTGCCTACATGCGCGCGTGGAACCGGAACCCCACGCCCTTCGCTTGGACAAAGCCCGCCGCCGCCATCATCAAGTCACACCGCCGAATGCTGAAGCGCATCTCGACGACGGTGCACTAGCTGAGGAAAGCTCCGGGCGGGCGAGTCCGCCCGACTCGAGCTTCTTCAGTCGTAGAAGCCAACAACAGGGGGAGGCAGGCATGCGCAGCGCGCGTACGGAAGCTCGGATTCGGATTTGCGCTTGGCCTGCGTTCTGGTCCTTACTCGCCGTGCCGTCGATTGTCGGATGTTCCGGTCTGGGATCACGCGCATCAGATACGCTAGACAAATGGGCAATCTTCCGCCCCTACTGCAAGTATCAATGCGTCGGTCTCACTCGAAGCACGGGAAGATTGGGGTCCGGCGCCCGGGGGACGAAGGGTGTCTGAGCCTGCCTTGATCAGCAAGTTCCTAATGGTGCCTTGATAGACGCCACCACATTAGCGGTCTCGTTGAACGGTCAGTTCCTATTCTACCTGGATCCAGCGTGTAAGGTCGAAGGACCCGAGCCTGGCCTTTTCCGTGGATACCTTGAAGGGGCCCACGCAAGTCCAAGTGGAGGTCAAGACTTCAATGAAGTGAAGACATACTTCACTGTCCCTCCGATACCAAATAGCGGCAACACCGGCAAACACTGTATTTCTGGAACGGAATACAGGGTGGCACCTATTTGCCTCAAGCTGTACTCACATTTCCCACCAACGGTGGGGCGGCACGTGGACTGTCTACCTCTGGTGCATCGGGATTCAGACTGGGGGTCTGGACCCTCTTTCGGTAAATGCAAATGATGAACTCATGCTCGACGCATTCGAGGATCCCGGTAGGAGTCTCAAACCCTCAGACATGGGGCGTGCTGGCATATGACCTCACGACCGGTGATGAGTCTCTACTTTACTACACCCTGCCTTCGGGAGTCGAACTAACATATGCATGGCCGTTCGTAGTCGAGGCCTATGGCCTAGGTAGTTGCAACCAGCTACCATTCAGCTACGGCATCACGACCACTAATACGGTGCTATACCAAAGCGGACCGAACTGGAACGGCCCGAACTTGGTCCCGTATACCTCGTGGTATCCTTGTAGCGTGACGGGAGTGCCTGCCAAATGTCGGGGAAATCATGGACTTGGCCCAACGTGCGGCTATGCAGCTTCTGTTTCAAGCGGCAGCGTAGAGCTTCAATGGAACCCATTCGACTGAGCCCCAGCGTAAAGCGCTTCATTGTCTGTCTAATCGGGATCTGGGGTCCAGGATGGGCTTGCGGAGGACGCACAAACAAAACTGAATCCTCCGACGCGTCGTTGGACGTGGGGACTGATACGCCTCTCATCGACGCATCTCTTCACGACTCCGTGACAGAGGACACGAGCCTGGCGGACGCCCGCACCGCGTGTCCCGCTGCCTTTGCGCCGCCCGGCGCGTTTGCCGGTTTTGCGTGCTTTGCGCGCTTTGGTCGCTTTCGGCGCTTTGGTCGTCGTGGTGGCCCTGGCGGTGGAGGAGCCGCGGGGGCGACCCGGGCCGCGCCGGCCGGTGCTGGAAGGTGCTTTGCTGGTGCTCACCGATGGGCTCACGCCGGCGAGTGCGGAAGCTGCCGCCTCCAGGCGGGCGTACTCATCGACCAGGGGCTTCAGCTCCTTGAGGCGGTCGTTGATCTCTTTTTGCTTCTCGTCGAGGAAGTCGGTCACGGTTTGAGTCCTATTCACTAGTGGTGATGCGAACCATGTCACATGTTATGAGTCTTCACCCTAACAGCAACAAATAGCTACGCGCGGACCAGGTCCGCCAGGCGATCGAGGGTTCGCAGCGCCTCTCTTTCGGGTATACCGCCGACGAGCGCCCTGGAGACCACGGCGCCGATCGGGCCGAGCGGCGCGTGGAACTCGTTTCGGTAGTCAAACTGAGTCCCCTCGCCGGACGGTGTGAGGGCATATTCGGTCTGTGCCCGCGAACGCGCGGGCCCGCGGCCGTCCCACACCGCCAGTCGTCCGGGCCGGCACTGCACAAGGCGCCAGTGCACGTCAACGCTCACACCCCGCATATGAATCTGTTGATCCATCTCATAGCCCTCCCGCGCAGTTCCCTCGTCGGCGCTGATGAGCTTGCGGTGAATGCTCACCCACTCGCCGAGTCGTGAGGCGTCCATGACCAGGTCCCATACCTGCTCGGGAGGCGCGTCGAGGTGGATGGTGGCCGTTACGACACTCATCTCGCCGCCAGGATCTCGGTGCGCTCCCATTCAGCGAGCGCGTGGTCCACTGCGGAGGGGAATGAGTGCAGGCGCACGCCATCGATGTGCGCCGATCGCTCATCGGCGCACACGAGGTCACCGGTGAGACCTTCCATCAGCGGGAGAACGAGCTCGGGGTCCTCTCCCGCTATCGCCGCCGCCACGCGCGCAGTCACGCCCGTGAGGTTAAAGCGCAGCCGCACAGCCGGCCTGCCGACGAGCATGCGCTCGGCGATAACGCTCATCATCTCCCCGTAGGTGAGGATGTCCGGGCCGCCGATGTCCAGTGACCGCGAGGCGCTCCGCAGCTCGGCGGCGCGCGCGAGGATCTCGATCACGTCGCGCTGGTCGATCGGCTGTGTGCGATAGCTCTGCCAGGCGGGGAGTGTCAGAAGCGGCATCCGCTCGACGAGGCGAACCAGCAGCCGGAAGGAGCGCGAGCGCGCGCCGATCACTATCGACGCGCGCAGTGCCAGCGAGTCCTGCACGGCGCCGAGCAGGATCTCCTCGACCGCGTGGCGGCTCGCGAGGTGACGGGAGGGGGAGCGGGACGGGCGCTCACCCGGCGCGGGAGCGGGGAGCAGGCCACCGAGATAGACAAGGCGCCCCACGCCCTCACGGGCCGCCGCGGAGGCGAAGTTCTGTGCGCACAGCCTCTCGCGGGTGGCGAAGTCGCACGGTCGCCCGGGCGCTCTCCATCGAATGGATCAGGTAGTAGGCCACCTCGGCGCCCTTCAGCGCCTCTCCCAGTCCTCGGCCGCTCAGCGCGTCGCCCGCCACAACGCGTACGTTCCCGTCGCCGAGCGACGCGCGCACACGGCGGGCGTCGCGGCCGAACGCGGTGACCTCGTGACCATCCGCCAGGAGCCGGGGCACGAGCAGTGAGCCGACAAAGCCGCTGGCTCCGGTGACGAGGATTCGCATGCGAGCAGATGATGACGCGGTAGCGGCCGCAACCCCGGATCGCTCGCAAAATGCGTGGTTGCCGCGGGCGACGTCACACCGTGTTGACCTGCCCGATGCGTGGCGTCGCTAGCAATGTTTTTTGTCTGCGATTTGCGGATTGAGCCGTGGCGGCCCCCTGCCATTGGTGCTTACATCGCACTTGTTCCGTCCAGTCCGATTCCTCGCCGGGGGGCAGCAAAACGTGCAGGCCACGCAGGGTAGGCGCACGCCCAAAAGGGCGCCAAAGAAGGTCAGCTGTGAGGAGTGCTTTTTTCGCGTCAACCTGCTGTGTGCACTCGAGGTACCCGAGCCCTGCGCGACGTTCCGCCCCAACGAGGCCCAGCTCCGCCCGCCCGACCAGATGCGCTTCGTCTTCCGCCAGGAGCGCCGGGCCCGCGCCGCATGGGCCTTCCCGTCCGCGCAGGAGCAGGCGGCGCTGCACGGCTGACACGGCCGCGGGCAGGTGCGTGGGGCTATATTGGTCCTCGACCGGCAAGCTTCTCGGAAGGCGGTAACAGCGATGGGTTTGAGGAAGAAGTCGCGCAGTGGCGGCGAGTCCGCCGATGAGAGCACCGAGGCCCTGCTCGAGGGCGCGGCTGCACTCGCAGAGGCGGGCGGACAGCTCGCGAAGGACGCGATTCTCGACGGCGGCGCGGCCGAGGTGGCCGCCGAGGCGTCGAAGAAGAGCCGGCGCCACCCTGGGCGCTACCTGATCCTCCTTGCTTTCGGCGCGATCCTCGCGCTCGCACTGAGCGAGGGTCTGCGCTCGAAGGTGCTCGACGTGCTGTTCGGTGCCGAGGAGGAGTTCGACTACACCTCCACGACCTCGCCGTCCAGCGCCGCCCCCGCGGGCGCGGCAGCCTGAGCCCCACGGCCAGGACGCGATCATGAGCTCGGTGGATGTGCCATCCCTGACCCCGCGTGAGCGGGGCGGGGAGAGCGCCGAGCCCGCCGGCAGGACCCTCTCCGGCGAGAAGGCACAGCGAATCGTCGACGCGATGCGCAACAGCGTCGCCAAGCGCGGGACCGCCGCCTCCACCTTCGACCATGTCGCGCGGGAGGCGGGGGTCTCACGAGGGCTGCTGCACTACTACTTCGCCACCAAGGAGCGCCTGCTGGTGGAGGCGGTCCGGCGCGACACGGACCTGCGCCTGGAGATGCTGGAGCGGCGCCTTTCGACGGCGACGTGCGCGGCGGACTTCGTGGCGCTCCTGGCTCAGGAGCTGCAGGAGGGCCTGACCGACGACCCCGACTTCATGACGCTCATCTTCGAGCTGTTCACGCTCGCCCGCCGGCACCCCGACATCGCGGTCGAGTACGCGGACCTGATGCGCCGCACCCGCGAACACGTCGCGGCGATCCTGGCGGCCGCGCAGAGCAAGGGCATCGTCGTGCTCCACGCCTCCCCCGAAGCCGTCACGGAGGTCATATTCTCGCTCGGCGACGGCTTCGCCCTGAGGATGCTCGCGGAGCCCGATCGAGACTTCTCGGAGTCGCTGTCGGCCGCGATGGCGTTCGCACAGGCCCTGATAACCGATTGACGCACCTATAATCGGCTGCCCATGCCGATTTACGAGTACAGGCGCCCCGACGGCACCACCTTCGAACTGCAGCAGTCCTTCAGCGAAGACGCCCTGACGGTCGACCCCGACACGGGGGTCCCGGTGGAGCGCGTCCTGCACGCTCCCGCCGTGCACTTCAAGGGCAAAGGCTTCTACAACACCGACTACGGCACCCGCAACCGTCAGCGCGAGAGCGCCGCGAAGTCCGAGGCCAAGTCCGACGCGAAGTCCGCGGAGAAAGCGTCCAGCGACAAGTCCGCCTCCAAGTCCGACGGCGGCTCGTCCAAGAGCGACTCGAGCTCCACGAGCAAGCCCAAGGACACCCCCGCCGCCGCAGCCAAGGGCTGAGCGCCGGCGGCGCTCAGCCGCTCATGAACCTGGCGACGTCGGCTTCCTTGGCCGCCTGGGAGATGGTCAGGCCTTCGGACCCGCCGGCGAGCGTCACCTGACCCGTGGGTTTGAGCACCTCCGTCGGCGGGGTGCCGCCGATCGCGAGCGCGCCGAACAGCCCGAGCAGTTCCACCCCGCTCATGTCGGAGATGATCGCCGGCGGCGTGTTCCACGAGATCCACGGCAGTCGCAGGAAGCTCGACGGCGAGAGCAGCTGGCTCTTCATCGCATTGAAGAGCGCCTGCTGGTGTTCCTCGCGGTTGAGGTCGTTTTCGCTGGGCCGGCACAGGTTCTCCCTGGTGCGTGCCAGCGCGAGCGCTTCCTTGCCGTCGAGGTGATGGGTGCCGGCGCTCAGGTGCAGCGTGAACCCTCCCTGGCTGAAGCCTCCGTCGAGGCGGGAGATGACACACGGGCCGGTGTAGTTCACGCCGCCCATCGAGTCGATCAGCTGCGGGAAGTTTTCGAAGTTGACTTCCACGACGTGGTTGATCGGGATGTTCAGCCAGCGCTTGATGACGGCGACAGAGAGCGCCGGGCCGCCGAAGGCATGGGCGGCGTTGATCTTCTGCAGCCCGTGGCCGGGGATTTCCACGACCGTGTCGCGCGGTATCGACAGGCGTGCGGAATGGCCTGCGCCGGTGCGTATCAGCATGATCGTGTCCGAGCGTCCCGGGCCGTTCTTTTCCGCTCCCGGTTCCTTGCTGTTCTTCTGGCGCCTGTCGGAGCCGAGCACGAGGATGTTGCTCGGGGAGGTGAGCGGGAAGCCCACCGGGTCGAGCACCGCCGAGACGTCGGTAGGGAGCGGCGTGCGGTTCAGGTGCGAGCTGATCAGGAACAGGGCGAGCGAGAACAGCACCCATCCGCACAGCAGGGCGATCACCCCGAGGATGACCCGCCGTTTGGTGAGGTGAAGGCCGCGGCCGTATCCGGAGCGCCGGCCAGATCCGGCCGGGGGCCGGGCGCCGCCGGCAGGGGCATCGGGGCGCGGGCCGAGCTCCTCGCTCTCGCCGGCGAGAAGCCTTCGGCGCGCGCGGTAACGGGTGTACTGCGGCGGCTGGTCGCTTTCGGCGGGCATGGCCAGGACCCTATATTTGCGTGATGACTGCCCCCGAGGCGCCGGTCGGCCGCCTGTTCGTGTGCCCGACGCCGATCGGGAACCTCGAGGACGTCACGCTGCGCGTGCTCTCGGTCCTCTCCAGCGCGGACGCGATCGCGTGCGAGGACACCCGCCACACCCGGCGCCTGCTCGAGCGCCACGGCATCAGCGCGCACCTGCTGGCGCTGCATGAGCACAACGAACGCGCCCGGGCACGGGAGATCGCCGACCGCGTGCGGGCGGGGGAGAGCATCGCGCTCGTCTCCGACGCCGGCACCCCGCTCGTCTCGGACCCCGGCTTCGCACTCGTACGGGAATGCATCGCCCGCCGGCTGCAGGTCGAGGTGCTGCCGGGACCGTCCGCGCCGATCACCGCCCTCATCGCCTCGGGCCTGCCGGTGGACAGCTGGCGCTTTGTGGGCTTCCTGCCGCGAGCGCGGGCCGAGCTCGCCGAGCTGCTCTCCGATGCCCAGGAGACGCTGGTCGCCTTCGAGTCGCCGCGGCGGCTGCCCTCGACACTGGAGCTGATCGCCGGCGAGGAACCCGAACGCCCGCTGGCCGTCTGCCGGGAGCTCACCAAGATCCACGAGGAAGTTCGCCGTGGCAGCGCCCGCGCGCTGGCCGAGCACTACCGGGCCTCGCCGCCCAGGGGAGAGATCGTGCTGGTCTGCGGCGCCGCGGCGCAGGGGCGCGCCCGCCGCGAGGAGGCGATGGCCGAGCTGCGCGAGCTGGTCGCCGCCGGCGCGAAGCCGAGGGCGGCCGCCGGCGCCGTCGCGCGGCTCACCGGCCTGTCCGCCAACGAGCTCTACAGGGCTCTCCTTGCCGACCAGTAGCCTGGGAGCCCGATGTCCTTCTACGTCACCACGCCGATCTACTACGTCAACGCCGCGCCGCATCTCGGGCACGCCTACACGACGATCGCGGCCGACGTCATGGCCCGCCACCACCGCCAGCGCGGCGAGGATGTCTTCTTCCTGACCGGGACCGACGAGCACGGCGAGCCGGTCGCCGACGCGGCGCACGCGCTCGGGATCGAGCCCCAGGAGCTCGCCGACCGCAACGCCGAGCGCTTCCGTGCGCTCGCCCCGCAGCTCTCGGCCAGCAACGACTTCTTCATCCGCACCACCGACCCCGAGCACGAAGCCGTGGTGCAGAGCGTGCTCTCGCGGGTCCGCGAGAACGGCTTTGTATATGAGGGGACCTACGAGGGCTGGTACTGCCCGCGCTGTGCGGACTTCAAGGTGGAGGCCGACATCGACCCGGGCAACCTCTGCCCGATCCACCACATCAAGCTGACACGCGAGCAGGAGGACAACTACTTCTTCAAGCTGTCCGCGCTGCAGGAGCGCCTGGAAGCGCTCTACCGCGAGCACGATGACTTCGTGGCGCCGCGCACCCGCTACAACGAGGCCTTCTCGTTCATCCGCTCGGGCCTTCGCGACATCCCGCTCACGCGGCACAAGCTCACCTGGGGCGTGCAGGTGCCGTGGGATCACGAGCATGTCTTCTACGTCTGGTTCGACGCGCTGCTGAACTACTACAGCGCTCTCTCCTACGCGCCCGCCCCGGCCTCGCTCGGCCCCGGCGAGGCGGACCTCACCAAGCGCTTCTGGCCCGCCGACTACCACCTGATCGGCAAGGACATCCTGCGCTTTCACACCGTGTACTGGCCGGCGCTGCTGATGGCCGCCGAGATCGAGCTGCCGCGCCACGTGTTCGTCCACGGCTTCCTGCTGATGGACGGGGAGAAGATGAGCAAGTCGCTCGGCAACGTGCTCGACCCGTTCGCGGTCATCGAGCGCTTCGGCACCGACGCGCTGCGCTTCTACCTGATGCGCGAGGTGCCCTTCGGCCAGGACGGCTCGGTCTCGACCGCGTCCTTCGAACTGCGCTACGAGAGCGAACTGGCGAACGAGCTCGGCAACCTCGCGAGCCGCACGATCGCGATGATCGCGCGCTACCGCGACGGCAAGCTGCCGGCGGGAGATGTCGACCCCGAGCTGGCCGCCGACTTCGCGGACCTGCCCGAGCGGCTGGCCGCCCACATCGACCGCGCCGAGCTGACCGTGGGGCTGGAGGCGATCTGGGAGCGCGTGCGCCGCCTGAACCGCTACGTCGAGGAGCAGGCTCCGTGGAAGCTCGCCAAGGATCCCGAGCGCGCCGGCGACCTCGACCGTGTCCTGCGCAGCCTCGCCGAGGGCATCCGCAGCGTCACCGTCCTCTTGTGGCCGTATCTGCCCGACAGCTGCGAGCGGCTCCTGCAGGCTCTCGGCGCTCCGGATCTGTCGCTCGCCGGCGCGGGTCTCAGCGCCGGCAACGTGCACAGCGTCAGCACGATCGGATCGCTGTTCCCGAAGGACGCCGCGCCGGCCTCATGATCGACTCCCACACCCATCTGGACCTGTGCGAGCCGCCCAACACCGAGCTCGTCGCGGCCGCCGAGGCGGCCGGGGTCCTCAGGATCCTCACCGTCGGAACCGACGGCGGCTCCTCGCGGGCCGCGCTCGCCGCGGCTGAGGACTTCCCCCAGGTCTACGCGGCCGTCGGGCGTCACCCGAACTCCGCCACCGGCTTCGACGACGCGGACCTGGCCGAGCTCGCGGCGCTGGCGGCGCACGAGCGCTGCGTCGCGATCGGGGAGAGCGGACTGGACTTCTATCGCGACGGCGCTTCGCAGGCCGACCAGGAACGTGCCTTCGCCGCCCAGATCGCCCTCGCGCGGGACACCTCCAAGCCGCTGGTGATCCACTGCCGCGCCTCGGAGGAGCTGACGCTGTCCCAGCTCGAGCGCGAAGCTCAGGGCGTGAGCGTGGTGATGCACTGCTTCTCGATGCCCGACCACCTCGACGAGTGCGTGCGCCGCGGCTATGCGATCTCCTTCGCCGGCAACGTCACCTACCGCAGCGCGGCCGATCTCGCCGCGGCCGCGGCCCGCGTTCCCTCCGAGCTGCTGCTCGTCGAGACCGACGCCCCGTATCTCGCGCCGGTGCCCGAGCGCGGGCATCCCAACCAGCCCGCCTTCGTCGCGCACACGCTCGCATTCGTCGCCGGCCTCCGGGGCGTTGAGCCCGCGGAGCTCGGTGAGACGGTGCGGGCGAACGCGGCGCGCGTGTTCGGCTGGTCATGAACGGCTCCGCGCACGCGCCGGTGCAGCCCAGCCTGCGCCGGCTGCGCGAGTTCGGGGTTCACCCCGACCGCGATCTCGGGCAGAACTTCCTGATCGACTCCAACATCCTCGGGGTGATCGGACGCGCGGCAGAGCTCGACCCCGCCGACGTCGTGCTCGAGATCGGGGGCGGACTCGGTGTCCTGTCCGAGTATCTGGCGGGCCGCGTCGCCCACGTCCACGTGGTCGAGATCGACAGGCGCCTTGAGCCCGCGCTCACCGATGCCACCGCGGGACACGAGAACATCACCGTGCACTGGGCTGACGCCATGAGCATGGACCTGAGGGCGCTGAGCCCGGCGCCGGTGAAGGTCGTCGCCAACCTGCCCTACGGGATCGCCGCGGGCGTGCTGCTGCGGACGATCGACGAGCTCGATCAGGTCCGCAGCTGGGTGGGCATGGTCCAGCGCGAGGTCGGCGAGCGCCTTGCGGGCTCGCCCGGTGGCGGCTCCTACGGAACGCCGTCGGTGCTCGCGCAGCTCTCGTGCGAGGTGCAGGTGCTGCGCGTCATTCCCCGCACCGTCTTCTTCCCCGTCCCGAACGTCGACTCCGTGCTGGTCGGCATGCGGCGGCGCACCGCGCCGGACGGCGGCTCGGCCGAGGTCACCCCGCCCGCCCTGCGGGCGCTCGTCAGCGGCGCGTTCGCGCACCGGCGCAAGACGCTCGCCGGCTCGCTTGGCCTCTCCGCCGGCGCCCCCGGCTGCTCACGCGAGCAGATCCGCCAGGCGCTGCAGCTGCTGGGCTATCCCGCCGACGTGCGCGCCGAGCGCCTGGCGCCGGAGGACTTCCGCTCGCTGGCGCGCGCCCTGGGCCTATGAGGCTCAGAGCGCTCGCCCCGGCGAAGATCAACCTCGGCCTGATCCTCGGCCCCGTCAGGCCCTCCGACGGGCGGCACGAGCTGGTGAGCGTGATGCAGTCGCTCTCGCTCGCGGACGAGCTCACGCTGGGCCCGGCTCCCGACAGCTCGGAGGGTGACCAGGTGATCTGTCCCGGCGTGCAGGGCGAGAACCTCGCGGCGGCCGCGCTGGCCGCATTCAGGGCCGCAACGGGGTGGGCGGGGGCGCCCGTGAGCCTGAGCATCGAGAAGCGGATCCCCGTCGCCGCCGGTCTCGGCGGCGGATCCGCCGACGCGGCGGCGGCGCTGCGCCTGGCCCGCGCCGCCTCGGGCCTTGGCGACGAGCGGCTGCTGGCCTCGATCGCGGGGGAGCTCGGCGCGGACGTGCCGGCGCAGGTCGCACCCGGGCGCTGGCTCGCGGCGGGGGCGGGGGAGGAGCTGACGGCGCTCGCGCCGCCGGCGTGGCCGTTCGGCGTCCTGATCCTGCCGCTGGCCGCGGCGCTGTCGACGGCGCAGGTCTACCGCGAGGCCGACCGGCTCGCCCTCGCCCGCGGCCGGCCCGAGCTCACAGAGCTCGCCGCTGCCATGGTCGCGGAGCTCGGCGGCGGCACGCCGCTGCCGGCACGGGAGGCGCTGCTCGAGAACGACCTGCAGCGCGCGGCGATCTCGCTTTGCCCCGCGATCGCCGATGCGATGGAGGAGGCCCGCTCCGCCGGCGCCGATCACGTGCTCGTGAGCGGGTCCGGCCCGACCGTCCTCGGGCTGTTCAGCGGCCGCGCGGGCCGCGGCAGGGAGGGTCCGGCCCGCGCCCACAGGGCCGCGCAGGCCATGAGCGCGCGCGTGCCCGCGCCGCTGGCGGCCGAGCCGGTGCTGGCGTCCTACGGCGCCCCGGCGGCCCTGCAGGCGGAGCCGCACGCGCATTCGCCCGGACTGTGACGGCCGTGTGCGCAACAATCCCCGCTGACCGATGAGCAGAACGACGATCAACGAGCTGGTGGCGGGCGGTGCGGCGGTCATCGGCCTCGCCCTGTATGCGGGCCTGATCCTGAAGCCCGCGGTGACGTCCTACTCTCGCCTGTGGGAGCGGGTGGCCGCGACCGTCCTGACCCTCTACGTCCTCGCTGTGCTCGTCGGCGTCGGAGTGGTCGGCGCGCTCGCAGCCGTCTACTTCTGGGGCTGAGCGGGTGTCTGAGCTTTCAGCGCTAGACGCGATCACCGAGGCGGTCGAGTCCGGAGCGGGCCTGCCCGAGGTCGTAAGGGCAGCCGCGCGCGCCCTGGACGCGAGCCTCGCCGTGAGCGACGCCTGGGGCGCGACGCTCGCGGTCGCGGCGCGGTCCCCGGCGGAGGAGCGCACCCTGCTCTCCCAGGGCGAGGGCGTGGAGAGCGTCCCCCTGCGGGTCGCCGACACGGTCGTCGGCACGCTGCACATCCGCGCCAAGACCGAACCGAGCCCGTCCATGCGCAGGCTCCTGCTCACCATGATCGCCTCGGAGGTCGAGCGGGTCAGGGCCCCCGAGCGTGTCTCAGAGACCGCCTCCGGCGACTTCCTGCGGGCGGTCCTGCGCCGCGAGCTGACAGACCGCGAGGAGCTGATAGCGCGCGCCGGCGAGCTGTCGCTGCCCGTCGAGGGCGGCGCCTGCATGATCGTGGCTCGCGCCCACCCGCAGGCGCCGACCGACGACGGCTGGCGCGGGCGGGTTCGCGCCGTCGCCGAGCGCGGCGCGCGAGCGGTGTCAGGGCGCTCGATCGCCGCCCTCTCCGACCGCGACGGGATCGCCGGCGCAGAGGTGCTGCTGCTCGTTCCCGGCGCCGATGAGGCCACCGCCACCCGCGCGGGAGAGGCCGTGCTGCACGAGATGCAGTCCGGGCTGGCCGGCTTCACCTTCGCCCTCGGCCGCAGCCGCGTCGCCGAGGACCCCAGCGACCTGCCGCGCGCCGCCAGCGAGGCGCTGCTCGCGGCGAACGTCGCGCAGGGAGCCGGCGAGGACACGGCGCTCGCCTTCGAGCAGACCGGCGCCTACAGGCTGCTGCTGTCGGCGATGAGCGAGAACCCCGACGAGCTGCAGCGCTTCTACGCCGAGACGGTCGAGCCGCTGGTCGCCTACGACGAGCAGTATGAGACCGAGCTGGTGCGCACACTGGAGACGTTCCTGGAGGCCGACGGCAACGTCGCGGGGACGGCGCAGCGCCTGTTCACCCACCGCCACACGATCTACTACCGCCTGGAGCGGGTCCGCGAGCTCTCCGGGCTCGACGTCAGCTCCAGCGACGGGCGCGAGAAGCTGAGCCTCGGGCTGAAGTCGATGCGTGTGCTGGGGATCAGCTCTGCGGGAGGACCCGCGTCGGAGGCCGGAGCCGAAGGCGGCCGCGTGCCGCGTCGCTCGGGCCGGCGACCCTGAGCGATCAGGGCCGGCGGACGCCGAACTCGACGGCGTAGGTGGCGCCCGGACCGCCGGCGCCGACGACGCGCGGGATCGCCGTCTTGACGGCCACGCCTATTTCGAGGTATTCGCCGGACAGGATCACCGCGCGGTGGCCCGGCGAGGCCATCCACGCCGAGAAGATGCGCGCGGGCGTGGAGTCGGCGCCGGTGCCCCAGGCGATGATCTCCCCGACGGAGATCGACGCGGCGTGCGCCGGGTAGCTCGTGTGGCTGACCAGTGTCAGCGGCGTCACGCCGGACGGGCGCACGTCGGAGAAGTAGTTGCGGCTGACCATGCTCGAAGCCTGATGGCCGGCGACGGCGGACAGCAGGTGCGCGGCGGTCAGCGGGGGAAGGCCGGCTGCGATGCGCGCATGGTTGATGTGGCAGATGATCGAGGTGTCGATGGCGGCGGCGCTCGCCGCCGCGGGCATCAGGCTGCCTCCCTTGCATGGGCCTGAGCCCAGCGGCGCGGAGACCGCGCCGGCGCCATGTGCCGCCGGGGCGAGCACGCACGCCGCCGCGGCGGCAGCCAGCATCAGCCCCCTGAAAGATCTCTTCCCGCCCCGCACGTTGCAGGAATACTTTCATGAGCGGTCGCCGGATGTGTCACCAGGTTGTGAGCAGCAATGCGTAGCTATGAGCAGCTCGCGGCCGCGGGCCAAGCCCCGCCCGGCGAGGATCTATCCTTTCCTGCGTTCCCCTGGGGGGTCGTCCAATGGCAGGACATCAGGTTTTGGTCCTGAGAATCGGGGTTCGAGTCCCTGCCCCCCAACCTCGATGAGCGGCCCTCCAGAGCGACTAGGATCCATCGCGTGAGCGCCCCCACGGTTCTGATCCTCGCGGCGGGCCAGGGCACCCGCATGCGCTCGAGCGTGCCGAAGGTCCTGCATGAGATCTGCGGGCTGCCGATGATCCTGTGGCCCGTGAGGGCCGCGCGGGCAGCCGGCGCGGAGCGGATCGTCGTCGTCGACTCGCCGCAGCGCCCGCTGGCGGACGTGATGCCGGACGGGGTGCAGCTGGCGGTCCAGCCCCGGCCCGACGGCACCGGCGGCGCGGCGCGCGCCGGCATGGCGCTGCTGGAAGAGTCCGGACCGCTGGAGGCGGACACCCCGGTCGTGATCCTGATCGGGGACGCCCCGCTGATCAGCCCGCAGGAGATCTCCGGGCTCCTGGACACCCACCTCGAGAGCGGGGCGCAGGCGACGATGGCGACGACGATCCTCGATGACCCAAGCGGCTACGGGCGCGTCGTGCGCGACGCGAGCGGTGGGGTCGAACGTGTGGTCGAGACAAAGAGCGAGGGGGACGCCAGCGACGCCGAGCGCGAGATCCGCGAGATCAACACCGGCATCTTCGTGTTCGCGGCCGGAGCCCTGGCCGCGGCGCTCCCGCAGCTGAGCGACGAGAACGCCCAGGGCGAGTTCTATCTGCCGCAGGCGCTCGATGTGATCAGGGCCTCGGGCGGCGCCGTCGGCGCGCACGTGGTGCAGGACCACGGCATGGTGCTCGGCATCAACGACCGCGTGGCGCTGGCGCAGGTCCGGGCGCTCGCGCAGGCCGCGATCCACGAGCGGCACATGCTCGCCGGCGTCAGCATCCTCGACCCCGGCGCGACCGTCATCGACGTCGACGTGCAGATCGGGCAGGACACGGTCATCGAGCCGTTCACGAGCATCCGGGGCAGCACGCGGATCGGCAGCGGCTGCACGATCCGCCAGTCCTACCTCGTGGACTGCGTGCTCGAGGACGGCGTGAACGTCGGGCCGTTCGGCTATCTGCGCCCCGGGGCGGTGCTGCGCGACGGCAGCAAGGTCGGGACGTTCGTGGAGGTCAAGAACTCCGACATCGGGCCCGGCGCGAAGGTCCCGCACCTCTCCTACATAGGCGACGCCGACGTCGGCGAGCGCTCGAACCTGGGCGCCGCGACGATCACCGCCAACTACGACGGGCGCAACAAGCACCGCACCACCGTCGGCAGCGGGGTGCGCACCGGCGTGGACACCACGCTCGTCGCCCCGGTCACCGTCGGGGACGACTCCTACACCGGCGCGGGCTCGATCATCACCGAGGATGTGCCGCCCGGCGCGCTGGGGATAGCACGCGCCCGCCAGCGCAACATCGAGGGCTATTCCGACCGCGGGCCGAAGCCGAAGTGAGCCGCTCCGGCCTTGCGTTTACACTTCTGTTGACATGAGCGCGATGGAAACGCGCGCCGAGCTCTCCGGTGCGAGCCTGGCGATCGACTACAGCAAGCGCCTGATGCTGTTCAGCGGCCGCTCCAACCCGCAGCTGGCGGTTGACATAGCGGGCAAGCTCGGCGTGGACGTCGGCCCGGTGACGCTGAAGACGTTCTCCAACGGCGAGGTCTACTGCCGCTATGAGGAGTCGATCCGCGGCGCGGACGTCTTCATCGTCCAGCCCACGTGCAGCAACCCCGAAACGGGGATCACGGCCAACGACTCCCTGATGGAGCTGCTGTTCATGATCGACGCCGCGGTCGGCGCCTCCGCCCACCGCGTGATCGCGGTCACGCCGTGGTTCGGCTACTCGCGCCAGGACAAGAAGTCCTCGCCCCGCGAGCCGATCTCCGCTCGGCTGGTCGCCCGCATGCTGGAGGCCGCCGGCGCCGACAGGGTCCTGACGATGGACCTGCACGCCGGGCAGATCCAGGGCTTCTTCCAGAAGCCGGTGGACCACATGACGGCGCTGTTCATGCTGACGCAGTACTTCACCGACCTCGGCCTGCCCGACCTCGTCGTTGTGGCTCCGGACGCCGGCCGCGTGAAGCTGAACAAGAAATTCGCATCCAAGGTCGGAGCCGAGCTGGCGATCCTCGACAAGGAGCGCCCGGCGCAGCAGGTCGCCGAGATCGGCTACGTCATCGGTGACGTGAAAGGCAAGACCGCCGTGATCGTCGACGACATGATCGACACCGCGGGGACGCTCTGCGCGGCCGTGAAAACGGTCAAAGAAGAGGGCGCCTCGCGCGTCTACGCCGCGGCCACCCACGCCATCTTCTCCGGTAACGCATACGAGAACCTGCGCAGCTCCGAACTCGAGGAGATCGTCGTCACCGACACGATCCCCCTGCGGCCGGGATGCCCGGCCAACGTCCGCGTTCTGCCCTGCGCCGAGCTGCTGACGGACTCGATCCGCCGGATCTTCGTCGACGACTCCGTCAGCGAGGTCTTCGGCGGCGAGAACCAGCTGTTCTGAGCCGCCCCGCGCCTGAGGGGACTCCGGTGCGGTTCCCCACGATCCCACTCGGGTACGTAGTAGCCGCGAGCCGGGGTTCGGAAATACCGTCCCCTCCACAGGCACGAAGGGCGGATGGTTCGGCCGTGGTTACTGCCTAGCGTTGCTGACCACGTGCTCTGGATACCTGTCCTGACGGGAAGGGAGGCCTGTCGCCCGCGGCCCGAGACATATAGGGACTGCGGCGGGGCCCGCCCGCGCCTCGGCCAGCGGGTCATGGGGCCGTGAGCGACGAGCGAGATGCCGACCCCCGTCCGGCCGACTCCGAGGAGGAGATCGAGAGGGCGGCGCGCGCGCTCATCCGGGCGCGCGAAGCCTGGCACTCTGAGCGCGGCGAAGCGCCCCCCGAGGGCGCGGACGACCAGTTGAACGATGCTGCCCGCGTTTTCATAGCCGAGCGCGAAGCCTGGTTCAGGGAGCGCAGCCGCGCCGAGCGCGCGATGCGCGACGGTGCGCGGCCCGGCGAGGGCTCCTAGCGCCGGCGCTCCCGGCAGGGGCACCCGCGCCCGCGCCGCGCCGCGCCTGCGATCATTCCCGGCGGCCATGCCTTCCCGGTCCGGCCGACCGCCCGCGCGCAGACGCCAGCCACGGCTCTGGCCCGCAACTCCCGAAAGAGCCAGAAGCCCTGAAACGTGTCCTTCTCATAGTCGCTGCCGTCGTCCTGTTCCTGGTGATCAGCGGCTTTCTCGCGCGCTTTCTAACCACCGAGAACCTAGAACGGGACGATGACCTCGCGCTGGTCCAGGCGCAGATCGAAGGGCGCGCGAACGTGATGCTCGACAAGCTCAGCGGCTGCCGCTCCAGTCCCGCCTGCGTGGCGCAGGTGCGGGCCAACCTCAACAACCCCCGGCTGCGCCGCGCCGGGGCGGCGAAGATCCTCTCGCTGGAATCACCGACCGCCTACGCCGTCGACGGCGCGAGCGGCCGCACACGGCTGGCGTGGACGGTCCTGGGCACGCTCCCGGTGGTCCAGTGCATCACCGTCAGGCGCACCGGCAACCCGCTCACGGGAGTCAATGTCGCGCTGCTCGCGATCAGTGCCCCGATCGAAAACGAAGGCAGTTGCTAAGGTTTCCTCTTCTCCGATGGCAACGACCACCACCAAGCTCAACGTCAACAGCCGCGCAGCCGAGGGCTCGCGCTCGGCGCGCCGCCTGCGGCGCAGCGGCCGCGTGCCCGGCGTCCTCTACGGAGGCGGCGGCGAGCCGATCGGCTTCGACGCCGACGCTCGCGAGCTGCGCCACGCCCTGGCGGGCAGCGGCGCGGTCCTGGACCTGAGCATCGACGGCGGCAAAGCCACACCCGTCGTCCTCAAGGAGGCGCAGCGCCACCCGATCCGCGGCGAGACCGTCCACGTCGACCTGCTGCGCGTCAACCTCGAACGAGGCCATCGCAGCCGTCGTGCCGCTCGAACTGACGGGCACCGAGGATGCGGCGGGCGTCAAGGTCGGCGGCATCCTCGAGCAGATCACGCGCGAGCTTAACGTCGAAGCGCTGCCGACATCGATTCCCGAGTCGATCGTCCACGACGTCGGCGACATGGAGATCGGCGACACCATCCTGCTCTCGGCCATCGCGGCGCCCGAGGGCGTCACGATCCTCGATGACGTCGAGGAGACGGTCGTCGCGACCCTGTCGCCCCCGCGTCTTCAGAGTCGAGACCGAGGAGGAGATCGAGTCCGAGACCGAGCTCGTCGGCGAGGCGCAGGGCGGCGACGACTCCGAGGGCTCCTCCGGCGAGGAGTAGCGGCCTCTGCGACGCCCCTTCGGTGGTGGCGGCGGGCCGGCTGACTGGCTGATCGTCGGACTGGGAAACCCCGGCCCCGAGCACGCCGGCACCCGTCACAACATCGGCTTCATGGTCGCGCAGGCGCTCACAGAGCGCTGGGGGCTCGGCAAGGCCAAGGACCGCTTCCGCGGCCGCATCGCCGAGGGGCGCGGCCCCGACGGCGCAGGGCGCGTGGCGGTCCTGTGCCCGCAGACCTACTACAACGACGCCGGCCGCTCGGTGGGACCCGCGCGCGGCTCGTTCAAGCTTCCGCTCGAGCGCGTGCTGGTGGTGCACGACGAGATCGACCTGCCGTTCGGGGACGTGCGCGCCCGCCTGGGAGGGGGGCTGGCCGGCAACAACGGCCTGAAGTCGATCAAGCGCGAGCTCGGGAGCGCCGACTTCATGCGTGTGCGGGTCGGCATCGGCCGTCCCGACTCGACGGACCCGGAGATCGTCTCCGCCTGGGTGCTGGGCCGCTTTCGCGAGGACGCGGCGCAGGTGCGCGACCTGATCGATCGCGCCGCCGACGAGGTCGAGGGCTCGATCGCCGCGGCCCGCGACGGCCAGGACGCGTAGATGGCGGGCGACGGCAGCCGTCCTTCGCTCGCTGCTCGGCCTCGTCGCCGACGACGAGCCCACGCTCTCGCTCGCGCGGGAGGGCGGCCACGCCTTCGTCTCCTCCTCGCTGCGCCCGTATCTGATCGCGGCGCTCGCAGACCTGGATGAGGAGGCGCGCAGCCGCCCGACCCTGGTGGTGGTTGGGGACGACAGGGCGGCGCGCGACCTCGCCTCCGACCTTCGCGCCTGGCTCGCGCCCCGGCGCGTGCGCTACTACCCCTCCCGCGGCGTCGCCTACGAGTCCCACCTCGCCCCTCCGGCGCACCTCGTCGGCCTGCGGGTGGCGGCGCTGGACTCGCTGCTCGCACCGGAGGACCCCGGCGAGCAGGAACGGCCCGTGGTGGTCGTCAGCGCCGTCGCGCTGTCGGAGAAGGTGCCGGATCCGTCCCTGCGACCGCACTCCTTCGTGCTGAAGGTCGGGGAGCTGCTCGACCTGGACGAGTGCGCGGAGGATCTCGTCGGAGCGGGCTACGAGCGCGTGGACCAGGTCTCCGAGCGCGGCCAGTTCGCGATGCGCGGCGGCCTGCTGGACGTGTTCCCGGCCACCGAGGACCGCGCGGTGCGCGTGGACATGTTCGACGTCGAGATCGAATCGCTGCGCTGGTTCTCCACCTTCACCCAGCGCTCGCTGGGCGAGGTCGCGGAGGTCGAGATCGCGCCCGCGGCGGAGCTCGCCGCCGAGCACCGCGAGCTCGCCGAGACGGCGGCGGCGACCGGCGCCTTCAGCGGCGGGGAGGACTCCGAGCGCCCGGACATCGCCGAGCTGCTGCCGGTCGAGCGCTTCGGAGCGCTGCTGGATCTGGTGGGGGACGGCGCCGAGGTGATGGTCGCCGCCGAGGAGGAGATCGCGCCGGTGCTCGCGGACCACTGGTCGGACGTGTGCGCCGCCTTCGCCGACGAGGATGCCCACCACCTGTATGTGAGCCCTGAGAGCATCAGCGAGACGCTCGCCGAGCGCACGCGGATCTGGCTCTCATCGCACGCCGCGGGCCAGGAGATCGAGCTGCACGCGCAGTCGGCGGATACCGCCGCCCGCTCGCTCGCGGAAGCCGAGCCCGAGCTCGAGAAGCTCGTGCGCTCCGGATACCGGACGGTCGTGAGCTTCTCGCGCAGGGGGGAGGGGGAGCGCGCCGCCTACAACCTCGGCCGCATCAAAGCCCAGTGGCTCGGCGAGGGCGAGGGCGCCGGCGGCCATGCGCTGGAGCCATCCCTGCGCTTCGCCACCGCCTCCCTTCGCGAGGGGTTCATCGCCCCCCAGTTCTCGCTGGCCGTGTTCCCGGAGCACCGCCTGCTGCGCCGCCGCCGCGCCGAGCGCGGCCAGGGCCCGCCCAGGGGCCGGCCCGCCGCGGCGCGCTGCGCTCGTTCACCGAGCTGCGCACCGGCGACATCGTGGTCCACGAGGACCACGGGGTGGCCCGCTTCGCCGGCTTTGAGACCCGCACCGTCGCGGACGTCACCCGCGACTACCTGTACCTGGAATACCAGGGCGATGACCGCGTCTTCGTCCCAACCGACCAGCTCGCGAAGATCTCCCGCTACGTCGGCGCCGGCGGCGAGCACCCGCCTCTGAGCAAACTCGGCGGCACGCGCTGGGACACGATGAAGGCGCGCGCACGCCGCGCCGCGCAGGAGCTCGCGGGGGAGCTGCTCAGCCTCTACGCCGAGCGCCGGCGGCGGGTCGGGCACGCCTTCGGGCCGGACTCCGACTGGCAGCGCGAGTTCGAGGAGCGCTTCCCGTTCTCGGAGACCCCGGACCAGCGCGAGGCGATCGAGCTCGTCAAGGCCGACATGGAAGCGCCCCGCCCGATGGACCGGCTGATCTGCGGCGACGTCGGATACGGCAAGACCGAGGTCGCCCTGCGCGCGGCGTTCAAGGCCGCCGAGGCCGGCAAGCAGGTGCTGATGCTCGTGCCGACGACGATCCTGGCCCAGCAGCACTTCGGGACCTTCTCCGAGCGGCTCGCCGACTACCCGTTCACGCTCGAGCACGTCTCCAGCTTCCGCTCCGCCGCCGAGCAGCGCGAGGCGGTCAAGGGCTTCGCGGAGGGGCGCGTGGACATCCTCATCGGAACCCACCGCGTGCTCTCCCGCGACGTCCGCGCCAAAGACCTCGGTCTGCTGATCATCGACGAGGAGCAGCGCTTCGGCGTCAAGCAGAAGGAGCTGCTGCGCCAGCTCAAGCTGAAGGTGGACGTGATCTCGATGTCGGCGACGCCGATACCGCGCACCCTGCAGATGTCGCTCGCCGGGCTGCGCGACATCTCGGTGATCGAGACCCCGCCGGAGGGCCGGCGGCCCGTCAAGACCTACGTCGGGGAGTATGAGCAGGAGCTCGTGCGCCGCTCGATCGAACGCGAGCGCGACCGCGGCGGGCAGGCCTTCTTCCTGCACAACAGGGTCGAGTCGATCAACGAGACAGCCGAACGCCTGCGCGCTCTCTGCCCCGGCGCGCGGATGGCGGTCGCGCACGGACAGATGGGCGAAGGCGAGCTCGAGGCGGTGATGATGGACTACCTGCAGGGAGGGGCCGACGTCCTGGTCTGCACCTCGATCATCGAGTCCGGCATCGACATCCCGCAGGCGAACACGCTGATCGTCGAGAACGCCGACACCTTCGGCCTGGCCCAGCTCTACCAGATCCGCGGCCGGGTGGGACGCAGCCGCGAGCGGGCGTATGCGTACATGCTCTACGACTCCGCGGCCTCGCTCACACCCGAGGCCGCCCAGCGCCTGTCGGCGCTGTCGGACCACACCGAGCTCGGGGCCGGCTTCAAGATCGCGATGCGCGACCTCGAGATCCGCGGCGCCGGCAACCTGCTCGGCGACGAGCAGTCCGGCCACGTCGCCGCGCTCGGGTTCGAGCTCTACATGCAGATGCTCGACGAGGCGGTCCGGGCCGCCGAGCCCGAGACGGAGGGCGAGCCGCTGCCCGAGCCGGTGCGACTGGACGTCAACGTCGACGCCTACGTCCCGGCCGACTACGTCCCCTACGAGCAGGCGAAGATCGACGTGCACCGCCGCCTCGCCGGCGCGCTGGAGCTCGCCGACGTGGAGCGCCTTCGCGAGGAGCTGCAGGACCGCTTCGGGCCGGTCCCGGAGCCGGTAGAGAACATGCTCGCGCTGCAGCGGGCGCGCATCAAGTTCGGGCAGGCGGGGGCTCGCACCGTCAGCTTCCACGGGGACCGCCTGGCGGTCGTGCCGATCGAGCTGGACTCTGCGCGGGCGCGGCGGCTGCGCGAGGAGCTGCCCGACGCTCTGTATGAATCGGGGCGCTCGCAGGTCTCCGTTCGCATCCCAAAGGACGCCGCCGCACGCTTCCCGACGGTCGTCCGGGCGGCCGATGCGCTGCTCGCGATCATGCGCGAGGCAGCTTAGGAACTCCTTAGATCCTGGATGCCCACGGGCCGCTTGCTTTGCGCTACAGTGCCGTCGTCGTGTTCAAGAGCCTCCGATTCATCGCGGCGCTAGGCGCCGTTTTGTTTGCCGCCATCGCCCTCGCCTCCTGCGGCGGCGGGGTGCCGAGCGACGCCGTCGTCCAGGTTGACGGCAACAACATCGCGAACACGACCTTCGAACATTGGATGAAGGTTGCCTCCGCCTCGAGCGCGACCAGCAGCGGTGAAGCGCCCGTCGTGCCTGTGCCGCCGAACTACACGGCCTGCATCAGCCACCTCGCGGCCGAAGCCGCCAAGACCAAAACGAAACAGACGAACGCCGCGCTCAAGGCGCAGTGCGCCGCGCAGTACAAGTCTCTCTCGCACGAGGTGCTCGGCTTCCTGATCTCCTCCGAATGGGTGCTCGGCGAAGCCAACTCGATGAGCGTCAAGGCCAGCGATGAAGAAGTCCACAAGCAGTTCCTTCAGGTCAAGTCCACGCAGTTCCCGACCACGGCGGAATTCGAAAAGTTCATCGCCAAATCCGGCCAGACCGTTTCCGACCTGCTGCTCCGCGTGAAGCTCAACATGCTCTCGCAGAAAATCCAGGCGAAGGTGATCAAGGAGTCCCAGACGGTCACCGAACAGGAAATCGAAAAGTTCTACAACAACAACAAGGCGCGCTTCGGCACTCCCGAAAAGCGCAGTGTTGAGATCATCCTGACCAAGACCGAAGCCGAAGCTCTCGCCGCCAAGAAGGAAGTGGAAGAAGGCAAGAGCTTCTCCTCCGTCGCCAAGGCCAAGTCCACCGACCCGGTCAGCAAGGCCAACGGCGGCCTGCTTCCCGAAGTGGTCAAAGGCCAGGAGGAGAAGGCGCTCGACGAAGCCATCTTCAAGAGCACCGTCAACACGCTCGGCGGCCCCGTCAAGACCCCGTTCGGCTACTACATCTACGAGGTCAAGACGATCACGCCCGGCAACCAGAAATCACTCGCCCAGTCGAAGGCCACGATCAAGCAGCAGTTGATCGCAACCCGTCAGCAGACCGCGCTCGCTAAGTTCGTCAAAGAATTCAAAAAGAAGTGGACCGCGAAAACGGACTGCAAGCCGGAATATGTGGTGCCCGACTGCAAGCAGTACGTGGCGCCCAAAGAAAAAGCCGCGTAGTCCGCGCCGGCCCGCTTCTTCCGAGCTGACCCGGAGCCCTAGCTCCACCGACGGGTCTGCAATCAACCTGGCTCCGGCCGCGCCGGCGCCTTCAGATCGGGAGGCACGCGCATGAGTCAGATCGTTTCAGTCCACGCCCGCCAGATCCTCGACAGCCGAGGCAACCCCACCGTCGAGGTCGAGGTCGCACTCGGCTCAGGCGCCCACGGACGCGCCGCGGTGCCCTCGGGCGCCTCCACCGGCGAGTTCGAGGCCACAGAGCTCCGAGATGGCGGCAGGGCATACGGCGGCAAGGGCGTGACGCACGCGGTCGCGAACGTCGACGGTGAGATCGCGAAGGCCGTCATCGACATCGAGGCCTCAGACCAGGCGGCCCTCGACAAGGTCCTGATCGACCTCGACGGCACGCCCAACAAGTCACGGCTCGGAGCCAACGCCATCCTCGGCGTCTCCCTCGCAGCCGCCCAGGCCCAGGCGGCCGAGGACGGCCTGCCGCTGTGGCGCTACCTCGGCGGCGAGGACGCCCACGTCCTGCCTGTGCCGATGATGAACGTGCTGAACGGCGGCGTGCACGCCGACAACCGCGTCGACTTCCAGGAGTTCATGGTGGTCCCGTGCGGCGCGAGCAGCTTCTCGCAGTGCCTGCAGATGGGGGCCGAGGTCTACCACGCCCTCAAAGGCACCCTGCACGAGCGCGGGCTCGCGACGGCGGTCGGCGACGAGGGCGGCTTCGCCCCGGACCTCGCATCCAACGAGGACGCCCTGAAGATGCTCGTCGAGGGCATCGAGGCTGCCGGCTACACCCCGGGCACGGACATCGCGATCGCCCTTGACCCCGCCGCCAGCGAGATCTACAAGGACGGCTCCTACGTGCTCGCGGCCGAGGATCGCACGCTGAGCGCGGACGAAATGGTCGACTACTGGGCCGACATCGTCTCGCGCTACCCGATCATCTCGCTCGAGGACGCGATGGACGAAGAGGACTGGGACGGCTGGAAGACGCTGACCGACCGCCTGTCCTCCAAGCTGCAGCTCGTAGGCGATGACATCTTCGTGACGAACACCGAGCGCCTCTCCCGCGGCATCGAGCTCGGAGTCGGCAACTCAATCCTGATCAAGGTCAACCAGATCGGGACGCTCACCGAGACGCTGCAGGCGATCGAGATGGCGAAGAAGGCCGGCTACACCTCCGTCATGAGCCACCGTTCGGGTGAGACCGAGGACGTCACGATCGCGGACCTCGCCGTCGCCACCGGCTGCGGCCAGATCAAGACCGGTGCGCCGGCGCGAACCGATCGCGTCGCCAAGTACAACCAGCTGCTGCGCATCGAGGGCCAGCTCGGAGACCGCGCGACGTTCGCGGGCCGGGCAGCCTTCAACCCGCGCTGAGGGCGGGCGCCCGCGCCCGCGGGCAGGAACCCGGCCGATGAGGGCGAATCGGTCGGTGGATGGCAAGTGCAACAGCATCAAGCTCCCGGCTAAGGGCCTCAGGCGGCCGCAGGCGCCCCGCGGCTGCCCCACACGTCGCACGGGTGCGCTGGGACCGCCTTGGCCGTGCAGCGATGCTGTGCGTGCTCGCTGTGCTGCTGTACCTGTACATCAGCGCCGGCGTGCGGGTCGTTGAGACCTGGGGGCAGTCCGGGCGCGAGAAGGCACAGGTCTCCTCGCTGCAGCGCGAACACGCCGCCCTGGTGGCCGAGCACGCGAAGCTGAGCAGCACGAGCACCCTCGAAGCAGAGGCGCGAAGGCTCGGGATGATGAAGAGCGGCGAGCAGCCGTACGTCATCACCGGCCTGCCCGACAACTGATCGCGCGCGCCGGCCGTCCGCTGCTAGCCTCGCCTTCGGATGGGGTTCGAGACAGCGATCTACCAGTGGCAGCAGGGGGAGAGGCGCACCGTCGCGGCCCCGGCTGAGCGCAGGCCGCTGCTCGAGCGCGTGATCGATGAGCTGGTCGCCGAGCTGCGCCGCCGTCTGGGCGGCCGCTTCGCCGCCCAGGAGCTCGTGGACCTCTACGAGCAGACGGGCACGTCGTGGTGCCTGCAGATCGCGATGAGGATCGCCCCGGATGACCCGTGGGCGTGGGAGGCGGGCGTCGTGATCGACGCGGCCTTCGGGAGATACCTGCGGGAGGCCGCCGACTACGCGGGCGGCCGCCTGGAGATCGGGGCCTAGTCGTCCTCGCCGACGCGGCGGATGACGATGCGGTCCTCCTCGACCGTCACCTCCACCGGCCGGTGCCCGGCCCAGTGCTCGGCGTAGATCGGGTTCTCCTGCACCGCGGGGTCGAGCCACAGTCCGTAGCCCTCCTCGCCGTGCTCAAAGGTGCCCTCGAGCGGCGTGCTGCGTGAGCTCGAGCGCCTGCCGCGGCCGCCGCGGCGGCTGCGCCTGCGGGTCTTGCCGGCGCCGGCCTCCTCGTCGGAGTCCTCATCCTCGCCGCCCTCGTCCTCCTCGGCCGCGAGCTCGCGTGCGCGCTCGGCTTCGGCTTCGGCGGCTTCGAGCTCGGCCGCGATCAGCGCGTCGTCCTCAGCGCGGAGGTCGATCTCCTCGGGGTAGTCCCCGGCGGCGGCACCCTCAGGGTGCTCCTCGTCGCTAACGAGCTCGTTCTGGCGCTTGAACTGCTCGATGTCGCGCACGCTCACCTCGAGCTGGTGGGCGATCCACGCGTCCGTGCGGCCCTGGCGGACCCAGGCGCGGATCTGGTTGAGGTGGGGGCGTAGAGATTTACGGGGCATCAGCGGTTCGGGACACTAGCGGAAAGGTCGCACCTCGGGCGCCATGAGGAATTCCGGGTGCAGGAATAGACGGTGAGACCGGGAACATTGGACACGTTTGGGTATCGCTTTCCATCGACGCTGCGACTATGCTAGGCGCACCGGCGAGTTTCGGGAGGCCGTCGGCTCGCTGTCCGGCAAAACAGGAAGGTGCGGCCATATGTTGGTCCTGACGCGAAAGTCCAACCAGAGCATCATGATCGGGGACGAGATAGAGGTTTCGGTGCTCTCGGTTATGGGCGAGAAGGTGCGGATCGGCATCCAGGCGCCGCAGAAGGTTCCGGTGTTCCGGAAGGAGATCTACCTGGAGATCCACCGCGAAGCCGGCGGAGCGGCCGCCGACCACGACGCAGCGGGCGACCACCGCCACGTCGCGAAGGTCGACGAGTCGCTTCGGGAGCTCGGCAGCTCCTAGCCGGCAGGGCGCGCTCGCCCCGCGCTCAGCCAAGCAGCAGATAGAGGGTCCTGAACATCACGACCGTGACGATCACGGCCGTGAGGATCAGCGTCAGGACCAGCAGCAGGAAGCGGACCGAGCCGCGCTTGTTGCGCTTCTCGGTCTCGCGTTTGAGCGCGCGCTTCTCCGTCGTGCGCCGCAGCGAGTCGCGGCGCCGGCGGTCCTGCGATACCTCATCGACGAAGGCTCGCTCAAGGTCGGCGAGGCTCTGTCGCATTTTCATGGGGTCGCCCTGTGTACTCGGTGCGCTCAAATCGCCGCGGGCGCCTCTGCACGCTCGTAGACGGAGATGAAGCGCATGTAGTTCTCTGCGATCGCGCGGGCACCGGCGGAGCGCTCGATCTTCCCGTCCACATAGGACTTGAGCGGGTCCCACCAGATCGACCGGCCGATCGCGAAGCCGACGAAGCCGTCCACCGGGGCGGCCGCAGTCAGCCACTGGTCGACCTTGGCGTCGTTGGCGCCGCGGCCGAGCACCACGCACACGACACCGTCGCGTCCGCCGGTGCGGGCCTGGGCGACCAGCATCTCGCAGTCCGAGCGCTCATCGACGCCCTCGATCTTCCAGATGTCGGCCTCGATGCCGGCGTCCTGGATTTCCTCGATCGCGCGGCGCATCAGCTCCGGGCGAAGCTCGGCGTCATAGCGTTCGGCGTCGCCGCCCACGGAGGCCAGCTGGGCCTCCTCGGCGGGGACGAGGAGCTCGAAAAGGAACTTGCGGTCCTTGGACCGCAGCCACTGCGACAGGCGCAGGAGCTTGCCGAGCTGCTCGCGGTTGGCCTCGGCGTCGCCGTCCGGGTTGTAGCGGACGAGCACCTTGGTGAAGTCCGGTGAGAAGCGTTCGATGTGCTCGCCGAAGTCGTCCCCGTACTCGAAGTCGAATCCGGGCTGGCCCGATTTCTCGGCGGGCATCGCGAGGATCAGGCCCTTTTCGCGGGCCTCGGCGGGGACGGTGGAGCCGAACTGCTCGTCGACGAGGACGCCGGTCTCAGCGGCGTCGGCTCCGGCGCTGACGGCCTGCAGCAGGCCCTCGAAGATCAGGTGCTTCGCGTCCGCGATGATCGCGGTCTGCTCGGCGTCCGGGTCGCCCTCGATCCCGAAGAACTTCTTCTGGAAGGAGCCGCGGTGGTCGAAGGCCAGTATGTAGAGCTTCTTGTCATATCCAGGTTTCATTGCTCTGAGTATTCCAGAGCGGCGCCCGACAGGGGTCTGGAGGTCCTTAGAATGAACGCACGATGACGCCCGGTGCTGATCTCTTCGTCGTTTGCAAGCAGTGCGGTTCGGAGGTCAGCCCGTACGTCACCGAGTGCCCGTACTGCGGTACGAGGCTCCGCCGCCGCGCCCCCAAGCTGCCGCGCGTGAACGCGACCTCGACGCCCGCACCGGAGCCGCGCTCGGGCCTGCTGAGCAGGCTGCGCGGCCGCTCTCGCTCCTCCACGGCGCGGAGCGCGCCGGCCCGCTCCTACTCGAGCGCGAGCCGCTGGGAGGCGACGCGGCCGTACGCCACGATCGCCCTGGTGGTGGCGACGTGCGTGATCTGGGTGCTGGAGCACGCGAAAGGCGACCTCTACGTGCACATGGCCGTGATCGGCCCCCTGCACGGCGAATGGTGGCGCCTGCTGAGCTCTCCGTTCGCCTATCTCAGCGGCATCTATGCCTTCGTGGCGACGATTGCCGTCGCGGTGTTCGGGACCCTGCTCGAGCGCCGGCACGGCCCGGTCGTCGTCCTGGCGCTGTTCTTCGGGGCGGGCGCCGCGGGCGCACTCGCAGCGATCGCCGCCTATCCGCTGCCGATCGTCAGCGGCGCCAACGCGGCCGCGCTGGCGCTGCTCGCGGCCTGGGCGGCCCCGGACCTGAGGGCCGCGAGGGCCGGCTCCTACTACGAGGGGGATCTGCTCGGAGCCACCGCGATCGCGGCGCTGCTGCTGCTGATCCCCTTCGCCAGGCCCGAGGCGAGCTGGCTCGCGGGCGTCGTCGGAGGCCTGATCGGGCTGCTCACCGGGTATGGCATCAGCGCCATGGCGAGCGGAGCGGAGTAGGACGCCTATGATTACGCGGCGATGACGATGACCCACGCGATAGTGCTGATCGAGGCGGAGCGCGACGCGCTCTCGAGCCTCGGCGGAGCGCTCGCCGACATCGACGGCGTGGCGGAGGCCTACTCCGTCACCGGCGAGTGGGATTTCGTGGCGATCGTGCGTGTCCCGGACCACGAGCAGCTCGCCGACGTGGTCACCGGGCAGATCGGCGCCCTGCCGGGGGTCATCCGCACGCAGACGATGGTCGCCTTCGCGGCCTACTCGCGCCACGACATCGAGTCGCTCTTCTCCCTCGGGGAATGAACGCCTGAGCACGATGGCCCCGGCGGCGATGAAGGCCGAGTACGGCCCCACGCTCGGACACCTGCTCGCCCCGCGCTGGCGCCGGGCATCCAGGGGGGCGCGGGCACTCGTGATCGCCGCGGCGCTCGCCGCGCTCGCGATCCTCGTGGCGCTCGCCCTGACCTTCCAGAACACCTCCTACTCCCACTCCGGCCGGGTCCCCTTCAGCTTCAGCTACCGCGGGCTCTACAGGGTGGCGCCCGAAGCCGGCGGCTACGTCAGGGTCCAGGCGCGCGATCCTGACGGGCGCCTGAAATATTCCTTCGCCGTCAACCCGCTGCTGCTGCCGGCGCACACCGTGGACGTGGCCGCCGAGCTGCCGCTCTACGCCGCCGGCTACATCCGCTCGCTGGAGCACCGCTACAAGGGCTTCGAGCTCGAAGGCGCGGGCTTCGCCAGGACCAGCCTGCACGGCCTCCCCGGCTTTGAGGTGCTCTACACCGCCATCGTCGAGGGGCACGAGATCTACGGCCGGGACATGCTGCTGCTGCACTCATCCAGGCCGGCGGCCCGCGAGGGCGTGAGGATCGTGATGCTGAGCGAGCCGAGCGGCCAGATCAGCTCGCCTCAAAAGGTGGCCAGCACGGGCGTGCTGGCCCATCCGCTGAAGACCTTCAGCTTCGACTACTGAGCGCCTCGGCTCAGCGGGAGACGACGGGAGCCGGCGTGCCGCCGTTCCCGGCGGCGACGGGTGCTTCTGCCGGAGCCGGGACCGGGGTGGTGGTCGTTTCGGCGGCTTCCGGAGCGGGCGCGGGTGTCGTCGGTGTGGTCGTCGCCGGAGCTTCGGTCACCGGCTGGGGAGCAGGCGTCGTGGTCGTTGTGGTCGCAGGAGCTTCCGTGGCCGCGGTCGGGAGGGCGGTCGTGGTGCTCGTCACCTCGGTGACCTGGACCTGGGCCTGCGGCTGTGCCTGTGCGGGCACCGGGGCGGCCACAGGCGTGGCGGCCGGAACCGCGACGGCGGCAGCCGGCGCCGGCAGAGCGGGCGGAGTCTTGGCGCTGGCGCTGGCGGCCTTGGCGGCGGCGAGCTCACGCGCGTGGCGCAGGCGGGCGGCGACGCTCAGGTGGTGGATCGCGGTGCTCGGAGCGCTCACCGTGGTGGGCTGGAGGACCTGGTGGTAGACGACGGGGGCGTAGGAGGACGCTGCGGCCAGAGCCGACTGGCTGTGGTGATGGTGCACGGGGGTGACGGCGTGGTCCGCGGCAACGGCGCCCGCGGTCACGATCGCTGCGGCCGCAAGGCCGGCGACGGCCTTGGTCGCCAGTGCGCCCGCGCCGGCTGTCAGCAGCCCGCCCGCGACACCGGAGCCCGTGCCCGCCGCGGCGGTCGCGCCTGCGGCCGCGCCGGCTCCGACGGTCGCGCCCGCGCCGACGGTCGCGTGCGCCCCGCCGGCGGATGCCGTCGAGCCGAGCTTCGCGAGCAGAAGCTTTTTGAACATCAGCAGCGGGCCGACGGGAAGGATCGCGGCGAGCGCGTGGTTGTTCTCCTTCAGCTGCTTCTTGAAGAAGGCGCAGCGGTCGCACCCGCGCACGTGCCGGCGGCCGGCGGTGCTCAGCTTGGTCAGTCCCTCGGCGGCCGCGCCGAGCTCCAGGCGGACTTCCTCGCAGCTCAGCTTCCGCGACTCGGCGGCCTCGGCGAGCGAGATGCGGGCCCGCACGAGCAGGGACTTGACCGAGGGGACGGTGGTGTCCATCGCGACCGCGATCTGGTCGTAGGAGAGCGCGTCGATCTCGCGCAGCAGCAGCGCGGTGCGCTGCGTCTCCGGCAGGTCGTGCACGTCGGCGATGAGCTCGCGGAAGCTCTCGCGCTTGAGGACCTTGTCGCTGGTCGAGGTGCCGTGTTCGGCGAAGTGGATGTCCATCGAGTCCACGCCGGTCGCGGAGGCGCGACGCAGGTGGTTCAGCGAGCGGTTGCGGGCTATGCGGTACAGCCACGGCTTGACGTTGATCTCGCGGTCGTCGGCGAGGACGGCGTTGAAGGCGGCCGCGTAGACCTCCTGGAGCACGTCCTCGGCGTCCTCGCGCGAGTTGAGCATGTGGCGGCAGAATGAGAGCAGCCGCGACTGGTAGCGTGAGCACAGGGTCTCGAAGGCAGCGTGATGACCCCTGCGGGTGAGGGCGATCAGCTTCTCATCCGACTGCAGGCGCAGCATCGCGGACGGGCCGCGCAGGCCAGCCATTGCACTCGGCTGAGTTAGGGTCGAGACCTCCATCAACTGCCCCCGATCGTAGCTTCCGTACTTAACGACACCGTATGTGCGGAGAAGTTGCGTCTGATAGGTAAATGTTTCCTCAATCTTCGCGGCCATAAACTTGGCGGCCAGCCCGCCCGGGTGGCGGAATGGGCATACGCAGTCGACTTTAAAATCGACGGCCCTGAGAGGGCATGTGGGTTCGAATCCCACCCCGGGCATCCGTCGGCGGGCCGGCGTTAGTGGATAGAGTCGCGAAATGGCCTCCGAGACAGCCGCGGACCCCGCCACCTTCCATGGCGGGAGACTGATCGCCCGGCGCCTGCGAGCACACGGCGTCAGCAAGCTGTTCACGCTCTCCGGCGGCCACCTGTTCTCGATCTACGACGGCTGCCGCGAGGAGGGCATAGACCTCATCGACGTGCGCCACGAGTCCACCGCCGCGTTCGCGGCCGAGGGCTGGGCGAAGGTCACTCGCGAGACCGGCGTCTGCGCTCTCACCGCCGGCCCCGGCGTGACCAACGGCATGAGCGCGATGGCCTCCGCCCAGGCCAACCACTCCCCGATGGTGGTCCTCGGCGGGCGGGCACCCGCCCTGCGCTGGGGGCAGGGTTCGCTGCAGGAGATCGACCATGTCCCGTTCGTGCGCCCGGTCACCAAGTTCGCCGCCACCCCCGCCGGCACGGCGGAGATCCCGGGCCTGGTCGACGACGCGTTCGCCGCCGCGCGCGCACCCCACGGCGGACCGGCCTTCGTCGACTTCCCGCTCGACTACGTGTTCATGGAGGCGCCGGAGGGCGAGGGCGACCCGCAGGCTGGAGCCGGCGGATACCCGAGCGCCGACGGCGCGATGATCGATCAGGCCGGCGAGATCCTGCGCGGAGCGGAGCGTCCGGTGATCATGGCCGGCACCGACCTCTACTGGGGCTTCGGCGAGCAGGCGCTGCTGGATCTCGCTCAGACGCTGCGCATACCGGTGTATCTCAACGGCCTCGCGCGCGGCTGCGTGCCCGCCGACCACGAGCTGTTCTTCTCGCGCACCCGCTCCCAGGCGCTGAAGGAAGCCGACGTCGCCCTCGTGGTCGGCGTGCCGATGGACTTCAGGCTCGGCTTCGGCGCCTCGTTCGGTGAGGACACCGAGATCATCATCATCGACGCCGCCGAGCCCGAGCGCCACCACCCTCGCGACCCCGCCGTCGAGTGCTACGGCGGGATCTCCGACACGCTGACCGGCCTGCGCGCCGCTGCGGGTGCCCGCGCGCTGGACTCAGAGCCATGGATCAGCACCCTGCGCGCCGCCGAGGGCGAGCGCCGCGAGGCCGAGCAGGCAGAGCTCACCGACGACCGCTCCCCGCTGCACCCGATGCGCCTGTACGCCGAGCTCGCAAAGGTCCTTGACCGCGACGCGATCATCGTCGGCGACGGCGGCGACTACGTCTCCTATGCCGGCCGTGTCGTCGACAGCTACCAGCCGGGCTGCTGGCTGGACCCCGGCCCGTTCGGCTGCCTGGGCTCCGGCCCGGGCTACGCGCTCGCGGCCAAGCTCGCGCACCCCGAGCGCCAGGTCGTGCTGCTGCTCGGCGACGGCGCCTTCGGCTTCTCCGGAATGGAGTTCGACACCCTCGCCCGTCATGGCGTGAACGTCGTCGGCGTGATCGGAAACAACGGGATCTGGGCGCTGGAGAAGCACCCGATGGAGTTCCTCTACGGCTACTCGGTCGCTGCCGACCTGCGCCCCGCCACCCGCTATGACCAGGTGGTCCAGGCCCTCGGCGGCCACGGGGAGATGGTCGATCGCCCGCAGGACGTCGCGCCCGCGCTCGAGCGCGCGTTCTCGGCCGGCCTGCCCGCGCTCGTCAACGTGCTCACCGACCCGACGATCGCCTACCCGCGCCGGTCGAACCTGGCGTAGGGAGCGCCGGCGTCAGCCGGCGCCGGCCAGGCGCAGCGCGCCGCCGAAGAGGATGTCGTGCTCGGAGACCTCAACCTCCTCGAGACCGAACGCCCCCATCGCCTCCTGCAGCAGGATCATCCCCGCGACGATCGTCGGCGCGCGGCCCGGCTCCAGTCCCACGACCCGCCGGCGCGCGGCTTCGTCCATCTCGGCCAGGCGCGCGAGCAGAAGTTCGACCGTCGCAAGACGGAGCCTGTAGCCGTGCACGCGCATGGGGTCATAGGGGTCGAGCTCCTGCTCGATCGACGCCGCCGAGGTCGCGGTGCCCGCGACCGCCACGCCCAGGTGCACGTTGCTGCGCTCGGACTCCGGGAGCCCGGCACGGAAGGTCGCGCGCGTGTCGAGCGCGAGGTCCTGTAGCTCCGACGGCGCCGGCGGGTCGCTGCGGATGTGGCGCTCGCTCATGCGCACGACGCCCGCGTGGGTCGAGACGTGAAAGCCGGCGGTGCGCTCGCGGCCAACGACGAACTCCGTCGATCCTCCGCCGATGTCGATCACGACGGTGGGGTCCGCCACGGGCGGGCGTCCCGACATCGCTCCCAGGAACGTCAGCTGCGCCTCTTCCTCGCCGCTGAGCACGCGAGCGTCGATGCTGAAGTCCCTGCGCAGGCGCTCGGCGAACTCCGCGCCGTTTGACGCGTCGCGCACCGCGGAGGTGAGCACCGCGAGGTTCGCCTCGCACTCGTGGGCGCTCATCTCCTGTGTGTAGGAGGCGACGGTGTCAAACACGCGCTGGCAGGCCTCCTGCGAGAGCGCACCCGTCGAGTCGACCCCGTGACCGAGCCGCGTCACCTGCGAGCGCCTGAGGAGTTCGGTCACCGCGCCGGTGGAGCCATCCACATCTGCGATCAGCAGGCGGGTGGAGTTGGTTCCGATGTCGAGGACCGCGACGCGCACGGATGGGGATGCTAAAGGTGTGGCGAGGCGACGGCTACCAGAGGAGGCGACATGGGTCAGTCTGGCGAGCGCCCCGTGGCCCTGGTGACCGGGGCGAACCGCGGGATAGGCAAAGAGGTGGCGCGCGGGCTCGCCGGCCGCGGTTACGACGTGATCCTCAGCGCGAGAGATGCCGGCGAGGCGCAGCGGGCCGCCGATGAGATCACGCGCGAGCATGCGGCCACGGTCCTGCCGCTCGCGCTGGACGTCTCCGAGCCGGACAGCATCCGGGCGGCGGCCGGGCGGATCCACACCGAGCCCGGCCGGCTCGACGTGCTCGTGAACAACGCCGGCATCGGCACCGACTTCGGGGTGCCCGGCACGGCGCCGGACTTCCAGGAGATGGAACGCGAGCTGCGCACCAACTTCTACGGCGCCTACCGGCTGGCGGTGCAGCTGCTCGGGCTGCTGCGGGCCAGCGCCCATCCACGCATCGTGAACGTCTCCAGCGGCATGGGCGGCGTCGCTGAGATGGGAGGCGGCTCGCCCGGCTACCGCGTCTCCAAGGCCGCCATGAACGCGATGACGAGGATCCTCTCCGCGGAGCTCGCGGGGGACGGGTTCCTCGTCAACTCGGCGTGCCCGGGGTTCGTGAACACGGACATGGGCGGCCCGATGGGGGCGAGCAAGAGCCCGCAGGATGGAGCCTCGGGAATCATCTGGCTCGCCACCCTTCCAGATGACGGGCCGACCGGCGGGTTCTTCCGCGACGGCGCGCCGGTGGCTTTCTGAGAGCTGCACGAGGGATGAAGCGGCACCCGTTGTTTGCTAGAACATAGATAGCGACGCGGGGTGGAGCAGTCTGGTAGCTCGTCGGGCTCATAACCCGAAGGTCGCGGGTTCGAATCCCGCCCCCGCTATTACAGAAAGGGCCCGGTCTTCCGGGCCTTTTCGCTGCCGATGGCTGTCTGTCTCCTCGAGCCCTATATGGTTGGGAGATGATGGGCGGCGCCGCGACAGAGCAGTTGCGTGCGATCCAGGAGCCGCTGAAGCAGCGCTACCGTGACGACCCCGCAGCTGCCATCGCGGGGAGGTACGGGAATGTGCGAGCTGGCCCGTCAGCGCCCGAGGAGCTCCTCCAAGAAGAACCGCGTCTTCGCCGCTGGCTCGCTCGCCGGATAGACGCCTCTGAGCACGTCCAGTGCATCTTCGGCCGTGTGGATGTCGCACTCCCGCAGCAGGATCTCGATGTCCTCATCGTCCTCGCCGAATCGCATTGCCATGAGCTTCATCGCGAGCAGATAGCGGGGCGACGCCGTGGTCACCTCGATGCCTTCTATAGCTGGGACTGGGCGGGGTGCTTCGTCCGGGCCCGGCATGAAGCCCTTGACAGCGTCATTCAGCCAATCCTCTGGGAGTCCGGTCTCCTCTGCGACTCTGGCCGCGGCGGCGTAGACGGTCTGCTTGGGCTCGAACACGGCGTCGATGTCCTTGGTGACCCGCCTGGTCGCGTAGGCGAGTGCCATCGCTGCGCCGCCGACAATGAAGATCTGCGCCCGCACTCCCTCGCGGGTCAGCTCCTCGCCGAGGGCTTGGAGAGATTGCAGGATCCGTGCCTTGCTGAACTCGCGCTCAGGCACGGTCAAAAACCTCCCGAGCCATGAACACGCCGTGGCGGGCGAGCAGCGCCGGGCTGTTGGCGAGCGTGTAAGCGTTGAACGCAGGGCGGCTGGCGACGAACCACCAAGGCTCCACGAAGCGCAGGTCACCGTTCACCCACGTAGGCGCGGCGATCCCGGCCTCGGCGGCGAAGAACTCGGCGAGCCCGGCCAGGGCAGCGTCAAATCGCCGGTCGCCGGTTGGTGCCGGCTCCTCGGCGACAAGGGTGACTCTCCCTGGCCGGGAGGATCCCCGGAAGTCGTCGGCGAACCCGAACAGCAAGCGCACCGCGTCGCTCTCGCGGTCGACCGACAGGTCCTCTGAAATCGTGGGTGAGAGTTGGGCGAGCGATGCCGCGCCTCGCCGCATGCGTGGACGTGCGACCAGCTCCACGTCGTGCTCGCAGCCATCGAGCAGTCGCGAGAGGGTCGCGAGATTGGGGGTCCTGGCCCCCGACTCGTAGGCGGCGACGGCCGGCTGCGTGGTGCCGGCTCGCTCGGCGAGCTCGACCTGTGTGATGCCGGCGGCGGAACGCGCGCCCCGTATGATCGTCATCAGCTCCACGGATCGATTATACACGATTAGATATATGCCTAGGCCGACCAGGTGGGGCGGCCCTCACCAAGGGGTAGGACCTCCCCGTGAGCGGAGGTAGGGGTGGCTGACAGCGACGCGGAAGATGTTTTGGCCCTGACGATCCGGCGGACGACGCTAGGCGATTGGCCGCCGATCTGGCCGACGATCCGCGACGTTGCGCGCGAGGGCACGACCTTCGCCGACAGCCCTGGGCTCACGGTCGTCGACACCAATCTCCCGGCCACCCGTCTCTACGAACGCCACGGCTTCATCACGCTTGGAACCGCACCGGGGGCGTTCGAGCGTCCCGCCAATGGCACGGTCGGCCTGCGCATCATGTGGCGAGACCTCGCCGACGGCAACTGACCTAGTCTCACGCACGCTCGCGGCGAAATAGGTGTGCCGGCATCCCAAGATAGGTGGTTCCGCCGACGCGCCGGGATGCGCCTGAGCCTAGTGTCGAGTGAGTCAGATGTCACTCGAAACGGAGGCTCGCAAGTGCCCAGATACATCGTTCAGCGAACGTTCCCGGACGGACTGAACATCCCCGTCGCGGGCGGGAGCACCGACGCGTGCGGGGCCGTGGTTCGGCAGAACTCCTCGCGAGAGGTCACCTGGCTCCACAGCTACGTCAGCGCCGACAGGCGCGCCACGTTCTGCGTCTACGACGCACCCGACCCGGAGGCGATCCGCAGGGCCGCCGCCGTGAACGAACTGCCCGTGGACGCGATCACCGAAGTGAGCGTTCTGGATCCCTACTTCTACGCCTGACCACCACAGAGAAGAACCTGGAGGAAAGCCATGACCAGTCGCATACGCACAGCAATCATCACCGCCGTCATCGCCTCATGCGCCGCCGTGCCGGCGGGAGCGTCGGCTCGGGTTGCGACCGACCCGTCGACCGGCTCGGCGCCCGTCGAAGCTGTGTCCGGAACCTCCACGGGAGGAGGGTTCCAGTGGGTCGACGCCGGTGTGGGCGCCGCCGGGGCGCTGATCCTCGTGGGCGCGTTCGGCACCGCAACGGGGCTTCGCCGGCGCCCAGCGCAGGGCTGAGCGACGTCTCCCGAGGATCTGCCGCGGTGCCTCCGCTTCGCTCCGGCGATCGTGGGCGCCGTGGCGGCGGGCGGGTTGAAACCGCCGAAGAATCGGGGATGATTCGAACATGGCGCTGGTGACCCGAGGAGTCGGTGTCGAACCGGGCGCCCTGATCGAGCGCGCCGAGCAGATGGCCGAGCTTCAGGAGCGCTGGCGGGAGGTGCGCGAGCATGGTGAGGGCAGGCTCGTGCTGATCTCCGGCGAGGCCGGCGTCGGCAAGACGGCCCTGGTTCGAAGCCACTGCGACTCGATGGACCGCTTGGCACGCGTTCTGTGGGCCGGCTGCGAGCCGGCATTCACGCCGCGCCCGCTGGGCCCCCTGCTCGACATAGCGCGTGTGACCGGGGGCAACCTCAAGGAGCGGCTCGACGCAGGCGCGCAGGCGCACGACGTGGCGGGTGCGCTGATGGACGAGCTGCAATCTCCGCTCGCCACGGTGCTCGTGCTCGAGGACATGCACTGGGCGGATGAGGCCACGCTGGACGTCGCGCGGCTGCTCGCCCGCCGCGCACAGACTCTGCCGGTGATGCTGCTCTACACCTATCGGGAGGAGGAGCTGGGGCGCTTTCACCGCCTGCGGGTGACCCTCGGGGAGCTCGCCGGCACGGGCGGGATCTCACGTGTCGATGTCAAGCCACTCTCCAGAGAGGGGGTGGCACAGCTGGCCGAGACGGGAGAGGTCGACGCCGATAGTCTCTTCCAGCGGACGGCGGGCAATCCCTTCTTCGTCACCGAGGCGCTCGCAGCGGGATCCGACAGGGTGCCGCCCACGGTGCGAGACGCCGTCCTGGCCAGGGCGTCGCGTTTGAGCCCCGCTGCCCGAGAGCTGCTCGACGCCGCCGCAGTCCTGCCCGCGCGGGCCGCCCCGGCTCTTCTCGATGCAATCGCTCCGAGCCCGCAGGGCACTTTGGAGGAGTGCGTGGGCTCGGGGATGCTCAGCTTCCACGACAGCGGTGTGGCCTTTCGCCACGAGCTTGCTCGCCTGGTCGTCGAGGAGTCGCTCGCGCCCGATCGCCGGCAGTCGCTGCACGCGCTCGTGCTCGCCGCGACGGAGGGGCAGTCGTTCGGTCCGCCGGACCTCGCCCACCTCGCCTATCACGCCGAGGGCGCAAGGGATGCGAAGGCCGTTCTGAAGTTTGCGCGTGCCGCGGCCGAGGAGGCCGCCGCGCTCGGCGCCCACACCGAGGCGCAGGCCCAATACGGTCGCGCGCTGCGGTTCGCCGGCGATCTGGACCCGTCAGCGCGGGCGGATCTGCTGGAGCAGTTTGCCGAGGAGGGCCACCTCACCGACGGCCGCGAGGCCGCGGTCGAGGCGATCGAGGAGGCGACCTCGATCTACCGCGTGCTCGGTGACATCGCAGGTCTGGGGAGAGCGCTGCATCGGAGCTCATGCCTGCTCTCCAGCGTCGGGCGTCCCACTGCGGCGATGGAACGCGGCACCGAGGCCGTGCAGGTTCTCGAGCAGGGTGCGCCCGGGCACGAGCTGGCAATGGCGTACTCCGGCCTGGCCGGGCTGCTGATGGTGGAGGACCGGCTCGCGGAGGCGACGTCGTGGGGGCAGCGCGCGCTTGCGCTCGCAGAACAACTGGATGACGTCGAGGCGCTGGTGGACACCCTGAACAACCTGGGCTGCGCCGAACTGGGCAAAGGGGATCTCTCCGGTGCGGAGAACCTCATGCGGTCGCTGGAGCTCGCCCTGGAAGCAGACCTGGCGACCGCTGCGGCTCGCGCTTACAACAACCTCACCTTTTCGCTCATGCGCGTGAAAGAGTGGGAGCAGGCGGAGCCGCTGATCGAGGCTGGGCTCGTCTACGTGCGGTCACGCGGGCTCGATGCGTGGGTCAACTCACTGCTCTGCAACCGGGCCATGCTGCTGCTCGCCGAGGGATCATGGGACGAGGCTGCGGATGTTGCGGCGCTGCTCATAAGGGAATCGCCGCCGACCAAGCCCGGGCCCCGGATGGTTGCCACCCGTGTGCTCGGGCTCGTCCGAGCCCGGCGTGGAGACCCGGGGGCATGGCCCATGCTCGACGAGTCGCAGGAGCTCGCGAGCTCGGTCGGGGAACTCCAGTACCTCGCTCCGATCGCGACGGCGCGCGCTGAGGCTCGATGGCTCGAAGGCGACTCAGAGGCCGCGCTGAAGGAAACCGAGGCGGCACTTGCGCTGAGCCTGGATCGAGAAGTCGCGCCGACGAGCGCCGACATCGCCTGCTGGCGGCTACGGGCCGGCGCGTCAGTCGACTGCCCCGCCGGTGCGCTCGAGCCACAGCGGCTCCAGCTGACCGGTCACCACGAGGAGGCGGCACGGCTGCTGAGAGAGAAAAAGGACGTCTATGAGGCCGCGCTTGCGCTTGCTGACAGCGGGAGCCGGAGCGCATGGCGTCAGGCTCTGGACGATCTGAACCGGCTGGGTGCGCGCCCTGCAGCGGCAACAGTTGCTCGGCGCCTGCGCGAGGCCGGCGAGCGCGGGCTACCGCGAGGCCCGCGTCCTCAGACGCGCGAGAATCCCCTCGGCCTGACCGCCCGCCAGCTCGAGGTGCTCGAGCTTCTGGTCACGGGAATGCGCAATGCCGAGATCGCCGACCGGCTCGTCGTGGCTCCCAAGACGGTCGATCATCACGTCTCCGCCATTCTCACCAAGCTCGACGTGAGCTCACGCGGCGAGGCGGCCGCCAAGGCGATGCAGCTCGGACTGTCCAGGGAGCTGTAGCGGCTGGACACCTCGACGCTCGTTGCGCCACGAACGTCGCCGGGAGCGCGCGCCTTGTTCCGGTCGCCGAAGCTGTCGTCAAAGCGGCGACGCCGATGTGTGTCGTGCCGAAGATGCGAGGCTTGACGCTCGGCCACGTCAAGGCGGCGCTGGCGGCCGCAGGCGGTCCGGTCGCACATCGCGATGGTCCAGACCCCGGACGGAGGGCTGCACGCACCGGCGAACGCCCCGGCATCCGCCATCTCGCACTCGCGGTCGACGACATAGACGCGGTCGTAGCCGGCCTGCGAGCCCGCGGCACGGAACTCATTGGCGAGGTCGAGCGCTACCGGGACATCTTTCGCCTCCGTTACGTGCGCGGCCCGGAGGGGATCATCATCGAGCTGGCCGAGAGGATCGGCTGACACAACTCGCGTCGGCGGTCCTCAGTAGCCTCACGCGCCTTAGCGCAGGCCGGCCACGAACCTGTAGACAGCCTCGACCTCGTCAGCCATCCGCTGGGCGTTGAGGTGCTCAAGGACTCTATGGCGGCCGTAGGCGCCCATACGGAGCCGCAGGGCGGGGTCGTCGATGAGGGCGAGCAGATTCGAGGCAAGGTCGTTGGAGTCGTCTGCAGCCCCCAGCAGTCCTGCGCGGCCGTCCTCCACGACTTCGGGCACGCCGCCGGACCTGACCGCGACCACGGGCTTTTCCATCGCCATGGCCTCGGTGAAGGCCAGACCAAACGGCTCCCCGACCGACGGCAGAGTGAAGACGTCGGCGGCCGCAAGTATCTCGCGCACGTCGCGACGCTGGCCGGTGAAGATGACCTCTCGCTCCAGGCCGGCGGCAGCCACCTGGCGCTGCAGCTGCTGTGTGTACGGCTTACCGTGGGCCGCCTCCGTTCCGACGAGCATGAGACGGGCATCGGGGTATCGCTCGAGCACCCGGGGTAGAGCCGCGATCACGACATGCTGGCCCTTCCACGCGACGAGCTGTGCGACCTGGACGATGATCGGCGCCTCCGGCTCGATGCCAAACTCGCGCCGGACTGCTGTCCCGTCGACGGTCGAGGGGTCCCACTGCGAGACCTCGATCCCATTCAGGACAGGAAAGATCCGGTCGGCCGGCACGCCATCATCGCGGATCACCCGTCCGGTCCAGCCCGAGACAGGCATGAGCGCGTCGGCATTCTTGATCGCCATGCGCGAAGGGCGCGACATCCAGTCTCCGTATCCGAGGTGGCAATGCACCACGCACTTCGCCGGAGTCGCCTGAGAGAGCATGTGGGCGTAGAACGCGTTGCGGGTCCCCTCCTCGGAGTGGATGATGTCGATTTGCCGACGCCTGATGAATCGAGTCAGCGAAAAGGCGTCCAGCAGCGCGGTGGGGGCCGCCTGTGCCGTAGCCGCAAGCAGTTGCGGTTTCGGTTTTCCGCCCACCGGCCCGAACTCCAGTGGTCGCAGTTCCACATCAGGGGTCTGAGGCAGGGCGCCCAGGGACGAGCGTCCTGAGGAATCGTAAGGAGGCCTGGCAGCCATCCTCGGATACACGGCGTGAACCTCGACGCGCTCGCGGTTGAGGTGGCGCATGAGATTCGCGTGCACGGAGATGCTCGGCGAGACCGTCGGCTGCGAGACCATGAACAGGACGCGAATGCGACGCCGCATTGCCTCGGCCGAGAAACGGGCAGGCACGTGACCGTCCAGCGTCGACGGCAGCTGCAGCGATTGGGCGGTCACCTTGAGCGGGACTATCGCAGATGGGCCGGTAGCCATTTGTGGGCAGGTCGTGGCCGCGGTGCGGCGTCGCCGCCGCCATGCGGGGAGCGATCACCGGGCATCGTCCGCGGTGGGGCCGCGCGGCCGAGAGGGCTCGAATGCCCTGAAGCCTCGTGTGCAGTCGCCGAGTCGCGCACCGAGCGTGTGACCGATCGCGATGCCACGCGGCTTGAGTTCCGGGACACGCTCCACATGCTCGCCGAGGGCAAGATGAACGCGGCTCCGCTGGTCGCCGGTGTTGTCGGCCTCGATGGAGTGGCGACGGCCTTCGACGCCCTCGGGGACCCTGAGGCACACACGCCAAGACCCTCATAGACCCGAGCGGGTGGTCCGCCGACCTCACACAGCCGCGGGCACTCGCCGCGTCCGCTCCTCTCCAGCCGTCCGCAGCAAGCCGGTGACCGGGGCCGCTAGCTTGTAGGAGTGAGTTCCCGAGCCCAGGCCTTGGCTCTGCCGGCCGACGACAGCCGCTCGCGCCTGGCCCACCGCGCGAGGGTGCTCTCGGTGCTCAGCATCCTGTGGACGACGGTTGAGGCAGTCCTCGGGACCGCCGCGGCATTGGCCGCCGGGTCCGTGGCCCTGCTGGGCTTCGGCCTTGACTCGCTGATCGAGATGGCCTCCGCGGGCACGATCCTCTGGCTCTATACGGGCAGCCGCAACGGCGCCGACCATGCAGAGCGCCGCGCGCAGCAGGTTGTGGCCCTCTGCTTCGGCGCGCTCGCGCTCTATCTCCTCTTCGACGGGGTCAGGACCCTGGCGCAGGGCAGGCATCCGGGCACGACCTGGCTCGGGGTGGGGGTAGCCGTGGGCGCGATCGTGATCATGCCGCTGCTCGCGCGCGCGAAGGGACGCCTGGCCGCCCAGCTCGGCTCCTCTGCGACCGCCGGCGACGCTATGCAGTCATGGCTATGCGCCGTGATCGCCGCCACCGCGCTCGCGAGCCTGCTCGCCAACGCGGCGCTCGGCTGGTGGTGGCTCGACCCGATCGCGGGGCTAGCGATCGCCGCCCTGGCCGTGCGCGAGGGACGCGAGGCATGGCGGGGCGACACCTGCGCGGACTGCGCGCCCGTCGGCTTCGACGCCGGCTGATCGCGCTCGCGCTAGACGTGCAGGCGCCCGAGGGCGTCGCGCACGCAGCCCGGCGCCTCGATCCAGGGGAAGTGCCCGGCACCGGGGACGACGGTCAGGAAAGCGCTGGGCGAGAGCTCAGCGCTAGCCCTCGCCGCTTGCCCCCAGGGGATCGGACTTCCTGCTCCGGCGACCACCCCGTAGGACACATCGCCCGACGCGAGGGCGCGCGCGGCCTCAGCGACGCCTTCGCTCACCTCTCCCATGAGGCCCGCGTATGCGGCGACCGACATGCGAACGGCAGGCATCTCGGGCGCCCGCTCGGGATCGGCGAAATACGCCGGCCAGAGGGCGCGCAGCGCCTCCTGCTGCTCCTCGGCGCTCGCCTGAGCGGACATGGCCCGGGCGTCGATCTCGGCTGCTCGCTCTCGGGCGCCCCTGGGAGTGCGCGCGAGCAGCTCGGTTTCGAATGCCTCCCGCCCTCCATCGCCCACGATGCCGAGCGGGTCGACGGCGAGCGCACCCACTAGCCGCTCGGGATGAGTCGCTGCGAACCGCAGCGCCAGATGCCCGCCCCATGAATGCCCGAGGATCAGGGCGCGCCCCCATCCCAGCGCCTCGAGCACCGCGAGCACGTCGCTCAGCGCCTGCGTGATGGTGAACGGACCCTCCAGCGTCGAGGGCTCTAGCCCTCGCTGCTGGAACGAGGCTATGCGGTAGGCCGGGCCGAGCTCGTCGGCGACGCTGTCGAGGTACTCATAGCCGAGGCCCGGCCCGCCGTGGAGAAGCAGGACGGGAACCCCCTCTCCAAGGGTCCAGCCTCTCAGGCACCCACCCGCGGCCGGCGCCGTGAGCACCTCGCGGGTGCTCACGGCGAGCCGGGCGCGTCTTGTGTACCGCCGCCCTGATGTCCGCTCAGGTGGCGCAGCGAACGCCTTCGGCGGTTTCGCCGCTTTCGTTGCACGGCAGAATCGTCGGCGGCTGCCAGTGTTCGGTGCCGCCTTCGAGGATGCCGGCGATGTCGGATTCGTAGGTCCCGTAGAGCCGCATCACCGTCTGGAACGGGCCGGCCGGCGCCGGGAGCCAGTTTTCACGCTCCGCTTCGTTGCTCGGTTCGCTGGTCTGCATGTAGATGTCGAGCGACCCGTCCAGGTTGAATTGGAGGTTCGAGCGGTTGCCCAACGTGTAGCGGTCCAGCGAGTTCGGAACGAAGAACCCGTTCGTTTCGTACATCGAGATCGACCAGAACGACGTCACAGGTACGGGGAAGTCGCTCGCCGGGAAATGCGCGACGTAGCGGGTGCTGGCCGCGTTCAGTTTCCCTCCGGTGCGGTCGGTCAGCGCGAGCGGGTAGATCGAGACGTTCGGCGTGAGCGCGCCGACGCCCAGCTTGTCGGCGATGGCGCGCAGCGCGTAGTCGGTCCCGTAATGTCCGATGTTGCCGACGAGCCAGCCGTTGTGTGCCGCGAACCCGGCTTCGAACTGTTTTTTCACCAGTAGCTGGACGTGGACTGGGCCGCTCGTTACGCCTTCTTCCAGACCGGCGAGGGTGCCCCTGCTGACGTTGTGCTTCGACGGTGCTTTGCCGGGGCCGATGTTGACCGCTTCGAGTTCCTTCAGCAGCGGTTCATCGGCGGCGGGCGGCGGGTTTTCCTGCAGCGCCTTGCCCAGCGCGACGTAGTACTTCAGCGGCTTTTCGCCCGCCTGCGTGCCGGGGACCACACCGCATGTGGGGGTGGTCACGATTTTCTTCGGTGCCGGCGGTTCATATGCCAGCCCGTACTTGGCCCACTTGTTCAGCGGAACGATCTTCATCGCGTTGTTGAGTGCCCGCGCCGCCGGCAGGTCGGAGGGGCTGTTGACGAGCGTGCGGCCGATGATCCACACCTTTTCGTAGGGGGAGTGGATGATCTTCAGGCCTTCGGTTTCTTCCTGTCCGACCAATTGGCCCGGGCCGGCGATGACGTAGGCGCCGTGGGGAAGCATCCCCGACGCTCCCGTGCCGATGTCGGCGAAGTTCTCCGTGTAGGGAGAGACGAGCTCGGCCACGTTGAAGCGGCCGTCTTCCGATTCGGGGACGTAGAGGATCTCGGGTTTCTTGCGCAGCCTGAGCTCGGCGATCGAGTACAGCGTGTCGGCATTCGGGGCGACGACGCAGCCCTCTTTTTCTGTGGCCAGGTTCTGGAAGTGCGAGAACTGGTTGACCGGCGCGTCGCCGAAGTTGTCGGCGACGGTGACGCTGGTGATCGCCTTGTAGATCCGTTCGGTGTCCAGCAGTGGCTGGCCGTATTCATAGGCCTTCAGGCCGAGAGCCTTCGCTGCGGTGCGTTCGGCTTCATATTCTTCCGCGCTCGCCGCGGAGGCCGTTGCGGCTGCGATCAGGCATGCGAGCGCGAGCAGCGCCAGCAGGCGTCCAGCGTTCGCCCGCAGGCGGCGTGCCGGCCAAAGACCCGATCCCGCCTGCGAAGTCGTCGATCGACGGGCCGTTCCCCCGGGCCCGGTTGTCCCCATGAGTTCCACGTCTGCTCCTCCCAATGTCCGTCCTAGACCCTCAGACCCTCGAGGCTGGCGCGACGATAGCCACATCCCTCACTTTCGTCAATGGTGGAGCGTACGTCCACCAGCTCCCCTGGGCCCGCGTACGGACGCGACGGCGCGTCCCACGGCGGCGACGGGCTGGCGCGAAGCGTCGCCGCTCGAGAGGGCGAGCGGCGCGCAGCCGCGGAAGAGGGATTAAGACCGGGCTACGCGCCGCTGGCTCACTAGCAACTTCCCACCTGCTGGGTCATGCGTGCACCCGCAGCAGACTTTAGACCCCTTGAGCGCTAGCCGCACCCCGTGATGCCGCCGTCGAGCGGTATCACCGTGCCGGTCATGTAGGAGCCGGCACGTGAGGCGAGCATCAGTGTGAGCCCCGCGACGTCGTCGGGCCGCCCGATACGCCCCAGAGGCACCTCCTGGACGACGGAGGCGAGCAGGTCCGGGTCGTCCAGCGCCCAGGCCATCATCCGGCTCTGGAAAGGGCCGGGGGCGATCGCGTTGACCGTGATGTGCTCGGAAGCCAGGCGCTTTGCGAGGTGCCGCGTGAGCATGTGCACCGCGGCCTTGCTGGCGCTGTAGCTGTAGTTCTCGACCGACGGCGTGCGAATCCCGTCGATGGAGCCGATGTTGATGACCCGCGCCGGGTCTTCAACGTCCGCGGCTGCGCGCAGCTCGGGTAGCAGCGCGACCGTTAGGTTGAAGATCCCCTCGACATTGGTGTGGGAGACCTTGTCCCAGCCGGCCGCCGGGAACTCCTCCAGGGGGGCGCCCCAGACGGCTCCGGCGTTGTTCACGAGTATGTCCAGGGCCGGGAAGTGCTCGCGGGTGGCGGCCGCGAGCGCCCTCGCGCCCTCGGGCGTGGAGATATCTCCCGGAATCGCGCGGCAGTCGCCGAGGCCCGACAGCTCCGCCGCGGCAGCCTCGACGTCCTGCACCTTGCGCGAGGACACGATTACCTTCGCCCCGGCCCGCACGAGGCCGTCGGCGATCATCATGCCGATGCCGCGCGAGCCCCCCGTGACGAGGGCGCACTTCCCGGATACGTCAAACAGGTCGCTCATCGCTAGTCGTCGAAGTTCGCGGGGCGCTTCTCCAGGAACGCCCCAGCCGCCTCGGGCACGCCCTTGCTGAACGTGGCCATGATCTGCTGACGGTCCTCATACTCGACCGCCGCCTGCTCGGAGGGGATCTCAAGCGCGCTCCACATGCCCCGCTTGGTCAGCCGCACGCCCCATGGCGCCAGGGCGGCGATCTGCTCCGCGGCGTCTCGAGCGCGCCCGAGCAGCTCCGGACCGTCGACCACGTCGGCGACCAGGCCGATCCTCAGCGCCTCCTCGGCGTCCACGCGCCGGCCGGTGAGCATGAGCTCGTGTGAGCGTGATGCGCCTATCAGGCGAGGGAGCAGCCAGCTGGTGCCCATGTCGCAGTTGGACAGGCCGATGTTGATGAACGCAGCACGGAAGACGGCCGCGGTGCTCGCGTAGCGGATGTCGCTGCCCAGGCTCAGGGCCAGCCCCAGCCCGGCCGCCGGCCCGTTGACCGCCGCGATCACCGGCTGCGGGATCGCTCTGAGCGCGAGCACGAGCTTCGACATGTGCTCCTGGTTGGCCAGGCGGTCGCGGGGCTCGTCGCTGCCGTCGTTGCCGGGCGCCGCGCCATAACCGCGCAGATCCACCCCGGCGCAGAATCCGCGGCCGGCGCCGGTGAGGATTACCGCCCGGCAGGAGCGCTCAAGCGCCAGCCTGCGCAGCTCCACGTGCATCGCCTCGCACAGCTCGGCGTTCATCGCGTTGAGCTGCTCGGGCCTGTTCATGGCGAGCTGCACGACGTGCGGAGCGGGTTCCTCCACGAGCACCAGGGGCGTCATAGGAAAGCCATCCTATTGGTGATCAGCTTCGCTCGGGGTGCGAACGGAGAGGTACCTCGAACAGGGGACGAAGGACGCGTGGCCCAAACGTCGCGAGGACGCCATTTCACTCCGGGGGGCTCCTGGGCCGTTCGGGCTCGCGCACGCGGTGTCATCATCACGCACGTCCGCAGAGATACGAACGGGGGGCGTTATGGACGAGGTTGGGCTTGCGAGAAGGCGAAGCCAGATGGGCAGGGGATGTCAGCCATGGGCGGCGCACTCGGGCTCGCTGGGCATCGGCGCGGTCGGAGACGGCCACTGGCTGATGTTGACCGGTGGGCCGAGCCCGGACGTCAACATGGCGCTCGTGCACGATGGCGACGCTGCCACGCTCGGCGCCGTCAGGCAGACGGTCGAGGATGCCGGCTACGCGACGCTGATGATGCTCGCGGGGCCCGAGCCAGGGGAGCGGACCTTGGCGGTGCCTGGCAGCACGCGGGCGAGATGCCGTTCATGGCGGCCGACCTCACGGGCGAGCATCTGCGAGCCGACCGGCGCGTGAGGAGAGCCGGAAGCGAGGACTTCGACGCCGTTGGCGAGCTGATAGCCGAGGCGTTCGGACTCGGCCGCGAGGACGCCGATGTCTGCGCGAGGGTGCTGCTCGTCGAGGATGAGGACGAGATGAGCATCTGGCTGCTGGAGGAGGATGGACAGCCGGTGTCCACCGTGACGACGGTCCCGGTGGACGAAGCGGTCTGCGTCTGGTGCATGGCGACCCCGTCCCGCCTCGGTCGGCGCGGCTACGGGCGCGCGCTACTCGGCGACGTCCTGCTTCGGGCCCGAGAGGCCGGGGCGAGCGTCGGGCTCCTGGGCGCGACCCCATCGGGCCAGCCCCTTTATGAGGCGACGGGCTGGGAGACCCTCGAGGGCTGGCAGCTCTATCTGAACGCCAAGTCAGCGCAGTTCTCGCACTGACAGGGCTGTAACCCAGCCGCTACTGACGCGGTGCGCGTAGTTCTCGCAACCGTCCGCGCACTTGTAGCAATATCGAGCGTAGTTCAGGCTCCGCGGTGTGGGCGATCACGCTGTCCGGCGGAGCGGCCGTCTGTGACGGTGGTGACATGGCCCCCGACACGCCCCGCGACCCGGACCGACAGCGTGGCCCTCCCGAGATGGAGGAGGACGAGAGAACACGGCGCCGTGTGCGGGCCGAACGCAGGCTTCCTCACGGCGCGGGAAGCATGGTTCAGGGATCAGGTCCATCGGCGGAACCAGGCCGTGTTCGAGGCAATTCGCCGAGCACGGGAGGAGGGCTGAGGCTTCTGACGGACGCCCTCGAGCGCCCTTCTCACGCAGCTTGCTCTGAGCCTTCTGGGGAGCCGGCTGCGAGCAGGTCGAGCACCTCACCGACCGCATGGTTTCGCTCCAGCGGGTGTCGCAGCGGCATCTCGGGGTGTAGCCGGTAGCGGTTGCGCCTACCCTCGCGTGTCCGCTCCAGATAGCCGGCCTCGGCGAGTTCAGCCACGATCCTCTGCGCTGCCCGCTCGGTGATGCCGACCTTCTGCGCGACGTCGCGCAGGCGCGCATCCGGGTCCCTCATGACGCACACCAGGACGTGCGCGTGGTTCGTCAGGAACGTCCAGTCGGACACCTCCTGAGGATACAACAAGCGCCTCCGTTTTCCTGCTTCGCAACATACGTTCTACATATCGTGTATTATGCTTCACGTAATGAGCAGCGTATATCTGGAAAGGGGGCGGGCGATGGACGCAGGTGGAAATCTGGCCGGGGTGAGGCCGTCGACGACGAGCCCGGAGCTCGCGGGCAACGGGCATGCCGCTGACCTGGAACGCTGGGTGGAGCGCTGGTCACGGCCGCCGATGGACGTGCCGATCGGAACCTCGCCTCCCGGGCTGCGTGAGCGCTCGGCGTGTGAGGTGGGTGAGCACATCAAGGAGGAGTTGCAGCGCGGCCGCTCTCTGTACTGCATCGTTCGCGATCCCTACGTCCACGAGAGGATCGGCGGATTCGACGGGCGCGCCCTTCTGCCGCCCTTCGCCGTGGAGCAGGACCGATGAGCCTCGTCCTGGTCGCGGTGATCGCGATGCCCGCGCTCGCGGGCATCGCCGTGCTTCTGCCCGGGGGACGTCGGGCCGTGCGCATGGGCCCCGTTGCGGCGTCACTCTCGCTGGCTCTCGCGGCTCTGCTCACTGTGGAGGTGGCGAGCGGTGGGCCCGTCTCGGCGCTCATCAAAGGTCCCGGAGGGCGTCCGATCGCGGGTCTGTATGCCGATCGCCTGGGCGTCGTGCTGCTTCTGCTCGTGTGCGCGGTGAGCGCGACCGTGCAGGCGTTCGCGCGGCGCTACCTGGCCGGTGACGCACGCGATCTGCGCTTCTTCGGGGCGGCGGGGCTCCTGACCGCGGCGACGGCGGCAACCGTGAGCGCCGCGACCCTCGTCGGCCTGGCGCTGGCCTGGAGCCTCTCAGGCGCGAGCCTGTGCCTGCTGCTCGGGTATGTACCGCGGGCTCCCGGCGGCGGCCGAAGGCGTCAGGCGGACCGCTCGCGCGTTTCTTTGTCGGAGATGCGGTGCTATGGCTGGCGGTGGGACTGGCCACTGCGACGTGGGGCTCGCTCGACCTGCGCACGCTCGGCTCACGCGCGGAGGGACTGGACCGCCACCCCGTGGTGCTCGCCGTGGTCGCGTGCCTGCTGGTGCTGGCGGCGCTCGCGCGCTCCGCGCAGCTTCCCTTCCACCGCTGGCTCCCCGCGACCCTCGCGGCCCCCACACCGGTCTCGGCGCTGCTCCACGCCGGCGTCGTCAACGCCGGAGGCATCCTGCTGGTGCGACTCAGCCCGCTTTTCGGTGCCTCGCGCCCGGCGGGCTACCTCGCCTTCGTCGCCGGCGCCGCGACGCTCTTGTACGGGACGCAGCTGATGCTGGTCAAGAACGATGTCAAGGGAGCCCTGGCGCACTCCACGATGGGGCAGATGGGCTTCATGATCATGACCTGCGGCATCGGCGCGTTTGCGGCGGCGATCTTCCACCTCGTTGCGCACGGGATGTACAAGGCGGCGCTGTTCCTGGGCTCGGGCTCCGCCGTCAGCAGGCATGTGCGCCACGAGAAGTCCCCGCCGGTGCAGCGACGCCGCGCCGGCCCGGCGGCTCCTTGCCGGGGTCCTGGCGGTGTTCGTGCCGACGCTGGCGATCGGGATCGCGATCGCGATCGTGCATCCGCAGCTGACCGGCGTGCGCGGCAGCGTCGCGCTGCTCGTCTTCGCGTGGGGCACCGGCGCCAGGATGGCCTGGGGATGGCTGGCGCGAGGGGTGGGGCCGGGGCGCGTGCTGACGCTGGCCCTGCTCAGCACTCTGGGCGCCGTCTCCTACCTGGCGCTCCTGGAGGCTGTCACCGGGTTCCTCGCCCCCGCATTGGCCTTGGCTGGCGCTGCGCCGGCCTCGCCGCTGCTGCTCGCCCCCGTGATCGCTCTGCTCGCGCTGGCCACGCTCCTGCGCAGCGCGCCCGGCTGGTCAGGGCTCACGGATCTGCGAAAGACGGCCTACGTGCTCAGCCTGCAGGCCGGCCAGGTGCTGGGGCGCCGCCGCCCGAGGCGACTGCGGGCCCCGATCCTGGGCTCCTCGGTCCTTACCGCCGCGCTCCAGTCAGAGGGGAGCAGGCCATGAGCGAGTTCGAGCACGGCTCCGCAGAGCGGGCGCGCCTGCGCTCGGAGGTCGCCCTCGCAGGCAGGATCCTCGCACCGCTATGGCCGCTGGAGGGCTTCATCGCCGTGAATCCGCTCGGTGGCCTCGAGGACAGGCCGTTCGAGGAGGCGATCGCCCTCGCCGGCGAGGTTCTGGGCGCACGCGGCACCCTCGATGAGAGCGTCTTTCGCGAGGCATACGCAGAGGGGAGGGTGACCGCTGCGGACCTGAGCAGGGCGCTCGGCAGGCGACTGCCGAGCCTGCTCGAGGAGCCTGCGGTGAGGCTCGGCGAGAGCGAGTACAGCGCTCAGGAGATCCTGCTGTGCGACCTGCGGCACGGCGCCCCAGCTCCCTCTCCGGTGCGGCTGGCCCGGACCCGCGCCGAGCGGCTCGTGCCGGCCGTGGCCGAGGCTGTCGATGCGCAGTGCGCCAAGTGGTGCGGCGCCTTCTGCGACGCCGGCCAGTCGGCGTGGCCGATGCCGGGACGCGAGCGCGGCTTCTACCTCGCCTGGCGTGACCTGGCGCCGCGCGACCGCTCGCTCCGCCGCGTCGAGCGCGCCGCCCTGCGGGACTGCCTGGCCGAGTGTCCCGAGGAGACCGTTCTGGCGGCGCTCGACGCGCTTGGGGTGCCCGTGGATGAGCGGCGCAGCTACCTGCAGGCGCATCTGGCGTGCATGCATGGCTGGGCCTCGCACGTGCGCTGGCGGGCAGAGCACGCGCCGGGCATCGACCTCGTCGACTACCTGGCGATGCGTCTGGCCTACGAATCGGTACTGCTCGACCACGGTGCTGCCCGCGGCGGACGTGCGGGCGTTGAGGATCCGCAGCCGGACAAGGATTGCTCGGGCGCGGCGCGCGCCCGGCGGGTCGCCGAGGTCATGGGGGTCAAAGCCGCCTCAGGTGCGGACCTCGCCGCAGCGGCCGCGGTGCTCGAATACCTGCCCGCCCGCGAGCGCGGGCTCGTGTGGCTGGACGCCTATGAGTCCGCATATCGCGAGGAGCTGCTGGCGAGGCTGGCCGGCGGGGGTGCGGGCGATGAGCCCCATGTGCCCCCGGCAGCCCAGCTCGTCTGCTGCATCGACACGCGCTCTGAGGGTCTGCGTCGCCACCTGGAGGAACTCGGCGACTATGAGACGCTCGGGTTCGCCGGCTTCTTCGCTGTCGCGATCCGCTTCCAGGATCTGGCGGGCGGTGCCCCGAGCGCCCTGTGCCCGGTGCTGCTCGAGCCGCGCAACGAGGTTCGCGAGGTCCCGGCCGACGGAGCAGCGTCCCTGGGCGAGCGGGAGCTCGCCGGCCGCCGGGCCCTGAGCGGGGCCGAGGAGGCCTTCCACGCCGCCAAGGACGACCTGCTGTCGCCGTTCACGCTCGCGGAGGCATCCGGCTGGGCGGCGGGCCCCCTCGCCGCTGCCAAGACCGTGCTCGCCGGACCCTACGGCGCGGTCCGCCAGCGGCTCCACCGGGAGGCGGCGCCGCCGGCGCCGACGGTGCTGAACGTGCAGGAGGCCTTCAGCTTCCAGGAGCGGGCCCTGTTCGCCGAGCTCGCGCTGAGGATGATGGGGCTGACCGAGCGCTTCGCGCCGCTGGTCGTCCTGTGCGCCCACGGCAGCTCGACGGAGAACAACCCGTACGCGGCGGCGCTCGACTGCGGCGCCTGTGCCGGCAACCGCGGCGGACCGAATGCCAGGACGGCGGCGGCGATCCTGAACGGGGCGGACGTGCGCCGGCATCTGGCGGCGCGGGGCATCGCGATCCCGGACCACACGTGGTTCCTCGCCGCAGAGCACGACACCGCGAACGACTGCGTCACGCTGCTCGACCCGCACCTGGTGCCCGAGGGCTACAGGACGGACGTCGAGGCACTCGGGGCCGACCTGCGGCGCGCCGGAGCGCTCCTCAGCCGCGAGCGCTGCGGCTCGCTCCCCGGTGCGCCGACGGACCCCACACCCGCCCGGGCGCGCCGGCACGTGCGGTCGCGGGGCAGGGACTGGGCGCAGGTCTTCCCCGAGTGGGGGCTGGCGGGAAACGCCGCTTTCATCGTCGGCCCGCGCTCGCTGACGAGGGGGGTGAACCTGCGGTGCCGAGCGTTCCTGCACTCCTATGAGCCGGCCGCGGACCCCGATGGCTCCGCGCTGGAGACGATCCTGACGGCGCCCCTGATCGTGGCCCAGTGGATCAATTGCCAGTACTACTTCTCGGCCGTCGACCCGGTGGTCTTCGGGGCCGGCACGAAGACGATCCACAACGTGATCGGCTCGATCGGCGTGCTGGCAGGGCACAACGGCGACCTGCAGACCGGGCTTCCCTGGCAGTCGCTCGCCGACGGCGAGCGACTGGTCCACGAGCCCATGAGGCTGCTCGCGGTGGTGCAGGCGCCGATCGAGCGGATCACCACGGATCATCGACCGCAACACCGTCCTTCAGCGCCTTTTCGGAAACGAATGGGTGGCGCTGGCGGCGCGGTCGGGGGCGGGAGAGCCCTGGCTTGCCCATACGACCCGCGGCTGGGAGCCGTGGCTGACAGAGGAGGTGAGGAGCCGATGAAGGACCGGGAAGCGCTGACGAAGATGGCGAAGATCGAGGTTGTGGTCTCCGGCGCAGAGGCCGGGGCGGCGCGGGACCTGTTCCAGGCCGTCGGCGCCCGCGGCTACACCAGCGTGTCCGGTGTCTCGGGCCTCGGCCACGGCGGCTACCACCAGGGCCGCCTGCTCTTCAACGACCAGGCGGCGCTCGAGCTGCTGATCACGGTGGTGCCGCTCGAGCGGGTCGATGCGCTGCTCGCCGGCCTGCGTGAGCTGCTGGCCGAGTCCCCGGGCGTGATGTTCCTCTCCGACACGTACGTCAGCCGGCCGGAGTACTTCGCATGAGCCCGGCCAGCGCCAGGGTCGGCATGGTCGGCGCGGGACAGCTCGCGCAGATGACGCAGCAGGCCGCGATCGGCCTCGGCGTTGAGCTGCTGGTCTTGACCGACGACCCCCTCGCGCCGGCCGTGCGGGCCGGAGCCAGGAGAGTGCCCGGTACAGGGACCGCAGCCGAGGGGTTGCTGGCGCTCGCGCGCGAAAGCGACGTTGTCACCTTCGACCACGAGCACTCCGACCCGCAGCTGCTCGACCGGCTCGCCGAACGGGCGCTCGTGCGCCCCTCGCCGGCGAGCAAGCGAATGGCGCAGGACAAGCTGCACGCGCGGCGAGCCCTGGCCGAGCTGGGGTTCGAGGTCCCCCTTTTCACCGCACTCGAGGCTCGGGGTGACATCGAGGCCCTCGCCGAGCGCTGCGGCTGGCCGCTGATCATCAAGACGCGCAGCGGCGGCTACGACGGGCACGGCGTTTGGACCGTGCAGCGCCCCCAGGACGCGCTCGCGCTCATGCAGGATCTCGAGGCGGCCGGCCGGCCGGCGATAGCGGAGGAGATGGTGGATATCGACATCGAGCTCGCGGTGGTCCTCGCGCGGAACCCGACCGGGCAGATCGCGGTCTACCCGGTGCTGGAGACCCGCCAGCGCGGGGGCATCTGCCGCGAGGTGATCGCGCCCGCCGCGATCTCCCCTGAGCAGGCAGATCAGGCGCGGCGCCTGGCCGTGAGCCTCGCCGACGGACTGGACGTTGCCGGAGTGCTCGCCGTCGAGATGTTCCTGTCCGGCGGGCGTCTGCTCGTCAACGAGCTCGCCCTGCGCCCCCACAACAGCGCCCATCTGACGATCGAGGGCTGCGGGACCTCGCAGTTCGAGCAGCACCTGCGCGGCGTCCTTGACTGGCCGCTCGGCGGGAGCGAGCTGCTGGCCCCCGCATGCGCGATGGTGAACATCCTCGGCACAGGGGACGGCTCCGACCCGCGGCTCCGCCTCCCGCAGGCGCTCGGGGTGCCCCAGGCCCACGTGCACCTCTACGGCAAGGAGCCCAGGTCCGGCCGCAAGCTCGGGCATGTCACTGCACTCGGGGCCGACGGAGCACAGGCCCTCGAGCGTGCGCAGGCGGCGGCGTCGGCGCTGGTGGGAGCATGAGCGCGCCTGCTGTGGGGATCCTCATGGGCAGCGACAGCGACCTGCCCGTCATGTCCGCGGCCGCCGAGGTGCTGGCTGAGCTCGGCATCAGCCATGAGGTGCGCGTGCTCTCCGCGCATCGCACCCCTCACGACATGCTCAGCTACGCATCCGGCGCAAGCGAGCGCGGCATGCGGGTGCTCGTCGCGGGCGCTGGGGGTGCGGCGCACCTTCCGGGCATGCTGGCCTCCGCGACCGTCCTGCCCGTGATCGGCGTCCCGGTACCGCTGGCGCATCTCGATGGCCTGGACTCCCTGCTCTCGATCGCGCAGATGCCGGCGGGAGTGCCGGTCGCGACGGTCGCGATCGGCGCTGGGAGAAACGCCGGCCTTCTTGCAGCGCGCATCCTCGCGATTGCTGATCCCCGTCTGACGCAGGCCCTTGAGGGCGTGAGAGATGACCTCGCCGGCTCGGCGCGCGCTAAGGACGCGCGCGTCCGAGAGCTCCATCCCGCCACCGACCCACGACAAGGAGACACATGCTCGACGGAAAGCGCCTGATCATCACCGGTATCGCGACGGCCGATAGCATCGCCTTCGCGGTTGCCGAAAGGGCCCAGCTGAAGGGCGCTGAGGTGATCGCCACGACGCTTGGCCGCGATCGTGAGCTCACCGAGCAGGCGGTGGCGAAGCTGCCGCACCCGGTCGAGGTAGTCGAGCTCGACGTGACACGGCCCGAGGACTTCGATTCGCTCATCGAGCACCTGCGCAGCCGGTGGGGAGGAGTAGACGGCGCTCTGCATGCCGTCGCGTTCGCGCCCAGGGATGCGCTGGCCGGCAGCTTCCTTGCGGCACGGCCGGAGGGCGTGAACCTCGCCTTCCAGACCAGCGCGTTCTCATATGCCTCGCTCGCACGCGTGCTCGCCGCGCTCGCACCCGACGATGGCGCAGCCCTGGTGGGCCTCGACTTCGACGCCCAGGAAGCCTGGCCCGTCTACAACTGGATGGGGGTCTGCAAGGCGGCGCTGGAGTCCGTGAATCGCTACGTCGCGAGGGACCTCGGGGCATGCGGGATCCGCGCGAACCTCGTTGCCGCCGGGCCGCTGCACACCAGAGCCGCGGGGGGCATACCGGACTTCGACCGTCTTCTGAGCGCGTGGGACAGGGGTGCGCCGATCCATTGGGACGCGCGCGACCCCGCCCCGGTGGCGGATGCGGCCTGCTTCCTGCTCTCCGACCTCGCCCGTGCCATCACCGGAGAGATCCTCCACGTCGACGGGGGCTACCACGCCATGGCCGCGGCCCTGCGCTGAATCCGTTACCGCTCTCGCAGGACGGGTACTTGTGCGTCTGTCAACGCGACCGAAGGTGAACGCATGGACTGGAAGCTCGAACTGGTGATCATCCCCGTGTCCGATGTCGACCGCGCCAAGGACTTCTACACGCAGAGCGTCGGCTTCACCGCGGACCACGACCACCGCGTCAGCGACGCGATCAGGTTCGTGCAGCTGACGCCGCCGGGCTCGGCGTGCTCGATCGCCTTCGGCACCGGCTTCACCGACGCGGAGCCCGGAACCGGAAATGGACTGCAGCTCGTGGTGGGCGACATCCACGCCGCTCGCGCGGAGCTGATCGATCGCGGCGTCCCGGACGTCGGTGAGGTCGAGGTTTATCCCTGGGGTGGCTTTGTGGGCTTCAGCGACCCCGACGGGAACCGCTGGTCGGTGCAGCAGATGCCCGAGCGCTGAGGGCCTCAGCGAGGCCGGCGGTCCAGAGCCAGCGTCACCTCGGCGACCTGGAGGTCCACGGGACCCAGCGTATCGACGCTCATGACCGGTGTTCCCGGCTGCTCCCGCAGAGCGGCGAACTCGGAGTAGTGGGCTCGCACTATCTCCGGCGTGGCGTCGGAGACCCGCTCGGGGTCGGACATGCGACGCGCCGCCCGCTCGAGCGCCACCTCCAGCGGGACGTCGCAGTACACGAGCAGCGGCTCCGTGCCGCAGGCGGCGAGGCCGTCGAGCAACAGCTGCCGGTCGGCGGGGGCACGGCAGGTCGCGTCCACGATCGCCCCCGGGCCCCGCTCGATCGCGTGCAGGCCCTGCAGGGCCAGCCGCCGGTAGGTCGCGTGGGAGAACGGCTCGCTGTAGTGCTCCTGGGCGGCCCGCCGGCTCGAAGGCACTCCCGCCATGCGCTTGCGCACCTCATCCGAGGAGATGACCGGCATGCCCGACCGGCGGGAGAGCTCGTTCGCCAGCGTGGACTTGCCGCTCGCCGCCGGGCCGCAGACCACCAGCACCACCGGCCCCCTCGCACGCCAGCAGAGCCTGTCGCCCAGATCCCAGAGCCTCTGCGCCAGCCTGCGTTCGACACGGTCCTCGGCGCCCTCGCGCTCCGCCGCGGTGATGAGCGCGACCTTGGCGCGCACGAACGCCCGGTGCGCGGCGTAGAAGGAGCGCAGCCCATGGGAGCCCGCGCTCATGCCGGCGACCTCGTATGCGCGGCTTAGCTCCCGCGCCGCCCATCGCTGCCCGTTCGCCTCGAGGTCCATCGAGAGGAAGGCGAGGTCGCTGGCGACGTCGGTGCGTCTGAGGCCCGGGTCGAACTCGATGCGGTCGACGACGCGGATTGAAGGCTCGAGCAGGACGTGCTCGCAGCGCAGGTCCCCGTGTCCGTCGCGTGCGAGCCCCGCGTGCGCCCGCGCCCGCATCTCATCGGCGTGGCTGGAGATGAAGGAGTCGGCGAACAGCTCTGCGACCTCGGGATGCCAGTCGCCGGGGGGGCCGGCGAGGATGAGCTCGCGGATGTTGCGCTGCCACACGGCGAGCATGCGGTCCGGACCCCAGTCGGCCGCGATCTCGCCCCCGCGATGGAACTCCGCGAGCACCTCGGCGACATCATCGATCTGCGCTCGCGTGAGATCTCCCGCGTCGATAGCCGCCTTCATCGTGCTGCGCTCGCTGAAGCTGCGCATGTGCACGGCGTACTCGACCGCCCCGGGGGCGTCTTCGGGCGCGAGGCAAAAACCATCGCCCTCGGGCACGATCGCCAACACCCCGAGATAGATGTCAGGAGCGAGGGCACCATTGACGCGTGCCTCCTCCCGGCAGGCATCGCGCCGGCGCTCGAGCGTCCCGTAGTCAAGGAAGCCGAAGGTGACGGGCTTCTTGATCTTGTAGGCATGCTCGCCGGCCACGAAGACGACCGAAGCGTGGGTCTCACGGACGGCAACATCCGGGCGTCCGGGATACGTGGGCGGCGAGGACAGCGCTCTCAGGAGAGCGGGATCGACGAGGGGCTCGCTGGGATCGGACACAGCCTCATTGGAGCGGCTTGGACGGACGGGTGCCGCCAGGCCTTCGGCTTCAGGCCGCGGGGGCCGCCGGGCGCCGCGAGAGTTTGCGCACGGCGACGGTCAGGGCGAGCACGAGCGCAGCGGCCGCAGCCAGCAGCAGCCAAACCCACCACGGGATGCCTGAGGTGGGGGGCGAGGTGACGGGAGGCGCTTCGCGCTGCAGTCTTGCACCGGCAGCTTCGGTGAAGTGGACGGTTCGGTTGATGTAGACGGGTGCGGCGTCGGCCGGCCTGATCACGCCGGTTACCGCGTAGGCGCCCTTAGTGGGACGACGACCGAGCCACGCGATCCGATAATTGAGACCGGAGCCCGGGAAGAGCTGCCCGATCGTGCCCTTGTAGCTGAAGATCGTGTGCGATCCGCGCTGGACCGTCAGGTGGACCTCGGCTTCCTCGATGAGGTCGCTGCCGCCTGGCAGCAGGCCGAGCGTGAGAGCGGCGCCAATCGATGAGACCGTGATCTTGGCAGTGTGCAGGGCGAGCTACGCGTGAGCGGACCCGGGGTGCGAACGGTGATCGGGACCGCCTGTCGGCTCACGCGGGAGATCGCGTATGCCGGGCTCTTTGCGGCGTGGCCCTTCCTCCTGGCGGCAGCGGCGACTTCCGCCGCGTTGCTCCCGACGATGCCCGCAAAGTGCGAGGCGCCGCTCGTTCCAGGCGGCACCGCGACACTGAACGTGACACGGTCGCTTCCATACGGTCCCAGGTCAACGCGGCCGCTGGCGAGCTTGAGCCAGCGTCCCGCGAGTGAGAGCTTGACGGTGGAGTACGCGGCGTTACCGTTGCCGGCGGTCCGGATGTCGGCTGCCTGAAGGATCACCTCGATGCGCCGCGCGGTGAGGTTGTGTACCTCCACGCTGCCGTAGAGGGTCTGGCCGGGATGGCCGTGCAGCAGCATGCCGCCACCGCCGACGCCGCCTGAGAGGACGAACGTCGGAGCGCTGGCGGCATGCGCGGGGGCTGCCAGCGCCGGCGCCGCTGCGGTTGCGGCGAGCGCCAGAGCTGTCAGCAGGGCAGCGACCCCGGCTTGGATACGCGTTCTATGCATTGCCGGAGTCGCCTGTGGTCACGGCTAATCTTCAGCCGGTGAGGACGTGGTGAATGTGAGCGTGCTGGAGTAGACGCCGAGGACCGCGTTACCCGGGATGACGACTTCCATCGCTTCTGCTCCGGCCGGGACGTTCCACTGCATCTGTCCGGAGCCCACCGGTGCGTTCTGAATCGTCACCGGGGTTTGGCTGAGCGGCTGGGAGGTCACATTCGGCACGGGTGCCGTGTAACCCAGTTCTTCCTGCTCGGTCGCCTGGGTGCCGGTGATGGCGAGCTGGCTTCCAGCGGCGGCTGCTTCGGGCGCTTCCGCTCCAGCCGGAAAGACCTCGACCGGGCTGGCTTCGACAGTGACGCTGTAGCCGGCGTTGCTGCCTCGCGCATCGTTGATCGTCCAGGCTCCGACGGCCGTCTTCGCGACCTGCGCTGTGCCTTTCAGTGTCGCTGTGAATGGTGCGATCGCCGGAGCGGTGATCGTGAGGGGACCACCTTCCAGCGTGTATTTGGCTTCGGTTGTCTTTGATTCAGATTCACTGGCCTGGGCCGCGACCGGCGCGACCGCGAATGCACAGAGCATCGCGAGTCCGGCTGTGATCTGAAGAATGTGCGGTGTCAGGCGCTTGAGAGAACGCATGATTGCCCTTCCTTGGGGGGGGGTTGGGCAGAGGCGCGTCCGTTGGTGCTACCGGCGCACGCTCTGTCGAGGTCGCCCGGCCTCGATACCGGGCATGGTGATGATCGGTGTCCGCTTCGAGCAGGACGCCGGTAGTAGCCCGCGCGGCTGGTCGGGCCGGTACTGACACCGCGTTGCGCTCCCGGGCAGTGAGCGCTGATCGCGAATCCTGCGGCGCCGCGGCTCCCGGACCCCTCAGCTGTGCAGGACGGCCCGGACCTGCCTTGCGACCTCCAGGTCCTCACGAGCGGCGAGCACGACGGTGCTCGCACGCGAGCCCGGAGCCGAGATCTCCCGGTCGCCTTCGCCGTCCCAGTTGGCCGCCTCGTCGATCTCGAGCCCCAGGAAGTGGAGTCCTGTGATGGCGCGTTCGCGGACCTGCGGGGCGCGTTCTCCAACGCCACCGGTGAAGGCGATGACGTCGACGCCGTCGAGCGCGGCCGCCATCGCGGCGATGTTGGCCCGCAGGCTGCGCAGGTAGACGTCCAGGGCAAGCCTGGCGGCCTCGTCTCCGTCCTCGGCGCGCGAGAGGACCTCGGCCATGTCGGCGGTGCCGGAGATGCCGAGCAGGCCCGAGCTGTGCTCGAGTGCGTCCGCCAGCTCCTGCGGTGAGACGCGGTCCTCTTCGAGCAGCCACAGCATCATTCCGGGGTCGACGCTCCCGGAGCGCGTTGCCATGACAAGGCCCTCCAGCGGCGTGAAGCCCATCGTGGTGTCGATCGAGATGCCGCTGGAGATAGCGCACAGCGACGCGCCCGCGCCGAGATGGCAGCTCACGATCCGAAGCCCGTCGACGGGCCGGCCGAGTGTGTCCGGCACGCGCCGCGCGACCCAGGCGTGGGAGAGGCCGTGGAAGCCGTAGCGGCGCAGTCCCCAGCGCTCACGCCACTCGCCGGGCAGCGCATAGGTGGCCGCGGCGGGGGGAATGGTCGCGTGGAAGGCGGTGTCGAAGCATGCGACGGCCGGCAGCTCGGGAGCAGGCCCGTCACGGCGTCCAGCGCGTCAAGCGACTTCGGCTGGTGTAGCGGGGCGAGGGTGCTCAGGTCCTGAGTGCGTCCTCGACATCGCCGTCGATGAGAACCGCGGTCTCGGAACCGTTCACCCCCGTGAACGATGCGGTGCCCGACGGCGTCGGCCCGGCCCAGCTCGGAGCCGAGCGCCCGTGCGAGCGCCTCGTGGTCGACGCGCGCCCGCAGCGCCGGGATCTCCTGCTCGGCGAGGGTCTCGTCTTTTCCGTCGAGGAGGCGCAGCTTCAGGCTGCTCGACCCGGCGTTGACGACCAGTACGCGCAAGCGCTACACCTGCGGGGTCTCTGAGGGCGCGGCATCCTGCCCGGAGGGGTACGGCCACACCCAGTGGCGCAGCTCCGGAGTGTCATCGCCGTATTCGCGCGTGTATGCGCGGTGGCGCAGGCGCTCGTCCGTCATGCGCTGGCGCAGGTGCGAGGCGCGCTCGCCGAGCTCCGGGACGCGGTCGATGACGTCGATCACCAGATGGAAGCGGTCGAGGTCGTTGAGCATGACCATGTCGAAGGGTGTCGTCGTCGTTCCCTCCTCCTTGTAGCCGCGCACGTGGATGTTGTGGTGGTTGGCGCGGCGGTAGGTGAGGCGGTGGATCAGCCACGGGTAGCCGTGGTAGGCGAAGATCACGGGCCGCTCGGCGGTGAACAGCGAGTCGAACTCCTTGTCGGAGAGGCCGTGCGGGTGCTCGCGTTCGGGCTGCAGACGCATCAGGTCGACCACGTTGACGACCCTGACCTTCAGCTGCGGGAGCTCGTGTCTGAGGATCGCCGCGGCCGCGACCGTCTCGAGCGTGGGGATGTCGCCGGCGCAGCCGAGCACGACGTCCGGCTCGGTTCCCTCGTCGCTGCTGGCCCAGTCCCAGACGCCGATGCCGCGGGTGCAGTGCGCGACCGCCTGCTCCATGTCGAGGAAGTCCAGCGCGGGCTGCTTGCCGGCGACGATCACGTTGACGTACTGGCGGCTGCGCAGGCAGTGGTCGGCGACGGAGAGCAGGCAGTTCGCATCCGGCGGCAGATACACGCGCACGATCTCCGCCTTCTTGTTGACCACGTGGTCGATGAAGCCCGGGTCCTGGTGTGAGAACCCGTTGTGGTCCTGGCGCCACACGTGCGAGGAGAGCAGGTAGTTCAGGGAGGCGATCGGCGCCCGCCACGGGATCCCGTCGGTGACCTTCAGCCACTTCGCGTGCTGGTTGAACATCGAGTCGACGATGTGGATGAAGGCCTCGTAGCAGTTGAACAGGCCGTGGCGGCCGGTGAGCAGGTAGCCCTCCAGCCAGCCCTGGCAGAGGTGCTCGGAGAGCACCTCCATCACCCGCCCGTCGGGTGCGAGGTGATCGTCGCTGTCCAATGTATCGCGTCCCAGGCTCGGTCGGTGACCTCCAGGACGTCGCCGAGGCGGTTGGACGCCGTCTCGTCCGGGCCCATCAGGCGGAAGGTCTCGGGGTTCGAGCGGATCACCTCGCGCATGAAGTGGCCGAGCACCCGCGTGGCCTCGGTCGAGCCGGTGCCGGGCTCGGTCACCGGGACGGCGAAGTCGCGGAAGTCCGGCAGCTCGAGGTCGTGCAGCAGCACGCCGCCGTTGGCATGCGGGTTGGCGCCCATGCGGCGGGGGCCATCGGGTGCTAGCGCCGCCAGCTCGGGGCGCAGCGCGCCTCCCTCGTCAAAGAGCTCCTCGGGGCGATAGGAGCGCATCCAGGACTCCAGCTGGGCGAGGTGCTCGGGCGACTTCAGCTCGGCGATCGGCACCTGGTGGGAGCGGAAGGAGCCCTCGGCGGGCTTGCCGTCGACGGTCTTCGGGCCCGTCCATCCCTTGGGTGTGCGCAGCACGATCATCGGCCACAGCGGCCGCTCGGGAGCGCCCCGGAGCGGGCGCGTGACTGGATGTCGGCGATCTCCCGCGTGACCTCGTCCATGGTCGCCGCCATCAGCTGGTGCATCTCCTCGGGGTCGGACCCAGTCAGGAAGCGCGGCGAATAGCCGTAGCCCTCCATCAGCGCGCGCAGCTCGCTCTCCGGGATCCTCGCCAGCACCGTCGGGTTGGCGATCTTGTAGCCGTTGAGGTGCAGGATCGGCAGCACGGCGCCGTCCGTGACGGGGTTCAGGAACTTGTTCGAGTGCCAGCTGGCCGCCAGCGGCCCGGTCTCCGCCTCGCCGTCGCCGATCACGCAGCAGACCAGCAGGTCGGGGTTGTCGAAGGCGGCTCCGTAGGCGTGCACGAGCGCGTAGCCGAGCTCGCCGCCCTCGTGGATCGACCCGGGCGTCTCGGGGGCCACGTGGCTGGGGATGCCGCCGGGGAAGGAGAACTGGCGGAAGAGCCTGCGGATGCCCTCCTCGTCGTGGCCGATGTGCGGGTAGACCTCGGTGTAGGTGCCCTCGAGATACACGTTCGCGACCAGGCCGGGACCGCCGTGCCCGGGGCCGGCGATGTAGATCGCGTTCAGCTCGCGCGAGCGGATCACGCGGTTCATGTGGGCGTAGATGAAGTTCAGGCCCGGCGTGGTGCCCCAGTGCCCGAGCAGGCGGGGCTTGGTGTGCTCGAGGCGCAGCGGCTCGCGCAGCAGCGGGTTGTCCAGCAGGTAGATCTGGCCTACCGAGAGATAGTTGGCCGCACGCCAGTAGGCGTCGAGCTCGGCCAGCTCGGAGGGGGACAGCGGGCCTGAGCCGTGCACGGCCGCATCCTCGGTCACCGGCCTGGTCCGTTTCCACGCATCCGCGACCGAGCGTACCCACTATCCGGCCCGACGCGGGCCGCGGTGGCGCGGCCGTCACCGCTTGGTCACATCGACCGGGCTCCGCGGTCCGCGGGCGCTCACGCGGACGGAGGAAGCGGTCCCGGGCGGGCGAGCAGCCCACCTGGGTCCTGGGGGTCGCCGGGGACGATGGCCCTGGGGGGGTCGGCGACCAGGACTTGCTCCTCGCCGCTCTCGATCGCGAAGCGGATCGCCTCGGCGGCCAGCTCCGGCGGGTCGGCGGGGATGCTCCGGTTTCCGCGGAAGCTGCCGGCGCGAAGGCTTTCGTGAAACTCCGTGGCGGTCACGGAGGGGTAGACGACGGAGACCTGAACCCCTGCAGGCGCGAGCTCGAGGCGCGCGACCTGGGAGAGCATGTTCAGAGCGGCCTTGCTCGCGGCGTAGCCGCCGAGGCCCGGGAACACACGCAGGGTGGTCGCGGAGCTGACGTTGACGATGGCGCCGGCGCCCTGGGCGCGCATCGAAGGTAGAACCGCCTGGGTCAGCAGCAGTGGCGCCAGGACGTTGAGCTCGAACACCGCGCGCAGGTCGCTCGCATGGATCTCCATCACCGGGACGTGAAGACCCTGGCCGGCGTTGTTGACGAGCACATCCACGCGCCCGTGCCGCTCGAGGGTGGCCGTGACGAGCGCCTGGATCTGCTCGGGGGATGTGACGTCGGTCGTGACGGCGAGCGCCCCGGGCAGCTGCGCTGCGAGTGCCTGCAGCCGCTCGGCCCTGCGGGCCGCGAGCACGACCCGGGCGCCGAGGCCGCTCAGCAGCCGGGCGGAGGCCTCGCCGATCCCGGAGGAGGCCCCGGTGACTACGCAGACTGCGTCGCTGATCTCCATGGGTGCCTTCCGTCCGGGTGCTCTGAGCGCGAGGGTAACGGTCCGGCTCCTCATCCGCGGCGCCGTGCGTGGGAGGATTGCCTCGTGCGCCGCGTGTCGAGGGAGACCTGGTTCGGAGCCGCGACAGCCGGCAGGGAAGAATCCGGTCCGCGATGAGCTTCCGCGCCCCTTCGCTCGTCCTCCTCTTGCTCACAGCGGCGCTGCTCGCCGGCTGCGGCGCGACGACGAAGACGGTGACGATCTCGACGCCGCCTTCCGGGCAGGGTGGCCTGGGCATCACAACGGCCACCGTCACGCAGGGCACGCTCTCGAAATCGGCCACCTCGACGGGCGGCCAGGCACCCGCGAGATCTGTCAAGGAGGCCAACTTCCTGAGTCCGACCGGGAACATCGGATGCGTGATCGCGGACGGCACCGCGCGCTGTGACATCTCCCGCCGCGAATGGTCGCCGCCGCCGCGGCCGTCGAGCTGTCCGCAGGAGGTGGACTACGGCCAGGGCACGATCGTCGAAGCGAAGGGCCCGGGGCGACTGGTCTGCGCCGGCGATACCGCGATCACACCCGGAAGCCCGAGGCTCCCCTACGGGACCGCATCGGAGGTCGAAGGGTTCACGTGCGTGAGCGTTCCCGCCGGCATCACCTGCACCGACCCGCAGGACGGTCACGGCTTCTTCGTCAGCATCCAGAGCTACCGGCTCTTCTGAGCCGCGAAACGGTCCCGCCGCGCGGTAAGTTGTCACTGGCGGCCGGCGAGCAGGGGAGCACCGGCTCAACGCCAGTGACCGGGCTGCGGCCCACAGACACAGGAGGCGGGGGTAGTGAGTCAGCTGAGCGGTGTCCAGCGAGAGGTCCTCGTGGCCGTCTGCGACACGGTCTTTCCGTCGATGTCCGAGGAGGGCGATGAGGACGGCTTCTTCGCTCGCAGCGCCAGCGACGTGGGTGCGCCGGCCGCGCTCGAGCAGCTCATGGCCGGGATGGCGCCCGAGCAGCAGGCGGGCTTTGGCGAGCTGCTGGACGCCCTCGCCGAACAGGGCTTCCTGACCGCCTCCCGGCGCTCGCGCGAGCAGATCCTTCGCAACATCTCGCTGATGGGCCCGGCGGCCGCCGCCGGCGTCGCCGGCCTCAGCGCGCTGACGCTCTTCCTCGCCTACGGGCTGCCGGACGAGCGCGGGCAGAACCCGAACTGGAGCAGGCTCGGCTACCCCGGTCCGATCAGCGCGCCTCCGCAGGAGCCGGGCAGGCTCACGCCGCTCGAGATCGAGGGCGACACGACGCTCGATGCCGACGTCTGCATCGTCGGCTCGGGCGCCGGCGGCGGCGTGATGGCGGGAGTGCTCTCGGGCGCCGGCCTCAAGGTCGTGGTGCTGGAGTCCGGTGGCTACTTCGACGACCGCGACTTCACCCAGCTGGAGCTGCCGGCCTACCAGAACCTGTTCTGGCGCGGCGGGCCGACGCCGACCGCTGACATGAACGTCTCGCTGCAGGCGGGCTCATGCCTCGGCGGCGGCACGGTCATCAACTGGACCAACTCCCTGCGCACCACGCCGTGGGTGCGCGAGCAGTGGGAGCGGGAGTTCGGCCTCCCGGGCCTGGCGGGCGCGGACTTCGAGGGGCACCTGGACGCCGTCTGGGAGCGGCTCGGCGTCAACGACGGCTGCTCGGAGCTGAACGGGCCCCAGCAGCGCATGAAGGCGGGCGCCGACGCGCTGGGCTGGAGCTTCAAGGCGACCCACCGCAACACCGACCCCGAGCGCTACTCCTTCCAGAGCGCCGGCTACCTCGGCTTCGGGGACCAGAGCGGCTCCAAGCGCTCCACCGCCAAGACCTACCTGCAGGACGCGCAGGACAACGGCGCCGTCATGGTCACCCGCTGCTTCGCCGAGCGCGTGATCGTGGAGGGCGGCCGCGCCGCCGGGGTGCAGGCGACGTGGACGGACCCCGAGAGCGGGCGCTCGGCATCCGTAAAGGTCAATGCTCCCCAGGTGGTTGTGGCATGCGGCTCGCTGGAGTCGCCGGCGCTGCTGCTGCGCTCGGGCATCGGCGGCCCCGCCGCCGGCGACTACCTGCGTCTTCACCCCTGCACCGCCGTCGTCGGCTACTACGGCGAGGACCTGCAGGCGTGGCAGGGAGCGCCGCACGCGGGACTCGTGCACGAGTTCGAGAACGTCGCCGAGGGCCATGGCTTCCTGATCGAGGGCGCGCAGTACACGACGGGCGTGGCGGCCTCCGCCGTCCCGTTCAGCGACGGCGCCTCGCACAAGAGGCTGATGGCCAACTTCAGCCGTGCCGCCAGCTTCATCGGCCTGCTGCGAGACCGCGGGCACGGCCGCGTGACGCTCGACGGAGCCGGGATGGCCGTCCCGTGGTACTCGATCACCGACGACCTCGACCTGCAGATCTCCCACCGCAGCATCGAGGCCCAGGTGCGGCTGCACCGCGCGGCCGGCGCGCAGAGGATCGTCGCGCTCGCCGCCGGAGCGCCCACATGGCGTGAGGGGGATGACGTGAACGCGTTCCTGGAGCGGATCAAACGGATTCCGCTTCGCGCCGGCGGCTGGAGGCTGTTCTCGGCGCACCAGATGGGCACATGCCGCATGGGCAGCGACCCGTCGAGCAGTGTCGCCGGCCCGTGGGGAGAGCTCCACGACACGGCCGGCGTGTGGATCGGGGACGCCAGCGCGTTCCCGACCGCGTCAGGGACCAATCCGATGATCACCGCGATGGCGCTGGCACATCGCAACGCCCATGCACTCGCGGCGGCAGCGCAGGGAAGCGCAACAGGCGCGGCAGCAGCCGCCTAGAGAAAGCACACCTACAGGAGGATCAGATGGCCAGCGCAACCGAGCAGAACATCCACGTCCGCGACAGGATCTACCTCGGAGGGGAGTGGACCGCCTCGAGCGGCACCGGTGTCCTTGAGGTGATCAACTCGAGCACCGAGGAGGTGATGGGCTCGATCCCGGACGGGACCGCCGAGGACGTCGACCGCGCCGTCGCGGCCGCGCGCGCGGCGTTCGAGACCTGGTCGCGGACCCCGGTCTCCGAGCGCGCGGACTGGATCGCATCGATCGCCGCGGCGATCGGGGAGCGCAACGAGGAGATCGCGGTGCTGATCGCGCAGGAGGTCGGGATGCCGGTCAAGCTCGCGGGGATGATCCAGGCGGGCCTGCCGACGATGGACTTCGGCTCGATGCCAGCGCTGATGGCCGAGATGGAGTGGGAGCAGGAGATCGGCAACTCGCTGATCATCCGCGAGCCCGTCGGTGTCGTCGGCGCGATCACGCCCTGGAACTACCCGCTGCACCAGGTCGCCGCGAAGGTCTCGGCCGCCCTGGCCGCCGGCTGCACCATCATCGTCAAGCCCTCCGAGGTCGCCCCGCTCAGCGCCTTCGTGCTGGCGGACATCATCGACGCCGTCGGCCTGCCGGCCGGGGTCTTCAACCTCGTCACGGGTGTCGGAGGTGTGGTCGGGGAGGCGATGTCCAGCCACCCGGGCATCGACATGATCTCCTTCACCGGCTCGACCGCCGCGGGCAAGAGGGTCAGCGCGGCCGCCGCGGGAACCGTCAAGAGGGTGGCGCTGGAGCTCGGCGGCAAGTCCGCGAACGTGATCCTCGAGGATGCCGACCTGCAGGTGGCGGTCACGGACGGGGTCGCCAAGTGCTTCCTGAACTCAGGGCAGACGTGCAGCGCCCTCACGCGCATGCTCGTGCCCCGCGAGCAGCTGGCCGAGGCGGAGCAGATCGCCGCGGCCGTGGCCGCCCACTTCACGACGGGCGACCCGTTCGATGCCGAGACCAAGCTCGGCCCGCTGGTCTCCGCGACGCAGCGCGAGCGCGTGCGCGGCTACATCGAGAAGGGCGTGCAGGAGGGTGCGAGGCTCGTCGCCGGCGGGGCGGAGCCGCCCGAGGGCCTCGAGCGCGGCTACTTCGTGCAGCCCACCGTGTTCTCGGACGTCAGCACCGACATGACGATCGCCCAGGAGGAGATCTTCGGGCCGGTGCTCTCGATCATGCCCTACGACGACGAGGAGGACGCGGTCCGGATCGCCAACGACAGCCTCTACGGGCTCGCCGGCGGCGTGTGGTCCGGCGACGAGGAGCGCGCCAAGGCGCTCGCGCGCCGCATCCGCACCGGGCAGGTCGAGATCAACGGCGGTGCCTTCAACCCGCTCGCGCCGTTCGGCGGCTACAAGCAGTCGGGCAACGGGCGCGAGCTCGGGCCGTTCGGCATCGAGGAGTTCCTGCAGGTCAAGTCGCTGCAGCTCTAGAGGTAGAGCGCAGCTCAGGCGGGTGCGGGCACGGCGGCCCGCACCATCTCGCCGACCCAGTCGTCCATCAGCTGCCAGCGCTCATACAGCCAGCGGGTCATCTCGTCGCGCTCGGAGGGGACCTCCGATGCCGGGAAGCGCCAGAACTTCATCCGCACGGTGGTCCCGATCAGCCCGCCCGCCCAGATGTCGCTGATGTACTCGAAGCCGTCGAGGCCGACGTGGCCGAACAGCACCACGTCCGCGCCGCGCGAGGCCTCGAGCAGCGCGATCGGTCCGCCGAGCCTGGGGGGAAGCAGGTTCTGCAGGCGGTCGGCGAGCGGCGCTATCTCGGGCTGGCGTTCGGCGATCACCTCCTTGGCGCGCGCGATCTTGGCCGGTGTGGCGCGGGTCCCCTCGGGGTAGATCAGCAGCGCGTCGTGCTCGGACATGTTCACCGCCAGTGTCCGCATCCGCTCGAGCTCGCGCTCGATGTCGCCCGAGGCGCGCCGCACGAACAGGGTCGGCACCCAGCGGCCCCCGATGTCGATGGTGGGGATCATCTGCAGCTCGCGCTTGAGGATGAAGCGAAGGCCCAGGCCATGCGCCCTGCCGACGATCACGTCAGAGAGGGCGTTGTCGATGATGCTCGCGTGGCGGATCATGATCAGCTCCGGGCCCGGTCCGGCGAGCTCGAGGCCCTCGCTCTGGAAGCGCATCCCGAACAGCAGCCGGATACCGCCGAGGTGGCTCGAGAGCCAGCGGCGCTTGAGTGCGTAGGTCCGCTCGCGGCGGCGGGCGCTGTCGCCGCCCGGCGAGGTCAGCCAGATGAGCAGCAGGCCCACCAGTGCCCACAGCTCCCCGAGCAGGAACCACCACAGCATCGCCAGGAGGCGGACGGCCATCCACGGCTTGCGCCGGCGCAGCCACAGCGAGAAGTCCACGAGCACCGCGCCGAGCAGCAGCAGCGGCGAGAGGACCGTGACGAGGATGAACGCGATCAGCACCACCGAGATTCCGCGCACACGCCTGAGCGCTCGGGAGGCGCGGGAACTCTCGTCGGGGATCAGCGGTCCCAGCTCACCCATTCACCACCGATCGTACTCGCACCCGCGCGCGCCCACGCCGCCGTCACCGCCGCGTGAGCAGCCCCGGCAGCTCGGCCGGCGAGAGCACGATCTCCGCTCCGGCCCGCTCCAGCGCGTCGCTGTCGCTGTCCGCGGCGTAGCCGTAGACGTGCATGCCCGCGGCGACGCCGGCGCTCACCCCGGACGGCGTGTCCTCAAGGACGACGCTGTCCGCGGGAGCCGCTCCCATGCTGTGCGCGGCGTGCGAGGAACAGGTCCGGGTGGGGCTTGCCCCTGGCGACCATGTCGGCCGAGAACAGCCAGGAGTCCTCGAACAGCTCGGCAAGCCCTGTCAGCGACAGCGACATCCGCGTCTTCGCCACCGAGCCCTGGGAGGCGACGCAGACCGCCATGCCCCGGCCGCGGAGCTCCAGGACGCACTCCCTCGCCCCCGGCACGCTCTGCAGGGAGTCGCGGAAGGCCGCGGTGCGCTCGCGCTCATATTGCTCGAGCCACCGCTCGCCCAGCGGGTGCCCGATCCTCTCGCCGGCGCTGGACACGACCTGCGCGAGCGTCATGCCCTGGTAGGCGGCGCGGGTCTCGGCGACGGTCAGCTCAAGGCCCTCCTGCGCCAGCAGCCGCGAGAGCACGCCGTTGGAGAGAGGCTCGCTGTCGACGAGCACGCCGTCGCAGTCGAAGATCACCAGCCGGGCCGCCCTCACCGCTCCCGTCCCTCCAGCTCGGTGCTCATGAGCAGGTGCATCCCGATCGGAGGCACGTCGAACGGGCTCGCCGTGGACGCGCAGGCCCGCCCGCTCGTAGAAGGAGCGCGCGCGGACCCTGGCGTTGCACCAGATACGCTGCGCCCCGTGCTCGCGGGCGTGCTGCAGGCAGCCGCCGAGCAGGGCCGCGCCGATTCCCCGGCCTCGCATCTCGGGCGCGCTGGCCATCCCTCGCAGGCGCCAGTCCTGCGGTGATCCGTTGCCGGGCATCGCCTCCCGCATGATGCTCGCGACGGCGACGATTCGCCCGCCGGCCACGGCCGCCAGGTGCAGGCTCGAGGGCTCTTCATCGCCCGGGTAGTTCAGTTCGCCCGCGCTCTGGCCGGGGCGCAGCACCTCGCTGCGCATGTCCCTGACCGCCTCGGCGCCGACGGCGGTGAGCTCGACGCCCGCGGCGAGGCGGGCCGCGAGCTCACGCCCCGCCCGCTGCAGCTCCCCGGGCGTGCCCGCGATGCGGATCGAGGCCAGGCCCAGCTGCGCGAGGCCGCGCTCGCCGAGCTCGCAGACGCCGGCGACCGCGTGCACCGGCACCCCGGCCGCGGCGCCGCGCGCTGCCACCTCGCAGACGAGCTTGCCGTGCAGCGTCTGATCGTCGATCCGGCCCTCGCCCGTGAGGACCGCCGCGGCTCGGGCGAGGCGCTCATCGAAGCGGACCGCGCCGAGGACCCACGCGGCGCCGGGTGTGAGCTCGGCGCCGCAGGCCGCCCACAGTCCTCCCGAGAGCCCGCCGGCGGCCCCGCTCATCGCCAGTCCGCGCGGGTCCCGCGGCAGGGCGGCCGCGTAGCGGTCAAGGCGCGCGCTGAGCCGCTCGACGGCGCCGGCGTCGGCCCCCTTCTGCGGCCCGTAGACCTCGGCGGCGAGCTCGAACGGGGTGCTGACGTCCGCGAGCACGATCAGCCGCACGCCGGCCGGCAGTCCACCCGCCCGCTCGATCGCGGCAATGGCCCCGGCGCCCCCGTCGCTCGTGGCCGAGCCGCCCGCTGCGAGCAGGATCGTGGGCGCGCCCGTGGCGGCCGCCGCGGCGATCAGCTCGCCGGTGCCGGCGCTCGACGCCCGCTCCGCGTCCGCCTCGCCTGCCGCGAGCAGCCCGGGGCCCGACGCCGCGGCGACCTCCACGACCGCGACCTCGCCGCCCTGCAGCAGCCCGATGCCGCAGTCGATCGGGCGCCCGAGCGGATCGTGCGCTGTGCGGATGAGGATCTCGCCGCCGAGGGCCCCGAGGAGGGTCTGCATCGTGCCCTCGCCGCCGTCGGCCAGTGGGCACAGGTCGACCGGGAGGATGTTCTGTGCACCGGCCGCGAGCGTGAGCGCGACCTCGCCGGCGCCGTACGTCCCCTTGAAGCTGTCGGGCGCGATCAGGAGCACGCGAGGACCCTGATCGCGCGCGGGGGAGGGGAGGCCCATGCTGCCGGGGTATAGCGCAGGCAGCGGCCCTGTGTGCTCGGCCGCGACCTCCGGATGGGAGACGGGAGGCCGCGGTCAACGAGCGGGAGCCGGCCCGGGTTCAGCCGGCTTTGATGATCGGGCGTTCCTCCTTCCTGCGCAGGCGCGGCCGAGGGACAGTTTCTCTGGAGCGCCCCGCCGCTGCTGCCGAGCCCGGTCTCAACGCGGCTCCAGCTCCGAGGGAGAAGCTGGCCGGCGCGCGGGAGGATCGATGCTGACTTGCGCGAGGAGGCTAAGAGCGAAGGTAGGGCCACAGGGCCGCGCATCCATCGGTGCTCAGCACCGGAGCGCTGTCCGGTGATCCCCGCATTCGCTTTCAGGCGTTCGCCAGCGCCTTCAGCGGCCGCATTCGCGTCACCCGCCAGGCGGGATATATCCCGCCGAGCACCCCGATCGCCACGCCGACCAGCAACGCGCGGCCCATGCCCCAGGCCGTGACGGACGGCGTCACATACGTGCTCACGCCGAGCGCTTTGACCAGCAGCCCCCCGCCGATCACGCCGAGCACGAGGCCGCCCGCGGCTCCGATCACGGAGACCGCCACGCCCTCGCTGAGGACGAGCGTCGCGACGCGGGTGGGCGACCAGCCGACGGTCGCGAGGATCCCGATCTCGCCCTGGCGTTCCATGATCGACATCGCCATCGTGTTCGCGACGCTGATCGCGCCCACGATCAGCGCGATCACGACGATCACGAGGATGGCCTTGGAGATCAGTGTGCTGTTGGCGCCGGCGCGCAGGGCCTGCTGGGGGTCGGAGATCACCTGGGTGCCGGGGAATTCCTTTTCGATCCTGCGCCCGGCCGCAGCGGACTGGGCGCCGGGGGAGAGCTGCACGACGATGTCGGTGACCTCTCCGGCCCGTCCCGTGAGCGCCTGTGCCTGGGCCAGGGAGACCACGGCACCGGAGTCCTGGAACAGGATCCCCGAGTGGTAGATGCCGCCGACCGTGAAGGGATGACCGCTGATCGTGATCGGCGAGCCGACGGAGAGGTGCTGCTGTGAGGCCAGGTGGTCGCCGACCAGGACCTCCTGGGATGAGGGCGCGGGCGAGTGGCCCGCGGTCACCACCAGGTTGCGGGTGAAGAACCCGTCCGGGTCCGCGCCGAAGACGATCGCGCTCTGGTCGGACCTGATGCCTTCGACGATCAGCACCAGCGGCGTGGCCGCCGCGACGTCGGGACTGCTCGCGACGCGCGCGACCATCCCGTCGGGCAGCAGCGAGGCCGTGGGGTCAGACACGTTCGCCTGGAAGATGCCGAGGTCCGAGCCGCCGAGGTGGACGAAGCCGGCGGCCGTCTCCTTCAGCCCCTGCGTGAAGGACAGCAGCGCGACGATCATGCCGACGCCCACCGCTATGCCGAGCGCCGTGGCGGCGGTGCGGGCCTTGCTGCGGCAGCAGGTTGGCGCTGACGATCGCGAACATCCGGGCGGCCTATCGCTTGTAGAGCTCGACGGTCGAGCAGTCGGCCTGGATCTCGCCGTCGCTGAGGGTGACGGTGCGGTCGGTGCGCTCGCCGACCGAGCGGTCATGGCTGACGATCAGGAGCGTCATGCCGAACTCCTCGCGCAGATTCAGCAGCAGATCGAGCACGCGCTCTGAGGAGCCCGAGTCAAGCGCGCCCGTCGGCTCGTCGGCGAGCAGCAGCTTGGGCTGGTTGGCGAGCGCGCGCGCCACCGCGACGCGCTGGCTCTCGCCGCCGGAGCAGCTCGGACGGGTGGTGCTCGGCGCGCTCGCGCAGGTCGCACCTCGTCCAGCAACTCCAGCGCCCGCCGGCGGCGCTCGCGGCGGTGCATGCCCGCCCCGATCAGCGGCACTTCCACGTTCGCGCGGGCCGTCAGCGAAGGCAGCAGCAGGTGGCGCTGGAAGACGAAGCCGACGACCTCGCGGCGGGCTTTGGCGGGCCGCGGCTCGGTCCATATCGGGCGCCCGTCGATCAGCACCCTGCCGGAGTCCGGCTGCTCGAGGCCGCCGATCATCGCGAGCAGCGTGCTCTTGCCCGAGCCCGAGCGCCCGGTGATGGCGATCGCTTCGCCGGGGGATATCTCGAGCGAGACGTCGTGCAGCGAGGCGATGCGGCCGAAGCTCTTGCTGACGCCCTCGACGGCGACGGCCGCGCCGCTGGGCGCGCTCACCCGCTGACCTGTACCGGGTAGTCGAGGTTGACCGTCGCGCCGCCGGAGGTGATCACGGCCCTGAACGTCAGCGGATAGCCGACGGCAGAGGAGGGCCAGCGGAGCATGTCGTGGAAGTGGCCGGTGAAGGTGTAGTGCGAGCGGTGGGCGACGACGGCCCCGCCGTAGAGGTACTCGTAGACGATCGTCGCGGTGGCGGGCTGGCCGCTCTGCGTCGCGCGTGACATGGATCGGCCAGGCGGCGTTGACCTTCGGCGAGTGGCCGCTGGCGATCAGCGTCGCCGTAAGGGCGCCGGAGCTTCGCGGTGACGGCTCCCGCCGCCGAGGGCTTCTCGGTGGTGGTTGTGGGTGTGCCCGCGGTGGTCGTGCTCGCCGCGCTCGAGGTCGAGGTCGAGCTCGAGGACGATGAGCTGCCGCAGCCCGCCAGTGCGAGCGTGGCGAGGGCAAGCAGCGCCAGCGCCCGCGACTGCACGGTGGGGACCGCGGGGCGGGGCACTGCTAGCTCGAGGCTGTTTCCGGCCGCGCAAGTGCACGCGCGACGTCCAGGCTGGAGACGACCCCCACCGGCTCGCCGGACTGCGGCGAGACGACTACGAGATGTGTGCACTCATGCTCGGCCATCAGGGAGGCGACGTCCTCGACTTGCTCAGTGGATTCTACTGAGACAATCTCGGTCGCCGCGAACTCTCCGGCGCTCGCATCGAGCCGGCCTGCTGCAACCGCCCTCATCAGGTCCAGGTCCGAGAGGATGCCCCACACGAGCGCTCTCCTGGCCGCCGCGCGATCGTGCGAGCCCCTCGACGACCACGCAGTGGACGCCGTTCTGCGCCATCTGCGATGCGACATCGGCGAGCGGTGTCTGGGGCGGCGCGGCGATCACGCCGTGGTGCATCACCTCGCTAGCGGTGATCCTTTGGCATCGCCGGGCCTGGCATCACTCGATCCCTTCTTGGACTGGTGGCGGAGCTCGCGCTGGATCTGCTGAATACGCCCCAGCAACATACGCGATCGCTGCACATACGCCGGGACCGCTCATGCCCTGAAGTCCTCCTGCCGGCCGTTTGACGGCCGGACCCCCCGTGGTCGGATGGACCTGCACCCTGGTTCCTCACTTTTCGCTGAAGGCCGAACCTGAAGTCGGCTGTGAGGAGATCATCCGTCGTGGCCCCTGTCGAGCGCATCCGACCCAGCCACGGAGCCTTGCTCAGGGGTTTACCGGGCAGGTGCGCGGAGCGGTGCCGCGAAGCCTGCATGGCGCATGCAGCGCCGTCCCTGAGCGCGCCGGCGAGGGCGCGGATCTGGTACGGGCTTTCACGGATGGCCGGTGATTGAGCGTCGGTCAGCATGCGGCGCAATGCGCCGATGCGCCACAGTGACAGGGAGCAGATGAGCGCCCTCAGCCACAGCGACGCGGGCGCACAGCCTTATCTACCCGCCCGCGGTGGACGTCGCCCTGCGGGACGGCTCGACGATCCACGTGCGCCCCGCCGCCGCGGAGGACAGGCCCGCGATCGAGACGTTCCTGCACGGCCTCTCGCCCGAGGCGATCGGCTTCCGCTTCTTCGGCGCCGTCGACCTGAGCTGGGCCGCCGGCTGGTCCACCGACATGGAGGGGTCCGACGGCCTCGCGCTGGTCGCCACCAGCGGCCCGGACCAGGTGATCCTCGCCCACGCCGCCTACGTCGTCACGCAGCCGGGCCGGGCGGAGGTCGCGTTCATGGTCGCCGACGACTGGCAGCAGCTCGGCGTCGCCACGCGGATGCTCGAGCTGCTCGCGGCCGCGGCCGACCAGAGCGGGGTCAGCGTGTTCACGGCCCAGGTGATGCCCTCGAACCACCGCATGGTGCAGGTCTTCCGCGACAGCGGCTTCAGGGTGAAGCTGCGCTCGCGCAGCGGCGTCATCGAGGTCGAGTTCCCCACCTCGCGCGACGAGCACACGATCGAGCTGTTCGAACAGCGCGAGCAGACGGCCGCGATCGCAGCGGTCGGCCGCTTCCTGCGCCCGTCCGCCGTCGCTGTGATCGGCGCCTCTGCAAAGCACGAGACGGTCGGCGGCGAACTGCTGCGCAACGTGCGCTCCTACGGCTACTCCGGGCCGCTGTATCCCGTCAACCCGCGCACGCCGGAGATCGACGGGCTGAAGGCCTACACGACGATCGGCGAGGTCCCCGAGCCGGTCGACCTCGCGGTGATCGTCGTTCCCGCCGCATTCGTATGCGACGTCGCACGCGAATGCGCCGCCGCCGGCTCGCGTGCGCTGCTGGTGATCTCCGCGGGCTTCGCCGAGCTCGGGGGCGAGGGCGTCACGCGCGAGCGCGAGCTGATCGCGATCTGCCGCGAGTCCGGCATGCGACTGATCGGGCCGAACTGCCTGGGCGTCCTGAACACCTGCGAGCGACGTGCTGCCTGGACGCGACCTTCGCGGGCGAGGTGCCCCCGCCAGGCCCGATCGGCTTCCTGTCCCAGAGCGGGGGTCTCGGCATCGCGATCATCGAGGCCGCCGGGCGCATGGGCCTCGGCCTGTCCTCCTTCGTGTCGGTCGGCAACAAGGGGGACGTGTCCGGCAACGACCTGCTCGAGTACTGGGAGCAGGACGAGGGCACCCGCGTGCTGATGCTCTACCTGGAGTCCTTCGGCAACCCCCGGCGCTTTGCGCGCATCGCCCGCAGGGTGAGCAGGAGCCAAGCCGATCGTCGCCGTCAAGGGAGGGCGCTCGCCGGCCGGCGCCCGCGCGACCGCCTCCCACACGGGCGCCCTGCTGTCCGCCTCCGACGTCACCGTCGACGCCCTCTTCAGCCAGTCCGGCGTGATCCGGACCGACACGATGCAGGAACTGTTCGACGTCGGCGCGCTGCTCTCCGCGCAGCCGATCCCGGCCGGCGACCGGGTCGCGATCGTGACCAACGCGGGCGGCCCCGGGATCCTGTGCGTCGACGCCTGCCAGGGCGCGGGCCTGGACGTCGTCGAGATGCCGCAGCAGACGCGCGAGCGGCTCGCCGAGTTCCTGCCGGCGGAGGCGTCGCTGGGCAACCCCGTCGACATGATCGCGACCGCGCCCGCGGAGAGCTTCAGCCGCGTCATCCGCACGCTGGCCGAGGACGGCGTCTGCGACAGCATCATCACGATCTTCGTGCCCCCGCTCGTCACCGCCGCCGAGGATGTCGCGCGCGAGATCCGCGCCGTCGCGGCAGAGCTCGACGACGTCACGCTGGCCGCCGTTTTCATGAACCGGGGCGGGGCGCCCCGCGGCGAGGGCCCGGGGCGCGACGTTCCGTTCTTCGCGTTCCCGGAGGACGCCGCCCTGGCGGTCGCGCATGTCGCCCGCTACGGCAGCTGGCGCTCGAAGAGCCTCGGGCAGGTCGTCGAGCCGTCCGGATGCCGGCCCGACGAGGCCGCCGCCATCGTCTCCGAGGCGCTGTCGGCCGGCGGCGGCTGGCTCGGTCCCAAGGAGACCGTCGAACTGCTCGACTGCTACGGGCTGCCGCTCGTGCAGACGCGCTTCGCCGCAGGCGCCGAGGAGGCCGCGGCGATCGCCGCCGAGATGGGCGTGCCGGTCGCGCTGAAGGCGGTCGCCGGCGACCTCGTCCACAAGACCGACGCGGGCGGCGTCCACCTGTCCCTGGAGAACCCGGAGCAGGTCACGGACGCGGCGCGCGAGATCGAGGCCTCGCTGGCCCGCACCGGGCACAAGCTGGACAGCCTGATGGTGCAGCCGATGGCCGCGGCCGGCGTCGAGCTGCTGATCGGGGTCGTGCATGACGCGAGCTTCGGGCCCGTGATCGCGTGCGGGGCGGGCGGCACGAGCGCCGAGCTGCTCGGCGACGTCGCCGTGCGGATCACGCCGCTCACAGACACGGACGCATCGGAGATGCTGCGCTCGCTGCGCATGTTCCCGCTGCTCGACGGCTACCGCGGCGCCGAGCGCTGTGACATCGGCGCCGTGGAAGACGCGCTGCTGCGACTGTCGGCGCTCGTGGAGGACCATCCCGAGGTCGCCGAGCTCGACGCGAACCCGCTTCTGGCGGGACCGGATGGCGCTGTGATCGTCGACGCGCGGATCCGGCTCGCCCCCGCTACGTAGTAAGGCGCACGCCCTCGGGGAGTAGCCCCCGATGGCCTGCCCGCCGCCGCGCGCAACGCTGGGGCCAGCTGGTTCGCAGTTGACCCCGAAGAGGGGGCGAATTGACGGGAGCAAGAGAGCGATAGCGCATCCCCGGCCCACCGCCGAGGCCGACTGAGAGTTGGCCAACCCGGCGGGTCGCAGAGACGAGCCGGCGCCGTCCACGCGGCGCACGGGATCCGGACCTGAATGGAGCGACACCATGGCAACCATCGAGCAGTCCACAACATTTGAGGCGCCGGGGAAGCCCGGCAGCCCCGTCAAGGTCAAGGAGCACTACGAGAATTTCATCGGCGGCGGATGGGTGGCGCCGGTCGAGGGCGAGTACCGAGACAACCTCAGCCCTGCCACCGGCCTGCCGATCTGCAAGGTCGCCCACTCCGGCGCGCCAGGACATAGAGCTCGCGCTCGACGCCGCCCACGCGGCGAAGGACGCATGGGGTGAGCGCTCGACGACCGAACGCTCGAAGGTCCTCAACGCGGTCGCGGACGCGATCGACGAGAACCTCGAGATGCTCGCCGTCGCCGAGAGCTGGGAGAACGGCAAGCCCGTGCGCGAGACGCTCGCGGCGGACATCCCGCTCGCCGCAGACCACTTCCGCTACTTCGCCGACGTCATCCGCGGCGAGGAGGGCCGGATCTCGGAGATCGACAAGGACACCGTCGCCTACCACTTCTCCGAGCCGCTCGGGGTCGTGGGGCAGATCATCCCGTTCAACTTCCCGCTGCTGATGGCCGCGTGGAAGATCGCCCCGGCGCTGGCCGCGGGCAACTGCACGGTGGTGAAGCCGGCGAGCCCGACGCCGTGGTCGATCCTGAAGTTCGCGGAGATCATCCAGGACATCGTCCCGCCGGGCGTGCTGAACATCGTCAACGGCCCGGGGGCCGAGACCGGCAAGGCTCTCGCGTCGAACAAGCGGATCGCGAAGATCGCCTTCACCGGCGAGACGGTCACCGGAAGGCTGATCATGCAGTACGCGGCCCAGAACATCATCCCCTCGACGACGGAGCTCGGTGGCAAGTCCCCGAACGTCTTCTTCGCCGACGTGATGGCCGAGGACGACGCGTTCCTGGACAAGGCGATCGAGGGCCTCGTGCTCTACGCCTTCAACAAGGGCGAGGTCTGCACCTGTCCCTCCCGTGCGCTGATCCAGGAGTCGATCTACGACGAGTTCATGGAGCGGTGCCTTGAGAGGATCCGCATCATCAAGCAGGGCAACCCGCTGGACCAGACGGTCCAGCTCGGAGCGCAGAACTCCGCGGCGCAGCTCGAGAAGATCGAGAGCTACGTGCAGATCGGCCGCGAGGAGGGCGCCGAGCTCCTGATCGGCGGCGAGCGCAACATGCTCTCCGGCGAGCTCGAGGGCGGCTACTACTACGAGCCGACCGCGTTCAAGGGCACCAACGACATGCGGATCTTCCAGGAGGAGATCTTCGGGCCGGTGCTCGCGGTGACGACGTTCAAGGACGAGGCGCAGGCGCTTGAGATCGCCAACGACACGCTCTACGGACTCGGCGCCGGCGTGTGGACCAGGGACGGCAGCCGCGCGTTCAGGATGGGTCGCGGGATCAAGGCCGGCAGGGTGTGGACCAACTGCTACCACCTCTACCCGGCTCACGCCGCCTTCGGTGGCTACAAGGTGTCGGGCGTGGGACGCGAGAACCACAAGATGATGCTCGACCACTACTCGCAGACGAAGTGCCTGCTGGTCAGCTACGACCAGAACGCACTCGGTTTCTTCTAGGCCAAATAAGCGGCCGAGCCCCGGGAGGACAAGGTGCCCTCCCGGGGCTCGCTGCATGAGGGAGCACGATCAGTGACACTGAACGAGCGATGAGCACGCCTGCCGGCCAGACGCTGGAGCGCGAGCATCTCGACGACCTGTTCGAGGCGCTTCACAGGCGCGGCTACACGGTCGTCGGCCCGCGCCTGCAGGCGCAGGCGCTCGTGTATGGGGAGCTGAGCTCGAGCGCCGACCTGCCCGCCGGCTGGACCGACGAGCAGGAGGCGGGGCACTACCGCGTCCGCCGCCGCGAGGACGACGCGCTGTTCGGCTACAACGTCGGGCCGCACTCCTGGAAGCGCTACCAGCTGCCGGCCGAGCGCAGGCTGTGGAGCGCGCGCCGCGATGAGAACGGCGGCCTCGGCGACATCGAGCAGGCGCCGGCGCAAACGCCGCGCTACGCCTTCCTGGGCGTGCGCTCCTGTGAGCTGCACGCGATGGGGATCCTCGATCGCGTGCTCCTCGGCGCAAGCCAGCCCGACCCGGTCGAGCGTGCCGTGCGCGAGGGCGTCTTCATCGTCGCCGTGCAGTGCACCCAGGCCGGCAGCACCTGCTTCTGCAGCTCGATGGGTACGGGCCCGACGGCGAAGGCCGGGTTCGACATCGCGCTCACGGAGATGATCGAGGGCGAGCGCCACTACTTCGTCGCCGACGCGGGCAGCGAGAGCGGGGCCGAGGTGCTGGCCGAGCTGCAGCCGGCGCCGGCCACCGAGCCCGAGCTGCTCGGCGCGAGCGCCGCGCGCGAGCGCGCCGTGGAGCAGATGGGCCGGGAGATCGACATCACCGACATTCGCGAGCTGCTCTACCGCAACTACGAGAGCCCGCGCTGGGACGAGGTGGCGGAGCGCTGCCTCTCATGCGGGAACTGCACGATGGTCTGCCCGACCTGCTTCTGCACCTCCGTGGAGGATGTCACCGACCTGACGGGCGAGCGTGTCGAGCGCGTGCAGCGCTGGGACTCGTGCTTCACGATCGACTACTCCCACATCCACGGGGGCGCGGTGCGCCCATCCACGCGCTCGCGCTACCGGCAGTGGATGACGCACAAGCTCGCGACGTGGATCGATCAGTTCGGCAGCTCGGGGTGCGTCGGCTGCGGGCGCTGCATCACCTGGTGCCCGGTGGGCATCGACATCACCGAGGAGGCGCGGGCGATCCGCGCACAGGACGGGGGCGGCGATGCAGTCGCTTGAAGATCTGATCGCCGACGCGCCCACCTTCCGGGGCCTTGAGCCGGCCCACCTGAGCCTGATCGCCGGGTGCGCCCAGAACGAGCGCTTCGAGGCGGGGGAGAGGATCTTCAGCGAGGGCGAGCCCGCCGATCGCTTCTATCTGATCCGCCAGGGCATGGTGGCGCTGGAGGTGCAGTCCCCCGGACGCGGTGCTCTCATCATCGAGACGCTCGGCAGCGGCGAGGTCGCCGGGTGGTCGTGGCTGTTCGAGCCCCACATCTGGCAGTTCGACGGGCGCGTGGTCTCCTCGGCGCGGGTGATCGGATTCGACGGGGCGTGCCTGCGGGGCAAGTGCGAGGAGGATCACGAGCTCGGCTATCAGCTGATGCGCCGGTTCGCCGGGGCCGTCACAGAGCGTCTGCAGGCCACGCGCCTGCAGCTACTGGATGTGTATGGAAATGCCCGCCTCAGCTGACCTGCACCCGGCGCCCGCCGGGCCCATGGTCCCCACCCAGTACGCGGTGACGGCGAAGTCCCAGGACACCGTTGACACGTGGACGCTCGAGCTCGAGCCCTGCGACGGGCAGGGCTTCACGTTCTCCCCGGGTCAGTTCACGATGATCTCCGCTTTCGGCACCGGGGAGGTTCCGATCTCGATCAGCGGCGACCCGGACCGGCCGGGCCCGCTGGTCCACACGGTGCGCGCCGTGGGGATGGCCACGCAGGCGATCTGCGACGCGTCCGTGGGCCAGCGGCTGTCGGTCCGCGGTCCCTTCGGCCGGCCCTGGCCCACGGAGCAGCTGCAGGGCGTGGATGTGGTCGTCGTCGCGGGCGGAATCGGCCTGGCGCCGCTGCGCCCGGCCATCCACTCGCTGCTCTCGCGCCGGGAGAGGCTGGGCAGGCTCATCCTCCTGTACGGCGGCCGCGCCCCCGACCAGCTCCTGTACCCGCAGGAGCTCGAGAGCTGGAGCGAGGCCGGGCTCGAGGTGCAGGTCACCGTCGACAGCGCCGGCCCGGAGTGGATCGGGCATGTCGGGCGTGGTCCCGCGGCTCGTCTCCCGCGCCGGGCTGGACCCGGCGCGCTCGGTCGCTCTGCTGTGCGGGCCCGAGGTGATGATGCGCTTCACGGTCGCGGCGCTCACGCGCGCCGGGCTCGCAGGCGAGCAGGTGTATGTGTCGATGGAGCGCAACATGCAGTGCGGCATCGGCCACTGCGGCCACTGCCAGCTCGGCCCGACGCTCGTGTGCCGCGACGGCCCGGTGTACCTGTGGAGCGAACTCGAGCCGTGGCTGGCGATAAGGGAGCTGTGATGGCCGAGACCGCAAAGCCCACGCTCGCCGTCTGGAAGTTCTCCTCCTGTGACGGCTGCCAGCTGAGCCTGCTCGACTGCGAGGACGAGCTCTTGACCGTCGCCGACAGGGTCCAGATCGCCTACTTCCTCGAGGCCACCCGCGCCGAGCTCGCAGGCCCCTACGACGTGTCGATCGTCGAGGGCTCGATCACCACGCCGCACGACGCGGAGCGCATCCACGAGGTCCGGCGCATGTCGCGCACGCTGATCACGATCGGGGCCTGTGCGACCGCCGGTGGTATCCAGGCGCTGCGCAACTTCGGTGACGTCGAGGCCTTCACCTCGATGGTCTACGCCTCCCCCGACTACATCTCGACGCTCGCGACCTCGACGCCGATCAGCGCGCACGTGCCCGTCGACTACGAGCTCAACGGCTGCCCCATCAACAAGAACCAGCTGCTCGAGGTCATCGGCGCGTTCCTCGCCGGCCGCCGGCCGAACATCCGCTCCCACAGCGTGTGCGTCGAGTGCAAGCGCCGCGGCACCGTCTGCGTGACGGTCGCCCACGGCACGGCGTGCCTCGGGCCGGTCACCCACGCCGGCTGCGGCGCGATCTGCCCCGCATATGACCGCGGCTGCTACGGCTGCTTCGGGCCGATGGAGGCGCCGAACACCCCGGCGTTCAGCGCCCGGATGGCCGAGCTCGGTGCGGGTGACGCCGATCTCGTGCGCATGTATCGCACCTTCAACGCGGGATCCGCCGCGTTCTCGCAGGCGAGCAGGCGCCATGAGTGAGACACGGGTAATCCGGACCGACTACCTCGCCCGCGTCGAGGGCGAGGGCGCCATGTACGTGAAGATCGACGGCCGCACCGTGGAGGACGTCAAACTGCGGATCTACGAGCCGCCCCGCTTCTTCGAGGCGCTGCTGCGCGGCAGGGCGTTCACCGAGGCCCCCGACATCACCGCCCGCATCTGCGGCATCTGCCCGATCGCCTACCAGATGAGCGCGGTGCGGGCGATGGAGGACGCCTGCGGGATCGCGATCGACTCGGGCCCGCTGCGCGACCTGCGGCGGCTGATCTACTGCGGCGAGTGGATCGAGAGCCACAGCCTTCACGTGTACATGCTCCACGCGCCCGACTTCCTCGGCTATCCCGGCGCGATCGAGATGGCGAAGGACCACGGCGAGGTCGTGCAGCAGGGGCTCGAGATGAAGAAGGCGGGCAACGCGCTGATCACGATGGTCGGCGGCCGCGAGGTCCATCCGATCAACATCCGCGTCGGCGGCTTCTACCGTGCCCCCACCCGCGCCGAGATGCGGTCCGTGGTGCCGGGGCTGCAGCGCGCACGGGAGATCGCGCTCGCGACGGTCGCCTGGACCGCGACGCTCGACTTCCCCGACGTGCAGGTCTCCCCGGAGCTGGTCGCGCTGTCCGAGCCCGGCGCCTACCCGATCGACCTCGGCCGGATCGTCTCCGACCGCGGCATCGACATCCCGCCCGCGGAGTTTCCCGAGCACTTCGTCGAGGAACACGTGGAGCACTCCAACGCCCTGCACGCGCGGGTCCGCGAGCGCGCCTCCTACCTGACCGGCCCGCTCGCGCGCTGGGCGCTGTCGGGGCCGCAGCTGCGGCCGCTTGCGCTCGAGGCCGCGAAGGATGTCGGGCTCGAAGAGGACTGCCGCAACCCGTTCCGCAGCATCATCATCCGCGCCGTCGAGCTGGTTCAGGCGTGCGATGAAGCGCTCGCGATCATCGAGGGCTACGAGGAGCCCGACGCGCCCTCGGTGGAGGTGGTGCCCAGGCACGCCACCGGGCACGGCGTCAGCGAGGCGCCGCGCGGCATGCTCTACCACCGCTATGAGATCGACGAGGACGGCTCGATCCTGAACGCCGAGATCGTGCCCCCGACCTCCCAGAACCAGCTGGCAATCGAGGAGGACCTGCGCGAGGTCGTCGAGCGCTACCTGGATCTACCCGACGACCGGCTCGCGCTGCGCTGCGAGCAGGCGATACGCAACCACGACCCCTGCATCTCCTGCGCGACGCACTTCCTGACGCTCACGGTCGACCGTGGCTGATGGGAGCCCGTCGGTCGTCGTGATCGGCGTCGGCAACGAGCTGCGCGGGGACGACGGGGCGGGCATCGAGGTGGCGCGCGCGCTGCGTACGCTCGTGGACCCGTCCGAGGTGCTCGTGCTCGAGCAGCACGGAGAGGCGCTGGGGCTGATCGAGCAGTGGGACGGCTTCCCGGCGGCGATCATCATCGACGCGATCGGAACCGGCGAGCCCGCCGGCGCGCTGCGGCGCATCGATGCCTCACGCGAGCCCGTCCCGGCCGACCTGCGCTCGTCCACATCCACCCACGCCGTGGGAGTGGGGGAGACGATCGAGCTTGCGCGAGCGGTCCACCGCCTGCCGACCACGGTCCTCGTGCACGGCGTCCAGGGCGCGAGCTTTGACACCGGGAGCCCGATCTCGCAGGCGGTGCGAGCGGCGATAGCGCCGCTCGCAGAGCGGGTGCGCAGCGAGGCCGCCGCCCTCATCGACTGAGGGCCGTCCCCTCAGCCGGGGTGCGATTCGCGTCCGGCGACGCCCTCCAGCCAGCCTTTGACGTAGCCGATCCCCTCGCCGGTCCTCGTGCTCACTAGTGCGTGGCTCACGCCCGGGTTGACCTGCTCGAGGTTCTCCAGGAAGCGGTCGACGGAGAACTCCAGGTGCGGGAGCAGGTCGATCTTGTTGATCACCACCAGCTCGCATGCGCGGAACATCAGCGGGTACTTCAGCGGCTTGTCCTCGCCCTCGGTGACGGAGGAGACCATCGCGCGGGCGTCCTCGCCGACGCGGAACTCGGCGGGGCACACGAGGTTGCCGACGTTCTCGATCACGAGCAGGTCGAGCTCCGGCAGGTCGATCTCGCCCAGCGCGGAGCGGACCATGTTGGCGTCGAGGTGGCACTCGCCGCCGAATCCCGGCGAGGTGTTCAGCTGTGTGACCGGCACATGCAGCGCCGACAGGCGGTCGGCGTCGTGCGAGCCCGCGATGTCGCCCTCGAGCACGCCCGCGCGATAGTCGCGCAGGCCCTCCTGGAGCACACGCTCGAGCAGCGCCGTCTTGCCAGCCCCGGGCGCGCCCATCAGGTTCACCACGCGCACGCCGGCGCGGTCGAAGTCCTCGCGGTTCGCCCGCGCGATCGTTTCATTGGCGTCCAGCACGTCGGTCGCCACCCTCACCTGGGTCCTGTGCATTACCCCACCGCCTCCTCTTCCTCCACCTCGATGTAGTCGACGGACAGCTGATCGCCGTCCACCACCGCCGCCCCGCCTCCGTCGCAGCGGGGGCACAGGAAGATCGGCTCCTTGAGTATCCAGCTATTCCCGCACGGGCAGCTCATTCGCGCCGGCACCTCGGTCATCGCCAGCTGCGCGCCGTCGCAGAGGGTGCCGCGGGAGATGACGGAGAAGTTGAACTCGAGCGAGTCCGGCACCACCTGGCGCAGCGCCCCGACGCTGACCGCCACCCGCGTGACCGGCCTGCCTTCGGCGTGCGCGACCGCCGTGTTCAGGATCGCCCGGCTGAGCGCCAACTCGTGCATCCGGCGGGTCTATCACCTTCACCCCGGCGGCGATCGGAGAGTGCTCCGGTTTGCGTGGCCAAAGACCTACGCGGGCTACGGACTTTGTACGGATGGACCAGGGGGGCGGGGGTGGTGAACTTCAAAGCCAACTCACGACTTGAATCCGGGGAAGATGTCCGAGCGCGTGCAAGCTACGCCCGAAGCGATCGAGCTCATGCAGCGAATGGCCGCGGAGCACGGCGAACTTGCGATCTTCCAGTCGGGGGGATGCTGCGACGGAACCTCTCCGATCGTGCTCGAGGCCGGCGACATGCCTCCCTCCGACGCCGATCTGCAGCTCGGCACCATCGCCGGCGCGCCGTTCTACATCGACGCCGAGCAGTACGAGCGCTGGGGCAGGCCCGTGTTCATGCTCGACGTGGCCGACGGCGAGGCGCAGGGCTTCTCCCTCTCCGCCCGCGACAGGCATCTCGTCACCCGCACCGCGCCCGTCGCGTCGGGCGTAAACGCAGACGGCGCCGGCTAGGTCCTCACCGTGTTCCAGGTCCGCATACATGGCCGCGGCGGCCAGGGGGTCGTCACCGCGGCCGAGCTGCTCTCGATCGCTGCCTTCAACGAGGGTGCCTGCGCGCAGGCCTTTCCGAGCTTCGGCTCCGAGCGCACGGGAGCCCCCGTGGTCGCGTTCTGCCGCATCGACGAGCACGAGATCCGCACCCGCGAACCGGTCGCCGAGCCCGACGCGCTGATCGTGCAGGACCCCACGCTGCTGCACCAGGTCGACGTCTTCGGCGGCCTGCGGAGCAGCGGCTATGTGCTGATCAACTCGACCAAGAGCCTTGACGATCTCGGCCTCGGAGACTGGACCAAGGGCTTTCAGCACGAGCGCCTGCTGACGGTGCCGGCCGGAGACATCTGCCGTGAGCACCTCGGCCAGATGCGCCCGAACGCCGCGCTGCTCGGCGGCCTTGCCGCATTGACGGAGGTCATCAGCCTGGACTCCGTCATCCACGCGATCGAGACGCGCTTCTCCGGCAAGGTCGCGGCCGGCAACATCGCCGCCGCAAGGGCCTGCTTTGACCACGTGCAATCCCACAGGGAGGTGAGGGTCGGTGCTTGAGCAGATCGAGGGCTCCCGCGCAGTCGCGCGGACCGTGGCGCTGTGCCGGCCCGAGGTGATCCCCGCCTATCCGATCTCGCCCCAGACCCACATCGTGGAGGGGCTGTCTGCGATGGTCGCCGCCGGCGAACTGACCCCGTGCGAGTTCATCAACGTGGAGTCCGAGTTCGGGGCCATGTCGGTTGCGATCGGCGCGTCCGCCGTCGGGGCCCGCACCTACACCGCCACCGCGAGCCAGGGACTGCTGTACATGGCAGAGGCGCTCTACAACGCCTCCGGGCTCGGCCTGCCGATCGTGATGACCGTCGCCAACCGCGCCATCGGTGCCCCCATCAACATCTGGAACGACCACTCGGACTCGATGTCCCAGCGGGACTCCGGCTGGATCCAGCTCTACGTGGAGTCCAACCAGGAGGCGATCGACACTCACATCCTCGCCTTCAGGCTCGCCGAGGAGCTCTCGCTGCCGGTGATGGTCTGCATGGACGGCTTCATCCTCACGCACGCATATGAGCGCCTGGATCTCCCCAGCCAGGAGCAGGTGGACGCGTTCCTGCCCGAGTTCGAGCCGCGCCAGGTGCTGGACCCCGACGAGCCCGTCACGATCGGCGCGATGGTCGGGCCGGAGGCATTCACAGAGGTCAAGTACCTCGCGCACGTCAAGCAGACGCAGGCGCTCGAGTCCATCCCGCGCCTCGCGGGCGAGCTCACACAGGTGCTCGGCCGCGAGCACGTCGGCCTCGTCAGGGACTACCGCCTGCAGGACGCCGACACCATCGTCGTCGCGCTCGGGTCCGTGATCGGCACGATCGAGGACGCGATCGACACGATGCGCGAGGAGGGCGTCGCGATCGGCGCGCTCGGCATCAAGGCCTTCAGGCCGTTCCCCCTGCAGGAGGTGCGCGAGATCCTCGGCAGGGCCCGGCGCGTCGTCGTCGTCGAGCGGGCGCTCGCGGTCGGCGTGGGAGGGATCGTCTCCCAGGACATCCAGGTCGCGCTGGCCGGCACGGCGGCGCGGGTGTACACGGTCGTCGCGGGGCTCGGCGGACGCTCCATCACGTCCTCCTCGCTGATCGAGATGCTCGGCAAGGCCGTCTCCGAAGAGCTCGAGCCCTTCACCTTCCTTGACCTGGATGAGGATCTGGTCCACCGCGAGCTCGAGCGCACCCGCGAAACGCGCCGCTCGGGACCCCACGCCGAGAACATCCTTCGAGACGTCGGCGTCGTCGCCGCCGGGCCGATCTGATGCCCGCGTCGCCGATCAAGTTCTACCAAGTGGGTAGCCACGCGGCCGGCAACCGCCTGCTCGACCCCGAGCAGCGGGCGCTGCAGGCCGACCCGAACCGTACGAACGCCATCACCAAGGGTCACCGCGCCTGCCAGGGCTGCGGGGAGGCGCTCGGCGCCCGCTACGCGCTCGACGCCGCCATGACAGCGACGGGCGGGCAGCTGATCGCGGCCAACGCGACCGGCTGCCTCGAGGTCTTCTCGACCCCCTACCCGGAGTCCTCATGGCAGATGCCGTGGCTGCACTCGCTGTTTGCGAACGCGCCCTCGGTCGCCACCGGGATCGCGGCTGCGCTGAAGGTCAAGGGGCGCAGTGACGTGCGGGTCGTCGGGCAGGCCGGCGACGGCGGCACCGTCGACATCGGCATGGCCTGCCTCTCGGGCATGTTCGAGCGCAACGACGACGTGCTGTTCATCTGTTACGACAACGAGGCCTACATGAACACCGGCGTGCAGCGCTCCGGTGCCACGCCGCCCGCGGCGCGCACCATGACCACGCAGACGGTCAGCGGCCACCCGGGCAACGTCTTCGGCCAGGGCAAGGACATGGCCAGGATCGCGATGGCCCACGAAATCCCGTACGTCGCGACCGCGACGGTCTCCGAACCGCGCGACATCGAGGCGAAGGTGACGCGGGCGATGGAGCTCCACGGCGCCCGCTACCTGCACATCCTGGTCACCTGCCCGCTCGGCTGGGCCTGTGCCGCGTCGGACTCCATACGGGTGGCCCGCCTGGCCAAGGAGACGGGGCTGTTCCCGGTGATCGAGGCCGAGCACGGCGAGGTCACGGGCGTCTCGAAGATCCGCAGGCGCCAGCCGGTGGAGGAGTACCTCGAACTTCAGGGCCGCTACCGCCACCTCTTCAGGCCCGAGCGCAACGAGAGCGTGCTCGCCCAGATCCAGGCGCGCGCGGACCGCAACATCGAAAGGTACGGGCTCGAGTGATGGAGAAGCCCTTCGCGATAACCCTCGAGGTCGGCTCGAGCCTTGCGAACAAGACCGGCGCCTGGCGCGACCAGCGGCCGACGTATGTGGACCGGCTCCCGCCGTGCAACCACGCCTGCCCGGCCGGCGAGAACATCCAGGCCTGGCTGTATGAGGCCGAGGACGGGGGATACGAGCCCGCGTGGCGCACGATCATGCGCGACAACCCCTTCCCCGCCATCGTGGGGCGCGTCTGTTACCACCCCTGCACCACCGCCTGCAACCGCGCCGAGGTGGATGAGGCGGTCGGCATCAACAACGTCGAGCGCTTCCTCGGGGACGCCGCCATCGAGCATGGCTGGAAGCCGGACGCGCCCGCTGCGGCCAGTGGCAAGAGGATCCTGATCGTCGGCGCCGGGCCCTCCGGCCTGACCGCCGCCTACCACCTGGCGATGATGGGGCACGAGGTCTTCATCCGCGACTCCGGCGAGCGCGCCGGCGGGATGATGCGCTACGGCATTCCCGCCTACCGCCTGCCCAGGGACGTCCTGGACGCCGAGATCCAGCGGATCCTCGACCTCGGCGTAACGCTGGAGTGCTCGAGCACGGTGAAGGACATCCGCGAGGCGATCGAGGAGGGCCCGTTCGACGCAGCCTTCCTGGCGGTCGGCGCCCACCTGGCCAAACGCGCCTACATCCCCGCCGGCGAGGCATCACATGTCCTTGACGCGATCTCGCTGCTGCGCGGCATGGAGGGCGACGAGCGCCCGTTCCTGGGCCGCAGCGTCGTTGTCTACGGCGGCGGTGACACCGCGATGGACGCCGCCAGGACCGCCAAACGGCTCGGCGCCAGCGACGCGGTGATCGTCTACCGCCGCGACCGCGACCGCATGCCCGCGCACGAGTCCGAGCTGCAGGAAGCACTCGAGGAGGGCGTCGTCATGAAGTGGCTCACGACCGTCAAGGTCGCCGGCCCCAAGAGCCTGATGATCGAAAAGATGGAGCTCGACGACACCGGCTTCCCGCAGCCCACCGGCGAGGTCGAAGAGATCGCCGCCGACTCGCTCGTGCTGGCGCTCGGGCAGGAGGCCGACCTGTCGCTGCTGGACGGCGTCCCGGGCCTTGAGGTCGAGGACGGCGTGGTGAAGGTCTCCCAGAACATGATGACCGGCTATGAGGGCATCTTCGCCGGCGGCGACATGGTGCCCGCCGAGCGCACCGTCACGGTCGGGATCGGCCACGGCAAGCGGGCGGCGCGCAACATCGACGCCTGGCTGCGCGGGGAGGAGATCGCGGCCCCGCCCAAGCACGAGCTCGCCGGCTTCGACAAGCTCAACACCTGGTATTTCGACGACGCCCCGAAGAAGGTCGCTCCGCGGCTGGACATCGTGCGCCGGCAGTCGAACTTCGCAGAGGTGCAGTCGGGCCTGGATGAGGAGAACGCGCTGTTCGAGGCGCGTCGCTGCCTCTCCTGCGGCAACTGCTTCGAATGCGACAACTGCTACGGCCTGTGCCCCGACAACGCCGTGATCAAGCTCGCCCCGGGCGAGCGCTACGAGATCGACTACGACTACTGCAAGGGCTGCGGGATCTGCGCCGAGGAGTGTCCCTGCGGCGCGATACAGATGGACCCCGAGCCCGTCTGAACGGGCGCCGGGCGAACCGTCGCTCAGTCGAGCGAGATCGCCCTCATCGTGTGCTCGTCGGGCAGCTTGGCGAGGATCGCCTGCAGGATGTGGATCTCCTGCGCCTGCTCGCGCTGAAGGTCGTTCAGGAGCACGCGAACGGCCGCGTGGGTGATCTTCATCTGCTCGGGGGTGAGGGCCACGCTCGTGATGCCATGCTCGTCGGGGGGAGCGTCGAGCTCTGAGAGCACCGCTCGCGCCAGGCCGCGTATCTGCTGCTCGTGGGCCTCGTCGCTGATCAGCAGCCGCAGCGCGCTGGCCGCGACCGGCACCTCGTCCCTGTCCAGGAGCAGGTGAAAGGCCACCCCCTCCTCGTTCGGTTGCTCACTCATTGATCACCCCTCGTCGGTTCTCACCGGCGGCTGTGCCGATGCTTGCCCGAGCAGGCTAACGCGAGGGCGCCGCCGGGGCTCTGCAGAGGCGCTGCGGAAGTTCCCTCACAAGCCCGGGGGAATGATCGGATGACCGTGCGGCGGCGCGGACGATAGGTTTCAGGCATGACACCAACAGGCACCGAGCAACAGGCTCCCGACAGGAGCGCACCCGACGGCAACAGGCCGTTCACAGACATCCTCTGCGCCGTCGACGGCACACACCGCAGCTACGCGGCCGTCGAGCAGGCGGCAATCCTCGCAGGCCCCACCGGGCACCTCACGATGCTCGCCGTCACCGCGGTGAAGGGCTCGGGCGCCTACCGCTCGGCCTCGATCGGCCCCGAGCGGGCAGAGCGGATCATTGAGCGGGCCGGACACCTCGCAGACGTCGCCGGCGTCCCCTGCACCAAGCAGATCGACCCCGCGGGACCACCCGCGGAGGTGATCGTCGAGCGCGCCGCCGACCACGATCTGCTCGCTATCGGCGCCCCCGGCACCTCATGGCTGGGCGGCCGCCTGGTCGACGGCGTTGCGGGCGTGGCCCTCACGATCGACAAGCCTCTCCTGGCCGCACGCTCGACGCCGGGCGGGGAGGAGCGCTTCCCCAAGCACATGCTCGTCGCAAGCGACGGCCTCGACGGATCGGATGAGCTCGTGGAGCTCGCGATCCGCCTCGCCGGCGCCCACGGCGCGACTCTCGCCCTCGTCCACGTCGAGGGAGCCGAGGAGGACGCCCACCCGACCAGGGTGCACGATCAGGCGAGCAGCATCGCCACGGCGCTCCCGACCTCCCCCGCGGCGCGCATCGAGGTCGGCTCGCCGGTGGACGCGATCGTCGGCGCCGCCGCCGCGACCGATGCCTCGCTGATCCTGATGGGAACCCGCCGGGCGAGCGGCCTTGCGGCGATCGGCAGCGTGAGCAGGCGCGTCCTTCACGACGCTCACTGCTCGGTGCTGCTGGCGACGCCCGCGCCCGCGGACGACGCCTAGCCTCCCTCGGGTGCCTCCGGACCGTCCGGAGCATCCGAGGCCTCGGCGGGCTCGTGGCGAAGGCCGCGTGCCACGCGGCCGCCGGCCGCGCCGAGGAACATGCCGATGATGGCCACGAACACGACGAAGATCGGCTCGGAGTTGCCGAGCGAGACCTTCTCTTCGGTCCCCGCGATGTGGTGGGCGATCACCAGCGACAGCGCGTAGATCCCTCCGCCGACAAGCCCGCGGTCCGCTCCGCCCCAGCCGTCTTCATGCTCGAAGCCGGCGAGGAAGCCGCCGATGCCCGCAACGATCGCGATCGCCCAGTAGCCGCCGCTGCTGATCCCGACCAGGACGCCCGCAGCCGCGCCGATGATGGCCGGAATCACGCCGCCTAGCACTATCTGCGCCGGTCTTGACCGATCGCGGAACATCGTTGTCTGTGGCATAGGAACCCTCCCCGGTGTCCGGCGCCGAGTCTACATCCCGGCGGGCGGGCGGGCCCGCGCGTGCGCCCGCAAGGGGCACGCCGGGATCACCTGCGGACGCGGAACCGCAGGATGGTGGCCTCGCCCGACCGCGTGCTGCTGACCGGCTCGAGATCCACCCTGGGCAGGCCCTGGGGCGAGAACCGCACGCCGTCCCCGAGCAGCACCGGCAGCACGTACACCAAGATCTCGTCCACCAGTCCTCGCTGCAGGCACTGGCCGGCCACGTCGGCTCCAAGAATCTCGAGGTTCCCGCCGTCCGCCGCGCTGAGCGCCGTGGCCACGGCGTCGCCGATGTCGCCGCTGAGAAACGTGACACCCGGGAGCGGGGACTGCGGCGGCCGGTGGGTGAGCACGAACACGGGGCCCGAGAACGGGTAGTCCACGCTGCCCGGCTCCTCGGCCTCCATCCTGTCGCCCACATCCGAGGTGCGCCTGCCGACGAGCATGGCGCCCGTCGCCGCCGCCTGCTCCCGCACCTCCTCGGGCCCGAGGAACTCGCCGACCCAGTCCATCGCGTCGCCGGGCCCGGCGATGAAGCCATCGAGCGACATCGCCCGGTTCACGACCACCTTGCCCCTCCCGGTGCTCTCATCGCTCATGGGGCCTCCCTCCGATTCAGAGGAGTTCTCGCGCGGGGAGCGCTCACGCCCGCGGAGCCGCGGAGCGGGAGATCGCGATGTACCAGTAGCCGCCCGCGAGGTTGAGCACACCGACAACCAGGAAGAAGGCCCCCCACCCGTAGGCGGCGTACGAAAGGCAGATGATGCCCGCGGCGCACGCGAGCAGCCCACCGGCGATGCGGGTGATCCCGAAGCCGCGAATGTGGCGGTACACCCACGGGTTGATCAGGCGCTGCATCCCCGCTCGCGGGGGAGAGCCCCACCACCCGCGCAGACCCGTCGGGGCGTCCTCGCCGCCTGCCGCGTCGATGGGGGGCGTTCCGCTCATGCCTGCCTCAGAAACCTCAGGTAGAAGGCCGAGAAGACCAGGACGATCCCGATGTTGACCATCAGGCGCGCCCAGAACTGGTGCCTGAAGAACAGGACATCCACGCCGACCACGACCGCCACCAGCGCGAGCACGTAGAGCACGATGCCTGCCGGCCTCTCCATGGTTCCAGCCTACTGCTCGAAACCGCCGTCGCCGCCCCGGATCGGGCCTGGTGGCAGGCTCGTGCATACTGGCGCAGGTGGTCACGGCTCTCGTTCTCATCGGGGCCCCCGGCGCCGGCAAGTCATCGGTTCTCGAGGCGCTGGCTACGCTCCACGACATCCAGGACATCCCACACGGGGCCCTGGAGGCCGAGCAGCTGTCGCTCGGGCGGCCGTTGCTGGGCTCGAGCGACTGGGTTCCCCAGCTGGAGGCGGTGCTCTCGCTTCAGCGCGTGGCGGGCCGGCGGAGGTTTCTGATCTCGGCGACGGTCGTCGGCGCCGAGGATCTCGCCGCGGTAAGGAGCGCGAGCGCGGCTCAGCTGCTGCTCGTCGTTTGTCTCGCCGCCTCTGCCGAGACGGTGGCCGCGCGCATCGACGCGCGGGAGCCCGACCACTGGCCCGGCAAGGCGCCGCTCATGGAGCGCGCCCGGCGGCTCGCCCTCTCAACGCCTGGGCTGCCGGGTGTCGACCTCGTGATCAGCACCGAGCACCGCGACGCGCAGGACGTCGCAGCCGAGATCCTCGGGGAGATGCGCGGCAGAGGGATGCTCGCCTCGGCATAGGGCCCCGTGCGTGCCGGCCTGCGATCCGGCACGGGCGCAGCGCGCATAGGAAACGCAGCAGACTACGGTCGGGAACCGCGCGCTATCCGTCGAAGGATGGGAATGGATGCACGGCCTCGAAACGGGCATCGAGCCGGCCTGATCGCGGGCGGAATCCTCGTGCTCGGTCTGCTGCTGGCGGCAATGGGCGCGCTCGCGTGGCAGGCAAGCGCGCGAAGAGACCACGCGCAGTCCTTCCAGACGGCGGCCACCGAGGTCAGCGCGACCGTCGACACGCTGCTGCGGCGCGACACCGACTTCGTGGGGACGCTGAGCGCGATCCTGACCGTCCAGCCCGACCCGAGCCAGAGCGACTTCACCAGCATGTACACGGGGCTGGAAGGCTGGGAGCGCCAGGTCGGAGGGCTCGGCACCACGGTCGTCAGGGTGGTGCCGGCGGCGCGGCTGAGCGCGTTCCTCGCGCGCCGGAACGCCGAACCGAGGTTCCGCGACCTGGCGGGGCAGGTCATCCAGCCCGTGCCCATCGACGGCCGCTCCCGCTACTGCCTGGTCTCAGCCGGGGAGTCGATCGTGGGGGTCCTGACGCCGCAGTTCGCCCGGGAGGTGCAGGGAGACTGGTGTCAGGCGAGCTCTGAAATAGGCAGCAGCCAGGTGCCCATTCAGCACCTGGTCGCCGAGACCGGCGGCATGGTCATCGCTCCCGCCGAAGCCGAGGGCGTGAGCACCCTGATCTTCGTGCAGGCGTTCTATCCGCCGGACGCCCTCGTGAGCACGGCGGCGCAGCGGAGCGCAGCCGTCAACGGCTGGGTGGTCAGCTCATTCGACATCAGCTCCCTGCTCAGCACCGCGCTCGCCGGCCATCCCGGGCTCGGGCTGTCGCTCTACCACTCCAACAGCGGCCTCAGCCGCGAACTGGTCGCCTACCGCGGCGCGGCGAGCACGCACGGGGGCTACTCAAGCACCTCGATCGCCGACATCCAAGGGCCGTGGACGGTGAGGGTGCAGGGCAACATCGCGTCGGGCGGGCCGTCGCCGTCTCTGCAGGGGCTGCTCGTTTTCGCGATCGGCGTGCTCGTGACCCTGCTGACGGCCGCACTGGTGCTCGTGCTCACCCGCTCGCGCGAGCGGGCGCTGGGCATGGTTCAGGAGAAGACGGGGCAGCTTCGGCACCTCGCGCTCCACGACGCGCTCACGGGCCTTCCCAACCGCGTCCTCGCCCTCGATCGCGCTGAGCAGATGCTGGCCCGCGCCCGTCGCCAGAACATCCCGGTCGCGGCGCTGTATGTGGACCTCGACGGGTTCAAGGCCGTCAACGACACCTTCGGTCATGCGGCCGGAGACGAGCTGCTGTGCATGGTGGCCGCCAGGCTGAGCGGCGTGATCCGCGAGGGCGACACGGCCGCGCGCCTGTCCGGCGACGAGTTCGTGGTGCTCGTGGAGGGCTCGACCCTCGACGCCGGGCCCGAGCTCGTCGCGGAGCGCCTGCTCGAGGTGCTGCGCAGACCGTATGAGATGACGGGGGCGGTCGGGCGGGCGCTGACGCTGACCGCGAGCATAGGCGTGTGTCTTGGCGAGCACAGCACGGCGGAGGAGCTGCTCAGGGACGCGGACCTCGCGCTCTATGAGGCGAAGGAGCACGGCCGCGACGGCTACGCGCTGTTCGAATCAAGGATGCAGACGGCCTCACAGGATCGCCTCACGCTGGAGATGGACCTCGTGGACGCGCTCGAGCTGCAGCAGCTGCGCATCCTCTACCAGCCGACGTTCGACCTTCAGAGCGAAGCGATCTCCGGTGTCGAGGCGCTCATCTGCTGGGAGCACCCGACCCGCGGCTCGGTCTCGCCGAGCGAGTTCCTGCCGATCGCCGAACGCAGCGGCCTGATCATGCCGATCGGGCGCTGGGCGCTCGAGGAGGCCTGCCGGCAGGCGGCGATCTGGCGCTGCGACGGGCACGAGCTCGGGGTGGCGGTCAACATCTGCGCCCCCCAGCTCGAGAGCGGCGAGCTCGCCGCCGACGTCAGCGACGCCCTGCGCGCCGCGGGCCTGGATGCGGGCCTGCTGACGCTCGAGGTGGCCGAGGCCACGATCATGCGCGACGCCGAAACGACGGCCGAGCGCCTGCGCGCCCTGAAGCGGCTCGGCGTGCGGATCGCGATCGACCAGTTCGGCACCGGCTACAGCTCGCTGGCCTACCTTCGCCGCTTCCCCGCTGACGCACTGAAGGTCGACAGTGCCTTCATCAGCGAGATCGCTGGCTCCCAGGACGCCACGGCTCTGATCGAAACCATCGTGCAGCTCGGCAGGACGCTGCACATGGAGACGCTCGCCGAGGGCATCGAAGAGAACGGGCGGCTGCACCGCCACCAGCGCGAGCACTGCGACCGCGGGCATGGCTTCCTCTTCGCTCGTCCCCTGACGCCCGAGGCGTTCGAGGTGTTCCTGAAGACCCTCCCGCGACGCCGCGCGCCGCTGTCAACGCTCTGAGGCGGGGTGCCCTGCCGGCGCCTCAGCTGCCGGCGCGGCGGCGCAGGGGCCCGTTGGAGGTGCACACCCGCAGGCCGAATTCCTGGCCCAGCGCGTCGCCCACGACCTTCAGGTACTCCACCTTGGAGAAGGTCACCTCGGCGCTGCGGGTCTTTCCCTTCCCGCTCTGAGCGACGGCCGCCGACTCGAGCCGGATCCGCTCGAGCATGTTCGCCAGCCACCGCTGGTAGAGGCCGGTCCGCGTCGATGGCCGCCCGAGCCTGCCGATCGAGAGGTACTCGCGCGCATGGTCGAGCACCAGGGCGGCCTGCTGCTCCTTCGCGGGCTCATGCATCCGGCGCCTTCGACGTTCGAGCAGGAGGTCCCTGTTCCAGCTGGCGGCGCAGGTTTCGTCGACGAGCGCGGCGAAGCGCAGCTGGCCGGGTGTGGCGCCCACCGCGAGCGAGGACACCAGGGGGTAGGACCCGGGCCCTCCACGCGGCTCGCCGTTCGCGGTGCCGCTGCGGTTCGCCGCCCAGTGGATGAAGCCGGAGTCGCATCGCAGGATGCGCCCGCCCGGGTAGCGGAAGGTGGTCTGGAACCGGACGTCGCCCGAGACGCCCTGATCGCCGGCTTCCACGTGCGCGCTCGTCCCCGCGAGCGTGTCCGAGACGATGCCGCTGGAGCTGCGTTTCTCGGCGGACTCGTGAGCGACGATCCCGCTCGTGCCGGATCTGAAGGGAATCCGCGGGCTTTCCGGTTCCCACCCGATCCTGTATTCGCCGCCGTTTTCGCAGATGCCGATCAGGTGGACGTGCAGTGACCGGATTTCGCCCCCGCGGCTGAGCGTGACCGCGACCGGCTGCTGCTCTTCGGTGAGGCCACGGAGGTTGACGTTGCTCGTGTCCTGGGCGGCCTGGCTCGCGTGGGGGTGGGTCACGCGCAGCGCCACCACGGCGATGGCCAGCAGCAGGAGGGCCGGGTAGAGGACCATCCGGACGCGGTCGACCGGGTGCCGCCGTGGCGGCTCGCCGAATGCACTCGCCATATGAGCTCATCGACAGGCCGCGGCGCGACATGAAGGCCGCCGGGCGCTTCAGCTCACGTGTCTCGTGTCCGGCGGCGGCTCTCCAGGGCCGGCAGGCCGAGGCCGAACAGGTATGCGATGCCCACGCCGAGCATCGTCTCGAGCAGGCGCTCGTTCAGGCGCAGTGCGGTGCTGTGCGGGTCGGAGTAGAGCAGCATCAGGAACACGAGGAACGTGGTGAACGCCGAGGTCACATACCAGCGGCTGTGGTGGGTGCCGCCGGCTCCCGCCACGGCTGCGATCACGGCCACGCTGTAGAGGAAGGCCGGCGGGCCGGCGTGAACGAGCGCAGCCCCCAGCAGCGCACCGACCGCCACCGCAAGGATCCTTCCGACGCTCCGCAGCCGCTGCATCTCGGCGGTGGGCCGCATCACCAGCAGCGCGGCGGCACACGCCCAGCCGACATGCTCCAGGTCCAGCAGGAACCCGATCGCCGCCGCGGTGGCGCCCGCTGCGCCGAGGCGGATGCCGTAGCCGAGGGTGGGGGCGGGCCCGGGAGGCCGAGCCTCGCGCGCGGCGGCGTGCTCGGGCCAGAGCATCGAGACCGCGCAGGCGAAGATCCCCCCGAGCACCATCAGGCCCGCCAGGCCGGCGGCCTTGCCCAGGGCGCTGTAGCTGAGTCCCACCCCGACCATCGGCAGAGACAGCGTCATCGCGAGCTGCCCCGGCCGCGTGCGCGCAGCAAGCAGCGCCGAGCCGGCGCCCAGCGCCACGATCGCGAACACGGCGAACACCGGAACGCCCGCCAGAAGACCGCCGATCAACATCGGCATCCCGATCGCGAAACCGAGCACGATCAGCGCGAGCCGCCCCCTGCGGGTCGGGAGCAGCCCCACCAGTGCCGCCGGGAGCACGCCGACCGCCAGCGCCAGGCCCCGCGGCCGATCGCTCAGCACCACGACCGCGGCCGGGAGGGCGTAGACGGCACCGAGCGCCGCGGCCGGCCATTCCCAGGCCAGTCCCGGAGTCTGCGGCGGATCTGCGCGGCCCGCGTCATCCACGGGCGGATGATCGCTCAAGGCGGCGTCCTGCGCCGGCAGCCCGGCGCCGCGGTCAGTCTGTGATCAGCACGTGGCCGGGCTGGGCTGCGACCCTCGCGAGCCATTCGCGGATGGCCGGTCTGGTGGAGAGATCGAACCCCGCCTCATCGGCCACGTGCGTATATCCGTAAAGGGCGATGTCGGCGATCGTGTAATCGTCGCCGACGAGGTAGGGGCTCTCGCGGAGCTGGCCCTCGAGCGCGCTCAGGGCCGCCTCGCCGCCGGCGCGCCATGCGTCGATCTCCGCCTGTCCGGGAGGCGCCTTGGCGACGATGAGCCAGAAACGCAGGACGGCGATGTTCGGCTCGTGGCTGTACTGCTCGAAGAAGAGCCACTGCAGGACCTTGGCCCGCTGATACGGGTCCAAGGGCAGATACGGTGTCCCGTCGGCGAGATACCAGAGGATGGCGTTGGACTCCGCCAGCGGGCGGCCGTCGTCGAGCACGAGCGTGGGGACGCGCAGAGCGGGATTCAGGCGCCCGAGCAGCAGCGCCCGGTCGGAGCGGTCGACCACGTCGAGCTCGTGGCGCTCGTAGTCGATGCCCAGGTGCGCGAGCAGCAGCCGGACCTTGTAGCAGTTGCCCGAGACCTGCGAGTTGTAGAGAAGCATTTGCCTGACCTCGTCCGCGGTGTTGAAGACCGAGGGCGGGAGCCTGACAGAGTTCGGGCAGCATCGGCCGGCGCGCCGCGGGGCTGCGCGCGCGCTCGGATCCGGCCGCACCCGCTCGCGCAGGTGGAGGGGCTATCGTGCGACCGCGCCGGGCCGCAGGTGCCGGGCGCCGCCCGAGACGGCCGCTCGTTCGCGGCGTGCCGGGGTGCGCCGAACCACGACGCCTGCGAGGTTGGCCTCGCCGCAGCGCTCTTCCTCGCGCCCGTGGAGGATCGTGTAGCCCTCGCCGTCGACGGCGACCCTGACACCCAGTCGCCCCGCCTGTTCCAGGGCGGCGATGAGTGCTCCCGCCGCCTCATCGCGGCTCTCGGCGGGCTCGACGCGTGCGACATCCTGATCGGCCGGCACGACCTCGTTGCGGTGCTTCTTGTGGTGCTTCTTCTTGTTCTTCTTCATGCAGCTCCCATCGGCCCGCCCCGCGACGGGCTTAAGAACGCGGCGCGGGAGCTAGAACGATCGCCGTCACGCGGCTTCGCGTCGCGGAGCTCGCGCTCAGGCCGTCGGGGCGCTGACGATCCGATTCAGCTGCCGCACGCTCTGAGGATCGATCGAGTAGCTGTCGACAGACCGGCGGGCGATATCCGCGGCCCTCGAGGGCGAGTAGAGCAGTTGAGCTGCGACCACGGCCACCGGCACTAGGCTCGGCGGATCGCGGACAACCGGGGTCAGCTGCTCGGCGCTCTTCTCATACAGCCCGCGGCCCACGATCGCGCGGACCATTTCGCCCAGCAGCGAGCGACGGGAAGCGCCACGGGCGGCAGCGCCCATCAGCAGGGCGAGCGCACCGTGTGTGCGCACACCCGCACTGCCCGTGTGCGGCATCGGGCCGGGAGGCTCGCCCAGACTGAGAAGGACCTGAAGCGCGGGGATGTTCACGCCGCTCTGGGCGGCGTTCCCGGGCTCGACGGTGCGAGGGTTGCACTCCAGGTACTGCGGCGACCCGTCCCTGTGCAGGTAGTCGAGGGTCAGGCCACCATGCCAGGCGAGGGCCTCACCCAGACGGGCGACGTGCTCGCGCGGCTCGGCGTGATCGACGCTCAGCCTCGCGGCGGCACTTCCGCCCACGCCCACGCCGCGCTGCACGCTCGTGTGGACCGCCACGAGCCGGCCCCGGTCGAACAACGCCTGCACCTGCCCATACTCGCCCTCCGCGGGTGATTGGGCCATCACGGGAACACCCCTGCCGAGCAGCGCACCCGCCGCCTCCTCGCGGGAGCGCCGGTCGACGACCTCGCAGACTCCCTGCCCGGCCGTGCTGAACGCCGCCTTCAGCCAGTAGGGGAAGGGGATGTCGGCGAGGTCGTCAGCCGATGCCACGACCTGCCACTGCGGCTGGGGCAGGCCCAGCTGACCGGCGAGCTGCGCGAAGGCGATCTTGCTCTGGACCTGCTCGAACGCGGCGGCGTCGGCGACGGCGGTGCGGACGCACGACGCGAGCCGCGGCAGGGCAGCCGCCAGCAGCCATGCCTGCTCGTGCGTGGGAAGCACCACGTCGATCGCCCGCTGCGCGACCACCTTCTCGAGCGACAGGATGTAGCCCGCGGGATCGCTCCCGGCATGGGGACAGCGATGCACCCTCTGCACCCAGCGGCTGAAGCGCGCGAGGCAGATCGGGTCGGGGTCGAGCACCTCCAGCTGGTATCCGAGCGGCCCCAGGCACGTCACGACCTCTCGCGAGGTGAGGCTGGAACCCTCCGTCAGGAGCACACGAACGCTCATTCACCGAAGCTTTCCATGCTCAGCGAGCGCCGGCCGCGCACGCTCGCTCCGGACCGGGGGTTCCCGGGCGTGTCAGCCCGGGTCCTGAAGCGCCGAGATGGCCTTCTCGATCCGCCGTGCTCGAGTCTCGGCCTTCTTCGCGCTCTCAATCGCGCGCACATGCTCGCGTTTGTGGCTGTAGGCCAGCCGGTCGTAGGCGGCGCGGGCGGCCGGGCTGGCGTCCAGCGCCCGGGTGAGGTCCGGCGGCTCGACCACGACCCGGGGCACGGTGTCGAGCTCAAGCTCGACCTCAACCTCCTCGCCGGTCGCGACGCCGGCGGCCTTGCGGTTGGCGTTGCTGAGCCCGAGCAGATGGCGGCCGCGCATGATGGCAACCCTGCTCTTCCATGAGTGCCCGTTGACGGTGATCGTCACCGGCGGACGCGCGCCTGCCTTCAGGGCCTCGACCACCCCCGGGGGGACCTCGAGTCCCCGCATCGGTTCCGCCGGCTCCACGACGGCGCGGAACCTCACGATCCTCCCCCGCGGTCGTGCGCCCGCGCACCGGCTGTCCAGATCAGTCCGCTCATCGCCCGCATGCCTCCGATGCCCATCATTGCAGCGGCCGGGGAGCACTCGCACGAGCGTGACACTGGACGGTGTGAGCGCCCGGGGCGCGGCGATAGAATCCGAGGACCTCAACGAGGAGGTCTCATGAGCACCTCAGGCTCGTCGCAGCCTCGCCGGCACTGCGCTCCCGCGCCGGCCAGCCTGCTCTCGGTCGTGCTGATCGCGGCGCTCGCGAGCGCGTCACCCGCCGCTGCCAAGCGGAAGGCCCACATCGCCTTCGCCGGCCTGAAGACGGCCACCACGTGCATCGGCGGCCCGATCGGCGGCGGAAGAACCTCCAGCTATCACCTGAGCTGGGAACCCGCGAGCGAGAAGAACAGGCATCCGCTGATCGTCTACGAGGTCTACCAGTCGAGTACTCCCGGCGGTGAGAACTCCTCGACGCCGACTTACACGAGCGCTCCCGGAGTCACGGCCTTCGACACACCGCAGCTGCCGACCGAAGAGAGCTTCTATTTCGTCGTCCGCGCGCGCGATCGAGCGGGCAGGGAAGACACCAACAACGTGGAGCAGGAAGGCCAGAACCTCTGCCTCTGATTCCAGCGCGAGCGGGGTGCGGCGCCTTGAGAGGACGGGCCCTGCGCCGCCTGGTCCTACCATGGGCCCATCTCCGAGCACGCTGAGCACATCGACGGCCGGCCTCCCCTGCGGGTATCGGTGCTCGACCAGTCGCCGATCGCCCAGGGGTCGAGCGGCCCGAGCGCCCTCTCGAACACGCTCGAGCTCGCGCAGCTCGCCGACCGGCTGGGCTACCACCGCTACTGGGTCGCCGAGCACCACGGCGGGCCGATGCTCGCCGGCCCGAGCCCGGAGGCGCTGATCGGGCCGATCGCGTCGGTGACCGAGCGGATCCGGGTCGGCAGCGGCGGCGTGATGCTCCCGCACTACAGCCCGCTGAAGGTGGCCGAGACGTTCAGCATGCTCGCCGGGCTGTTTCCCGGCCGCATCGACCTCGGCATCGGCAGGGCCGCCGGCACAGATCCGATCACGACCTTCGCGCTCCAGCGCGACCGCCGGCAGGCCTCGCCGGACGACTTCCCCGCGCAGCTGGCGGAGCTGCTCGCGTACCTGGACGACAACCTGCCCGCCGACCACCCGTTCGCGCGCCTGGCCTCGACGCTTCCCGGCCGGCCCGAGCGACCCGTCCCCTGGCTGCTCGGCTCCTCCCAGCAGAGCGCGATCTGGGCCGGGGAGCTGGGGCTCCCGTATGCGTTCGCGGACTTCATCAGCCCCGGCGGCCAGGAGGTCGCGGCGCTCTACCGTGATCGCCACGCCCAGGCGGAAAGAGGGACGGCGTCCGAGACGGCCGTCGCCGTGTGGGTGATCTGCGCCGACACCGACGAGGAGGCCCGGCGCCTGGCAGCCAGCGGCAGGATGACCTTCACGATGCTTCGCCGCGGCACGCCGATCGCGGTACCGGCTCCGGATGAGGCCGTCAGGTTCCTGGCCGAGCAGGTGCGCCCCGGCGAGCTTCCGCGGGCGGAGCGCCGAGGCGTCGTCGGCAGCCCCGAGACCGTGCGCGCAGAGCTGATCAAACTCGTCGCGTCCTACGGCGCGCAGGAGCTGATCGCGGTCAACATCATGTATGACCACGAGACCCGGCTGCGCTCATATGAGCTGCTCGCGCAGGCCCTCGGGCTCGTGGCGCGCGTCGCCTGAGCTGAGCTGATCCGAATCGCGCGCGTGCGCGAATAGGTCTGTACAGACGCCCGGAGCCGCCGCCCCAACTGCGGCCCGGGGAATCGGTGCGGCAGGCCCGCCCTCGGCGGGCAAGGTCGCCTGCACAGAACGGAGGACCGACATGTCGGTTGACCCCCATGGGAGCACCGCGCGTCGTGAGAGGGGCGCCGTCGAGCGCCTCGTGCGCGACGACGTGGACCGCAAGCGCTTCCTGAAGATGGCTGGAGGCGCGGCCGCAGCGAGCTTCGGAGCATTCGCGCTCGCGGCGTGCGGGAGCAGTTCGACCTCCACCACAGCCCCCACGACCAGCACTGCCGGCGGCGCCGCGTCGGCGTCCACGGGCGACGTGGCGATCCTCAACTATGCGCTCACTCTGGAGTACCTCGAGACGCAGTTCTACGAGAAGGTCGTGGCCGCGAAGCTCTTCAGTGGCAAGGTCGGCGCTCTGATCCAGGAGTTCGGCGGTCAGGAGGGCTCGCACGTGCAGGCCCTCAAAGCGGCCGTCACGAGCCTCGGCGGCACCCCCGTGGCAGAGCCGACCGGCAGGTTTCCCATCAACACCTCGCAGCAGGTCGCAGAGCTCGCCTACAAGGTCGAGAATCTCGGCGCAGCGGCCTATCTCGGCCAGGCGGCCCACATCCAGAGTCCGGAGGTGCTCGCCTCGGCGCTGGCCATCCACTCGGTTGAGGCCCGCCACGCGGCGACGCTCGCGACGCTCGTCAACAAGCCGCTCACTCCGGACGGGGCGTTCGCCCTGCCGGCCGAAATGTCAACGGTCCTCGCTGCGGTCAAGCCGTTCCTCGCGTGAGGCTCGAGCAGAGAAAGGAGCAGGGCATGATCCAGCAAGACACGATGGCAAACACGGGTGGTGCGCCGGCCGATCAGGTCGCGATCGAGGCCGGGGGAATGACGCGAGCGAGCTTCATCCTCCGGGGGGCTCTGGCGGCGGGAGCGCTGTACGGAACCGCGGCGGTCGCGCCGTTCGTCTCTCAGGCGTTCGCCGCGGGCGGGGGAAGCGACGCCGAAATCCTCAACTTCGCCCTCACCCTGGAGTATCTCGAGTCCGCCTTCTACAACGTCAAGGGCCGGGAGATCAAGCTCGCTCCCGCGGTGAGGTCCATGGCCCGGATGTTCGGGGAAGAGGAGGCCGAGCACGTCAAGGCCCTGAGCGGGGGCATCAGGGCGCTCGGTGGAACTCCGGTCAAGAAGCCGACGTTCGTGTTCCCCGTCACGGATGAACACTCATTCCTTCAGCTCGCCTCGGTTCTGGAGAACACAGGGGTGGGGGCCTACAACGGCGCAGCGCCGTCGCTCAAGAGCAAGGAGGTGCTCCTGGAGGCGGGCGCGATCGTCCAGGTCGAGGCGCGTCACGCCGCGGCGATCGACCTCCTCGTGGGAGCCAGCCCGACACCCTCGGGCGGCTTCGACGTGCCGCTGACAAAGGCCCAGGTGCTCGAAAAGGCAGGGCCGCTGATCAAGGGTGGCTGAGCGCGGCGCGGCCGGCCTGATCCAGGGCCGCGCCGCGGGCGTAGTAGTCGGAAGACGGGCCGCCGTTGGCGCCCCGCACACCAGAAACGAAAGGCCAGAACATGGGACTCGATAACCCGATCCACCTCGCTTTCCTGCTGATCCTGCTGCTGGTCGTGTTCGGCGCCAAGCGCCTGCCCGAGATGGGCAAGTCGCTCGGCAGCGGCATGAGGGGCTTCAAGGACGCTCTGTCGGCCCAGGAGAACGAGGGCGCCGCAGCCGACCCTGCGGTCCCGGTGCTGATCGCAGAGCGCGAGCGTCCCGCATCGGCGCAGCCCGGCGCCGACGCCCTGGACGTGCGCGAGCGCCTCTCCGCCTGAGCGGCGAGCGCGGGCGAGCGTAGATCATGGCCGTGGCGGTCGGGCCGGTCGGGGCGCAGGAGAAGCTCAGCGTCGTCGGTCATCTGGAGGAGCTGCGAGCGCGGCTGATCATCTGCCTGGCGGTGATCGCGGCGGCGTTCGCGCTCTGTATGTGGCAGAACCAGGGTCTGCTGGACCTGGTGAACGCGCCGCTCGCCCACCAGACACAGAAGCAGGTCCGGGCCGGGCAAGGGCCCGCTCGGGTCCACCTACTCGGTGCAGCAGAGCGCGCGCACCGTCGGCACGCAGCTGCAGAGCGTCGTCGCCGCTCTGCAGCAGCCGGGCAGCGGCGTCGCCCCGCGCGTGAGGGCGACGCTCGCCCGGGTGCAGCCGCCGCTCACGGGCGCGATCCGGCAGCTGTCCGCGCCGCCCCAGGGCGACAAGCCCGTCACGCTGGGCATCGGAGAGCCCTTCACGAGCACCGTGGGGATCGCGTTCATCTTCGCGATGATCCTCTCGCTGCCGGTGGTGCTGTACGAGCTGTACGCGTTCCTGCTGCCGGCGCTCAGCTCCGAGCAGCGGCGCGCGACTACGCCCCTGATGCTCGCGATCCCGCTGCTGTTCATCGTGGGCGTCAGCTTCGGGTATCTGGTGGTGCTGCCGGCCGCCGTCCGCTTCTTTCAGAACTTCAACAGCGGCCAGTTCAACGTCCTGGTGCAGGCGAGCCAGTACTACCACTTCGCCGCGGTCACGCTGCTCGCGATGGGGCTCGTCTTCCAGGTCCCCGTGGGCGTCCTCGCCGCGACCCGCGCCGGGGTCGTCAGCACCGAGCAGCTGCGCCACAACCGCCGCTACGCCATCGCGGCCTGCGGCGCCGTCGCCGCGCTGCTGCCCGGGGACGCCGTCACCCTGATCCTGGAGACGGTGCCGCTGTATCTGCTGTTCGAGCTCAGCATCCTCGTGGCCCGCATCTCGGGCCGGCTCGAGGCGCGCCGCGCCGGCGGGCGAGAGAACTTCGGCGGGAGTTGATCCGGATCGGGGGCGGGCGCGTAAGAATCAGCGTGATGTTCAATCCCCTGCGCTCAGCAGGCGGCGGGCGGTCAGGCGAGAGCCTGCGTGCGCTGGCCGACGAGGAGCTCATGCAGCTCGTCTACGTGAGCAACGCCAACGCGTTCGAGGTCCTCTATGACCGGCATGCCGACACCGCGTTCGCGCTGGCCCTGCGGATCTGCCGCCAGCGCGCTCTCGCCGAGGACGTCGTGCAGGAGGCGTTCCTGTCGGTGTGGCGCAGCCGCGCCCGCTATGACCGGACCCGCGGGAGCGTTCGCACGTGGCTGTTCGGGGTGGTCCACAACAGGGCGATCGACGCGATCCGCCGGCGCGCCGTCCGCGAGCGCGGCGTGGTCTTCGAAGAGGACGCCCACGAGCGGGTGCCGGCACCCGAGCGAACCGATGTGGAGGTGGCGCGCAGGGAGGAGGCGCGGGAAGTGCGCGAAGCGCTGCAGGAGCTGCCGGACGAGCAGAGCCGCGTGATCGAGCTCGCCTACTTCGGTGGTCTCACCCATGTCCAGATCGCCTCTATGCTCGACACCCCCGTCGGGACGGTCAAGGGCCGCATGAGGCTCGGGCTGGCGAAGATGCGGATGAGCCTGGGCAATCCGGCGGAGGTTCTGCGATGAGCGACGAGCACACCACCTCCGATCACTGCGACGGCAACGCCGCCCCCTACGTGCTCGGCGCGCTGACCGAGCCCGAGCGCGCTGCCTTCCGGCGTCATCTGGAGTCCTGCGCGGTCTGCCGCGAGGAGGTCGCCTCTCTGCGCACCGTGGTGTCCGCGCTGCCGGCCGTCGCCCCCGCCGCGAGCGCGCCGCCGGAGCTGCGCAGCCGCATCATGAGCACGGTCCGCGCGGAGGCGCGCGAGCCCGAGCTCGGCCGCGGCCGGCAGCGGCGCAGCCCGGCGAGAGCGCGGAGCATCTGGCCCGCCGTTGCCTTCGCGGCGGCGGCCGCGCTCGTCGTGCTGGTCCTGGTCGTGGCCGGTTCGGGCTCGGGTGGCGGCACGCGGGTGATCAGGGCCCAGGTGAGCGCGCCGGGGGCCAGCGCACTCGTCGCCGTCAGCGGCAACCGGGCCGAGCTCAGGCTCGCGGGCATGCCGCAGACCTCTCCCGGCCGCGTCTATGAGGTATGGGTCAAACGCGGCGGGGCGCCGCAGCCGACCGACGCCCTCTTCACCCCCTCCGCGAACGGCCAGGCCACGGTCGGCGTGCCGGGATCGGTGTCCGGGGTGAACGAGGTGCTGGTCAGCTCCGAGCCGATCGGCGGCAGCCGCGTCCCCACGCGCACGCCGGTGATCGTCGCGAACCTCGGCTGAGCGCGGCGTTCAGCCCTGCGGCTCGGCCGCGATGCGCACCTGCTCGTCGCCGGCGGCGACGACGTCGCCGACGTGAAGCTGGCGGCCGCGCCTGCTCTCCGGCTCGCCGTTGACGAGCGCCGGATGCTCGGCGAGCAGATGCTTGACCTCGCTGCCGCTGCCGACGATGCCGGCGAGCTTCAGCAGCTGGCCGAGCCTGATGCTCTCGCCGGTGATCTGGATCTCGCGCATCGGGGCGAGCCTAGCGGGGCGGAGCACCGCGCTCTCCTCGGCGCAGCTCGCCCTCCGCCAGCGCCCACAGCGGACGGCTGGGGTAGCGCAGCGCCCGCAGCTCCCGCGCGGGGAGCTCCCACGGCTGGTGGATGAGTGCGCGGGGCAGGTCCGCGAGCTCGGGCACCCAGCGGCGCACATAGTCGCCGTCGGGGTCCAAACGCTGGGCCTGCCGCAGCGGGTTCAGCACGCGGTTCGGCCTCGTGTCGTTTCCGGTCCCGGCCACCCACTGCCAGTTTCCGGTGTTGCACGCCACATCGGCGTCCGCGAGCAGCCGCGCGAAGTGCGCCGCGCCGATGCGCCAGTCGATGTAGAGCTGCTTGGTCAGGAAGGACGCGACGATCATGCGGGCGCGGTTGTGCATGAAGCCCTCGCCGGCGAGCTGGCGCATCCCGGCGTCGACGATCGGGTAGCCGCTCATCCCGGCTCGCCACGCGTCGGCCGAGCGCTCATCGCGCCGCCAGCGGTCGCCGCGGGGCCGGTAATCCTGCCGGGTCATGTCCGGCCTGGCCGCGAGCACCTGGTGGTGGAAGTCCCGCCAGCAGATCTGGCGGGCAAAGCTCTCGCCCCCCGCCCCGGAGGGCAGGCGCGAGAGGACTTCGCCGGGGCTCACGCACCCGAAATGCAGATGGGCGCTCAGCCTCGACGTGTGCTCCTGCGCGAGCTCATCGCGCCCGCTGCCGTAGTCGTGCACCGGGCCTCTGAGCCAGCGGTCCAGCAGCGCCCTGCCGGCGCGCTCGCCTCCCGCCGCCAGCTGCGGCGAGACGCCGGCTCCCGGCGGGGGAAGCGGGTCCGGGGCGGGCACCCCCGCCGGCATCCTGATCCTCCGCGGCGCCGGCAGGGGGGCCGTCCGGGTCAGCCCGCTCCACACCCGCCAGTAGGGGGTGAAGACCCGGTAGTGATCGCCGCCCGCGGGTGCGATCGCGCCGGGGGGCACCGCGGTGATGCCGTCGAACAGGCGCAGGTCGATCCGCTCGCTCTCACACATGGCCGTGAGTCTCTGCAGGCGCGCGCGGGCATACGGGCCGCTGTCGCGGCTCATGTGGATCGCCGTCAGGTTCAGGCGCCGGACCAGCTCAAGCGCCTGCTCGGCGACCTCTCCGCGCCGCACCGTCAGGGCCGCGCCACGCGCCGCCAGGCTCTCCCCGAGGTCGCGCAGGCAGTCCAGCAGGAAGGACACTCGGTTGGGGGAGCCGGCGGCCGTGGCCAGCAGCCTGTCGTCGAGCACGAACGCGGGCACGACGTGCTCGTGCTCGCGCACCGCCGCTGACAGGGCGGGGTGATCCCTCACCCGCAGGTCGCGGGTGAACAGCACCAGGGCGCCGCTCATCCCCCGGTGTGCCCCGCCTGAAGACGCGCCTCCTCCTCAAGGGCGATCGCGAGCGCCCTGTCGAAGGACACGGGCTCGATAGCGAACTCGCGCGCGGGGGCGGGGTCGGTCACGACCGTCGCCGTTGTCAGACCCTCGACCAGCGGGCGTGCGACGTTCGTGTCGACCGGGGTGACCAGGCCGAGCCACAGAGCGGACAGCCACGGCGTGATGAACGGCACCGGGATCTTCGGTCGCGGGCGCATGCCCATCGCGATCGCCATCCTGTCGAGCATCTCTCCATAGGACAGGATGTCCGGCCCGCCGATCTGCACCTCCCGGCCCTTCGAGGCGGGCACGTCGGGCGCAGCCAGGAGGTAGGCGATGACGTCGCCGATCGCGATCGGCTGGGTGGCGATCTTCAGCCACGCCGGCGCGATCATCACCGGCAGGCGCCTGACGAGATGGCGCAGGGTGCGGTAGGACTCGCTCTCGGCGCCGACCACCATCGCAGCCCTGAAATATGTCAGCGGCGGTCCCTCGGTTTCGAGCGCCAGAGCGGTCTCGTGGCGGCTGCGCAGGTGCTTGGAGACGCTCGAGTCGCCCAGGCCGCCGAGGTAGACGATCCTGTCGATGCCCTCTCGCCTGGCCATGCGCGCGAAGTTGATCGCGCCCTGCTGCTCACGCTCCTGAAAGCCCGCGCCGCCCGCCATCGCATGCACGAGGTAGTAGGCGACGTCGATCCCCTCGCCGATGCCGGCCAGGCTGCCCCCGTCGGTCACATCTCCTCGCCTGATCTCGCAGCCGCCCCGCTCGAGGTCCCGGACCTTCGAGGGGTCACGCGCCAGGCATCGCACGCTCGCTCCCGCCTCAAGCAGCGATCGTGCCAGGCGCCCGCCGATGAACCCGCTCGCGCCTGTCACCAGGGCGCGGGTGGGGGTGCGGTCGTCTTGTGCGCCGCCCATCCCGGGTCAGCTCGTCGTCGGCGTGCCGGTCCCGTTGCGATGCTCGGCCATGTCCGCGCCGGTCGCGGTGGTCATCACCGCGGCGGAGGGCCCGCCGAGGACCAGCCGCGTCAGCCCGGGCGCCAGGACACGCAGAGCGCCCGCGAGGGCGTAGGGCCGGGGCACCCAGCGTTCGGCCCTGCGGCCGACTCCGACCTCGAAGATCGCGTCCGCGACCTTGTCGGGGCTCGAGACGATCCAGCGCGTGAGCGGCTTGGCCAGCAGCTCGGAGGCGGGGAAGCCCTCGGTCGCGATGAATCCGGGCATCACCAGGCCGACATGCACACCGTTGCTGCGCTCCTCGGCCCACAGCGAATCCGACCAGCCCGCGAGCGCGAACTTGGACGCGCTGTAGGCGCCGGCGCCGGCGCGCGCGACCCGCCCGGCGGTGGAGGACACGTTGACGATCGCGCTGGGCGCGCTCGCGCGCAGCAGCGGGAGCAGCTCCTCGGTGAGGCGCACCTGGGCGTCGAAGTTCAGCTCCATCGTCCTGTGGACGTTCTCGTAGCCGCCGTCGGCGAACTTCGCGCGCCACGAGGCGCCCGCGTTGTTGACGAGCAGGTCAAGGCGATCGTGGTGCTCGAGCAGGTGGGCGCGGATGCGTGCGGGAGCGTCGGCGTCGGTGAGGTCGGCGGCGACGTAGCTGACCCGGCGCTCACCGAGCAGCGCGGCCAGCGCCCGCAGGCGCTCCTCGCGGCGCGCCACGAGCACCAGCGATGCGCTGGGCTCCTGGATCAGCCGCCGGGCGGTCGCCTCACCGATCCCGCTGGAGGCGCCGGTGATGAGAAACACGGGAGGGCCCACGGGGGCAGGTTCGGGAGCAGCCATTGTCACCTCGCTGTTGAGTGCGCTGGTTTGCGTTTGATCCGGGGGTTCTACGGTTAGCCTGTCAGATCGAGGGCAACATGAGCGCGCCAACGACAAGCGCCGCCTACGGCGTCGCCTCCCCCCGCAAGCGCGAGGCGCTTGAGCTGTTCAGCGGCCTGCCCGCCCGCTATGACCTTCTGTCGGCGGCGCTCAGCTTCTGGCAGGACCCACGCTGGCGCCGCGCTCTGGTGCGCGCCGCCGCGCCGGCGGCCGGCGCGAAGGTTCTCGACGTCGCCACCGGAACGGGGATGGTCGCCGCGGAGCTGCTGCGCCGCCGCGAATGCTCGGTGGTGGGCCTTGACCAGAGCCCCGAGATGCTCTCGCTCGCCCGCTCGCGCTTTGCGGGGCAGCCGGACTCGCTCATCACGCTCGTGGAGGGGCAGGCCGAGGCGCTGCCGTTCGCCGAGGAGAGCTTTGACGTCGTCACGTTCACCTACCTGCTGCGCTACGTCGACGACCCGGCCGCGACGATGCGCGAGCTCGCCCGCGTGCTGCGCCCGGGAGGCCGGATGGCCTCGCTGGAGTTCGGTGTTCCGCCTCGTCCGCGCGCACGCGCGCTGTGGCGGCTCTACACCGCCGTCGGGCTGCCGGCGCTCGGCAGGATCGACTCGCGCGAGTGGGCGCAGGTGGGGCGGTTCCTGGGCCCGAGCATCCGCGGCTTCTACGAGCGCCATCCCCTCGAGCGGATCGTCGGCTACTGGGAGCAGGCCGGCATGACGGACGTGAAGGTGGAGCGGATGAGCCTCGGCGGCGGCGTGATCATGAGCGCGCGGAAGGGCTGAGCGAGCTTGGTGGCGACGCCCGACAGGCCCGCGTTCTACGCGGTGGGCCGCGGGCGCGCCGGTGACCTTGTGGCGCTCGCGCACCCGCCGTACACGCTCTGGCATCTGAGCTACTTCGCGCTCGGCGCCGCGGCCGCCCCGACGCTGTACGTCAACAGGCTGCTGTGGGGGCTGCTCGCCTTCGCGCTCGCGGTCGGCGTCGCCGCGCACGCGCTCGACGAGCTGAACGGGCGCCCGCTGGGCACGCAGCTGAGCGACCGCGCGCTGATCGCGCTTGCGGCTGTGAGCCTCGCGGGCGCGATCGCCATCGGCGTGGCGGGCTCGATCCTGATCACGCCGTGGCTCGCTCCGCTGGTGATCGCGGGCGGGCTGTTCCTGCCGGCCTACAACCTCGAGCTCGCCGGCGGGCGCTTTCACAGCGACATCTGGTTCGCGATCGGCTGGGGCGCCTTCCCCGCGTTCACGGGCTGGTTCGTCAACGCCGAGAGCGTCGCGCCGGCGGGCATCCTGATCGCGCTCGGGGCGCTGGCGATGAGCCTGGCACAGCGCCGCCTGAGCACCCCGGCGCGCGACCTGCGCCGTCGCACGCGCTCATTGAGCGGGGTGCGCACGAACGCCGACGGGAGCACCGAGCCGCTCTCGGTGCAGAGCATCCTCGGGCCGCTCGACGGGGCGCTCGCGGCCATGTCGCTGGCGATGGTCATCACCGCGTGCGCATTCGTCGTGGCCAGGCTGTGAGAGGCGGAGGTCCTGAGCCGTTCCCGCAAGGTGGCTTGCAGCGCCTGCGCCGCCGATAAACTCGCATGCCTGGAGCACCTCCCCTGCTGAACTCCCAGAGGATCAGATGTCCGTATCGCCGCTAGAGCCTCCTCGCGAGAGGGGCGCTCGCAGACCAGGCCTTCTCCCCATCATCGCCGTCGGCGTCGTCGTGCTGCTCGCCGTCGTGGTGGCGGGGGCCTACGCGTATGACCAGTCGCAGAGCGACGTGATCGCCAAGGGCGTCAAGGTCGCGGGCATCGATGTGGGGGGGCTGAGCGAAGCCGCCGCCCGCGAGAAGGTCCAGCGCGAACTCAACCAGCGCCTCGGCTCCGGCGTCACCGTCAAGTACGGCTCGAAAGAGTGGAACCTCACGGCGGCCGAAGCGCACCTGCAGCTCGGCGTGGCGAACATGGTCTCCCAGGCGGTGAGCGTCAGCCGCGAAGGGTCCTTCTTCAGCCGCGCCGTGCGCGATGTGTCCGGCGGAACCGTCAATCGCGAAATCACCCTGGTGGAGACCTACTCGCACAAGCCGGTGCACGAACTTCTCGCGAAGGTCGCCGCCGCCGTGGACAAAGCACCCGTCGACGCGACCGTGCAGCCGGGGCCGAGCGGCCTCACATCGGTCCCCGGGCAAGCCGGCGAGAGCGTGGACATCTCCCGCCTCGGGGCTCGCATCGACCGCTCGCTGATCGGCGTGAGCGCCGCCCGCACCACCGGAGTTCCCAGGCACACCGTGCAGCCCGCGGTCACGACGAGCCAGCTCGCAGCGAAGTACCCCGCCTACATCGTGGTCGATCGCGCGACCTTCAAACTCATGTACTACTCGCACCTGAAACTGGCGAAAACGTACGAAATCGCCGTCGGCATGGAAGGCCTCGAAACTCCCGCGGGCCTGCACAAGATCGAATGGGAGGAAGAGAACCCGAAGTGGTACGTGCCGAAAAAAGCCTGGGCCGGAGCGCTTGCGGGCACCGTCGTGCAGCCCGGGCCGGAGGATCCGATCAAGGCCCGCTTCATGGGCTTTGACGGGGGCGCCGGCATCCACGGGATCGACCCAAGCGAGTACTCCTCGATCGGGCACGACGCCTCCCACGGGTGCGTGAGGATGCGCATCCCCGATGTGATCGCGCTGTACTCCGTGTCCCCCGTGGGGACACCCGTCTACATCATCTGAGACAGCGCCCGAGAGGGGCTCAGAGGTCCACGGACTGCTGGGACTTCAGGTATTCCTGGTTCTGCTGGCGCTCACCGTGGATCTGCACGGCGATGTAGATCAGCAGCACGTTGACGAGGATGCCGATGCCGACAAAGGTCGCCAGCAGGCCGATCGTCTTGATGGTCGCTTCGTCCAGCGCGAGGATCATTGCTGGAGCCTACCAACCGTGTCGCGGTCCTGTGGCGTAGCCTTCTGTGACCGCCGCCGGCCTCGGCCGGCGATCAAGCGCCAGGAGAGGTGCCGGAGCGGTTGAACGGGCGCGACTGGAAATCGCGTAACGGGGGCAACCTCGTTCGAGGGTTCGAATCCCTCCCTCTCCGTGCAGTCCAGCCGGTCCATGCAGCGAGGTCGCTTCTCGGCGCCGGTCGCCACGCGCCGGCCCCACGCGCCCCGCTCTTGACCTGATCGGGCGGCGGCGCACAATGGGTTCCGTGGACAGGATGTGCTTCGCGCAGGTTGCGGTCGAGAGGGCGGCGGTGTCCGATGCGCCGGCGATCACGGCCATGTTCATCAGCGCCCGTCGCGGCATGGCCTACCTTCCACATGAGCTGCACAGCGAGGAGCAGACGCGGGACTGGCTGACGGGCCTGCTCGGGGGCGGGGAGGCCCGGGTTCTCAAGGTCACGGCCGATGGCGAGGTGGCCGGATTCTGCGTCCTGTGCGATTGCTGGATCGACCACCTGTACGTCGATCCGCGCTTTCAGGGCATGGGTATCGGGAGCCGGCTGCTCGAGGTGGCGATCGGCAGCGCCCCTCGCCTGCAGCTTTGGGTGTTCCAGCGCAACACGGGTGCCATCCGGCTCTACGAACGCCACGGCTTCAGACTGGCCGAGCGCACCGACGGCTCACGCAATGAGGAGTGCGAGCCCGACGCGCGCTACGTGCGCGACGGCGACCGCTGCGGCTGATCCCCGCGCTCGCCCCTACATCCCCTCGGGCGGTCCGATCGTCGCCGCCTCGGGCCCGAACTCGGCGACGTATGTGGGATGGACATCGCCCCAGCCCTCCAGCGATGCCCGCGGGTCCGGCTCGCCGGCCAGGCACGCCGTGAGGGCATCCAGGCACGTGTGCCAGCCCGCTCCGTCGCGGGCGGCCTTGCCGAGCTCCTCGAGCGTGTCGAGCAGCACGAGCCGGGTACCTCCCTCCTGGGGGTGCAGTTCCAGGCGCAGCGTGTCGGGACCCCACCTCATCTCCATCAGGCGCGGCGGGTCGAAGGCGAGCATCTCCCCGTCGAAGGCGGGAGCCTGCCCCCCCGGGAAGTCAAAGCGCAATGGTGCGCCCGCGGCCCGCTCGCCCTCGATCGTGGTCGGAAACCACTGCGCGAGCTGCTGGGGCTCGGTGACGGCGCGCCACACCTTCTCGACAGGGTGCGGGAAGGTGCGCTCGAACCGGATCCGCGGCCGGCCGTCCTGGCTGATCTCAAGCTTTCCGAACATCGGCCTGCTCCCTTCGGGTCTTGTTGTCCTCTGGCATCGCATCTAGATGGCGCCCGAGATCCTCCAGGCGCGCTTCCCACGAGCGCCGGTACGGCGCAAGCCACTCATCGAGGGTCCGCAGCTGCTCGGGGCACACCCGGTACAGGCGCCTCTGCGCGTCCGCCCGCACCGCCACCAGCCCTGCGTCGCGAAGGACGCGCAGGTGCTTGGAGACCGCCGGCTGGCTCAGGTCCAGATCCGCGACGAGCTCGCCGACGGGTTTCTCGCCGCTGCTGAGCATGTCGAGGATGCGTCTGCGGTTGGGCTCGGCTAGGACCTCAAAGACCGGCACCCGCCGAATATACGCCTATAGCTATATAGCTGTCAAGACATACAGGCTGCTGCCACGTGTCTGCTGTCGTGCCGCCGCCCGGCGCTCCCGATCTGTAGGTATACGACCGCTCGGGAGGCGGCGCAGATGCGCTCCGTCGAGCGATCAGGGACGCGACGCGTCGCGCCGGCATTCATGTCGGCTGAACGGTGATCGTGCTCATCGAGCCCGTGCTCGTGCGCGTTTCGGTGGCAGCGTGCGGGTGAAGGAAACCCCGCGCGCAACCCAGCTGCTCAGCTGCCGTCGTGTCCGCAGGCCGTCCGGGTGAATCCGGACCCAGCCGGTCATCGGCCGCTCGCCCATGTGGACGCCCTCGACGTGGGGACGGGACCTCGCCTTCTCGTCGGCGCCGGCCCCGACGCGGAGCATCAGGCCTCCGCGCGAGGACACCGCGAGGGTGAGGTTCCCGTCCAGCAGGAACGCGAGCCCTCCGAACATGTTCATTTCGCTGAGGCCGTCCTCCTGGCCGATCAACTCACGGACACGGTGTGCGAGTTCTTCGTCGTATGCCATCGAGGCCTCTCTACCCCTCCTGTCGGGTTATCAGCGTCGGTCCCGGTGACCGTCCCCGGGACGGGCGCATTGAGCGCGACTCGGATCATAGGCTGAGGGGCAGGCGGCTCCTCCTGCCGGAGGGTCGGGTTCGCGGCGCGCGGGTAGGGGTAGGTTGGTGACGGCCTCGAGATGGGAGAAAACATGAGACTCGCGATCATCGGTGCTTCGGGCTGGCTGGGCGGAGCGGTCGCCGAGCAGGCGCTCCAGCGCGGCCACGAGGTGGTCGCGATCGCACGCCACCCCTCGCGGCTGCAGGCGCTGGAGGGAGCGCGAGTCGTGGGAGCGGACGTCCACGATCGTGATGAGATCGCGAACGCGATCCGCGGGTGCGACGCCGTCGTCTGCGCGGTCACCGACCGCTCCTCCTCCGATCGCAGCGCGATCCCAGAGGCGATCCGCACGCTGCTGCTCGCGCTCCCGCAGGCCGGTGTCGAGCGCCTGCTCGTCGTCGGCGGCGGCGGCTCCCTGGAGGTGCGGCCCGGCGTCCGCGCCCTGGACGAGCCGGGTTTCCCGGAGGAATACCGGGCCGAGGCACAGGCGCAGGCACAGGCTCTGCAGATCCTGCGCGCCGACGGCTCGGGGATCGACTGGACCTACATGAGCCCGCCGCCGCACAAGCTCGTGCCGGGTCAGCGCACCGGTGTCTACCGCGTGCAGGGAGGGGACAGCGCTCTCTATGACGCGCAGGGGGAGAGCACGATCAGCTCCGGCGACCTTGCCTCCGCGCTCCTTGACGAGGCCGAGTCTCCGAGCTTCTCACGCACCCGTTTCACGGCCGCATACTGAAATACGATCCAGCCACCGCAGGCACCCGAGAAAGGCAGAGCATGGGATTCACAGACAAGCTGAAGGATCTGAAGAGCCAGGCGGAAGGCGCCGTGGTCGAGCACAGCGACCAGATCCACCAGGCCGTGGAGAAGGCGGCCGCGACGGCCGACAAGAGCACCGGCGGCAAATACACCGACAAGATCCAGAAGGCGGGCTCGAAGGCCGACAGCCTCGTCTCGGGCATAGGCGCGGACTCCGAGAAGGACACGCCCGCGGAGGGCGAGGCTGAGAAGTCCTAGCCCGCCAGCTCGGCCCGCAGGACGCCGCCCATCTCCGCGAGGGCTTCGCGCGGGCCGGGGCCGGCGCCCTGCATGAAGTTGGCGAAGCCGTGGACGTAGCCCGGGTAGCGGCGCAGGGTCGTCCGGACCCCGGCGTCGATGAGCCGCTGGGCGTAGGCCTCACCCTCGTCGCGCAGAGGATCAAAGCCGGCGGTCACCACGAGTGCCGGGGGCACGCCGGAGAGGTCCTGCGCCAGCAGAGGTGAGGCGCGGGGATCGGTGCGGTCACCGTCCGGGCCCATGTACTGCTCCTCATACCAGTCCATGTTTTCCTTCGTGAGCAGGAAGCCGTCGGCGAACTCGACCCGCGAGGCCGAGACGTGCCCGACGTCGGTGACGGGGTAGATGAGGAGCTGGAATGACGGCAAAGGCCCTCCGTCGGCGGCGGCGAGCAGGGAGGTGACCGCCGCGAGGTTGCCGCCGGCGCTGTCGCCCGCCACGGCGATGCCCTCCGGACGGGCGCCGAACTCCTCTGCGCGGGCGACCGCGTTGCGGAAGGCGGCGAGCGCATCCTCGCTCGCGGCGGGGAAGCGGTGCTCCGGTGCCAGGCGGTAGTCGACGCTGAGCACCCGTGCGCCCGAGCTTCGGGCGAGCAGCCGGCACGGCTGCTCGTGGGTGTCCAGGTCACCAGCCACGAAACCGCCGCCGTGGAAGAAGACGATCAACGGGCCCAGATCTGCGGGCTCGAGCTCGCGCGGCGTGAACAGCCGTGCGCGCAGCGGCCCGGCGCCGCCGGCGATCGTGCACTCGCGTGTGCTCACGCCCTCCAGCGCGGGACCCGCCACCATGAGCGATCCCTCGCGCAGGTCATAACGCGCCTCCTGAGGTGTGCGGCCGCTCAGCCCGCCCCTTGGGCCATGCTCGGCCAGCTTCACCAGTACCTGGATGTTCAGATCGAGCTCGAGCCCCTCGCGGCGGATCGGTGCTCCGGCGATCCGGCGCTTCAACCTCGGCGGGAGGGCATCGAGGACCCGCAGCGCGCCCGTCTGCACACGGCCGGTGAAGGAGGCCGCCGCCGGCTCGCTCATGCGGCCTGGGTCGTTGGCGGAAGGGGTTCGCGCGGCACGCCGAGATGCTCTCAGAATCGCGCCTGCGCGGTATCCCCGGCCCGGCTCAGCCGACGATGTGCACCGGCGCGCCCAACGGCAGGTGGCGTGCCAGGTAGGTGATGTCCGCGTTGCGCATGCGGATACATCCGTGCGAGGGTCGCCCCGGAATCAGAGCCGGTTCGTTGGTGCCGTGGATCCCGACCACCCCGCCGTTCGGCCATTCGCTGAGTACCGAGTAGTCACTGGTGCCGAACGCGTACGGCCCGTAGATGGTGCCGGCCGGAACGCTCAGGAGCTCACGCACCCAGAAGCGGCCTGTCGGAGTGGGGGTGGAGGGCGCACCTACGCCCACCGGCGCGCTCCACACAGGCCGGCCGGCGAGGAACAGCGTCGCCCTCACGGTGCGAAGGTTCACCCGCAGCGCCCATGCGGTGAGATGGAACGCGCCGAGGGCCGGGCGCGGAACCCACCCGGTCCTGCCGTTGGGTCGCCCCGGGACGCGCAGCCTCACCCATTCCTGGCCCGCTGTGTCCGTCACCTGATCGAGCAGCAGGTAGACCTCGGGCAGGCCTTCCTCGGTGAGCAAGTGCAGTGCGCCGACCGCACGCGAGGCCGACGCCGGCTCAGAGCGGATCACGGCCGCGGCGCGCGGGTGCGCCCAGCGGCTGAAGGTCGATTCGTTCGAGAGCACGGCCGCTGAGACCGTGCTCGCAGGAGTGCTCGCCGCCGAGGCCGCGGACAGGCTCGCGCCCCAGATGCACGTCGCGAGGATAAGCGTGCGCCGGAGTACGGATCGGATGTCCGTGGAGCGCCCGATGGTCCGCGAGAGCATCGTGTCACAATAGCCCCGTTGGAGCGCATCTCTGAGCCCCAGGCCCGTTCGCCGCGCGCGTGGCGAATCAGCGTGTGCGCCGGGGCCCTGCTGAGCGCGCTCGCACTGATGTTGTCCCTAGCCGGCGGCGCAGCGGCAGCGTCAAAAAGCAAGCTTCTCGTGACGTTCGCCGCCCGGGTCTGCCCGACCTACACCGACATCACCGCCAACCGGGCGCGGAACGACATCCAGGAGAGCCTTCGCGACCTCGGCGAAGACACGCCGTACCAGAGCGGCCAGGCGATCGACCCAGCGGTCGAAGCCGCGCATCAGCCGAACTGCAAACCGCTACCGGACTGGACGTTCACGCTCGGCACGGGTTACAAGACCAAAGCGGTCAGCGGCCCGTGGGGGGCGCTCTCGATCGTCACGAGCCCCTATCCGGGGACGGTGACGACGCTTCCCTCGACTCCACTGCTCGATCCGTCCGGTCAGTCCACCGGCAAGAGCATCGAAGGAGCCGCGACCGTCGAACTGACGCAGGCGCAGGCCGAACAGGCGGCGCGGCCCAACAGCCTCTGGGTGCAGGGCGGGACCCCCAGCGACCCGATCCTGAACCAGCCTCACCCGGGCGAGTACGGGTTCGGAGCGCTGCGCTGCGCACTGGACAACCTCAACGGCGACAACGTCGAGTGGGTCGGCTTCCCCAGCGGAGCAAGGCACGTCTTCTGTTACGCCTACTACGTCCAGCCGCCGCCGACCAGCGGAACGATCATCATCCGCAAGCAGATCCAGGCGCCCGCGGGAACCGCCGAAACGTTCACCTTCCAGGGCAACCTGACGTTCAACTCGAACGGCCTGTTCGACCTCCCGATCGCGCCGGGCCAGACGAGCGCCCAGCAGACCTTCATCCGCGGCCAGGTGCGTCCGGGCGAACCGCCGTGGATCGTGCAGGAGCGGGTCCCGGCGAACTGGAAGCTGACGGGCCTGCAGTGCACCTCCCAGAACGGCACGAGTCCGAGCTTGGTCATCCCCGCGGAGGCCGAGGCCACGATCGTCCTCGCCGCCTCCGACACCGTCACGTGCACCTACACCGACGAACTCGTGCCGCCGCCCGGAGGCCTCTTGATTCGCAAGGTCACCTACGGCGCGACCGGGAGCTTTGACTTCACCGCGACGCCGTCGGGGGGAGGAACCCCGGCGACCGCGACCGCCCAGACCCAGGTCGAAGGGGAGGCGGCGGACGCCATCCCGAGTCCCCTCAGCCTGGCGCCCGGCCAGTACTCGCTGACCGAGACCGCGCCGGCCAGCGATGCGGGGCACTGGAGTCTCAGCGCGGTCAACTGCGGCGGACAGGAGCTCATGCCCACCGAACCGATCACCGTTTCGATCGCGTCGGGCACCGGCACCGTATGCACACTCACCAACACCTTCGTGCCACTCGGCTCGATCACGCTCGCAAAGGTGACCCAGGGCGCCCTCGCCACCACAGGCTTCATCATCTCGCCGACCTTCGGGCCCGCCGCTGAGCTTCACCAGTCAGCCAGGACCACCCATGAGGGCGTTGCGGTCACCGCGACCGGGGACCCGTCCCACCACCTGGAGCTGGGCCGCTACCTGATCCAGGAGACCACCCCCGAGCCGGTGGGCACGGGGCAGTGGGAGCTGACGTCCGTGCAGTGCGGGGGTCACGACGTGCCGTTCGCGGACGGGCAGGCCGCGGTGACCCTGACGGCCAAGACGCCCAACGTGCGCTGCGTCTTCACCAACACCCACAGGTCGACCCCGCTCCCGCCGATTCCCCCCGGGCCCGGCCCCGAACAGGCGTCGCTGTCGATCACCAAGCACGCGATGCACTCGCAGGTCACTCTCGGAAGCCCGGTCACATATGTGCTCACCGTCCACAACGGCGGGCCCGGGAAAGCGGAGGACGTCGTCGTCGACGACCAGCCGTCTGGTCCTGCGACCCTCGTGAGCGCGCACCCCACCCAGGGCAACTGCAGCCAGTCGCTGCCGCTGAAGTGCATGCTCGGACAGATGAATCCCGGCGCGACGGCGGAGATCACGGTGGTCCTGATCCCCCACACCGCGGGGACGCTCGTGAACGAAGCCGTCGCCGGCACCTCCTCGCCCGACCCCGGGTACGCCGGCAACAAGGCCTACGCTCACGTGCACGTGGTTCACCACAGCACCCCGCACGTCCCCTCCTTCACGGGCTGAGCAGTGGAGATCGGTATCTCAACCTTCGCCGAGCTGACCGGCGGGAAACCCATCGGCGCGGGTGAGCGGCTGCTCCAGGTGGTGGAGGAGGCCACGCTGGCCGACCGCGTCGGCCTCGACGTCTACGCCGTCGGTGAGCACCACCGGCCCGACTTCGCATCCTCGGCCCCCGAGATGGTGCTAGCCGCGATCGCCGCCAGGACCGGGCGCATCAGGCTCAGCAGCGCGGTCACCGTGCTGAGCTCGGATGATCCCGTGCGGGTCTTTCAGAGCTTCGCGACTCTGGATCTGCTCTCGCGCGGCCGGGCGGAGATCATGGCCGGACGCGGGTCCTTCATCGAGTCCTTCCCGCTGTTCGGCTACGACCTCGACGACTACGACGAGCTCTTCGCCGAGAAGCTCGACCTGCTGCTGGCGATAAGGGCGAGCGAGCGCGTGAGCTGGTCGGGGCGACACCGCGCTGCGCTGCAGGACATCGGCGTGTACCCGCGCCCGCATCAGGACCCGCTTCCGGTCTGGATCGCCGTCGGCGGCACCCCGCAGTCGGTGGCTCGCGCCGGAATGCTCGGCCTGCCGCTCGCACTCGCGATCATCGGAGGGGCACCCGCCCGCTTCGCGCCGCTGGTCCAGCTCTACCGCGACGCCGCGACCCGCGGCGGCCACGACCCCGACCAGCTGCCCATCGGCGTCCATCTCCACGGCTTCGTCGCCGACAGCACCAGGGAGGCCATCGACACCTTCTACGGCCCCTACGCCCACGTCATGACCCAGCTCGGGCGCGAGCGCGGGTGGCCCCCGATGACACCCGAGCACTTCCAGGCGCTGAGGGCGCCCGGGGGCTCGCTCGCGGTCGGCGACCCGCAGGAGGTGGCCGCCAAGCTCGTCGATGTGCGGCGGGAGCTCGGCGCCGACCGGGTACTGCTGCACCTGAGTGTTGGCACGATGCCGCACGAGAGCGTCCTGCGGGCCGTCGAGCTACTCGGCAACGAGGTCGCTCCAGCGGTCCGCGAGCAGCCCGCGGGCGCGGCGGCACCCGCCGGGTCGCCCGAGGGCGTCTAGACTACGTCGCCTTGCGCCCGTAGCTCAGCTGGATAGAGCGTCGGTCTACGGAACCGAAGGTCAGAGGTTCGAATCCTCTCGGGCGCACTGGAGACTCCCTGGCTGCCGCGACCGCCTGCCGCTCGCAATCACCTAGGAAGGACGCCGACCGTTGGACACGACCTGCCACATGTCCATCTCGCTCGATGGCTTCGTCGCCGGGCCGGAGCAGAGCAGCGAGCACCCGCTCGGCAAGCGGGGCCGCGAGCTCCACGGCTGGCACCTCGGCGACGAGCGCGCCAACGAGGCCGATGAGATAGCGGCCGGCTGGCTCATGCGCCCGCGCGGCGCCTACGTCATGGGCCGGAACATGTTTGGGCCGATCCGCGGCGCATGGGACGAGGACTGGCGGGGCTGGTGGGGGCCCGAGCCGCCCTACCACGCGCCGGTGTTCGTGCTCACCCATCACGCCCGTGAGCCGATCGAGATGGACGGCGGGACGACCTTCCACTTCATCACCGGTGGCTTCGACGCCGCCTACACACAGGCATGCGAGACGGCCGGCGAGGACGGCGTGGACATCGCGGGCGGAGCGGCGACCGTCCGGCAGGCGCTCATCGCGGGGGTCATCGATGAATTGACGCTCGACATCGCTCCCGTCCTGCTCGGTTCGGGCGAGCGGATCTTCGACGGCGTCCAGTCGTTCGGCCTGGAGCCCGTCGAGGTCTTGCAGTCGCCGCTGGCCACGCACATCCGCTACCGCCGCGCGGGGTGAGCGAGGGCCGCGGCGCGCGGTGAGCCGCGCTCGCCACCGACGCGGCAATCAGTGTTTGAGCCACCCAGACCCCTCGGCTTAGTCCTGACCGCGGGGATAAGAGAACTCATATCTTGAGTTCATAAATAGAGGCCACCCGCTCACGCGCGGGTCGGCTGCGCACAGCGGAGGCGGTTCGTTCAGCCCATCGGGCGTGTCCGGCATGCCATTGACCTGCTGTGCACCTCGCTGCGGCGCCGTCGATGCGCTGTCGTCTGCTGCAGCGTGCCATCAACCAAACCGACCGGCGCGGCGCCGTAGGCGCGTGCGCGGAGCGAGGCCAAATGACAAAGCCGAGTCGCAACAACAAGGGCGTGCTGCAGTGGGCGGTAGTGCTCGTCGTAGGAATCGTGGTCATCGCGATCGTGGTGGGCCTGAACCTGATCTCCCGCCTGGATGCGGGGCAGAAGGTGCTCAATGCCGCGCGCCCGGCCTTCGTGCATTCGCGCGTCGTCGGCGCCCGCGCCGGAATCAACGCGATCTCGCGCAACGTGAACATGGCCGACCCGATCGTCACCCCGGCGGGCGGCGGCGCAGCGGAGGTTCCCGCGCTGGTGGCGTATGTCGCCAAGAAGGAGAAGATGACGGACGCCGAAGCCGCGGCCCTGGTCAAGAAGCTCTTCCCGCACACGGCGGCGTTGCTCGGCGCGGTTCCGCTGTCCTCGGTCACGCAGGAGCTGCCCGGGCTCGTGGTCTTCCTGAGCAAGGAGCTGAAGATCACGCCCGCGCAGGTCATGCTGGCGCTGGCTCACGGATTTCCCGCCCTGGCGACCTCGATCGTGAACCTTCCGCCGGTCACGAGCGGCTGGAACCTGATCCCCGGGATCAACGGGTTCACCAACTTCGCCGGCAACCCCATCCGCAGCGTTCCGCAGGCCCGTACCTACTTCAGCTCCGACCTGGTTCCGGTTCTCGAAAAGCAGGAAGCGAACTTCCACAGCCTGGACGGGACCACGCGGGTCAACTGGATCGCGCCGGTGCTGCTTGACGTCGGCATCATCGCGGTGCTGCTCGCGGCCTTCATGATCTGGCGCAACCTCAACGGTGTGAAACGGTCGGAGTCGATCGGCGCATCCATAGCGGTGGTCATCGTGGGCGCCGCCGTCGTCGCGCTCGTGCTCTCCATGAACCTGATCCCGCGTCTGAGCGACGGCCAGAAGCTGCTTGACGGCCTCGAACCGGCGATGGCACAGAATCGCGTGGAAGGCGATCGCACGGCGATCAACATGGTCTCGACGATCACGACCATGGAGAACCCGATCATGACGGCCAGGGGCGGGGCCGCCGCCGAGGTTCCGGCTCTGCTCGAACTGGTCTCCCAGAAGACCGGGCTCTCACAGGCACAGGTCCTGGCCGCCCTCGAAAAGGAATTCCCGCACACGGCGGCATTGCTGCAGGCCATTCCGCTCTCTGCCGTGAGCGCCGAACTCCCGGCCGTGGTGAGAACATTGGGGCCCGAAGCGATACCGCTGATTCCGCACCTGGCACAGACGATCGTCAACGCTCCGCTCGTCACCGCCGGATGGAACCAGATCCCCGGGGCCCCGGAATTCACGCGCTTCAGCGGGTTTCCTGTCAACTCCGTCCCGCAGGTGTCCGCGTACTTCAGCGACAACGTGATTCCTGTTCTGGAGACGCAGCGGACCAACTACGACCACCTGATATCGAAGTCGAAGATCGACTTCCTCGGGCCGCTGGTGCTGGCCATCGGGATCATCGTGTTCCTCTTCGGTCTGCTGATGGTCGCACTCGCGTGGCGCATGCCGAAAGAGAGCAAGCCCACCGACTCCAGTGAGGACACGCCGTCCAGGACGCCCGCGCACGCGGTCGTCTGAGCACGGGCATGGCGCCGGCTCAAGGGCCGGCCCGGAGATCCTTCAGGACCAGCAGGAGCCCCGCCGGTGCGGGGCTCCTCTCGTTCTGGTGGCGTCTGCCGATCACCGGCCGCTGTCGCGGATGCTCTGCAGAGAGGCCTCGATCGCGTCCAGGCGGCCGCTGATCTCCTCGAGCTTGATGGCCGTCGGGTTGTTGCGCGTGCCCTCGGCTCGCTGCCGCGCCTCCTCGACGAAGGTGGAGGTGATGGTCGCGGTGATGACCGTCAGGAAGGCGATGCCGGTGAGCATCACGACGGTCGCGATCAGCCGGCCGGCCGCGTTCGTCGGCACGAGGTCGCCGTAGCCGACCGTCGTAACGGTCTGGACGGACCACCACAGGCCGTCGCTGATGCTGTGGAAGTCGGTCCTGTCGCCGAAGCGGATGAGCACGCCGCTGGCGATCGTCACCAGAAGGGCGGCGAGCGAGATGATCCATGCGGCACGGCCGACGGTCATAGGCCTGCGCTGGATCAGCTCCCACGCTCGGGGATGCCCCGGCTGCGGATCGTCCCTGCCTCCGTCGACTGGCGCCATTTTCCCTGCCATCCATTGCAATCGCTCTTGATGGTGCGCGGAACCGCCCACCTCGATGACGCGATCGTACGGTCTGCGGGAGGCCCGGCGCCGTCAGGCGACGAGCTCGCCGAACAGCGCCTCGAGCGTCTCGGCGGCGTCGCTGCAGAGCCCGGTGTGAACGGCCGAGGGCTGGATCATCGTGCTCGAGGGCGCCACCAGCCACCCGAAGCGCTCGGAGGGCGGCAGTGTGGCCATCGGCCCCGCCGAGGGGTCGCCCGCCGCGACGGCGACGATGCGCTCGAGCTGGGCCTGCACACCCTCCGGTGCGAGGTCGGGCGCGAGCGCCGCCAGGCGGTGGGCGTCCAGTGCGACGCGGGCGCCGAGGAAGTCGAGCTGCCGGCAGAACAGCACCACGCCGGCATTCAGGCTCTCGCCCCGCTCGATCCTGGGCACCACCCGGATGACCGCATATGAGAACGCTCTACGCGCCGGTTCGGGCATTCTCCGCCTCCTTCACGAATCCGCGCGGCGCCTGCAGCCTGCGCGTGAGGTACTCGACATAGACCTCGGCGGGCGTATCGACGAGCCACTGCTCGGGGACGAGCGCGGTGAGGTCGCTCAGGAGCGCCTGATCGATCCTGCTCGCCAGGCGCTCGTCGGCGTCCGCGATCGGGCCGGCGTCGGCGAGCAGGACGTGATCTGAGATCTGCGGGAACTCCCTTCCCGCATGCTCGGCGGGTCGCAGGCCCGCGTGCTGCAGGTAGAGGGCGGCCCCGTGGTCGATCATCCAGAGCCGCTCATGCCAGATCAGCAGGTTCGGGTTCCTTGCGGTCCGGTCCACGTTGGTTGTCAGGGCATCCAGCCAGACGATGTCGGCGGCGAGCTCGGGATCCGCGTGCCATCCCTTCGCAGGAGGGTACGCGGCCGCGCCCGGGAGGAAGTCCACGCCGAGGTTAGAGCCGGGGCTCGCGAGGATCAGCTCCTGTATCTCGGGATCCGGCTCGGCGGAACCGAGCGCCGGATCCACCTCCACGATGACCTGCTCGGGCACCGGCATGTCGAGGGCGCGGGCGAGCTCTCCGACGATCACCTCGGCGATCAGCGCCCGCGTTCCCTGCCCGGCGCCGGCGAACTTCACGACATACAGGCCGTCGTCGTCGGCCTCCATGAGTCCCGGCAGCGACCCGCCCTCGCGCAGCGGCGTCACGTAGCGCGTGGCCAGACACGCTCCTCAGCTCGCCCGGGGGTGGCATGGCTGGCACCCTACCCGGGAGTTCCCGGGTCGGCTCGCCTAGACGGCGTCGGCGAGTACCGCGTCCGTGCTGATGACCTGCGCAAACTCCTCATGCAGGCTCGCCGCGGTCGCCCTGGCGAGTTCTGGGCGGTGACCGTCTCGCCGTCCGGCCCCGCGGCGTCGAACGTGTGCGTGGCGTCGATCACGAAGCGGACGTCGTAGCCGAGGTCGCACGCCAGGCGGGCGGTGGTCTCACAGCACACGTTCGTCTGGATGCCGCAGATGGCCAGCGCCGAGATCCCTCGCCCCTGAGCCAGCCATCGAGGTCCGTATCCCCGTGGAAGGCGGAGTGCACGGACTTGGTGACCAGCAGGTCGGGCTCGCCGCTGACGGCCTCCTTGAACTCGAACCCGGGCGTCCCGGCCGCGAGCGGGGAGTCCGGCCAGTCGTGGCGCACGAAGATGACCGGCGCTTCGCGCCGGCGCCAGTCGGCGATCAGGCGTGCGACGTTAGCCTCCGCCCCGGGGCGATCGCGGGGCCCGAAGACGGGGTCGTCGAACCCGCGCTGAACGTCGATCACGACCAGGGCTGCGGGGCTCACGAGCAGAACGCTAGCTCAAAGCGCCCGGCGCCCCGGCGGCCTCCCCCCGCGGCCGCCGGGCCCCGCCCGTCAGGCAGCCTCGCGCTCCAGCGCGACGCTCTGGCCCGCGTCGGGCCCGTCGGTCGGCTCGATCATGCGTGGGCGCGCTCAGCTCGAGGCCGCGCAGGATCCGCCCGTGGGGTTTGAGCCGCGCCGGGCGCGACATCACCCAGGCCAGGACAGAGAGGATCACAAGGTCGAGGATCAAGTTGGCGGCGACTGCGGCTGTGAGTGACACGATGCTCCCTTCCGGTGGCTGCCCGCCGAGCAAGCTGCGGGAAATCACTGCCACCGTAAGAGGCCGGGGATCGGCGTGTCTGTGTAACCGCTCACACAGCGACAGGACACGTTGGGGCCAAGGATTTGCAGGCCGGGGCGACGCGCGCATAGTATGAGCTACCGGCTCGCCCTATGACGTCGGAGCCGGCTGCGCGGTGACCTCGCCAACCAGCAGGAGTCAGCGATGAGCACAGAGTCCGAAGGGCCTTGGGTCCGGCGCCTGCTGGAGGTGGGTCGGGCGCTCACGACCGAGCTGGACCAGGCTGTCGTGCTGGACCGGGTGCTGCACACGGCGCGAGAGATCACCGGCGCGCGCTACGCCGCCATCGGCGTGCTGAACGAGCGACGCGACGAGCTCGCGCAGTTCCTGACGGCCGGCATCGACGACGAGCGGCGTGAGGCGATCGGAGCGCTGCCGACTGGGCGAGGGGTGCTCGGCGAGATCATCATCCACCCTGAGCCGCTGAGGCTGGCCGACGTGGGACGCCATCCGAGCAGCTACGGCTTCCCGGCCGGCCATCCGGTGATGCGGACCTTCCTCGGGGTGCCGGTCCAGATACGCGGTGCGGTGTGGGGCAACCTCTATCTCTCGGAGAAGGAGGGCGGCGGTGAGTTCACGGCCTCCGACGAGGAGTCGGCGGTGATCCTGGCGGAGTGGGCGGGAATCGCGATCGAGAACGCCAGGCTGTATGAGACGAGCGAGCGTCGCCGCGAGGACTTCGAGCAGGCCTTTCGCGGACTGCAGGCCACGCACGACGTCGCGCTCGCCATCGGTGGGGACATCGAGCTCGAGCATGTGCTGGAGCTGATCGCAAAGCGGGGCCGGGCGCTGGTCGGCGCCCGCAGCCTCGTGATCATGCTGCGGGAGCAGGATGACCTCGTGGTCCACACCAGCGTTGGTCACGCCGAGGACGTACACGGCGCGCGGCTGCCGGTGGCGGGGTCCACCTCCGGCGAGGTGCTGCAGCGCCAGCGCCCCGAGCGCATCTCCGACGTCGCATCCCGGCTGAGGATCGCCCCCCGCGAGCTCGGGGTCGACGACGCGAGGACCGCGCTCCTGGTCCCGATGATCTACCGGGGCGACGGCCTCGGCATCATCGCCGCTTTCGACAGCGGCCCGGCGGCGGAGCCGTTCAATGAGGGCGACGAGCGGCTGCTGCGCACATTCGCGGCCAGCGCCGCGACCGCGGTCGCGCTGGCTCAGAGCGTCCAGGCCGACCGCCTGCGCGCCTCGCTCGCCGCCGCCGACGCCGAGCGCCGGCGCTGGGCGCGGGAACTCCACGACGAGACCCTCCAGAACCTCGGTGCCCTGCGCGTGATCCTCTCCTCGGCGCTGCGCCTGGGGGATGCCGGCCGCCGCGAAGAGGCCATGCGAGACGCCGTCCAGCACATCCAGGACGAGATCGAGAACCTGCGCTCGATCATCACTGAGCTGCGGCCGGCCGCGCTGGACGAACTCGGGCTGCGGGAGGCGATAGAGGCCCTGCTGGCGCGGCAGAACGGCCAGGGTGAGGTGCGTGTGGAGTCTGACCTTGATGGACTGCGGGCGGCGGCCCAGGGCCCGCGGCTCGACAGGGACCTCGAGAGCGCCGTCTACCGGCTCATCCAGGAGGCGCTGACGAACGTGGCCAAGCATGCCGGCGCCCGCAGCGCGCGGGTGAGCATTCGCGAGTCGGACGAGGACCTGCTGGTCGAGATCCGTGACGACGGGGTGGGCTTTGATCCGAACGCCTCGACCAGCGGTTTCGGCCTCGCCGGCATGCGGGAGCGAGTCATGCTGGCCGGCGGCACGCTCGATATCGCCTCCGGTCCAGAGGGGAGCACTCTGACGGCGAAGCTGCCGGTGCGAGCGGGCATTGGGGGGCGGTTCCCGGCGAGCGACGAGCCCGGGCAGTCGAGCTCGGCGGCTTGACTTCCGGGCGCGTGGATTGACCCCAATTTAGGACTCGGTTATAGTGCCGCCGTGCTTCTCTTGACGCCACGCGGGAGATAGTCGGAGATGGCTAGAGATTGCACGGAGGCAATGGCCTAGGCAAGTAGGTCCTTTACGGTTGGGGCTCGACGGAGGCCCAGCCGCCACGCTAAGAGAGGGAGACCCGATTCTCATGAGACACGTCAAACTGCCCGTCGCGCTGATAGCGGCAGGCTGCGTCTTCGCAGTCAGCGCCGCTCCGGCGATGGCGGAAGGCTTCAAAGCGAGCGCCGCGGGAACCACGAATGGCGGCAAGAACGAAACCAACTTGGTCTTCAAGTTCGGCGAAGAAGAAGCAAAGGAAGTCCTGCCGAAGATTCAGTGCACGAAGTACACGAGCACGGGCACCGTGGTCGAAGGCGCACAGCCGTCGATCATCGACGTCGTGACTCCCAAGAAGTGCACCTCCGGCGGCAAGGGCGTCAAGTTCGAAGCTCCGCTTGAACTCGAATACACCAACCCGGCGGTCATCGAAGCGGGCAGCGAAAAACAGGTCAAGATCCTGAATGCTGTCCCGATCAAGGTCTCCGCACTCAAATGCCTCGTGACAATCGGCGGCTCTCAGGGCTTCCCCAAGGAAGAAAAGAAAGCAGCCGCAGCGACGTTCGCGAACGAAGTCTTCTTCGGTAAGGGCGAAAAATTCGAAGAAGCGTTCCCGACCGGCGAGACCCGGCTCGCGATCCACAACGCACTCAAGTTCGTTGAATGGGAAACCGAACCGATCAAAGAAGGTCACGGCCTGTGCTCCCTGTTTGAAGAATCCGGCGAACGAGGCGAAATCACCGGCTCGATCGTGGACGAACTCAAGGGTGGCAACCTCGGAACCGCGTAGCACCTGAAGAGCGAGTCGCACCGCGACTCAATCTCGCCTGACGAGGGCGGGGCGAACGTGTTCAGTGTTCGCCCCGCCCTCTTTTTGTGCCTGGGGTGTGCGGGGCTTCACCCGGCCGTGGAGGACGCAGACGGGTCTCGGTGCGCCGGCTCCCGTGTGGCGGATGAAGCGAGCGGCGCTGTCAGGGGCGGCGCCGGCGAAGCACGGGTCCCCGGCGCGCGGGCGATGTTCCCGCGGCGTGGAGACGTCGCCGCAGCGGTCAGGCGCCAGGCGGCCTGGGCCGCCGTCTTCGTCAGCCGGCCGGCGTTGCGGCTGGGCTCGGAGCGGCGTTCACCCTGAGGGCGGCCCTCTTCGGCAGGCTGGCGAGGAGGACGCGCTCGGCGGCGGGCGTGAGCTTGCCGGCGTGGGCCTCGGCGGCGATCCGGGCCCTGTCTGCGGCGATTATCTTGGCGGTCAGGCCGGCCGCGGACCGACCCGGGGTCGAGTTCGCGATCTCGGCCAGTGAGCGTCCCTCGGCCACTTCCTTGCGCAGCTGCTTGACCGGCCGCCCGAGGTAGGACGCCGCGACGTGCGCAGCGCCCGCGACCGCGCCGGCGCCGTGCTCCCGGTTAACCTCAGCCGCGGCGCGGGCGTGCAGAGCCGCGAGCTGCGCGCGCTCCTGCGCGCTCGTGATCCTGCCGCTGGCGAGCGCGGCGGTGAGCGCTGCGGTCCGGCGGCGCAGCAGCGCCTGCACGATGCCTTCCGCAGACTTGCCGGGGGTGGAAGCAGCGATCTGGGCGAGCGTCTGCCCCGAGCGCAGCTCCCTGCGGATCTCCGCGGGGCTCACTCCCAGGTAGACGGCGGCGGACCTGACGCTGCTGCGTTCGGCGGCGTCACGGGCCTCGGTTACGGCCGGGGACGGACGCCGGCTCGAGTGGGACCCGCCGAGCAGGACCGAGACGAGCACGGCCGCCGCGAGCACGGCAGCCGCGGCGATCAAGAACACGCGCCTGCTGGGGCCCCGCCCGCCGGCGCTGGTCCCGTCGCTCTGATCTGTCGGCATGTCCTCTCCCATGTGATTCGCTGCGGCAGCCCGAAGCCGCTCGCGTGCGATTCAGTCTTGCGAGGAAGTTTAAGGTGCGTCTAAGCGGGCCGGCCGGAACACGGGGTTGACCTATGGGAGAATTCTGATAGGCTTACTGAACAATGTTGGACGGGCTCATCGCAACGAGAAGCACACACTCCGCGCGGCGCCTGTCGGGTCTGTCGATCAGATCCGGCGGCAGGCCCACCGGCATCGTGCAGGATCTGACGTTCTCTCATCTCCCCTGAGGCGGCTTCTCCCCGCCTCAAGCCCTCCGCGTCTGGGCCGGCCAACCGCCGGCCCAGATGTGTTTTCGCCCGGTTAGCCGTCCGGGAACGGCGCGATCGGAACACCGTGGCCCTGCTCGCGCATGCCGAGCTCGTAGGCACCGCCGTGCGCGCTGCTCATCCTGCGCGCCCCGCCAGGACGGCGGAGCTCGACCTCGAGCCCGGCGACCGAGCAGTTGACCACATCGTGCTCACCTCCGCCGGGGTCCGCGTAGCGCCAGCCGGCGGCTGCGCCGGCGGGAACAGTTGCTTGCACCCGCAGGGTGTGCCCGGATGACGCGGGCAGCAGGAGCGTGCATCCCGCCGGTCCCTCATGGACCTCGGCTCGGCCCGAGAGGAGCCCTCCGACGCAGATGCGCCGGCCCTCGGCGCTGATGGCGCCGCTCGCGAGCCAGGGTGTCAGTCGCCCCGCGATCGCGACGCGGCCCAGCGCCACGTCCAGCCAGGAGCCGGGCTGCCCGTCAAAGCCGGCACCGTGGAGCCAGATCCATCGCGCCGCGTGCTCCGAGCCCCAGTTGTGCCCGATCATCCCGGGCCACCGGTTCAGTTCGATCGGCTCGCGGCCGGGCACCCGTACGATCCCGTCGAATACGGCAAGCGGCGCCGGGCTCGTCAGCTTCGTACGCGGCAGAGGGGCGCGGTAGAGCCACTCGGGGGAGAGGTGGCGCAGTTCGCCCTCCAGCGCCGTGCCCGTGAGATCCCAGCTGGCCTGTCCGCAGCTCCCGCTCGCTCCGGCCGGCCCCATGCGCGAGGCGCCGCCGACTTCGATCCAGCCGCCGGCGGGTGTGGCGAGCTGATCGCTCATCACCTTGTGCATGAACGGCGCCCTCTCCCGCGCGTCGAAGACCGTGCACCACACGGCGCCGCGCGCCGTCCGTCCGGGCGCCTTGTGGACCGTGTTCCTGATCCACACGCCGACCGGCTCTTCCGGTGAGACCGCGCGCAGGTAGTAGGACTCGTACATGCCCACGCGCACCGGAGCGCCCGGGTATACGGGGGCCGCACGCATGGCGCGATCCTATCCTCCACAGATCCTGGCAGGATGCGCCCCGTGGAGCGCGTTTCTCTCGTCCAGTTGCCCGCTGCCCTCACGCCGCACGACGGCGTCGGGAGCGACGCTCGCTATGTGCTCGGCATCGACGGCGGGGCGACCAAGACGCTGGCCGCCGTGCTCGACCTGCAGACCCGCGAGCTGCACCTCGGGCACGCGGGCCCGAGCAACCAGGATGCGGTCGGCGCGCCGGCTGCCGTCAGCGCGCTGCTGAGCGCAGCCGACGAGGCCGTCGCGGGCGCCGGCATCGAGCAGGCGGACCTCGCATCCGCAGTGCTGGCGGTGGCGGGGACCGACACCCGTGCGATCACGAAACACGTGCGCGACGCTCGGCCCGAGGAGTGGATCGTCGTCAACGACGTCGTCGGGGCCTGGGCTGCTGCCACGGGAGCCACGCCCGGCATCGCCGCCATCTCGGGAACCGGGTCGAACGTGTTCGGGGTGGGCCCGGACGGGCGCTCCTGGCGCGCGGGCGGCTGGGGGCACGTGCTCGGAGATGAGGGCTCCGGCTACTGGCTCGGCGTCGAATCCATCCGCGCGGCCCTGAAAGACCTCGATGCGTCCGGTCCGCCGACGGCCCTCAGCGGCGCGCTGCCGCCGTTCTTCAAGGTCGAGAGCGTCGAGGCCGTCGCCACCAGCGTGTACTCCGTTCCCCTCACCAAGGGGCAGATCGCCGCGTTCGCGGTCGAGACGAACAGGATCGCCGACGAGGGCGACGCCGTGGCACGCGGACTGTTCGAGCGCGCCGCGCACGAGCTCGGACGGCAGCTCGCCGCGGTGGTGGAGCAGACGGGGCTGACGGGGTCGTTCCCGATCGGCCTGATCGGCAGCAACTACAAGGCCGGTCCAGTGCTGCTGGATCCACTGGAGCGCGAAGTGCGCTCCTTCGCGCCGGAGGCGCACCTTGAGATCGTGCGCGAGGCGCCGGTGGCGGGCAGCCTGATCCTCGCCGTCAGGGCCTGCGGGCGGGCGGATGAGATACCGCCGCAGGAGATCGCCGACCTCATGGTCGTCGCGCTGCGCTCCTCATCCTCCGGCTAGCCGCCGCGCGCGGAGAGCTCCCGCATGCGGGCCTCGATGGCCTCCCGGCCGGCGACTGCGCCGGCGCCGCTCCTGAGCATCCGCACCCCGGCGGCCGCATTGGCGAACTGCGCGGCGGGCTCCGGCGCCGCTCCCTGCGCGAGCGAGAGGAACAGGGCAGCGGCGTAGACGTCGCCCGCACCGAGGTCCTCGACGGGTTCGCCGACCGCGGCGACAGGGACTGCGAGCGTGCCCCCGCCCGGCAGGCGCAGCGCATTCGGCCCCGCTTCCGCGGTGACGACGACGAGCGCTCCCGCAGCCGACGCCCGCGCGAGCAGCGCCGCGCAGGGCTCGCTCTCGCGGTCGTTCAGCACCACTGCGTCGCAGCTGCCGGCGACTCTCAGCGCAGCGGGATCCGGGGGGCCGAGCGTTACCTCATCGCCCAGCTCGCGCCAGGTCCGTGCGAGGCCCTGCGGGGTCAGGCCGACGAAGCGCGCAGAGCCCTCCCACGTGCTCGGGCTCTCCCGCGCGACGGGCGCGAGATGCAGGATCGTGCTCTGCACCTCGATGTCGCCCGGCATCTCTCCGGCCCAGGCGAGGACGCGCTGGGTCCGCTCCTGGCCGAAGCCGGTGGTCGCCAGCATCGTGGTCCGCTCAGCCGGCAGCACGCGCACCTCGAGCTCCGAGGAGTAGGGCTCGAGCAGTTCGTGGATCTCGCCGGGGACGCCCTGCGTCACGATCAGGGTGCGCGCCCCGAGCCTGGCCGCCTGCAGGGCGCTGTAGAAGGCGCTGCCGCCGGGTCGCCGGGAGCCGTCGCCCATCTCGTCGACCGTCACATGCCCGACGGTCGTGTAGTCAAAGTGCAAGTCAGCTCCCGCTAGATCAGCCCGTGTATGGCACCATTGCCCGGTGCGCGCGCCGGGTGATGGTGCCCGCCGCCGATGTATCCGTACACCAAATCGAATCGGCGCGCCGATTGTTGTAGCTGCCCGAGGCCGATGAAACCGATTGCCAACCACACACGTGCGCTGATGTGCGCCCTCGCGCTGCTGACGATGCTGGTGTGCGCGAGCGCATCGCAGGCCTCGGCTGGCCGGCGGGCGGCCACCTCGCCGTATCCGGCGGGCGCCACGCGCCCGCACATCCTCGCGGCGCCGAAGGCGAGCGCCGCCGCCCGGGCGCGGAGCGCGGCGAAACGCAAGGCCTCAAGGAAGCCCCGCAAGCCGGCGCTCAAAGGGAACCCCGCACGCGCCCTGCTCGCCTTCCAGGCCATGCAGGCGCGCTATGAGATACCGGGCTCGGCGCTGTACGTCGGCGAACCGTTCTCCTACCTGTGGCCCTACTCCCAGGCTCTGGCAGCGACCGTGACGATGGCGAACGTCCCCAAACTCGGCGTCTCGCTCACCGGCGAACTGCATCAGCGGCTCGTGGGGCTAGGCGCCTACCTGGACACCGACAACTCCGGCGAGCCCGAAGGCTCCTACACCAGCAGCCTGGCGGGGTTCGACGGGACCGTGGCGCCCCCGACCGGACCGGGCGGCCCGAAGTACTACGACGACAACGACTGGGTCGGCATCGAGCTGGCGCGCCTGTACCGCTCCGATCACAACGCGGCAGTGCTGGGCAGCGCCGAAGCGATCATGCGCTTTGAGATCGCGGGCTGGCAGGGCAGCCCCGAACTCGCGTGCCCCGGCGGCCTGCCGTTCAGCAACAGCGTCGAAAACACCGAACGCAACACCGTCACCACGGCGCCCGCCGCCGAGCTCGCGCTGCAGCTGTTCAAAATCACCCGCAACTACGAATATCTCGCCTTCGCCGAACAGGCCTATGAATGGGTGCGCCGCTGCCTGATCACACCCTCCGGCCTGTACGCCGACCACATCAACCGCCGCGGCGTGATCGAACCGACGCTGTGGAGCTACAACCAGGGCTCGATGATCGGAGCGGGCGCGCTCCTGTACCAGGTGACCGGCCGCGGGGCCTACCTCTACCAGGCGCGACAGACCGCGGCCGCCGCGCTGTCCTACTTCACGATCGAACGTCTCGACAGCGAAATCCCGTTCTTCCCCGCCGTCTTCTTCCGCAACCTGATGTACCTGGACTCGATCACCCACGACCCGCCCGGCCCGAAGCTCGCCCAGGCCTACGCCGACAACGCGTGGCAGAACCTGCGCCTGAGCGGCAACGTCTTCGTGTTCGGCGCCCCGGCCCAGCCGCAGCTGCTCGTGCAGGCCGCGATCGCTCAGATCTACGGGCTGCTGTCCTCCTCGCCGAGCACCTACTTCTAGAGCAGTCGCCCGCCCTCGCGCGGGGGGTGGCCGGGCCGGAGGCGATCACCGAGTAGTCTCTGAACCGTGACCGACACAGGGAATCTCACGACCGCGGACGGACTGTCCGCGCTCAAAGCGGAATTGGACGTGCTCGAAGGCGACGGGCGGCGCGAGATCGCGGAGCGGATCAAAACGGCCCGCGAGTGGGGCGACCTGAAGGAGAACAGCGAGTATCACGACGCCAAGAACGACCAGGCGCATCTCGAGACGAAGATCGCCAGGCTGCGCGAGAAGATCGCCGGCGCGGTCATCGTCGAGGACGACGCAGGCGCCGGTGCCGGCATCGTGAGCTTCGGGTCGACCGTCGTCGTGCGCGACGAGGACGGCGCCGAGAAGACCTGGCGGATCGTCAGCTCGCATGACGCCTCGCCCACCAAGGGACTGCTCTCGGCCGAATCGCCGGTGGCCCAGGCGCTGCTCGGCAAGGCGCAGGGCGAGAAGAGCACGGTCGCGCTGCCGAAAGGCAAACGCACCTTCACCGTCCTCAGCGTCAGCTGAGCCCGGCGCTCAGGCGCTGCGCCGCTGCGAGGCGCGCACTCGCCGCAGGAACTTCTTCGGGCGCGCACGGTAGAGCCGTTCGCCCTTGCGCAGCGCCTGTCTGCGCAGCTGGCGCCGCCGGCGTGCGATCAGCTTGAGCAGCGTGCGCCGTGTCTTGCGCCCGACGCGGGTGCGCCGGCGCTTGCCGTTGCGCCTGATCCAGTCCGCGAGCACCGCCAGGTCGTGGTCCTCGCCGAGCAGTTCTCCCAGCGAGTCCGCTCGCGAGGCGACCCTTCCGAGCTGCTGAGGCTCGCGCCGGCTCCGGGTCCCGTTCGCGGCAGCCTCGCGCGTGTCGAGCATTTCGGCGACGTAGCGCAGGTCCTTGACCCGTTTGCGCCACAGGTGCATCTCGCGCGTCTCATCGCCCTTGCGCCGTTCGCAGCGCTCCCAGCGCTTGCGGCCCTGGCTGTAGAGGCGCAGCAGGCCGGGCTCGACCACGGCGATGCCGTGACGGTCGGAGAGGTTCCAGACCAGCAGCCGCTCACGCACCGCGCGGAGCTCGCCGATGGCGCGCGCCCTGTTCGCCGGGTCCTCCAGGGCGCGTCTCATCGCGCGCTCGTGCTCGGCCGCGAGGCTGCGGCGCAGCCGCGCCACGCTCTTGCGGCCGGCGAGTTTGCCGGGGTGGCGCTCGACCAGGGAGTCGAGCGTCGCTAGCAGCACCTCTCCGTCCCGGGCGCCGGCCAGCAGGCGCGCGGTCTCCGCCAGCGCGCGGTCCTCTCGCGCGGCGGTCTTGCGGCCGAGCTCGCTCTCGAGCACGCGCACGAGCGCCCGGAGCCGCTTGAGAGCCTTGCGTGTCTCGTGGACCGCCGTGCCGGGGTCCGAGCTGGCCCCCTCGAGCATCTCGATTGCCATCTCGACCTGCCCGAGGGCCATGCGCCGCAGCCCGGCTCCGACGCTCTCGCCGGGGAGAAGTCCGAGCGCGCGGTCGGGCCCGGGCTCGGGCTCGGGGCGGCGCTCCCTGCCCGCGCGGGCGATGGCGACGCCCACTCCGACCGCAACGCTCGCGGCGATGGTTGCCGCCAGGGGCGCAAGAATGGAGCGGTGCCCAGCTCCCTTCCACGTGCGCGCTGGTGGACGGTGCGCCGTGCGGCGAATCGCAAGCCTGCGACGTATCGCTGTCCTATCTGTGCTCATCATCTTCCCGCTCTCAGCGAGCATATGCTGATCTGCCCGGAAGGGGACAGCAGCCGCCGCCGCCACGCCCACACCGAGTGCGTCCTGGCCGCCCGATCCAGGGGCGAACTGCTGCTCAGGGACGAGTGGCAGCGCACGCAGCCGCGGGGGCCTTCGCTGTGGCGAAGGCTCCTGGGCCGCTCGTGAGAGTGGCGGCTCAGCCGCCGTGGACCTTCACGCGCTCCGGCTCGACCCGGATGATCACGCGCTCTTCGCCGGGCTGGCGGAGGGGATACTCATCCACGCCCATGTACTTCTTCGCGAGTGCGTCGATGCTCGCGTCGGCGCCGTCGGTGGACGGCTCGGTGGCACGGCCGCGCACCTCGACGTACTCATAGGGGTTCTCGAGGTTCTGAACGGTCAGCGTGACGCGCGGGTCGCGCTGGAGGTTGGCCTGCCAGACCCGGCCGCGCGCGGTGTTGAGCAGCGGCACGCCGTCCTCGACGTCGACCCAGACCGGCGCCGCGTGCACTGAGCCGTCCGCACGGAGCGTGGATACGTGACAGAAGTTCTTGGCCCGCAGCAGCTCCTCCGCACGGCCCTCGACCTTTGCGCTCATGTTCCCGCCTTTCCTCGTGGTTGCGAATCGCGACCATCACGATAGGAGGCGCGCGAAGGGAAGGGGGTCCGGGCTGTCAGTTGCGCCCGGGCGTGGTGCCCGAGAGCGCCGGCGGGATCGGGTCCAGCGCCTGCAGGCGGCCGTTGTTCAGCTGGAAGCGGACGCTCGACTGCCCCGCCGGGCTGCCCTGCCGGAACAGCGCATAGGCGACCGTAACTTCCGTTTCGCCCTGCGTGGGGATCGAGATCCGCGTGCTCGGCACGCGCACGTCCGTTCCGAGGTAGTGGTTGCCGGCGAAGAAGAATGCGAGCTGGCCGCGACCCGAGCTGGTGCGGGTCCCGATCAGCACACGCAGGGTCTGTTCCGCGTGGTATTCGGAGGGGTTCTGAGGCGTGTAGCCGAGCGAGCGGACCGTCGCGAGCGCGCCGGGGAGCCCTTCGGCGTGTGTTTCCTGCTGGGTGAACGCGGGCTCGGGCGCGGTCCTGGCCGTGGACCGGGTCGCTGTTTCGCTCGTGCTCGTCGTCGGTGCCGGGGTGGTGGCCGTCGTGCTCGCCGTGCTGGTCGCAGTCGCGGTGGCGGTTGTCGTGGTTGCCGGGCTGCTCTGGGTCGGCGCGGAGGCCGCCGTCACGGTCGTGGTGGTCGAGCCGCAGGCTGCGAGCAGTGCCGCGCAGGCGAGCGCAAGAGGCGCCGTCGCGAGCACCCGGAGAGAGCGGAGTGGCATCCGCCAATGGTATTCGCCGCCTGTCCGCGTAATCCCCGGTTGCCGGCGATCCTTGACAAGTTCTTAGCGGCTGCTAAGTTGTTCTGATTAGTCACTACTAATGAGAAGGAGCAGCTCAGATGATGGCCTCGCGCGGAAAAGGCTGGACCCTCGCCGTCGTATCGGTGGCGCTCTTCATGGTCGTGCTCGACAACCTCGTCGTCAGCGTGGCCCTACCCACGATCCACCGCGATCTCGGGGCATCGATCCAGGCCCTGGAGTGGACCGTCAACGCCTACGTCCTCTCCTACGCGGTGCTGCTGCTCACCGGCGCCGCCCTCGGAGACCGCTTCGGGCGCCGCCGGATGTTCCTGATCGGGATGGCGCTGTTCACCGCGTCCTCGGCGGCCGCGGCGCTCGCGCCCACCACCGGGCTGCTGGTGGCGGCACGCGCGGTGCAGGGAGCCGGCGCCGCGATGGTCACCCCGCTCACGCTCACGCTGCTCGCCGAGGCATTCCCCGACGAGAAACGCGGCGCGGCCATCGGCGTGTGGTCGGGTATCAGCGGAATCGCCGTGGCGGTCGGCCCGCTGGTCGGCGGCGCGGTGGTGCAGGGCATCTCCTGGCACTGGATCTTCTGGATCAACGTCCCGATCGGGCTGGTGCTGATCCCGCTCGCCGCGAGGGTGCTGTCCGAGAGCCACGGCCCCTACGGCTCGCTCGACATCCCCGGCCTGCTGCTCGGCTCGACGGGTGCCTTCGGCGTCGTGTTCGGCCTCGTGCGGGCGCAGTCGCTCGGCTGGACCAGCGCGACCGTGCTCGCGAGCCTGATCGCCGGCGCGGTGCTGCTGGCGGGGTTCGTGCGCTGGGAGCTGCGGGCGCGCGAGCCGATGCTGCCAATGGCGTTCTTCGGCCGGCGATCGTTCGCGGTCACGAACGTCGCGTCGCTGACGATGTACTTCGGGATGTTCGGCTCGATCTTCTTCCTCGCGCAGTTCCTACAGAACGTGCTGGGCAACACGCCGCTGCAGGCCGGCCTGAAGATGCTCGTCTGGACGGGGGCCACGATGGTGGTGGCGCCTTTCGCGGGCGTATTCTCTGAGCGTCTCGGCAGCCGCCCCTTCATGGTCGCCGGTCTCTCGCTGCAGGCGGGAGCGCTGGCGTGGCTGGCGAGCATCCTCTCGACCCACATGGCCTATTCGCAGATGATCATCCCCTTCATCATGGCCGGCGCCGGCATGGCGCTGGTGTTCGCGCCGTCGGCGACAGCCATCCTCGCCTCCGTGCGCCCCGAGCAGGCCGGCCAGGCGTCCGGCGCCAACAACGCGATCCGCGAGGTCGGCGGCGTGCTCGGCGTGGCCGTGCTCGCAAGCGTGTTCACCGCCAGGGGCGGCTACACCTCGCCGCATGCATTCCTGGCGGGGGTCCAGCCGGCGCTCTGGGTCGGCGTGGCGGTGCTCGGCGCCGGCGCGCTGACGGTGCTCGCGCTCCCGTTCGGCGGCCGCGCACGCGAGGCGCAGGACGGCCAGCAGGTTCCGGTGCTGAGCCCGGCCGGGCCGAAGGGCGCCGCCGCAGGTGAGGCCGCGTGAGCGCCGGGGGCAGGCGGCCCGCGGCGCAGACCGCGGGCGGCGCGCCCCCCCGGCGCCGGGTTCCGGCCGCCGAGCGGCGGGAGGAGCTGATCTCGGCTGCCGTCCACGAGTTTGCCCGCGGTGGCCTGCACGGCACCGCGGTCGATCGCATCGCCCGCCGCGTCGGCGTCGCCCAGCCCTATGTGTTCACGCTCTTTCCCAACAAGCGGGAGCTGTTCCTGGCAGCGCTCGAGAGGAGCTTTGAGAAGGTCGCCGCGACCTTTGAACAGGCCGCCGCCGACTTCCGCGACGGCCGCGGGCCCGAGGGCGCCGCCGACACCCTGGAGGCGATGGGGAAGGCCTACGCGGAGCTGCTCGAGAGCGACAGGGACTACCTGCAGCTACAGCACCAGTCCTACGCGGCGTGTGACGATGAGCTCGTGCGCGGACGCGTGCGCCACCGATACGCCGAGCTGGTGGAGCTCGCGCGCGAGCTCTCCGGCGCCGAACCCGAGGAGCTCGACGAATTCTTCCGCTACGGCATGGCGCTCAACGTGGCCGCAGCCCTCGGCGTGCAGGAGCTGTCGGCGAGCTGCGACTGGGTCAGGGCGGAGCTCGAAGGGCCCGCACCCTCCTAGGGCGGGGCTCCATCCCGCGGTACGCTCACGGCATGTCCGTATCGACACCGGAAGAGAAGGGCACCGGCAGCTCGCGCTCGACGCGCGAGCGCACGCGCACCGGCGCGATGGTCGTGCTGGCGGTGGTTGCGACTCTGTTCGCGGTGCTGAATACCGAAAGCGTGCAGGTCAACTGGGTCATCGGCTCCGGCCACGCGCCGCTGATCGTCGTGATCGTGATCTCGCTGCTGGCCGGGATCCTGCTCACCTACATGGCCGACCGCCTCTCGCGCAGGCGCAAGAGCGGCTGAGGACGGCGCGTCCGGCGCCGTCAGTGAAGGACGATTTTCAGCGCGAGGATCCCGATGCCGAGCGTCAGCCCGACGCAGACGTCGAGCGCGAACTCCCTTGGCGTCGCCTTCGAGCGCACCGCCGCGATCATCTCGTAGAGGACCAGAGCGATGATCACGCTCCAGATCGCGGCGGTGACGCCGGCGCTCTGCGAGCGGCCGGCCGCCCAGAAGACCAGCAGCACCACCATTGGGATGACCGTGCCCCTCAGCAGCGCGCGTTCGCGCATCAGCGCCCGCACCAGTTCCAGGCCCCCGATCCTCGGCCCTCCTTCCAGCCGGTCGCCGAGAACCACCGCGTAGGAGTGCGCCAGCCACGACAGCGCCGTCGCGATCACGGCCGCCGCGACGGTGCCGGCGTAGGTCTCGTGGCGGCCACCCTCGGCCGCGAGCAGCGCCGCGACGATCAGTGCTCCATAGACCGTTCCGCCCGGGTTCTGTTCGGGAACGATCCACGCCGCGACCCTGCGCAGGGTGCGGCGGAAGGGGCTGGTCTCGAGTTGCTCGGCGCTGTTCTCGGCGGATGTGTCGATGCGGTGATTATCCGCATTGGGCGCCCGCGCGACAGAGAAGAGTGCTGGCGCTAGCCTTCCCGCGATGGTGGACACAGCGCCAGCACGCAGGCTCCGCCAGGTCGTGATCGCCGCGGCGGAGCTCGAGCCCGTCGAGAGCGCCCTCCGCGGGGCGCTCGCCCTCGGCGAGCCGTTCCGCGATCCGGGCGTCGGGGCGTTCGGCCTGCGCAACGCCGTGTTCGCGATCGGCGACTGCTTCATCGAGGTGATCAGTCCCACCACGGAGGGCACTGCGGCCGGCCGCTGGCTCGAGCGTCACGGCGGCGACGGCGGCTACATGGTGATCTTCGACCTTCAGGATGCCTGGGCCGCGCGCGAGCGCGCCGCCGCGCTGGGGGTGCGCACGGTCTGGGAGATAGAGCTGCCGGACATCTCCGCCGCCCACCTGCACCCGGCCGACATGCGCGGCGCGATCGTCTCGCTGGACCGCTCGGAGCCGCAGGGCTCATGGCGCTGGGGCGGAGAGGACTGGACCGGCAGGACCGGCGCCGGCGCACCGGGGCGCCTGGCCGGGATCACCGTGACCGTCGCCGACCCCGACGCGAGCGCAGCGCGCTGGGGCGAGGTGCTCGCAGTGGCGGTGCGCGGCGGTGAGGTTCCGGTGCTGGAGCTCGACGGCGGCCGCGTGCGCTTCGAGCGCTCGCATTCCGCCGCGCAGGAGGGCATCAGCGAGTTCGAGTTCGAACTCGAGGCCGAGCTGCCCATGGACGCGCGGAGTATCGAGGTCGGCGGTGTGCAGATCACGCGCCTGCCCGCGGCAGGAGGCTGAGGTGCCCGATGTCATGCGGGCGCTGCAGGCGCTCGATCCCCTCGGCGGCCAGCCCGGATCCTCGCGCGCCTATGTGCTGATGGACGTGTTCACCGACACGCCGCTGCAGGGCAACCCGCTCGCGGTGTTCACCGACGCGCGCGGCCTGACCGCGCCGCTGATGCAGCAGATCGCGCGCGAGCTGAACCTGTCCGAGAGCGTGTTCGCCCTTCCCGCCGAGCGGGGCGGGGACATGCGGGTGCGGATCTTCACCCCAAGCAGCGAGCTGCCGTTCGCCGGTCACCCCGTGCTCGGCGCGGGGCTGCTCTGCGCGCTGGCGCTCGGCCGCGGCGAGCTGACGCTGGAGACGAGCGCTGGCGACGTCCCGCTGCGGGTGGACCTCACGCCCGGGCGGGCGCCGAGCGGCTGGATGGCACAGCCGCTGCCGGCCTGGAGCCCCTATGAGCGCGCCCCGGAGCTGCTCGCCGCGCTGGGGCTCGAGCGCTCCGGCCTGCCCCTCACCGCGTATGTCAACGGGCCGACGCACGTGTTCGTCGAGCTGCCCGGTCCGGACGCGGTCGCCGAGCTCGGGCCCGACCTGCGCGCGCTCGGCGCGCTCGGTGAGGTCTGCGTCAGCTGCTTCGCCGGCTCGGGCGCCACCTGGAAGACGCGCATGTTCGCGCCCGGACTCGGGGTCGGCGAGGATCCCGCGACCGGCTCGGCGGCCGGCCCGCTGGCGGTTCACCTCGCGCGTCACGGCCGCATCGGCTTCGGGCAGGAGATCGAGATCCGCCAGGGCGCGGAGATCGGCCGGCCCTCGCTGCTTCGTGCACGCGCGGGCGGCTCGCCGGAGCGGATCGAGCTCGTCGAGGTCGGCGGCTCGGCCGTGGTGCTCGCCCGCGGCGAGCTGCGGCCCTGCTAAACCGGGCGTGACCCGATGACTCCCCAGTGAGAGGCGGACGATGGCCCGATACGTCGCGAGTGTGGACACACCCAAACAGCCCGCCGAGGTCTTTGAGTACCTGAGCGACTTCTCCAACGCCCTGGAGTGGGACCCGGGCGTGGTGGAGGCCGAGCGTCTCGGCGACGGGCCGATCGCCGTCGGCACGGAGTTCCGGCTCGTCGCGGTCTTCCTGTCAAGGAGGAACACGCTCACCTACACGGTCGTGGAGTACGAGCCGCCGCTGCACGTTACCTTCCGCGGCGAGAACACGAGCGTCATCTCTCTGGACCGGATCACCTTCGAGGCACAGCCCACCGGTGGCACGCGCGTGACATATGACGCCGCCCTCACGCTGAAGGGGGCCATGAAGATCGCAGACCCGCTGCTCGGGCTCGCCTTCAAACGGACCGGCGACCAGGCGCTCGCGGGCATGCGCGCGAAGCTCGAGGCCTAGCACGGCGCCTTGCGGATCATCATCCTCGAGCATGAAGAGGGGGCGCCCGCCGCGCTGCTCGCGGACTGGGCGCTGCAGCGCGGCCATGAGATCGTGACCCTTCGCGTGCCCGATCTGCAGGACTGGCCGGGCCCGGGGGAGGGGGACGTGCTCGTGAGCCTCGGCTCGGACTGCTCGGTCCACGCATCCACCGATCCGTGGATAGAGCGCGAGGTTGCCCACCTGCGCTGCGCCCACGACGCCGGCGTGCCGGTGCTGGGCATCTGCTTCGGGGCCCAGGCGCTCGCGAGGGCGCTCGGAGGGGAGGTCTTCCGCGCGCCCGGGCTCGAGCCGCAGTGGACGATCCTCGAGCAGCCCGACGAGGAGCTGATGGCGCCCGGGCCATGGTTTCGCTGGCACGAAGACATCTTCAGCGTGCCGCCCGGCGCGCGCGAGATCGCCCGCACCGGCGAGGTGCCGCTCGCGTTCGCGCACGGCGCCAGCATCGGGGTCCAGTTCCACCCGGAGGTCACCGGCGAGATAGCCAAGGGCTGGATCGAGGGCGCCCGGCGCGAGCTCGCGGACAGCTCGATCGACGAGGGCGAGCTCCGGCTCGAGATCGACCGCTGCGCCGCGGGAGCACCCGAGCGGGCCTTCGACCTCTTCGACCGGCTCGCCCGCCGGTGGGCCCCGCGCCCGGCCCGGTCCGTCTGACGCGCTGGTTGTATCGTCAGGCTCCATGCCCGAGCGCGATATCGACGTAGTCGTCTTCGGCGCGACCGGGGTCACGGGCCGGCGCGTGGCCGCGTATCTGTCCGAGCGCGCCGAGGAGGGCGCCGTCCGCTGGGCCGCCGCCGGGCGCGACGCCGACAAGCTCGAGCGGGTGCTCTCAGAGGTCGGCGTGAGCGCGCCCGAGACGATCGTCGCCGACGTCGGGGACCCGGGGTCACTCGAGGCGATGGCGGCCCGCGCCCGCGTAGTCCTGAACCTAGTTGGCCCCTACACGCTCTATGGCCGTCCCGTGATCGACGCCTGCATCGCCTCGGGAGCCCACTACGTGGACCTGACCGGGGAGATGACGTTCGCGCGGGCGGTGATCGAGGAATGCAACGGCCCGGCTGCGGAGGCGGGCGTGAAGATCGTCGAGGTCTGCGGCTTCGAGGCGCTGCCCCCGGATCTGCTCGTGCTGATGGCGGCCGAGACCGCGCACGAGCGATGGGGGGAGGGACTCGAGAGCGTCGACCTCGAGGTGTCCTTCACGCCGCCCGGCGGGCTGCCGCGGCTCTCGGACGGCATGTCGGGCGGGACCTTCCAGAGCCTGGTGGCGGTCGCCTCATCCGACGGCGCCGCCTCGATCACCGACCCGGCGATCCTGATCAACGACGCCGCCGTCGCCGCCGCGGTCCGGCGTGTCAGCCCGATCGGCCTCGCGCCGCGGGCCGGCGAGGACGGGTCGGTGATCGCGCCGATGGCGCCCGCTCCCTTCATCAACCCCGCGGTGATCCACAGGACCGCTGCGCTCACCGCCGCATCCGCCGGCAGGCCCGCCGAGCCGTTCCGCTACCGCGAGGGACTGGCCCTGGGCGGGGGCACGGCGACGCTGCCCGCGCGCTGGGCGGTGGCCGGAGCGCTGTCGGCGACGCAGGTCGGGCTCCGCGCACTGGCGCGGGCGAGGCCCGCGGTGCGCGCGCCCGCGGCCGGGGTGCTGGCGCGCTTCGGCCCCGCCTCGGGCTTCGGCCCGGCCGAGGACCGGCTCGAGGGCTGGCACTGGCGCGTGGTCGTCCACGCCCGCACCCCCGGCGGCAACGTCGTGCGCACCAGGGTCCACGCGGACGGTCACCCCGGCTACCTCGCGACCGCCCGCATGCTCGGAGAGGCGGGGATCCTGCTCGCAAAGCGAGACGCCACGCCGGCGCTGGCCGGCTGCCTTACGCCGGCGGCCGCGCTCGGCACAGCCTGCACGGACAGCTTCGCGCGCGCCCGCCTGCGCTTCTCGATCGACGACTGAGCGCGCCCCCGCCCGGGCCTAGCGGTCCAGGAGCGGCAGCACCAGCGACGGCTCGGAGATCGCGATCTCGTCCTCGGCCGGCACGACGGCCGTGCCCACCGCGAAGAACTCGATCACGTGCGAGCCCCAGCCATGGCTGCCCTCGACGATCCGCGCCCCCACGATGCCCTGCGCCTGCAGCTCCTGCGCCTCGTTCTGCATCCGCTCCTGCGCGAGCTCGCGCGCCTCGTAGAGCGCCTGCGTGAAGTTCGGCATCTCCTGGTTTCGCCCGATCTGTTTCCAGGTCTGGCGCATGCTCTGGTGGGCCACGTGGTAGACGCAGTTGCCCATCACCAGCCCCACCGGCCGGTAGCCGGTGCGGAGCATGATCGAGAAATCCTGCCCCGACAGATCGCTTGTGAAGGGACGGCCGTTGGGCGCGCGGTGGAGCTTGCCCTCACGGTGGCGCACGGCCGTCCCGATGGCCACGAACTCCGCCAGGTCCGCACCCCACTCATAGCGGCCGATCTCCAGGCGAACGCCGACGACGCCGTCCGCGCCGAGCTGATCCGCCTCCTCCTCCATCCGTGTCATAGCGAGCTCGCGGGCGTGATACATCGCCTGCGTCAGCACGCCCATCTCCTGGCTCTGGTTCCACTGCGCCTGCTGAAATCCGATGTGGTAGATCGAGCTGCCCAGCACGAGCCCCAGCGGCTCGAAGCCCGCCTGGCGTACGAGCAGGTGCTCGTTCGCCGACAGGTCGCTCGTGAAGAACCCCGCCTGCGCCGCCTTCTTCATTCGCTCCATGCGCGCGCGGCCGGCCTCGGGCACATCAGTCAGCGCCCCGGCCTCATAGCTGCCGGCGGCCGGCGCCTGCTCCTCGCCCGCCTGCGGCGGCTGCGCCGCCTGCTCCTGAACCTGCTGATCGGATCCGTCGTCCCTCTTCAGAAATCCCATGCTCTCCGCCTCTCTGTCTCGATTCAGATAAGTAGCTCGCCGAGCGCCCGCCGCGCGTCCTGGCTGCGCTCGGCCTCCGCGGCCAGTGCACTGCTCAGGCGCCCGACCCACTCGTCCAGGCTGAGCGCCTCGTGCTTCAGGACGATTCCGCCGGAGACGCGCGCCGAGCTCGCCTGCAGCGAGGTGCCCTCGCTGCGCAGCTCGAGGCGCTCGGACGGGAGCGCCACCTCGATGCGCCTGACCCTGCGCGGCCCGCGCAGCCCTGAGCGCCGCCGCTCGACACGTGTCTGGGCGGGAAGCGCCCCCTCGAGCTTCACCGCCAGCACCTCCGCGAACTGGCCGATGTCCGCGGCATCGGCCCGCAGGGAGGCCGCGAGGACGTCGACGTCGAGGGATCGATCGGCACCGGACACCGCATCTGACACTACAGCTACCGATCGCGCTCGAGGATTTGTGAAAGGCTCCCCGCCATGCGCGAGGCCGTCATCTGCGAACCGCTCCGCACGGCCGTGGGGGGATTCGGCGGCGTCTTCCGGGACGTGGGGCCCGAGCAGCTCGCGGCGAGCGTGATCGTCGAGGTGCTCCGGCGCACGGGCGTGCCCGGCGAGGCGGTCGACGACGTCATCCTCGGCCAGGGCTATCCCAACGGCGAGGCGCCCGCCATCGGCCGCGTGGCCGCGCTGGAAGCCGGCCTGCCGGTGCAGGTGCCCGGGCTTCAGGTGGACAGGCGCTGCGGCTCGGGCCTGCAGGCGATAACGCAGGCCTGCATGCAGGTGCAGACCGGGGTCAGCGACCTCGTGCTCGCCGGCGGAGCGGAGAGCATGAGCCAGGCTGAGTTCTACGCCACAGGCTTTCGCTGGGGCACGAAGGCGCCCGCCCTGACGCTGCACGATCGCCTCGCGCGCCCGCGCGTCACAGCCGGGGGCGCACACCACCCCGTGCCCGGAGGGATGATCGAAACCGCGGAGAACCTGCGCCGGGAGTATTCGATTCCCCGCGCCGAGCAGGACGAGTTCGCGCTGCGCTCGCACGAGCTTGCCCTCGCCGCGCAGCGCGACGGCACCTTCGCGCAGGAGATTGTTCCCGTGACGGTGCGCGGGCGCGACGGCGAGCGCTCGATCGACACCGACGAGCACCCGCGCGCGGACACGACCCTGGAGCGGCTGGCGGGACTGAAAGCGATCATGGCTCGCTCTGACCCGGATGCGACCGTGACGGCCGGCAACGCCAGCGGGCAGAACGACGGCGCCGCCGTGTGCATCGTCACCCACCCTGACAGGGCCCGTGAGCTCGGTCTGCGCCCGCTCGCGAGACTGGTGTCCTGGGCCGTCGCGGGAGTCGAGCCGGAGAGGATGGGGATCGGCCCGGTGCCCGCGAGCAGGCGGGTCCTCGATCGGACGGGCCTGAGCCTGTCCGACATGGACCTGATCGAGCTCAACGAGGCGTTCGCCGCACAGGCGCTGGCGGTGCTGCGCGAGTGGGACCTGCCGGACGGCCTGAGCAGGGTCAACGTCCACGGCTCCGGGATCTCGCTGGGCCATCCGATCGGCGCGACCGGCGGGCGCATCATGACGACCCTGCTTCGCGAGCTCGACCGCCGCGGCGCCCGCTACGGCCTGGAGACGATGTGCATCGGCGGGGGGCAGGGAATGGCCGCGATCTTCGAGAGCGCCGCGGCCGAAGCGGGCTGAGCGGCCGCGCTCGGGGCGCCGGCAGGCCGGGCGGGCGCCGTGCGGGCAAACACCGACCTCTCGCTCGGAGCTCTACCGATGGATCGAGCGACGGCCCGATCGAGGGTGAGCGGGAGACATTCAACCGAGACGGGAGTCACCTGATGCCATTGACCGATGCGCCGTCCCGCGCGCGATCCATACCCGCCGGGGAGTGGTCGGTGGAGCGCGCGCCCTCGAGCGTCGAGTTCACCCTCAAGCACCTTCTCGTCAAGAAGGTCCACGGCCGCTTCCTCGACTTCCAGGGAGAGATCACCTCCGGCGAGGAGCCCCGCGCGGCCGGCACCGTCGCCGCGGCGTCGATCGACACCGGCGACGCGGTGCGAGATCAGCACCTGAGGGAGTCCGCCGACTTCTTCGATGTCGCCAGCCACCCGGAGATCGGCTTTCGCTCCAGCCGTATCGAGGACCTCGGCGACGGCCGCATCGAGATCGACGGCCCGCTGCAGATGCGCGGCCGCTCCAAGGACATCCACCTCACCGGGACCGTGTCCGCGCTCCCCTCGCCCGCGGGCGAGGCCGAGCGGATCCAGATCAGGCTGAGCGCCGAGATCGAGCGGGCCGACTTCGGCCTGACGTGGAACCAGAAGCTCGACACCGGCGGCGCGATGCTCGGCAATCGCGTCAGGATCGAGCTCGAGATCCTCGCGGTCAGACGCTCCTGAACGCGAGCGGCTCCGAGAGTGGGGCGCGCTCTCTTACATAACCCCTACGTACCGCCATGCCTGCCCTTAGCCTTCCCCGAGCATGATGGTGCCTGCAGGTCCTCTCATCCCCCGACAGGAAGGTCACACCGAGCATGCGGATATCCAACAAGCTGAAGGCCACCGTGGTCGCCGGCACGCTCGCCGTCGGAGGCGCCGCCTTCGGCATCGCGGGAGCGGCTGCGGCCCCGCCGACAACCAGCACGACGACGACGCCATCCACGTCGACGACGCCGAGCACGACCACCACCCGCAACACCACCACGACCCCGGGCACGGCCACTCCGCCGAGCACGGGCAGCAAAATGCCGTGCCCCAACATGGGCTCGGGCAGCAAATCGGGCGCCTACAACGGCCCCGGTCCCGGCTCATCCTCGGGAGCGGCCTACGGCGCCCCCGCCGCGGGCGTAACAGCCCAGTAGCCGGCGCGAGCCCGGACCCGCACACCTCCATGCGGGCCCGGGCTCCCCGCCGCGCCGCGCTCGTGCTGACGGCGGCGCTCGCCCTCGCGGGCTGCGGCTCCTCCTCCTCCTCGAGCCCCCACACGAGCACCGCTCCCTCGGCGCCGCTCGTCTCGATCGGCTCGGGCCTGATGGGCCCGGCCGGCCTGCGGGCCGGCCTCTACGGCATCGGGCCGCAGAGCACCGCGGCCTTCGCGCTCGATCAGCAGGGCCGGCTGTGGGTGGCCGCCGCCGGGCTGGAAGCCCACTCGCGCGACGGCGTTTACCTGCTGCCCCACGTGGGCGGCCGGGCCGTGCGGGTTATATCCGGCCTGGATGACCCGCTGGGCCTGGCCTGGCTCGGGGACAGCCTCTACGTCGCCTCGGTCGGCCGCGTCGACGCCTACTCGGGCTTTGACGGCCGGCGCTTCGCCTCCCACCGCGAGATCATCAAAGGACCGCTGGCCGGCGGCGAGAACAACGGGCTCGTGATGTCCCCGGACGGCCGCTTTGTGATGGGCATCACAGCCTCCTGCGACCACTGCACCCCCGAGTCGCAGTGGTCAGGCTCGATCGTGTCCTTCCTGCCGGACGGCGGCGATCTGCGCCTGTATGCGGCCCGCGTGCGGGCTCCGGTCGGGCTCGCCTACTACCCCGGCAGGAGCGACCTGTTCGTGACGATCAACCAGCGCGATGACCTCGGCGCCCTCACCCCCGGCGACCTGCTCGCGCAGATCGACGAAGGCCAGAACTGGGGCTTCCCCGCCTGCTGGGGCCAGGGAGGAGCCGCCTGCGCAGGCGTGCCGGATCCCGTCGCCGTCCTGGACAAGCACGCAGCCGTCGGCAGCGTCGCGATCATCACCGGTCAACTGGGCGCGGCCGTGGGAACCTCCGCGATCGTCCCGGAGTGGAACGTCGCGAAGGTCCAGCGCGTAGCGCTCAGCAGGTCCGGCTCGAGTTTCCGTGGCACTGTCAGCTCGTTCATCACGGGCATGGAACACCCGCTCGCCGCGCTGCTCGCCCCCGACGGGTCGCTGCTGCTCGGCGACTGGGCGACCGGCAGGATCTACCGGATCGCCCAGCGCTGAGCGCGCCCTCAGTTGCCGTACAGCGATCCGCCCTGGGCGGGGGAGGCTTCCTGGGATTCACCGGGGTATTCGCCCCCGGAGCTCTGGGCTTCGCTGCTCGAGCCCGATTCTTCGCGGGCGCGGGCGGCCCTCGCGAGGGCTTCTTCCGCTGAGCCTGGGGTCACGACCTGCGTTTCCCCGCCCGAGCCCTGCTGGGCTTCGGTCTGGCCTTCGGAGGGCTGCTGCGTTCCGCCGGATTCGGTGCTCTGCGTCTGACCCGAGGCGGAGGCTGCTTTCACGCCTTCCCCAGCCTCGATCTTGCGGATCACCGCTGCGACCGTGTCGGAGGAGATGGCGAAACCGACGCCGGTGCTACCCGGCTGTGAGCCTTCGCTGCGGGCCGCGTCGCTTGCGATCTGCGAGTTGACGCCGATCACGTCGCCTTCGTCGTTGATCAGCGGGCCGCCGGAGTTACCAGGGTTCAGCGCCGCGTCGGTCTGCAGCGCGCCCGTGATCTTCGCGCCGTCCGGCGCCGAGATTTCGCGGTCCAGGGCGGAGATGATGCCGCGCGTGAGCGTCTCGTCGAGACCGTAGGGGTTGCCGATCGCGTAGACGGCGTCGCCGACCTGGACCGAGCTGGAGCTGACGAGCGACAGCGGCTTCAGGCCCAGGCCCGACGGTTCGACCTGGATCAGCGCGAGGTCGCTGTTGGCTTCTTCGCCGACGAGCTTCGCGCTGCGCGTGGCCCCGCCGGAGCCGTCAGCGGTGACGGTCAGGGCCTCGGTGCCGGAGACTACGTGGGCGTTGGTGAGGATCAGGCCTTTGTTGTTGAGGACGATGCCTGTGCCGAGGTCGCTGCCGTCGGCGGTGGTGGACTTGATCAGGACGACGCCGGCAGCGTCGCGTTTGTAGATTTCGCTCGCGCTCAGCGTCGTCGACGACGTCGAGGACGCGTTGCGGCGCTTGCCCGCCGTGGAGGCGGACGCGGTGGTTGCGGCGCTGCCCGCGGAGGAACTCCCGCTGCGGGCCGGCGAGCCGACGAGCAGCAGCCCGGCGAACGCTGCAAGCGCTCCGAGCATTGCCGCAAGCAGCATTGGGGCGAATATGCGTTTCACGATGATCCTCCGGCTTCTTCGGGATAAAGGACCATCATGCGAGCACTCGCTGTGGCGGCGATAACTTGTTCAGAAAGCCCCGCTAACGGCGGGGAAAAGGCCTCCTAAGCGGCCTGCGGGCCATGGTCGCCCGCAACCGTCTTCCTGAACGCGTCGATGAGGCAGCCGGCAGCCTGCGACAGCGGGCCGGGCGGATGGACGATGAAGAACCTGCGCGAGAAGCGCAGACCGTCCACGGGCACGATCTCGAGCAGGTCGGCGGGGGCCAGGGACAGCCGCGACATCACGGTCGGAAGGCACAGCTCGTGGGCCTCGTCCTTGGCCGCCTGCGTCGAGCCGACCTCCGATGCCGCCAGCGGCGGGCCGAGCCCGGCCCGGGCGAGCTCCTGGTCGATCACCTGCCGCGTGTGAGCCTCGGGATCGCGCAGCACCAGGGGCGTGGCGATCAGCTCCGCGGGGGTGATGGACGCCCGCCGAGCCCACGGATGCGCGAGCGGCACCGCGACGACGAGCTCGTCCTCGATCAGCGGCTCGACGGCGACACCGGGAACGCTCTCGGCGCTCATGTATGCGGCCACGCCAACGTCCGCGCGCCCGTCTTCGACCATCCGCTTCACCAGCAGCGAGTTCGCGATCACGACCTCAACCGCCGCGCTGCTCTGGCGGTGCATCAGCACCAGCGCGCGCGACAGCACGTACTCGGCGGCGGTGTGGCTGATCGCAAGGTGAACGGTCTCTCCGCCTCCGCGGATCTGTTCGATCACGCCGTCGAGCTCCTCGAGGTCGGCGAGCAGGCGCTGCGCGTGCGTGTAAAGCCGGGCGCCGTCGGCCGTCACCGTCACGCCTCTGGGCGATCGCTCGAGCAGTCTTGCCCCCACGAGCTCCTCCAGGGCCCTCAGGCGCTTGGAGACCGCCGGCTGGCTCAGGTGCAGGCGCTGGGCGGCCCGGCCGATCCCGCCGGCGTCCACCGCGGTGCAGAACGTCCGCAGCTCCGACAGCTCGGGACTGCGGACACTCCGGGCGCGATCGGTGCGGCGGGCCATACCCACAGGTTATGACCTGTGAGCCGAGGATGTATGCCTTTTCGCTCCGCGATGCCCGAGAATCGCGGCCGCGTTCAGCACCCTGTTAGCGGCGGCAGAGAACCATCGCAACGAGAAAGGGCGGGTGAGCAACATGAACGCTGGGCATCCACCGGATCCGTCGGTCGAGATCCGAGATCAGAGCAGGTTCGACCAGGAAGTCAACACGAAGGGCAGGCTGGCGATCCAGATAGCCGCCGGCGTGGCCATCTTCGCCGCGCTGATGATGTCGATCATCGCTCTCGTGAAGAGCAGTCAGCACGTCGAATCGGCCTCCAGCGCCGCGTCCACTCCGGTGCTGAAACAGTCCCCGGCCGCCGCGGCCGCCCTGGCGGCGCCCACCGCAGCGGCGGTGACGATCAAGACGACGATCGTGCCGGAAGGCAAGAAGGGGCCTGAAGGCGAAAAGCACGACGTCTTCTCGGTGACGAACTTCAACGCCAAAGTCGGCCAGCCGATGAAGATCATCGTCGACAACACCGACGACACGAACCACAGCATCACCTCGCCCGAGGCGGGGGTGAACGTGATCACGACCCCCGGCGTCCACACCTACACCGTGGTGATCACGAAAGCCGGGAAGTTCTCCTGGGCCTGCGTGGTCCCCTGCGACAACTGGGCAATGCAGCACGCCGGCTACATGGCCGGCTACTTCAACGTGACAGCCGCCTAGAACCTGCCCGCCCGCAGGACGGCGATGCCTCCCAGACTGCCCAGGCTGGGGGGCATCCGCCGCGCTGTCAGGATCTGAGTTCGAGTCGCGACTAATGGGTAGCGATGGCCTATCATTTTCCTGCGGCCTTGCTCAGGCCCTGGTGGGGACGAGCCTCGGAGGGGGCCGGATCCGCCTCGACAGATCGTGTGCGGCTGGATGCAGAGACAGGCGAGGGACGTGCAATGACCGACTTGGGTCGGACAGCTGGATCGACTTGCCCGGGCCACCCGGCCCACGCCCACCGGCGCACTGCGGGCGGCGTCCTCGGCGGGGAGGTCCGAGATGCCCTTTAGGAGCCGCCAGCTCGAGTACTTCATCACCGTCGCCGAGGAGGGCCAGATAACCCGTGCGGCGGCGAAGCTGCACATGGCCCAGCCCGCCCTCTCGCAGGCGATAACCCAGCTCGAGAGCGAGATGGGGGTGAAACTCCTCGAGCGCCATCCCCGCGGGGTGAGCCTCACCCCTGCGGGCGAACTCTTCTATCCGAAGGCACGGGCCGTGGTCGAGCGCGAGGCGGAGGCCACCCAGGCAGCGAGCTCGCTGCGCAGGGCCTCCAGTGGCACGATCGAGCTCGGCTTCATCGGCCCGCCGCCGACCCTCAGCGCGCCGGAGCTGCTCGCGACCCTCTCGGCCCTGCACCCCGAGGCCGAGGTCTCACTACGGGACGTCAGCTTTCCGACGGGCACAACCACCTCCTGGCTGAGGGAGGCCGGGGTGGACGCCGTGTTCTGCCACACGCCGGCGGCGGAAGAGGGCCTGCACATCCAGCCCGTTCGCCTTGAGCCACGTGCGGTGGTCGCGCATATCAGCCATCGGCTGGCCGGGCGCGAGGAGGTCGGCGTCGAGGAGGTGCTCGACGAGGTGTTCCTCGGCTATCACCCGGACGTCCAGCCCGAATGGAGTGCCTTTCACAGCCTCGACAGCCACCGCGGCGGACCTCCGCGGGAGCGCACGAGCGACAACGCGCTGACCTCGATGCAGATGCTCAGCGCGATGGTCGACCCGCATGGGATAACGACGGTCCCGATGTGCGACGCAATGATCGCCGTGCAGGTGCTCAGGGACGTCTCGGTCATACCCCTGACCGGGGCAGAGCCCTCGGTCCTCTCGCTGACCTGGAGCGAGGACAGCCCTCACCCGCTCCTGGAGTCGCTGGCCTCGAGCGCGGAGCGCCTGGTCGCTGTCAACGGGAACGGCGCCGGCGCCGTTCCCGTCCAGCGCCTGGACTGATCACAGGATCATCTGGGTGCAGGTGAAGTTCGCCGCGAGTCGCTCGCCGCGGTAGACGCGCACCTCCCAAACGTGGGTGCGCGAGCCGATGTGCAACGGCACCCCGACGGCCGTCAGTTCGTCGCCCTCGCGCGCCGAGGCCAGCACGTTGATATTCATCTCGACGGTCGTGAAGGCGCGCCCCTGCGGCAGGTGGCGGATGGTGCCCCAGGCCGCGACGGTGTCGGCGAATGCGACCCACGCCCCCCCGTGGACTTCGCCCATCGGGTGCAGCTGCCGCGAGTCGATCGGCATGCGCCCGAGCACATGCTCGTCGGTGATCTCGGTCAGTTCCACGCCGAGGTTGCCCGGGAAGGAACCCGCCAGGCGCTGGGCGCTCAGCTCGGCTGTTACCTCCGCGTTCCCCGCGGCGGGCCGGTCCGCCGGCACAGTGCCCTAGCGCTCGAGCGCCGGCTCGATGACCCGGACCTGGTTCTTGCCGATGCTCGCCATGACGCCCCCTCTGCTCGCTTGCCTCGGGCGCCCAGATTACTCACACCCGCCGGCGCGCAGAGGACGGCGGACGCCCACCGGGTGGCGGCGTGGGCGCGCCCTGACCGTCCTCCCCCATACGCTTGCGCGATGGAAGCTCTGCAGAAGCTGCGTGATCGAGTCGCCGAGCTCGCCGACCTGGCGTCGGTCGAGATGCTCGTCGAATGGGATCAGCTCGTGATGATGCCCGGTCAGGGAGGCCCCGCCAGGGCACACCAGCTCGGCTCGCTGGCGCGCATGATGCACGAGCTTGCGACCGCCGACGAACTCGGGCAGTGGCTCGCCGAGCTCGACGGCGCCGAGCTCGACGGCGCCGAGCTCGCGGACATCGACCGCGACGTCGTGCGCCTCGCGCGCCGCGACTGGGAGCGCGCCCGCCGGGTGCCCGAGGATCTCGCCGTGGAGGTGGCGCGCGCGAGCGCCGACGGCCAGGAGCGCTGGCAGCAGGCGCGGGCCGCAGACGACTTCGCGGCCTTCGCCCCCGCCCTGGAACGCAACGTCGAGCTCGCCCGCCGGCGCGCGGAGTGCCTCGCACAGGACGGCCAGAGCCACTACGAGGCGCTGCTGTCCGACTACGACCACGCTCTCAGCGCGCAGGACGTCCGGCGCGTGTTCGATCCCCTCGGCGAGGCGCTCGCACCACTCGTCGCGGAGGCGGGGGAACGCTCGCCGCGTCTGCGCCTGCAGGTGCCGGTCGCCGCCCAGCAGGCGGCCGTGGACGGCACGCTCGCGAAACTGGGTGTCGAGCCGTCGAGCTGGCGCGTGGACGTCTCGGCACATCCCTTCACGGCCTGGGTCGGGGACGGCGACACCCGCATCACAACCCGCTACAGCGACGGCGACGTCGAGTCGCTGCTCAGCTCGCTGCACGAGTACGGGCACGCTCTCTATGAGCGCCAGGTCGACCCGGCGCTGCTGCGCACCAACCTCGCCGGGGGAACCTCGATGTCGATCCACGAGTCCCAGAGCAAGCTGTGGGAGAACCACGTCGCGCGCAGCCCCGCGTTCGCCGGCGTGCTGGCCGGTGAACTGGCCAGGAGCGGCTTTCAGATAACTGCCGCGGACCTGCACCAGGCGCTCGTGGGCGTGGAGCCCACCCCGATCAGGGTCTCAGCCGACCCTCTGACCTATCCGCTGCACATCGTCCTGCGCTTCGAACTCGAGCTCGCGATGATCGAAGGCGACCTCTCCGTCGCCGACCTGCCGGCGGCGTGGCGCGACGGAATGAGGCGCCTGCTCGGCCTCGAGGTCACCAGCGACGCGGAGGGCTGCATGCAGGACGTGCACTGGAGCGCCGGCAGCTTCGGCTACTTCCCCACGTATGCGCTCGGCTGCCTGATCGCCGCCCAGATGTGGGAGGCGATGGAGAGCGAGCTCGGATCGCGCGAGCAGGACCTCGCCCGCGCAGAGGTGGAGCCGATCCAGCTCTGGCTCGGCGAGAACGTCCACCGCTACGGCCGGCGACTTGACACGAACGAGCTCGTCGAGCGCTCCACCGGCCGTCCGCTGGAGATCGACGCCTTCATGCGCTACGTCGCTCCGCTCGCCGGGCGCTAGGTCGGCGGACCAGGCCCGGGACCGACGCTAACCGTGCCCGAGCACGGGGTGCGGGCGGTAGGGCTCCTCAAGGCGGGCGATCTCCTCGTCGCTGAGGCTCAGCTGCTCGGCGGCGATCGCATCCCGCAGATGCTCGGGCTTGGTCGCGCCGACGATCGGGGCGGTGACGCCCGGGCGGTGCAGCAGCCACGCCAGCGCCACCTGCGCGCTCGGGACGCCGCGCTCGGCGGCGACCTCGGCCACGCGCTCGACGACGTCGAAGTCGGTCGGCTGGGCGTAGAGGTAGTCGGTGAACTGGTCGGTGTCCGAGCGGCTCGTCAACCTCGCTCCCTCGCGTGTGCGGTTCCCCGCCAGCACACCGCGCGCCAGCGGGCTCCAGGGGATCACGCCGAGCTGCTGATCGATGCACAGCGGGATCATCTCGCGCTCCTCCTCGCGGTAGATCAGGTTGTAGTGGTTCTGCATCGAGACGAACCTCGTGAGGCCGTCGCGGTCGGCGACGTGCTGGGCCTTGGCGAGCTGCCAGGCGAACATGCTGCTGGCGCCGATGTAGCGCGCCTTTCCGGCGCGCACCACGTCGTGCAGGGCCTGCATCGTCTCCTCGATCGGCGTGCGCGGATCCCAGCGATGGATCTGGTAAAGGTCGACGTAGTCCACGCCGAGGCGCTGCAGAGAGGCGTCGATCGCGCTGAGGATGTGCTTGCGCGAGAGCCCGCCGCCGTTCTCGCCGGGGGTCATCGGCATGAACACCTTCGTCGCGAGCACGATCTCCTCGCGGCTCAGGAGCTTTGACAGGATCCGGCCGGTCGCGACCTCGCTCGCGCCCGCCGAGTATGTGTCAGCCGTGTCGAAGAAGTTGATGCCGCCCTCGACGGCCGCCCGCACGATCGGCTCGGCCGCAGCCTCATCCAGGACCCAGGGTTTGTCGCTGTCGTTGCCGAAGCTCATCATGCCGAGGCAGACCCGCGACACTCGCAGGCCGGTGCCGCCCAGGTTCACGTACTCCATCTCTGGCCTCCCGGATGTTGGATGGCCGGCGGTGCCGGCACAGGACGGGTTCTGATGATGCCAGGCAGCCGCGGGCGCGCGGTTTCGCCCCGATCAGGGACGGATAGCTGATCTGGATGAGACATCTGAGGTGCCCGAGCTGCGGGCTGGCGCTGACGCTGTCCGGTCCGGCGGCGGAGATGGAGTTCTGCCCGCGCTGCCTCGCGCGCGCCAGGCGTCTCGTGCGGATGGTCGAGGTCGGCCCCGACACGTGCGGGGACGCGGGACCGGGGCATCCGCCCCCGTCCCCGGGGGCGCCGTGAGCGGCCGCGCGGAGGTGGTTGACCGGCTGCGGGATGTTTTGGGACGGACCTCCCGGGTAGGGATTCGTACTACAGCCCGAGTACGGGTTTGTACGTATAGGTGCGTTGGGCTATCCTGCGCAGAAGAGATCGAGAGGAAGGGGAACCAATGCCTGCAACGGCTAGTGCAACCGGACTCACAACTCACGCCGCAGCGGGGACCATCCACGCAGAGGAGAGCGAGCTTGTCCTCTTCAGCCGCTGGCAGCGGCACGGAGATCCCGCGGCACGGGAGGCGCTCGTGCGCCGCTACATGCCGCTCGCGCGCAGTCTCGCGCGCCGCTACGGGCGCTCGTCCGAGCCGTTCGAGGACCTGCTCCAGGTCGCCTCGCTAGGGTTGCTGAAGGCGCTCGACCGCTACGACCCGGAGCGTGGATTTGCCTTCAAGGCATTCGCGGTGCCGACCGTCCTGGGCGAGATGCGCCGCTACTTCCGCGACAGCGGCTGGGCCGTGCACGTCCCCCGCAGCGTGCAGGAGCGCTCGCTGAAGGTCCGCGGGGCGCAGGAGCACCTGACCAACCAGGAGGGCCGCGCCCCCACCGTCAGCGGCATCGCCCAGTACCTCGAGCTAGACACCGAGGACGTGATCGACGCCCTGCAGGCGATCCAGTCATATGAGACCGTCTCGCTTGATGCGCCGGCACCCGGAGGCGATGAGGATGCCTCCTCCTACGGCGACTCGCTGGGCAGCGAGGATGAGCGCTACGAGCTCGTGGAGCTCGGCGCGACCGTCGCTTCGGTGATGAGCGAGCTTCCGGCGCGAGAGCGCCAGATACTGCACATGCGCTTCGTCGAGGACCTGACGCAGTCGGAGATCGCGGCCCGGGTCGGCGTGTCCCAGATGCAGGTCTCGCGGCTGTTGCGTCGCTCACTCGAGCAGCTGCGGGAGCTCACAGCCGCGCCCGGCCAGGCGCCGCAGTAGTACGTGCCCGCGCGAGAACGCGTGAGGGAGCAGCAGGGTCTGAAGGGCGTGGGGGGACCGCTGGAGATACGGTTGCTCGCACAAAGATGCCCCCCAACGTCTGCCTGAGCCTGGAGAACAGGCCCGAGAACGTACTGATCGTGCGCCAGGTGCTCAGCGGCGTCGCCGAGGCCGCGGGCATCAACGCGCTCGAGCTCAACGACATCAGCACCGCCGTCAGCGAGGCGTGCAACAACGTCGTGCAGCACGCCTACGGGGACGGCGTGGGCGCGATGGAGGTGGAGATCCGCCTGCGCGAAGCGGAGCTGCGGGTGATCGTCCGCGACCACGGGAGCGGCATTCAGCCCCACATGGACAGCGCCTCCGAGGACATGGGCGGGATCGGGCTGCCGCTGATGCTCGCCCTGGCGGGCAAGGTGGCGTTCGCAGACCTCGACGGTGGAGGGACCGAGGTGCGGCTGACCTTCGCGACCCCCGGCGCACGCGAGCTCGCCATGGATGAGGGCGCGGGCGGCTGGAGCCGCAGCACCCGCAGCCTGCAGGCGGGGACGATCGAGCTCGAACTGGCGCCCGCCGCGCTGGTGCGAACCGTCATGCCCCGCGTGGTGTGCGCGCTCGCCGCCCGCTCGCGCTTCTCCACGGACGGCATCGCGGGCGTGCAGCAGCTCGCGAGCTCCCTGGCCGACCACACGGGCGGGGTGGTGGACGCGAGCCACCTGCGCCTGGGGATCAGCCCCGGCGAGGGCGAGCTGGACATGCGCCTGTGGCCGCTCGTGGCGGGCCGGGCGCTGGACGGCGTCGCCGACGTGCTCGACCGCCTGGCCGAGCGCTACAGCGTCACGCGCGACGGCGCGACCGAGGTGCTGGACGTGCGCCTGGCGGCGCATCGCTGAGGGCCTCGCATCGGCAGCGGGCCGGTGGGGTGGCCCTGAAATACGACATGCCGGCCGGCCCACGTGCAAGGGCCGACCGGCACGCCGAGTGTGCCCCGTGGCGACACCGGGGGGGCGGTTGTGCCGCCACGGGAAACGACACCCGCCTGCTGATGATGCCCCCGATCCGCGCCGCCTAAACCCGCCTCCGGGGTCGCGCAGGGCGTACGGCCTGGTGTGTTTCGAGCCGCTTGCAGCGGGGAATCGTCCTGCCACGATGAGCACCCGGGCGAACACCGAAGCGGTCCCTGAGGGTGGCTCTCGCAACGGCGGCGCGCCGCACACCGGCACGATCGAAACGGACATCCCCGCCCGTCTTGACCGCCTGCCTTGGTCCGCATTTCACTGGAGGGTGATCATCGGGCTCGGGACCGTCTGGATCCTGGACGGCCTAGAGGTCACGATCGTCGGCTCCATCGCCTCTCGCGTCTCCGAACCGGGCGCCGGCGTGGGCATATCCGCAGCCGACGTCTCGGGGCTCGCCGCGACCCTCTACGTGACCGGCGCCTGCCTCGGGGCGCTCGTGTTCGGCCAGCTCACAGACCGCTTCGGGCGCAGGCGCCTTTTCATGCTCACGCTCGGGATATACCTGGCCGCGACGATCCTGACGGCGCTGTCCTTCTCGCCGCTGTGGTTCTTCGTGTTCCGGTTCCTGACCGGGATGGGGATCGGCGGCGAGTACAGCGCCATCAACTCCGCGATCGACGAGCTGATCCCCGCGAAAGCGCGCGGGCGCGCGGACATCTCGATCAACGGCAGCTACTGGGGCGGGGCGATAGGCGGCTCGCTGCTGGCGGTGCTGGCCCTGAACACCGCGATCTTCCCTGTGAACGTCGGCTGGCGGCTGTGCTTCGCGCTCGGCGCGCTGCTCGGCTTCGGGATCCTGATCGTCAGGCGCCACGTCCCGGAGAGCCCGCGGTGGCTGTTCATCCACGGACGCGAGGAGGAGGCCGAGCGGATCGTCTCGCAGATCGAAGAGGAGGTCCGCAGGGAGAGCGGCGAGGAGCTGCCCGAGCCCGAGGGAACCATCACCGTCCATCAGCGAAGGACGATCCCGCTGCGGACGATCGTGAGGTCGGTCGTCTCGCTGTACCCTCGGCGCACGATCCTGGGGCTCGCGCTGTTCATCGGGCAGGCGTTCCTCTACAACGCGATCCTGTTCAGCCTCGGCTACCTGCTGAAGACCTTCTTCGGGATCTCAAGCGGCGACGTGCCCTATTACATCGCGATCTTCGCGGTCGGCAACCTGCTGGGCCCGCTGACGCTCGGGCGCCTGTTCGACACGGTCGGGCGCAAGCCGATGATCGCGGGCACCTACATCCTCTCCGGGGCGCTGCTGATCGTGACCGCCTTCCTCTTCCGTGGCCACCACCTCACGGCGGCCACGCTGGTGATCGCGCTGATGGTGGTGTTCTTCTTCGCCTCGGCCGGGGTCAGCTCCGCCTACCTCACGGTGTCGGAGATCTTCCCTCTGGAGACGCGCGCGCTGTGCATCGCCGTCTTCTACTCGGTCGGCACCGCCGCCGGAGGCATCACCGGGCCGCTGCTGTTCGCTCACCTGATCGAAAGCGGCAAGACCAGCCAGGTGTTCATCGGCTTCATGATCGGCGCGGTGGCGATGGTCATCGGCGGGATCGCCGAGATCTTCTTCGGCGTCGAGGCCGAGCAGAAGAGCCTCGAGTCGATCGCGAGCCCGCTGACCGCCGCGGACAGCCCGGGCCGCACCCGTCAGGACCAGCCCGCCGTCTCCACGGCCTGAGGTCCGGAGCTCAGGCCGAGCGAGCGGGAACGCGCGCCGCGTCCCCGCTCCCGGCGGGCGCTCAGCCCGCGGCGCCCGAGGTGGCGCCGGCGTCGGCGACGCTGTGGCGGCCCTCGGCGAACTCCTCGACGATCTTCGCGCAGAACGCGGGCAGATCATCGGGGTTGCGGCTGGAGACCAGGCCCTCGTCGACCACGACCTCCTCATCGACCCAGTCGCCGCCGGCGTTGCGGATGTCGGTCCGCAGCGATGGCCACGAGGTGAGCCGGCGTCCCTGCACCAGGTCGGCCTCGACGAGCGTCCACGGGCCGTGGCAGATGACGCCGACGGGCTTGCCTTCGGAGAAGAACTCCCTCAGGAAGCTCACGGCCGGCTCCTTGGTGCGGAGCTGGTCGGGGTTCGCGACCCCGCCCGGCAGCACCACTCCGTCGTAGTCGCCGGGGCGTGCCTTGGCCAGCGGCGTGTCGACCTTGAACGTGGAGCCCCTGTCCAGGTGGTTGAACGCCTGGACCTCGCCGCCCTCCGGTGCGATCAGTACAGGCTCGGCGCCCGCCTGGCTGACGGCCTTCCACGGCTCGGTCAGCTCGACCTCCTCGACGCCCTCCTGGGCGACCAGGAACGCGATCCTCTTTCCCTGCAGTGCAGCTGACATCTGCTGCCTCCTTCCGGGGTTGGGGGTGGTCAGTCGTGCCTACCCCGCTGTCGCGGCAGGAAACGATCCGCCGTCCCGCCTGTCGGGCGGGGTTTGGAGCGGACCGCTCGCGGGCACCTATCAGGCAACGCCCTGCCCGTGTGCCGCAGGGAACTACGACGAAGAGAGGCTTTATATGGTGGCTCTGCTGGCGCTGGTCCTGATACTCGCGATCCTCGGGGGGCTCGGGTTCGCGGTTCACATCCTCTGGATACTCCTGATCATCGCCCTGCTGCTGTGGCTGATCGGGTTCTTCGTCGGGGGGATGCCCGAGGCCGGGGGTCGCAGACGCTGGTATGGCCGCTGGTAGCCTGACGGGCGCACAAGTGAAGGCCTGAGGCCATGTCACGAAGAGGTGGGTGTGCACGCGAGCGCTTTTCGCCACGAGATGCTTCCCTACGCGGACGGACCCGAAGGGTTTCTGAAGGGTGTGCTGCCGATCATCAGGGAAGCGCTGTCGTTCGGCGCACCGGTGCTCGTCGCCGTGCGCGCAGAGCTGATAGCCGCGGTGCGGGGTGCCCTGGGCGATGACTGCGGACATGTGCGCTTCCGCGACATGCACGCGCTCGGGCGAAACCCGGCGCGAATCATCCCCGCCTGGGAGTCGTTCCTGGCGCAGGACGTCGCGAGGGCCAACGGCTCCGCCTCGCCGGCTCTCGGCATCGGCGAACCGGTCTGGCCCGGCCGCGCGCCCGCAGAGCTGCAGGAGTGCGCGATCCACGAGCACCTGCTCAACGAGGCATTCGGCGCCGGGGTGCCCTGGCGGCTGGTGTGCCCATATGACCTCGACGGGCTCGAGGACGACGTGATCGCCAGCGCGCAGCGCAGCCACGCATTCCTCTGCACGGACGGCAGGAGCTGGGCCAACGACGGCTTCGCCGGCGAGGGCACCGGCTGGCCCGCATCCGACGCGCTCCTGCCCGCCCCGCCGCCGTCGGCGCATATCAGGGAGATGGGCTTCCACTGCGCCGAAGAACTCGCCCCGCTGCGCAGGTTCGTAAGGAGCGGCGCCTTCCAGGCCGACCTGTCCGAGAACGCGGCGGAGGACCTGGTCCTGGCCGTGAGCGAGCTGGCGACGAACAGCCTCCAGTACGGCGGCGGACACGGCAGCTGCCGCATGTGGAGCGACGGAGGCACGCTGCTGTGCGAGGTCAGCGACGCCGGCCACATCCACGATCCCCTGGCCGGCAGGGTGCGGCCCGCCCCCGGCCAGCCCCGCGGGCGTGGCCTGTGGGTCGTAAACCAGCTCTGCGAGCTGGTGCAGATTCGCACCGGAGAGAGCGGGACGGTCGTCCGCATACACACGCGCCCGGCCTGACGGCGGCCGGCCCGACAGCGCGAATATAAATTTCGTCTAAACGACCGATCCGTCGCGCCATACAGGTGTTAAAGCTTTCAGGTGATGCTCGCGCTCACACCGCATCCGCACGGGGGGACTCGCACATGACCAGTGCCCGGGCCGCGAGGACCCCGCGCGAGCAGGTCCGCTCACAGCACCTGCACACCTCGCTGCTCGTAGAGGCGGGGATCGCGCTCGCGGAGTCGCTGGACATGTCCGAGACGCTCTCGCGCGTGGCGGGGCTGACAGCGGGGCCGCTGGCAGACCTGTGCGTTATCGACCTGCTCCAGGACGACGGCACGATCCGCCTCGTGGCCGCGGTCGCAGTGCAGGAGAGCCTGGAGCGCGAGCTGCACGACCTGCGCGAACGCCATCAGCTCGACCCCGCCGGCGAGCATCCGGTGGCGAGCGTCATCCGCAGCGGCGAGCCGATGCTCCTTGACCACGTCACCGACACCGGACGCAGGACGCTCGCGCTCGGCCTCGCCCACAGGCGCTTCATCGGCAGCTCCGGCTACAACTCCGCCATCGTCGCGCCGCTGCAGGCGCGCAGCAGGACACTCGGGACGCTGTCGGTGCTCAGGGTCGGGGACGGCGAGCCATATGACGAGCGCGAGGTGGAGGTGGTGTGCGAGCTCGCGCGCCGGGCCGCGCTTGCGATCGACAACTCGCGCCTGTTCTCGGAGGCACGCGCGGTGGAGCAGCGCCTGGAGGCGATCCTCGAGACGATGGCGGAGGCGATCACCGTCACCGACGAGCGCGACAGGGTGGTGTTCGCCAACCCCGCCGCCGCGGAGCTGTTCGGCGCCGAGAGCGCCGACGCGCTCACGGGGCGCAGCCAGCGGGATCTGATGGGCCGCTTCCTGATTCTCGACGAGGAGGGCGGCGAGATCGATCCCGGGCAGATGCCGCGCCTTCAGAGCTTCCGCGGCGCGGGCGCACAGGCGCGGACCATACGCGCCGTCGAGCGCTCGAGCGGCCATGAGCGGTGGCTGGTCGCCAGGCCCGCTCCCGTCAGCGACCGCGAGGGCGGCGGCCCCGTGTTCTCGGTCAACGTCTACGAGGACATAACGCAGGTCAAGCGCGTGCAGTTCGCCGAAAGCTTCATGGCGGAGGCGAGCAGGGTGCTCGCCTCCTCGATGGACTACGACGAGACGCTCGCGCGCGTCGCGGAGCTCGCGGTCCCGCAGATCGCCGACTGGTGCGCGGTCGACGTGCTCTCCGAGGACGGCTCGATACGGCGCGTCGCGGCTCACCACGCCGACCCCGCGCGCCTGTCGCTGGCGATGCGCCTGGACCGCGGCTACCCGGTGGCGCCGGACGAGACCACCGGCGTCGCCGAGGTCATCCGCAGCGGCCGCCCGCAGATCTACGAGCACATCACCCCCGGCCTGCTGGCGGAGTATGCGCGCGACAGCGAGCACCTGGCGATGCTGATGGAGGTGGAAGCGACGGCGGTCGTGATCGTGCCGCTCGCCGCCCCGACCGGTCCCGTCGGTGCGATCACGCTCGTCTCCGCCGACTCCAGCCGCCGGCTCTCCAGAGCCGACCTCGAGCTGGCCGTGAGGCTCGGCCGCCGCGCCGGGACCGCCGTCGAGAGCGCCCGCCTCTACACCGAGCGCGCGCGGATCGCCCACACCCTCCAGCAGGCGCTGCTGCCCGAGTCGCTCCCGGCGATCCCGGGGGTCCAGATCTCCGCGCTGTATCTCGCCTCCGGCGAGCTCAACGAGGTCGGCGGCGACTTCTATGACGTCTTCCCGACCGGCGAGGACCGCTGGCTGCTGGTGATCGGGGACGTCTGCGGCAAGGGCCCGAGGGCAGCCGGCGTGACCGCGCTGGCCCGCCACACGCTGCGCACCGCAGCGATGCTGGGAGCCAGCCCGACGGGCATGCTCGACACGCTCCACGAGGCGCTGCGCCGCCAGCCGGCGGGCGCGGACCTCTGCACCGTCTGCCTCGTGACGCTGGAGTTCCTTCCCGGCCACGCCGCGATCACGGTGACGCTCGCGGGCCATCCGCATCCCCTGATCATCGGCGCAGCCGGCGAGGTGGACACGGTCGGGGCGCCCGGCACCCTGCTCGGCGTGCTGGACCCGATCCGCAACAGCGAGATCGGCGCCGAGCTGCGCCACGGCCAGACGCTCCTGCTCTACACCGACGGGCTGCTCGAGGCGAGCCGCTCCGTCGATGCTCCCGAACTTGAGTGGGTGCTCGAGCTGGGCGCCGACGCGAACTGCATGGGCCTTGACCGGCTGCTCGAGCGCATCCGGGAGCGGGCGGTCGCCGACGCCGGCGGGCACCTGCGGGATGACATCGCGATGCTGGCACTGCGGCTGGACGGCGATTGCCCCGGCCCCGCGAGCACGCCGGACGGTTCACCGTGAGCTTCGCACGAGAGGGCGATCGGCACTCCGATCCGGTGAACCGCTTGGAACCGGTGCGCTACACGCTTAGAATTGGAGAGGTGGGAGACGGCGAGCAGCTCAACATCGATGTGCGGCGGGACACCGACAGGGTCGTCGTGGTGCTCGACGGCGAACTCGACATGGCGACGGCGCCGCGCCTGCAGGGCGCGATCGACGATCCGGGCGTCGCCGCGATGCCCAGCGTCGTCCTGGACCTGCGCGAGCTTCAGTTCATCGACTCCACGGGGCTGCGCGTGATTCTCGCCGCCCTGCAGGCCAGCCGCGACCGCGGCCAGGAGTTCGCGATCACGCGCGGTTCGGCCCAGGTCGAGCGGCTGCTCAGCATCACCGGCGTCGCCGATCACGTTCGCGCGATCGACTCTCCCGAGCAGGCGCTGCTCGACGGGCACCAGGGCCAGTAGCAGTAGGGCTAGACCGAGGCCAGCGGCCTCTCCGCGGTTCCCTGCAGGCTGCTGATGGCCTCGTGGAAGGAGTCGGCGAACTGTTCGACCCCCTCTCGCTCGAGCGTGTCGGTCACCTCCTCGTAGTCGACGCCCGCGGCGGCGAGCCGGCCCATCACCCGGCGCGCGTCCGCGACGCCGTCCCGGAGCGCAGGCCGCGGGCGGCCGTGGTCCTGGTAGGCGCGGATCGTGTCCGTGGTCATGGTGTTGATCGTGTCGGCGCCGATCAGCTCCTCGACATACATCACGTCCGGGTAGTCCGGATCCTTGGTCGAGGTGGACGCCCACAGCAGTCGCTGCGGTGTCGCCCCCGCGCGGGCGAGCGCGTCCCAGCGCGGGCCCGAGAACGTGCGCGTGTAGTGGTGGTAGGCGAGCTTCGCGTTCGCGATCGCAAGGCGCCCGCGCAGATGCGGCGGGCCGCCGAGCGCGGCGAGCCGGCGGTCCGCCTCGGTGTCGATCCGCGACAGGAAGAAGCTCGCCACCGACGCCACCTTCGATGGGTCGCCGCCGTCGGCGACGAGCCGCTCGAGGCCGCGCAGATAGGCCTCGCAGGTGTCGGCATGCCGGCGGATCGAGAAGATCAGCGTGACGTTGACGGAGCGGCCCATCGCGATCAGGTCCTCGAACGCCGCCAGCCCCGGCGTGGTCGCCGGAACCTTCACCATCAGGTTGGGGCGGTCGACGGCCGCGTGCAGGCGCATCGCCTCGGTGTATGTGGCGAGCGTGTCGTACGCGTTGCGCGGATCCACCTCGAGCGAGACGTAGCCGTCGCGCCCCTCGGTGTCGCGGTGGGTCTCCATGAACAGCTCGCACGCGTCCCTGACGTCCTGCTCGGCCAGCGCCCAGAAGATCGTGCGCGGGTCGCTGACGCCTTCACCCGCCAGCTGCCGGCGCTGCTCGGAGTAGTCGGCTGCGGAGCTCATCGCCTGCCTGAAGATCGTCGGGTTCGACGTCGCTCCGACGACGGAGTCCCGGCTGATCAGCTCCGCGAGCTCTCCGCTGTGGATCGAGCGGCGCGAGAGGAAGTCGACCCAGACGCTCTGGCCGAGGGACGACAGCCGGCCGAGCGGCGCCGGCCGTCCGTGTGCTGGTGGGCGGGTGCCCGCCGAGTGGTTGTTCTCAGCGGCGTGAGTCATCTTGCTGCTCCTTCTGTTGCTGGGATTCTCTCCTGCTCGCCCTCGGCGGACTCGTGGGCGTGGGACTCGAGCAGCGCCCTCGCGCGCTCGGCGATCCCCTCGGCCGTGAAGCCGAGCTCCTCCAGCACGCGCGTGCCGGGCGCCGATGCGCCGAAGCGGTCGATGGCGAGCACGTCGCCGTCGGGGCCCACCCACCGCCACCAGCTCACGCTCACGCCCGGCTCGACCGCGAGTCGCGCGCGAGTGCCCGACGGCAGCACCCGCTCGCGGTAGTCGGGGTCCTGGCTCTCGAACAGCTCAAGGCACGGCATCGACACCACTCGCGCACGTGTGCCCTCGCAGGCGGTGAGCTGTCGCGCGGCCGTCAGCGTGGGGCCCACCTCGGCGCCGGTGGCGATCAGGATGATCTCCGGCGCGGTGTCGGCCGGGCCGGGAGAGTCCCACAGCACGTAGCCGCCCCGCAGCAGCCCGTCCGCGCTCGCCACGCCGTCGCGGCGCGCGATCACGGGGACGTTCTGGCGCGAGAGCAGCAGCGCCACAGGGCCGTCGGTGCGCTCCAGCGCGGCGCGCCACGCGAACGAGGTCTCGTTACCGTCGGCGGGCCGGATCACCCACAGGCCGGGAATCGAGCGCAGCGAGGCGCACTGCTCAACCGGCTGGTGGGTCGGGCCGTCCTCGCCGAGCCCGACGGAGTCGTGGGTCCAGACCCACACGACGGGCAGGCCCATCAGAGCCGACAGGCGCACGCTCGGGCGCATGTAGTCGGAGAAGATCAGGAAGGTCGAGCCGTAGGGCTTGACGATGCCCCCGTGGGCGGCCGCGCCGTTGACGATCGCGCCCATCGCGTGCTCACGGATCCCGAACGGGACATTGCGGCCCGCGTGGATGGCGGAGAACATGCCGGCCCCCTCGAAGCTGGTGCGGGTGGACTCGACGAGGTCCGCGGCCCCGCCGAACATCGTCGGGGCGAAGGGCGCGAACGCCGCCATCGCCGCGCGGCCGGCCTGGCGGGTGGAGGGCTTCTCATGCTCGCCGAAGCGGGGAAGCGCATTGCGCCAACCCTCGCGCAGGCGCCCGCGCCAGGCCAGGTCCCAGTCGCCTGCCATCTCCGGGAACTTCTCGCGCCAGCGGCCCAGGCGCGCCTCCCAGTCCAGCTGGGCGCGCTCGCCGGCCGGTCGCAGGTCCATGTGGCGGTAGACGGACTCGTCCACCTCGAAGCTGCGGCCCGGGTCCATGCCCATCTCCTGCTTGGTGGCGCGGACCTCCTGCTCGCCCAGCGCCGAGCCGTGTGCGGCGGCGGTGTCGCGGGCATGCGGGGCCGGGTAGGCGATGTGCGAGCGCAGCGCGATGAACGACGGGCGCTCGCGCTCCTCGCTCGCGCGGGCGAGCGCGAGCTCTATCTCCTGGACATCCTCGGAGTCGGCGACGCGCTCCACATGCCAGCCGTATGCGTGCATGCGGGCCATGTGGATGCGCGCGTCATCGGAGATCGTCGTCGTGCCGTCGATCGTGATGTGGTTGTCGTCGTAGCAGACGATCAGCTTGCCGAGCCCGAAGCGCCCGGCGATCGAGGCGGCTTCGTGGCTGATGCCCTCCATCATGTCGCCGTCGGAGCAGATCACCCACGTGCGGTGGTCGACGAGCTCGGCGCCGGGTCGGTTGAAGCGGTCGCACAGGAAGCGCTCGGCCATCGCCATTCCGACGGCATTGGCAAGACCCTGTCCGAGGGGCCCCGTCGTGACCTCGACGCCGGGTGTGCGACCGCGCTCGGGATGGCCCGGTGTCCGCGAGTCCCACTGGCGGAAGCTGCGCAGGTCCTCGAGGCTGAGGTCAAAGCCCGTCAGGTGCTCCATGACGTACTGCAGGATGCAGGCGTGACCCGCGCTCAGCACGAAGCGGTCGCGCTCTGGCCAGGACGGGTCTGCCGGGTTGACGCGCAGGAAGCGCGTGTAGAGGGTGTGCGCCAGCGGCGCGAGGGCCATCGCGGTCCCGGGGTGGCCCGAGTCCGCGCGCTGCACCGCGTCCATGCTGAGAGCGCGGATCGTGTCGATCTGAAGTTTTCTCTCGCTCTGCGGGGCAGGCATCTGATCTCCATTTCTGACGTGCTCGGGGGGAACTCCAGCGCGGCGCCCCCGGAGCCAGGGGCGCCGCGCCGGGTGCTTCGGCGATGGGTGCGCTATGCGGTCGCTGTCTCGCGCTCGGCGGCGTCGATCACGCCGGCGCGGTTCTTGTGCGTCCTCTCGTAGGAGCGCACGGACCGGGCACGGTCCTCATCGCCCGCGCCGAGGCGCTCACGAACCTCGGCGACGGTCATCTCGTCGTAGCCGGGCCACGGCTCCTGCGAGCGCAGCGACGCGATCCGGGACAGGATCGTCGTGCGGTTCTCGCCGCGGCGCTCATACGCGTCGATCTTCGCCAGGTCGATCTGCGAGAGCCCCGGCAGCCGGCGGGTGATCTCCTCGGCATTGAGCTCCTCATAGCCGGAGATCGGCAGGTCCGCCTCGGAGGCGACGGCGCCCTTGATCTCACCCTCGGCCCGCGCGACGCCCGGCACGCGGCGAGCGGTGCGCGCCGCCCGGCGTCCCTGTGACTGCACCGACTTCACTGTCTCCCTGGCGTTGTCGGCGAGATCGCGAACCTTGTCCGCCGCGCCCGTCTCGCTGAGTTCGTAGGAGGAGGGGTTTCCTTCCACGTCGACCTCGATGACGGCGTCGGCGAGCCTGGGGATCTCGCGCAGCAGCCGCGCGAGCGCCCGTTCCTCCTCGGCGCGGATCGACGCCGCCAGGCGCGCCGTGACATCGTCGCCCAGGGTCTGGGCGGTGCGCTCGATCGCCGTGTAGGTGGCTATCTCCAGAGCCTCCGAGGCGCAGGCGTCCTTGGCGTCCTTCAGCACCCTCTCCTCGCCTCCGCTCCCGCGGATCAGCTCGAGCGGAACCTTGCCGACGGCGAGCGCCTGCGCGAGCGCGGTCTCGGCCAGGTGCACGACGGCCTGTATCGGGTCTGCGCCCTTGCCGAGCGCGCGTATGCGGTCCTGCACCCGGCGCGCGTGGTCGCGGGTCTCTTTCTGATGTGACTCGAGTGCTTTGCGGTAGGAGCCGCGCGGCGCGATCAGGATCTGTGCGCCGAGGGCTCGCGTCATGCCCACCTCTGAGGCGTGGGCCTCGGCGAGGTACTGGATCAGCTTGCGGTCAGAGTCGTCCATCGAGTTGCCTCCGTTCGGGGGTTTCGGTCATTTGCTTGGCAAGCCGGGTGGGCGCCGGCATTCAGGCTGCGCTGCGAGCGGCGCTCTGCGTGCGGGCAGAGCGCCGCTGGACAGCAGCGATCGCGGCGGCGATCGCCACTCCGAGGATCAGGTTCATCAGCAGCACCGCCGCTGGGGCTCTCCCCGGTACGCGCGCTGCCTCACCTGGCTCCATTCTTCGGATGTACCCACGCCCATCGCCGGGCAAACGGAGGATTGCGCGGCCCCTGCGGCGGGTAGGTGAGCGCCATGAGCAAGCACGCCGAGAGCGTCCAGCGAGGACGCGGGGAGGTCCGATGACCACCGGGGTATCCATCTTTCTGATCGCGGCGGGAGCGATCCTGCGCTACGCGGTGACGGCCACGGTCACCGGAATCTCGCTGTCCACCGTCGGGTCTGATCCTGATGCTCGCCGGCGCTGTCGGCCTGCTCATCTCGCTGCTCTACGGCTTCGCCTGGGGCCGGCGGCGCGAACGTGTCCTTGAGCGCCCGCCGTATGACCCGCCGGGATACTGAGTGGCGCTGAGAATCGTTTCGCGCCTTACACCCTCGGGTAGGAAAAGCGCATCGGCGGGAGCCCGTTTCGTCCTTTCAGGGCAGCCGCCGGTACAGGGCGAGCAACGGCGCCCCGGCACATCATGGCCCCGGGGCTGTACCGAGCATGCACCCCGGGGCCGTGCCGCGGGGGGAAGCTCTAGATGGAGCACCAGTTCACCGGGCCGCGCTACACGGTCGGCATCGAGGAGGAGCTGATGATCCTCGACGCCGGGACCCTGGACCTCGCGAACGAGATCGACTCGATCCTGGGGGAGGATCCGCCCTCCGGCCGCATCCAGCCCGAGCTGCTCGAGTCCGTCCTTGAGATCGCCACCTCGCCCTGCCCGGGCATCGGCGCCGCCGGCGGCGAGCTGCTCGCGCTCAGGGCGCTCGCGAGCGAGCGGGCGCGGGGGAGGGGCCTTGAGATCGGCGCGTCCGGCACCCATCCGTTCGCCCGCTGGGAGGAGCAGCGCGTCGTCGGCGACGAGCGCTACCGCGGGCTCGTGCAGTCGCTCGGCTTCATCGCGCGCCAGGAGATCGTGTTCGGCATGCACGTTCACGTCGGCATGGCCGACCCCGAGGAGACGATCCATGTCGCCAACGCGCTGCGCGAGCACGTGCCGCTGCTGATCGCGCTGGGCGCCAACTCGCCCCTGTGGCGGGGTGAGCCGACGGGGCTGATGTCAAGCCGCGTGCCGATCTTCCGTGCCTTCCCGCGCGTTGGACTGCCGCCGCGCTTTGAGAGCTGGGAGGACTTTCAGAGCCGCATCGCGATGATGACCGACAACGGCATGATCGAGGACTACACATACCTCTGGTATGACGTCAGGCCCCATCCCCGCCTCGGCACCATCGAGATCAGGGCGATGGACTCCCAGACCAGGGTCGAGCACGCGATGGCCCTCGCCGCGCTCGTGCTGTCGCTCGTCAAGCTCCTGGTCGAGGACTTCCAGCAGGGCACGCGCGCCCCGCAGATCCCCGGTGAGCTGCTGGACGAGAACCGCTGGGTCGCCGCCCGCCACGGCATCCAGGCGCAGCTGCTCGACACGGCACTCGGGTCAAGGCGCCCGGCGAAGGAACTGGCGCTCGAGCTCCTGGAGCGCGTCGCGCCCCATGCGCGGGAGCTCGGCTGCGCGCAGGAGCTCGAGGGCGTCGAGGACCTGCTGAACGCGGGCAACGGCGCCGAGCGCCAGCTGATGGTCTACGAGGCCAACCGCGACGCACGCGAGCTCACGGCCGAGATCGTCGCCAGGACGGCGGCCGAGCCTTCCGCGCACGACGCCGTGCGCAGCAGGTAGAAAACACGGAGAGGTGGCATTAACGTCACATGGCCCGCGCGATCTGGACCGGTGCGATCAGCTTCGGGATGGTCACCGTTCCCGTGAAGCTCTACAGCGCGATCGACCGCAAGACCGTCCGCTTCAACCAGCTCTCGGGCAAGACCGGGGCGCGCGTGGTGCAGAAGCGCGTGGACGGCGAGACCGGCGAGGAGGTCCCGTACGCGGACATCGTCAAAGGCTTCGAGATCGCCCCCGACCGCTATGTGGTGATCGAGCCCTCCGAGCTCGACGCGATCGCGCCCAAGAAGACAAAGACGATCGAGATCGAGGATTTCGTCGAGCTCGCCCAGATCGACCCGGTCTTCTATGACCACCCCTACTACCTCGCGCCCGGGACCGGCGGAGCCAAGCCCTACCGGCTGCTGCTCGAGGCCATGCGCGCGACCGGCAAGGTCGCGATCGCACGCGTGGTGATCCGCTCGAAGGAGCAGCTCGTGGCGCTTCGCCCCATGGGCGATGCGCTCGGCATGGCGACGATGATCTTCGCCGACGAAGTGCTCTCGCCCGACCGCCTCGACGAGCTGGCCGACGTGGCCGCCGTCAAGAGCACAGCGCGCGAGCTCGACATCGCCAAGCAGCTGGTGGACTCGCTCGCCTCGGACTTCGAGCCCGAGCGCTACAGCGACACCTACCGCGAGGAAGTGCTCGCCATGATCGAGCGCAAGGCCGAGGGCAAGCAGGTGCTCGAGGCGCCCGCCGCCCAGGCGGCGGATGAGCCGAGCGCACCCGACCTCATGAGCGCGCTGAAGGCGAGCCTTGACGCCGTGCGCGAGCGCCAGGGCGCGGCCGCGAACGGCAAACCCGCGAAAGCGAAACGCGCCAAAGCCGGCGCCGGCAGCCGGGCTCCGAAGAAGCCGGGCTCCACCCGCAGTGCCGCCGCCAAGCGGTAGCCGGCGCAGGGGCGCCGCCGCCTCGGGCACCGAGCGGCTGGCTCGCTACAGCTCCAAAAGGGACTTCGAGGCCACCCCCGAGCCGGCGCCCGGCGACGGCGCCTCCTCGCAGCAGCCGAGGTTCGTGATCCACGAGCACCATGCGCGCCGCCTGCACTGGGATCTGCGCCTGGAGCGCGACGGGGTGCTCGCCTCCTGGGCCGTGCCCAAGGGGCTGCCCGAGGAGCCCGGCGAGAACCGCTTCGCCGCCGCCACCGAGGACCATCCCCTGGAGTACCTGGACTTCCACGGCGACATCCCCGCCGGCGAGTACGGGGCCGGGCGCATCTCGATCTGGGACACCGGGACCTACCGCACCCTGAAGTGGGAGCCCGAGAAGGTCGAGGTCGAGCTGCAGGGCAGCCGCGTCCACGGCCGCTACGCGCTGTTCCCGATCGACGGCGAACGGCCCGCCAAGGACTGGATGATCCACCGCATGGACCCGCCGCAGGATCCCGCTCGCGAGCCGATGCCCTCGCACCTGCTGCCGATGCTCGCGCGGGCGGGCGAGCTGCCGCCCGATGACGGGCGCTGGGCACACGAGCTGAAGTGGGACGGCGTCAGGGCCCTCGATCTACAGCTCCCCGGGCGAGCTCCGCGCCGAGAGCCGCAACCTCAACGACATCACCGCGACCTATCCGGAGCTGAGCCGGGCCGCGCGGGCGCTCGGATCACACTCGGCGATCCTCGACGGTGAGATCGTGGCATTCGACGAGCAGGGCCTGCCCAGCTTCGGCGCGCTGCAGCGGCGCATGCACACGGCGTCCCGGACGCAGGCTTCGAGGCTGGCGCGCGAGACCCCCGTGACCTACGTGGTCTTCGACCTGCTGTGGCTCGACGGCCATTCCCTGATGGAGCTCCCCTACTCAGAGCGCCGCGAGCGCCTGGGCGCCCTGAAGCTCGCCGGCGAGAGCGTCCAGGTCCCCGACCACATCATCGGGCACGGCTCCGAACTGCTGCAGATGTGCACCGAGCGCGGGCTCGAGGGCGTCGTCGCCAAGCGACTTGACTCCACCTACCGGCCGGGCCTTCGCACCGGCGACTGGGTCAAGGTCAAGACCTACTCCCGCCAGGAGTTCATCGTCGGCGGCTGGCTCCCGGGCAAGGGCAGGCGCAGCCGCCACATCGGCGCCCTGCTGCTGGGCGTGCGAGAGCCCGATGGCACGCTGCGCCACGTCGGCCGCGTCGGCAGCGGCCTGTCCGAGGCCGAGCTCGAGCGGCTGTCCGCGCTGCTGGAGCCGCTGCGGCGGGAGGACACCCCGTTCGACTCCGGGGCGAAGGTCGCCGCGGGAGGCGGTGTTCTGTGAGCCGCGCCTCGTCGTCGAGGTGCGCTTCACCAGCTGGACGCGGGCGGGCAGCCTGCGCCACCCCACCTACCTGCGGCCTGCGCAGCGACCGCAGCGCGAGCGAGGTGGTCCGCGAGCGCTCGCCCTCGCCCGCCGCGGGGGGCAGGACGGCGCGGGACCGCCGCTCGCGGGCGTGCCCGCCGACGAGCAGCAGCGCGCGGGTCAGCGTTAAGGGCCGCGAGCTCAAGCCTCACGAACCTGACGAAGGTCATCTATCCCGCCAGCGGCTTCACCAAGAGGGAGCTGATCGAGTACTACGCCGCGATCGCGCCGGCCATGCTCGGCGCACCTCGCCGGCCGCGCCCTGACCGTCACGCGCTGGCCCGACGGCGTGCAGGGCAAGTCGTTCTTCCAGAAGCAGGCGCCCGCACACCGGCCCGAGTGGCTGCAGACGGTCTCGGCGGCCCCGGGCCGCGGCGGCAGGAGCATCGACTACGTCCTCGCGCAGGATCAGGCGGCGCTCGTGTGGCTCGCGAACGCGGCCGCGATCGAGCTGCATACGCCGCTCGCGCGCGCCCGCGAGCCGCGGCGCCCGACGGCCGTAGTGTTCGACCTCGACCCTGGCGCGCCCGCGGGCATGGGCGAGTGCTGCCGCGTCGCGCTCGACGCTGGCCGGGCATGTTCGAGAACCTCGGCCTGCGCTCGTTCGCGAAGACGTCGGGCTCCAAGGGGCTGCAGGTGTATCTGCCGCTCAACAGCGACGGCGTCAGCTTCGAGCAGTCAAAGCTGTTCGCCAGGACCGTCGCGCAGCTGCTCGAGCAGGCCGACGGCGAGCTGGTGATCTCCAGCATGTCCAGGGCCCGCCGCGAGGGCAAGGTGCTGATCGACTGGAGCCAGAACGACGAGCACAAGACCACCGTCTGCGTGTACTCGCTGCGCGCCACCGAACGGCCGTCCGTGTCGATGCCGCTGGAGTGGGAGGAGGTGCAGCGCCGTCTGCGACGGGGCCGACCCCGAGAGCCTGCGCTTCAGCGCCGGCCGGCGCCCTTGAGCGCGTCGCCGACCGCGGCGACCTGTTCGCGCCCGTGCTCTCGCTCGTGCAGCGGCTGCCGGCGCTGTGAGCGCTCAGGCGGCGAAGCGTTCGGCCGAGCGGGCCCGGCGCTTGGCGGCCTCGACCTCGCGGTTCTTCGGCGGGGCGCTGCTCACAAGCGAATCGAGCAGGCGGGCCGTCGCCGCCTGAACCTCATCAACCGCCCGGTCGAAGGCCTGCGCATTCGCCTGTGAGGGCTTGGTCGAGCCGCTGATCTTGCGCACGTACTGGATCGCCGCATCGCGGATCTCCTGCTCGCTCGCCGGTGGCTCGAAGTTGTGGAGTGATCTGATGTTTCTGCACATCGACAAAGCGTAACGCGCTCGCGGCTCCCCGCTCGCTAGCGTGGGCGGCGAGCGCGGCCACCGGGCCGGCGCGGACAGCTATGCAAGGAGACGCCAATGTCGAGCTACACGCATGTGAACCTGAGGGACATCGAGGATGTCGTCGGCGACCGCGCCCCCGGCGTGGAGGGCCGCTTCGGGCGCAAACACCTTGACTCCAAGGAGCTGGGCGTGAGCTATTTCCGCTACGGCCCCAACGTCCGCTCTCCGATGGGGCACTCCCACCGCGAGCAGGAGGAGGCCTACGTCGTGGTCGAGGGCTCCGGCCGGGCCAAGCTCGATGACGAGATCCTCGAGCTGACCAAGTGGGATGTCCTGCGGGTGTCGCCGGAGGTGGTGCGCGCATTCGAGGGCGGGCCCGAGGGGCTCGCGCTGCTCGCGATCGGCGGCACGCGGCCCGAGGACGGAGACGGCGTCCCCGTTCCGGACTGGTGGACCGACTGACGCAGCGCTCAGAAGCCAGTCGCGAGCAGGATCAGGTCATAGAGCGCGAGCAGCGTGCACGCCAGTGTCAGGGCGATGATGATCAGGGCGTGAGCCCGGTCGGTGCGTTCCTGAGCTGACGTGTACTGCTGCGCCGCGCGCGCGTCGGCGCCGTAGCGGGGCTGTATCCACGTGACCTGATGCTCCTGGGGCGCCCCGAGCGGAACGGTCGGGCTCATCTGTGGGCCGCCGGGCGGGTCAGGGTGCTGGTTATGCGCCTCATCAGGTCGCCCTGGCGCGAGGGCCCGAGCAGCTCGCGCACCATCAGCGCCTGGCGCGTGAGCACCAGCACGATCAGGGCCAGCGCCATCCACCAGGATGCGCGGTCCATCGGTTTGCCGAGCCTCATCTCGACGGCGGCGACCATCAGAGCGAGCAGCACCGGCACGATCGGGGCGATGAGCGACGCGAGCGAGGGCTGCTCACGTGCCGGCGCTCGGCACCCTCGCGGTCCCCTTCAGGGACGCCAGCGCGGCCAGCGCGATGCCGAGGTAGGCGATCACCCAGCCGCTGTCGAGCAGGCTCGTGCCGGTGTAGGAGCCGGTCGTGTTCAGGTAGCTGAAGCAGCCGTTGGAGAGGGCCATCACCATCAGCGCGATCAGCAGCAGCCACATCGAGACGCGCTCCGGACCGTCCACGGTCATCCCGCGGATCGCCCGCACGATGAAGAAGATGATCAGCACGTCCCCGAACGGGTAGGCGAGCGCGACGACCCCCGCCCAGGTGCTGAGGTCGGCGCTGCTCCACACCGGGCCGAGCACGAACGTCCAGCACAGGAACACGAGCGCGGTCGCGACCAGCAGGCCGTCGGAGATCCAGCGGATCCTGTGCGTCGCGCCGCCCGTGATCGCCGGGTGCGCGAGGAACGCGGCGATCGTGAACGGGATCGCCCCGAGATATCCGACGTCGGCCCAGGAGGGAACCGGCACCTGCACCGCCAGGATCAGGGCGTAGTAGCCCCAGGTGATCTCGGCCATCGTCCAGCAGGCGGTCGCGCACGAGAGCAGCGTCCAGAACAGCCGCATGCGGCCGGCATGGCAGGCGCGCGCCCGCAGGCACAGCATCAGCGCGAGCGCGGCCGCGAGTGCTGTGCCGACGTCGTCGATCCACAGCGTGAGCTCCTCGCCGCCGACGCGCAGTCCGACCCAGGCGGCGAACAGCGCCGCTGCAAGCGTCGCGGCAATGGCCGCGTGCAGGAAGCTCCTGTGGGTGCTCGCGAGGTCCACACGGTTTCCTCGGCGTCCACCACCGCCTCAGCGACAGCACCTCGCCCACGCCGGCGTCCGTAGCGCCAGCGGATGGCCCGGTCAGGGGCGCCGGGCGAAGGCGACGCCGCGCAGCGAGGTGCGGGCGATCGGCCGGTCAGCCTGGCGCATCGCCTTGGCGATGTCCTGCGCGAGCGCCGCCGAGAAGCGCCTGGCAACAGGGCCGCGGTCGCGCAGCATCGCCCGCACCCGCTCGCCCGGGATCGCGATCACGATCAGCCGCTCGCGCGTGTGCGCGGCGACAGGGCTGGGGCGGCCCTCCAGCGCGCCGACGTGTCCCACGAAGCGCCCGGGCCCGGCGAGCCGCACCCGCTGCGCTCCGCCCTCGCCGCGCACCGAGACGTCGACGGCGCCGCGCACCACCAGCAGCAGCTCGTCCGGCGAGCGCTCCCGGCGCGAACAGCAGCGCGCCGCGAGGCAGTTCGACGGGCGCGCGCGCCGGCGATCACCTCACCGATCTGGGAGTCGTCGAAGAACTCGTGGAAGCACAGCAGCCCGCGCAGGTAGGCAGGGCTCGCGAGCTCCGCGGGCGCCTGCGCCGCGCCAGCGAACGCGACGGCCTCGGTGAACGCGCCGCCCGCGCCGCCCAGCTCCGCTGCGATCTCCTCATAGCGGCTGCGCAGCCGCGCCGCTGAGGCCTCGGTGAGCCTTGCCATCAGCTCGACCGCGCCCGCCGCCCCGCTGAGGCGCAGCATCTCAAAGCCGGCGCGGTAGAGCGTCCATCCGGTGGACGGCCCGTGGGCGATCGCGCTCGCGCTGCGACGGGTGCCCGCGAGCAGCGAGTTCTCGCCGAGGTTCTCGCCCGGACCGAGGCGGGCGATCCGCCTGCTCCCTCCGCCGCTGAGCTCGATCTCCACGTCGATGTGGCCGCTCTCGATCACATACATGCGCGAGCTCTCATCGCCCTGGCGGAACAGGTGATCGCCGTCATCGAGCTCGAACCGCGACATGAAATGCTCGAGCCGCTCGATTTCGGCCGGGGCTATGCCCGCGAGCAGCGGTGCCTGCGCGAGCCGGACCAGGGCGCCGTCCTCGCTGCTCACGCCAGCTCCATCGTGTCCACCGCCAGCTCGCCGCCGCCCGACGGGGTGAGCGCGAGCATCGAGTACTCGGGCGCCTCGAGCCAGCCGGCGGTGTGCTTGGTCAGCGGCTCGCTCGCGATCACGGCGGACGTCGCCGCGCCGTCGGCCATCCCGAAGCTGCCGTCCGGCCTGCGGCCGAACCGCCCGCCGGTCGTGTACCAGAGCGAGGTGAAGTCGTGCTCGCGCTCCGCGGCGAAGAAGGAGTCATCCTCGGGATACCAGCCGTAGTCGAAGGCGTAGCGGGTCGCGAGCATCCAGCTCCCGTCCGTGAGCACCAGGTTCACCGGCGACTGCGTCGCGATCCCGCGAGCGGCGCGCCGCTCGCGCAGGATCTCAAGGCTGCGGATGATCGCCTCGGCGGCCTCCTCCGCGGCGACGGGGGCGAACGGGTCGCGCAGCTGCGAGAGCGTGAGGGCATAGACCCACTCGGTGTCGGTGCTGCCCTCGATCAGCGGCACCAGCCGCGGATCGATGTCGTCGAGCAGGTCATAGCGCATGGCTGAGAAGTCGTGCAGGTCCCCGTTCTGGGCCAGCGCGAAGCCCGCGCCCTCGAAGAGGAACGGGTGGACGTTGTGCGAGCCCACGCTTTCGCTGCTGTCGTAGACGACGCCGCGCACGTGCGCAAGCAGCGCACGCGCGCGCACCTTGCCGGCGAGCGCGCGCAGGTTGCGGTCGAAGTTCGGAAGCGTCGGCACCCTGTACGTCAGCGGCCGCAGCGGATCGGCGGAGTCCGGGATCCAGGCAGCCACGCCGAAGCCGCCGAGGTTCAGGCGCGACATCAGCTCCGTGTCGACAGCCTGGTGCACGAGCGCCGCATCGGGCTCATACAGCACGTCCTCCATCAGCAGCGGCTCACCGAGGTAGGCGGCGAACCTGCACACCGGGCACCCCCCGTCGTCCGTGTCTGGCGTGGAGCGTCATCACGAGCGATTCTGCCACTCACCGCCGGCGGGCGGCCGGGTCCGGCCGGCGTCTATGGGGCGGTGACGGTGAGGGAGCCTGCGAGCCGCTCGGCGGATTCGGGGTCGTGCGAGGGCAGATAGACGGTCGGGTGCTCGGCGCAGTGGGCGAGGATCCGCTCGAGTGTGGCGACGTGCACCTTCGTGTCGGGCGCGACGGCGTCGGCGCGCCGCGCAAGCAGCTGCTCCAGCGTGTCGGTCGCGTCGCCCGCGAGCATCACGTGGCGGCCCTCATCGTCGATGCAGATGACCGAGATGTGGCCCGGTGTGTGCCCGGGCGTCTCGACGGCGACGATGCGCCCGTCGCTGCTCAGCGCCCTGCTGCGCGGGAAGGCCCCGAACGGGCCGTCATCGAGCGTGAAGGGCTCCGGGGCGAAACCGGGCGGAAGCGGCTGGCGCAGCACGCGGCGCATCACGCTGGAGAACGGCGCGCGCGCGTATTTCAGCTCGGCGTCGCTGATGTGGGCGCGGGCGCGGACATGGACCAGGCCGTCGACGTGGTCGCCGTGGTGATGGGTCAGCACGACCTCGGCGACATCGTTGATCGACAGGCCCGCCGCGGCCATGGCGCCGGGCAGTTCCTGCTCGGCGCTGACCTGGAAGCGCGCGAAGGGGATGTCCCGCGCCGCGGCGCTCTCGCCGGTGTCGACGAGCAGAAGGCGATCCTCGTGCTCGACCGCCCAGCAGTGGATCGGCAGCGGATCAGAGAACGGGCCGGGGATGAACAGGTCGAGCTGCCGGCGCACGCCGGCGCCCGGGAACAGGAACGACTGCTTGACCCTCACGCTGCCGGTCTGCAGAGCATGGATGCGCATCGGGGGCAGCGTATAGGGCTCTCAGCCGGTGGGCGGGGCCGGCGAGCCCGGCGAGGACCCGGAGGACCCGCTGCCGGAGGAGGACTGCGAGGGGAAGCTCACCATCGCCTGTCGCTGGAGCGTGGCGAGGCTCGACGCCTCGATGCCCTCGCTGGAGAGCGTGAACAGCACCGAGCCGATCACGAGCGAGCGTTCGATCTGCGGGCTCGACCCGTCCACCGGGTCCTGGGTGATGCGCCCGAGTTCGGTGATTCCCGAGCCGTCGACATGGAAGCCGATCGCGCCGGTGAAGCCACCCGCCGGAGTGGGGAGGGGCACGAACGCCTGGCTCTGCGCGCCCGCCGGCGGGACGGTCACCGGCGTGGCTTCGGCCGGCGGGTAGATCGTGAGCGGCAGCACGGCGAGGCCGGTCGGCGGCCAGAACAGCAGCGCATGGTGGTCGTACTCGACCTGCGAGGAGGAGCCCGCGCCGAGCGAGGCGTGGGCAAGGAGACGCGGGTACGCCGGCTGGGAGACGTCAAAGAGCTCCAGCTGCGCGCCCGACGGCTCATGTTCAGGGCCCACTTCCTGTCCCACGCCCAGCAACAGCCCTTCGCCGGCGGGCTGCAGGTAGGCCGAGTAGCCCTGCAGCTCCAGCTGCCCCGCGACCCGCGGCGCCGTGGGCGTGCTGAGATCGATCGTGTACAGCGGGTCCACGCGCCTGAACGTCACCACGTAGCCGGTGTCGCCGATGAAGCGCACCGAGTAGATCTGCTCGCCCGCCCCCAGCCCAGAGAGCTGGCCCACGGGTGTCAGCGTGCCGGCGCGGTCGGCCAGCACGGTCACATAGCTCTGGCTCGGCGGGGGCGTGGATGAGCTCCACCAGATCGGGCGGCTGGTGCTCGCGACCCTGAGCAGGCCGCCGGCCTGAGAAAGGGAGAACTGGTTGAGCAGGTAGCCGGGGACCACGCCGGAGGCGATCAGGGGAGTGTGTTCTGAGCCGCTCGCGTCGAACTGGTCGATGACCGTTTCGGGGGCGCTCGGGACGGCGTCCGCCGGCGTCTGCGGGTTGATCCAGCGCTGGGTGGCGACATACAGGCTCGAGGAGGATCCGTAGACGAGTTGTGCGTCCGCCATCAGCGCCGTGGTGTCGGTCGCATACAGGCCGCGGTCAAGGTTGACGGTGAGGATGCTGAGCATCCCGACACCCGAGAACGCCACCGGCCTTCTCACCTGCGCGCAGGTGGCGAGGGGGCGCGAATAGCGGTGGCCGGTGATCAGGCTGTGAAAGCGGCGCACCGGCACCCACCCCGCCGTCCGGGCGGCGAGGGCGGGAGTCGCGATCGCGCGCGGCGCCGAGGAGAACACCAGCCGCGCGACGCCCCCGCTCTGGCGGGCGTCCACGAACGTGCCTTCCACGGTCATCGTCCGCGCCACGCTCATCGCGGACGGGTCGTGGACATCGACTTCGGTGACGGTGGTGCTCGCGCCGTAGTAGTAGGGGGACAGCGGGGTGGAGGTCAGCGGCGCGATCGCGGCGGCGCCCGGCACCGCCACGGCCACCCCGGGCGGCAGGAACGGCTGCCCTGAGATCACGAGCAGCCTGTTGCCGCGCAGCAGCAGCTGCGCCCCGTCACCGGCAGCTTCCAAGCGAGAGCGAGCCCTCCAGATGGGGGACCGGGCCCGCGGCGACCGCGTAGAGCGTGTCCTGCTCGACCGCGAAGATGCTCGAGCCGTCCGTCTTGACGATGTCGGGCTCTTCGACGCCCGGCTCCTGGTCGTTCGTGGTGGAGAACGAGGTGCCGCTGGAGCTCGTGCCCACATCTTCACCCTGCGCCGCCGCCTGCGGGCTCGCCGCCCCCGTCGTGGGCGCATTGATCGATGGTTCCGCCAGCGGACGCGGCGCACGCTCAGGCAGGCCACGGGTCGCCGCGAAGTGACTGCGCTCGTAGCCGATGAGGCGCGCGCACGACGCAAACGCCCTCGGGCGCCGGCTGGCCGCCGTGGTGCGTGCCGCCGCGACGGCCGGCAGGCAGCCGAGCGCGAGCGCGATCAGCAGGATGGGCAGGCGGCGCCGCATTCCCATCCAAGGCTACCCCCACGGGCGCGAGCCACCGGGTGCTCTCGACACGTGAGCGTCCCAGCCGGTAGAAACCCCCGAGCAGGTCCGTTGGCTAACCCGCACCTGCGGGTAGCCGGGCGGACATAGCATCGAGGGCGTAAAGCCCAGCGAGGCGGAGTGAAAAATGTTCAAGAACGTCCTGATAGGAGTTGACGGCAAGGCCCACGGGCGCGATGCGATCGCGCTCGGCCGGCGCCTGGCCGACCCCGGTGCCAAGGTGACGATCGTCCACGTCCACGCCGGCGAGCACAACCGTCTTCACGCGATCCGCTCCGACAGACTCGAGCAGGAGGCCAAGGACTCCGCCGAGCTCCTGGAGGCAGAGCGCTCCTCGGCCGACATCCAGGCCGAGCTCGCAAGCGTGGTCGCAGAGTCCCCCGGCGCAGGGCTTCACCGCACGGCCGAAGAGATCGAGGCGGACCTGATCGTTGTCGGCTCCTGCTCGCGCGGCGCCATCGGCCGCGCGGCCCTCGGCGACGACACCCGGGCGGCCCTGAACGGATCCCCCTGCGCCGTGGCGATCGCCTCCCGCGGCTACGCCGAGCATCCCAAGACGATCGAGACCGTCGGCGTCGGCTACAACGAGTCGCCCGAGGCGGCGACGGCGCTCGCGGCAGGGCGAGCCATCGCCGAGCCGACGAACGCGGAGATCAAGCTCCTTGAAGTGATCGCGGTGCCCAGCTACGCCTACGGTGGCATGCTCGCGCCGGTCGGCGAGGGAATCGACGTGATGCTCAAGGAAGCGATCGAGCGAATCCACACCATTCCCGGCGTGGAGGGCGACGTGGTGTTCGGCCTCACCGGCGAGGAGCTCGCGGCATTCGGGGAAGGCGTCGACATCCTGATCGTGGGCTCGCGCAGCTACGGCCCGCTGCGCCGGCTGGTGAGCGGAAGCACCTCCGACTATCTCCAGCGCCACGCCCGCTGCTCGCTGCTCGTTCTTCCTCGTGTCAGCGCTCCCGCCGAGGGCGAGGAGCAGTCCGGCGCAGAGCCCTCAGCACCGGCCGCCACCTAGCCCCCCGCGGGCCGCTCAGCCCGTGTGGTGGATCGGCCCGCTCTGCACGGCTTCGAACGCCGACCCGGGGACCCGCTTGATCTGTTCGAGGTTCTGATCGTTCCAGTGCGGGTTCGGGGCCCCCGTGATGTACCAGGGTGAGCCGTTGTCCGCGACGATCAGGCCGTAGCGCTTCAGTGCCCGCAGGATGATCAGCGACTCTCCCGTGAAGCCCGCGAGGCTGTAGCCGGCCCGCAGCCTCAGCCGCAGGCCCATCGGCGGCAGCGTCGGGTCAGAGCTCCCGGACGCGTAGTGGGTGGCGGGGTGGATGTAGCCGCGCTGCGTTCGCGGCACCGTGACCCGCAGCGCATGGTCGATCTGTCCTGAGGCGACCTCCGGGTAGCGCACGAGCAGCGGGAAGATCGGCAGGCCGGCGGCGTCGGCGGAGGTCCATCCTTCCGGGCGCAGCGCGCTGCTGCGCAGGTTGAAGACCGCGCCGGAGGCAGCTGTCCAGCCCGCTCCGCCGCGAGCGGCTCCATACAGCTCGTAGAGCATGCACGACCCTTCCTGGATCACGAGCACGTGCCGGTCCCCTTCGGCGCCGGGACCACCCTCGATCGGTGTGTCCGCGGGGAATCGGATACGGCCCGCGGTTTGATTCCGATCCGTATTCGGTGAACCTGACGGGCACCCGCGGCTGCCCGCGGCGGGCGACCGCATAGGGGATGCCGTAGCTCGCCTCGGTTCCGAAGTCAGGGTGCAGGTGTGCGCTCAGCCCGATGCTCGCGACATACGCGGCCGACTCGGGGCTGACGGGGGCGTGGGCGACTTCCTGATTGAGCGGATCCTGTGCCGGGAGGATCGGGCAGCCATACTCGCGGGGGCCGCTCGCCCGGGGCGCGCCCGCGCGGGCGCCCGCTGGCGCGAGAGCTGCGCACGTCACCGCGAGGACGACGAGGAGCGCTCTCTGCAGAGAGCGCGCGCGAGGTGCCTGACTCATCGGGATCACGCTAGCGACGGCGACGGCGCCTGCGCGCCCAGATGGACGAACCGGCGTGGGCCGCGGACATCACCACACCCCTCTGAGCGCATAGAGTCTGGCCATGCAGCTGCAGACGGACTGGATCGAGTTCGAGTCCTCCGGCGCACACCTCCGGGGGTACCTCGCGCGGGCGGCGTCGAGCCACGAGGCGCTTCCGATCGCGATCGTGATCCAGGAGGCCTGGGGCGTGGACGACCACATCCGCGACATCGCCGAGCGGCTCGCCTGCGCGGGCTACCTCGCCCTTGCACCCGACCTCTACTCCCGTGAGCGGCGCCCGGAGATCGCGCCGGAGCGGGTCGAAGCCGCGAAGGCGTTCCTGGACACGCTGGCGCCGGGAGCGTGGGGAGATGAGCACGCCCGCGCCGAGGCGCTCGAGCGCCACCCGCAGGGCGCCGAGATCGGGGAAACACTCGGGTCCCTGTTCGCCGGGCTCCAGCGCGAGAGCCACGTGCCTGACCTGGAGGCGGCGGTCGGCGTGATGCGAGCGCGCGAGGACGCCGCTCCGCACGCCGTGTCGATCGGCTTCTGCATGGGAGGCGGCCTGTCCTGCCGCCTGGCCGCGAGCGCAGCGGACCTCTCTGCGGCGGTCTGCTTCTACGGCAGTCCTCCCCCGCGCGAGCAGGCCGAGCTGATCTCCTGCCCGCTGCTCGGCATCTACGGGAGCGAGGACGAGCGCATCACCAGCCAGGTGCCCGCGTTCGCGGCCACCATGCAGGAGCTCGGCAAGCCGTTCGAGCACCACATCTACCAGGGCGCGCCGCACGCCTTCTTCAACGACACGCGCCCGTCCTACAGGGTGGGCGCCTCGCGCGACGCCTGGGCAAGGACGCTGGCGTTCCTCGCCGCGAACCTCTGAGCGCCGCTCACCTGCGCACGCCCTTCACGCGGCGGCCGTCCTCGAGGTAGACGCAGCGCTTGTGCCCGGCGGCTGCCGAGACGCGCCGGCGCAGCGGTCCGCTCAGAAGCGCGCGGGCCTCCTTGAGCGGCGCGAGCCGGAACTCCTCGATCTCGCCGCCGTCGATCTCGATCTCCCCGAGATGCTCATCCGACAGGGAGCCGCAGTCGAACAGGAAGCGCATGCCCCCGGGCCGCTCAGGGGAAGGGTGAAGGAAATCCACGCACGCGAGCCGCGAGCGCCCCACCCACAGCCCGCACTCCTCGAATGTCTCCCGCCTGCACGCCTCCCACGGTGACTCGCCGCCCTCCTCGAGCTGGCCGCCGGGGATCGTCCAGCCCGCCTTGTAGGTCGGCTTGAGGATCAGCAGCCTGCCGGAGCCGTCGAAGATCATCGCTCCCGCCGATGCGGGGATACGGGGAAGCTCGAAGTCGGTCGCCGGCGCTGAGGGGTCGCTCATGGGGCGATTATCCCCCGCGGAAGGGGCAGGGGCGGCGAGCTACTGGGCCGTCGCGGCGAACACCGGCTCCTTGGAGGGGTGGGTGAGGGCGAGGTGGCTGCGCGCGTTCTCCATCAGCGTGGAGGACAGCGGAGTGCTGTTGAGCGCGTCCAGCAGCGCGTCGCCCTCGATGCGTTCGCAGCGGCATGGGCTCACCGCGGTGACGGTCGCGGTCCGCGGTATGTGCCCGAGCACGCCGATCTCGCCGAAATATGCGGGCCCCGTGATCACCCGCAGCAGCCGCTCCGGGCCCTCCTGCTCGCCCCGGCCCGTGACGCGCACCTCGCCCTGCACGAGCACATAGACGGCATCCGCCCTCTCGCCCTCGGTCACGATCGCGCCGCCGGGCGAGAACTCGATCTCGCGCGCCTCGCCCACGAGCCGCTCCAGCACCGCCCTGCTGGCCGTCGCGAAAATGCCGAGCCCTTCCAGCACCGCCACGCGCGGCGCCAGCTCCTGTGCTCTGCGCGCCGTCTGCCGGTCGATGGACCGCAGCGCCGGGTAGCCCATCGCGGCTACCAACAGCGGCCCCACCGCCATTGCGATGAGGGCGCCGTCCAGGCCCAGCGCGTGCACGAGCGGCGGCGTCATGATCACCCCGAGCGAGATCGCACCGAGGATGAAGGCGAAGAACACACCGAACACCCTCGCGAGGCTGTCTGCGGGAACGGCGCGCTGAAGCGCGGTCACCGCGAGCACGTCGACGACCAGCGTCGCTGCACCCCTGAACACCTCGGTCACGAACGCGAGTACGGGACTGTGGATGAACACCAGCAGGGCCGTCGGCAGGCAGTAGCCCGCCACCCCGGCGAAGATGATGTTCGCAAGTCGCGCCGAGCCGGCGAGCCTGTTCACAGCGGCGGCCATCAGCACACCGCCGAGGCCGAGCCCGGCAAGCAGGTAGCCGAAGCCCGCGGGCCCGAGGCCGAGCCGGCTGCTCGAGACGTCGATGAGCAGCACGGTGTCCGTCCCGTAGAGCAGGCTGACCAGGGCACAGAAGGCGACCAGCGTCCGCGCGGCCGGAAGCGTGAGGATCGTGCGCACCCCAACCGACATCTGCGCGAGCGGACCGGCGGTGCCCGCCTCGGTCACGTCGACCGGCCGCGTGCTGGTGCGAACTCGCGAGAGGAGCAGGGCGGAGAGCAGGTAACTCCCGGCGTCGAGGGCGAACACGATCGATGTCGAGCCGGCCAGCAGCAGCACCGCCCCGACGGCGGGGCCGAGGATCACGACCAGGTTCTCGATCGTGCTGTTGAGCGCGTTGGCGGCCACGAGCTCGTCCTCCCCGACGAGCGACGGGATGGTCGCCGAGACGGCGGGGCTGTAGACCACGGAGCTGATCGCGGTCAGAGCGGACAGGGCCAGCGCGAGCACGACCGGGCCGCCGAGGGCGGCGGCCAGCACCAGCCCGGACTGCCACACGGCGCACAGCAGGTCGGCGCTGAGCATCAGCCGCACCCGGTCGGTGCGCTCTGCGAGGACGCCGCCGTAGGGGCTCAGCAGCAGCGCGGGGACGTAGCGCACCAGGCCCGCGGCGCCCACCCACCCCAGCGAGTGGGTGCGGTCGAAGACGAACGCCAGCAGGGCAACGTTGTAGGCCCAGCTCCCGCTCATGGAGATCAGCAGCGCGCCGAGCAGGAGCCGCAGATCCCGCTGCGCGAGCGCCGCGCGGTAGTCGCTGAACCACTCGGCTCTTCTCTCCCCCATGGGGCGTGACCCTAACAACGGGCGGCTGGGCGCGAAATCCATCATGGCTCCCCGCCGCCGCTCCCCGCTCGCAACGGGGCCCGGAGCCCGCTGCGCATCCGCTGCCATCGCGGTGAAGCAAGGTAACAAATCCCCGCCTTCGATCGGCTAGAGTGCCCGGCCGCATGAGGCCCGGTGACCGGATGAAAGGAGACAGCAACGTCGATCCGGCCGACCGGTCCCCGAGCGGGCATCGCGCCCGCGCTCTCGCCCTGGCCGGCCCCTATCGACCGGGTGTGGCGGTTCTCGCAGTACTCACGCTGCTCCTGTCAGCCTGCGGATCGAGCTCGAGCACGCCGACCAAGACGGTCAACGGCCTCGAGGCAGAGCTGGCCGTCGCCTCGGAAATCCTTGATCAGCACCACCTCGACACCAAAGTGACGTGCCCGGAATCGGTATACGAGCGGCCCGGGTACACGTTCACCTGCATAGCCAGGTTCAAGATCGGCAGCGACCCGGTCAAGGTGACCGTGACAGACAGCAAGGGCGACATCACCTACGCCGGGGAAGTCCCTCTCGCGCTGCTCGACGTCGGCGCCGTCGAGCGCTCGATCACACAGACCCTGGCTCAGCAGGGGGCAAGGGCGACAACGGTCAAATGCCCACCCCAGATCCTGCAGAAGTCCGGCGTCACGTTCACGTGCACGGCGACGGTGGGAGCGGGCACGCGTACGTTCCGGGTGACCGAGACAGGCAACGGCGGCCAGGTCGGGCTCAGCGAGCAGTGAGCGGCAGACCACTCCCCGGCCTTCCGCGGCGGGCCGTGCGTTTCCGATCCGCCCTGGGCGCTGGCCGCTGATCCGGTACACGCCTTCCGCGGCGCCATCAGCCGGGCTCCGCCGAGGCTCCGGGTGCCCCGCATCCGCGGGCGGGGGCGCGATGTTCACCTGACCATCACACGATGGTTTCGCGCTGGTCACAAAAAATCGCACTTTGCGCGGAAACCTGGTTGGTATGAACAACCAGATACCGGCAGGAGAGCTGACTGAGCCCGCAACGACGCGGGCTGACATGCACTGCCACTCGACGGCCTCGCACTTCTCACGACTCGGGGTGCAGCGGGCGGTCGGCCTGCCCGAGTGCGCCACCCCGCCCGAGGAGGTATATGAACTGGCCAAGCGCCGGGGGATGGACTTCGTGACCATCACCGATCACGACACCATCGACGGCGTCCTTGAGATCTCGCACCGCCCAGACGTCTTCATCTCGGAGGAGCTCACCGCCGGCTTCCGCGGCGAGCGCCAGCAGGTGCACGTGCTCTGCTATGGCATCACCCCCGAGGACCATCAATGGCTGCAGTCAAACCGGGGCGACGTCGAGGTGTGCGCCGCCTACATGTACGAGCGGGAGATCGCATGCGCACTGGCTCACCCGTACTACACGGTCGCGGCGCCGCTCACGTCACGCCACCGCCGCCGTCTGGCCGAGCTGTTCGACGTCTGGGAGACGCGCAACGGAGCGCGTGCGCCCGAGCTCAACAGGCCCGCCGCCACCTACGTGGCCACTCGCGACGGCATCGGCATCGGCGGGAGCGATGACCACGCCGGCGTGGACATAGGAAGGACCTACACCGAGGCACCCTCGGCGCGGGACTGGCGCGAGTTCCTCGGCCACATGAGGGACGGGAGGGTGCTGGCACGCGGAAAGCAGGGAAGCGCCGCGAAGTGGACCCACGCAGCCGTCGCCCTCGCCGCGCGCTCGGTCGGCTTGGGGGATGAGTCGGCCCGCGTCGATCCCCAGCGCCTGCTGGGCATGATGCAGCGACTGCTGCTCGAGGCCGACGCCCGCGAGGGCACCGGCGGCGGCGAGCTGACGCCCCAGGACGCCCGCTGTCTGCTGCGCGCGTGGCTGAGATCGGTCGGCCTCGGCGACCTCGACGAGCGAGCACTGCTGGACTACATGCAGCGCGAGGACTTCAGCCACACCGACCTCTACCGCCGCGCGTGTCGAGCCCACGAGCGCGGTCTTCGCGCCGCGGTCGGCGCCGCGGTCGGAGCCGTCAGCGGCCAGGGCGACCTCGCCGGCGCCGCAAGCGGCCTGTTCGAGGCCTGTATCGCCGCCATCCCGTATGCGCCGGCGACGGCATTCCTGGCGGCGGAGCAGGTCAAGCTCGCGGCGCTGCCGGGTGAGCGCGCACGCGCTGCAGGCCGGCGCGAGAGCGACGACGGCAGGGAGGACGGCGAGGCACTGCGCGTCGCTCTGCTGGCCGACGGCATCGGCTCGATGCATGGCGTCACCCGCACGATCCTTGAGATCCGCGAGCGCGGCATCCCGGGCTTCGACATCGAGGTCGTCGGGACGGACCCCGAGGTCGACCGCCGCCTGCCGGCGGTCGCCGAGATCGAGGTCCCGTTCTACCCGGGTCTGCGCATCGGCGTGCCGAGCCTGCCCGCCGCCGTTCAGAACCTTGCGGACGGGGCCTACGACCTCGTCCACGTCTGCTCCCCGGGCCCGGCCGGGATCGCAGGCGCGCTGCTGGCGCGAGCGCTGAGGCTGCCACTGCTCGGCAGCTACCACACCGAGCTCACGGTCTACGCGGGCATGCGCTCGGACGAGATGAACCTCACGGCGGCGATGGCCCTCGCGGTCGGGACCTTCTATCGGGCGTGTGACCTGGTGATGTCGCCCAGCCCGGCAGCCGACGATGAACTCGCCGCGATCGGGATCTCCCCGGAGCGGGTCCTGCGCTGGGACCGGGGCGTCGACACCAGCCGCTTTGATCCCGGCCTCGCGGACCCGGCGCTCCTTGCGGGCGAGGTCAACGTCCTCTACGCCGGGCGGATCGCGCGGGAGAAGGGCGTGGATCTGCTCGCCGAGGCGTTCCTGGCCGCGCGTGAGCGCGACCCAAGGCTGCACCTTGTTCTCGCCGGCGGCGGGCCCGAGCAGGAGGTCCTCGCCGAGCGGGTGGGCGAGCACGCCACGTTCCTGGGCTGGCTAGAGGGCGCCGATCTTGCCCGTGCCTACGCCAGCGCAGACGTGATGCTGTTCCCGAGCCGCACCGATACCTTCGGCCAGGTCATCCTCGAGGCCCAGGCGAGCGGCCTGCCGGTCGTCGCGGTCGCCGAGGGCGGTCCGCTGTCGCTGATCGAGGACCGCGTCAGCGGCCTTCTGTGCGAGCCGGACGCGGCCTCTCTCGCGGGCGCGCTGATGGAGGTCACCTCCTCGCCGCTGCTGCGCGGCCGCATCGCGGGCTCGGCGCTGCGCGCCGTGCGCACGCGCAGCTGGGAGTCGGCACTGGAGCGTCTGGGCGTCGGATATCGCCGCGCCATCGCCGGCGCGCTCGTGGGTGCTGCGGGAACCGGCCACAGGAGTGGCCGTGCGGCCTGAGCTGCGGCTGCTGCGCGGCTCCTCCGAGGGCCCCGCGAAGTCCGCGGCACTGCCGCCGCTGATGAGCTCGGCGCCGGACCGGGCCGGCGCCCGGCGCCGGCGTCCCCGCGCGCCGGGCACGATCGCAGTCGCGGTGCACGGCATCGAGCCTGCGACCTTCGAAAGGTGCGCGCTGATCCGCGACTGGCTCTCAGACCAGGGAATCGACCGCGTGACGCTGCTCGTGATTCCGGCCCGCGACCTTCATCCCGTCGGCGAGCGGGCGCCCGGCATGGTCGAGTGGCTCGGAGAGCGCAGGCGTGCGGGCGACTCGATAGCCCAGCACGGCTTCCAGCACTCCTGCTCGCGCACGCGGGTGCCCCAGCTGCGCATGCTCGCACGCGCGCAGGGTCACAGCGGCGGCGAGTTCGTCGGCCTTGACTGCGAGGAGACGAGGCGCGCCGTCCACGCCGGCTGGCGCGTGCTGAAGCTCGCGGGTCTTGAGCCCGACGGCTTCGTCGCCCCGGCCTATGCCTACACCGCCGACCTGCGGCTGGCGCTGTCGGTGCGCTTCCAGTGGTGGGCGGAGCTTCTTCGCGTTCGCGCCGCCCCGGGGCGCGCCCACCGCACCGTCAAGGCCCCGATGGCCCCGGCGTGGAGCCTGGCCTCCTCCGGGCAGCTCGGCGGACTGATCGCCCCCCGGCGCCTGCTCGTGGGTGCCAGGCTGCCTGTGAGCACGCTTCGCATCGATGTGCACCCTGCCGACCTTCAGCATCCGCGCCGGATTATCGCCCTCGAGCATGTGCTGGCGCGCGCGGCGCAGCGCCGCACCCCCGTGACGTACAGCGAACTCGTGGACCGGCGCTACTTGGAGATGAACATCGACGGCTGAAGCGGCTTCACCTTCGGGAGCTGCGCGTAGCCGATGTGCTTCAGGCCGAACAGGTCCTCGATCGTCCGCAGCAGCGCGAAGTGGTTGAAGGGTTCCTGGTTGGTGGTGGCGGCCTTGACGTATGGCGAGAGCAGCAGTGCCCCCACGGCGCCGCCGCCCCGGGGTGTCAGCGACGTGGTCTTGGCGGGCACGTTCGGGAACTTCGGCTGTCCGCAGCACGAGCTCGAGTCGGCGAATTCGCCGCTGGAGGGAGCCTGGTCGACTGTGATCACCAGCAGCCCGTCTTCCTTGAAGGCCTTGCTGGCGGTTATCTGCGGGACGACCGTCTTCAGGAAGGCTTCGCTCGCCCCGAGGCCGGCCTTCGCGCCGGGCGCGCAGGGGGTGGGGTTGCCGTCGTGGCAGCGGTCGGGGACGATGTAGGAGAGGTTCGGTGTCGCCTTCGCGGAGGAGAGATCGTGCGAGAGCGCCGACAGGCCGACGTCGTCGCCGGCGCACGAGGGCGAGCCCGTGATGGAGGCGAAGTAGACGAACGGGTTGCGGAACGTGGAGTAGGTCCCGCTGCCGGGGGCCTGCCCCGATGTGGGGTCGGCCTGTCCCAGCGCGGGGTGCGCGCACGCTCCCGCCGGCGAGCCCGCTTCGTCGATGCCCTGCACGTAGGCGCGCCAGGTCAGGTGCTTGCTTGCGAGCTGGCCCGGGAGCGTGGGGGTGCTCTTCGGGTAGACGCAGCCGGCGCCGAGCACCTGTTCGTCTTCGCCGGTCCCGGTCGAGGCGATTTCCGTGTAGGTCGGGCAGTTGGCCGCGGTTTCGACGGTCGGTCCCTGCCCGCTGATCAGCGCCACCTCGTTGGGAAGTTCTTCATGGGCGACGGCGTCGTAGTCGACCAGCAGCTCGCCCTTCTTCTCGAGCGTCCCCGACAGGTACGGCGAGGTCGAGGCGGGCCCGAACACCGCCGCATACGGCTGGTTGGAGAGCATGATCACGAACACATGCTTGACGGGCGGGAGCTTGGTGGAGCGGCTGTCCGGCGGTGCTCTTGGCGGGTTCGGATTCTTCGCCTTTGGACTGGGATTCAGATTCCTTCGAGGTGGTCTGGGTCGCGGCCGGCGTCGTGGCTGCCGACGTTTCAGGTGTGCTCGCGGTGGCAGTTTCAGGCGTTTCGGAGGGCGCCTGCGAGGAGCTCGTCGATCCTTCCGATCCGGAGGGAGTCGTGGCCGGTGCCTGGGCGAGAACCCTGACCTGAGACGGATGCGACGCCGCGAGCGTGTCCTGCACGCCTGAGCTGGCGGCGTTGCCCATCAGCACGCCGAAGCCGAGGAAGCCGAGCACGAGGAGCGCCGAGACCATCGGCGATGGCAGTCTCAACGGTGGCATGACCGGGAACGCGCGCGTGCGCTGGGCGCGGACGGGCACGGGGGCCGGCGAGAGCTCGCAGGCGTGCGGCCGTGACCGTGAGCGATCGATGAGCGCCTGCAGCTCGGGGCTGCGCGGCCCGACCCGGGACCCGCAGAGCAGGCAGTAGAGCTGCCCGGAGTCCAGCGGCGAGCCGCACTGCGCGCAGCGGCCGCCTGAGTGCTCGCTCACGGGAGCCCTACTCGGCCGGCTCTGGCGCCGGCACGGCCGGGTGAGGCGCCAGCAGCTGGTTCATCACCTGCGTGTCCCGTGAGGGGTCCCCCAGCGCCGAGCTGGGAAGGCGCTCCATCAGCTGAGCGCCGCACTGCCAGCAGAACGGCGCTCCCCGCGCATGCGGCGCCGAACAGTGGGGGCATGTTCCGGCGACGCCGGCCTGCTCCATGCGAAGCAGGCGCTCGACCTCGGCCAGCTCCGCGTCGCGCTCCTGCAGGATGGCGGCCCGCCGAACGAGCACGTCCAGGCGGAAGTGATCTCGGATCGCCATCTCATAGGCCAGCCCGCCAAGATCCCAGTGCAGCTCTGTCACCTGTTCGGCCAGTTCGTCGCGTCGCCTGCGCAGCGTCGCCTCGCCCCCGGAGGGCGGCAGCTCAGCGGACCCGGACGCGGGCACAGGAGCAGGTGCGGGGACCGGCGGTGGAGCTGGCGTGCTCAGGCCGTCCCGGCCCGCGTCGTCGAGGATGCCCATGCGCCTAGCCCGTTTCGACCACGTCTGGGAGGTTCTTTGACTTTTCCTCGTAGCTCTTGCCTTTTGAGGAGCGCAGGTTGTTCAGCACCGAGGGGGGTGCCGGTTTGCTGGGGGTTTCCCCGACGCCCTTGCCGCTCCCGGTCGATTTGCCGGTTTCAGAGGCTTCAGTGGAGGAACCCTGGCTGGAGACGTGGATGACGGTCGCGCCCGGGAACGATTTCGCCAGCGCCGTCCTGGCCTTTTCGGCTTCCGCCTTCTTCGGGTAGTCGCCGGAGTAGATCACGTACTCGCCGGCGGTCAGGCTGCTGAATTCCTCCGACTTCAGCGCACCGACTCCTGTGGCCCCTTTGGCGGTCGCCTTCGCCTTCGCTGCCGCCACAGCGCTCACGCTCGTGCCGGACTGCGGGAGCGTTTCGATCTGGACCGTGTAGCCCGAGGTCCCGGCCGGCCAGTCTGAGGTGAAGCTCCCTTCGGTGCTGGCGCCGGTGGACGCGGTGCCGCCGACGGTGATGACCTGCGGGGCCGCGCTGGCCTGTTTGGTGGAGCCCGAGCGGCCGATGAGCACGCCTACGCCCATCGCGAGCAGGAGCAGTCCGATGCCGGCCAGCGCTGTGAGCGTCGCGTTCCTCGAGTTCGCGGCGTCCGCCGGAGGTGTGGCGGGCTGGTTCGGCGGCGAGGCCGGGGGGGAGGTGGGCCGCGCCTGGGCCTGGGCAGGTCCGCCGAAGAGGAACTCGCTGCGCGGCACCTGACGCTCCCCGCACTCCAGGCAGTAGCGCTGATCCGCTGCGAGCGGAGCACCGCAGGCAGCGCAGCGCGTGGGATCGCCGGCGGGACCGGTTGATGAAGGTGATCCGGGGATGGACTGGGTGGACACGGTTTTGATCGCTTTTGGCGGGATGGGCACTACGAAGCGGGCGTGCCGCAGGGCGGCTGCCAGTGCTCCAGTGAACAGGGTGACAAATGGGGCAGACCTGGCGTGACCATTTTGTGAAGGCGCGCACCGCGGGCGCGGATGGAGCGTCGTCCGGAGGCAGGATTATGGTCGTTCGTGACAAAAACCACGAGAATCGACCGACGTGGTGGAGGCGGCGTGCTCCTGTTTCTGATCCTCATAGCCTGGCTGGCCGTGCTGGCAGTAGCGCTGCTCCTGTGCGTCGCGGCCTCAAGCGCAGATGATGACGCCGACAGGGCCACCAGGGAGCGCTGGGCGCGGGCCCGCGCAGAGGTGCCCGGCGACGGCGGCGGAACAGTGGCAGCCTCGCGCGGACCCCGCACAGCAGCACCTGCCGGCCGCTGAGCACAGGAGCGGCTGCCGGCCGGCGGCGAAGGAAACGCAACGGGCCGCCCCATCCCTGGAGCGGCCCGCTGGCGACCTTCGAACGGCTGTCTCCTGGGCGCAGCCGAAGCTGCGCCCAGGAGCCGAGGGCTCTAGAAGCCGACGGTGGCCAGACCGATCATGGACTCCTTGTCAAGCTTCTTGCCAAGGGGTTCGTAGTCGGTGTTGAGGATGAGCTGCTGCCCACCTTCCGCTTCTTCGTTGAGCTCGAAGCGGATGAACTGGGTGGCGCTTTCCTCCTCGCCGAGCGTGGTGCCCGGGTAGTTGCTGTACTTCTTGAACACCGTCTGGTAGGTGACCCCACACATCGGGTAGTTCTTCTCCTTCGTGGCGGTCGTCACTTCATTCCACGTCTTCGCGGTCGTTTCAGGCGGGAATTTGGTGCCTTTGCCGTTGGTGTACTTGGTCTTGGTGCAGTTCGAGTTGCCGAGTTTTTCTTCGTCGCCGTTGGTGGCGGGGTCGGCATATTTCTCGCTCTTCTGCTTTTCACCGTTGTCCTGGAGGACTGCCCAGAATTTTTCGGTGCCGGGTCCGCCGGTTTTGCTGAAGCCCCCGTTTGAGCGGGCGTCGGCGAGGCTGGCGTAACCGATGCTGTCTGCAGTTGCCGCGACTTCAGCCACGAGCGCGCCTCCGCCTTCTTTGGCGGCTGCTTTGACGTGGGCTGCTTCGGGCCATGCTTCGTTGTTGTTCGCTTCTTCGGACATTTCGGCCCAGGTCAGTTTTCCGTGACCGGCCGTTTCGATCGGGGTGTCGTTGATGAGGTTCAGGTACTTCTTCAGGATGTGAGTCGTACCTGACTCGTCGAGACGGACCAGACGGGTGAACGGTGCTTCACAGGCTGCTCCGCCGGTGAAGGTGTCGCCGCCTTCTTTGAGTTCGGTCCACTTGTTGATTTCGCCGCTCCAGATCTTCTCGAGCGTCACGTTGTCGATGCTGAGGCGACCAGTTGCTGCGGTGCTGGTCGCGGTGCAGCCGGCCGGCAGGTGGACCAGGACCGTAACGGCGGCCTGGAGGACCGGGATCGACTGGACAGATTCAGCTTCGGAGGCTTTCTCGTTGCCTTCGATTTCGGCTTTCTGCGAGGCGTTGACGGGTTCGTCGGTGCTCGCGATGGCCACGCGGCCACCTTCGAAAGCGTGGCCTTTGTACCCGAACTTTTCGAGTCCCTGGCCGCTTCCGATCGATTCATACGTCACCGTCGGGTGAACTGTGGCTTTTTCGCCGCAGCTCGTGGGGTTTTTGTTGGTCAGCGACCCGAAGGCCGGGCCCCAGTAGGTTTTGACGGCGAGTTTCTGCAGCGTGGAGCCTGCCGCCACGATGTTCGACCCGCACGTCGGAGGCGGGATTTTTGCTGCGCTTGCGACGCCAGGCGCCGCGAGAGCGGCGATGCTGGCTGCCGACACAGCACACGCCACGAGACCGCGGCGAGCGTTAAATGTCCTCATGTTCGTCTCATTCCTCTCTTAGGTGACCGTGCTCACGGAGGCATCCTGCCCCCCCGCAAGCAGAGGTTCCCATCCGAGGCGCCGCGACTCGTTACGTTGGCGTGCCCGCCGTGTAAATATTCTGTGACTCGCCGGCCCGCTCAGACGGGCGCCACTTGTGAGAACCGGCACGCGCGGACGCTGCCCGCCGCGCTTGATTGGCGCGGCGGGCAGCGTTGACGCGATCACCTAGTGGTGTGCGGCCGGCTTCAGGGTGAGGAGGGCCTGCACCTGGGTCGAGGCGCCGCTGGCGTTGCTGGCAACGATCGTCGCCCGGGCGTGGATCGTGTGCGAACGCGTGAGCAGCTTGCGCCCCGCGCTCGAGAGGTGCAGCGTGACCGCCTTGACCTGGCCGCCCGCCACGCTGAAGCGGGCGCTGGCCAGCGTCAGCACGGCCGCCTTGGACTGCTTGGCGGACGCGCTGACGGCGCCGGCCGTCTTGAGCGTGACGGTGCCGGAGCACGAGCTCACGCCGGCGGGGCAGCTCAGCTTGACGGTGAGCGATCCCGAGCTGCTGACGGTGGACACCGCCGTGGCCTTCACCGCTGCAGCGGGTTCGACCGGCGGGGGTGTGCTGTTGATCTTGCTCCGTTCCGCTTCTTCGGCGGCCCGTTTCGCCGCTGCCGCTGCCGCAGCTGCCGACGCAGCCGCTTCTTCGTCGGCCTTCTGCTGCGCACGCGCGTTCGCTTCTTCTTCGGCTTTGCGCTGCGCGGCTCGTTCGGCGGCTTCGCGTTCTTCCTTTTCCTTAGCTTCGCGGGCTTCCCTTTCTTTCTGTTCATGTGAGGCTTTGGTTTCGACAGTCAGCGTCGCGACGTTGCTGAGGACCGGGGCTTCAGCCACGGGGTTCGTGAAGGCGGCGCGGAACTCGTAGCCGTTCTCGGCCTCGGTTACCGCCGTGACGGTGAGCGTTTCGGTCGTACCGTGTTCGGTGCCGGCGCCGACCGCGGACCAGCTTTTGCCGCCGTCGGTCGAGACTTCCCACTGGACCGTCGGGTTCGGTTCTCCAGTCGCCTGTGGATTTCGAAGATGGCCGGCTGGCCTTCCTCCACCGTCTGGCTCGCGGGCTGTGCAGTCACTTTCGGGGTACCCGTGGGAGCTTCGACGTTCAGCGTCAGTTTGACCGTCAGCACCGGGGTCGCGAGGTCATCGGTGTGGATGATCGCTTCGACCGTGACCTTCCCCGGCTTGGCGAATTTGTGCTGGACTTCCGCGGTCTGGGTCTGCTCGCCGGCGGTGGTGGGGACGGTTTCTTCCCCTTCGGTGCCGAACTTCCACTGCACGCTCAGGACGCTGCCCTGGGTGACCTTGGAGGAGAGCGTCACCGTGCTGGTGGTGGTCACGCTGCTGAGCTTGTGACCCGCGACGAGGGCTTCCATTTCGCCTGCTTTGGCGGTGGGGCAGGCCGTGTGTTCCGCGGGGCCGAACTCGATCACTTCGCCGGTGGCGGGGGCGAGCACGAACGCCCTGCCTTCAGTTGCGCCCGCGACCTGCGGGTAGTTGCCGGCGAAGCCGATGATGCAGCTGGTCGCGGTCCCGAGTTCGCCGGGACGTCCGCCGGTCCAGCCGTTCTCCGTCACGCTCACCTTGCCGCCGGCTTCTTCCTTGTAGTGGAAGCTCAGTGCGGCGGTGCTCAGCGTGCCGAGGATGCCGCCGGTCTTGACTTCGTGGACTTCGGAGTCTGCGATCAGGCGACCTTCATTTTCGCCTTCGGGCTGGATCGCGAGGCCACCGCCGTAGTAGCTTTCCGCGGTGTTTTCGCCGAACGTGGAGAGTTCGCCCTTGAACGGCCCTTCCACGAGGCTTTCGGGCTGTTCGAAGCGGAACAGGGTCTTGGGGGCCGATTTCGAAGTCCGACGGGATCTGAAGGATTTCGTCGGCGTCCTCGAAGAACACGGTTCCCTTGCTGGAGATCACCGGGGAGTCGGGGGCTTTGCCGACGCCACGAGGTTCCGGGTCGACGTAGGTGGTGCCAAGGACGCCTTTTTCGCTGAGGCGCTCCATTGCCACGTGCATGCCTTTGCCCGCTTCGCCCTCATCGACCTGTCCGAGGATCATCACTTCGTGCGTGAGTGGGTCCACCGCGATGCCGGACGGGTTTCAAGCAGGGCCTGGCCCTGCGTTTCAGAGGTGGCCAGCAGCGTCGTGTCTGACGCGAGCAGGCCCGTTTCCTGGTTCGCGTTCGGGGCCGGAACGAGTTCTTCGCCTTTGGGTGTGGTCGAGAAGGCGTAGACGGCGCCCGCCACTTCTTTGCCGAAGTCGATTTTGTCTGTGTTGTTGCGCTTGTACGTCACCAGGACGTAGATCACGCCGTTGACGTGGTCGATCGCAACGCCGTCGAGGTCTTCGACGTACAGCAGGCCGGGCGGGATTTTCGCGCCGCCCGGTTTGAGCAGCTTCGACGCGAGGAATTTCGCCCTTTTCGTTGTACTTCTGGATTCTGTACGCTTCTTCACCCGCGTTTTCGTCGCCGACATAGATGCTGTTGTCGACCGGATCGACACCGAAGGCGTGGGTTTCTTCTTCAAGTTCGAACTTCTTGCCTTTGTGGGTCCCCGTCCCGATGCCGTTGAAGCGCAGAAGTTCGCCATAGGTGCTGGTCGCCGCCGAGGCGGAGCTGCTCAGGACCCCTGCCAGCAGGAACGCGCACGCAAGTGCTGAGGGAAGGATCCAACGGGCGATGTGGAATCTGGGCATCATGCTCCGGTCTCTGGTCGGTTGGCGTCGCTTTACGCTCGCAAACACCCGGTATGAATGCCGCAGTGTTCACAGGTGGTTCACCGCTCGCGCGTCCGCGCGCCGGCAGAGACAAGGATCGCGCCTCTCAAGGGGCCAAGCTGTAGAAGTTCTGTGAACAACCTGTCATTGCCAGGGGCCGCGATCGCGTGCGATCCGGCGCTGGCTGCGTGCGCTGGAGATCGTCGCGGGTGCGACCTGCACGTCCCCTCGCGCACCGCCGCGCGGGCGGCGGCGGATGGACGCGCCGGCGAACGCGGCGAGGACCAGCACCCCGATGAGATACACAGGAGAGGGATCGTGTTCGCCTTCGCGGTAGGCGACCGCCTGGTTGCTCACCGATTCGGTGGCGCTCTCGGGCTCTTCTTCCTTTTCGGTGCCTCGACCGGCTCGCTGACGGGCGAGGTGCCGCTCGGCGGGGTGGGTCGCGCCGGCGTGGGAACAGGTGCCGGAACGGCGGCCAGCAGCGGAGCGGTGGGCGCGGCCGGCAGGAAGAAGGTGGGCGCAGGCAGAGGGTGCGGGATCGCCGCGGGTGCGCTCGCCACGAGCGCCGCGGGAAGCGCGGGGATCACCAGCGGTACAGGCGTCGGGCCCGCGGGGGATGAGGCCGGCGCCGGCGCGGGCGGCGGCGACGCCGCTGCCTTGCTCTTGGCAGGCACTTCGGTCAGGCGCGTCGTGCCGCAGGGGCGGCGCACGCTGCCGGCCTGGACGGTGACCGGGAGCGAGGCCGACAGTCCGCCCGCGCTGATGGTGACGACCGTCGTGCCCGCGTTGTAGGCGCAGAAGAGGCCAGATTTCGAGTCCGGGATCGGCTGTTCGTTGGTGCCGAGCAGGACCGCGTTCTGTTCCGCGGAGGCGAGGTTCGGCTTCACGAAGTTCCCGATGTCGGGCTTTGAAGGATGTGAATGTGTATTCAGGGAAGATGCCGGTCGCGCAGACGGCGCCGACGCAGTTGGCGGGGATCGGGATGTATGGGCTCGTTTCGGGCAGCGACTGTCCGCCAGCGGCCGTCCTGTTGCCCGCCAGCGGCCGTCGCGCGAGGCCGTCGAACAGAGCCGCCTGACTGCGCCGCAGCAGCGTTCCACCCTCGGGTTCGATCGCCAGTTCGCCGATGTTCGGGATCAGCTTGTCTTCCACGGGAGCACGGTTGCTGGTCGCGTCGCGGGCGGCGACGTTGACTTCCGCCAGCAGGAACCCGCTCGCGCCGATGAAGGCCCCGCCCGTTTCGCTCTGGTAGTTGACATACCCGAGGGTGCCCGAGCCGATCGCCGGGATCGATTCGCTGCCGAACCGCAGCGGCTCATCGACGTTCTGTTCGGGCGAGTCGAAGAAGTACGCGGAGGCGCCGTCCTGCACCAGCACCCTCGCGAGGACGGCCGCGCTGGGATGATTGCCGGCGGCCAGCTCGGCGATCAGGTTGGGGTTGCCCACCACGATCGCCGGCTGCGAGGCCGCCTTGGCAGACTTCAGCTCGCCTTCCAGCCAGGTGATCTGCGACGGTTCGACTTCACCGCTGCCGTCGAGCATGATCACGCGCACGGTGCCGGCGGAGCCGGTGGATTCGAAGGCGTAGTAGGCGGACTGGCATTCCGCGCGTTCGCAGGGCGCGGGCTTCGGACCGGTCGGGCCGAGTTCCGGATGGGCTGCACCGCCGCCGAACGGCTCGGCGAACTGGGAGAAGGCGGCTTCGAAGGTGCTCTCGCTGCTGGCGGCGTCAAGGTCGGTCGGCGTCGCGGCCGCGAAGACGGGCAGCTGGCTGCCCGCGAGGATTTCCGCGTAGCGGTCGAGTTCGGGGCCGAACTGGATCGTGTCGGCCGTCTCTTTGGGCCCGTTGATCGCGTGAGGGCTGACCAAACGAGGGCCGGTGTAGAGGAAGGCTCTCACTCCTGGCACGTCGGCGCGATGGAGGGCCGATTCCAGCCACACGTCGGGGCCGATACGGGCGCCCGCCCGCGCCGCGCACGGCGATGCGCACTGCGCGTTGCCGCCGATCGCAAAGGTCGCCTTGCCCGCTCCCGCCGTTATCGGCGAGCTGCCGACGCCCGGGGGTGGGCTGCCATCCGCGGGGTAGCGGTCCACGACGGCGGTGTCGAGGGCACCCCCGTGTTCTTCGACTTCCGCGTTCCCGCCGACCGCCCAGCCAAGCGCGCCGCTCGGGTCGACGAGCACCGCGGCGATCGGGTCAGGCTCGTAGACCTCGTCGAAGTACTGCCAGTTGCCTTCGGGGCCCTGGGCGTTGTTGAGTTCGTGCTCCTCATCGTTCCACCCGGTCGCGGTCTGGCGGAGCACACCCGCTTCGGCCTGGGAGGCGAGCGGATACGGTCTGATCAGCGTCGGCGGAGATCCGGGGGGAGCTTCCGCTTCCTTTTCGACCTCCGAACGTGAGCGGGACGCTGCCGGCCGCGACGACGCGCAGCGCACCGCCTTCGCGAAATGGCGCCAGTGATCCCGGCTCATAGGCCACCCGGGAACGGGGTCGCGGTTGGCTGCCAGGCGGCGCCGGCCGACTGGCGCTCGTAGACCTGCCTGGGAGGCGCCGAAGGCGGCGCCGCCGTCGGGCAGTGCTCCGACCGCCCAGGGCACACCGGAGCCCATTGCTTCCTGGGCAGAGGTGTCGACATGCCAGCCCGAGCCGGTGTTGACGATCAGGCCCCCTTCGTAGCGGTCGGTGGTGATGTCCGGCAGCACGCGGTAGGCCACGATCGCTTCGGAGCCGGCGAACGCGATCGACGAGAACGATGCGTTGGCCCAGGTGCACCTCGGCGAGCTCGAATGGGGGCACGGCGATTCGGCGGGATACGGTTCCTGCGACCAGGTCTTGCCGTAGCCGAGCAGCACGCCGCTCTCGCCGACGGCGTAGCCCCGCGCGGCGTTGTTCGGGTCGAAGGCGACGCCGAGCAGGTTGCCGCGGAAGTTGTATGGGGCGGGCAGGGTCGGGTTCCCACAGGCCCGTTTCCCCGCGCCACAGCCACATCTGTCCGAGGTCGCCGACGGCGTAGGCCCGCCCCGGCACCGGCCAGGCGACAGCCCGCAGCCGGGGGGTCTGTCGCACCCCGCCCGGGCCGAGGAGGCTTTCCGGCAGCCACCCCTTACCGGGCGCATAGCGCGCGACCTCGCCGAGGTCGCCGACGGCGAGCGCTTCGCTGGAGAGCGACCCGACGGCCTGGCCCGGTGCCGGCGCGAGCGCGGTGAGCGCGTGGCGGAAGGAGACCGGCCAGGGCGCCAGCCGGCTGGCGGCCGGTTCGAGTGTCAGGTGCACCGGCAGCCGGTAGTTGCCCAGCCAGCCCTCGCGCGGGTTCGAGAACGCCCCGCCATAGGTACCGCCCTGGTCATGGCCGCCCGAGCCTCCGAGGCCGAGGACCGTGGTGAACGTTTCGCCGTCGAGGCGCAGCGTCGCTCCTTCGGAGAAGCCCGTGATGACGCGTTCCCCGAACGGCGTCGAGCTGTTCGCCCAGGCGATGCTGCGTGAGGCTCCCGTCGGCAGCGCCTGCGGCAGGTCGTGCTGACACTTGGAGGCGCCGGCGGGCGAGAGTTCCAGGTTGCACCACGTCGTCATGCTCGGCGCCGAGCTGCCGGCTTCCGGCCTGAAGAAGATGGTCGTCGAGGCGTGCACTTCGGGACGTTCGCCGTCGATCCAGACGCCCTGGCTGGTGACCGTGAGCACCTGTGTCTGAACGCGTTCGTGCTCGCTGCCGGGGATCGTGAACGGTTCTCCGTTGACCGTGATCGCTTCGCCGGCGGTGCCGCCGGACTTCAGCGCGACCGGCTGCCAGGTCGCTTCGCCGCCTTCCTGCTTGCGCTGGAACAGCCCGACCTGTTCGGAGGAGAGCTGCGCGATCAGCCACGCGTTGGCCGGCGAGCTCGCTCCGATCCCGAGCACGCGGAATTCGGTGCTGCTGGCGGAGCTCGGAAGTTCGATCTTCTCGCTCGTCCATTCTTCCTTGGCGCCGCTCCAGTGCAGGACGCGTTCTTCGATCCCGTTTCCGCGTTCCCGGACCGGGACCACCAGTGCTCCCGCGCTGGATCCTTCATCCAGCGGCGCCAGCAGCGGGGCGCGCGTGAGGCCGAACAGCATTTCGCCGTGTTCCAGGTCTCCTTCCGGCAGCGGGGCGACCTCGCGGAACGGGTTGGCGGGGTTGTTGGGCTGGCGAACCAGCAGCACCTGGTGATCGCCGCCTTCCACCGAGCCTGCGAGCACCCCGGCGCCGTCGGCGGTCATCTGGCCGGCGATCGTGCTCGGGCCCGCGTGCGAGCTGAAGGCCTCCGGTGTGTCGAGCTCGAAGCCCGTGAGAGCTTTGCCCGCTTCGTCCTGGAGTGCCGGTGCGAGCGACCAACCGGACTGCTGGGTGTAGCGCACGAGCGTGGCGCCGGAGGGCCCCTGTCCATGCCCCAGGTCTCAAACCTCCCGGAACCCGCTTCGGAGGGGGTGGAGCCGATCATCGTCACGTCCTGCGCCGGAACCGAGGCGTCGGTCTGCGCCTTTGGGCTGCCGGGAGCCTGCCCTGACGCGCGCTGCGTGCCGCCGCCCAGGGGTACCACGCCGCTCAGGGCCATCGCGGCTGCCGTGACGCCGACGGCGGCCACCCCTCGCCGGCTCGTCCGGCCCCACGAGACGGAGACGCTCATCAGAGGCCTGTTCCCGTGCCCGCGGGCCAGCCCTCGGCCAGGCCGCTGCGCAGGCGCGGAAAGATCAGGGACGTGCTTACCGATTCGACGTTGCTGCTGCGCGTGGATTCCTTGGGCAGGGGAGCGAGCGCGTGGGTTTCCAGGTTCAGCTTCGTCGGCCAGCGAGCGCGGCTCAGGTGCAGGGAGAGGATGTGCCGGCCGGCCTTCAGTGTCTGTGCCCGGGTGCTTGCGACGACGCTCGCGTGGCGCTTGGCGATCAGGCGCACGCGGGCCTTAACAGCGAGGCGGAAGCTGAGCTGCAGCGTCAGCCCGTGCAGCTTGCTGTGCACGTTGGAGAGCAGCGGCACGCTCACGCTCGCGAAGGTCTGCGGCGCCGCGGTGGGCAGCTTCGCGGCGCCGGCGGTGCTCGATTCGCCTTCAAGACCGGAGGTGTCTGCAGGCAGGGCGTCGGACGGCACCTGGGGCTCGCCTTCGTCGGTCGGCCGGTGCGTGATCAGGGGACCGTTCGAAGGCCGCATCCGTGTCCGGCGGAAGCGTCTGCGAACCCGATTCGCTGAGGTGGAACAGCCAGCCCTGGGTTGTTGCCATCCAGCAGTCATTGCTCGCGGGGCACACGACCCTGTAGGCGGCGCCCTTGGGGCCGATGCCCTGGAGCCGTTCGGATTCGTCCGGAACTTCTTCTTCGCTGACCAGGCCTTCGGCTGTGACTTTCGCCATCTTCGCCAGCAGCGTCGGGTCCGGCGATTCGGCCCTGGCGTCCTTCTGTGAGTCCACGGCGAGCCATGCGCTCGAGCTGCCCGGTTCGGTGGCGAGCGAGTTCACTACGTCGGACGCGATGCTTTCCGGTACCACCCTGCCCGTGCCGGCGGCTTCCTCGGAGGCGCTCTGGGGCGTTTCAGGGCCAAGCACCTGGGTCCACTGGCCGCCGGCATCGCGCAGGACCGTCAGCTGTCCCGGCGCCGATTCGCGCGGCGGCGTGGCGACCGGGCCGGCCGCAGCCCACAGCGAGCCTTCACTTGAGGCGAGCTGCAGGAATCCCAGCGCCTGAGGCAGCGAGCCGAACGAGTATTCGGGCGACGCGGGGACGTATTCGGGCAGGATCAGGTTCGAGGAGGTCCTTGGCAGCAGGGCTCGGAAGCTCGCGCCGGACGCGCTGGGCAGCACTTCCTGGATCACCGACGGGTGGAGGATTTCCTGTTCGGTCAGTTCCGCTTCCGGTTCTTCCAGCGGCAGGCCGATGCTCTCATACAGGCTGCCCTGGAAGACACGCATCGCCTGCACCGACTCGACCCGGGTGTTCGGTTCGGCTTCCAGCGTCGTCCCGTTCCAGTGAAGGTGGAACGCGCCGAGCTGCGGTGCGGGCAGCGGGCCGCCGGCGAACCAGCAGTTGTTCGGCGTTATACAGGCCGCCGCGTGCATCGGCTGGTAGGAGTCGGCCTGGAACCCGAGCGTGGCGTACGAGTCGGCCACTTCGAGCGGCGACGCCGGGTTTGAGGGTTCCTTGCGTGCGAACCTGCACAGCGTGTCGTCTTCCAGGGGCGGCAGCAGCCCGTGGCCGTTGGCCGCCTGGCCGCTGCGCCCATCGGAGACGGTCCAGAATTTCATCCGGTCCCGCCCATGCGATGCGCCCGTCGGTGGCACCGCATACTTCGGCGAGCTCGTGCCAGCCCTGGCCGTTGTAGACCCAGATCCCCGGTGGAACCGTGCTGCCGTTCCCATCGGTGGTGAGCACGCCGAGATTCGGCGCCCAGAACTCGATGTCCCCGATGCGGCCGAGGCCAACCGGTGTCTGCGATCCGCTGACGCCCGCACCCGCTTCCGGCGGGGCGGGCTGAGCGAGCCTCCACTGCGGGGTGTCGGCGCCCGCCGGGGCCGCGAGGAGCGCCGCGGGAAGCAACACGGACAGCGATGTCAGCAGGACTGTCAGCTTGCGGGCGCGGCTCATCGCTTTGCCTTCCTGCTCACGTGCTTGTGCCGCGCCGCATACGAGACGGTTGCGACCCTGCCGGCGAACACGACGGCGATGGTGTCCTTGAGCGTCGGCTGGCCTGGGGCGGTGAACGTGACGGTGATGGTTCCGGACAGGCCGCCGGCGCGCGCGGTCAGCGCCCGGTAGGAGGAGGTGGGTGTGAGCGTCATCTCACGAGCCCGCCGGAGGAGCCGGGGAAGATCTGCGCGGCGGTGGCGATCGTGCGCTGCGCGACCGCGGCGCTCGTGTGCGCCCGTTTCTTCTTGGCGCGCTGCACGCTTTGCGCGTGAGCTGTGGGAGCTGAGCGGCACGTCGCCTGCGGCGGCGGCGTGCAGGCTGCCGGCGCCGGGAACCTCGATGTAGAGCTGCACGGCGCCGTTGCTCAGGACCCGGGAGGTGAGGCTGAGCCGCCATGCGGGCGTGGGCACGGGGTTCGCGGGGGCCTGGGAGACGTAGGTTTCGGTGCTCTGCGGCGGGAACACCTTGCGTGAGATGACGAACACGTCGCTGCCGTCCGCGGAGCCCTGCGGCACTTCCTCGGTCACCGGTGGCGTGTTGCCGTCGCCGTAGACGAGATTCGACGCGGTCGATGAGAACGCGAGCGTGTCGCCGTCTTCGGAGAAAGATGGCGAGAGCGCGCCGTCGGCGGACCTGTAGGGCGCTTCACCGGAGAGGACTTTCTTGTGGGGATGTTCGCTGGGGCCGCCTTCGAAGCCGTTGGTCAGGCGCGTCATCGTGTCGTCGCTGAGGTCGACGTCGAAGAGTTCGCTCATCCCGACCACCGACCGCGGCTGGCTCACGTAGGCGGGGGAGCCCAGCGGGAACTCGATCCGCGGTGTGGAGAAGGCCACCTGTGTGCCGTCCGGGCTCATCGCGAGGTCGACGATCGGCCCTGCACCTTCCGGTCCGGTCACCACCTGGGTCAGAGGACGCAGCGCCTGGCCCCGCGTCAGGCCTTCGTGCATGTCCGAGATGTAGAGGTCGTCGAGTTCGCTTTCCGCGCTGCGGCCGAAGTTGATGCCGAGGGCCACGAGCTGTGCGCTGGCCAGGAAGGCCACGTGGTAGCCGTCCGCGCTCAGCTGCGGCACGGCGTCCCCTACAGTGCCGGCCCAGATCCCGAAGGCGGCTTCCACCGCGAACGGTCCCTGGCACGGGCCGGGCGCGAGCACCGTCAGGCCGCTGGAATGCAGAGCGGGTTTTCCGGTTCGGAGCCCCCGGTCACGCGGCGCGTCGGCGCGCCGGGCTGTGCGATCCGGCGCCACAGCGGCTCCGTGTAGCGAGCCGTCGTCGCTTCATCGCTGAGCATGTCCGCCTGCCGGCTGACGTCGGTGCCCATCCAGGCCACAGTGCTGCCGTCGCCGCTGATCGACGCCCCAACCGGATAGGGGAGCGTGTATGCGCGGTCGTTGAACGGAAACTGGGGTGGGAGCGTCGAGCGGGCTGTAGACCGCGCCGTAGGTCGATGCGCCTTCACTCAGGGAGACCGGCTGATCGGGATCCGGATGCCCCGTCGCGGGTTCGTATTCCTCGCTCACGAGTCGCGTTTCGTGCGTGGCAGGTCGCGTACGGCGACCTGAAGCACGGGTGTGGTGATGGCCGGGGCTTCGGTGGACGATTCGCCGCAGGCAGCTTCGGCGGGCGCCCCGGGCTGGCAGGCGTCCAGGTTGGACTGGGCGGTCGTCACGAACGCGACCTCTTGTCCGTCGGCACTGATCGCCGATCGTCCCGCCGCGACGGCTCCGAACGCTTCGGCTGCCCCGATAGCTGAGGCCTTCGCTCTTGCCGTTGACGGCCGAGACGAGCGTGTAGGCCCCCGGCTGCGATTCGCCGAGTTCCATGTTGCGGACGTAGACGTTCGCGGCGGCGCTGCGGCGTTCGCCGGGTCGAGCTGGGCGGTCGTCGTGAAGCTGACCAGCTGCCCGTTCGCGCTGATCGACGGAAGTTCGGAATCGCATGCGGCTTCTTCGCACGCGTTCATCCCGGGGCGGGCCAGGCCGACCGCCACCGGCTGAACCTCGCCGGTGCTGAGGTTGCGGCGCCAGACACCGCTGCGACCCCCGAAATAGCCGTCGAAGGCGACGTACGACCGTTTCCGGATATCACCGAGTCGTGGGCGTACAGCGCCTGCTGATTGTCGCTCTGTCCCCCTTCGCCCGTCGCGATGAAGCCCTCGGATGCAAGTCCGATGGGGCCGAACACGTCAGCCTTCGCAGGTGAGCAGATGACCGGCGGGCGCGGCGCGCCAGTCAGGGGAGCGAGTGTCCGCAGCCTCCTCACGGCACGCTCACCAGCCTGCGGACTGTGCCCTGGTTGCCGAGGTTGTCCCGGACCCGCACCGTGATCGTGTACACGCCCGGGCCTGCTGAAGGTGTGCCTGAAGGAACTGCCGCCCGCCGCCCGCCGCCCGTCGCCGAAGGAGACGCTGATTCCCCTGACCGCCACTCCGGACTGAGCGTCGCTGACCCGCACGGTCAGCGGCGCGGCACGGAGTGGATGATGCGCACGCGCGGCGGCTGGCCATCAATCTTCAGCGTTGTGGCGGGGGTCAGGGTCGCCTGCCCTAGTGCGTCGGTCGCGAGCATCTGGACCGTGTGGATCCCGTCCCCGAGGCGGCGCGTGTCGAGGGAGAGCCCGAACGCGCCGGGGGGCGTTTCGAGCTCGTGGCCGTCGAGCACGACGATGTAGCGGACGGGAAGCTCGGCGCTCGGGGCAGGTTCCCAGGCGATCTGGGCCTGCGACGGCCGGATCCAGCCCTTCGGTGCGCTGATCACGAAGTCGGCGGGCGGGGCGGTGATCTGTGCTGTGACGATCGCCGCGTCGCCGAGGCCTCCCTGCTGGAATGCCACGAGCCCGTCGCCGAGACTCGAGCGCCCGACCGCCAGATTCCCGATCGGGCCGCCGCTGGCATCGCTCACCAGCGCCGTCTGGACCGCCCCGCCCGGGAAGTCCTCGCGGATCGCGACGCCCGGCGCGCCGTGGACGTCCGCGCTCGGCCAGGCTGATACACCGCCGCCCGAAGGGTTCATGACGCTGGTCGAGGGGAGTTCGTTGGCGGCCGCCAGGTAGGAGCCCACGAACGGGGAGCCCAGCGACAGGGTTCCCGACAGTCCGATGTCGGTTCCCTCGATGACCCTGGGCGTCCCGTTGCTGTCGTAGAGGATGCGCACGTCACGCTTTTCGTCGATATCGATGCTGGGCGGCCCGATCAGGGCGCTGCGCCGCCCGAGACCGAGGCGTCGGCGATCTTGCGCCGGTGAACTCGGCGCCGTTGGCCGATTCGCCGTCCGGCAGGATGTTCAGGAAGATCCGCGGGCCGGGCAGCGGCGACCCCGGTCCGGCCACCTGCCGGTAGGCGACCTCGGCCTGCCCCAGCCGCGAGAAGGCGACCGACGGAGCGTCGGCGTCTTCCCCGATGGGCGCCCCGCCGTAGGTCGGCGCGCTGGCCGGCATACGTAGTTGATGTTCGATCCGAAGATGCGCCGCGCCCATATCCGTGCCACGCCTTCGATGTCCGGCTCCTGCCAGACGACGATCCCAGCGCCCGTGGGCCCGATTGCGATCTTCGGCGCGTTGGCTTCCGTCGGCGGGCGCATCGAGAGGCCGGGATCGCGGTTGATCGGGCCGAGCGCGGTCCAGCTTTCGCCGTTGAAGTGAGCGACGCGCACCTGCTCGATGACATCGTTTGGACGCAGCAGCGGAGTCGAGGTGCTCCCCTGGGCTTCCTGCACGACCCTGTAGACGACATCGGCCTGGCCGGTCGAGCTCATCGCGAGTTCAGGGCTCGTTCCGGTCCCGCGCCTGATGTCGCGGTCGACGATCAATGCGGGGCCGAACTGAGAGGAGCCCGGGCCGAGCATCGCGCTCACCAGCTCGTCCACTGGCTTGCCGGACTCGGAAGCGAACGGCGTCGCCCATATGACGACGAGCTCGCCGCCGTTCACGGCGCCGATGCGCGGCCAGCTGCCCGCGTATGGCATTCCTGTATCCACGCGCATGGGCGTGAGCCAGTGCTCGCCCACGTAGCGTGAGACGAACACGTGCGGCACACCGTCAACGCTCTTCAGGTACACGACGCCGCCCGTGCCGTCTTCGGCCATCGCGACACCGCCGAATCCGACGATGTCCTCGCTCGGGCCGTCGATCGTGACGGCCGGCAGCACGATCGCCCGGGCGCTCGCCGCGTGGATGCAGAGGGCGCAAGCGCCAGCGCCAGCAGCACCATCGCGTGCCAATGGGGCCGGGGAGCCCATCTGCCCGAGGTGGTTCGCGCAGTCATCGAGAAGGCCAACATAGACTCGCGCTCACCGCGCGGTCGCACATGGGGCCGATGCTTCACAGGAACGTAACGAGCTCCTCCCGAAGGCAAGCCGAATGCTCGAAGGACCATGGTCCCGATGTGCCGCTGAGAACCCCCTGCGGGGCCTCAGCCTTCCAGTTTGTTGAGGGCTCCGGGCGCCTTGTTGAAGGCGCAGCGGAAGTTCTCTGCGGTCGACACCGGCTCGGAGCCGGCGAAGCCGCCGGCCTGGTTGTTGTCGTACACCGTCACGTACTGAAGGCTTTCCGGCATCGGGTTGGCGGGCAGCGGGATCGGGTTGGGCTGGCCGAGGCGCGGGTTGCCCGTCGCGCCTTCGCTGACCCCCTCAGAGCCGGCCGCCGCCGATCCGGCCTCAGTGGTGACGAGCGTCGAGCTCATCTCACGTTCGTCTTTGAGCCCGCGGCTCGGGTCCAGGTTCACCGTGGCGGTGAGCTGGGAGTCGTGGATGGTCGACTCGAGCTTGACGCGGTTGGCGGCGCCGATCAGCTGCGCGGCGGTTGGCAGCCAGCCTCCTTCGGCCTCGCATGCCTTGGCGGCCCACACGTAGTTGTTCTTGCCCGCCTCCGCGTTGGTCAGCGGGTAGGGCGCGGTGTCCAGGCACCATGTGCCGAGGTCGACGGTGTTCGGCGGGCAGGTGCCGGAGAGTTCTTCGGCGTTCTTTCCGTCGACCCGGGATGCGTTGGTGACTGTCGGGATCGCGGCAGCCGGGAACTTCCGGTTCTTGCCGAGCAGCAGCACTCCGCCCGCGAGCGGCTTGGCGCTGACGGGGTGGCCCGCGACCGCCGCGACGACCGCGTTGCGAGCAGCGTGGGCCAAGCCGGTGCTCGAGAGGATCAGCGCCGCGATTGCGACGACCATTGCGGCGGACGGACGACGTCTCATCACATTCCCTCCTTGCGGTAGCGCGCGGGGGTCGCGCGGCGCACGTCGCGCAGTTCCTCGAGAGTCATCTCCTGCACGGTCGAGAGCACGGCGTCGAGCGCCACGCCCGACAGGGTCTCGTGCTCGAGCAGAGCCGACGCGGTCTCCTCGACGGTGCTCCAGTTGCGATCAAGGACGGCGGCCGCGCGTGCCGCCGCGTCGCCGACCAAGCGCTCCACCTCACTGTCGATGATGTTAAGCGTGTCGGGCGCGACCGAGCCCATGTCCTGGAGCGAGGCGCCGAGGAACACCTCGCCGCCCTTCTCCCCGATCGTGACGAGACCGAGGGCCTCGGACATTCCGTAGGAGGTGACCATCGATCGGGCCAGAGCGGTGGCGGCGTGGAGGTCGTCGTTGACCGTGGTCGAGGTGTGCCCGAACGCGATCTTCTCACCCGCGAGCCCGGCGGTGATCACGATCAGCTGGCTCTCGAGGTCTGGCTTGGTCATGATCGTCTGGTCGCGGTCGGAGAGCATGTGCGCCGCGGTCCCGAGCTGGCGGCCGCGGGCGACGATCGAGAGCTTGCGCGTTGAGGCGGTGTGGCCGAGCGAGTCGGTCACGACCGCGTGCGAGGCCTCGTGGATCGCGATCAGCCATCGCTCGGGCTCGGTGAGGATGTGCCGCTTGGCGGGGCCGGCCACGACGCGGTCGATGGCCTCCTCGAGCGTGGCTTGGTCGATCACGCCGCGCCCGTCGCGGACGCTGAGCAGGGCAGCCTCGTTGATCACGTTCGCGAGCTCGGCGCCGCTGAAGCCGGGTGTCTGACGCGCGACCTCCTCGAGCGATGCGTCGGGTGCCATCGGGCGCTTGCCGCCGTGCAGGCGCAGCATCTCAAGGCGCCCGTGCACGTCCGGGACGTCCACCACCACCTGGCGGTCGAAGCGGCCCGGGCGGAGCAGGGCGGGGTCGAGGATGTCGGGGCGGTTGGTGGCGCCCATCACGACCAGGCCTCCGTCACCGCCGAACCCGTCCATCTCGACCAGGATCTGGTTGAGCGTCTGCTCACGCTCGTCGTTGCCCTGGCCGATGCCCGCCCCGCGCTTGCGGCCGGCGGCGTCAAGCTCGTCGATGAAGATGATGGCGGGCGAGACTTTGCGCGCCTTGCGGAACAGGTCGCGCACACGCGCCGCTCCGACTCCCACCAGGGACTCGACGAAGTCAGAGCCCGACAGGGAGAAGAAGGCGGCGTCGGCTTCGCCGGCGACGGCCTTCGCGAGCAGCGTCTTGCCGGTGCCGGGGGGTCCCACGAGCAGAACGCCCTTGGGGGCCGCCGCGCCCACGGCGAGGTACTTGCTGGGGTCGGCCAGGTAGTCGCGGATCTCCCGGAGCTCGGCAACCGCCTCGCCGGCGCCGGCGACGTCGGCGAAGGTGATCTTGTCGAGCGTGCCCTTGCCCTTCTTGCGGCCCTTCCCGGCGAACGCCGAGAACGCGGCCAGGCCAGCCCCTGCGCCGCCCTCGCCGCCGAGGCGGGTGAAGAGCGAGAACAGGCACACCAGCAGCAGGATCGGGATCAGGAACTGGACGATGATCGCCTTCGTGCCCTTTCCGGACTGCTGGTCGACCGTGACGATCGCACCGCCGGCGCTCAGTTCGCGCAGCAGCTGCTGGGTCTGGGCCCCGGACGCCGGGTAGGCCGCCCACAGCTTCTGGGTCACACCCGGCGCGGCGAGCGTCGATTCTTTTTTCAGGCCTTTGCCGCTCGATTCAGAGCTTTCGACCGCGCTCACGACTCCCGAGGGGCTGACCTGCGGCGTCGCCGTCGTGGTCGTGAGCTCGACGCGGCTGTCGTGGTCGAGCATCACCGCCGCCGCGACCTCTTTCTGCTTGGCGAGCGTCTGGACGGTGGTCAGCGGGACCTGGGTGCCCGAGCTGGCCGGCTTGATGTCGCCGAGCAGCACCGCGAACGTGATGGCGAGGCCGATCGACGCGAGCAGTAGGAAGAGCGAGAGCGGGTCTTTCAGGGCGATGCGCTTCAGGTTCGAGAGGAACTCGCCGACGGCCACCAGGACCGGGTTGCGCCGCTGAGCCAGCCCGGAGGTGACCTGTTTCTGCGGCGTGGGCGCGGGGGCGGCCCGCCTGGCGCCGTTGCCGCCGGCTGCGGGTCCGGCGGGGGAGGCGTCGGCGTTGGAATCGGGCGTATCGGGATTCATGGCAGCTCAGTTTTGGTGGGTTGAGGGGCTTGTCCGGCGGGTCAGACACTCGAACTGACGGCTCGGTGCGCAGGGCATCGAGTGCCGCAACGGAGAGACGGCCCGTTGGGCGCGAGCACCACGCGGGGCGGCAGCCGCATCCTGCGACTTGGGGGCTAGCGTCACACGGCGTGCCGTGAAAAGCAACGCACTTCACAAAAACGAAACATGAAAACGGCACTTCACAAAAACGAAACATCGGCCAGTGCCGCGATCGACAGTCTTCGGCCGGGCGCACGAACGGTTTCAACCGCGCACGCCGCATCGTTTCAGCCTCGAATCTGTTTCCAGTCCGCGAGCGAAGCGACGCTCAAGTCTCGCCAACCTTCCCAAACCAAAGGAGCAACAACTGTGCGCGCGCACCGCACCCTCATCGTTTCTCTCATAGTCGGACTGCTGATGGCCGTCCCCGCGACGGCCAGCGCCAAGCGGCTGATCATCGACGGCTCGACCTCGATGCTGCCGCTGGTCCAGAAACTCGCGACCGCCTACCACGCGGCCACGAAGGCACCCGCGCCGAAAGTCGGCGGAGGTCAGTCCTCGATCGGCATCAGCGACGCGGCGGCCGGCCGTGTTGACATCGGCGACGCATCTCGCGACCCGATCCCCGGCGTGGACCCCAAAGGCCTCGTCTTCACGAAGATCGCGCGAGACGGCGTCTGCATCATCACGAACCCCTCGAACCCGATCACGAACATGTCGCAGGAAACGGTCCAGAACATCTTCACGGGGAACGTCCGCGACTGGAGCGAAGTCGCCGGGGCCCACGTCTCAGGACCGATCGAACTCTTCCAGCGTGACGGGGCCTCCGGTACGCAGGACGCGTTCCAGAACATCTTCCTCGGCGAAAACCTGAAGATCTCGCCCAGCGCGACCACGGAGACCTCCGAGGGTCTGATGCTCAACGCCGTCAGCACCTCGCAGGACACGAAATCGATTGGCTTCATCTCGTTCTCCGCCACCATCAACGGCGGGGTTCACACCATCGACTACCAGGGCGTGCCCTGCACGCTTCGCAACGCGGTCTCCGGCCAGTACGGCGGCGTGCGTAACTTCTGGATGGTCACCAAGGGACGCCCGAAGGGCGAAGCCCTGAAGTTCCTGACCTGGGTCACCAAGCCGGGCAACAAGATTGTCCGCAACATCGTCAGCTCCGGATGGATAGCGATCCACTAGTAGCTGCAACCCCGAGGCTCAGGCGTGTGAAGCGCTGGGCCTCGGGCCGGACGGACAGGCGCGCCGAGTTTCTGCTCGGCGCGCTTGCCGTCGGGGTGTTCGCGTTCATCGCCGCGATGATCGTGACGGTCTTCATGAAGGCCTGGCCGTCCTTCGCCCACAACGGCCTCGGCTGGTTCGGCCCCGGCGGCGACGTTGACCTGCAGCTGAGGGCGATGCAGGAAAACACCGCTCTCCCGGGACACTCGATCTGGTACTTCACGGGCTGGCCACTGATCTGGGGGACGCTCGTCACCACAGTCGCGGCCGTCGCGATAGCCCTTGTGACCTCGACCCTCGCGGCGATCTTCCTGACCGAGTTCGCGCCCCCGCCGGTACGGCGGGCGCTCGACCCTGTGATACGGCTGCTGGCGGGCGTGCCCTCCGTCGTCTACGGCCTGATCGGGATCCTCGCGATCGCGCCGTTCATCGGCAACCACCTGATCAGCAGCTCGCGAAGGCACTCGGTCTTCTACGTCGTGTCGCTCAACGGGGCGAACCTGACGACCGCGATCCTGATCCTCACGATCATGATCGTGCCGATCATGGTCGCCATCACCGCCAATGCGCTCGCGGCGGTGCCCCTGGCATGGCGCGAAGGCTCGGCGGCGCTCGGCGTCAACCGCTGGAGGACGATCTGGCGCGTGTCCCTGCGGACCGCGCGGCCGGCGATCGCCGCCGCGACGGTGCTGTCCACCGCACGGGCGCTCGGCGAGGCCGTGATGCTCGCGATGGTCTCCGGCGGCCGCGGCTTCGCCGCTAACCCCCTCGATGGGCTGACGTTCTTCTTCGAGCCGGTGCGGCCGCTTGCGGCGACGATCTTCCAGAACTCCGAAGGGCTGACGATCCCGGTCCTCGCGCACACCGTCTACGCGATGGGCGCGGTGCTCCTGGTCTCCGCGGCGCTGCTCTCGCTCGCCGGCTGGGCATCAAAGCAGCAGCTCCGCCGCTACGGGATCAGGACCTGATGGCCAGCGAAACCCTCGCACCCCCGCCCGCCGACGTCGCGAGGGCGCCCCGGCAGAGCCCGTCCTCGTGGCCGCTGATGGATCGCTCCGCCTACTACCTGTGCTGGCTGGTCGGGATCGGCCTGTGCGTGATCGCCGTGGCGATCGTGCTGTACATGTTCGTCAAGGGCATCGCCTACCTGCGGCTCGGGATGCTGTTCGAATCGCCCGCGCCCTCGCAGGTCCAGAGCCAGAGCGGCGGGATCCTCGACCCGATCGAGGGCACCCTGATCGTGGGCGTGCTCGGCACCGCGATCGCGGCCCCCGTCGGCGTCGGAATCGCCGCCTGGCTGACCGAGTACGGACGTCCCTACTGGCTCGCGCGCACGGTCGAGTCCTCGATCGAGATCATGTCCGGCGCGCCGAGCGTCGTTCTGGCGCTGTTCGGGCTGCTGATCTTCGCGCAGTCCTTTCTGGGTTTCCTCTCGCAGACCGCCGCGAACGGGTCCGTCTACGGGCGCTCCTTCTTCGCCGCCAGCGCCGTGATGGCGGTGCTCGCGATCCCGATGGTCGTCGGCTCGACCAAGGAGGGCCTGACGCAGCTGCCCGACCGGCTGCGCGAGGCCTCCTATGCGCTCGGGCGCACCCGGATCACGACGATTCGCCGCGTGCTGCTGCCCGCGGTGAAGCCGAATATCGCCACCGGCACCGTCCTCGGCATGGGCCGCATCATTGGCGACACCGCGATCATCAGGATCCTGCTCGGCGTGTCCCTCACAACCCAGTCCGTCGGCCACGTGCCGGTACTGGGAGTGCTGCGCGGAACGGGCTCGACGCTGACCACCTACGTGTATGAAAACTCGCCCGCGGGGGAAGGCACCGCGCCCCAGAAGGCTTACGCCGCCGCCTTCCTGCTGCTGCTGATGATCCTGGCGCTGAACGCCGTGGTCACCTGGATCGCAAACCGCGGAGCCAGGGACGAGCCGCGAAAGCGCGGCAGCGCCTTCATGCTGCTCCGCTTCTCGGGAGCACAGAAATGACCCGCGTGTGGAGGCAGCGATGGACCCGCTGATGCCGCCGCCGGTCCGGCGGATCGCGCTGGACCGCGACCCCTATGTCGCCCCGCCGCGCCCCTCGAGCAACGGCTCGGCGCCCCAGGCCCAGGCCGCCCTGCACCCACGCTCCACAAGGCCCCCCGTCGCCGACGTGCAGGAGCGGATGAGGGTCGAGTCGCTGTGGCTGGCCTACGGAGATAACTGGGTGGTGCGCGACGTCAGCCTGCAGGTCCGACGCGGTGAGGTGCTCGCCCTGATCGGCGCCTCCGGCTCGGGCAAGACGACTCTCCTGCGCTCGATGAACCGCCTCACCGAGATCACCGACGGGGCGGCCCGCGCCGGTCAGATCACGCTCGACGGACAGGACATTCACGCGATCGAGGTCAACGAGCTGCGCCGGAAAATAACGATGGTCTTCCAGCAGCCCAACCCGTTCCCGATGAGCATCTACGACAACGTCGCCTACGCCCTGGCGGAGCGCACGAACGGAAGGCGCCGCCGGCGCAGCCCCGACCTGGACCGGGCGGTCACCGAGGCCCTTCAGCGAGCGGGGCTATATGAGGAGGTCGGCGAGGACCTCTCGCGCCCGGCGCTGAAACTCTCCGGCGGGCAGCAGCAGCGCCTGTGCATAGCCCGAGCCCTCGCCGCCGAGCCCGAGGTGCTCCTGCTCGACGAGCCCTGCTCCGCGCTTGACCCGATCTCCACGGCGACGATCGAGGACCTGATCGTGGAGCTGCGAGAGAGCGTCGCGATCGTGATCGTCACCCACAACCTCCAACAGGCCCTGCGCGTGGCCGACCATGTCGCATTCATGCATCTCGGTGAGCTCGTGGAGTACGGGACCAGCGAGCAGGTCTTCGACCGCCCGGTCGCCGATCGCACGCGGGAGTACATCAGCGGGGCCTTCGGGTGAGGCTCGCAGCGCTCGCCCTCGTGGCGTTGGCGCTGGCGGGGTGCGAGACGACCGCCGAAAAGAGCGCCAAGCTGGAAAAGGCCGCCAAGCTCGCCCAGAAGCAGGCGGCGGCGCGCGGCGTCGTCGGCCAGCAGGGGGTGACGGTCGCGCACGAGAGCAGCATCATCAAGGTCGCCGGAACGACGGTCCTGCATGGCTCCGAAGGAGCCGCCGTCGTCGTGACGCTCCACAACACGTCCGCGACCGCCCAGCGCAAGATCCCGATCGCGATCACCGTGCGCAGCGCCTCCGGCGCGACGCTCTATACCAACGACGAGCCGGGCCTCTCGCCGTCGCTGACATCGGTGCCGCTGATACCCGCCCACGGCGAGCTGAGCTGGATCGACGATCAGATCCAGGCGTCGGGCACGCCGGCGAGCGTGACCGCGAGGGTGGGGGAAGGCACGCCGCTCACCGGCACCGCACCTGTGCTGTCGGTCGAGGGTGTCCAGCTGACCCACGAAGTCGCTGGCCCGGGAGCCGAAGGCAAAATCCTGAACCACTCGCCGACCGCCCAGCAGGAACTCGTGGTGTTCGCCGTGGCCCGCCATGGCGCCGCGATAGTCGCCGCCGGCCGCGCGGTGATTCCGGAAGCGGCGCCGTCGGGCGCCACCCACTTCCAGCTCTTCTTCACCGGCAGCCCCGCCGGTGCCTCGGTCAGCTACGAGGCCCCGCCGACGACGATCGGCTGACTCGGCGCCTCAGCGCCCGCGGCGACTGCGGTGCTTCAGGGTGATGCCCTCAAGTACGTGTGCCACCGTCTCACAGGCGTCCACTGCGGCCTCGAGCGACTCGAAGATGTCCTTCCAGCGGATCACGACCATCGGGTCGATGCCGCCGGCGAACAGGGACGCGACGCCGTCACGCTGCAGCGGTCACCCTCATTCTCCAGGCGATGGATCTCCACGAGGTGGGGACCGAGGTCGGTGTTGGTGCGCAGGCAGCGCAGCGCCTGGGCGATCTGCTCGGCCGATCCGATCAGCACGGTTGCGAAGTCCAGCGCCTGCTCCATCGGCGCCTCGACCCCATACAGGCCGAGCTGCGCCGCGACATGCTCGGAGTGGTCGACGATGTCGTCCAGTGCCGTTGCGAGGGCGTAGCCGTCGCTGGCGTCGAAGGGAGCGCGCCCGCGCCCGCGCTCGGCGAGGCGGTGGATGATGTCGTGCGTTATCCGGTCCCCCTCCTGCTCACAGGCCTTCAGGTCGTAGGCGAGGCTGGCCCGCTCGGGGTAGTCGGCGAGAAGGTCGTGCAGCAGCAGGGAGCAGCGCTGAACGTTGCGGCTGGATTCTTCGACCAGCCCCATCAGAACGGCGTCAACGCCTCGGTTGAGCAAACCCATCGCGCGAGGATATTGACAGGCAGCAGGGGGCAAAAAGCCTTTTACGAAGTTTTCACACCCGGATAACCATTCTGCAACGTCAATGCGTCTCGCGCGTGAGACGGTTACGGACCATGGCTGCCCTTCCCGAGAGAGCGGACGATCCGGCCGACATCCTGTATGCCGGAGAGCTTGAGATACATCCGGATGAGGGGCTCGTACTCGGCAGCGGCAACGCGATCACGCTATCGGTGCGCGAGTTCGACCTTCTTGTCGCGATGGCGAGCCGGCCGGGAGCGATCATCGCCCGCGACGACCTGTACCGGATCGTGTGGGGCGGACAGCTCCGCGTCGGCGATCGCTCGGTGGACGTATACGTGAGCAAGCTCCGCGGGAAGCTCGAGGAGGCGCTGCCCGACCGCAGCTTCATCCACACCCACCCTGGATTCGGTTACCGCTTCCAGCCGCAGCCCGCGCGCGACGCTCGCGCCGCAGCCGAGCTCTAGGGCCGCGACGCCGGCTCAGCGGGCACGGCTGATCGCGTGCCGGAGCTCATCCTTGCCCATCTTTGAGCGACCGCGGATCTGAAGGCGCCTGGCCTCCGCTTCCAGTTCCCTGCGGGTCTTCGACTCCCCCCGGCGCACCTTCCCGGCCTCCTGAGGTGGCCATTTCGTTTCTCCTTTCCTCACAGCTCGACTACCCACCCGGGCGCAGGCGAATCGCCACCGATGGTTGCCGGCTGACTCAGCGGGTAACTGCAAACGCACACCGTGAACCGCGAAGGGAGATGGCGATGGCCCCGCAGACCAAGGCACAGCGATCAGAGGCCGCGAAAAAGGCGGCAGCCACACGCAAGCGCAACCAGGCCAAGGAGGCAGGAAAGGACGCGAAGGCATCGGCCAAGCGCGCGGCCGGCGCAGCGGGCTCCGCGGCGAAGTCGGCCGGTGAGGCGCTGAAGGGCGTCGCGAAGGCGGTCGGCGACCGGGCGGCCTGAGGGCGCGGGGCTGCGCGCCGGGGCCCGCCGGCCTGTAACACTTCAGCGCGATGCAGACCGGCGTCGTGCTTCCACAGACCGAGATCGGGACCGACGTATCGGCCATCCGCCAATACGCACAGGGCGCCGAGGAGCTCGGGTTCGCGCATCTGATCGCCTATGACCATGTCGTCGGAGCGGATCCCGCCGTGTATCCGGACTGGGATGGCCCGTATGACATCGACACGCAGTTCCACGAGCCGTTTGTGCTGTTCGGCTTTCTGGCCGCCTGCACGACACTCTGAACTCGCGACCGGGATCCTGATCCTTCCCCAGCGCCCCACGGCGCTGGTCGCCAAGCAGGCGGCACAGGTTGATGTGCTCACGAACGGCAGGTTCCGCCTCGGAGTGGGCATCGGCTGGAACCCCGTCGAGTACGAAGCGCTCGGACAGGACTTCACCCAGCGCGGGCGCCGCATGGAGGAGCAGGTGCAGCTGCTGCGCCGGCTGTGGACGGAGCGCTCCGTCACCGCCGCGGGCGTCTTTGACCAGATCACCGGCGCCGGGCTGGCGCCGCTGCCCGTTCAGCGGCCGATCCCGGTCTGGTTCGGCGGCATGTCCGAGAAGGCCTTCCTGCGCATGGGCCGCCTGGCCGACGGCTGGTTTCCGATGGTTCAGCCCGGTCCGAAGCTTGACGCGGCGCTCGCGAGCATCGCCCGCGGCGCGCAGGAGGCCGGACGCGACCCCTCCGCGATCAGGATGGAGGGCCGCGTGGACTGGCGCGGCGATGTCGAGGATCTAAAGCGCCGGGCCGCTGGCTGGCGCGAGGCCGGCGCAAGCCATCTCTCCATCAACACGATGGGCGCGGGGCTCGAGTCCGCCGAGGATCATCTCGGCGCTCTGGCGACGGTCGCGCTCGCTCTCGAGCTCGCCTAGGCGGCGGTGGCCGGAGCGTCACCCGGCCCGCACGATGGCGGACCGGGGAAGCTCACGGGTGCTGCATGCGGCTGGGGACTGTTCAGATCCCCTGGCCGTAGTTGCTGCAGGTGGCTTTGAACGCTTCGTTCGGGGCCTGGCTGAGCTGGTTCAGCACGTTCTGGAGTGACGGTGAGTCGTCGAACATGCCGATGTGCGCGACCGGATCGGACGGGCACTGGTTCTGGATCGTGATGTTCACGACGTTCGAACCGGACAGGAACGCGTTCGTGTACGGCGTGACGACCTCGTCGTTCTTGGTCTCGATCACGACGTACCGAACACCCGCGACGACCGGTTCACCGGAGCCGAACAGCTTCTTGATGAACGCAGAGCCCACCTGCTGTTCCGGCAGCGCCGGCGCGCCCAGGAATTCGAGCAGCCCCGACACGAGTTCGTCCGCGAACGGGAACACGGAGACCAGTTCGGTCAGGCCGCTCAGGGTCGTGCCGTGGTTGCTCGGCGCGAGCGCGATCAGCTCGTTCACCTTCGATGCGCCGCCCAGGTCCTTGATGTAGTAGTTCGGCATCATGCCGCCCTGGGAGTGGCCGACGAGATCGACCTTCGTCGCTTTCGTTTTCGACAGGACGTTGTTCACGAATGAGGACAGTTCTTTCGCGGACTGTTCGATGTGGCCGATCCCGTCGATGCGCGGACCGATGAACGGCCACGCTTCCAGCGAGGCGAGCGTCGCGCCATAGTTGAACGCATACACGCAATACCCTTCGTTCGCGAGCAGCGGTGCGAGTGTCACCCAGTTGGATCCCTCATCCGCGAGCGTCGCGTGTACGAGCACCACGGGGATGGGGTGTGCAGCGCTCGGCTTACAGCCGTTGTTGGCGCCCGCCACCGATTCCGGTTCCCACGTCTCGTTCCAGATCGCGTCACTCAGTGCCGTGCCGCCGTAGGGCACCGAGTATTTCGCGCTCGCCACCGCCGGAGCAGCGACGGAGATGGCACACGCCATCGCCGCAGCGCACAGTATCGCCCTGACCTTCAGCATCCGTTCCCCAATCGTTGTCTTTTTAACACTCCCCAAGCGGCCGGCGAAAGGGCCTTCTACAACCCATTTGGGGCCGCCCCCCTGCTGTGAAACGGTCGCATCATAGGGCGGCTCGGAGCACGGCGTCAATAGGTACGGACGATTTGTGAAATCGCCGGCCACGGAGGTCTGTCAGGCCGCCGAGGTGCGGGCGACCAGAGCGCGTAGAACGCCCGTCCACGTTCGTTGACGAGGACCGAGGGCTGCAGCATGGTGGTCGCGACTCCTCGATGGGCGCGGCGACGTCAGTCACATCGCTGCCGCGGTGGAGCAGGGAGACGAGCAGTGTCGCCGGCTGGGCGGCGTGGCCCGAGGGTGAGCGCCGCTGTGGCACGCGCGATGAACTCAACCAACGATCGGGAGGACCTGTATGAGAAAGCTGATCACGCTCCTCGTGGCTCTGGGTGCGCTGGCGCTGCCGAGCGCGGCATCCGCGCACGGCGGCGGCCGGCCACATTCCGGGCACCACGGCGGACACGGAACGATGCCCGGTGGCTGCGGTGGCGGGAGCCACGAACAATCCGGCGGCGGCGAAACCGGCGGAGGAGAAACCGGCGGAGGAGAAACCGGCGGCGGTGAAACCGGTGGAGGAGAAACCGGTGGAGGCGAAACGGGTGGGGGAGAACCCACCTGAGTCTGTCCTGCCGGCGATGAGGCTGATCCCCGGGCGGCACGGCAGGGGTGCCGTGCCGCCCGGGGAGAGTCCATCGGCGGGATAGCCTGCGCTGCATGGATGACCCGTTCCGTCTCTGCCGCTTCCAGGCGGCCCAGGACGATGGAGCCACCTACGCCCGGGCCCTCTCCGAGCTGCGCGACGGCCGCAAGGTGAGCCACTGGATCTGGTTCGTCTTCCCTCAGGTGTCCGGTCTCGGTCAGAGCACGATGTCCCGGGCCTACGCCATCAACTCCCGCGCCGAGGCGCAGGCATACCTCGAGCATCCGGTCCTCGGCCCGCGGCTGAGGGAGTGCGCGAGCACGCTGATCGGCCGCCCTGGGATGAGCGCAGAGGACATCCTCGGCGCCACCGACGCCGTCAAGCTGCGCTCGTCGATGACGCTGTTCGCGCGCATCGCTCCGGCCGACCCGGTCTTTCAGCAGGTTCTGGACGAGCATTTCGCCGGGGCCGGCGACCCGGCGACCGACAGTTGGCTGGCCCGGCAGCCCCCGCCGGGCAGTCCGCCGGCCGGCCCCGGTTAGGACGAGGCCCGAGCCGGGCCGGGGCCTCGCGCGCGCGTCTGAGATCTTTCCGCTGCCTAGGCCCCTGTCGACCGCGGGCGCGGAAATTGTCGACGGCAGTCGATATCGGCCCAGCCCTTCGCGCGCCATGCTCAGGGCTCATGAGTATCTATGGGCGACATGTACGCGCGAGGCATCGACCCGGAGACGGGGCCGGGGATGCCTCCAATGCCGGGCTCTGAGCGGATGGCTCCGGAGCTGGTCGCGGCCGAGCCGGAGCCGATGGGGGAGCTGCGGCGCGCGGAGATACTGCAGGAGCAGCCGCTTCTCCGCGGTCTGCCCGAGGCCGTCCGCGAACTGGTGATCGAGTCCTTCGTGCAGGTCGACTACGAGCTGGGCGACGACATCGTCAGCCAAGGCGAGCCCCCCGACGGCTTCTACGTCCTCGCGGCGGGGCATGCTCGCGCGATCCACGAGGAGGACGGCGCCGAGATCGCGCTCGGCTCCCTCGGCCCCGGAGAGTCCTTCGGCGAGAGCGGCGTGCTCGACGGGACTCGCAGGGAGGCGACGGTGCGTGCCTCCGGCCCCGTCACCGTGCTGCGGCTGGAGCCGGCTCTGTTCGCGGCGATCGTCAGGCGCCACCCCGAGCTCGGCGGCCGCCTCGCAGCCCAGGGCCGCGCGCGGCGCCTGGCGCCGCTGCTGCGCTCGCACCCTGTGTTCTCTGTGCTCTCCGACGAGGCGCTGATGCGGCTGGTGGCCGAGCTGCAGGAGACGACGGTCGGAGCCGGCAGCACCGTCTTCTCCGAGGGCGACCCCGCCGGGCCGCTGTATCTGGTCGTCGATGGGCGCCTGCGGGTCTGGGACCAGGCGCACGGCGACCTGCGCTACCTGCGCGGCGGCGACATCTTCGGCGAGGTCTCGCTTCTCCGCGGCACCGGGCGCACCGCGAGCGTTGAGGCGGTATCGACCGTCAGGCTGCTCGTCCTCGACGCAGATGCCTTCAGCGCGGCCCAGGAGCAGAACCCCCAGATGCGGGCGCGGGTCGCCGAGCAGGTCGCGTTCTACGAGCGCGGGCCCTCACGCCACGTGCCGCTGGACTTCGCCGCCGACCTGATTCCGGCACGGGAAGAGCAGGTCGGGCCGGAGCCGGCGGCAGCTCCGGCGCCGGTCCCGGCGGCATCGCGGTCGCGGCGCGGCCGCGCCCGCCACGTCCCGTTCGTTCCGCAGCTCGAGGAGAACGATGGCGGCGCCGCCTGCCTTGCGATGGTGTGCCGGGCCCACGGGGCCGAGGTCCGAAGCCCGCACGTGAGAGATCTCCTCGGTCACTCCTTCGAGGGAGCGAGCCCGCAGGGGATGCTGCGCGCCGGCGGCGCGCTCGGGCTTGAGCTGAGCCGCTCAGAGCACGGCAAGGAGGACCTCGAGCAACTGCCGCTGCCGGCGATCATCCACTGGCCCGGTGAGCACTGGGCGGTGCTCGATGAGGTCCGCGGCGAGCGGGTCCACGTCGCCGACCCGGCCCACGGCGCCGGCTGGGTCTCGCGCGAGGAGCTGATGCGCCACTGGGACGGGCTCGCGCTCGAGGCCACGGCCACGCCCGCGCTCTCGCAGGCTCCGACCGACAGGCCCGACCTGCGCTGGCTCGCCCCGCTCGTGCGCCCTCACCGCCGCATGCTCGCGGTGGTGGTCGTGCTCGCACTCGTCGCCGCGGCGCTGCAGATGCTCGTTCCGGTCGTCACCGGCGAGATCATCGGAACGGTGGTGGTCCAGAAGGACTACACCAAGCTGTATCTGCTGACGGGCGGGCTGTTCGCGCTGCAGATAGTGGCGCTCGTCGCGGCGCTCATCGAGTCCCGGATCATCTCGGACGTGGCCGTAGAGATCGACGGCGAGTCGCTTGACCACATCGCTGGCCGCATGCTGCGCCTGCCGCTGGACTACTTCGAGACGCGGCGCTCCGGCGACATCGAGCGCCGCCTGGAGGGCCTGCGCACGATCCGCGAGTTCGCCTCCCAGCAGGGGGTGCAGGCGCTCGCCCAGATAGGCCAGCTCGTCGCCGCGCTCGTGCTGATGGCCTTCCTGTCGCTGCCGCTGACGCTGCTCTGGCTCGCGACTGCGCCGATCTACATGCTGCTGATCCGCTCCGGCGTGCGAAAGGTGCGCCCCGCCTACCAGGCCGAAGAGGAAGGGCTCGCGCGCTACCGCTCACGCCAGCTCGACGCGATCCACGGCATGGAGACCGTCAAGTCGGCGGGAATGGAGGAGGGCCTGCGCCGGCGGATGCTGCGCGACTTCGAGGAGGTTGCCCAGAGGGTCGCCCACGCCGACCTCGCGGCCATCCGCTACGGGGGCATGACCTCGTTCGTGACGTTCCTGCTGCTGGTGCTGTTCCTCTTCTTCGGAGCGCTCGAGGTGATGGGCGGGAACCTCTCGCTCGGGGCGCTGATCGGATTCAACTCGCTCGTGCTGCTGTCCTCCGGGCCGATCATCTGGCTGCTGGGGATGTGGGATCAGTGCCAGCAGATGACCGTCGTGCTCGGGCGCCTGAGCGACATCCTGGACCGCGAGCCCGAGCAGGACGATGAGGATGGCAGCCTGCGCCCGGTCCCGACGCTCGAGGGGCGCGTCACGCTGAAGAACGTCGGCTTCAGCTACCCGGCCGACCCCGAGCGCCGCATCCTGAGCGACATCAACCTGGACGTGCTTCCGGGCACCACCGTCGCGATCGTGGGGCGCACCGGGTCGGGCAAGACCACGCTCCTGAAATGCCTGGCCGGGCTGCTGGAGGTCTCACAGGGCAGCATCGCCTTCGACTCCGTCGATCTGCGGGCATTGAGGCGAACCGATCTGCGCCGGCGTATCGGCCTGGTGCCCCAGCGACCCCATGTCTTCGACGACACACTCGCGCGGAACATCGCCTTCGGCGAGGAGGAGCCAGACATGGCCGCGGTGAGAGCCGCCGCCGAGATAGCCGACGTGGACGCATTCGCCGAGCAGCTGCCGCAGGGCTACTCCACGCGCGTCGGCGACGGAGGCCTGAGACTGCAGGGCGGGCAGGCCCAGCGGCTCGCCATCGCCCGCTCGATCTTCAGCCGCCCGTCCGTGCTGCTCCTGGACGAGGCGACCAGCGCGCTTGACTCCGAGTCCGAGCGGATAGTCACCGCCAACATGCGCCGGCTGCTCGAGGGCCGGACCGCCTTCGTCGTCGCGCACCGGCTCAGCACCGTTCGCGACGCCGACCTGATCGTCGTGCTCGAGCACGGCCGGGTGGTGGAACAGGGCACCCACGACGAGCTGTTCGCCGCGGACGGGCTCTACTTCCACCTCAACGGGCAGCAGCTCGCCGGCGGCTGATTGCGCGGCTGCTGCAGCCGTCCCGCCACTGCCGATACCGGCGCCCGGCCCGCGCCGGGAGGCTAGGCTTTGCAGCTGAAATCAGTCGGTGAGCCCTGCCGCGGACGGCGTGAGATCCGGGCCGGAGCGCACCTGAGCCGAGCAGGGAGCGCAGCATGTTCAGGACGTTCCGGGCAAAGATCGTGCAGGTCGGATGTGTGGTGGGTGCGCTTGCGCTCCTGCTCGTGCTCGCGCCCGGGGCGCTCGCGAGCGCCCCGCCCTCCTGGGAAGCGATCTCCAGCCACGTGCCCGCGGAAATCCCCCTAGCCGAAGCCGTGAACCAGGTGGACACGGTCACGGTCGACTCCGACGGAGAAGCCCCCTACGACGGCCACTTCTCGCTGGAACTGGAAGACGAAGCGGGAGGCCTCGGCGAAACCAAGCAGCTCCGCTACGCCTCGAGCGCCGCCACCGTGCAGTCGGCTCTGGAAGCCGTCGCGATCATCGGCCACGGCAACGTCAGGGTCACCGGCGGGCCGAAATCGGCTACCGGCAGGGGCGAAAACCGCTGGACCTACACGGTCACGTTCACGGGCGCCCTGCGCGGCAGCGAAGTCACGATGGAAGAGGAAGAATTCTCGGCCACCCCGGCCGAAGAAGCGGCGGTCGAAAAGGGCGGACTTTGAAGCGGAAGAAGGCTCGGTCGAAGTCGACCCGATCGCGCGCGGCCAGCACGACACGATCACCTACCAGCTGTCGGCGCTGAACACCGGCGGCTCACCCTCCGCCGGAAGGATCACGCTCACCGACACGCTGCCGCCGGGCCTCAGCACCGAAGCGACACCGGAAGGAAGCGGCTGGAGCTGCGCACCCAGGGGCTGGGGGCAGAGCACCATCACATGCACGACCGACGCGGTCGTGCAGCCGGGCGCCAGAAGCAACCCCGTCACGATCAGGGCCTACGTCGACATCACCCACGGCGAAGCCGGGCAGCAGCTCATCAACACGCTCGCCGTCTCCGGCGGCGGGGCGTCCGCTGCCGCCCGGGCCGCCGATTCCGCCACCGCCGTCGATGCGACCCCCGCCAACAGGCAGGGTCCCCGGGTCAGGCCGCCCGCCACCGGCGCGAGCCAGATCAGGGCCCTGATGGCCAGGGTGCTCCTGCCCTCCGGCAGAGCACTCACGATCGCCGGGGTGCTCAAGGCGGGCGGCGCCAGGTTCGCGTTCAGGGCTCCCGAGGCCGGCGTCGCGACCATCGACTGGTACTACCTGCCTCCCGGCGCGAAGCTGGCCAGGACATCGAGGGCCAAGCCCGTGCTCGTGGCCTCGGGGCAGCTGAGCTACGCCTCGGCGGGCCGAGGAAAGATCACCATCAGGCTGACGCGGGCGGGCAGAAGGCTGCTGAAGCGCTCGAAGAAGCTGAGGCTGACGGCGACGGGCAGCTTCACGCCGGCGGGTCACGCCCCGATCACCGCGGCGCGGGCACTCACGCTCGGGCACTAGCAGCGGGAGGGTCTTCCCACCTCGTTTGCCCGGGCGGTCGCCGGGTAGACAAAAGGGGAGGGCGAAATGCAAGCAGCGGACCGGGGCCCGGCGGGGCACCACGCTGGCAGGCCCTCCAGAGGGCGGCCTCCCAAGCCTTAACAGTTCTGCGCGTGGGAGTCCGCGACGTTCGAGTGGAAGGAATGCCACATGTTCGAGAGGCTCAACAGCCCGGAGGAGATCTTCAGCTTCAAGCTCGGCTCCGCCCTGAAGATGGAGCAGGAGCTCGTCGGGGTGCTGGAGGAGCTCGAGGAACACGCGCGCCGCCAGGAGATCAAACATGCGCTGCGCGAGCACCGCGAGGAGACGCGCGGCCACGTCCGGAACATCGAAGAGTGCTTCCGGATGCTGGGCGAAGAGATCGACGACTCGCCGAGCCCCACCATCGAAGCGATGGCGAAAGAGGGCCGCTCGACGATCAAAAAGACCGACGACTCCCTCGTGGACGCCGTCATCCTCTCCGCCGCCGCGGAGTCCGAGCACTACGAGATGGCGGTATACGAGACGCTCATCACCAACGCCGAGGCGCGGGGCGCGACCCAGGTCGCCGAGCTGCTGCACCGGAACCTGCGCCAGGAGCAGCACGCGCTGCAGGTGGCGGAGGACGCGATGAAGACGATCGCGGGCCAGGGCATCGCGGTCGGCAGCACCTGAGGCCGGCTGAAAGCCGGCAGACCAGGGAGGCACCCGCCAACCCCCGCCTCCCGTGAACTCAGCCCGGTGAGGGGCTGGTCCGCACGTGTCGTTCGGCCGATGGACAGCGGCCGAACGACACGTGCGTTATTTCGCCTCAGGCTGCGCGCGCCGCTGCGCAGTGTGCGGTGATTGGAGCATGCCGCTTCCGTCGCCCCTGCCGGTCGCTGGCTGTATAGGATCCGTCGCTCGATATCGACTCGGGGGGGTTGCGGAGTGTTCTCTCAGACAGGCGGGGCGGGCAGACACGGCGCTCTGCCGTCAATCTGCAGCCTGGTCATGAGCGCCGTGTTCGCGGCGCTCGCTCTCGGCCTGCTCATGCCGCCATCCGCGGGGGCCCAACACCAACGCGTGACCCTGACCGTCCCGAGCGGCGCGACCACCGATGCCCTCGTTATCGCCACCGGCCGGACATCCGGCGCCGGTCGTCGAGACCGGGTGCTTCTGCAGGTCCTACGAGGCAGGAGATGGGCGACCGTCGCGAGCGGCGGGCTGTCACACGGGAGGTTCCACATACGATTTCGTGCCCCGGCCAGCCAGACAAGGTGGCTCTTGAGAGCTGCGCTCTTCCAGGGCAGACGTCGCGTTGCCGTGTCGGCGAGTCGTTCGCTCCGTTCCCTCAAGCCGCCGACGGACTCCCCTCCGGCCCCTCCAGCCCTGCAGGGGCCGCCCCCCTGGATCAAGCTTCCCGGGACCATGCTCGGCTACAACGAACAGGTCCTGCTCACCGAAGACACCGTCTTGCAGGGCGAGTTCGGCACCATCCCGCCGATCTACCATCTGATCGGGACGCGATCGGAACAGTCGGTCACGATCAATGCTGCGGAAGGAACTCCGGCAGGCACCACGGTCTCGGGTCAGCAGGCTCTGCTCACCGCGCCCGAAGCCGCGCACCCGGATGGGCTTGCCGTGTTTACGCTGCGCGTCTCGACTCCCCCGAGCGGCATCACTCCGGAACAGTCGGTCGGCTATTTCTCGGTCTTTGACGCACAGACCGGAGCACATGTTTCCTTGAGTGCGCCGTTCAATGTCGAATGGCTTCAGGGCGGCCTCGTGGCGTACACGGGAGGCGCGATTCGTTTTGCCGATTGCATCAGCTTCACCACCATCACCCAAGCTGGGACCATGACGCAGGTCCCGCTTCCAGGCACCGGTGGCGCCTACATCGCGGTCCCCTGTGTGACGGGACACGTCGTCAACAACAAGGCGCTAATCGTGAGCTCCGGTGAAGCGTGCGAATCGATATATGTGGTCGACGTGGTCACCGAGGCGACGCTCTCCCAGTCGCCATGCATCAGTGAGCTCTACCCGAAACTCGGAGGATGGATGTTCAACGGCGACGTCTACGGAATTCCGGGCACCCCGAACTTCTTCTCGGCCGCAACGGGGCAGCCTATTCAGGGCGCAGCCAAGACCGAAGGCACCAATGCGCTCACAGGCGTGCGCAGCGACCTTGTGCTCGCGAACTCGAGCAACGGGCCTTCGTATTTTCTCTCCACGAGCTCCTGGCAGCAGGTCTTCGGCGCGCCGAGCGAAGATGCCTTCAGGGCATACGGAATGGCCGACGACGACGTGTGGGTCGAAGGGGCTGCTGGACGCGTCGTCATCGACGGGCGCACCGGCGCCACGCTCGCCACCAGCTGGCAGGTTGCGCCTGAGGCCGGCGGCACGGGCTGGACCGTCGCCTACCACCCGGATATCTGCTGCATCTCCGAGTATCTGCTTCGCAGCAACGGCACGATGCTCGAATCGAACGCCAGCGCACCCTGACCGGCAGGGCTCCCCGCAGCGCTCGCGCCATTCCGTGCGCCCCATCGCGGAGGCGGCGCGCGGGATTCTGCCCTCTTGGGACGACACGCGTGTAGGGCCTCGCGGGCAACCTATCGATCACGTGTCCACACTCGTGGTGCGCGGCCCTCCCACTGTCCACACTGTCGCGACTGCAGCAGGACGACAGAGGGGGTAAGGCCATGACGCTGAAGCTGGCACTTCACGGATTGCTCACCGAGCGGAGCACCGAGCCCGAGACCGCACCGGCGCCGCTGGAGGATGCGCCCGAGAGCCCGGCCGGGGGCGGCGCCACGGGGCCGGCCACTGATCCGGATACCGTCGAGGAGCTCGCCGTGGCGATGGGTGCGCATGCCGAACGGGCGACGGCCGCGAGCGAGGACGCTGAGCCCGAGTCCGATCCCGACCCAGTCGGCGAGCTCGCGGTGGCGATGGGCGGGGTGTTCAACCGTCCCGCAGTCGAGCACCCCGTCGCCGAGACGGTGCTCGAGGCCGACCCATTCGTCGAGTTCAGCCTCGGCGACGCCGCACAGCAGGAGCAGTTCGTCCCGGAAGAGGCAGAGGCGGTGGACGACCGGCAGGCTGTCCCGAGCGACTCCGTGACGAGCGAGGACGTACCCTCTGCTGCGGGGAGCCTGAACGGGATGGTCGTCGCCGTCGTGGGCCTCAGGCCCGAGGGCCTTCAGAGCGTCGTGGCCCTGGCGGGTGCCGATGCGAGGGTGATCGGAATCGACGAGTCCGCCAGCCGCCTGGCCGACATTCGCGGTGGCAGGGCGCAGCTGCCCAGCTCGGCGCGGGAGGTGCTGCGCAGCGAGCTGTCCGGCCGAGGGCTCGTGCTCACCGACCGCGCCGACACACTCGCGGCCGCCGAGGCGGTGCTCATCTGTGTTCCCTCGCCCGCCGGCCGCGATCGGCGCCCCGACAGCGAGCCGCTGAGGCGTGCCTGCGCCGAGGTCGTCGCCCACGCACGCCCCGGCCAGACGCTCGTGCTCACCTCCACAACCTACGTCGGGAGCACGCGCGAGCTGCTCGTGGATCCGCTGCAGGCACGGGGCCTGCGTGTCGGAGAGGACGTGTTCGTCGCGTTCTGCCCCGAGCGCTCGGGCAACGAGACACCGGCGGGAAGGACGGATGTGCCGCGGGTGCTCGGCGCCATGTCCGAGCGCTGCTATGAGCATGCCTCAGCCCTGCTGCGGCCGATATGCCCGCAGCTGCATCGCGTCTCCTCACCGCAGGCCGCCGAGATGAGCAAGCTCTACGAGAGCGCCTTCAGGACGGTGAACATCGCACTCGCATTCGAGATGGCGGACGTGTGCCGCAGGCATGGGCTGGACTCGATCGAGGTGACCGAAGCGGCCGCCAGCAGCCCCTCGGGCTTCATGGCGCACTACCCGTCGGCCGGTGTCGGCGGCGGCGCCGTCGGCGTCGACGCCCATCACCTGACGCTTCCCCGCCGGGGCGGTCCGAGCCCGGCCACGATCACCGCGGATGCCCTGCGCAGGGTCGCGGCGCGCCCGAAGCAGGTCGTCTGGCGTGCACAGGAGCTGCTCGCGCGCTCGGGCATCCGCCGTGAAGACGCCCGCGTGCTGGTCGTGGGAGCCGCCTACAGGCCCGGGGCCCTTAGCACCTCACATGCGCCGGCCGTTGAGATCATCACCAAGCTGGCGGCCGAGGGGATCCAGGTCGACTACCACGACCCCCTGGTCAGGGAACTGCGGATCGACGATGAGATGCTGTGCGGCGTGGACCCCGATCCCCGCCGCGATGCCTCCGGGTTCGGGCCGGAAGACTACGCGCTGGCGATCGTCGTCACGGTCCATCCGGGGTATGACTACGGCTGGCTGCGGCGGGTGCCGGAGGTGCTCGACTGCACTTACCGCACGCCCGGGGGGCGCCGCCGCTTCACGCCGTGAGGCCAGGGTCGTTACGCTGCTCGCGGGGAACGCAAAGGGACTCAACTGAGGAGGCGTCGTGAGCACAGCCAGTCAGCCGCAGACACCACTCGATCAGATCCGGGTGGGGGACCGCGAGAACTTCCAAGAGGGGCCGCCGATTGAGCTGTTCCGCCGCCTGCGCTCGGAGTGCCCGGTCCACTGGACAGACGCCATCACCGAATACCCCGACGAGGCCGGCTTCTGGTCCGTCACGACCGCCGATGACGTCTACGAGGTCAGCCGCGACTGGAAGACCTACTCCTCCGAAGTCGGCGGCTTCGTGGCGCTGCGCAACGCGATCCTGCCCCTCGAGCTGCAGCAGGCCATGTTCATCGGGATGGACCCGCCCAAGCACGACCGCCTGAAGGCACTGTTCCAGCGCGGCTTCACGCCCAAGCGGATCGCCGAGCACGAGGACGCGATCCGCGCGATCACGGTCGAGGTGCTCGACCGGCTCGAGGGCCGCGATACATGCGACCTCGTCAACGACGTTGCGCAGCCGTCTGTCGCCCGCGTGATCGGCAGCTTCATGGGCCTTCCCCAGGAGGACGATGAGATCTGGGCACGGCTGATGGCGAACATAGTCGCGGCCGGCGACCCCGACATGACACCCGAGGGCGCGCACAGCGTGATGGAGGCCGAGGTACCCGAGGTCTTCGAGCGCTGCAGCAAGCTGATCGCCGAACGCCGTCAGACGCCCACCGACGATCTCACCAGTGTCCTCGTCCATGCCGAGATCGACGGCGAGAAACTCGAGGACCACGAGATCGTGATGGGCTTCTTCCTGCTGATGGCCGCCGGCAACGACTCGACCAAGGCGACCTACAGCTCCGGCATGCGGGCCCTGCTCGAAAGCCCGGAGCAGTGGCAGCGGGTCGTGGCAGACCCGTCACTCGTGCCCGCCGCGGTGGAGGAGTCGCTGCGCATGTTCCCCGCCTTCGCGCATTTCGCTCGCACCGCGACCAAGGACACGGAGCTGCACGGCCAGCTCATCCGCGAGGGCGAGAAGGTCGTCATGTGGTATCCGTCCTCAAACCGGGATGAGACCCGCTTCGAGGACGCGGACACATTCGATATCTCCCGCAACGCCGAGCACCAGGCGTTCGGCGCCGGCGGCAGGCATTTCTGCCTCGGCACGGCGCTCGCGCGGCTCGAGCTTCGCGTCCTGATCGAGGAGACCTCGAAACGGTTCCCTGAGATGCGGATCGACGGCACGCCGACCTACGTCGAGTCGCCGTTCGCCAATCAGCTCAAGACCTTGCCCGTCAGGCTGCGGCCCTAGAGCGACCCGCCCTGCTCCACCGTCCCGGGCGGTGGGGCGACGGGAGGGCGTTTGGGACAGGACGGCCGCCGGTCCGACAGCAAGATGGCGATTCCTCGTTCGCGGCGCAGGGCTATCGGGGGTCCTGTCGAAGTGAGCCTGAATGCCAGCAGCGTCAGCAGGGAGGCCCAACGCGAAGGTGAGCCGGAAGGCCGCCGCGCAGAAGCCGCGACCCTCGCGCCGGCCTCACGCGGGGGCCCAGAGCCTCGAGCACCGCGTGCTGCTGACCGCCACGATGTGCCTGCTGGCGGTGGGGGCCGTCATGGTCTACAGCGCCTCCTCGGCGACGAGTGTCCTGCAGGGGCAGGGCTATGGCAGCAGCTACCTGCTCAAGTTCGTGATCTACGGGGCCGTGGGGCTGGTCGTGATGCGTGTGCTGGCCCGCGACGGAGTCGCGAAAGTCCACAGCATCACCGCGCCGCTGCTGTTCGTCTCGCTCGGGCTGGTGGTGGCGGTTCATATACCTCACGTGGGGGTGAGCGTGAACGGCGCGCGGCGCTGGCTCGGGCCCGCGCAGCTGCAGTTCCAGCCCTCGGAGCTCCTGAAGATCGCGCTGGTGCTGTATTGCGCCACGCTGCTCGCCAAGCGCCCGAGCCGCGTCAACGACCTCAAGGACCTCGCACGCCCGCTGCTCTACGTCGCGGCGGCCGCCTGTCTGCTGGTTGCGACCCAGCCGGACATCGGGACGGCGATGGTGATCTGCTTCACGGTCGGCGCCATGCTCGTGGCCGCTGGGATCGAGCCCCGTACGCTCGGCAAGATCGCCGGGATCCTGATCGGCGGTGTGCTGCTCTACGCGATCGCCAAACCGTATGCGCGCCAGCGTCTGACCTCCTTCATCGATCCATGGGCGCACGCCACGACCAGCGGCTTTCAGGCTGTGCAGGGACAGATCGCGATCGGGTCAGGCGGGCTGCTCGGGGTGGGCCCCGGCCAGTCCGTGCAGAAGATCTACTACCTGCCGGAGGCGCAGACGGACTTCATCCTCGCGGTCATCGCCGAGGAGGTCGGCGTGGCGGGGGTCTGCGCGATCCTGTTCCTCTACGGCCTGATCGCGTTCGCGGGCCTGCGTGCGGCCCAGAAAGCCCGGAGCCTCTACAGCGGCCTGATTGCGGTGGGGACGACCGTGCTGATCGTCTCCCAGGCGCTCCTGAACACGTTCGCGGTCCTCGGCCTGGCACCGCTGACCGGTGTCCCGCTGCCGCTCGTGTCCTACGGCTCGAGCAGCATGATCGTGACCCTCGCGGCGATGGGGCTCTTGCTGAATGTGGCCTCCGGCGCCACGGGGCACGTGCGCTCCGTCTCGAGCCCGAGATCGCGCAGCGGCGAAGCACGCGGCGGTCAGCCGGGACGAGCGGGTGATGGCGAGCGGGCCCAGGAGGATCGTGACCGCCGCAGGCGCGGCCGCGAGGCACGTGGGGACGGCACCGCCGGTCGCGCAGGCTCTGCGGGCTGACGTCGCTGTCCTTCACCGGGGAGTCGCTCTCACGCTAGAGCGTGAGCGACGCCGGCACCTCGCTGAACAGCTCGAGCATCATCTGTTCATCATTCAGCGTCTGTCCGGGAACCCGGTCTCCAGGCGCGAGTGAATTGCCAACGACGATCGTTCCTCCGCCGAGGCGTCGACGGCAGAGGAGAACGTTGTCGACCATGATGTCCACGCCGAAGAGGTCATCGAGGGCATCCTCCTCGCTCATCTCGTGGTGAAGGACCTTGATCCACTTGGCCGCCACCAGGAACTGCCCGTCGCCGCACGCCGGGTCGAGCACCGTACGTCCAGGTCCGAGCACATCAAGATCCAGCCCCTGAAGCATGCTGACGACGAGACCGGTCGGCGTGAAGATCTCGCCGGTCGCCTGTACCCGCTCGGCCGTGCGCTCGACGCCCTCCATATAGGAGTGCTCCTCCATACGCTTCACAACTTCATCCCAGAGTTTCACGGACGTGGTTCACCTCCCCGGCGGTCAGCCCAAATTGGGCAAACAGATCATCGTCGCTCAGGCGAACATCGGACGCCAGTCGCGGTAAGGACGCGAACACCCTCTCGTTCCCGAATCCCGACCAGCGCGCAGTTGCGTAGATGTAGCGCATCAGCGCCAGGTTCATGTTGTGTGCGAGGTTGCGTCCCTCGGACTCTGATGAGACCCTGACGAAGTACGCCATGTCCGTGCCGCCGAGCACGCCGGGGTCGTAGAAGGGCTGGGTGTAGCCGCTGCGCGTCCACATGACCTTCGGTTCATCGGCCCAATCCTGTCGCAGTGTGGACCACCAGGTCTGCCGGTTCGTGTGAAAAACCGGGTGGACGTGCTCTGGTGTCTCCGTCCGGCTCAGGGTGTCCGAGCGATGAATGAGAACGTTGTGACATGTCACGTAGTCCCACTCCACGGCAAGCTTTGGGTCCGATGTGAAGACCACCTTCTGGTGGATCCGCAGCGCCTCCGCCGAGGTGATTGCCGGGAGATAGAGAAGCGTGTCATCAAGGGTCACCTCTGCCACCGTGCCCGCGTCGAACATTTCCGTTGGGCTGTGTGCGTTGGGGCTCTTGCGGATGACGTAATCCGCGAAGGTGGAACCGATGTCGGGAAAATGCGCGCTCGTGTCGAACCGGAGTCGCACGGTCTGGTTGTCCTTCATGAGCGCCAGGACCTTGCTGTTCGGGCTGCGGAAACTGCTGGGGGACACCTGACAGAGCAGTCCGTCATCAGCCAGATAGGCCTCGAAGATCTTCTGGGTGAAGTCAATCCACAGCTTGTGCGGCGTCTTCCCGCGCCGCAAAGTGTCCTGAAACGGAGGGTTCGTGAGAATGACATCAAACTGCCGCATGTCAAACGCTCCCCGTTGATTCGCGATTGGTAGCCGTCCGGCAGCAGCAACGCGACTCGCGGGCATGAGCGCGACACACACAGCTCAGCCCCGCGCAGGTCCTCGAGTTCGACACGCTCATCGGGACGCCTCGAAGGGTGGAGCGCTCAACAGGATCGTCCCGGGAGTTGGTGCTTCATGGCTCTCAACGACATCCTCGGGGTCGGCTCTCTCGGGCGCCTGGGGTGTCCCGGCATGCCCACATCAACCCCTGTGACGCTATAGGCGGATGCAGACGGGGATTTATGCTGCGGTACGTCGCCCGCGGCTCTGGGGATTTGGCCACCCCTCCAGACCCGCGGCTGCGCTCTCATCGGAGCGGGGTGGGCCTGTCCGGCTGTGGGTCCCATCCGTAGTGCCCGCGGATCCGGAGTGCGTCTTGCACCGATGCCAGCTGGTTCCTCCGCCGGGTAGCGTGGAGCAATGAGCACGCCTGAGGTCGACGGCAGCTATCGAACGCCTCGTTTCGAACACGCGCGGGTGTCGGATGCGATGCGTCTTGGCGTCTTCACGTGTCCGGCCGGCTCCTCGCTGCGGCAGGCTGCGCGAACGATGTCCCAGCACCACATCCACACGGTCGTCGTGAGCGACACGCCCGACGGGGCGCCGATTGGAATGCTCACGGACGCGGCGCTGGTCGCCGCGCTCCTTGACGACCCGGACGATGAGCGCACCCTGGGGGACGTCGCCGACCGTGACCTCGGAACCATCTCCGGCGGCGCGACACTCAGAACCGCCGCCGAGATGATGCGCGAGCGCGGCGCCGCACACCTACTGGTCTGCGACGAGGAGAGCGGCATCCCGACGGGCATGCTCTCGACGCTGGACGTGGCAGGCATCTTCGGCTGGGGTGAGGCGTGATGCCCGCCGGCCGTCGCCGATCCTGACCTAACCCGGATGCCTGGCCAGTCAGTGGCGCTTCTTGTGGACGACCTGTACGCCGTCGGCGGGATACACGATCGACTCGTGCTGCTCGTCCCAGCGCACCCTGTAGTGCTCGTGTCCGGGCTCGCCGAGGATCTCGAGGATCTCGCCGCGGCGAGTCGGCTCGCCGTGGATGCCTCTGGTCTCGAGCATGTCGCCGGCGTGCGCCGCTGCTGGTGTGCTCTTACTCATGCTGCAGATTCAACCGTCGCGTGGGGTCGGGGGCATCCGCGGCTCGCCGCACCGCGCGCGCGGCGATCTACTAACCCCCGGCGCGGTGAGTGCTTGCCGGCCGTGAGTCCCGGCGGCGAGATCGCACCCGTGCTGGTCATCAGGGTGTGCGGGCTGCGGCAAGACCCGCGTTGCGTGGGGAATAAGAACGGAAGGCCGGCCCGCAGGCCGGTGTTAGCTTGGCGGGACGTCAGGCCCACAGCAGACATCCGGCTCGCCAACGACGTTCGCCCGGGCGAACCGCGAGTCCGTGACCCGGCGTTCGGCGACGGCCCTCGCCCGAGCGATCCGAGAAGGCGAGGTCACCTCCCGTGAGGTGGTCGAGGCCCACATCGAGCTCTGTGGGCGATACCAGCCTCGTATCGGAGCGATCGCCGTCGAGCGCTTCGACGCGGCGCGCCGCGAAGCTGACGCCGCGGACGCCCGCATCAACAGCAGCGATGAGGGCGAGTTGCCGCCGCTGCTCGGCGTCCCGTGCACGATCAAGGAGTCGTTCGAAGTCGAGGGCATGCCGAACTGCGCCGGGCTGCTCGCGCGGCGCGATCACCGGGCGGGGGCAACGGCGCCCACCGTTCAGCGGCTGATCGACGCCGGCGCCATCCCCCTCGCCCTCACCAACATCTCCGAGCTGACGCTGTGGATCGAGTCCGACAACCGTGTGTACGGGCGAACCAACAACCCCTATGACCACTCGCGGGCTGCCGGCGGCTCCTCAGGAGGCGAGGGTGCGGCGGTCGGCAGCGGCGCCTCTCCCTTCGGGCTCGGCTCGGACATCGCCGGATCGATCCGCATCCCGGCCTTCTACTGCGGGGTGTTCGGCCACAAGCCCTCAAACGGTCTCGTGCCGCACACCGGCTCCTACCCGCATCCGCACGGAGAGGCGACGCGGCTGCTCAGCTTCGGCCCGCTCGCGCGCCGCGCGGAGGACCTGATGCCGATCCTGCGGATCATCTCCGGACCGGATGGCACCGACCCGCTCGTCACGGGCGAGGTCGAGCTCGGGGACCCCGAGAGCGTCTCTCTCGAGGGGCTGCGGGTCCTCGTCAGCGAGTCCGCTTTCGTGCAGCCGATCAGCCGCGAGCTGCTCGCGGCGCGAGAGCGCGCCGCCGGTGCTCTGGCAGCGGCCGGGGCGCGGATCGAACGCGTCCGCCTCCCGCAGATGCGCCGGACCGGCGAGGCCTACCTGGCGACGCTCAGCGACGGTGACGGCCTGGCGGAGCTGCTGAAGGAGGGGGGAGCCGAGGCATTGACGCTCAGGAGGGCGCTGCGTCGCGGCGGTGACCACACCACGCCGGTCAAGGTGCTTGCGCTGCTCGAACTGGCAAACCGGCTCTCCTCGCCGAAGCGCGCCGGCAGGGCGCTCGCCTGGGGGCGTGCTTATGCGCGGGAACTCGCGGAGACGATTGGCGACGGCGTCCTGCTGCACCCTCCGCTCGCGAACGTCGCGCCGCGGCACGGGCACACCCACGGCCGGCTCCACATGGTCCAGCCGATGGCCGTCTTCAACCTCGCGGAGGTTCCCGTCACAGAGGTGCCCATGGGTCTCGGCTCCCGCGGGCTCCCGCTCGGGGTTCAGGTCGCCGCGGCGCCGGGGCGCGACCACGTCTCGATCGCCGTCGCGATGGCGCTCGAGCGCGCCTTCGGCGGCTGGGTCGCGCCCATGGCGTAGACGCGCCCCTGTCGATGCCCTGGCGCCTGGATCGGGCCGCATGTGCGGCTCGGGTTAAACAGCGAAGGCTCCGGAGCGGAGCCTTCGCCTGAGGGGAGGGGATGGAGGTGGTCCCCGGAGGTAGCGCGGGGGTGGGGCGCTACTCGTTGTGTGCTTCCAAGAGTGTGGGCCGCGAGCCTAAAGCGAGGATCTGCGTCGCCATAGAGTGTTCTTATGCCGCGCCGAGGCGTGGACGTGCAGCTGCTTTGAGATCCCGCCGCATATCTGCTGGAGTTGCTGTGCCCGCGCGCACCCCTGCGGCCGGCACCGGGACCGCTGCTACCGTCAGTGCACAAGGTCGGGTGCTTTGCCCGACGACGCAGTGCCAGCGCTCGTAGCCTTTGCTGAACAGCAACTCCCGCGTTCGCAGCACTATCAACGCAGGAGGAATCAGAATGGCTAATGGAACCGTGAAGTGGTTCAGCGACGACAAGGGCTTCGGGTTCATCACTCCCGATGACCAGTCCAAGGACCTGTTCGTGCATCACAGCGCGATCGTGGCCGAGGGCTACCGCTCACTGGCCGAAGGCGCGAAGGTCACCTATGACGCCGAGGCCGGCGACAAAGGACCCAAGGCCGTGAACGTCCAGCTCGCCTAGCACCCGCCGGCCTGCCCGCCGATTGCGGTTGGCAGGCCGCCGGTCGTGTCAAGGTGGGGGCGTCCCGGCTGGGCCGGACAGGAGTGTCCTGATCAGGCGCGGCGGCGCTATCTCTGTCAGTCGCCGCCTCCGGTGAGAGCAACTCGTCACACTGGCAGTCGTGAGTGAGGGGCGCGAACCCGCGGGCCCGGCGCAGGAAATCTGCCGGCAGCTTGGGCTGGAGTCCGACCAGCGGCAACTGGTCGCGACGCTGCTCGAGCTCGGTGTCTCCGTCGAGGCGATGGAACACGCGCACGCTCGCGGCCACCTGCGGGATGCGATCTTCGACATGGTGCTCGACCCCGAGCGCGAGCTGCGCACGGTGTCCGCTCGCGAGATCGAGAACCGCGGTGGCTGGCCGGCGCAGGCGACGCTCGCGATGATCTCGGCGTTCGGCTTCCCGAGCCCTGGCCCCGACGAGCCCTACTTCAACACGGAGGAGGCCGACGCTCTGCTGGGCGCGGCGGCACGGCAGGAGTGGTGGCCGCTGGAGGTCCAGATGGAGGTCTCGCGGGTCTGGGGACAGTCACTGGCTCGCATCGCGGCTGCCGAGGTCTACAACTTCCGCTTTGAGACCGAGCCGCGTGTGCGCGCCGGCGAGGTGACGCCGGCTGAGGCCCTGGCGACCATCCAGAAGGCGCTCGCCGAGTTGCTGCCACTCGCCGACCCCCTGCTCGTCGGAATCCACCGGCGCTGGGTGGATCACGAATTGACCCAGTACGCCGTGCTCGAGGCTGAAGAGCGCGCGCCCGGAGCGATCCCGGGCGCGATCGACGTGTGCCTGCTGTTCTGCGACCTGAAGGAGTTCACGAACTTCGCCGAGCTGCACGGCGACGCGGCGGCGACCGCGGCAGCGAGCCGCTTTGCGCGCCTCACCGTCGATGAGCGCGGCGAGCATGGGCGCGTGGTCAAGGGGCTCGGCGACGGCGCGATGCTCGTCTACCCGGACGCCGCGGAAGCCGTCGAAGGTTGGCGCCGCTTCAGCGCCGCGATGGATGAGCCGGGCATGCCGGCGCTCCACGCCGGCATGCACCAGGGTGTCGTGATTCGCAGGGAGGGCGACTACTTCGGCGGTGCGGTCAACCTCGCCTCCCGGCTGCTCGCCCTCGCCGGTAGCGGTGAGCTTCTCGCAACGCGGGCAGCCATCGAGCGCTGCGGCGACGCAGAGACGTGGGCATCGCTCGGGCGCCGAAAGCTGCGAGGCCTGCGCAGGGAGGTCGAGATCTTCCGCCTGGAGAACCCAGCCGCCGGCTGATCTCTCCTGCGGCCTTTACATCCGGCGCGTCCCGGGTAGGCTGCGTATGGGGATGGCGTTCGATCTTGCAATCGACGTTGAGAACACGCCCGGTGCTCTGGCGCGCGTCGCGGCCGCGGTCAGCGATGCGGGCGTCAACCTGGCGGCCGCCACCTGCGTCGGAAGTGGGGAGCGGGCAGAGCTCCACATCCTCGTCCCTCACCCCGAGCCGGTCAGGCACGCGCTCGCGACGGCGCAGCTGGCGGTCACCCGCGAGCGAGAGGTCGCGGTCGTGGAGGTCGAGGACACCCCGGGGGTACTCGCAGATCTTGCTCGCACGATCGCCGACGCCGGCGTCAACGTCGACCTCGTCTATCTCGCCACCCGGAGCCGCGTCGTATTCGGCGCGAGCGACCTCGACGCCCTCCGTGCCGCGCTTTCACAGCGAGGGCCGAGCAGGCTGTAGGCCGGCGGGGCTCAGGTGACGGCTATGTGACCAGTGGTTACACGACTGGTTACGAAAGTGGTACCGTCACCTTATGTCCAGCACACGGGTCAGCCGTGGTTCGTCTGTTCGTGATCGCCGTCGGGCACGCGAGCGCGCGATCATCCAAGCGGCGCGGGGCCTGCTCGATGGGCGCGGGCGCCGGGACGCGTCGGTCGATGAGATAGCTCGAGCTGCCGGGCTCAGCAAGGCGCTCGTCTATCGCGCGTTCGACTCCAAGGAGGAAATCTTTCTCCTGACGCTCACGGACTATCTGGCCGAGCTGAGGGGCCGCGGCGAAGACATGACGCCGAGTGATGACCCGGTCGTCGCCCTGCGGGACATCTGCGAGCTGTACACGGCCTTCTGCTTGGAATACCCGGCCTTCCTGGACTGTTCACTGGCGCTGATGCAGCGCCCGGCTAGCGAGCTTCGCGAGGATGTCTCGGGCACGGCATGGCTGCGCCTGGGGGGAGCGCTCGCGGGCTGCGTTGGGCCGCTGGAGCAGGCGCTGGCCTCCGGCGCGGAACGAGGGGTGTTCGCGATCGACGACCCTCAAATGCTGGCAAACAGGATGTGTGTGCAGATGCTCGGCTCGATGCACCTCACGCGCTCGGGCGTCGGCGTGCGAGAGATCGCCCCCGGTGTGGGCGGGACATTCGAGATAGATGAGGAACGAGTTCGCGAGGAATGCGTCCACGATGCGCTCGCCCTCGCGAGGATTACGGAGGTTGCATCCGCATGAGTGCTCTCAAACCGAAGCAGCTCAAGCTTCACGGCCGGATGGTCACCTATGCGCAGGAGGGCAGCGGCCCCGTACTGCTGCTCATCCACGGCATGGCCGGAACCTACGAGAACTGGCGCGAGGTAATCGAGCCGCTGGCGCGCGAGCACACCGTCATCGCTCCCGACCTACCCGGCCACGGCGCCTCCGAGCCGGGGGGCGGCGACTACTCCCTCGGGTCGCTCGCTGCGGGCCTGCGTGACCTGCTCATTGCGCTTGGCCATGAGCGCGCGACCCTCGTCGGGCATTCGCTCGGCGGCGGGATCGCGATGCAGTTCGCCTACCAGTTCCCCGAGATCACCGAGCGCCTCGTCCTGGTCTCAAGCGGCGGGCTCGGCCCAGAGGTCAGCCCGGTGCTCCGGGCGGCGGCGCTGCCGGGCGCAGACATGTTCATCGCTGCGACGGCCGGGCCCGGCCAGGCGGCCGGATCGATGCTGGCACGTGGCCTTGCGGCCGTCGGCCTGAGGCCCAACGCTGATGTGGCAGAGGTCGCGCGCGGGTACGCATCCCTCGCGGACCCGAACCGCCGCAGCGCGTTCCTGGCCACCCTGCGCGCTGTCGTCGGCACCAGCGGCCAGCGAGTCCACGCCGGCGACAGGCTCTACCTCGCCGAGGGCGTACCCGTCCTGATCATCTGGGGCGAGCGCGACTCCATGATTCCCGCACACCACGGTGAACACGCCCACGAGGCCATCACGGGCAGCGTCCTTGAGATCTTCGATGGCGTCGGGCACCTGCCCCAGCTGGAGGCGCCCGCGCGCTTCGTGGCTACGCTCGACCGTTTCCTTGAGGCGACCGAGCCGGCTCACGGGGACCCGGCGGAGTGGCGCGCCCGTCTCGCCGCCTCCAGCGCGGGCTGATCACGCGGGCTCCAAGGAGCTAGGCGGGGGAGCCGAGCACGCTGTCGAGCAGTTCGACGTACTGGCCGAGGTGCCGCGGCCCGAGGAACAGGTCGCGCACGCGCGTCTGGGCCTCTGCGCCCATGCGCTCTGCATCGTGAGGGTCGGCGAGAAGCTCGCTCACGCGCTCGCCGAACGCCCGCAGGTCGGAGGGGTCCACGAGGAAGCCGGTGCGTCCGTCCTCGATCTGCTCCCGGATCCCGCCGATCCCTGAGGCGACGACGGGGCGGCCCTTCCACATCGCCTCTGCCACGGTGAGGCCGAAGCCCTCCGCAAGGCTCTTCTGCGCCACGACGTCCGCGCGGCGCTGAAGGGCGTTGACGATCACGGCGTTCTCATCGGCGTCCTGCATCGGCAGCAGGGCGAGGTGCACACGGCGGCGGATCCTTCGTGGCAGCTCCGACCACGCTCTCTCGACTTCCAGAAACACCTCCTCCCCCTCGGGGTCGTCCGCGACCGCCGTCACGTCGGGGCCCGCCAGCAGCAGGTGCGGCTCGTCGTCACAGTGGACATACTCGACAAACGCCGCCAGCACGCCCAGCGGGTCCTTCAGGCGATCCCAGCGCGAGACCTGCGCGAGCAGCGGAGTGCCGAGCCACAGCTGCTCCTCCTCGACCAGGCGCGCCCTGGACTCCACGCGGCCGACAGAGCCGTCGAGACGCTCGAACACCGCCCTTGGATGGTTGTGATGGCGGTCCGCGGCCAGCCCGGCGGCACGTAGAACCGCGACCACGCTCGTGAACGCCATCGCATGGTTCTTCGGCGAGAAGGCGTCGATCGAGGGCGGGATCACCCTCATCTTCGCGGGATCGAGCCCCTCCCACATGTATGCAGGCTGCGAGAAGACGTAGGCGTCGGCACGCTCGACGTATGGGATCAGGAAGCGCCAGGCTTCACGCGCGACGTCGTTGGGAGGGTCGATGCCCACGTGCGAGCGCCATATGACCGGCGCGCCCGTCTCCAGGAGCCTCGGGATCATGCCGGCAGTCTGCGGGTCGTGCAGCAGCACGACGTCTCCGGGGCGAACGCGCTCCGCCATCAGCTCGGCGTTGGCGAGACAGCACCGCTCGTAGGCGGCGCGGTCGGCCTCGCCCAGCGAACCTCCGTCGCCGACGTTTCCGTGCAGCCGGTTGTGCAACCGCTTCGTGGTGGCGAAGAACTCGGGGTTGCCCTCGATCACCGTCCAGCGCACATCTAGCCCATGGCCGCGCGCGTAGCCGATCAGGGAACGGAGCATCTCGGCGACGCCGCCGCCGAAGGCGGTCGAGTTGACGTTCCAGAACGTCCGTGACTCGAGTAGCTCTCGCCCGTGTGTCAGCGTGTGCTCAAAGGCCGCAAGTGCCTCAGGGGTGAGCACGCTTCGCAGCCGCTCCGGGTCAAGTGGAACGATCGCGACTTCCTCGAGTTCCATGACTCGAGCCTATCTGAGCGCCGGCAACGCGCGATCTGGTCGTGCCGATGATGTCGCCGCGCGGAGGCGCAGCGGCCGGCGCCGGGAGGCGGTCGCAGCGCTGATGATCGATAATCGCGAGAGGCGGCTGTCGGGCGGCGGCCGACACCACGAGCGAGAGGACGGAGCCATGAGCGGCCTGCCTGGTGAGCTGCGAGAGTTGATCGAGTCTGGCCCGCTGGCCCACCTGAGCACGATCAACGCCGACGGCAGCCCGCAGGTCACCGTCATCTGGATCGGGCTCGACGGCGATGATGTAGTCAGCGGTCACATGGGTCGGTACTTGAAGGTGCGCAACGTCGAACGTGACCCGCGTGTCGTGCTCTCCTTCGAGGCGCCGCGAGACCGCACCGCTTTCCTGAACCCGTATGTGGTGTTGCGTGCGCGCGCCACGGTCGAGCCGGGCGAGGCTGCCTGGGATCTGCTCAACCGCCTCGCAAAGGTGTATCTGTCTCCCGTCGCCGAGTTTCCCGCTCCGAAGGGTCCCGGGTACGTTCTGCGCTACTCCGTGGAGCACATCGGTGGCGTCGGTCCCTGGGTCGGCCTCGGGGCGGTGAACCACATCGGACTGGAGCCGGTGACCCCTTCCTTGACTAGAGGCGGGGAAACGGCCGCTTTGCAGGCTTTTCGGACCTTCGCGTCCTACCGGACGAGCCTGCCGCTGAGAGCTGCGCCGTCTGCCAAAACGATGGTGGCTCGAGCGTTTTTCTCCAAGCCCAGCATCGGACTCGAACCGATGACCCCTTCCTTACCATGGAAGTGCTCTACCAACTGAGCTAGCTGGGCGTGATCGTTAGGCACTCTACCGTGCCGATCTGGGCTCTGCCTCGGCTCGAAGCCACTCGTGCGGGCTCTCCGGCTGGGCTCATCTCAGCCGACGCGGGCGAGAATGCTGCGCGCGGCGTGCTCGCCGGTTTCCACCGCTCCGTCGAGGAAGCCGATGTTGGCGATCGAGCAGTGCTCGCCGGCGAAGTGGAAGCGGCCGTCCGTCGCGCGGTTGAGCTTTCCGTAGGTGGAGGCCTGGCCCACGCGATAGTAGGAGTAGGCGCCCTGCACCCAGGGGTCCAGGTGCCAGTGGTCCTCGTAGGCGAGCCCGCTGTAGGCGGCGGTCGTCCCGGGGATCAGCTGCTCGATTTCGTGCAGGGCCCATTCGGCGTCTGCGGCGGGGGCGGGGCCGTGCGCTTCGCCGCTGAGCCCGGTCCGGCCGACGCCGCCGCCGGGAAACGCCACATAGAGGGCGGGGCTCGCGGCGGCGCCGAGCTGCACGCAGTCGTCCCATGCACAGGCGAGCCGGTTCCAGTCGCCGTAGATCGCTCCGCTGTAGCCGAGGGCCGGCCAGGTCTTGTGGGTGAGCTGCAGGTGGACCTTGGCGTTGCTGCCCATGCCCATGGTCTTGATCACGCGCTTCTTCGTGGCGGAGAGCCCGGAGTGCGTGAGTGAGACCTCGCGAAGCGTGCTGAAGGGCAGCGCGAACACCACGAGGTCGAAGCTCGCCTGCGTGGTGGTGCTCCCGGCCTGGAAGGTCAGCTCTATCGACCTGTCGGAGTTCTCGCGCACCGCGATGAGCGCGTGCCCATGCTGAACCGCTTCGGGTGGGAGCTCGGCGATCATGCCGCTAACGAGCTGGTCGTTGCCGCCGACGATGTGGAAGCGCTCGTCGTCGCCCGGCAGCGGCAGGAGCTGGTTCTGCCTGTTGCCGCCGAGCAGCTGGGTCAGGTCGAGGGCGGACTGTTCGGAGGGGTCGCCGCCGTTCTCGGTCACCGTGTTGGCCTGCATCAGCCTGCCGAAGCGGCTGCGCGCGCCGATGGCCGTGCTTTCGAGCCATTCGGGCACCGACAGGGAATCCAGCCGGGCTTCCCCGGCGGAGGTTTCTTCTTCGAGCGTCGCCTGGTGGAAGGCCGGGTAGCCCACCTCGGCCCAGTCGGCGGTCGCTTCCGCCACGGTGTAGCGGGCGCCGTCGATGAAGAAGACCTCCTCTCCCTGCGGGAGGTCGCCGCCGTTGACGACCTCTTCTTTGAGCCCAAGTTTCGCGGCCAGGCCGCGCACGGCCTTCTGATTCGTGTTCAGGAACGATCCACCGTGCTCGGTTTCCAGTCCGTTCTGGAAGTAGCCGCGCAGAGTCCAGCAGCGCCCGCCTGCGCGTTCGGGGTTGGCCTCGTAGACGGTCGCCGCGATCGGCTCGGCGGGGCTTTCGTTCCAGAGCATGTGCGCGCAGCGCAGGCCCGCCAGGCCCGCCCCGACGATCGCGATCCGCGGCGCGGTTCGCCTGGCGAGTGAGCGGGCCAGGCTCGCCGCCGGGCTGGCCGCGATCGCGGCCCCCGCGGCCACGCTCGCGCCGGCGGCGAGGAACTCGCGCCGAGTGCTTGAGCCTCGCTCCGCGGTCCGTGCTTCGGCCCGGAGCCCGCCAAGCTCATCCACGGGTATCCCTGTGCGCTCGGACTCGCGGTGCAGGCTGTGGAGCTCGCGCGCCCAGGCCATACCGCGCGACCTTGGGCTGCGCCCGCTACGCATGCGCGGTCGAGCCGGCGCCGGCAGCGCGCAGGCTGCCTCCGTTCACGTGCGCTGTGCGCATGGCTGGACTGTAACTCCGGCGCCTGGCGCCGGCGTCGCCTGCGGTCTCGGGCCCGGCTATGCGGCGTTCGCCGCGGTCTCGGCGCCCGCGCGATCGGACGCGGTGACCGTCGTGACGGGAAGCCCGAGCCCCGCGACCTTGTGCGGCAGGTCGAGCCTCAGCCAGCGCGAGATTTTCGGCGACAGGGTGGAGATGATCACCTCATCGAAGCCACGCGTGTTGATCGCGTCCTGCACCGCCGCCGACGGGTCCGCCGTCCCGACGATCCCCTCGACCGGCGAGCCGGCGGCCTCACTCAGCCTTGGGACGGCCTCCTGGATCGTGCGCTCTGCATCCGCCGCGTCGTGCTCCTCGGGGTCCGCGAGCTTCTCAAGGCCGCGGACCGGGTTGGGCACCAGCAGCGTGAAGGTGCACGGCCCGCGCCTGGCGCGCTCTCTGACGGCGTCGAGCAGGGGCTGGGTCGCCGCGGTTCTGTGGGCGACGACGAGCACCCTGGCGGGATGATCACCGGCTGACATGTTGGGCCTCCTCTTTGACCTGATGGCTAGTGTGTCGCCCGTGCGCATCCAGGTCAATGAGCAGGCCGTAGTGATCCGGCTCTCGCTGTGGGAGAAGATCCTCGGGCTGCTGGGCAGCATCACCGTGCCCCGTTCGGAGATCTCGGACGTGCAGGTTGTGGAGGATCCCCTTTCCTCAGCCTTCTCCGCCGGCGTCAAAGTCGGCCTGCGGCTGCCGGGCGTGATCTTCGTTGCGCGCACGATCCACCTCGATGAAGCGTTCATCGTCCGCCGCGGCATGCCGGGGCTGTCGTTCGCGGTCGGCGGGGAGGGCAGGCTCAGGCGCGTGCTCGTGAGCACCCGCGACGCCAAGAAGCTCGCCGCCGAGCTGCGGCGCTAGGACATCGATTCGGCGCGGCGAAGGCCGCGCAGCATCCAGATCCCGAACAGGACGATCAGGCCGAGCGCGCACAGGAAGGCCAGGCCCGTCTGGTCGTGCACGCCGGAGATCAGGCCCCGCCCGGCCTGCAGGAAGGCGGTTGCCGGGTTGTAGGAGGCGACCGAGTGGATCCAGCCTTTCAGCAGCCCCAGCGGCACGTAGACGGGTGCGAGGAAGAGGATCAGGAACACGGGCGTCTGCATCAGCGGGCCGGCCTGGATCGAGCGGAAGCGGAAGGCCACGCCGGCGGCCCAGCCGTAGCCGACGAGCACCAGCAGGAAGGCGAGGAGATACATGGCGAAGATGTCCGAGCCGGTGCCCGTGATCTTCATCCCGAACACCAGCGCCACGAAGGTGATCAGCGCCATCGTGATCGCCGCGCGCGTGAGGCCGACGAAGGCATAGCCGAGCGCGATGCCGCGTCGGTCCTCGGCAGCGAGCATCAGGCGTCGCGCGAAGCCGCTCTCGAAGTCCATCGCAACGGTGAAGCCGGTGAACAGCCCGGCGAACATCGAGGACTGGCACAGCACGAATACGAACTGGAAGGCGGTGTAGCCGGCGGGGAAGGTGAAGCCGGGGATTTTCCCGAGCGCGGACAGGCCGCCGGCGAAGCTGGCGAAGAAGATCAGCGGGAACAGCAGCGAGGGCACGAACAGGTCCGGCCGGCGCACGTAGGTGTGGACCGAGCGCCAGGCGATTGCCATCGCCACCCGCCAGATGCTGGCGTGAGCGGGCGAGCGCGGGGTGGGAGGGGAGGGGGTCACGGTGCTCATGTGCGCTGCATCCTGGTGCGCATCGTGCGGTCGACGGCGAACAGCGCGAGCCCGAGGATCGCGAACGCCACCGCGAAGCCTCGCCAAAGGGCGGCGCTGTCCCAGCCGAAGATGTAGAGCGAGCGGAAGGCCTCGATCAGGTAGGAGACGGGGTTCCAGGTGGCGACGGTGTGAAACCAGCCGGTCGTCAGCAGGTTGCGCGGCAGGCTGCTCGAGGACAGGAAGATGAACATGAAGAACAGCGGGAACAGTCCCTGCACGGCCTCGCCGGATCCGGTGCGCAGGGCGGCGGCGCAGCCGATCGCCCCGAAGGCGACGGCGGTGAGCGAGCCGAGCACGAGGATCACGAGCGCGCCGCCGAGGCCGGCGTCGAGTTTGGCGCCGGCGATCAAGCCGATCAGCATGTAGACGGCCGACTGCATCACGCCGAGGATCGCGACCCCCACCAGCAGGCCGGCGATCAGCGACACGCGCCGCAGCGGGGTGAGCGCGAGGCGGTTGAAGAAGCCGTTCTCGATGTCCTCGGCGAGGTTGGTGCCGGTGTTGATGAGCGAGAACATCGCGCCCTGGATGAAGGCCACGGCGATCGCGAAGGAGATGTAGGAGTCGGTCGGGAACCCCGGCAGGTTCACGACCGCCTTCAGGCCGCTCGCGTTGACGGCGAGCAGGATCACGGGGAAGAAGACGATCGGGAACAGCTGGAATGGCTGGCGCAGCGTCTTCAGCGTGGAACGCCTGGCGAGCGCCCTGATCTGGTTCAGCAGGCCCGCGCTCATGTGACGGCGGGCATCTCATCCCCGTGCTGCTCGCCCGGCTCTGAGGGCTCCTCCTCGCCGCCCTCGAGCGAGCGGCCCGTCTTGGCCAGGAACACGTCGTCGAGGGTGGGGGTGTGCAGGCGCAGGTCGGCGATCGGGATGCCCTCGGCGTCGATGGCGCGCACGATCTCGGCCAGGTCGCCGACGCCCTCGGGGAGCCTTGCGGCGACGCCCTTGGGCGATGCGGCCGCCTCCTCGCCGAAGCGGCTGAGCACCCCGCGCAGGCGCTCGCGGTCGCCGGGGTCCTGCGGGACGGCCTCGACGCTCGGCCTGCCGATCGCTGCCTTCAGTTCGGCCGGGGTGCCCTCGGCGACGATCTTGCCGCGGTCGATGATGCCGACGCGGTCGGCGAGCACGTCCGCCTCCTCGAGGTACTGCGTGGTCAGGAACACGGTGACGCCCTCGGCGGCGAGCCTGCGGACCTCCTCCCACAGCGCGGCGCGGCTCTGTGGGTCAAGGCCGGTGGTGGGCTCATCCAGGAACAGCAGCCGCGGCCGGTGCACCAGCGCGAGCGCGAGGTCAAGGCGGCGCTTCATGCCGCCGGAGTAGCCGCCGACCTTGCGGTCGGCCGCGTTCGTGAGCCCCACGCGCGCGAGCAGTTCCACGCCGCGCCGCTCGCTCTCGGCCCGGTCGATGCCATGCAGGGCGCTCTGAAGGCGCATGTGCTCGCTGCCCGTCAGGAACGGGTCCAGCGCCGACTCCTGCAGGGAGGCGCCGATCGCGCGGCGCACCTCGGGTCCCTGGTGGGCGACGTCGTAGCCGGCGACGGTGGCGGTGCCGGAGGTGGGCGGAAGCAGCGTCGTCAGCACCAGCACGGTCGTGGACTTGCCGGCCCCGTTGGGGCCGAGGAAGCCGTAGACCTCACCGGGAGCGACGCTGAGGTCGATGCCGTCGACGGCGCGGACCCCGCCCTTGAAGTCGCGCACCAGGCCGCGGACCTCGATGCCGTTCTCATGGCTCCCATCGCTCATTCAGGCAGGTGATAGCAGCGGGGGCGGGGGCTGCGGGCTTTCCCGGGTCCGCCTCCGGGCGGCCCTGTGGGGTCAGTAGGGGTCGCGGGGGGAGCGGTCCTCTGAGAGCGAATCGCGCGAGCGGGCGATCAGCAGCTCGATCGCGTCGGCGAGATGAACGGGTTCGATGTTGCCGTCCCCGCGCTCCACCCGCAGGCGGTGCGCCTGCAGCAGCACGTCGGCGTGCGTATGGGGGTGGGGCGGTTCGAAGCGGTAGCTGGCGAGCTCGATGGTCAGGCCGAGCGGGTCGTTGAAGTAGATCGAGTCCATGAATCCACGGTCCTTGACGCCGGTGTGGTCGATGCCGCGCTCGTCAAGGCGCTCGACCGCCTGCAGAAAGCTCGCGCGCGAGAGCGAGAGCGCGATGTGGTGGACGCAGCCCGGGTCGGTGGGGGTGCGCCGCGGGTCGGGCGTGCGCTCCTCGCTGGTGAAGACGGTGATCAGGCGACCGTCGCCCGGGTCGAAGTAGAGATGGCTTTCAGCCGGCCTGTCCAGGTTGGGCTGCTCGAACACGAACGGCATGCCGAGCACGCCCTCCCAGAAGTCGATCGAGGTCTGCCTGTCGGCCCCGACCAGAGTGATGTGGTGAAGGCCCTGGCTCTGAAGCTTTCGCACCGGCGCTCCCTCCTGTCTCGTCGGAGTGGATGATGCAGAGAATGCCCTGCCACCCGGCGGCGGGCACGCCGGTGCGAATCCGCTCAGCTCGGGAACGGTTCGGGCTGGCGCTGCCCGCTGTAGTTCTCGGCGGGCTCGAGCATCGCCTGCAGCTGCTCGCGCATCTCCGCGTTGTCCTGGTGGCCGTGGACGCTCGCCGCATGCTGCGCGGCGGCCTCGATCACCTCGTCCTGCTCGCCGATGATCGTGAGCGAGCAGTTGCTGTCGCTCTCAAAGCGACGGCAGTCGGCCATTACTCGGGCCATGATTCCTCCCTTTGTCAGTGGCGTGCTGAGGGAACCTGCGATATACTTACCTACTAGTAAGTAGAAAGTCAACCCCACGTTCAGGCCAAGGAGCGGCAATGGCCACCAGGACAAACCCAGCGGCGACAGGAACGCCCCAGCGGATCCTCGACGTGGCGGAGCGCCTGGTCCAGACGCGGGGCTTCAACGGCTTCAGCTACGCGAACGTGGCCTCGGAGCTGTCGGTCACGAACGCCAGCCTGCACTACCACTTCCCCACCAAGGCGGAGCTCGGAGAGGCCCTCATAGCGCGCTACACCGAGCGCTTCATGGCGGAGCTGGAGCGGATAGAGGCCGGCGTCCCGGACGCGCCGGGCAGGCTCGCCGCATACGCCGACCTGTACTCAGACGTGCTGCGCGGCGAGCGCATGTGCCTGTGCGGGATCCTCGCGGCCGAATACCAGACGCTTCCCACGCTGATGTGCGCCGCCGTGATCCGCTTCTTCGACGAGAACGAGGTGTGGCTCGAGCGCGTGCTGATCGGGGGCCGCGCCGAGGGTAGCCTGTCATTCGATGGGGAGCCCAGGGAGATCGCGCGGTCGATCCTCAGCGCACTCGAGGGCGCGATGCTGATCGCACGGCCCTACGATGACCTCGAGCGTTTCCAGTCCGACGCGCGGCGTCTGCTGACGGGAATCCTGGCCTAGCCTTGGCCGAGCCGCTTCCCCGCGATGATCTCGGGACCGGGCCCGCGGTGATCCTGCTGCATGCGGGGATCGCCGACCGCAGGATGTGGCGCGAGCACCTGGCGCCGCTGGCCGCGGCCGGAATGCGGGTGATCGCCCCGGATCTTCCCGGCTATGGAGAGGCGCCGCCGCCCGCAGCCGAGTTCGCGCCGTGGATGGACGTGATCGCGACCATGGACGCGGCCGGCGTCGAGGCGGCGGCTCTGGTCGGCAACTCCTTCGGCGGGGCGGTCGCCCAGCGCATCGCCGTGCTCGAGCCGCGTCGGGTGAGCGCGCTGGCGCTGATCTCCTCACCAGCCTCCGGGATCGAGCCCTCGGAGCAGCTGACCCGCGCCTGGGAGGCTGAGGAGGGCGCGATGGAGGACGAGGATCTCGATGGTGCGGTGAGGGCCGTGCTCGAGGCGTGGCTGCTCCCCGATGCGCCGGCGGAGCTGCGCGAGTTCGTGGGCGCGATGCAGCGCCGCGCTCTGGAGATGCAGGCCGGCGCCCCGGAGCCCATGGACGGGCCTGACCCGCTCGCCGAGGACCTCGACGCCCTTGCCGTGTACACGGGCCCGGCGCTGATCGCGACCGGCGAGCACGACATGAGGGACTTCGAGCTGGCGGCGGACGCACTGGCGCTCGCGTTGCCCGCAGCCCGGCGCGAGCTGATCGCGGGAGCGGGCCACCTGGCGCCGCTGGAGCAGCCCGCGCGCACGAGCGAGCTGCTGCTGGAGCTCCTGTTCTAGACCGCCTGCGGCCGGGCGGCAGGAAAATGTTGCGGGGCCATGTCGATTCCGGCTGGGGCCGTTCGACGTTTCTGTAGAGCCGAGGTGGGAACCTTCGAGTGCGACGGGTCCACCGGAGCGAAATCAACGAGACGAAAGAGGAACCCGATGCGCTTCATGATGATCATGGTCCCGAACATTCCCGACGAAGAGAACTGGTCGCCAGACCCGGACGCCGCCGCGAACATGGGCCGCTTCAACGAGGAGCTGGTCAAGGCGGGTGTGCTGCTCTCGCTCGACGGGCTGCACCCGCCGGTCAAGGGTGCCCGCGTCACCTTCTCAGGCGGCAGCGCAGACGTGAAAGACGGTCCCTTCACCGAGGCCAAGGAGATCATCGGCGGCTACTGGATGATCGACGTCAGCTCCAAGGAGGAGGCCGTGGAGTGGGCCTCGCGCTGCCCCGCCGCCGACGGCGACATGATCGAGGTCCGTCAGGTCTTTGAGATGAGCGACTTCCCGCAGGAGGTGCAGGAGGCGGCCCAGCTCGATCTCCCGTCTTGACGCAGCGGCCGGGCACGCGCGAGGAGCGCGCGGTCGAGGCGGTCTGGCGCATCGAGTCAGCCGCGCTGATCGCGTCCCTCGCGCGCATCGTCCGCGACGTCCCGCTCGCGGAGGACCTCGCGCAGGACGCGCTCCTGGCTGCCCTGCAGCAGTGGCCGCGGTCGGGCATCCCGGATAACCCGGGTGCCTGGCTGATGGCCACCGCCAGGCACCGCGCGATCGACGTGCTGCGCCGCGGCTCGACGCTCCAGCGCAAGCAGTCCGAGCTCGCGCACGAGCTGCTGGTGCGCGGAGAGGCCTTTGAGCCCGAGCTCGAGCGGCCGGTCGAGGAGCAGGTCGGGGACGACGTGCTGTGCCTGATGCTGATGTGCTGCCACCCGGTGCTCTCGGCGCAAGCCCGCGTGACGCTCACGCTGCGCATGATCGGCGGGCTCACCACCGAGGAGATCGCACGGTCATATCTCACGACGCCGGCGACCGTTGCCCAGCGGATCGTCAGGGCCAAGCGGGCGCTCGCCGACGCCGACCTCGCCTTCGAGCTGCCGGCGGAGGGCGAGCTCGCGGGAAGGCTGACCTCGGTGCTCGAGGTGCTGTACCTGATCTTCAACGAGGGCTACGTGGCCAGCACCGGCGAGCGGTGGGTGCGGACCGAGCTGTGCATGGAGGCGATCCGGCTCGGGCGCGTGCTGGCCGCGCTCGCGCCGGGGGAGGGGGAGGTGCACGGGCTGCTGGCGCTGATGGAGCTGCAGGCCTCGCGGCTGGGTGCACGGACCGGCCCCGGCGGCGAGCCGATCCTGCTGGGCGAGCAGGACCGCTCGCGCTGGGATCGCCTGCTGATCGCGCACGGCCTTGCCGAGCTTGCGCGCGCACCCCAGCCCGACGGCACGCTCGGCCCCTACGCGCTGCAGGCGGCGATCGCCGCCTGCCACGCCCGGGCCTCGGCGGCGTCCGAGACGGACTGGGTGCGCGTTGCGGAGCTGTATGGCGAGCTCGCGCTGATCGCGCCCTCGCCCGTGGTCGAGCTGAACCGCGCGGTGGCGGTGGCGAGCGCGTTCGGCCCCGAGGCGGGCCTCGCGGTCCTCGACGGCCTCGATCAGGACCCGGCGATGAGCCGCTACCACCTGCTGCCGAGCGTGAGGGCCGACCTGCTCGCCCGGCTCGGCCGCTTCGATGAGGCGCAGGTGGAGATCCGGCGCGCGGCCGAGATGAGCGCGAACGAGCGCGAGCGCGCGATGCTGCTCGAGCGCGCGAGCGCCTACGCCTGGGAGGCCGGGCGCCGGGATCCGGGCGGCTGATGGCGCCGCTGGGCACCGCGTCACCGGTGGCCGGCGCGATCGAGGCCAGGGCGTCTGAGATTGACCGGAAGCCGGTTTCGGCGCTGAGGGTGGATCTGGGCGGCGCCGCTCGCTAGCGTTGGCATGCGTGGCGCAACGGGTCCTGGAATACCGGCAACTGCGACCAGCAGACTTCGAAGCGGTCGCCCGGCTGATCGCCGACGGGATCGCCGGCTTCGACCGGTTCGCGCCGCTGGGCTGGCACCCGCCGCACGCGCGCGACGAGGTGCGGGCGCTGAGCGCATGGGACGGGGACAGCGACTTCTGGGCGCTGCTGGCCGTGGAGGGCCAGACGCCGGTGGGGTATGCGGCATTCGTGCCCGCGGCGCGCCACCGCTCCCATCCCGTGCCCGAAGCGACGCTCAGCCACCTCGGGCAGCTGTTCGTCTCGCCGGCGTACTGGGGGCATGGCATCGCGACCACGCTGCTGCACAGCGCGCTCGACGCCGCTTGGGAGCGGGGCTTCACGGCGATGCGCCTCTTCACCCCCGAAGGGCAGAGCCGCGCGCGGCGCTTCTACGAGCGGGAGGGGTTCACCGCGGTCGCCGGTCCTTGCGAGGTGGGGCTGGGCCTGCCCGTGTTCGAGTACCGGCGCTCACTCGATGCCGAACGCTGAGCGGCTCAGCGATGTGGCTGTGCGGGCGCGCGAATGGGTGCGGGCCAATCAGGCGGCTGTCTGCGACCAGATCACGCCCTGGGAGTTCGGGACCGTGGTTCGGGCCACGCGCTTCCCGGACTACTACTCCTACAACCTCGTCAGGGTCGAGCGCGAGCCCGACCTGAACGCCGACGCGCTGATCGATGTAGCCGCGAGGGCGCTGTCGCCGCTGCGCCACCGCCGCCTTGACTTCGAGGTCCTCGGGGCCGCTGAGGCGCTGGGGCCGGAGTTCATGCGCAGAGGATGGGGCGTCGACCGCCTGATCTGGATGCGCCACGAAGCCCCCCTGCCGAGCACCGAGCGGGTGCGCGTGAGCGAGGCCTTCTACGACGATGTCGCACATCTGCGCGAGCGATGGCACGGAGAGGGCCGCTATGCGGCAGAGCACTGGAGTGACTTCGCCGCCCAGGCGCGCGAGGTCGCGCTGCGCCGCAGGCTGAGGGTGCTCGCCGTGCAGGGCGGCGAGCAGCCGATCGCCTTCGCCACGCTCGACGTGAGCGGCCGCTCGGCCGAGATCCATCACGTGTATGTGGCCCCCGAGCATCGCGGCCGGGGGCTCGGAACCGCTCTCACGGCCGCCGCGATCGAGCTCGCCGGGAGCCCGGATGACCTGTGGATCTGCGCCGATGACGAGGACCGGCCCAAGCACCTGTACGGCAGGCTGGGCTTCAGGGGCGTGTGGAGATCGATCAGCTTCGACCTGACGCCGGCGAGCTGACGGCGCTCACAGGCGGCTGCGCTGGCTCTGTTCGGCGAGCCAGCGATTTCGAACCTGCAGGAAGCGGCGCTCGGCCTCTTTGACCGACTCCGGCGCATCCCTGGGCAGCCCGGTCATCCGGGTCCTCGTCGGAGCGGGCCTGCCGCGTTGTGCGTGCCAGGCTTCGCGCGCAGCGAGGAAGTTGAATTCAGCCTCCTCCACCGCGGTCTCGAAATCTGAGCGGTGGGGGTGAAATCGCCCTGCGCCTGAACCTTCCGGACCCATCTCTAGCCCCTAGTCAGCAGCGCCCCCAAGTGCAGTCGAGCATAGGACGCGCGGGAGGGCCGGTCAATGGAGGCCCAGAACCTGTCCTGGTAGAGCATGCCCAGCCAATGTCCTGCCGGCCCCGCCACCTTCGGTCCGTCACCGGGCTCGAATACGGTGAGGCCATGGAGGCCGCGGGCCTCGCAACCGCTGCGCAACGAGAGGGATCAACAGCATGTCGCCATCAAACCGTCGCATGCGGATCGCTGCGGCACTGGCAACGACGGTCCTCGCGGTCCTGGGAGCGGCGTCCGCCGCCGTCGCCGCGCCAGCGTTCTCAACGCTTCCGGCCGCGATGGCCGAAGGGCGCTTCGGGGCGGCCGCGGTACTCCTGGCGAATGGAACCGTTCTGATCGTGGGCGGCGAAAACAGACTGCACACGAGCGGATCGACCGCCGAAATCTTCGACCCGGCCACCGGGACCTTCACGAAGCTCGCCGCCACGATGACGGCCACGCAGAACGAAGTTGCCGCGGCACCGCTGCCCGGCGGCAAGGTCCTCATCGTCGGTGGCTACAGCGACAAACTCGCCACCAGCCTCGCGAGCGCCGAAATCTTCAAACTCGCAGACGGACAAATTCGAAGCCGTCGCCGCGACCATGGGAACGGTGCGCGACGGACCGGGTGCAGCGGCGCTGCCCGACGGCAAGGTGCTCATCGTGGGCGGGGCGAACAGCACCGCGACGTACCCGACGACGGGCGAACTCTACGACCCGGCCACGGGCAAGTTCGAAACGCTCGCCTCGCACATGTTCCGCGAACGCTACGCGCCCGCCGTCGCCGTGCTGCCGAATGGCAAGGTGCTGATCACCGGCGGGTACGCGGATAATCCCGTTGAGGGCTCCCTCGCGAGCGCAGAACTCTTCAACCCCGCCACGAGTACCTTCGAACGCGTCGAAGGCGCCGCCTCCGAAATGACATTCCCCCGCAGCGAAGCCACGGCCGCCGCCCTGCAGAACGGCAACGTGCTGGTAATCGGCGGCTTCGACAGCAACCTCGGCGGCGCCAGCTCCAGGTACCTGGCGAGCCTGGAATCGTTCAGCCCTGCGAGCAGCACCTTCGAAGCCTCCACCACGGCGCTGGCCGAACAGCGCGGCGGTGCGGCGGCGGTGACGCTGCCCAGCGGCGCCGTGCTGGTCGCCGGCGGCTACAACGAACTCGCCGCAGGCGGCCAGTATCCGGCGACCGCCGAAGAGCGGGGGGTGGCAGCATCTGCGGCCGCCACCCTGCCCGCCACCGGCATCGGCCAGAGCACGGCCACGGTCTCCGGAACGGTCACGGCGGAAGCTGTCGGCAGCGCCCAGTTCCAGTACGGGGCCAGCACCGCCTACGGCGCCGCCACGGCGAGCCAGAGCGCGGCTGCGTCGCTCACGCCCCTGACGCTGTCCGCGGCCCTGTCAGGGCTGACGCCGAACACGACCTACCACTACCGTCTCGCGGCCACCAACGCGGGCGGCACCGTCTACGGCGCCGACATGACCTTCACCACGGCGATGTCGCCGCCGGTCCTGACCGGGGTCACAGAGTCCCGCCGCACATGGCGGGAAGGCAGCGCCCTGGCACGCACCTCACGCCATCGCGCCCCGGTCGGCACGGCCTTCAGCTTCGGGCTCGACCAGGCCGCGAGCGTGACGCTCGAGTTCACCCAGCAGCTCAGCGGGCGTGCGGTCGGGCACCGCTGTCTCGCGCAGACCAGGTCCAACCGCCGCCGGCATCGGTGCACAAGGACCGTGACGCGCGGCGCACTGTCGTGGTCCGCTCACGCGGGCACCAACCGCGTCCTCTTCGACGGGCGCATCTCGCATTCGCGGCGGCTCGGGCCCGGCACCTACAGGGCCACGCTGATCGCGAAGAACGCCGCCGCACAGACCTCTGCGCCGGCGTCCCTGACCTTCACGGTCACGAGGTAGGCCGGGGCGGCCGGGTCCGGGGCCCCGGACCCGGCGCACTCGTTCAGATCGCCCGTCGTATGATCGGAGCGTGCCGCGCTCGAAGAAGAAGTTCAGCGAATACTCCCCGGCGCAGCAGCTGCTGCTCGCTGCGCTCACGCTCGTGTCGGTGCTGGTGGTCGCGGCGGCCGAGCGCGACCTGCAGCGCCGCCCGCAGGAGCAGGTGCGGGGCAGCAAGCTCATCTGGCGCCTGGTGTGCCTGAACGCCCTCGGCTCCGCCACGTATTTCCGCTGGGGACGCAGGGCGCCCGAGCCGGCGCCGGCCGTGGACTAGCGCCGGCCGAGACCACGGCGGCCGTCGCGCGGCCTGAGAAGATTCAGCCATGGGAACCGTCACAGTTCGCCCCGCGTCGGGCGCGGACCTCGAGGGGCTGCTCGAGCTGCTCAGGGAGCTCGCGGGCGAGAAGGCCACCGCGCTACCGGCCACACTCGCAGACGCCGAGCAGAGGCTGCCCGAGATCCTCGGCGACCCCCGCCGCGAGCTCGCCGTCGCGCTGCTCGATGGCCGCATCGCGGGGACGGCCGACCTGATCATCGTGCCGCAGTTGACCCACCGCGGCGAGCCGTGGGCGGCGATCGAGAACGTCATCGTCGCGAGCACGGCGCGACGACAGGGTGTCGGCAGCGCGCTGCTCGAGCACCTGATCGAGCGCGCGCGGGCGGAGGGCTGCTGCAAGGTGCAGCTGCTTTCGGGCAAGCACCGCACCGAGGCCCACAGCTTCTACCGCCGGGCCGGCATGAGCGCCGTGGCCGAGGGCTTCAAGCTCTACTTCGACGAGTAGCCGCCGGGTCAGGCCGGTCGGGCCGGGGCCGTTTGTATCGTCGAGGCATGCGGCTGCGCCCACTCCGCGACGGTGATGAGCCCGCCGTCCTGCAGGCACAATCGGAGCTGGCGGGCGACGCATTCGAGTTCGCGCTCGGCTATGAGGACGGCATGAGCTGGCGTGCATATATGGAGCGCATGCGGGATGAGAGCGTAGGTAGGGGCCTGGCCGATGACCGCGTGCCCGCGAGCTTCCTGGTGGCTGAGGTGGACGGAGATCTCGTGGGCCGCGTGTCGATCCGCCACGAGCTCAACGAGTTCCTCGCGCGCGAGGGCGGGCACATCGGCTTCGCTGTCCGCCCGCAGTACCGGCGCAGGGGCTACGCGAGCGAGATGCTCGGGCAGGCGCTGATAGTCGCTCGCGCCGTTGGCGTGGAACGCGTCCTCGTGACGTGCGATGAGGAGAACATCGGCTCCGCGTCCGTCATCAGGCGCTGCGGCGGCGTGCTGGAGTCCGTCTACGACGGGGGCGGCGGGGAGCCGCGCAAGCTGCTGTTCTGGATCGACTAGCGCGGCCTGCGCAGATAGCCGTCTGCCGTGATGGCGCGAGATGGGTGCCTACGGGGACTTCCGTGTCGCCGCGGAGGAGTACCGCGAGCTCGACCGGCGGCGGGTGCTCGCACTGGTCAGCTTCAGCGGGCGCGGCCGGACGAGCGGCCTGGAGCTCGGGCGGATGGACACGAAGAATGCCTGCGTGTTCGACATCGACGACGGCCGGGTGAGCAGGCTCTTGCTCTACTGGGATCGCGACCGGATGCTCGCCGACCTCGGCCTTGTGCAGGCCGGGGCTGACGAATAGTGGCGGGGGCAGGATTCGAACCTGCGAAGGCAGAGCCAACGCGTTTACAGCGCGTCCCCTTTGACCGCTCGGGAACCCCGCCGGGGGCAGGTCAGTTTACGTGCTGGCGCGCTCGCCGGGCGCGCCAGCGCAGCGAAGCTCTCAGGAGGCCTCGCGCAGAGGCTGTGCCTCCGGCAGGCTCTGGAGCTTCTTGAGCGTCCGGTTCTCGATCTGCCGCACTCGCTCGCGCGTGATGTTGAACGCGCGCCCGACCTCCTCGAGCGTCCGCGAGCGCCCGCCGACGATGCCGTAGCGCATTTCGATCACCTCGCGCTCGCGTGTGGGCAGCGCCGCCAGGACGCGCCTGATGTTCTCGCGGCGCAGTGCCTCGGAGGCGATCTCGAACGGCGATGCGGCAGAGACGTCCTCCACGAAGTCTGCGAGTGCCGAGTCATCCTCGTCACCGATCGGCTTCTCCAGCGACACCGGCTGCTGGGTCACGCGCATGACCTCGCGCACGTCCCTGACCGAGCACTCGAGCTCCGTCGCGAGCTCGTCCGGGCTGGGCTCGCGGCCGAGCTGCTGTATCAGTCGCCGTTCGGCGTAGATGAGCTTGTTCAGGCGCTCCACCATGTGGACGGGGATGCGGATCGTGCGGCCCTTGTCCGCCAGCGCGCGCGTCACCGCCTGCCTGATCCACCAGGTCGCGTAGGTCGAGAACTTGTAGCCGCGGCGGTAGTCGAACTTCTCGACCGCCCTGATCAGCCCCAGCGAGCCCTCCTGGATCAGGTCGAGCAGTGTCAGCCCGCGCCCGACGTAGCCCTTCGCGATCGAGACGACCAGACGCAGGTTGGCCTCGACCATGTGCTGCTTGGCGGCCATGTCGCCGCGCTCGATGCGCTTGGCGAGTGCCACCTCCTCTTCTGCGCTCAGCAGAGGAACCCGCCCGATCGAGCGCAGGTACAGCCGCAGCGAGTCGACGCTCGGCTCGCTAGAGAGGTCCAGGTCCGGCCTCTTGAGCTCATCAAGGCGCGCCTGCAGGCCGCGGATCTGCTCCGCGCCCTCGTCCGGCGTGTCCTCGGCGCCCGCGAGCGGTGCCGCCTCGCCGGCCGCGGCCGGCGTGATGTCGGCCTGCAGCTCGCCGGCGGCGCTGCCGGCGTCGAGTACGTCGACGCCGTGCTCCTCCAGAAACGCCAGCAGCTCCTGGCTCTGGCGCGGGCTCAGCTCGGCCTCCTCTATCGCGGCGGCGAGTGCGTCCGCGGCGATGAAGCCGCGTTCCTGACCCTCGGCGATGATGCCCTGAAGCTCATCTGCCTCAACGGCCACATCCGTGGCCACCCCCATATGCTCAACCTTGCCCGTCACCTGAACCCCCCAAAGGCCCATCCGGCACACGTCGGAACTATCTCCCGCTCCGACCTCCCAAGGAACCTACGCTAAGCCTCCCGTGCATTGCGTATTAACCCGTAGTCCAAACCTCTATCCCTGTTGTCGCCCGAACCGTGATCCCCGAGGGGAGGGGGTTCGAATGCGGCATGTGCGAAGTGATACCAGAATCCTCGGCGCGGGGTACTCCCGCGGACGGGTTCTCCCGGATGCGAGAAGCCGGGTTTCCCGCGGATGCGCGCTAGCCTTGGGCGCGTGCAGGCGACACGGCTAACTCCGGCGCTGTCCCCGGCGCTGGGCGGAGGGGACGACGTCCAGGCGCGCATGCCCGCCGTGCCCGTCTCGCTCTCGCGCGTGGGGGTCACCGGAGTCGAGAAGGTCGTGCGTATCCGCCAGGAGCTCTTCCACGCGCGACTCGACTGCTTCGTGGACCTCAGCAGGGAGCAGAAGGGCGCGCACATGTCGCGCTTTGACGAGGTCGTCAACGACGCCATCGGCGAGGTCGTGCTGTCCGAGGCGCCCTTCCGCGCCGAGACGCTTGCGCTGCACATCGCTGAGATCGTCCGCGAGCGCCAGGGCGCCGAGCGGGCGGAGGTCACGATCGCCGCGCGCTACCCCGAGCACAAGCCCGCGCCCGTGTCGGGCATCCAGACGCAGGAGATCTACACGCTCCACGGCCGCGCCGTCGCCTACGAGCACGGGACCCGCCGCACCGTCGGGGTCTCGGCCACCGGCATGACGGCCTGCCCGTGTGCGCAGGAGCTCGTCGCCGGGCGCGCGCGCGAGCGGCTGCTGGCCAGCGACTTCACAGAGGAGCAGGTCGAGGTGATCCTCGCCCAGGTCCCTATCGCCACCCACAACCAGCGCGGCCTGGCGACGCTCCACATCGGCCTGACCGAGGACTCGACGGTGGAGCTCGACGCCGAGTCGCTGCTGCGGATCGCCGAGTCGAGCATGTCCTCGGAGATCTACGAGATGATGAAGCGCACCGACGAGGTCGCGGTGGTCGAAAAGGCCCACAGCCGCCCCCGCTTCGTGGAGGACTGCGTGCGCGAGATGATCGCCGGCGTCGTGGCCGAGTTCCCGGACCTCGACGGAGCGAGCTTCGTCTCGGCGCGCCAGGAGAACCTGGAGACGATCCACCAGCACAACGTCGTCGCCGAGCGCCACGGCCTGCTGGCCGAGATGCGCAGCGAGATCACATCCGGCGCCGCCGCACCCCACCAGACGACGCTGGAGGAGTGGCTCGACGCCGGAAGGCGCGCTCAGCCTTCGGCGTGAGCCTGGTGCTGCGCCATCCGGCGGCGCAGCCCGAAGAAGTAGTCAAGGCCCGAGAGCACCGTCACGATCACCGTGACGTAGATCAGGGCGTTCAGCCACAGCGGCGAGCCGTGGACGGCGATCACGGCGAGGATCATCGCTATCTGAAGGCAAGTCTTGACCTTCCCGAAGTTGCTGGCGGGGATCACCACGCCGGCCTGGACGGCGCCCATTCGCAGCACCGTGACCGCGAGCTCGCGGGTGATGATCACCATCGCCACCCAGGCCGCCAGGCGCTGGAGTGAGACGAGGGACACGAGCGCGGCCACGATCAGGAGCTTGTCCGCGAGCGGATCCATCAGCTTGCCGAAGTTCGTGACCGAGTCGCGCGAGCGCGCGAGGTAGCCGTCGACGAAGTCCGTCAGCGAGGCGAGCACGAACACGACCGCCGCGAGCACGTCGCCGTCGTGGGTGTTCCCGAGCAGCGCCACGACCAGCACGGGCACGAGCATGATCCGCAGCACGGTCAGGAGATTCGGGAGGTTCACCGGGAACATCGGCCCGGACATTATCCCTTCGCTGCTCGCGAGCCGGTGGCTGGTATACCCGGCTACGCCCGCGGGTATAGGCACCGCATCCACCGGAAAGGACGCTCGCTATGAACAAACGCACACTCGGGTCAGGCGGCCCGGAGGTATCGGCGATAGGCCTCGGCTGCATGGGGATGTCCGCCTTCTACGGCAGCACCGACGAGCCGGAGGCCGTGCGCACCATCCACCGCGCGCTCGATCTCGGCTGCAACTTCCTGGACACCTCCGACATGTACGGGCCGCACACCAACGAGCGGCTCGTCGGCGGCGCGATCGCCTCGCGCCGGGACGAGGTGTTCCTCGCCACCAAGTTCGGCATCAAGCTCTCGGGCGACCCGCCGCAGCGGTCGGTCAACGGCACCCCCGCCTACGTGCACGAGGCCTGCGAGGCCTCGCTCGGCGCGCCTCGGCGTCGAGCACATCGACCTCTACTACCAGCACCGGGTCGACCCGGACACGCCGATCGAGGAGACCGTCGGCGCGATGGCCGAGCTCGTCGCCGCGGGCAAGGTCCGCCACCTCGGCCTCTCCGAGGCCAGCGCCGAGACGATCCGCCGCGCCCACGCCGTGCACCCGATCACCGCGGTGCAGACCGAGTACTCGCTGTGGACCCGCGACGTGGAGCAGGACGTGCTCCCGACGCTGCGGGAGCTCGGGATCGCGCTCGTCGCCTACTCGCCGCTCGGCCGCGGCTTCCTGTCCGGGCGCTTCTCCTCACCCGATGAGCTCGACGAGGGCGACTTCCGGCGCAGCGGCCCCCGCTTCACCGGCGAGAACCTCGAGCACAACCTCGAGCTCGCCGCCCGCGTCAGGGAGATCGCGCAGGAGAAGGGCATCACGCCCGGGCAGCTGGCGCTGGCATGGGTGCTTCATCGCGGCAGCGACATCGTCCCGATCCCCGGCACCAAGCGCGTCAGCTACCTCGAGGAGAACCTCGCGGCCGCCGGCGTGGAGCTGAGCGACGAGGAGGTCCAGCGCATCGGCGACGCGGTCGGGACCGCCGCCGGCGAGCGCTATGACCCGGCGGGAATGCGCACCGTCGACCGCTGAGCGGTCAGTAGCCGACCGAGTAGAAGCTGATCCGCCTGCACCCGTGCAGGCGGTAGTGGGGCAGGGCGCGGTGGCTGGTGAAGAGGATGATCGCCGGGTTTTCGCAGTGGACGGCGCCCCCGCCCTCGTGGATGTGGATCACGGTCGCCGGGTTGGTGCCGCTCCAGACGTAGTTGAGCGTGTCGTTGGCGTAGATCACGTTGCGCCCGTCGCCGGCGTGGATGACGGCGGTCTGGAACGCCGGCCAGCCTTCGGGGTGGTAGTCGCCCCAGATCACATCGCCCGAGGAGCCGCCGAAGATCTCATCGTCGCCGTATCCGCCGAGCAGGTAGTTGTGGACGCCCGGCTCGCCGCGGAGCACGTTGTGCGCGCCCGCCGGGCCGCGGTCCATCACCAGGTGCTGATCGGGCGGCCAGCCTGCGTGGCTGGTCATCGCCGGAGCGCTCGCGCACAGCGTCAGCAGCAACACTGCGGCCGCGCAGCCGAGCAGGCCTCTCCAGACGCTAGGGTGGGGGGCGATGCCACTGATACCGATGGTTATAGAGCGCACAGCGCGCGGCGAACGCGAGTTCGACATTTACTCGAGGCTGCTGAACGAGCGCATCATCTTCCTCGGCACGCCGATCGACGACCAGGTCGCGAACCTCGTCGTCGCCCAGCTCCTGCACCTCGAGAGCGAGGACCCGGACAAGGACATCTCGATCTACATCAACTCCCCGGGCGGCAGCATCTACTCGGGGCTCGCGATCTACGACACGATGCGGTTCGTCAAGCCGGACATCGCGACGATGTGCGTGGGCGTGGCGATGTCGATGGGCTCGCTGCTGCTCGCGGCCGGCACGAAGGGCAAGCGTGCCGCCCTCCCGAACTCCAGGATCCTCATCCACCAGCCCTCGGCCGGCTTCGAAGGCCAGTCGACGGACATCGAGATCCACGCCCGCGAGATCCTGAACATGCGTGCGCAGATCGATGAGATCTACGCCGAGGCCGTCGGCAAATCCGCCGAGCAGGTTCGCTCGGACATGGAGCGCGACCGATTCTTCACAGCGGATCAGGCCCTCGAGTACGGCCTGATCGACCGGGTGCTCGAGAGCCACTGACCCGAAGGCGGGGGGCTGGGCACGCGTGTCCGTTCTGAGCAGACTCGAGCGCTCTGCGCTCGCGGCGATCGTGCTGCTGACGGTGCTCGCCGGAACCGCGGAATACGGCGGCTGGGCGGCGGTGCCGAGCTTCGCGCTCGCGACGCTCTCGCTCGCCGGCCTGGCGTGGATCGTCTCCTTCGCGACCGAGCAGCTCGGCGAGCGCTTCGGCCCCGGGGTGACCGGGATGATGCAGTCGACGCTCGGCAACCTGCCGGAGCTGTTCGTCGTCATCTTCGCGCTGCAGAAGGGCGAGACGGTCGTCGCCCAGACGGCGCTGATCGGGTCGATCTTCGCCAACGCGCTGCTGGTGCTCGGGCTGGTGCTCGTGGTCGGCTCCCGCCGCGCGCCGGACGGGATCATGCGCTTCTCGGTCAAGCTGCCGAAAGACACCGCGACGCTGCTGCAGGTGACGGTGTTCATCATCGTCCTGCTCGGCCTCTCGCTCGCGGCGCACGACCCGGCCAGCCACCACGTCGACACGATCTCCGCCGTCGGAGCCGTGTGCCTGCTGATCGTCTACGGGACCTGGGTGGTCCCCTACCTGCGCGCCGACAAGGCCCCGGGCGAGGAGCGGGGCACCTGGCGGGGCGGAGCCCGAGAGCGCGGCGGAGCAGGAGCCGCGGGAGCGGCCCGGTCCGCGCCTGTCGCTGCCGTTCACGCTGACGCTGCTGATCCTGGCCGGGGGCGCGTCGGCGTTCGTCTCGGACTGGTTCGTGAACGCCCTTGAGCCCGCGATCGTGCAGCTGCACATCTCCCAGGCCTTCGCTGGACTCGTGATCGTCGCGATCGCCGGCAACGCGGTCGAGAACGTCGCCGGCCTGGTGCTCGCGCACAAGGGCCGCTCGGACCTGGCGATCTCGGTGGTCAAGAACTCCGTCGCCCAGATCGCGGCGTTCCTGTTCCCGCTGCTGGTGCTGGTCTCCTTCGCGCTGAAGAGCAACCTCACGTTCGCGCTCGCGCCCGTCTACATCGGGGCGCTGGTGCTGACGGCGCTGGTGCTCGACCAGATCACCGGCGACGGCGAGGCCGCCGAATTCGAGGGCTGGGCGCTCGTGGCCCTGTATGTGATCCTCGCGACGGTGACGCTGTACGAGTAGCCCCCGCGCGGGGCGCTGCCTAGCCTTTCGCGAGCCCGCTGATGAGGGCGCCGGCGATGCCGCCGGCTCCCGCCGCGGCGGCCGTGTTGTTGTCGTCTCAGCCCCTCGATCGGGGCGATGAACATCGTCTGGATCGCAAGGCGCCCGGGCCCGGAGAAGCGGTTCCAGGTGAGCTTGCCGCCGCCGCCGAAGATGCCCGTCTTCAGGCCCATCGTGACCGACTCCATGCTCACCGACGGGTCCTTGTAGAGCCAGCCGCCGGCCTCGACGTCGAGCTGCTCGCCCTGCTGGAGCTCGACGAGGAAGACGTTGCCGTGGCCGTGCAGCCACACGATCGCGTCGCCGTCGGTGGCGCGGAACTTGTCCATGAAGAAGCCGGAGCCGCCGAGCAGCATGTTCTGGACGCCCTTGATGCGTTCGAAGCTGTAGTCGAGGTTGTCGGTCGCCGCGACGAACTGGTGCTCGCGCACGTCAAGGCCCTGGCCCTGGCTCAGGTGCAGCGGTATGCACTGGCCGGGGGAGTCCCTGGAGAAGGCGATGCGGCCGGAGCCCGAGGTGCGGGTCACGAAGTACTCAAGGCCCGCGATCTTCCTTTTGACCCCGCCCGGCAGCTTCTTGAGCTCGATGTTCAGCTCGGTCTGCTTCCACAGCAGCACGTGGTGCTCGAACATGACCGCCCGGGTGCCGATCTCGATCTGGAGCTCGGGAACCAGTTCGCCGCGGATGTGGTAGGTCACGCCGGCGAACGTTTCGTCGTGGACGACCGGGGGGATCGGCTCGGGCAGGTTCATCGTGCTCTCCTTCTCCCGCCGGCGGCGGTCGCGTGCGGCGCGGGCTCGCTCGGGGTGCATTCAGGTTCCCGCTCGGCCCGGACGGTGCGTCGCGAGCCGGGCAAGCGCGCTAGACTGCTGAGACCTCGCGCCTGGGCGGGGTTTTTCTTCGCCCAAGGCCGCCTGTCCACAACGACGCAGGGATTTCTGATCATGGCCCGCGGAGACGTTCGAATTGCAATCACCCTCGCCTGCGAGGAGTGCAAGCACCGCAATTACCAGACGAATAAGAGCAAGCGCAACAACCCGGACCGGGTGACGCTGCGCAAGTACTGCCGCTGGTGCCGTAAGCACACCAGCCATCGGGAGACCCGTTAGCGCGGGAGCGCTGCTGTGGCTCGTGACCGCAAACGATCGAAGCAGCGCCGCAATCGCGGGGGTGCCGCTGGTGCAGGCAATCAGCCGAAACCGGGCGCGGCCGCCGAGAACGGGCACGCCCGAGAGCGACCCGCTCATGCGCGTGCGGACGTCCCCGGGGCGCTCGAGCATGCCTCGGGTGCGGACGACGAGTTCGACGCCGCGCTCGTCGCCGGAGCCGGCGGGGTCCCCCTACCGGCGCGGACGCCGAGATCGCCGAGGAGGACGCGATCGCAAATGCGCCCGACCGGCTGTCCGAGTCGCGAAATCGAGACCGAGGCCGAGCTCGAGGGCGACGTCACGGCCGACCAGATCCAGGAGTCTCCCGGGCCACGCTCGCCACACCCGAGCAGGCCTCCGGCGCACCGCAGGCGCGGCGGCAACCGCGCGATCGGCTTCCTGCGCGCCAGCTGGGCAGAGCTCCACCGCGTCCAGTGGCCGGACCGCCGGCAGGTCACCCAGGCCACCGCTGTCGTCATCGGCTTCGTCGCGATCGCCGGCGCCTACCTCGGCCTCGCCGACCTCGTCGCGAAGGAAATCGTCGAATTCATCCTCTGACGCCAGCGTCCACAGCGCGTCCGTCAACAACCGCCACTGAATCTGTAGAGGGTCACTGAATGTTTCGTTGGTATGTAGTGAACACGTACTCCGGCCACGAGAACAAGGTCAAGCACAACCTTGAGCACCGCCTGATCTCGCTCGGTCAGCAGCGCGCGGTTCGCAGCGTCGTCGTGCCGACCGAATCCGTCTCGGAGATGAAGGACAACCAGAAGGTCACGGTCGAGAAGCGCACGATGCCCGGCTACGTGCTGGTCAACATGGAGCTGAACGAGGACTCGTGGGGCGTCGTCAAGGGCACCCCCGGCGTCACCGGCTTCGTCGGCGCCTCCCAGGAGCCCGTGCCGCTGACCCAGATGGAGGTCGACAGGCTGCTGCACAAGGAGGTCGCCACCGCGACCCGCACACGCGCCCAGTTCACGATCGGCGAGTCCGTCAAGGTCGTCTCCGGCCCGCTGTCGGACTTCTCCGGAGAGATCTCCGAGATCAACGAGGACGCCTCCAGGCTCAAGGTGCTGGTGTCGATCTTCGGGCGCGAGACGCCCGTGGAGGTAGGCTTCGACCAGGTCAAGAAGCTCTGAGGCATCCGATGACCGGCGCGGTGCTGCGTCCTCGTTCGCTCGTGTGCCACGGCACACTTCGCTCGCTGCGTCCTTGCACCGCTTGATCCTCGAACGCCTAACGCAGGCAATGCGTGGCTAAGCTAGAGAACCCCCGATAGAGAGAAACTGACGAGAAATGGCCAAGAAGGTTCTTACGACAATCAAGCTGCAGGCGAACGCCGGGCAGGCAAGCCCCGCCCCGCCGGTCGGCCCTGCCCTGGGTCAGCACGGGATCAACATCATGGAGTTCTGCAAGGCGTTCAACGCCCAGACGCAGAGCGAAACGGGGACGGTCATCCCGGTCGTGATCACCGTGTACGAGGACCGCTCGTTCACGTTCATCACCAAGACCCCGCCCGCCGCGGTGCTCATCAAGCAGGCGCTGCGCGTCGGCAAGGGCTCCGGCGAGCCCAACCGGGTCAAGGTCGGCACGATCACCCAGCAGCAGCTGCGCGAGATCGCCGAGCGCAAGCTCGACGACCTGAACGCCCACGACGTCGACCAGGCCGCGAAGATCATCGCCGGCACCGCGCGCTCGATGGGCGTGGAGGTGGCGCAATGAGCAGCCACGGCCGCCGCTATACCGAGCAGCTCGCCAAGGTCGACCGCGAGCGCGAGTACGAGCCGCGCCGAGGCGATCGCCCTCGTACGCAGCCTCACGGGCGCGAAGTTCGACGAGTCGATCGAGATCCACATCCGCACCGGCCTGAACGTCCGCCACGCCGACGAGCAGCTGCGCGGGACGATCGCGCTCCCCAACGGCCTCGGCAAGGACGTGCGCATCGCGGTCTTCGCCCAGGGCGACAAGGTCCGCGAGGCCGAAGAGGCCGGAGCGGACTTCGTCGGAGGCGACGATCTCGCCAAACGGATCGAGGAGGGCTTCGACGACTTCGACGTCACGATCGCGACCCCCGACATGATGTCCGTCGTCGGTCGCCTCGGGCGCATCCTCGGGCCGTCCGGCAAGATGCCGAACCCGAAAGTCGGCACCGTGACGATGGACGTCGGCAAAGCCGTCGAGGAGTCCAAGTCCGGCAAGATCGAATACCGCACCGACCGCACCGCGATCGTGCACCTGATCATCGGCAAGGCGAGCTTCGACGACCGCAAGCTGCTCGAGAACTACGCGGCCGTGATCGAAGAGATGGTCCGCGCCAAGCCGTCCGCGGCCAAAGGCCGCTACCTGCGCTCGGTCACGATCGCATCGACGATGGGCCCCGGCGTCAAGGTCGACGCCAGCCGGACCCGTGAAATCCTTGAGGAGGCGCCGGCGGCCGCGGCCGCTGCCTAGCGCCCACCCAACAGGCAACCGCAGACCCCCGGCGGCCGCGTACGCGGCAGAGGTCCGGGATAGGAGCCCAATGAACCGAGACCAGAAGGCCGTGGCGATCGCTGAGATCGCCGAGAAAATCGAGGAGTCCGAGGCGATCTTCGCCGTCGACTACCGCGGTATCACCGTCGAGCAGGTCGCCGAGCTGCGCGCCAAGCTGCGCCAGTCCGACGCCACGTTCAAGGTCGTCAAGAACTCGCTCACAGAGCGCGCCGCCGACCAGGTCGGCGCGGAGCTGCTGAAGGAGTACCTCGCCGGCCCGACCGCGCTGACGTTCGTTCGCGGCGACGTCGCGACGGCCGCCAAGACCGTCGCCGACTACGCGCGCGCCACCCAGATGCTGCCCTTCAAGGGCGGGCTGATGGAAGGCTCCGCGCTGGACGTCGGCCAGATCCGCTCGCTCTCCAAACTTCCCTCCCGCGAGGTGCTCTACGGGCAGCTCGTCGGTGTGGTCGCCTCACCCATCGGAGGACTCGTCCGCAGCCTGGGCGGCCTTCTCGGCGGACTGGCGGTCGCTCTCGGCCAGGTGCAGGAGAAGAAGGAGTCCGGGGAGATCCCCGCGGGCGACGCGCCGGCCCAGCCGGCCGCGCAGGCAGCAGGCTCCCGAGGAGCCGGCCGCCGAGGCGGCGAGGAGCCCGAGGCCGCGGCCGAGCAGGCGGAGGAGCAGAAGGCTGAGCCGGAGCAGGACGAGCCGGCGCAAGACGACAACAAGGCGGACGTCTCGGCTGAGGTTCAGTCCGAGGACGCCGAGACGAATCCCACCAAGGAGGACTGAAGGACATGGCAACAAGCACACAGGATTGGATCGAGGAGCTGAAGGGCATCTCCGTGCTCGAGCTCGCCGAGCGCATCAAGGCCCTGGAGGAGGAGTTCGGCGTCTCCGCGGCGGCGATGGCGGCACCCGCAGCAGCACCCGCGGGCGGCGGCGGCGACGGCGGCAGCAGCCGAGGAGGAAGCGTCCAGCACCGTCGACGTGATCCTCGCGTCCTCCGGCGACAAGAAGATCCAGGTCATCAAGGTCGTGCGCGCCGCGACGGGCCTCGGCCTGAAAGAGGCGAAGGCACTCGTCGACGAGGCTCCCAAGCCCGTCAAGGAGGGCATCGACCGCGAGGAGGCCGACAAGCTCAAGCAGGAACTCGAGGAGGCAGGAGCCGCCGTCGAGCTGAAGTAGCCCAGCGCGAGAGATCGCGTCGGACGCTCATGAACGGCCCCGCCCCGGCGGGGCCGTTCGTGCGTCCACGGCTAACAATTCCGTCCGTTTTCCGGTAAAGTGCCCCTGCTGGCCGATAGTCGAAGCCGTCCGAAGTATGGCCTCGCGCCACATACGCGAGAGCTCAGGGCGGGGTCCGTGAGCGCTGGCTGCCCTTGGGGTACGGATAGCCTGTGCTATCTTTCTTAGTCGCGCTTTCGCGCCCTCCTCTGCCCGTGTTTCGCCCTCCGAAGGAGTCGTTTCTTGGCTGCTGCAGATGCTCTCCGGACGCGCAGGTCTTTTGCGCGCCTCAACAAGACCGTTGACGTACCGAACCTCATCGACATTCAGCGCCGTTCGTTCATCTGGCTGACAGATCCCCAGAAGGGCGGACTCCGCGAGACGATCGACGACATCTCGCCGATCGAGGACTACACCGGCAACCTCGCCGTCCAGTTCGGCGAGTTCACGTTCGACGAGCCGGTCGCCTCGCTCGAGCAGTGCCGCGAGAAGGACCTGACCTACGCCCGTCCGCTCACCGTGACGGTCGCGTTCATCAACCGGGAGACCGGCGAGATCCGCGAGCAGTCCGTCTTCATGGGCGACTTCCCGTGGATGACCGAGCGCGGCACCTTCGTGATCAACGGCACCGAGCGCGTCGTCGTGACGCAGCTCGTCCGCTCGCCCGGCGCCTACCTGATGGAGCCCAAGGACCGCGAGAAGCAGGTCTTCATCGCGAACCTGATGCCGGCCCGTGGCTCGTGGCTCGAGCTCGAGATCGACAAGAAGGGCAAGGTCTTCGTCCGCATCGACCGCAAGCGCAAGCTTCCGGTGACGGTGCTGCTGCGCGCGATGGGCTACGCCAGCGACGAGGAGATCCTGCGCCAGTTCGACAACTCGCTCTACATCCGCAACACGATCGAAGCGGACACCGAGATCACCCGCACCGAAGAGGGCGCGCTGATCGAGCTCTTCAAGAAGCAGAGGCCGGGCGAGCCGCCGAGCGTCGACAACGCGAAGGCGCTGCTGAACCAGCTCTTCTTCGACCCCAAGCGCTATGACCTGACCCGCGTCGGGCGCTACAAGCTCAACTCGCGGCTCGGTCTCGACGTCGACATCGACACCCGCACCCTCACGCACGACGACATCCTCGCGCTGGTGCGCGAGCTGGTCTCGCTGCCCAAGCGCCTCGGCATCCCCGAGGAGGGCGACATCGAGATCAAGGACTACGCGGCGGAGGCCATGAGCATGCCCCGCGAGCCCGTCGCCGAGCACCTGGACGAGTACGAGCACTTCGGCAACCGCCGCCTGCGCACCGTCGGGGAGCTGATCCAGGAGGCATTCCGGATCGGCCTCTACCGCATGGAGCGCGTGGTGCGCGAGCGCCTGACGACCGAGGACGCGGACACCATCACCCCGCAGACGATCATCAACATCCGCCCGGTCGTGGCGGCGCTGAAGGAGTTCTTCGGCTCCTCACAGCTCAGCCAGTTCATGGACCAGACCAACTCGCTCGCGGGGCTCACGCACCGCCGGCGCCTGTCGGCTCTGGGCGCGGGCGGGCTGACGCGCGAGCGCGCACCGATCGAGGTCCGCGACGTGCACCCCACCCACTACGGGCGCATGTGCCCGATCGAGACGCCTGAGGGTCCGAACATCGGCCTGATCGGCTCGCTGTCCTCGTTCGCCGAGGTCTCCGAGTACGGCTTCGTCACGACGCCCTACCGGGTCGTCAAGGACGGCGTGGTCACCGAGGAGGTCCGCCACCTCGACGCGACGCAGGAAGAGGAGCTGCTGATCGCCCAGGCGAACACCCCGGTGGACCCCAAGACCGGGAAGCTCAAGGGCACCGAGATCCTCTGCCGCACCCAGGCCGGCCAGTACGTCACGGTCGGCCCGAAGGACGTGGACCTGGTCGACGTCTCGCCCGAGCAGATCTGGTCGGTCGCGACCGCGATGATCCCGTTCCTCGAGCACGACGACGCCAACCGCGCGCTGATGGGCTCGAACATGCAGCGCCAGGCCGTTCCGCTGCTGAAGTCCGACGCACCGCTGGTCGGAACGGGCATGGAGCGCCGCGCGGCACTCGACACCGGCGACGTGCTGCTGGCGAAGACGCGCGGGCACCGTCGAGTTCATCGACGCCAACGAGATCATCGTGCAGAGCACCTCCGGCGAGAAGGAGGAGTACGAGCTCCAGAAGTTCATGCGCTCCAACCAGGGAACGCTGATCCATCAGAAGCCGCTGGTCCACACGGGCGAAAAGGTCAAGCCGGGCGACGTCCTCGCGGACGGCTCCTCGACCGACCAGGGCGAAATGGCCCTCGGCAAGAACCTGATGGTCGCCTTCATGTCCTGGGAGGGCTACAACTTCGAGGACGCGATCATCCTCTCCAAGCGCCTGGTCCAGGACGACGAGCTCACCTCGATCCACATCGAGGAGTACGAGATCGACGCCCGCACGACCAAGCTCGGCGAGGAGGAGATCACCCGCGACATCCCCAACCGCTCAGAGGAGTCCCTGCGCAACCTCGACGACCGCGGCATCGTCCGCATCGGCGCCGAGGTCCAGTCGGGCGACCTGCTCGTGGGCAAGGTCACGCCGAAGGGCGAGACCGAGCTGACGGCCGAGGAGAAGCTGATCAGGGCCATCTTCAAGGAGAAGGCCCGTGAGGTCCGCGACACCTCGCTGAAGGTGCCCCACGGCGAGGGTGGCGTCGTCATCGACGTCAAGACCTTCCGCCGCGACGACGGCGACGACCTGCCGCCCGGGGTCAACGACCTCGTGCGCGTGTTCGTGGCCAAGAAGCGCAAGATCTCCGAGGGCGACAAGCTCGCGGGCCGGCACGGGAACAAGGGTGTCATCTCGAAGATCGTCGACCAGCAGGACATGCCGTTCCTCGAGGACGGCACGCCCGTCGACGTGATCCTGAACCCGCTGGGCGTCCCGTCGCGAATGAACGTCGGGCAGATCCTGGAGACCCACCTCGGGTGGGCCGCCGCGCAGGGCTGGTATGACGACGAGACCGAGGCCTACAAGAACGCCCACTCCAAGGGCGGCAGCGGCAAGGTCTACGTGGCCACGCCCGTCTTCGACGGCGCAACGGTCGCCGACGTCGACAACGCCCTGGTCAAGTGGCAGGACGCCCACGAGGGCCGCATCCGCATGGACGTCGACAAGTCCAGGCGCGAGGGCGAGCAGGCCTCCGGCAAGATGACGCTCTTCAACGGCCGCACAGGCGAGCCGTTCGAGGAACAGGTCACCGTCGGGTACATGTACATCCTGAAGCTCCTGCACCTCGTCGACGACAAGATCCACGCCCGCTCGACCGGTCCCGTACTCGCTCGTCACCCAGCAGCCGCTGGGAGGCAAGGCGCAGTTCGGCGGCCAGCGCTTCGGCGAGATGGAGGTCTGGGCGCTCGAGGCGTTCGGCGCCGCCTACACGCTGCAGGAGATGCTCACGATCAAGTCCGACGACACGGTCGGCCGCGTGAAGGCCTACGAGGCGATCGTCAAGGGCGAGAACATCGCCGAGCCGTCGATACCTGAGTCCTTCAAGGTCCTGCTCAAGGAGATGCAGTCGCTGGCGCTCGACGTCAACGTCGTCTCCGAGGAGGGCCAGCGCGCAGAGATGCGCGACGAGGACGATGACCTGCTGCGTGCGGCAGAGGAGCTCGGCATCGACCTCTCCGGGGTCAGGGCTCTCCCCGGCGAGGCGAGCGACGAGGAGCTCAGCGGCGAGGACCCAGCCGCCGAGAGCGAGACCGAGGACGATGACTCCGCGGACGAGGACGCGGTCGGCGTTGAGGCGCTGATCGACGTCGACGCGCCGGAGGACGTCGACCTCGAGAGCCTGGCCGTCGATGACGCCGCCGAGTAGTTGCCCGATTCACCCGCGAGCGAAAGCGCACCCAGATGATTGACATCAATAATTTCGACGCCATCGAGATCTCCCTCGCGTCCTCCAAGCAGATCCGCAGCTGGAGCTCGGGCGAGGTCACAAAGCCGGAGACGATCAACTACCGCACGCTGAAGCCGGAGAAGGACGGCCTCTTCTGCGAGCGCATCTTCGGTCCCACCAAGGACTGGGAGTGCTACTGCGGCAAGTACAAGCGAGTCCGCTACAAGGGCATCGTCTGCGAGCGCTGCGGCGTCGAGGTCACCCGTTCGAAGGTCCGCCGCGAGCGGATGGGCCACGTCGACCTGGCGGCACCCGTCAGCCACATCTGGTTCTTCAAGGGCGTCCCGAGCCGCATCGGCTACCTGCTGGACATGGCCCCCAAGGAACTGGAGAAGGTCCTGTACTTCGCCGCGTCGATCGTCACATGGGTTGACGACGAGGCGCGCCAGAAGGACATGGACAGCCTCGAGAAGGAGGTCAACAAGGTCCTCGACGCGTACGCCGCCGAGCGTGAGGAGCGCGTGCTCGAACTGCGCGAGTCCCTCGCCCGTCGCGAGAAGTACCTGCAGAACGGCAAACAGACCAACTTCAACGACGAGGACCACCTGTGGGCCGACTCGCTCGACATCAACCTGTCGAAACTCTCCGACGAGGAGCGCGAGAAGCAGACCAAGGAACTGACGAAGGCCTTCGAGGCCGACATCGCCGACACCGAAGCCTACATAGAGGATGCGGCCGAGCGGATGCGCAGTGTCTGGGAGCTCTTCAAGACGATGGAGCCCAAGCAGATCGAGCATGACGAGACCACGTTCCGCGAGCTCAAGGAGCGCTTCGGCTCTCCCTACGGCTTCGGCGAGTACTTCCGTGGCGGCATGGGCGCAGAAGCGATCCGCGACCTGCTCCAGCAGGTCGACCTCGAGGACGAAAGGGTCGAGCTCGAGGACCAGGTCAAGACCGGCAAAGGCCAGAAGCAGGCCCGCGCGGTCAAGCGCCTGAAGGTCGTCTCCGCGTTCATCCAGTCCGGCAACAAGCCCGAGATGATGGTCCTCGACGCCGTCCCGGTGATCCCGCCGGAGCTGCGCCCGATGGTCCAGCTCGACGGCGGCCGCTTCGCGACCTCCGACCTGAACGACCTCTACCGCCGCGTCATCAACAGGAACAACCGCCTCAAGCGGCTCCTGGACCTCGGCGCGCCGGAGATCATCGTCAACAACGAGAAGCGGATGCTGCAGGAGGCCGTCGACGCGCTGTTCGACAACGGCCGCCGCGGCCGTCCCGTCACGGGCCCGGGCAACCGGCCCCTGAAGTCCCTGTCGGACATGCTCAAGGGCAAGCAGGGCCGCTTCCGCCAGAACCTGCTCGGCAAGCGCGTGGACTACTCGGGCCGTTCGGTCATCGTCGCCGGCCCGTACCTGAAGCTGCACCAGTGCGGTCTTCCGAAGATCATGGCGCTGGAGCTCTTCAAGCCGTTCATCATGGCCCGCCTGGTCGAGCGCAAGTCCGCGCAGAACATCAAGGCGGCCAAGAAGATGGTCGACTCGATGATCGGCGAGGTCTGGGACGTGCTCGAGGAGGTAATCCACGAGCACCCCGTGCTGCTCAACCGCGCACCGACTCTCCACCGTCTGGGCATCCAGGCGTTCGAGCCGCTGCTCGTCGAGGGCAAGGCCATCCAGGTCCACCCGCTCGTCTGTCACGCGTTCAACGCCGACTTCGACGGCGACCAGATGGCTGTCCACCTCCCGCTGTCGGCCGAGGCGCAGGCGGAGGCGCGCATCCTGATGCTCTCCTCCAACAACATCCTGTCCCCCGCGCACGGGGCGCCGCTGGCGACCCCGACGCAGGACATGATCCTCGGCGCCTACTACCTGACCTACGGCGACGAGCCGGAGGAGCTGGCCGCGAAGTTCGAGCAGATCAGGGACGGCTCGGCGCCGGTCGAGGGTGAAAGGCTGCACGCGTTCCGCACCGCCCAGGAGGCCGAACTGGCCTACGAGGCCAAAGTGGTGACGCTGCACTCGCTCGCCGAGTACCGGCCGCCGTGGCGCGAGGAAGGCCACGTCCTGACCACGGTCGGGCGCATCATCTACAACGAGGGAATCGAACGTGCCCTGCGCGAGGCGCTCGGCGACGCGTTCGACCCGGCCGAGTACGTGTTCGTCAACCAGTCGATGAAGAAGCGTGACACCACGCATCTGATCGACCTGCTCGTCCAGAAATACGGGGCGACGACGATCTCACTCGTGCTCGACGCGTTCAAGGACCTCGGGTTCAAGTACGCCACGAAGGCGGGGATCACGATCTCCAAGAACGACGTGGTCGTGCCTCCGAAGAAGCAGGAGATCCTCGACAAGTACGACACCCTCGTCGGCGACATCACCGGCCAGTACGACGACGGCCTGATCACCCAGGAGGAGCGTCACGAGGCGGTCGTGGAGCAGTGGAACGCCGCCACCGACGAGGTCGCTGAGGCGATGGTCGAGAACCTCGACGTTCTCAACCCCATCTTCATGATGGCCAACTCGGGTGCCCGTGGATCGTTCAAGCAGATCCGCCAGCTGGCGGGGATGCGAGGCCTGATGGCCAACCCGAAGGGTGAAATCATCGAGCGCCCGATCAAGGCCAACTTCATGGAGGGCCTGTCGGTGCTCGAGTACTTCATCTCCACCCACGGCGCGCGAAAGGGCCTGGCCGACACCGCTCTGCGGACCGCCGACTCGGGCTACCTCACACGCCGCCTGGTCGACGTCGCGCAGGACGTCATCATCCGCGAGGCCGACTGCGGCACCGAGGAGTACATCGAGCTGCCGGTCTTCAAGGACGACGGCGAGCCGAACGACGGTCTCGTCGGCCGCATCGCGGCACTGCCGATCACGACCAAGCGCGGCCGCATGCTCGCCGAGCAGGGCGTGGAAATCGGGCGTGCGGAGCTCGCCGAGATGGTCGAGCGCATTCGACGGACGACCACGAGAAGGGGATCGGACATCAGGGTCCCCGTCCGCTCGGTCCTGAAGTGCGAGGCCCCCAGCGGCGTGTGCCAGGCGTGCTACGGCCGCGCGATGGCGACCGGCGCGCTCGCCCAGGTCGGCGACGCGGTCGGAATCGTCGCCGCGCAGTCGATCGGCGAGCCCGGAACGCAGCTGACGATGCGCACGTTCCACACCGGCGGAGTCGCCGGCGCGGACATCACGCACGGTCTGCCGCGTGTCGTCGAGCTCTTCGAGGCGCGCCGCCCGAAGGGGCTCGCCAAGATCGCCGAGCAGGACGGTGTCGTGACGATCGAGGAGACCGACAAGGCCCTGACCGTCGTGATCACCGACGACGCAGGCGAGGAGCACAGGCACGCCTTCCCGCGCCGCACGCGTCTGTTCGTCGCCAACGGCGAGAAGATCAAGGCGGGCAAGCAGCTCAACGAGGGGTCGGTCTACCCGCACGAGCTGCTCGCCATCCGCGGCCGGACCGAGACCGAGCAGTACCTCGTCAAGGAGGTGCAGGAGGTCTACAAGTCACAGGGCGTGGACATCAACGACAAGCACATCGAGCTGATCGTCCGCCAGATGCTCAAAAAGGTCCGCGTCGACCAGAAGGGCGACACCGACTACCTGCCGGGCCAGTTCGTCGACCGCTTCGAGTTCGCCAAGGCGAACGACGCGATCACCGGCGACGGCGGCGAGGGAGCACAGTTCGAGGACATCATCCTCGGGATCACGAAGGCGTCCCTGAACACGGACTCCTTCCTCTCGGCGGCCTCCTTCCAGGAGACCACGAAGGTCCTGACGGACGCGGCGCTCGAAGGCAAGATCGACCGTCTGAACGGCCTGAAGGAGAACGTGATCATCGGCAAGCTGATCCCGGCGGCCACGGGCCTGAAGCGCTACAGGCGGATCGAGATCGAACCGTCCGAGCCGCTTCCCCGCGCGATCGACGATGTCGGCCTGCTCGACCAGGACGAGATCGCAGCCGAGCTCGGGCTCGCGGGCGGCGACGCCTTCGGCGCCGGCTACGGCCAGGAGTTCGACGCGGACCTCGCGTCGCTCGAGAAGATCGGCGCCGGCGGCACCGACCCCGGCTTCGCCGAGGAACTCGCCGACCTCGCCATCCCCGAGGACAACGGCTCCAGCGACAAGTAGTTGAGGGCCGGCCGGAGCTCCCGTTCGCGGGGGCTCCGGCCGCAGCCCGCACCCGCGCACCCCGCGCCTGCGGGCGTGAGCGGATTCTCACGGCGAAACGGCGCCTTCGGCGCCCACATCCGCTGTACTGAGGGTCGATGGATTCCCATCTGACGCGCAGATCGCTTCTCGCGGGCGGTGCGGGCGTCGTTGCCGCAGGACTGACCCGTGCGCCTCCGGCCGCCTCCGCGGCCGAGGTCTCAGCTCCGCCGACGCGGCTGAGCACCCTCGACCTCGGCGCCGTCCCCGCCGGCGGGTCCACGATCGAGCTTCCCGCGGGCGCCGACCTGCTCGGCCTCTCCTGGGCGGGCGAGCCGGGCGCGCACATCCGCCTGCGCTTCCGCGGGGCGGGGGGAGGTGGAGCCAATGGGTCTCCGCCGGCTCGCGCGGGCATGATCAGGAAGGCTCGCGCCCGGGCGGCGAGAGCGTGGGCGAGCCGATCTGGACGGGCGGGGCGAGCGCGGCCCAGGTCCTTCCGCAGCATCCGCTGAAGGACGCGCGGCTTCACATCGTCGACGTCAGCGCCGGCGCCGGTGCCCGCAACGGCGCCCCGGACGCCGCCGCGGCGTCGCTGGCGCTGGCCGGGCCGGCGCTCGCGGCGGGCGGCGGGCAGCCGCCGATCATCGCCCGCCGCTCCTGGGCGCTCGGGATCTCGCCGCCGCGGGTCGCCCCGGAATACGGCTCGGTGCGGATGGCCTTCGTGCACCACACCGAGAACCCCAACGGCTACAGCGCCGGCGAGGTGCCCGCGATGCTGCGGGCGATCTACGCCTTCCACACCTACACCAACGGCTGGAACGACATCGGCTACAACTTCGTCGTCGACCTCTACGGGCGCATCTTCGAGGCCCGCGCGGGCGGCATCACCGAGGCCGTCACCGGCGCGCACGCCGGCGGCTACAACTACATCTCAACGGGCGTCTCGGTGCTCGGGACCTTCAGCTCGGTCCCGATCTCCGCGGCCGCAAGGCACGCGCTGCAGTCGCTGCTGGCCTGGAAGCTCCCGCTCCACGGCGTCCCCGCCCGGGAGGACCGTCGGGGTGCGGGTAAACCCGGCCGGCGCCCAGTACAGCAAATACAGCCGCCAACGCCCACGTCGTGCTCCCGCACATCGCCGGGCACCGCGACGGCGACTCCACCGAATGCCCCGGCGACGTCCTCTACGGCGAGCTGCCCTCGATCAGGCCCGTGGTCGCGAGGCTGTCCCGCACGATCGCCCGCCTGACCATCGCGCTCGGGCGCGCCAATTCCGCCCGCGCCCGCGCCGGCGCCGGAAGCGGGCGGCGGCGCGGCCGCGCCCACGACCACGAGCACCGAAACCACGCCTGCGCCGGCGCTGACGCGCACGGTCGAAGGAGCCCTCACGGTCCCCGCCGCCGGGGCGCCCGTGCCCGGGGTGAGCATCATCGTGCAGTCACGGACCGTGAGCCACCGCGGTGAAACGGTGAGCGAGAGCACGCTCGCCGAAGCCCAGACGGGCCCGCAGGGCCAGTGGTCGGCGTCGGTGCCGGTGCCGGCCACCGGGACGCTGTCGCTGAGGGCGCTGTTCCCGGGCAGCCCCTCGCTGGGAGCGAGCGTGTCCGAAGGGATCGCGCTGCCGGCGCTAGGCCGGCCTAGGGCAGGCTGCCCGCCCAGAGCTCGAGCCGGCGCCTGCTCGGCCTCGGTGAGCCCCATCTCGGGGTCGGTCTGCACCAGCAGCGTGGGGGCCGCCCGCCGGCTCGCCCACTCGTGGCAGGCCTCGTTGAGGGCGTCGTCGAGCCAGGCGAGCGGCCGCCCGCCCGCATAGGCGTCGATCGCGTCCAGCTTCCAGTGCGCGTTCGAGCGCCCGACGCCGCGCTCGAAGCTCAGATGAGGGATCTCGCGCGGCAGACCCAGCAGCCTGGGGAGATGTTCATCGGCCTTCTCCTCCCAGCCGCTGGCCCAGACGAGGTCGAAGATCGGCGCGAGCTCGAGAAGGTGAGCGGCCGCAGTGGACGAAAGGAAGTGCGGTATGCCCTCAATCGAGTGCAGGGATCCCTCGCGCCCGGCGCCCGCCGGGTGCAGGCTGACGCCCCCGAACAGCGAGATGACGCCGTCGATGTCCACCATCAGCAGGGGCCTGGTGGACGGCTCGGAGGTCTCTGCGGGTTTGTCCGGACCGGCCTCAGTGCGGTCCCTGATGGCTTCTGGACGGTCTTTAGCTGTCATAGAGGTTGGCCAATGTAATCTGCTGGACACGGTTGATTCGCCGAGGCCGCCGATTGGCGCTAAGGCAGCTCGCGGCCCCCGCCGATGGGTCAACCGAGCAGGACCCTATCTACGATGACCCTAGACCTCGGAATACTTCTCGCCCTCCTCTGCGCCTTCGTGGCGAACCTTGGCTTCTTCTACAAGTTCAAGGGCGCCCAGGATGTGCCGAAGGTGCGCGTCATGCACCCGCTGCGCTCCACGCGCGACCTGTACTCCTCCAAATGGTTCCTGCTGGGCATGATCATCGCCACCGCGAGCTGGGGGCTGCATGTCGCCGCCCTGGCGCTCGCGCCGATGTCGGTGATCCAGGTCTCCCTCGCCGCCGGCGTCGTGTTCATCGCGGTGATGGCGGACCGCATGTTCGGCTTCACGGTCGGGCCCAGGCAGTGGGTCGGGCTGATCCTGACCGCCGTCGGACTGGTCCTGCTCGGCGTCACCCTGCCCGCCATGCACGGCGCGCACGCACACTTCTCCCCGGCGGTCATGATCGCCTTCGAGGCCGGCCTGTTCGGAATCGGCGGCCTCCTGATCATGGGCCCCCGCATGGGCGGCCCCGTCGAGCACCACGGCGTCATGCTCGCCGCCGCGGCCGGGCTGCTGTTCGGTGTCTCTGACACCTCGATCAAGGCCCTCACGGGCATCACGGGCGCCCACGGCGTCATGGGCCTTGCGACCAGCCCCTGGCTGATGGTCGCCATCGCCGCCTCGATCGTCGCCTTCTTCGCCTCCGCCCGCGCGCTCCAGGACGGTGAAGCGGTCCCCGTGATCGCCGTCACCGGCACAGCCGCGAACATCGCCGGCATCGCCGGCGGCATCATCGTCTTCGGCGACCCGATGGCCGCCGGGCCCATCGGAGTGGTCGTCCAGGCCCTCGCATTCGTGCTCGTGATCGTCGCCTCCGCACTGATGCCCGCACCGGTGCGTTCCGCCGGCGTAGCGCAGAGCGCCTAGCTGCTGCTAGCATCTGCCGCCGATGCCCACAACCTCACAACTCGTCCGCAAGGGCCGCGTCACCCCGAAGAAGAAGGTGGCCACCCCTGGACTCAAGTCCGGCAAGGGACGCAAGAAGAAGGTCGCCGCCCCTCAGAGGCGCGGCGTATGCACCCGTGTGTACACGACCACACCGAAGAAGCCTAACTCCGCGCTCCGCAAGGTCGCGCGTGTGCGCATCTCCGGCTCCATCGAGGTCACCGCATACATCCCGGGTGAGGGCCACAACCTGCAGGAGCACTCCGTTGTGCTCGTCCGCGGCGGCCGCGTCAAGGATCTTCCCGGCGTCCGCTACAAGGTCGTCCGCGGAACGCTCGACGCCGCCGGCGTGAGCGACCGCAAAAAGGCGCGCTCGCAGTACGGCGTGAAGAAAAAGTAGATGCCCCGCCGCGCAGCCGCCCAGATCCGCCCGGTTGAGCCGGACGCGATCCACCGCTCCAAGCTGGTCCAGCAGATCATCAACAAGGTGATGCTCGACGGCAAGAAGTCGACCGCAGAGCGGATCGTCTACGACGCGATGGCGATCCTCGCCGAGCGCAGCGAGAAAGACCCCGTCGAGACCCTCGAGGCCTCGATCAAAGCTCTGACGCCGACCCTCGAGGTTCGCTCCCGCAGGGTCGGAGGTGCGACCTACCAGGTTCCCGTCGAGGTTCCCGCCCGCCGCGCCCGCACCCTCGCGGTCCGCTGGCTGGTCGAGTTCGCCCGCGGCAGGCGCGAGAAGACGATGGCCCAGCGCCTCGCCAACGAGCTAATGGATGCAACGTCCCAGCAGGGCGGCGCCTACAAGCGCAAGGACGACATCTACCGCATGGCACAGGCCAACAAGGCCTTCGCCCACTACCGCTGGTAGCACCCTCCGGCGGGCACTCTAGCCCGCTCGCAGCTCCAGCACCGCAGCATGGCCGATGGCCCCTGGGCGCGTGCTCTCAGGACGCGGCCGCCGAGCTCTTGCCGTCGCCTGAGATTTTTTTGCTCCAGGGGGTTAATGGAAGAAGCTTCGGTACCTAAGCTTTCTCCTAGTGAGTAGCTCTCCGCAAGTACACGAGGCGTCCAACGCGGGCGCATCTGACCGCATCGAGGCCCACGTCTGGCGTATAGCGGGCGTGGTGATCCTCGGCATGGTCATGTCGATCCTCGACACGACCATCGTCAACGTCGCCCTCAGCACCCTCGGGCACGACCTGCACAGCTCGATCTCGCAGATCCAGTGGGTGGTCACCGGCTACCTGCTCGCGCTCGCCGCCGTCATCCCCGTCACCGGCTGGGCCTCCCGGCGCTTCGGCGCCAAGCGCGTCTACATGACCTCGCTGGTGCTGTTCACCGCGGGCTCCGCGCTGTGCGCCGTCGCCGCCTCGGTCACCAGCCTGGTGTTCTTCCGGGTTCTGCAGGGTGCGGGCGGCGGCATGATCATGCCCGTCGGGCAGCTGATCATGGCCCAGGTCGCCGGCCCCAAGCGCATGGGCCGCGTGATGGGCATCGTCTCGATGCCCGCGATGCTGGCGCCGATCCTCGGCCCGGTGATCGGCGGGATCATCCTGCAGAACCTGCACTGGTCCTGGATCTTCCTGGTCAACGTCCCGATCGGCTTCCTCGCCTTCTTCCTGGGCTGGCGCGTGATCCCGCACACCGAATCCGGGGACGCGGGACGCTTTGACACACTCGGCCTGGTGCTGATGTCGACCGCGTCGACGTCGCTCGTCTACGGCCTCAGCCAGGCCGGAAGCCACGCGTCGCTGACGGCGCCGCTGGTGATCTGGCCGACGCTCGCGGGCCTCGCGCTCGGGGCCCTGTTCGTGATGCACGCGCTGCGAGTCGAGCGGCCGCTGCTGGACGTGCGCCTGTATGCCAAACGGATCTTCGGGGCGGCCTCTCTGACCACCTTCGCGCTCGGCGCCGCCCTGTTCGGGGCGATGATCCTGGTGCCGCTGTACTACCAGGAGGTCCGCCACGAGAGCGTGATCGCCACCGGCCTGCTGACCGGCCCGCAGGGTCTCGGGATGCTGTTCGTGATGCCGCTCGCGGGCAGGCTGACCGCCCGCGTGGGCGCCGGCCGGCTCGCGTTCATGGGCGTGCTGATCCTGTGCCTGTCGACGATCCCGCTGACGTTCATCGGTACGAACACGTCGATCCTCGAGATCTCGCTCGTGCTCGTCGTCCGCGGCGTCGGCATCGGCTTCTCCTTCGTGCCGGCGATGAGCGCGGCCTTCTCCTCGCTGCGCCCGGAGCAGCTCTCGGACGCCACGCCGCAGCTGAACGTGCTGCAGCGGATCGGCGGGGCCATCGGCACCGCCGTGCTCGCGGTCGTGCTTCAGCGCGCCTCGGGCAGCTCGCCCAGCCCGGACCAGCTGGCCAGCGCCTTCGGGCAGGCCTACTGGTGGTCGTTCGGGATCGCGGCGCTGGCGCTGATCCCGTGCGCGGTGCTGATGCGCGCCGAGGGCAAACACGCCCCGCAGGAGGCGGCGGGCGCCGCCGCGGCTGAGCCCGTCGGCGTCTAGGGACAGAGATGGCAACCACCCGCGAGCCCGCCGAGATCTCCCCAGCCCAGGGGCGCGATGCCCAGCTGCAGGCGCTGCAGGATGAGTTCAAGCGCGTCTTCAGAGCACTGAACAGGCTGCGGGGCCGCGACACCCACCTCGCCGGCGAGCAGCTCAGCAACGCGCAGTTCCAGCTCCTGACGGCGCTGGACGAGGGCGGAGAGATGTCCGCGGGCGAGCTGGCCGCCGCCGCGATGCTCACGCCCGGGACCGTCACGCAGATGCTTGAGCACCTCGCGCTCAGCGGTCACGTCGCACGAGACCGCTCAGCGGTGGACCGCCGCGTGGTGGTCTCGCGCCTGACCCCTCAGGGCCGGCGCAAGATCCAGGCCAAGCGGCGCATCTGGAAGCAGCGCTGGGAGCAGGCGCTGAGCGACGTCGGCGACGAGGATCTGCAGGCCACCGTGCGTGTGCTGGAGCGGCTTGCGGACATGGTCGAGCTCGAGGCGCCGCCCACCTGCGCGAAGACCCCGCAGGCCGCCGCCTGAGCTGCTCTGCGGCTCCATTTCCTCTGCTATAGTCGGCTCTGCGCCGCGGGTGGGCGCAGTGTCTGTGCATGCCTCCCGCGGACGGCAATCAAGATGGAGACCTCGAGCAGATAACGACGCGAACCGGTCAACAAAAGACCTGTAGAGCGCGTGGGCCCGAGGGGCCCAATTTTTTTGCCCGCCCATCCGCCCGAAACGACCCCTGGATCCTGATAGATGCCACGTCAATTCACACTTCATAACACCCGGAACATCGGGATCATGGCTCACATCGACGCCGGTAAGACGACGACGACCGAGCGCATCCTCTACTACACGGGCCGCACCTACAAGATCGGCGAGGTCCACGAGGGCGCCGCCGTCATGGACTGGATGGAGCAGGAGCAGGAGCGCGGGATCACGATCACCTCCGCCGCCACCACCGCGCAGTGGAAGGGTCACCGCATCAACATCATCGACACGCCCGGCCACGTCGACTTCACGGTCGAGGTCGAGCGCTCGCTGCGCGTCCTCGATGGCGCGATCGCGCTGTTCGACTCCGTCGCGGGCGTCGAGCCCCAGTCCGAGACCGTCTGGCGCCAGGCCGACAAGTACCACGTGCCGCGCATCGCGTACATCAACAAGATGGACCGCATCGGCGCGGACTTCGACGCGGGTGTGCAGACGATGATCGACCGCCTCGGCGCGCACCCCGTGCCGATCCAGCTTCCGATCGGCGCCGAGGGCGACTTCCTGGGCGTCGTCGACCTGGTCGCGATGAAAGCGATCATCTACAAGGACGACATGGGCAAGGAACAGGAAGAGGTGGACATCCCTGAGAACCTCAAGGAAGCCGCCGAGTCCGCCCGTGAACACCTCCTGGAGGAGGTCTCCCACTACGACGACGCGCTGCTCGAGCTGATCCTCGAAGAGACCGAGGTGCCCGAGGAGACGCTGAAGGCCGCCATCCGCAAGGCGACCCTCTCGACCAAACTGACCCCCGTCCTGTGCGGCTCGTCCTTCAAGAACAAGGGCGTGCAGCCCCTGCTCGACGCCGTGATCGACTACCTGCCCTCGCCGCTGGACGTGCCCCCGGTGATCGGCACCGAACTGATCAAAGGCCAGGAGGAGGCGCTGGAGGTCGTGCGCAAGGCCGATGACTCCGAGCCCTTCGCGGCCCTCGCCTTCAAGATCGCCGCCGACCCCTACGTCGGCAAGCTCACCTACTTCCGCGTCTACTCGGGCACGCTCGAGGCCGGCGCCCGGGTGCTGAACGTCAGCACCGGCCGCACCGAGCGCATCGGCCGCATCCTGATGATGCACGCCAATGAGCGCGAGGAGGTCTCGATGGTCTACGCCGGCGACATCGCCGCGGCCGTCGGGATCAAGCAGGTCATCACCGGTGACACGCTCGCCGACCCGGACCACCCGGTCCACCTCGAGAACATCATCTTCCCCGAGCCCGTGATCAAGGTCGCGGTCGAGCCGAAGACGAAGGTCGACCAGGAGAAGATGTCGATCGCCCTCGGCCGCCTGGCCGAGGAGGACCCGACCTTCCAGGTCCGCACCAACGAGGAGACCGGCCAGACAGAGATATCCGGGATGGGCGAGCTCCACCTCGAGGTCCTCGTCGACCGCATGAAGCGCGAGTTCGGCGTCGAGGCCAACGTCGGCCGCCCGCAGGTCTCCTACCGCGAGACCGTCCGCGGCCATGTCGAGAAGATCGAGGGCAAGTTCGTCCGCCAGACCGGTGGCTCAGGCCAGTTCGGCGTCGTCTACATCGACCTCGAGCCCGCCCCCGGCGACGGCTTCGAGTTCATCAACAAGATCAAGGGTGGCGCCGTGCCCTCCGAATACATCCCGGCAGTCAAGAAAGGGATCGAAGAGGCACTCGAGAACGGCGTCAAGGCCGGATACCCGATGGTGGACATCAAGGTCACCCTCGTGGACGGCAAGTACCACGACGTGGACTCCTCGGAGATCGCGTTCAAGGTCGCCGGCTCACTGGCCTTCAAAGAGGCCGCCAAACGAGCCAAGCCCGTCCTGCTCGAGCCCATCTTCGCCGTCGAGGTCGTGACCCCCGAGGACTTCCTCGGAGACGTCATCGGCGACCTGAGCCGCCGTCGCGGTCGCGTCGAAGGCCAGGAGCGCCGAGGCAACGCGCTTGCGGTCACCGCACGCGTGCCCCTCAGCGAGATGTTCGGCTACGCGACTGACCTGCGCTCCAACACGCAGGGCCGTGCCACATACACGATGCAGTTCGAGGCCTACGAGGAGGTCCCGCCCAACATCGGCGAGAAGATCGTCGAACAGAGGACGGGAGAGCCGGTCCCGGCATAGGCGCCGGTGCCCCGCGGGGCACCGCTGTTCCAGACCCGGAGAGCACCAGCAGTCAGAAAAAGGCGCAGTTAGATAGATTTCTGAGGTTCGCCCCCATAGAGGCGAACATACAAGTCGATATAGGAGCGAACAAAAAGTGGCGAAGGAGAAGTTCGAGCGCGACAAGCCGCACGTCAACGTCGGGACCATCGGTCACATCGACCATGGCAAGACGACGCTGACCGCTGCCATCACCACGGTGCTGGCTGAGCATGGGGGCGCAGAGGCCCGCAGCTTCGAGGAGATCGACAACGCGCCCGAGGAGAAGGAACGCGGGATCACGATCGCCACCTCCCATGTCGAGTACCAGACCGACAAGCGCCACTACGCGCACGTCGACTGCCCCGGCCACGCCGACTACGTCAAGAACATGATCACGGGCGCCGCCCAGATGGACGGCGCGATCCTCGTGGTCTCCGCCGCCGACGGCCCCATGCCGCAGACGCGCGAGCACATCCTGCTCGCCCGCCAGGTCGGCGTGCCGTACATCGTCGTGTTCCTGAACAAGGCCGACATGGTCGACGACGACGAGCTCCTTGAACTCGTCGAGGTCGAGGTCCGCGAGCTCCTGTCCGAGTACGACTTCCCCGGTGACGACATTCCGTTCATCACGGGCTCGGCTCTGAAGGCGCTCGAAGGCGACGCTGACTACAAGCAGAAGATCCTGGACCTCGCCGAGGCCCTGGACTCCTACATCCCCGAGCCCGTCCGCGAGCTCGACAAGCCGTTCCTGATGCCGGTCGAGGATGTCTTCTCGATCACCGGCCGAGGCACGGTGGCCACCGGCCGCATCGAGCAGGGGATCGTCAACACCGGCGACACCGTCGAGGTCGTGGGCGTCCACGACACGACCTCCACCGTCGTCACCGGCGTGGAGATGTTCCGCAAGATCCTCGACCAGGGCCAGGCCGGCGACAACGTCGGCTGCCTGCTCCGAGGCACCAAGCGCGAGGAGATCGAGCGCGGGCAGGTTCTCTGCAAGCCGGGTTCGATCACGCCTCACACCAAGTACAAGGCTGAGGTCTACGTCCTGAAGAAGGAGGAGGGTGGCCGTCACACGCCGTTCTTCACCGGCTACAGGCCGCAGTTCTACTTCCGGACCACCGACGTGACCGGCGTGGCGAAGCTGCCCGACGGCGTCGAGATGGTCATGCCGGGCGACAACGTCCAGATGGAGATCGAGCTGATCCAGCCGATCGCCATGGACCAGGGACTGCGTTTCGCCATCCGAGAGGGCGGTCGCACGGTCGGCTCGGGAGTGGTCACGGAGATCATTGAGTAGCACCCGCGCGTCCAGCCGCTGACCACCGGGGCCGACGCGCACATTGGCAGTCCGATACG